>JAPOHD010000027.1 GCA_026671195.1 Draconibacterium aestuarii | reverse complement strand
GCGGGTCACCCTCTGGAATAATCTCATGCTACACTTTTACTTTTAACAATAAAAATTTGTATTTTAAACATTTTTTCAGAGTCTCGGTAAAGTGTGCACATGCTCATGCTGGGCACACACAATGTATGTACAAAATAGGCGTGATATTAGTGAATTTAAATGTTGTAGCCCGCTTCAGAATTATAACGGTTTGATAAGTTTGAAGCCCGCAATCGCCTACTTTTCATATACGCAACGTTAGGTGCCAATGGCATTTCCGAAATTTTTAATAAGGAGGAATAAGTATGGTATCAAAGAGAGTTGATCAAAATGCATTAAAAACTGCAAGCCCCAAATATTGGATTAGATCAATAATAACGTATCTCCTGATACCACTGGTTCTCTTGATAAGCGGATGGGATCTTGGTTGGTGGCAGGGTTGGTTTTATTCAGCGCTGATAGTTATAGCGGGTATAGGTCCACGTATGTGGGCAGAAAAAAGGCATCCGGGATTGCTGGCAGAACGAGGCAAATTGGGAAAAGATCAGAATGTGAAAGCGTGGGATAAAGTGCTTGCTCCATTAATGGCAGTGAGTTTATCTTTCCTATTAGTTATTGTGGCAGGACTAGATCACCACTTTGGGTGGTCTCCAGTATTCCCGATATGGCTCAACATACTGGGTTTCATATTGATTGTACCAGGATACACCTTCGCCGGATGGGCTTTGGCAGAGAACCGCTTCTTCTCAACCATGGTACGTATTCAAACAGACCGAGAGCATATGGTATGTGACAGCGGCCCATATCGGATTGTAAGACATCCTGGTTATGCTGGAAATATTCTGGCACTACCGGGCATGGTGCTGGCTTTCGGCTCTGTTTGGACAATCATTCCGGTGATAGTAGCGCTGATCATTGCCCTGATAAGGACCGTGCTGGAAGATAAAACTTTACAAGAAGAATTGCCAGGGTATCGGGATTATGTGCGTCGTGTGCGTTATCGCTTGATTCCATTTATCTTCTGAGGAGTATAATTCTGTGATGCAATTTGGAAGATTGGTATATTCCATTGATAGAAATAACACAGCGCCTAACAATCTATATACAAAATAAGCGAAACAGTAGTAAATTCAAGGGTTATAGTCTGGTTCAACTTTATTGTAGCTTGACAGGAAATTGCCATGTAGTCGGCTACTATTCTTATACTTAACGTTAGCGGCAAGCAAAACAGATTCTCGTGCGATAATAATAACAAAGCAATGATTGAAAAAATACTTCAACGACAAAACGATAACGGAGGACAATTTTGGTCAAGAGCGGATGGAGATATTCACGCGCCATTGGGATTTTCTACAATTGACACTTTATCAGTTCTGGGAGAAATAGGCTATTCGATTAATGATAATCCACAGATTGGAGATGCTGTCGATTTCATATTTTCATATCAAGCAACAGAAGGATGTTTTAAATATTCACCGAAAAGTTCAAAATTGCCTTGTTTGACAGCAAGAATTATAGCCGGATTGGGAAGACTAGGTTTAAAAAATGACACACGCATTGAGAACAGTTACAAATGCATGCTTGGCATTCAATGGAATGATGGAGGGTGGAGGTGTGCGACTGTAAAACTTGGAAAATCTCCGTTGACAGATGCCAGTAACCCTGGAACAACTTTATATATTTTAGATGCTTTTCGATTTAGAGAAAACTCAAACGATGTTATTGAAAAATTAAATAAAGGAGTTGATTTTTTATTGCAACATTGGGAAATAAGACAGCCGGTTGGACCATGCAACTTTGGGATTGGAACAACTTTTATGAAAGTTGAGTATCCATTTTTACGATATAACCTTTTCTATTATGTTTACATTTTATCGTTTTACGATTATGCGGTAAAAGACAAACGATTTCAAGAAGCATATAAGCAACTTGGGGAAAAGATAAGGGATGACAAACTAATTCCTGAAAATCCGCACAAAGCTTGGAGAGAATTTGATTTTGCAAAAAAAGGACAAGTAAGTGAAATTGGAACTAATCGGTGGATTGAGATTAAAAACAATATTGAAAAAAAGAACAATGCCAGCCGCTAATCGACTAGACGGTCCCCGCTAAAATAGCCGGGATGCGCCTCTCACACCAACGTACGTAAGCGAGCTACGCTCCCTCCTTGCGCTCTGCCCATGAGCATATACAGAGGTTCGTTAAGTCATCGGGAACAACTTTTCTCAAATTCAAAATTGTTTTTTACCTTTGCAGTACTTCAAAAACTTATAGTACATATCTGAATCCCTGTTCCGGGGAAATACGCTGAAACATTGATCTCCAAATCATCGTTAATTTTTATGTGCGTATACTTTTAGCAATATTTTTTATTACAACTCTCAGACAGAGAGAATTTAAATTGATTAAAATGAAAATAGCAGATATTCTGTTAAAGTCTGAGAAGCCCACAATTTATGAAAAAGGGAATTCTTTTATGTGGACTGATGAACATATTTCAAAGCAATTATTAGATATCCATCTAAATCCGGAAATAGACCTTGGCAGTCGTAAAATGTCAACTATCCAAAAAACTGCCAACTGGATTTTAAATTTACAAAATGGAAAAAGCAACTTAGAAATTCTTGATTTGGGCTGCGGCCCTGGTCTTTATTCGGAGATTTTTGCAAAAAAAGGCCATAGAGTTACCGGAGTGGATATCTCGAAAAATTCTATTGACTATGCTCAGAAAACGGCAAGAGATAAAGGCCTTGACATTGAATATATCAATGCAAGTTATCTTGAGCTTGAGTTTGAAAAGGATAAATACGATTTAATAGTATTGATATACACCGATTTGGGTGTATTAACGCCATACGATAGAAACAGACTATTAAAGACGATCTACAAAACGCTTAAAAAAGGCGGGATATTTATTTTTGATGTACTTAAAGACAATTCACTCGAACAAAAAATAACTCCCAAAACCTGGGAGGTAGCAAAAAGCGGATTTTGGAAAAACTGTCCTTATGTGGCATTATCTGAGTCGTTTTTGTACAAGGAGCAGAAAGTGATACTCTATCAACATCTTATAATTGATTGCGAAGATACTATTGAAACCTATCGTTTTTGGACTCATTTCTTTAACCAGGAAGAATTGAAATTTATGCTTGAGAAGCATGGATTTGCCACTATTAACCACAGAGATGACATATTACCCAAAGGAGATATTTGGAATGGAGAAAATGTCATTTTTACCCTAGCATCAAAAATTTAAGGGGGCAATATCAGCACTCATAATTTCCGAAAACAGAAGATTGTCTAAATTACCGGAGTGCTCGAAAATATTTTCCGGGCACTCCTAATTTCAAATCCGCGCCAGCGAATGAATGAATAATAACACGTGGGAATAATGTGTCGCTTCAATTTATGGTATATCAATGCTTACCAATTCAATCATGGTACGCCCTCCTTTCGGTTTTAGTTCCATTACCAAACCTACAGTCGGGTTATAAAATTTATGCTCACGTTCACCAGGTTCCAGCGGCGTCCACTCCATGGTTTCCAAACATCCTTCGAATGTTCCCATTTCAATCTCAACCGTTTTGTTCAGATTAATTACCATGGCCATGTCTTCAGCCTCGCCTTCGTAATATTCCTGCTGGTACTTCATTCCCATTTTAGGGTTGGCAGGCATTAGCATTCCGGGCAACGCACCATCCACTCCGGCTTCCCATGAACCTTCAATTCCCACAAGTTCGCCATCTTCCCATTCTTCACTGTACTCGCCAAAATACCATACATTGCCTTCACTGTCTTCCGCATACCAGTCGTCGGTTTTTTCCACCATTTCGCCATCGAGGTAGGCAATATCTCGGACTACAGTAGTTGTAACTCCCATTATTTCTTTTGTTTCATCAGTAACTTCAACAACTATGGTTTCCATTCCGTCTTCGGTTTCTCCTTCGTACGTAAATACTTTTCCTGTTTCAAAGGCCAGGAATTTGTTGGTAAATCCAACAACAAATTCACCTGCCCCCGGGAATTCGGGCAAAACCGACATGCTTTTCAATTCAACCGTTGAATTTTCTTCCATAGCAGGAGTGTTTTCCCGCACTAAATCGCAACCTGTAATTACAATTCCCCAAAATAATACGCTTAATACAGCAACACTAGCAAACACAATAACTTTACTTCTCTTTTTCATGATCCGTTCATTTTAGTTAATAATTCATTTACCTGGAATGTGTTTGGAATTCCTGTGTAGTGGATACTGATTTTTACAACTGTACTTGCTATATACGAAGAAAGGCAGAATTGGATACAATCATTCGTGGTTCGAATTGAATCTTACATTCCAATATTATATGAACCTAACAAGGTCATACAGGCTAAAATTTCTCCTCCTTAATGAGGAGGAAGGCATTGTGTTTACAACGTTGAGGTGGTAAAAATTAGCATAAAAAAAGCCACTTCCCCGTCAACTGAAGGGAAAGTGGCTATCTAATTCTTGTAGCTTGTAGCTATTTTTTACAACTCCATTTTGAAGTCGCCCAAATCACTTAACTCCGAAGTTCTGATGTATTCGGCATGGGCTTTAATTTCAGCTTTAGCAAATTTAATGTAGTTCTTGGTCGATTTCATAAACATTTCGTCGCGGTTGGTATCCAACAACAACAAATAGCTCATAATAATGTGTCCGGCCATTTCTACCAATCTGCGTGCATGAAAATCGATAAATTCGTTATCGTTTGTAGCAGTTACTTGTTTAACGGCCTGCTCGTAATCTTCGGTAAGAATAATTAAAGTGCGTTTTAAGTACTCCAACTGAGGCGAAACCTGCTTGGCTTCGTAAACGCGAATCTGGTTTAAATACGCTCCCGTAGTAACCCCACGAATAGCAGCCACAACCTGCAACTGCGTTGTACCTTCGTAAATAGAAGTAATACGTGCATCGCGGTAAATACGCTCAACAGGGTAATCTTTCATAAATCCTGATCCACCGTGAATTTGCACCGCATCGTAAGCCAACTGGTTACTGTATTCGCTTGCCATTCCTTTTACAAGAGGCGTGTAGATGTCGGCCAAACGCTGATACTTTTTCATTTCATCGCGCTCTTCCTTCTCCAGTTTACGCTCTTCAGCAATGTGCATATATGTTTTGTACATATCGACAAAACGAGCTGTTTCGTACAACAAGGTACGCGAAGCATCAAGTTTTGCTTTCATATTCGTCAGCATTTCGTATACTGCCGGGAACTTAATAATGGCTTTACCAAACTGCATGCGCTCTTTGGCATATATAATCGACTCGCGGTAAGCAGCCTCACATAAACCTACCGACTGGGCTGCAATACCCAAACGCGCACCGTTCATTAATGCCATAACATATTTAATCAGTCCCATTTTACGCGAACCAACCAATTCGCCCGGAGCATCTTTAAATACCAGTTCGCAGGTTGGCGATCCGATAATTCCCATTTTATGCTCGATACGACGTACAGTTACCCCACCGTCAAGTTTATCGTAAATAAACATTGAAAGACCACGGCCATCTTTTGTTCCCGGCTCAGAACGTGCCAATACCAAAGAAATTTCGCCATCGCCATTGGTGATAAAACGTTTTACACCGTTCAACAACCAGGTTTGTTTTTCTTCACTCCAGGTAGCTTTTAGCTGCACAGCCTGAAGATCGGAACCCGCGTCAGGCTCTGTAAGGTCCATGGCCATTGTATCGCCGGCACAAACACGTGGTAAATATTTTTGTTTCTGCTCTTCCGAAGCAAATTCGTTTATGGTTTCGGCACAGTCCTGTAAGCCCCAAATGTTTACAAAACCCGCATCGGCGCGCGATACAATGTCGGCAGCCATAATGTAAGGCACAATAGGAAAGTTTAATCCGTCGTATTTGTACGGCAACGACATACCCATTAAACCTGCCTGACGCAGGGCTTTTATGTTCTCCTCGGTTCCACGGGCATATTTTACGTGTCCGTCGATCACCTCCGGTCCTTCAGCGTCGATACTTTCTGCATTTTCAGCAACAATATTTCCGCAAATCTCACCAACAACTTCCAACACGCGGTCGTAACTGTCGATTGCATCTTCGTGATCCAGTGGAGCAAAATCGAATTCCTCTTTAAAACTAAAATTGCGTTCTTTTAAACGTACAATTTCCTGCATTAAAGGGTGACTCAGATGAAATTTTAACTCGCTATTATCGTTATAATAATTTGCCATTTTATCGTGTTTTATTGGTGACTACTTGCTGTTCTTTTTATAATACTTAATCATTTTAGGAATGATTTCAGCCACATCTCCGGTAATTACATAGTCGGCTATGGCATTAATCGGAGCTTCAGGATCGGTGTTGATTGCGATAATCTGCGCCGATTCTTCCATACCTGCACGGTGCTGGATTTGTCCCGATATACCACAGGCAATGTAAAGTTTCGGGCGAACGGTAATACCTGTTTGTCCAATTTGCCTTTCGTGACCTGCATACCCGGAATCGACTGCTGCGCGTGAAGCACCTACTTCGCCCCCCAATACTTCGGCCAAATCGTATAATAATTTGAAGTTTTCTTTCGAACCAACTCCATAACCACCTGCTACAATAATGGGAGCACCTTTTACATTCACCTTGCTCTGCTCCATGTGGCGTTCAATAATTTCAACAACAAAATCTTCGTCGTTAACATATTTGGCTACGTCCATCTTCACTATTTTCCCTTTGTATTTTGGATCGAGCACTTCCTTTTTCATCACCCCTTCGCGAACGGTTGCCATTTGCGGACGGCAATCCGGGTTAATGATGGTTGCAATAATGTTTCCACCAAAAGCCGGACGAATCTGATACAACAGGTTTTCGTAGTTTTTATCCTGTTTTTTATCGAAATGATCACCAATTACAAGGCTTGTACAATCGGCTGTTAAACCGCTGTGTAATGCCGATGAAACCCGTGGGCCAAGATCACGTCCAATTGATGAAGCTCCCATCAGGGCAATTTGAGGTTTAGTCTCCTTAAATAAGTTTACCACAATAGATGTGTGTGGCAAAGTTTGATAGGGATACAAACGGCTGTCGTCGGCAATGTATAGCGTGTCGACACCGTAAGGTATAATTTGTTCACCAATACTGTCGAGATTGTGACCAACAGCAATGGCTTCAAGTTTACAGTTCAATTCATTTGCCAGCGACCTTCCTTTTGTCAGCAACTCCTGACTTACATCAGCTACGTGGCCCTCTTCTATTTCGCAATAAACAAAAACGTTATTCATTTTTTATTAGTTTTTACTTTGAATGGTATTTGATGTATCAAACTGAGTTTTGAGTCATCAAATTTTCAAGCTTAGTTATTAACCGATTGTATGACTCTGTAATAATTCAACCATCATCTCCTCAATATCGCTATCCGATGAAGAGATTACTTTCGAATCTTTCGCCTGAAGAACTACGTTCTCAATTGATTTCACTTTTGTTGGCGAACCTGTAAGTCCAAGCTGAGAAGCTTCAGTTTCAATGTCGTTTACAGTCCATTCCTGGATATTCAGGTCGGGACGATCGTTGTACAAATGCGTATAATCCTCGTTTTCTTTTTGCAACTCGGTAACTGTTTTTGCGTGTTTGTACTTCATTAAACGCTTGGCATTTCGTGCTCTGCAATCAGGAGCCGATCCATTCACAGTTATAACTAAAGGAAGCGGACATTTTACAGTTTCAACACCGTTTTCAAGCCGGCGTTTTACGGTAATTGATTTGTCTTTTAATTCAATTATTTCTTCCACATAGGTAATCTGTAACAAATTCAGTTTTTCAGCCACTTGCGGGCCTACTTGTGCTGTATCTCCATCGATGGCCTGACGACCTGCAATAATAATATCGATATTACCCATTTTCTTTAAGGCCTGCCCAATGGCATATGAAGTTGCTAAAGTATCCGATCCGGCAAAAGCCCTGTCGGTAAGCAAAATTCCGCCGTCGGCTCCGCGATATAATCCTTCGCGAATAATATCAGCAGCCCTTCCTGGTCCCATCGTTAAAATATTGATTTTTGATTCAGGAAATTCGTCTTTGATTCGTAATGCCTGTTCCAATGCGTTTAAATCTTCAGGATTGAAGATAGCGGCCAGTACAGCCCTGTTGATAGTCCCGTCGGCTTTCATCGCATCTTTTCCTACGTTTCTCGTGTCGGGAACCTGTTTGGCCAAAACAATAATGTTATAAGCTTTCATTCGTTTATATTTTTAATTTTCAATGGTAACTCATGCCAACCTGTCCGATAGCCAGGCAACTCGCATAAACATTATCATGCATCCTTGTGACAATAATTACCATGCTCGTTTCATATGATTTAAATTGTTTGTTTTAAAGATATTCTATACCTGCCCCTCGGCAGTAAGCGAACTCCCATGCATATTTTATCCTTCCTGATCAGCATATTTACATGGTCGTTTCATCCCATATTATTCTTCTTTTATACTCAGTATTAGTCTCTCTTCTTTCTTAAAATTCGCCACGAGAAATTACCCTCTGCGAATTGAAAGCTAGCAAATATAAAAATCAAGGGAAAACTTACCAAAGAAAGTATTAAACTCATTCCTTTAATCTTTGTTAAAATCCTGTTGTAACAAGGGATTCAGCACTAGTTACACACATCAAAAGCACTACTGGCAACACATTAAAACAATCAACCGTTATATTCCAAAATTCCTCAGAAATACGGGATTGATGCTAATTTATACTTGTTTTAAGTAAAAATGGACGAAATAACAGTACTTCTGCTTGTTTTAAACCTCCTCTCCGGTTCAATCTAAGTGTTGCAGAAATCTTATTTATAAAGAATAAAACCCGATACATTCTTCCGATTGGATAAAATTACTATCTTCAGGCTCGGGTTTCAAACCGAATCTAACCAAATTATATTCTCGAGTCGATCCGTCAATTGACGGATCGGCTTTTTTTATTCCTTAAAACTACCTCCTTTCCAGATAGATTTTTGATACAAGCGTATGGATTATTTACAAAAAAAGAGGGACCAATAAATTGATCCCTCTTTGCTTATATGCTTGTATAAAACTAAGCTTGCGCTGTTGGCCCACCAAAATTCATTGGCGGCATCATTGGGTCCGAACCCGGCTTTACATTCTTAATAGGTCCGTGCATTGCTTCGTACTTTTGAACGTTATCCTGCAAGGCCATTAATAAACGTTTGGCATGTTCCGGTGTAAGAATAATCCTCGATTTTACATTCGCTTTTGGAATACCCGGCATAATCCGGACAAAATCCACCACAAATTCTGAACTTGAATGTGTAATTACAGCAAGGTTCGAATACGTTCCCTGGGCAACTTCCTCACTCAATTCAATATTTATTTGTTGCGACTTCTGCTTTTTGTCTTCCATGATTCAAATATTAATCGTTATGCGAATGTCTTGTATCCACCAACCTGTCGTATTCCGATTTCGAACCTACCACAAGGTTTTTGTATTCTTTTAGTCCTGTACCAGCAGGAATCAGGTGACCACAAATTACATTCTCTTTCAATCCGTCAAGATAATCTACCTTACCATTAATAGCAGCTTCGTTCAGCACTTTCGTAGTTTCTTGGAACGATGCTGCCGACAACCAGCTACGTGTTTGTAATGCAGCCCTTGTAATACCCTGAAGAACCTGGCTTGATGTTGCAGGAATTGCATCCCTCGCTTCAACCAATTTTTTATCGCGTCTTCTCAATTGAGAATTCTCGTCTCTTAAACGTCTTGCAGAAATAATCTGACCTGCTTTTAAACCTTCAGCATCTCCCTCTTCAATAACTATTTTTTTAGCATAAATCCAGTCATTTTCAGAGAAGAACTCGTTTTTATCAACGATTTGTTTTTCTAAGAAACGAGTATCTCCCGGATCAACGATTTCTACTTTACGCATCATCTGACGGATGATAATCTCAAAGTGTTTGTCGTTAATTTTCACACCCTGCATACGATAAACGTCCTGCACTTCATTCAAAATATACTCTTGAACGGCAGTAGGCCCTTTAATTGCAAGGATATCGGAAGGAGTAGTTGCTCCGTCAGAAAGCGGAGTACCTGCCCTGATATAATCGTTTTCTTGTACAAGAATCTGACGTGAAAGTGGTACCAGGTATTTTTTAACGTCATCATTTTTGGTAGTAACGATAATCTCACGGTTACCCCGTTTAATTTTTCCCAGCGAAACTTCTCCGTCAACCTCCGATACAACTGCCGGATTCGATGGATTACGTGCCTCGAACAACTCGGTAACACGAGGAAGACCCCCTGTGATATCGCCTGCTTTACCAGCAGCACGTGGAATTTTAACCAAGATAGTACCTGCCTTAACTTTCTGACCATGATCAACAGAAATGTGTCCCCCAACCGGAAGGTTGTACGAACGAATCATATTTCCGTCTTTGTCCATGATTTTTAATGTAGGGTTCTTTGTTTTATCCCTTGTTTCGATAATTACACGCTCGCTATAACCGGTTTGTTCATCCGATTCTTCGCGAAAAGTGATACCATCAATCAGATTTTCAAATTCAACCTTTCCTTCGAATTCAGTAATAATAACACCGTTGAATGGATCCCATTCACAAACGAGTGTTCCTTTTCTGATTTCTGCCCCATTTTTCACATACAGTTTCGAACCATAAGGAAGTGGGTGAGTAGAAAGAGGAATATTTGTGTTTTTATCGATAATTTTTAATTCAGCCAAACGACTAACAACGATTTCAACTTCCTGGCCTAATTCGTCCTTGTATTTTACTGAACGTAATTCCTCAATTTCGGTGTAACCATCGTATTTTGCCTCAACACGCGATTGGGCCGAAATGTTACCTGCAATACCCCCTACGTGGAAAGTACGCAAAGTAAGCTGTGTTCCTGGTTCGCCAATCGACTGAGCTGCAATAACTCCGGTTGCTTCACCTTTTTGAACTTTTTTACCAGTTGCAAGGTTACGTCCGTAACATTTAGCGCAAACACCCACTTTCGATTCGCAGGTAAGTACCGAACGAATTTCAACTGATTCAATAGGTGAATCTTCAATTACTTTTGCAATTGCTTCAGTAATTTCCTCTCCCGATTTGATAATTAAGTCACCATTTAAAGGGTGATAAATATCGTGAACACAAGTACGTCCAATAATTCTTTCAAACAATGAAGCAACAATTTCTTCGTTGTTTTTAACATCGGCAGCTATTAAACCACGTAAGGTACCACAATCATCTTCCGAAATAATTACATCCTGAGCAACATCAACCAAACGACGTGTTAAGTAACCCGCATCAGCTGTTTTAAGAGCGGTATCCGCCAAACCTTTACGCGCACCGTGAGTAGAAATAAAGTACTCCAATACCGAAAGTCCTTCTTTAAAGTTTGCAAGAATTGGGTTTTCAATAATTTGCGAACCTGTAGAACCTGACTTTTGTGGTTTTGCCATCAAACCCCTCATACCGCAAAGCTGACGAATCTGTTCCTTCGAACCCCTTGCACCAGAGTCAAGCATCATATAAATTGAGTTGAATCCCTGACGGTCGGTACTAATGGTGTTCATTACCGACTGAGTAAGTTTTGCGTTGGCATGTGTCCAAATATCAATAACCTGGTTGTAACGTTCGTTATTGGTAATAAAACCCATGTTGTAGTTATTGATCACCTCTTCAACTTCCTCGTATCCTTTTTCTACAATATCAGTCTTATTTTCAGGAATAATAACATCACCAAGATTGAACGACAATCCTCCACGGTATGCCATCGTATAACCAAGGTTTTTAATGTCATCGAGGAAATTAACCGTAATGGCATTCCCACTTGAATTAAATACATCGGTAATAATTGAACGTAACGATTTTTTAGTAAGGATCTGATTAATATATCCTGCTTGTTCAGGAACATATTCATTAAACAGTACCCTTCCTACTGTCGTTTCAATTATGTGTTTAAAGTATTTACCGGTTTCATCAACGTCCTGAACTTTTACCTTAATAATGGCATGAAGATCAATCGCTTTTTCTTCGTAAGCAATCTTTACCTCTTCAGCCGAATAGAAGGTCATTCCTTCACCACGGCTTCCTTTTCTTGGTTTGGTCATGTAGTACAGCCCAAGAACCATATCCTGCGAAGGCACCTGAATTGGAGCACCGTTGGCAGGGTTCAAAAGGTTGTGCGAAGCAAGCATCAACAACTGCGCTTCTAAAATTGCAGCGTTTCCTAACGGCAGGTGAACAGCCATCTGGTCACCATCGAAGTCAGCGTTAAATCCTGTACATACCAATGGGTGCAGCTGAATCGCTTTTCCTTCAATCAATACCGGCTGGAAAGCCTGAATTGAAAGCCTGTGCAGTGTGGGCGCCCTGTTCAGCATAACAGGATGTCCTTTTAATACGTTTTCAAGAATTTCCCAAACTACCGGATCTTTTCGGTCAACGATTTTTTTCGCCGACTTTACTGTTTTTACAATACCTCGTTCGATTAATTTACGAATTACAAAAGGTTTGTAAAGTTCAGCAGCCATATCTTTTGGGATACCGCATTCGTGAATCCTAAGTTTAGGACCAACAACGATAACCGAACGTGCTGAATAGTCAACACGTTTACCCAAAAGGTTTTGACGGAAACGACCTTGTTTACCTTTCAAACTATCAGAAAGTGATTTTAAAGCACGATTGTTTTCCGTTTTAACGGCGTTTGCTTTTCTTGAGTTATCGAATAACGAATCCACAGCTTCCTGCAACATTCGTTTTTCATTTCTTAAGATTACCTCAGGAGCTTTAATCTCAATCAATCGTTTCAAACGGTTGTTACGAATAATTACTCTTCGGTAAAGGTCATTTAAATCTGATGTTGCAAAACGGCCACCATCGAGTGGCACCAACGGACGTAAATCCGGAGGAATAACAGGAACAACCCTTACAATCATCCATTCCGGACGGTTCAGGTTTTTACTTGCCCTGAAAGCCTCAACCACCTGCAAACGTTTTAACGCTTCGTTTTTACGTTGCTGCGAAGTTTCGGTGTTTGCTTTATGCCGCAAATCATACGAAAGCGTATCTAATTCCAGTCTTCCCAGAATATCGAAAAGCGCTTCAGCACCCATTTTGGCAATAAATTTATGCGGATCGTCGTCGTCAAGGAACTGGTTCTCTTTTGGAAGCGTATCCAAAATATCCAAATATTCTTCTTCTGTTAAGAAATCCAGATTTTTAACTCCATCGGCAGCTTTTACACCGGCGTTAATTACTACATAGCGCTCGTAGTAAATAATTGTATCGAGTTTTTTGGTTGGCAAACCCAGTAGGTAACCAATTTTGTTTGGCAAAGATTTAAAATACCAAATGTGCGCAACCGGAACCACCAATGAAATGTGTCCCATTCTTTCGCGACGTACTTTTTTCTCTGTTACTTCTACACCACAACGGTCGCAAACAATTCCTTTATAACGGATTCGTTTGTATTTACCGCAATGGCATTCGTAGTCTTTTACAGGGCCAAAAATACGCTCACAAAATAAACCGTCGCGCTCAGGCTTATATGTTCTGTAATTGATTGTTTCTGGTTTCAACACTTCACCAAACGAACGTTCCAGAATTTCTTCAGGAGACGACAGGCTGATTGAAACTTTTGAGAAACTACTTTTTGCTTTATTATCTTTTTTGAATGCCATAATTCAAATTAAATATCAATTAAACTGAATCTTACAATTATTCTACTCCATACGAACGCTAAGTCCAAGACCACGAAGCTCGTGAAGCAGTACATTTAGTGACTCAGGAATTCCCGGTTGTGGCATTGGCTCACCTTTCACGATCGATTCGTAAGCTTTTGCACGTCCCATTACGTCGTCTGACTTAACGGTAAGAATTTCCTGCAGAATATGGGAAGCACCAAATGCCTCAAGTGCCCAAACTTCCATTTCCCCAAAACGCTGACCACCAAACTGTGCTTTACCACCTAATGGCTGTTGCGTAATTAACGAGTATGGACCAATTGAACGGGCGTGCATTTTGTCTTCTACCATGTGACCCAGTTTCAACATATAAATGATACCGACGGTTGCAGGCTGATCAAATTTCTCACCGGTTTCACCATTGGTCAAACGGGTTTCACCAAATCGCGGTATGCCGGCTTTATCTGTATAACTCGAAATCTCGTCAAGACTTGCACCATCAAAAATTGGTGTTGCAAACTTTAATCCAAGTTCTTTACCAGCCCAACCTAAAACAGTTTCGTAAATCTGTCCAAGGTTCATCCTTGAAGGTACACCCAGCGGATTCAATACAATATCAACCGGAGTACCGTCTTCTAAGAACGGCATATCTTCCTGACGAACAACACGAGAAACGATACCTTTGTTACCGTGACGCCCCGCCATTTTATCACCAATTTGAAGCTTTCGTTTTTTAGCAATATAAATTTTAGCTAACTGAATAATTCCAGCTGGCAACTCATCCCCGATGGTAACATTGTACCTTTCGCGACGTGAAACAGCCTCAGCCTCTTTATATTTCATTATGTAGTTATTGATTACCCTAAAAACCAGATCGTTTTTATCTTTATCAGTTGTCCATTTTGATGGATTGATAGTTAAATAATCAAGATCCTGAAGTTGTTTCAAGGTAAACTTAACTCCTTTCGGAATAAACTCTGTTCCGTAGTAATCTTTCACACCTTGCGATGTTTTTCCGCTTACCAGGGTAAATAGTTTATCTTCCAGTTTTGTTCTAATAGCTGCAACTTCGCGCTCCAGTTTCTCGTCAATCTGGTCGAGTAGCGTTTTTGTTGCTTTGCCTTTTTTGTCTTTCGCAACGCGAGAAAACAATTTTTTATCAATAACAACACCTTTCAATGATGGAGATGCTTTCAGTGAAGCGTCTTTTACATCGCCCGCTTTATCTCCGAAAATTGCACGCAATAGTTTTTCTTCAGGAGAAGGATCAGACTCACCTTTCGGAGTAATCTTACCAATCAGAATATCACCAGGTTTTACGTTGGCTCCAACTCTGATTAAACCGTTTTCGTCCAAATTACGTGTTGCTTCTTCACTCACATTAGGAATATCAGAGGTAAACTCCTCCACTCCCCGTTTTGTATCGCGAACCTCCAGGCTATATTCATCAACGTGAACCGAAGTAAATACATCTTCACGTACAATTCGTTCTGAAATTACAATCGCATCCTCGTAGTTATATCCCTGCCAAGGCATAAATGCCACCTGCAGGTTACGACCAAGGGCTAATTCACCATTTTCAGTTGCATATCCTTCTGTAAGAATAGTGCCTTTTTTAACACGTTGCCCTTTAATTACAATTGGGTTCAGGTCAACTGTGGTTCCCTGGTTTGTTTTGGTATATTTCTGAAGATTATAAGTTACAACTTCCGGATCAAAACTAACAAAACGATCTTCTTCACTGATATCGTAACGAACAATAATTTGTTTTGCATCAACAAATTCAACAACTCCGTCAAACTCGGCTTTCACCATAATGTTTGAATCGGCTGCAGCTCTTGCTTCTAAACCTGTTCCCACAATAGGGGCTTCGGGGCGTAAAAGTGGAACTGCCTGACGCATCATGTTCGATCCCATCAATGCACGGTTTGCATCATCATGCTCCAGAAAACAAATAAGAGATGCTGCTACCGAAGCAATCTGGTTCGGGCCAACATCCATCAATTGAACATTGTCTCTTTCAACAACCGGATAATCACCGTCCAGACGTGCCTTAACTTTATCGTTTATAAAGTTTCCTTGTTCATCAATAGGAGCATTTGCCTGTGCAATAATTTGTCCTTCTTCTTCTTCGGCAGTTAAATAAACTGCACCTTCAGACGAAAGATCGACTTTACCATCGCTAACTTTACGATATGGTGTAGCAATAAAACCAAGTGGATTTATTTTTGCAAAAACACACAACGAAGAAATCAAACCAATGTTTGGTCCCTCGGGTGTTTCAATCGGACACAATCTTCCGTAGTGAGTAAAGTGAACGTCACGCACCTCGAAACCAGCTCTTTCGCGCGATAAACCACCTGGTCCAAGAGCTGACATACGACGTTTGTGCGTCATTTCAGCAAGTGGATTGGTTTGATCCATAAATTGCGATAAAGCATTTGTTCCAAAGAATGAGTTGATTACTGATGAAAGTGTTTTTGAATTGATCAGATCAATCGGAGTAAACACCTCGTTATCTCTTACGTTCATTCTTTCGCGAATAGTACGAGCCATACGTGCCAAACCAACACCAAATTGGTTAAACATTTGCTCGCCTACCGTACGAACCCTACGGTTACTTAAGTGGTCAATATCGTCAACATCGGTTTTTGAGTTTACCAGTTGGATAAGATTTTTAATAATCTCAATAATATCCTCTTTGGTAAGTACCCGGTTCTCCATGTCAACATTGAGACCTAATTTTTTATTAATCCTGTATCGGCCAACTTCTCCAAGGTCGTATCTCTTATCTGAAAAGAACAGTTTGTCGATTACGTCGCGGGCGGTTGCCTCATCGGGCGGTTCTGCGTTACGTAACTGACGGTAGATGTGAAGAACTGCTTCTTTTTCCGAGTTACACGGGTCTTTTTGAAGTGTGTTGTAGATGATCGCAAAATCTTGTTGATTCTGATCCTCTTTGTGCAAAAGAATTGTTTTTACACCTGAATCAAGAATTTCCTCGATATGATCTTCTTCAATATCAGTTTCGCGATCGATAATAACTTCGTTACGTTCGATCGAAACTACTTCTCCGGTATCTTCATCAACAAAGTCCTCGACCCACGATTTCAGCACACGTGCTGCCAATCTTCGGCCAACAATTTTCTTAAGACCTGTTTTAGACACTTTAACCTCATCAGCCAGATCAAATATTTCCAGCACATCTTTATCACTTTCAAAGCCAATGGCACGTAATAAAGTTGTTACAGGTAATTTCTTCTTACGGTCGATGTATGCAAACATGACACTATTGATGTCGGTTGCAAATTCGATCCATGATCCCTTAAACGGGATAATACGTGCCGAGTAAAGTTTTGTACCATTGGCGTGTAAACTTTGTCCAAAGAATACACCCGGCGATCTGTGCAATTGAGATACAATAACACGTTCAGCACCATTAATGATAAAGGTACCACGATCGGTCATGTAAGGCACAGTTCCAAGATATACGTCCTGAACTACGGTATCGAAATCCTCGTGTTCCGGATCGGTACAATATAGTTTCAACTTTGCTTTTAACGGCACGCTAAATGTTAAACCACGTTCTATACATTCGTCTATAGAATAGCGAGGAGGATCGACCTGATAGTCGATAAATTCCAATACGAAATTATTTCGTGTATCCGAAATTGGAAAGTTCTCTTCAAAAACTCTGTATAAACCCTCCCCTTTTCGATTGTCAGGTGTGGTTTTTAACTGGAAAAAATCTTTAAATGATTTAACTTGTACTTCTAAGAAGTCAGGGTAATCAAACCTGGTTTGTGTTGAGGAAAAATTAATCCTCTCTATTTTTGCTTGTACTGACATGCATTTATACAGGTTAATTATATAAAATATAAATACACAAAAAGGTTTAGAATCCAACCTGAGCTAGATTCTAAACCATATTACCTATTAAAAATAGGTATAATGCGTTATTTTACTTCAACTTCAGCTCCAGCTTCTTCTAATTGACTTTTAAGCGCTTCTGCTTCGTCTTTAGAAATTTTTTCTTTGATTGCTTTTGGAGCTTCATCTACAACTGCTTTAGCTTCTTTTAAGCCAAGACCAGTTAGTTCTTTAACGAGTTTAACTACTGCAAGTTTCGATGCACCTGCTGCTTTCAAAATCACGTCAAATTCAGTTTGTTCAGCAGCAGCATCCTCGCCACCACCTGCAGCTGGACCTGCAACTGCTACTGCAGCAGCAGCTGGTTCAATACCATACTCATCTTTAAGTATGCCAGCCAATTCGTTAACGTCTTTAACAGTCAAGTTTACTAACTCTTCTGCAAGCTGTTTTAAATCTGCCATTTTATTACTTTTTTAAATTATTTCTAATAAATTATTCTCTTTCTTTCAGTGTATCAAGAACACCGTGGATAATATTACCACCTGATTGTAGCTGTCCAAGAACAGTTTTCATTGGTGATTGTAATAGAGCAACAACATCTGCAATAAGCTCGTTTTTCGACTTAACGGCAACGAGTGCATCCAGTTGGTCAGCTCCCATGTAAACTGATTCTTCAACATATGCAGCCTTTAACACAGGCTTCTTATGTTTTTTAGCGAAGTCTTTAATCAGTTTAGCAGGTGCATTACCTGTTTCGGTAAACATTACCGATGTGTTTCCCTTTAGAGCATCGTAAATTTCTTCAGCATTCTTTCCAGAATTTTCAAGAGCTTTACGTAATAAAGTATTCTTAACAACAACCAGTTTTACCTTTTGATTAAAACATAGTCTCCTTAAATCACTGGTATTCTCAGCATTTAATCCACTAATGTCAGTCAGATAAAAATGGTCGTATGAATCTATCTGTTCTTGTAAATTATTTATAATAACTTGTTTTTCTGAACTCTTCATAATTCCATTTTTTTATTCTGCAAACGACTTAGATTCTACCTGAATACCAGGGCTCATGGTACTTGATAAGTAGATACTTTTTATGTAGGTTCCTTTAGCGGCAACAGGTTTAAGTTTATTAATTGTATGAATAAACTCAGCGGCATTTTCTTTAATCTTTTCGGCAGTAAATGAAACTTTACCGATAGATGTGTGAACAATACCAAATTTATCAACTTTAAAGTCGATTTTACCTTGCTTAACTTCGCTAACTGCTTTACCAACTTCCATAGTTACGGTTCCACTTTTAGGGTTAGGCATTAAACCACGAGGGCCTAAAATACGTCCTAACTGTCCAACTTTTCCCATAACCGGAGGCATAGTGATAATTACATCAACATCAGTCCAGCCACCTTTAATTTTCTCAACGTATTCGTCAAGACCTACATAATCTGCTCCGGCATCTTTGGCTTCCTGCTCTTTGTCAGGAGTAACCATTGCCAAAACACGTACCTCTTTACCTGTTCCATGGGGTAACGAAACTACGCCTCTAACCATCTGGTTAGCTTTTCTTGGGTCAACTCCCAGTCTTACATCAATATCAACTGAAGCATCAAATTTAGTGGTAGTAATTTCTTTCACTAATTCTGCTGCTTCATCAATTGAGTAAACTTTTCCTTTTTCGAGCTTCTCCAAAGACGCTTTCATATTTTTCGTAATTCTGCCCATCGTAAAAGATATTTTTAGTTATTGAATGGTGAAGCACCTTTAACAGTGATTCCCATACTTCTGGCAGTTCCAGCTACCATTTTCATTGCCGACTCTACTGTAAAGCAGTTCAGGTCAGACATTTTGCCTTCGGCAATTCCTCTAACCTGATCCCAGGTTACTGATCCCACTTTGTTAATGTGTGATTCAGGTGAACCTTTTTTCAGTTTGGCAACTTCCAATAATTGAACAGCCACAGGCGGTTGTTTGATTATGAAGTCAAATGACTTGTCTGCAAAAACAGTAATAATAACCGGAAGAACTTTCCCGGCCTGGTCTTGTGTACGACCATTAAACTGTTTGCAGAACTGCATAATATTTACGCCTTTGGCACCCAATGCTGGTCCCACCGGTGGTGAAGGATTAGCAGCACCACCTTTAATCTGTAATTTAATTAATCCAGCAACTTCTTTCGCCATAACAATAAATTAAAGCGTTACTATTCCTTTTCGACTTGCATAAAGCTAAGTTCCAAAGGAGTTTTACGTCCAAAAATCTTCACCATTACCTGCAGCTTCTTCTTCTCTTCATTGATTTCTTCAATGGTTCCGTTAAAGCCGTTAAATGGTCCATCGATTACTTTTACAGTTTCTCCTACCACATAAGGGATATTTAATTCTTCATCTGTCTCCGACAACTCGTCAACACGACCTAGAATTCTGTTTACCTCGCTCTGCCTCATCGGTACAGGATCTCCACCTTTAGTGTCGCCTAAGAACCCTATAACATTCGGAAAATTCCTTAGTGTGTGTGCAACTTCACCCACTAGTGCAGCTTCGATTAATACATATCCCGGAAAAAAGTTTCTCTCCTTACTGATTTTTTTACCATTTCGGATTTGATACACTTTTTCTGTTGGAATAAGAACCTGATCTACATACCCTTTCAGGTCTCCAATTGCGATTTCGTTATCGATATATTCTTTAACCTTCTTCTCCTTGCCTCCAATAGCACGCAGAACATACCATTTTTTAACATTTTCGCTCATCTTGACTTCAGGGTTTTGATTAATAAAATAATCTGTAAACAAAATCCATTATGTTTCTGAAAGACAGATCCATAACAAATATTAATAATGATATTATAAAGGAAGCAATCATTACAACCAATGCGCTACTTTGTAGCTCTTTCCAAGTAGGCCATGTTACTTTATGAACCAGTTCATCATAAGCCTCTTGTAGATAAATCTTTAACTTCATGTTTAAATTATCCTTGTTTTGTACGGAAGGTAAGATTCGAACTTACTGTTTTAACCACTCCCAAATCCGAGTTTCATCCGAAAATAGTCCCGAGCCGAGGCCCGGGACCTATTAACTTATATTTTTAACTGTCAGACTACAGAATCTCAGTGATCTGACCAGCACCTACAGTACGTCCACCTTCACGAATTGCGAAACGAAGACCAATGTTAATTGCAACAGGATAGATCAATTCAACCTCAACAGTTACGTTATCACCAGGCATAACCATTTCGCGACCTGCTTCCAGGTGGATTTCGCCGGTTACGTCAAGCGTACGTAAGTAGAACTGAGGACGGTATTTGTTATGAAATGGAGTGTGACGTCCACCTTCTTCTTTTTTCAATACATAAACCTCAGCTTTGAATTTAGTATGAGGAGTGATTGAACCTGGTTTTGCCAAAATCTGACCACGTTTGATTTCCTTTTTGTCAACACCGCGAAGTAATAAACCTACGTTATCACCAGCCTGACCATCATCCAAAATCTTACGGAACATTTCAACACCAGTACAAACTGTTTTACGTCCCTCAGCACCTAAACCAATTAACTGTAGTTCGTCTCCAGTGTGAACAACACCAGTTTCAATACGACCAGTAGCAACTGTACCACGACCAGTGATCGAGAATACGTCTTCAACAGGCATAAGGAATGGTTTGTCAATATCACGTGGAGGAAGTGGAATCCATGAATCACATGCATCCATCAATTCAAGAATTTTTTCTTCCCATTCTGGCTCTCCGTTTAATCCACCAAGAGCAGAACCCATAATAACAGGAGTATTGTCTCCATCAAATTCGTAGAAGTCAAGCAATTCACGAACTTCCATTTCAACTAACTCAAGTAACTCTTCATCGTCAACCATATCCACTTTATTCATGAACACAACCAAACGAGGAACGTTTACCTGACGAGCCAAAAGGATGTGCTCGCGAGTCTGTGGCATAGGACCATCAGTTGCAGCAACAACGATAATTGCACCGTCCATCTGGGCAGCACCAGTCACCATATTCTTCACATAATCCGCGTGACCAGGACAGTCAACGTGTGCATAGTGACGAGTAGCTGTTTCATATTCAACGTGAGCAGTATTAATTGTAATACCTCTTTCTTTTTCTTCCGGAGCATTATCAATCTGATCGAAAGCTTTTACTTCACAAAAGCCTTTTTTTGCCAATACCATAGTAATAGCTGCGGTCAATGTAGTTTTACCGTGGTCAACGTGGCCAATAGTACCAATGTTTACATGGTCCTTGTCCCTGTTAAAATGTTCTTTAGCCATAACTTCAATTTTTTAATTTATTATCTTTTAAATCATCAGAGCCAAAGACGAGAATTGAACTCGTGACCTCATCCTTACCAAGGATGCGCTCTACCCCTGAGCTACTCCGGCTTATAAATACACAAAGAGACAGGAATTAAGAGTATTTTATTACTCAAAATTCCAATCTCCATTTTATGAGCGGGAAACGAGACTCAAACTCGCGACCCTTAGCTTGGAAGGCTAATGCTCTATCAACTGAGCTATTCCCGCTTATTATTACCTAGCAAAAAAATGCTGTGCAAAAGTACAATTTATTTTAAAACAGCCGAGGAGTTTTATTATTTTTTTTTGAAAAATTTCAATTCATTCATCTTTCTCTAAAAAACTACCTTTCGCATAACTGAGAACTCTCTCATTTTCCACTTAAAGTACTCTAAATTCAACTGTTCTAAGAACGTCCCCAAATTGGGTTTGCAAATGTAGAAATATTATTTTAAAAAACGAATACCCTACTATGAAATTTTTAAAATTATTTTGACTTTAACTTTTCCTTGTATTTATCCATTTGTTTTCTAATTGCATCAATAGCCAAATCGACAGCCTCCTCAAAGGTATCTGCTTGTTTTTTTGCAAATAAATAATCTGTGGCCGGGATCGAAAGTTTTAACTCAGCAAGCTTGTTGTTTGCTGTCTCAGGTTTAGCAACTTTAAGGATTACTTCTGCTTTAATAATACCATCAAAAAAAGTATCCAGTTTATTTACTTTTTTGTTTACAAAATCAACCAACTTCTCGTCGGCGTTGAAATGTACTGAATTAATTTTTACTTCCATAATTAATCAATTTTTCCCCCACGCGGGTGGGCCTGTTTATAACTCTCGTGCAGCTTTTCGAAGGTTGTATGGGTATAAACCTGTGTTGCTGCCAAATTTGAATGTCCCAATAATTCTTTAACGGCGTTTAAATCGGCGCCTTTATTTAATAAATGTGTAGCAAAAGTATGGCGCAAAACATGCGGGCTCTTTTTTTCGAGCGATGTAACTTTCGCCAGATTATTTTTCACTACCCTGTAAACTAATTTTTCGTATACCTGTTTCCCTTTTTCGGTAACCAACAAAAATTCGGTTTTAAAACCAATTGTTTTGTCTTTAACACTTACGTATTCTTCCAACAAATGGTTTATCTCTCGCGGATAAGGAATCACTCTTTCTTTTTGTCGTTTCCCCAACACACGAATCAAATAACCTGCAGTATCGAAATCACTTGCTTTTAAAGCACGTAATTCAGCCAAACGAATACCGGTTCCGTAAAGCAATGAAATAATAAATTTATCGCGTATACCTGCGAAACTATTATCAAACATGCCCGAATCCAGCAAATGCGAAAGACTGTTCTCTTCTACAAAATTCGGCAACTTTTTCCTGATCTTTGGCAACGGGACATTTATTGCAGGATTACTAACAACAACCTGTTCTTTCATTAAATAATTATAGAACGATTTTAATGATGTTACTTTCCGACCAACTGAACGGGGCGACAGATCATTCTCCATTAAAGAAACTACCCAGCCACGAACCAGTTTTGTATCGACTTCCTGAACATTAAAATCCCCGACCATTATTGTGCAAAAATCCACAAACTGATCGAGGTCATTTTTATATGCCGTAACCGTATGATCAGAATACCTCTTCTCATACTTCAAAAAACTAATAAACGACTCCTGATAACTCATTGGCCATCCCCACAAATAAATCAGGAATCACTAATATCAATTAGTCTTCCTGTTGTTGTAAACCCTGTACGTAAATTGCCTTTTTCAACTCTTCCCTTTTTTTAATGGAAGGTTTTGTATACTTCTGACGCTCGCGTAACTCTTTAATTACACCTGTTTTTTCAAATTTTCTCTTGAACCTTTTTAAAGCTCTTTCAATATTTTCGCCTTCTTTTACCGGAATAATAATCATACTTATCGGTTTTATTTTTTAAATTTTGAGGCGCAAATTTAGAAAATAATCATTGTTAATCAAATTTAAATCAAAAAAATAATATTTCCTATGCATTATTTCCCGTTTTACACTTTTTAACGACATGTTATATAGGGATCTATTTTCTTAATTATTTCAGAATCAAAACCACTTACGTATTTGAGCTCAGAAATATTCGTAAACGCCCCGTTCTTTTGACGCCAGCTCAATAAGGCCTCTACTTGTTTTTTCGAAAGATAAGGATGCCTCAAGAGTTCGGAGTACTCTGAAAAGTTAATTCTAATTTTATTCACCCTTGTTGTATCCACTGTGATGTGATCTTTTATCCGTGCATATGTTTCCTCCGGAAAATTATAAACCTCATTTAGTTGCTCCTTTGTATAAAATCCCCCTAATAAACTTCTGTATTTGATTATTCTGTTAGCGAAGGCCGGACCAACTCCATTCAATTTTGTAAGATCGGTCAAATCTGCTTCATTCAATTCCAATACAATAATTTCTTCTGACTGAACAGATATTTCATTCCTTTCAATATTAATATATTCTTTCATCCTAAAATAGAAGGACGAGTCAATCCCATAAATTTTCAACAAATCAGACGGAACCTTAAAAACACTTCCTTTTGATCTGTAATTAATAAGATTATTTGCCTGAAATTCGTTAAAGCCGAGTTGCTTTAAACCTGCCTTGTCTATAATATTCGGGTCAAAATATTCTAAAGGTTTTACACTGACTTCAGGTTTTGCCAAAGTTGTTACTGTTCTATCTTCCTTAATTTTTATGTGATTTTTAACCAAGACAAACACAGAATCGTTCATTCCATAAATTTTACGTAAATCGGCTGACGATTTAAATGATCCACCAGCATTTCGATAACTTAATAAGTTTCGTTTTACATAGTCAGGAATTGATAGAGAGTCCAGACGTATTGTGGAGATTGTATTTGGGTCAAAATCAAAAAGAATAACTTTTCCCGGCTCTTTCTTTTCTGCTTCCGCCTTTTCCCAGTATTCGAAAATAGATTGAAATTCAGAAAAATCGGAATTTGGTTTTGCGGGAATACGAAGCACGATAGCATTTGCAATTATCACTAATAAAATTAACGACCCGATAATAATTACAGCATTCCTGTCAGAACGCGAAAAAGACATAAAATCCTGCACTATTTTTTTCCAGAAAGAATTCATTGAATCTGGGAATTAAATGATTACACCTTTTTCGAAATTAACACATTAGAATGACCTGGACAAGCTCGTTACCAAAAAAAAGAAGAACATGTAAATTAATTACTGGTTTTCAGAAGTAAAACCAATCAAACAACTCTTTCGGATTTTACAACCTTCTTTGGGTTGCTGATTTTGCAGACATATCAATATAATCAACCCAACTTGAAGTTGAGACTATACATCGAAAGGGAAATCATACGGCCAATCCAAACAAATTGATTATTCAAATAAAGTAATTAGCTAAAACTTAACAGGCCAACTTTGTTTAATAATACAATGGCAATCGCTATAGGTGCAATAAATTTAACAAGGAACATAAATACAGATAAAAGGACTCCCGACAAGTGTCCGCCGTATGATACTTCTTTCTGTACTTTCTTACGACCAAAAATCCAACCAATAAAAATTGCAATAAACATTCCACCAATCGGCAATAGTAAATTAGCCGATATCCAATCCATCAAATCAAAGATGTTTAACCCAAAAAAAGTAATCGGAGATAAAACCCCCATCGACAAAGAACAAAGCACTCCCAACATTGATACTAGAACCGTTGCCAATACTGTGGCTACTTTACGGTTCATTTGAAACTCTTCTTTAAAATAAGCGACAACCACTTCAAGAATTGAGATAGATGACGTTAAAGCGGCCACTGTTAGTAAAATAAAGAAGAGAATAGAAAATACAAAACCACCGGGCATTTGATGGAAAACATTAGGTAGCGTAATAAAAATTAATCCGGGGCCTTCGGTTGGTGCAATATTAAATGCAAATACTGCAGGAAATATTGCAATTCCGGCTAAAATTGCAATTACTGTGTCGGCAATAGTTACGCTAAATGCAGTGCTTAATAAATTATTATCACGTTGAACGTAAGAACCATATGTAATTAAGGTTCCCATCCCCAGACTCAAAGTAAAAAACGCGTGCCCCAGGGCACTAAGAATTCCATCACCAGATAATTTTGAAAAATCAGGTTTAAAAAGAAACTCCAGACCAGCCTTCGCTCCATCAAGTGTAAGCGATTTTACACACAAAAATATAAGAATAATTACCAATAATGGCATCAAAATTTTAGTGTATTTTTCAATACCTTTTTTTATACCAACAATAACAATCGCACCTGTGAGAAGCATAAAAACGAGTTGAAGAACAACCGGCCTAACCGTTGATTCTGTTAAAGAGCTAAAGAGTGATGCAATCTCTTCAGGAGTTTTACTTGAAAAGCCATCTTGAATTGATAACATGATATATTGCAAACTCCATCCTGCAACAACTCCATAAAATGAGAGAATTAAAAATGCTGCACTAACTCCTAAAATTCCAATAAATCTCCATGGTGTTCCCGGAGCCAGCACTTTAAATGCTCCAAAAGCATTACTTCTTGAACTCCTTCCAATAATTAACTCTGAAAGCATAATTGGTATCCCAATAGCCAGAATAAATCCCAGGTAAACAAACAGGAATGCGGCACCTCCATAAACACCTGCAATGTATGGGAACTTCCAAATATTACCTAACCCAACTGCCGAGCCAGCCGCAGCAGCAATTACACCAAATTTTGAACCAAACGAATCACGATTGTTAGATGGAAGACCAGCCATATAAATTGCGTTATTATTATAAAAAGTGCAGTTTTACTTACAACCTCTAAGAAATTTCGCCGCAAAAATGCAAAAATTAATCCACCAAAAAAAGTTCAATAAATTAACAAACATCAAAATGGATATCCAATGGCGAACGAGAATACAAAATCGTTGGCTGTAAGTGAACGGTCTCCGATTATCCACTTGTGTCCTTCTTCGTTGGCTGGATCGCGTAATTTCATCCCCAGATCAACACGCAGAATAAAATAATTCAGGTCAAACCTCAAACCTGCACCCGTTCCAATTGCAAATTGTTTGTAAAACTTATTGAACCTGAACAAAGCACCTTCTCTGTTATCGTTTTTATTAATCGCCCAAATATTTCCAGCGTCAAGAAACAAAGCTCCTTCCAGCGAACCTATTAATCCAAAACGATACTCGAGATTCGCTTCCAACTTAATATCCGACGATTGATTAGGATACGAACCTTCGCCGGCACTATAGGTACCAGGGCCAAGCGAGCGAACCTGCCAGGCACGAATGCCGTTAGCCCCACCGGAGAAATATTGTTTTTCGAAAGGTAAGAACCTTGAATTGCCATAAGGAATTCCAACACCAGCAAAAGCTCGTCCAACAATAGAATTATATTTGTCCAATTGAATTGCCCTTCGAACCTCAATGTCGGATTTAATATACTGAGCAAATTGAGTATTAAATATTTCATAATACTCTATTGTTTTATTGGTTACCGAATCAACTACCTGAGATTTATCCTTCCCGGCAAGTTTAGAAGCAGTCCACAATACATTTCCTGATGATTCGATATTAAAGCGAGCATACGTATAATTTTTACTCGAATTTAAACGTTGATTATTGTAAATAATCGAGTAATTCATGGCAGAAATAAAATGATCGGTAAAACTACTTTTAATATAGAGGTCTCGAATAGAGTTAATAAAGTCTTCGTCAAATTCGTACAAACGTACAATATTCAAATCTACAATATTCCACAGGTGCCTTAAATCCTGCGTTGTTTTCCAGTCGTAACCAAATTTCAAGGTTGTGATGGTACGCGTATATTCCGGCCGTTTTTGATAGTTATATCCCATATTCAAAACTGTTTTGGGAAGGTTTTTCTCAAAACTCTTGATATACTTTCCAGGCCCTAATAACTTGGGAATTATTAAATTCGATTCTACACCAAATTCGCGTGTATTAAAATATTCAGAACCATTATTGATTTGCCGGTGCATACGCTCAGTAGCTCCTTTAAATCGTAGTTGAAAAACTTCGGCCCCTTTAAACAGATTTCGGTGCTGGTAATAAATATTCCCGGCTACTCCAAGGTTACCCGATGTGTTTGTTCCTTCAATATCAAAAGATGTAGATTGTTTGTTTAATGGAGCCAACCGCAAATTACAATCTAATAAGTTCGAATCCTGTTCAGGGAAGGTTTCACTAAACTGAATATCAACAAATCGAAACTGGCGTAACCGATTAAATCCGTTAAAGGTATTTTCAACTTCCGAGTTTTGAAATAAGTCGCCGCTTCTCATTTGGTTGGTTCTGATAAATAAGCCGGGTGGATATTGAATTTGTTTGGTCATGAAAAGAGAAGAATTATCCCAATGAAGCGTATCCGAAAAAGTCTCATCCTCCTCCCCGGCAACTGTAACCGGCGTATTACCTGGTAGAATCGAATAATAGAAATTATTTAGATAATAAGGTTTTAGAATTTTGGCCGAATCCATCTGACTATTCTCGGACTCACCGATATACATATCTAACACCACTTGTTTTTCGTACAAACTGGTATCAGCAATTCCACGAACCTGATTTTTTGTGAAATAGAAATATCCATTGTTTCGGTACACATCAACAATTTTTTTTTGTTGTTGCTCCAGCACATAAAAATCGAATGCATCACCCGATCGCATGGAATAGGATATTGAATCGTTATAAAAGATTGTTTTTAATTCGGGCGTTACAAAATGATAGTTTACTCTTTTTATCTTATACTGATCACCAGCTTTAACATTAAACTTTAATTCCGCTTTCTGCTTTTTTTCATCGAACTTAACGTCACTCTTAATCTGAGCACGGTAATACCCCTTATTATCCATATACTGTCGAAGTTGTTCAATCGAACGCTCCGTCATCGCTTCATCGTATAATTGAGGTGCTTCACCAATTCGCTTTAGCCAATCGTCGGTCTTCTTTTTCGACGACATATTATATAGTGTCAGATAAAACTTTACAAATCCTAAGATTTTATAATTCTCCTTTTGGCGAATAAACGACTTGGCTTCATCCTTTTTAATTTTAGGATCATCAACATCCAACTCAACTTTATTCAGCAAATATTCCTGTTCAGGTACAAACCGGGTTTGTGAACAGGACGCCAGAAATAGCACCGATAGCACAACTATCCATTTTACATCCACTATCATTTTTTTGTTGTATTTCTGAACCAAATCAATATGCTTTTATTCCGCAAAAATAACGAAGAGTTTTTTTAGAAACAGTAACTTTACCGCATTAATTCTATTTATACGCCCATTAAAATATATGATTAGTAAAAATACAATAAAACTTATTAAATCACTCGCCACAAAAAAATACAGAACCAAAGAACAGTTGTTTTTAGTAGAAGGCGATAAAATGGTTGCTGAAGTTTTACAATCAGACCTGAAAATTAAAGAACTCATCATCACATCCGACTTCCCTCATTCGATACAAAATCAGTCAATAAATATTGAAAAAACAACTGTTGCAGACCACAAGCAATTAAAACAAGCCAGTTTATTAAATCATCCCCAGAATAGTATGGCAATTTGCCGCATTCCAAATCCCAGAAAGTTTCCAAACCAACTTCCCAATGCACTTTCAGTGTATTTAGATGGAATTCAGGATCCCGGGAATCTGGGAACCATTATAAGAATTTGCGATTGGTTTGGAATTGAAGATGTGTTTTGCTCACCCGACACAGTTGATTTGTACAACCCAAAAGTTATACAGGCAAGCATGGGCTCGTTTAATCGGATTAACTTGCTGGAATGCGAATTCAGCGATATAAAGACGCTTGCAAAAAAAAGCGACACACAAATATTTGGAACATTTATGGATGGTAAAAACATTTATTCTGAAATACTACCTAAAAATTCATTACTCGTAATGGGCAACGAAGGAAACGGAATTCGAAAGAAAGTTGAAGCATTAATTGACAAAAGAATAAGTATTCCGAATCTTTCATCCAATATCGAAAAAGCGGAATCGTTGAATGTATCGGTGGCAACAGCAATTCTATGTTCCGAATTTAAACGCCCGCACTGAACAATCTATTCAAAGTGAAAACAAAGCGTAAATATTTTCGAACGCATATTTTTTATGGATTGCGAGTAGTATAGACGCTGAGTTGGCGCTGGTAAATCACCCAGTTGATTGTTCAACCCAAAACTAAATTTTGCCTCCACCGAAAAACGGAAGAACGGAAAATAATGGTCCCAACCACCTCCAGCTTCCGCATAAAAACCACCACTCTTTAATTTAATCAAATCTTCCTGGGCAGTTCGCGAAATATCCTGACGATAAGCTCCTCCAAAAATTACATAAGGGCGGTCGTTATTTATCCGGCGTGCTTTGTATTTTATTAAAAGAGGAAAATCGAGAAACGTAGATTTAATAGAATAATAAGACAAACTTTCGTCGTAAATATTTATATCAATTACAGGTACATTATACGTCAACTGTCTCTCGCCAAAGGAAAGCCCGGGCAAAAACCGCAGATTAAAATCTTCCGACAAACGTAAACTGGAAATAATCCCCACTGTAAATCCGGGAATAAGCGTGGCCACATCTGACCTTATCACATCGGAACCTGTTACTTTATCATTTGGGCTATTCTGGAATGGTATAAAATCGGGATTCTCACCAATCGGATTGTAATTGGCAATATTAAAATCGAGAGTATTTACACCAATTGTAAAACCAAAGTGAATTAATTTATCATCAAAAGTGGTGAGGTAATTAATCTTTTGCTTTTGCGCATAAGAACTTATACACCCAATAACTAATAATATAGAGATAATAATTTTTTTCACAGTTTGCGTTAATTCCTTTTCTTCAAAACAAGAAAACAGTTAAAATATTGTTTCAGGCACTAAATATCAGGCTTATGCGCTTCATAAATCGAAGCAATTCCTAATGTTTGTCTGAAACATTTATTATTAACAAAACCTACGTCAGCTAAAATAGTCAAAAATCTTTCACCGTCGGGAAATTCCCGTACCGATTCGGGCAAATATGAATATGCACTGTTATCTTTTGAAATAATTCGCCCGATTAGCGGAAGAATGTGCATAAAATAGAACATATAAATTTGCTTAAACGGAGCAGATACCGGTTTTGAAAATTCCAAAACAAAAAATACTCCTCCGGGTTTTATCACACGCAATATTTCAGACAAGCCTTTCTCCAGGTTTTCGAAGTTTCTTACGCCAAATCCCACAATTGCAGCATCAAAAACATCACTATTAAAGGGCAAATTTTCGGAGTCAGCCTTTTTGAATTCAATCCGATTTCCGAGGTTCTTTTTTGCAATTTTTTTGCGGGCCACATTTAGCATTCCTTCCGAAATATCAATCCCGGTTATGTGAACCCGATCCATTTTTGAAGCAGCTACCGCAAAATCGCCGGTACCGGTTGCAATATCCAATACTTTGGCAGGTGAATAAAGTTTTAGCTTCTTAATGGTCTTTTTTCGCCAAATCTTATCAATATTAACAGAAAGAATATGATTCAACACATCATACTTTGGAGAGATATTATCGAACATCTCCTCCACCTGTCCTTTTTTTGTTTGTTTTGATTGTTTGTAAGGAAGGGCCATTAAACTCCAACAGTCATTTTGTCTATAAATCCAAACGATTCATCGTCTACACGAATTTCGCCCTTTGTTACATGCCCAAGCGTAAAGAATGGAATTTTCAGGTCTGACATTGCATCAACAAATTCTTCTTCCAACCCGGGATTTACTCCAACAATAATTCGGCCCATCGATTCGCCAAACAAAAAGGCATCCAATCGCGTTTCGGCATCGGTTGTTATATCAAATCCTAAATTATTAGGAATAGCGGCACGTAAAAGGGTAAAAAACAATCCCCCTTTACCCACCGGGCTGGCACTTTCAATCAGTTTTTCTTCATTCAGCTTTTTAAGTGCCTTTTGAATTCCAATTTCCTCCATAATATCGAAGGCTGGCAGCGGTGAATCAGAAATTCCATGGAAAAACTCCAAATACTCTGACGAATTAATATCGTCTCGTGTTTTCCCTATTAAAAAAATATGATTTCCTTTTTTCTTAAATGTATGTGTAGTAACATTTTTCTTGTTAGGAACCTGTGCCATCATACTAACAATTATTGTTGGAGGCACAATTCCGTGTTCCGAAAAATTATCAAAACGGATTTTTCGGTCTGAAATCTGCAGATTAAATTTCCGAGCTGCATTTTCCAATCCCTTTTTTGCACCGGAGGCAATTAAACCTCCATTAGGATCGGCCACGTTAATATGATACAACAACGCACTAACCGCAATAGGCTTTGCACCAAAACATAACATTTTTCGCGTTGCCCGTGAAATTAAAATCTCTGTAGCTTTTTGCGGATCACTCTCAAGATGGTGGTGAAATGCATGTGTACTCATTGCCATTGCATTCCCGTTATTATCTAAATCAAATAAACCTGTTTCGTCAGTGTCGCTGCTACCAATGGATTCAGGTGAAATGTTTTGTTCGCTAAAATCATTAAAGTAATTGATTGTAGATAAATTTGGATTAACCATAAGAGAATAGATTATCTCTTCTATTTTTTCCGGCTCCGGAATCATCTCAATTGAGAACTCCTTTTCGGTTTGAACAGTATCACTCATAGCCTCATTAATACTTTTGTTTGTATAAAAGCAAAGGTAATTAAGTACACGATTTTTCCATAAGAAATGCTGTGTTTTTTACTTCACAGTACTTTTACAACTTACAGATTGAGCGTATTTCAGCTAATTACAATTCAGTTATATCTTTTCAGTAGTGTCCGAGTATAATTTGAAAGATTCCTCGCTACGCTTCGGAATGACAGACTTTAGGAGGCGTTCGTTTCAGTGCAGGGGTGTTTGGGCTGCGCAGCTGCCCAAACACCCCTGCACTGAAACCTCTATCATACTATTTCGTTGTCATTCTGAGCGTAAAGCAATGAAGCGAAAGAATCTTTTTCAGATTTCGTTTATTAGTCAGTTACTACTGATATCTTCGACTAAATCAATTATAAGATAACTCCAATTCTCATTAATTTACATTTTTAGATAAAAGAACAAAGTCTAGCAAAAGCAATTATTTAATTAACTTTGCGATTCAAAATAGCAAACATGTCAGAAGCAATTATTATTACACCTGTTAAAGATTCACTAACAACAACCAAACGCACCATTGAAGCAATTTCAAAGGCCAGGGGCAATTTCGAATATTACATTTTTAATGACTTCAGCAATGCCGACACAAAAATGTATTTAGAACAAGCCAAAAAAAAATACAACTTCCAACTTATACATCTCGAGGACATTACCAACACCCCTTCGCCAAACTACAAACTGGTGTTACAAACTGCGCAAAAAATAGCAGTCGAAAAAAACTGTCCGTTAGGGATAATAGAATCTGATGTTGTGATTAAAAACGATACACTTTCGCGCCTGATTAACCTGCTAAATACAAAAGAAAAGCCAGGACTTGTTGGTGCCATTACCGTTGATGAATCGGACAACTATAACTTCCCTTATAATTTTGAGAAGATTAAAAATGCTGACGTATTAAACACTTCACACAGCCTCAGTTTTTGTTGTACACTCATTTCTGCACAGTTTCTAAAAGAATTTAACTTTACCTTACTTTCCGACAACAAAGATTGGTTTGATGTTTTTATAAGTCGTCAGTCTAAAAAACTGGGCTATAATAATTACCTGGCAAAAGGTATTGAGGTACTACATTTACCACATTCAAGCAGACCCTGGAAAAACCTGAAATACAAAAATCCGGTTTTATATTATTTGAAAAAGATATTCTTAAAACGAGACAGGATATAAAATGCCAAAACGTATATTAAATAAGCGCTATAAAATTTTAGGTCATTTTCTTTTTTGGCTGACCAGCATTTCGTTCCTGTGCTTTATTTTTTATCTGTACAGCCAGGAAATAAACGTTGCACTTGTTGCCAAAGCACTTATAACCAACATCGGTTTTGCCATTAGTGTTTATTTAAATCTGTACGTGCTCATACCAAGATTGCTAAAAAAGAAAAGTTATATTTTTTATGTATTCTGGTTGGTACTTCTTTTAACGCTTAGCAGCGCATTTATACAGTTTATTATTGTTTATCCGCTTCGCCATGTTCTCGGAATGTCCGATCGTTTCTCAACATTCAGTACCGATACACATTCCGCATTCTTTTTTGCAACCTTCTTTTATGTTCTTGTATCCTCTTTTCTGAAATTCATTAAAGACTGGCTTTCCATGCAGGATTTAAATTACAAACTGGCCAAAATTGAAAAAGAGAAACTCGAAGCTGAATTAAAAACACTAAAAGGACAGTTAAATCCTCACTTTTTGTTTAATTCATTGAATAATATTTATTCTCTGGCACTCACCAAATCGGATAAGGTACCCGAATTAATACTAAAACTATCTGATTTGATGCGGCATATTATTTACGAATCGCGCGAAAACTATATTTCTTTGGTAAAGGAAATCGAATTCGTTGATAACTTTATTGCCCTTCAAAAAATAAGAACCTCGGAAAAAACCAGAATTGTTTACTCAAGAATGGCTGATATTCCTTCGGCAAAAATTGCCCCACTACTGTTTGAACCGTTTATCGACAACGCCTTTAAACATGGTCTGCCAGGAACAGAAAACTCCGATTTTATTGATATAGGTTTCTCCTTTCAGGAAAATGGTTTTTTGATTTTTAAACTGCGAAACAACTATGAAGAAACAGAGCTTTGGAATAAAAATAATTCAGGCATTGGTATTGAAAATGTAAAGCAGCGACTGGAGCACCTCTACGACAGAAACGAGTATTCATTAACCATTACAAAACAGAACCAGGTATTTTCTGTATTACTAAAGCTAAAATTGAAATAGAATGGAAATAAAGGCCTTGATTATCGACGATGAACCTCTGGCACAAAATGTAATAAAGCAATATGCGCAGAAGTTACCTGATTTGACAATTGTTGACAGCTGTAACGACGCTATTTGTGCACACAAAATCTTGCAGGAAAGAGAAGTTGATCTCTTATTTCTCGATATTAATATGCCCAAAATGTCTGGGATTTCTTTTCTTAAAACTCTTAAGGTTTCTCCGTTAGTAATATTTACAACGGCCTACTCGGAGTATGCATTGGAAGCCTACGAATTAAATGCCATTGATTATTTAAAAAAGCCCTTTTCTTTTGAACGCTTTTGTAAAGCATATTACCGCGCCGAAGAGTTATTAACTCTACAAAAAAGTGCTCAAAAATCGACTCAACCAACTGAAATACATAACGATTTCCTCTTCATAAAATCGAATAAAAAATCAGTTAAAGTAAAATTTTCAGATATTCTTTATATCGAGGGTTTAGGTGACTACATTAAAGTGCATTTACCGGATAATAAATTGGTAACTAATCTTTCCATGAAAAAGATTTTCAGTTTACTACCTCCCAAACAATTCTACCGGATACATAAATCATTTATTGTTTCGCTTGATAAAATTGAATCAATTGAAGGCAACATGGTTTCGGTAAATAAAACCAGGTTGCCCATTGGGAATAGCTACCGCCAGGATTTTGTGAGTTTTGTAAATAACTTCCTTGCAGAATAATCTATTCACAAATGAGGGAATTTTCTCACTGAAGAATAAAGCCCACTTCAAAACAATATTGGTAGAACTAAACTAAAAATCCCTGCTCTTTCAAAACTTCAAGCATACTTTGTGAGAAAAACTCGTTATCGGCCTTTTTATAGCGTACATCAGTAAACACCTGCGCCAATGTTTCCTTTTTGTTTTCTGCCACAAACTGTTTTGAACTCTCCAACCCCTCTTTAAAAGCATATAATTCACGAATTGTAACTTCAGAGTAGTCTACATACCTCTCGTTATGAATCACGCCCTCTACAGGTATTCTGTCTGTTAAATCAGGATTTTCATCGGGGTAGCCCAAGGCAACACTGGTAATGGGGAAACACAACTTCGGCAATTCCATAAGTTCTATTATTCCTTTTGCATTATAAGTTGTCGTTCCCAGGTAACAAATAGCTAATCCATTATTTTCGGCTGCCACACACACATTCTGTGCGACCAGTAATGCATCGATTGCTGCTGTAGTAAACGACAGGAAATTATTATACCCCGGCTCAGCGTTATTATACTCACACCACTTCGAAAAGCGGTTAAAATCGGCGACAAAGGTTAAAAGAACAGGAGCATTTTTTGCTACCGGCTGATTAAAGTGCATTGGCGCCAATTTCTCTCTCATTTCAGCCTCTTTGGTAACCACCACGCTATATAATTGCATATTCCCTGTAGTGGAAGCCCTGGTGCCCGAATAGATAATACTTTTAAGCAAATCATCACTTATTTCCTTATTTTGAAATTTTCGGATGCTTACATGGTTATTTAATAGGTCCATATTTTACTTTTTTTTTACAAAGGAACAAAAAAAAGGGAAGCTATTCGCTTCCCTTTTTAATCAATCAATTCGGTATTACCTTTTAATAATCCTTTCTGATTTAACGATTTCATCATTACTGATTAAAGTAACAACGTAAACGCCAGTGGTCAGATTACCAGTACGGATTTCGAAACTTGGATTTTCAATATCTAGAACGCGCTGTCCAGCAATGTTCGTAAGAACAACTCTAGTCAGTTTGTCATAGTTTTTAATCTTAATTCGATCGTTGAATGGATTTGGATAAACTTTGAACTCTAGGTTCTTCGCAAGATCATCAACATCAGTTGCCCAGTCTTCACCAGTTGTAAACATCCAGTCACCAGTTACGCCATTCCATGCAAGACCATCACCTACTACAATACCACTGTCAACTTCAACAACATAAGTTGTATTCAGTTCAAGTTTTCCAACAACAGTGTAGTCATAATTAACAGTAATAGTATTACCATCAACCATATCAGCTGTAATAGGAATTTCAAGTGTAGCTTCAGTCGAATCTTTAGCAGTTACTGTTAAGTATCCCATTACTGAGTCATTAAATGTAACAACATCTTCAAATACGATCTCGAATATTGCATGGTTATCAGCAATTGTATCCTGCGGAGTTACAGTGTCAAGAACAGGCATTGCTCTGTCTTTTTCTGTTACAATAACATTTAATTCAGCAGTACATGCAGTGTCTACATCATAATAGAATGAATATTCACCGGCATATAACATTGTATCAAGTATTTCACCAACTACAAACTGTATGGCTTCGCCTGTATACGTTTCGATAGTTGTGTCAGCTGAAATTCCGTATTCAATAGTGATTTCTTCACTTACTTCACACTGGTGTGCATCTGTAACAGCGATAGTATAAGTTCCACCACCAAGTACAAGTACTCCTTCAGCAGCTTCTTCTCCATTTACCGTTACTGTGTATGGAGCCACACCTCCTGCAGCAACTACTGTCACTTCTGTTGAACAATCACCGGCTACACCTTTTGTAACTGTTAACTCAAGAGGAGCATTAATAACCTGGTCAAATGTCATTGTATCAATGCCTGCTTCACATCCTTTATCATCTACAACAGTAAATGCATAGTGAATATCTTCTACATTTTCGTTATCGAAGATAAACATCTGATCTAATTTGATAGATCCAGTAAACCATGATGAAGTATCAGTATATACACCAGATTCCACTTCAAATTGTTGCCACCATACCTGGAACATACGTCCTTCTTCACCAGTTACTTCAACTAATACTGAAGCCATTGTGTCATCAGCACATGTTACATCAGCAATTTCGAATTCAATCGGTGCCACAGGATCAAGTGTCAGCACTTCTGAAGTATCTGTACAACCGTTAGCATCTGTAACTATTACTTGGTAGTCGTGACCAACTGTAACAAGGAAAGAACCAAATAAAGTTTCAGTCGTTTTTACAACACCATCTTGCAATAGTGTGTATCTATACGATTCCCCACCCCATGGAGGTACAACCTTAGTTCCACCTTCAACATTGGCTTCAATATAACCTTCAACTGCATCAGGGCAGGTAAATTCACCTTCTCCAGGAACTAACTCTATTATTTCCAGAAGTTCTGGTTGCTCTATCTCAACAGTATCTGTTCCATAACAACCACCTTCATGTGTAACCATTACAATGTATGTTCCAGCTCCTACATCAGCAAGAGTATCTGTTTCAATACCATCAATTGTAACAGTATAAACAGGATCAACCATTACAACACCATCTTGAGTGATAACCACGCTTTCTACTACAATCGTATCAGTCATGTTTCCATTACAAAGGATTTCACCAATAGCAGCAGCGGTTACATCAACAACGATATCTGGTTCTGCAATTTTAACACGCCATTCGTTTACAGGTTGTCCATTTTCATCCTGTTCGCCACCTACCATACATCCGTTAACGATATCGTAAGCCCAAACAACATAAGTACCAGGAGCTGTTACATTAAATGTATCCGACATTTGCCAACCTGAACTATCAGGATTAGGAACAAAGATATGACCATCACCAAGAACTGACGGATCGGCATAATACATAAACTCTCCTGAACCACCACCGGCAGCTACAACAAACTGACCAGCCTCTACACAAGTAATATCAGACACCCATGTTGCATTCAATGTTAATGAATCAGGTTGATTTACAGTAAAGCTCACTTCATATGTACAATAAACTGAATCAACTACAACAGCTGTATAAGTTCCTGCTGCCAAGCCAGTAAACGCAGCTTCACCGTATGTATTTTCTACAGTATCAACACCTTCAAGTTGAACATCATAAGGAGCAGTACCTCCAGTAACAACAACTAGTACTTCGCCATTAGACGATCCAAAACATTGTGCTGAATCAATAATTATAGCATCTGCCATCAATGAATCAGGAGAAACGATTTCAGTAGAAGCATAAGCTTCACAGGTTTCATATGCACCCCATCCCCATGAGTCAAATGATTCTTTAACTTTCACATTATACGTTCCAGCGGCCAAATCATTCAAAGTATAAACAGAACCAGCGTAATAACTTACTTCTAATTCATCATTTATAAATATATCCACAGGGAAACCATTTCCACCTGTCCTAGTTATTTCTAATGATCCGTTTGGAGTTTCCCCACAAATAGTTGTCACATCTTCTTTCTCCAAAGTTACTACCAATTCATCTGGCTCATTAATTTCAACCAACCAGCTATCTTCGGCCTCACATCCTAAAGAATCACGCAGTTGAACCTCATAAATGCCTGGTTCAGTAATCGTCACATATTTTCCACCAAAAGGAGTTTCTTCAGTTTTAGTGAATTTTCGCCATTCAGAATCATCAATTTTGTATTCGTATGGTCCTGTTCCTCCAGAAGCTATTATTTCAATTAGGCCATTCCCAGCTCCATAACAAGTAATATCAAGATCTCCCGCAGTGAATGTAACTGCTGACAAAGGTCCTTCAATACTAATAGTACCGGTTGTAGCACCTTCACAACCACCAAGGTCTGTAACAACAACCTGATAATCACCTACCGGAAGTCCATCATACATAGTTTCTGCAACATCAACGTAAGGAGCTACATCTACCCATGTACTTCCGTCCCAAACTTGTAATGTGTAAGTATACTCTTCAGTACCACCTTCAGCAGGGAATACTTCGATAACACCTACTGAATCACCATAACAAGTAATGTCGGTAACTGACATTGCTGTATCAGTGATGGTTACCATTTCCAAACCATCTACTTCAAATGGTCCGGCATAGGCTTTTGCACCACATGCGTCTTTTGCCACTACATAATATGTTCCTTTACCTACCTGAATAGTAACAGAGTCAGCATCAACTGGCCACTCCGTCATCGCTGCAGCAGGTAATTGCATAGCTGCCTGCAAAGTATTTGCATGGCCGTATAATACTGGTTCACCGTCACCAGCAATGATGCTCATTTCTCCATCGTAACTTCCATAACAAGATGCTTCGCCAGTTACTGTTCCTGAGATAGTTAACTGACCTTCTTCAGTAATTACTACAGTAAGTTCGTTCTTAGCAACACATCCCATGTTATCTTCTGCAGTAATGGTATAAGTACCAGCAACTAAGTCTTCAATAACATAAATTTCATCCTCATCATCATAAACCAATGTATCGGCAAAATCAGCACCATCGGTTATTGAAACAGTTACATTTCGAACTTCTCCAGTTTGACTGGCCCAACTTGTAGTTTCTACTTCAATATAATTAGATAAAACACCATAACATTCATTTGCAGTATCTGCATCAGAAATCGCTATAACATTTTCATCAAGTGGCTCAACAATAACCGGATATAGAACATCTACATCGTTTTCACATGCATCTGTCCTTACATAAACAGTAAAAGTATCAGCTGCAACCGCAAATATATTATTGGCTTTCCATGACATGCTGTCCAAAGAATACCATAAAGTACCAATACCACCAGAAGCGGCAATATTTATAACTCCATCGTTTCCACCAGGACAAGTTGGAGAAACAGTTGCAGTTGCTTCAACGTCAATCACAACAGGATCCGGATCTTCTAATTCAATTGGAGCATCCGCCATAATTTCACAGCTTTCAACATCTGCATCGCGCACATAAACCATATAAGTACCTTCAGGAACATCCCATGTTTTTGTGGCACTCCAGTCTGATATTACACCAGCTATATCTTCTTCTAATAAGAATTCCAAATTACCCGAACCTCCGGTTGCACTTGCAGTAATAGTTGAACTATCGCCTAAACAAACAACAGTATCAACAACAACTGTAAGTTCTATACCTTCAGGAGCCTGCAAACTGATTACGTTACCGGTTCCGTTTGGATTAACGTAAGCCACTGAATCACAGGCATCGTTTTCGTTGTTTACCCATACGCTATAGTAACCAATTTTAAGACCGGTGAATGCGATTGTATCATTCATAGGCGTACCAGTGGCCAAAAGAGTATCAGCACCAAAGAAAGCTAAACTTGCAACCATACTTGAATCTGCAGGTCCGGCAATATTTGTAATATAAATAGCGCCGTCAGTAGAATCGGCACATGCAATATCGTCTAATGTAATATCAAAAGTAACTGGAGCAGGATCAGTTAACACAACTGAACTGTCTGAAACTACTGAACACATATTGCTATCAACTGCAGTGGCAGTATATTCACCAGCCCCCACGGCAATAAATGCAGTATCGTTTACTGTAGTTTCAGTAACACCACCTACAGTTACTTCGTATTCACCACCGTATCCGCCTGAAACAACAACAGTTACCAAACCGTCGCCATCAATACATTCAGGATCTTCAGCATAAATGGTGTCAATAACCAAAGCTGCTGGTGCATTATCCACCATAACCGAATCCCAGTCGACAGAAGTACATCCGTTAACAGATTCTACGGTAACATAATACTTCATGCCCGCTTCTGCCTGAAATTGCGTTCCCGGACGTTTTGTATACCCGTCATAATCTGGGCCTTGCCAAGCAGTTGAATCTACAAAATAAACATAAAAGTCCTCGGACCCACCTACTACTACTGTTAATTCGCCATCGTCGTTTGCACACATTGGTTGAGTTAACAAAAGCGTATCAACATAAACTGGTGTTATTAAGTCTTCACCAAGAACAGATAAAGGTTCTGAGTAACAAGTTTCGCTAGTGCGTACCTGTACAACAAAACCAGTTCCTTCTTTCACCCAAAACGTGGAATCAGGAGTAAAACCGGCTGCGGTTTCATCTCCGACACCATTAAATGAATACTCCGTACTGTCAGGAAATCCAGTCACCTTGTATTGCACAAGGTCACTATCACATACCGTGCTAATGTCGGTTACCAACTCAACATTATCTAATGTCAGGGTCAAACAGTCAGTATCAACCTGGGCGCTAACCCCGGAATAACTGCTCACCCAAAACATGAGTAATGCCAAGCCAAAAAGCTTCGTAAAAATTTTTCTCATAGCATTTCTTTTAAATTGAACTTAATTGATTGATTGATTTTAATTTATTTAATTCTTGAATCATTCTTCAGAATATTATTTCCACTAATTGGATATTATTTTTCATAAGTTACATACTATTGATAAAAGTCGTGCGTTATACTATAAAACGCGGTTACTGTTTTCCCTTTGTTGGTACGTCTTACAAACGTATAAAATTTTGTATCAAAGTACAAAATATATAGCGCCTAAAATACAACGTTTTGTATAATGTTTTCAACAGAACGGTGACAAATTGTAACCTGATATTACCTAAAGAGGGTTTTTCTCGGGTTTGAACACTTCAAATTCTGCTCTGCACTATAATTTTATACAATTTTAATCTTATTTTTTAAATTTTATATAATAAATAAGTTATTTTTTTCGTTTACTTAGCCCGATTAATAGTTTTTTAATGTAACATACGAGATATTAATAGCCCAAAAAAGACAGGAACCATCAATGCAAGCAGGTATTATCGAATTTCAGAAGTTCAAGTCAGAACACTTTTTAACGTATTTGTTATTACGATGCATTTCGCTAATGTTTATTCTGATTTCATTATTCATTAACACTTCGTGCAAATCGTGTAAATGCCCTGCATATAGTCTGCAATTAAAACAAAAAGAAACGGGGGAAAAACGCTTGATAAGCCCGCCACCAGCCACATTCTATTTATTTACAACAAATAACACAACACAAAAACACCCCGCAATTATTTGCGCTACAACAAAATAAGCATTTTTAAAGTGCCTGAGAATTGAATATTTGCAGCAACTCCGTGCAAATACCCGAAAAACTCAAAAGAGAACATTCTAAACACTTTAATTAATTATTAAGGTTCGAAGGAAATTAAAAAACCCGCTTGACTCAAAACAATAAATGTACTTACTTTGTGAGGCTTTAAAAAATCAGGTGATTAAAACCTGAAAATTAAATAATTAGATTTTTTTTCTTTTAAATAATTAAAACTTTCACAACTATGATTAAAATAGGGATTAACGGATTCGGAAGAATCGGACGTTTTGTTTTCCGTCAGGCAGTAGCCAAAGGAACAGTACAAGTAGTAGCTATTAACGATTTGATTGATGTTGATTACATGGCTTACATGTTGAAATACGATTCAACTCATGGTAGATTCGATGGTACTGTTGAAGTAAAAGACGGTGCATTAGTAGTAAACGGTGACGTTGTACGCGTAACTGCTGAAAGAAATCCTGCTGATATTAACTGGGGTGCTGTTGGTGCTGAGTACGTTGTTGAATCAACTGGTCTTTTCTTAACTAAAGAATCGGCTCAAGGTCACATCGACGCTGGTGCGAAAAAAGTTGTTATGTCTGCTCCTTCAAAAGACGATACTCCAATGTTCGTTATGGGTGTAAACAACAAGTCGTATTCTAACGACATGACTTTTGTTTCTAACGCATCTTGTACTACTAACTGTTTGGCTCCTATTGCTAAAGTATTGAATGACAAGTACGGTATTGTTGACGGTTTAATGACAACTGTTCACGCTACAACTGCAACTCAAAAAACTGTTGACGGTCCTTCAGCTAAAGACTGGAGAGGTGGACGTGGCGCAGGTCAAAACATCATTCCTTCTTCTACCGGTGCTGCAAAAGCTGTTGGTAAAGTAATTCCAGAATTGAATGGAAAACTTACCGGTATGGCTTTCCGTGTTCCAACTCCTGACGTATCAGTTGTTGACCTTACTGTAAACCTTGCAAAAGGTGCTTCATACGCAGAAATTTGTGCTGCAATGAAAGAAGCTTCAGAAGGTGAATTGAAAGGAATTTTAGGTTACACTGAAGATGCTGTTGTTTCTAACGACTTCATTGGTGAAACTCAAACTTCTGTATTCGATGCTAAAGCAGGTATTGCTTTAACTGACACTTTCGTAAAAGTTGTATCATGGTACGATAACGAAATGGGTTACTCAGCAAAAGTTTGCGAATTGATTGAGTACATGGATTCAGTAAAATAATTATACAATTATATACTGTAGTGAAAAGGGAATCGGATGGTTCCCTTTTTTTGTTTTTTAGGAGCAGCAACTAGAATTTCCGTCTTTTCACCACAGATTACCCGGATTAACACAGAATTGTTCTTTTGCATCTACTCATTCCAACCCGGAACATGAAACACAAAACCTGAAACCCTAAACTCTGAATCTCTAACTACTCATACCGCAGCGACTCGATAGGATCGAGTTGTGAAGCTTTTTGTGCCGGATAGTAACCCGAAATAATTCCAACAAGAAAACACAAAATTACACCGAGCACAATCCAGGGCCACGGAATGATAAATGACGAACCAATTATCATTGAAACCATGTTTCCGGCAAAAATCCCCAGTATAATTCCCACAACTCCGCCGATCTGTCCAACTACTATTGCTTCAACCAAAAACTGCTGCTTTACAGTTGAACTTTTAGCACCAATGGCTTTCCTTATTCCAATTTCTCGGGTACGTTCGGTTACTGTTACCAGCATAATATTCATTAAACCAACCGCAGCACCAAACAAGGTAATTAATCCGATTATGGTTGCTACCAGTGTAATATTTTTGATGTTCTCCAATAATATATTTGCCAGGTTATCACTTTTTTCAATATTAAAATCAGTTTCATCCACAGGATCCAGGTTTCGAACCACGCGAAAAGTTGCTTCGGCCTGCCCCGTGGCAGCTTCCATCAATTCAGGCTGATCCACCTTAACCTGAATATCAAAATTCATATTGGGTCGCGAGAAATAGGTCCTCGAATTTGAGTAAGGTATAAAACAAACCATGTCGCTGTTCATTCCAAAGCCACTTCCTTTTGAAGCCAAAACACCCACGACTTTATATTTCCCACTTCCGATACTAACAACTTTTTGCACCGGATCTTCCCCTCCTTTAAATAAGCGTTTTGCCAATTCGGCTCCCAAAAGCACGACACTCCGCCCTGTTTCAATATCATGATTACTAAAGCTTCGTCCTTTCCCTACTTCATACCCCGATGTGGAAAGGTAATTTTCATCAATTCCACGAACGGTAATATTCGGATTTGTTTTTTCCGATCCGTACTTTAGGGTTGCAGTTCCGGTAGAATATACCGAGATGGCAGCTTGAGCAGGAAAATCAAAAATTTCTTTAAACTCTTTGGCCTGATAATAGGAGATATAAGCATGATTTTTTGTCCGATAACGGTTATTCCCCACCTGAACACGCATTCCGCGGCTACTAATAGAAAAAGTATTTGCGCCCATTACGGCAAATTCCTTGGTAATCGAGTTTTTTATGGAGTCGATGGCAGTTAATATTCCAACCAGCGCGGTTATTCCAATGGCTATAATAAGCACTGTTAATATTGTACGCAACAAATTACTTCGAATTGAATTCAAGGCAATCTTTATATTTTCAAACAACAACGCGCCTTTGCTCATCTTCTAAATTTTAATCAAGTTAAAGATAATAAATATTAAACAGGCCAATCCTTAAAGTCATTTCAGAATAAGTAAAAGAAGTTTGTTGATAATTACCATTTCAAAAGAAATAATATTCTCACGAGTAAAACTTACACATTTATTAAAATGTCAATTCATTAATTGCCAAAAAATTACCTTATATTCGCACTCTTTAATTCAGAAAAATAAAAATGGCGAATATCGATTTAAACAATGATTTAGAGAAGTTCAGTTATGCATTGGGAATGAGCATTTCTGCAAATTTAATTCAGTCGGGAGTAAAAACAGTTAGTCCTGAAGCATTTATTACAGCATTAAAAGATGTATACTCAGGTGTTCAACCACGAGTAAAACCTGAAGAAGCCAACCAGATTTTGGAATCGTTTATGGCACAGGCACAAGCTGGCGAAGGGAATAAAAACCTGGAAGAAGGAGCTGCTTTTCTTGCTGAGAACAGTAAAAAAGAAGAAGTAATTGAATTACCAAGCGGATTACAATATGAAGTAATTACCGAAGGAGAAGGCGAAATTCCGACTGTCGAACAACAGGTAAAATGCCACTACCACGGAACCTTAATTGATGGTACTGTTTTTGACAGTTCGGTTGAACGCAACCAGCCAGCGGTTTTCCCGGTAAATGGTGTAATTCAGGGATGGGTTGAAGCACTGCAGTTAATGTCGGTTGGCTCGAAATGGAAACTTTTTATACCTTCGGAGCTTGCTTACGGAAGCAATGGTGCAGGTGGTACAATCGGGCCAAATGCAACACTTGTTTTTGAAGTAGAATTATTAGAAATTTTATAAATATTAAATTCAATCAGTCGCAAGACGGAAAAAAGGAAAATCAAATGAAAAACAGTATTATTTATCTTCTGGTAGTTGGTTTGATCGTTGCAACAACTTCGTGTCAGCAAGGTGGTGGATCTTCTAACGTAAAAATGGAAACCAGCGTTGATTCAGTTAGTTACGCAATTGGCGTATTGGTTGGTGCCAACAATAAAAAACAATTGGAAAGTGCACCCGGTAGCAGCGAAATGAGCATGGAAATTATGTCGGCTGCATTCCGTGCTGCATCGTTGGGCGAAGAAGCTAAACTTTCGGAAGAAGAGGCCAATGCAATGGTTCAAAGATATTTTCAGGAAGCCGGAAACAGAGAAGCTCAGGCGAACCTTGAAGAAGGAAATAAATTTTTGGAAGAAAATAAAACACGTGAAGGTGTAACAACAACTGAAAGTGGGTTACAATACGAAGTTCTTACAGAAGGAACTGGAGAAAAACCTACTGCAGCCGACAGAGTACGTGTACATTACCACGGAACTTTAATTGACGGTACTGTTTTCGACAGTTCAGTTGATCGTGGCGAACCTGCCGTATTTGGTGTTGGACAAGTTATTCCTGGTTGGACAGAAGCATTACAATTGATGCCTGTTGGATCGAAATGGAAAGTATACCTTCCATCTGATATCGCATATGGCGAGCGTGGAGCCGGTGGTGAAATTGGTCCTAACTCAGCACTTATTTTCGAAGTTGAGTTATTGGAAATTGTAAAAGGATAGTTTCTCTGTCATTCCGAAGAAGGAACGCATGAGGAATCTGTAACAACAGAACTCTTCGGCAACAGATTTAGCTCCGCTGATTTTCAATTCTCTCTTTGTTCGAAATGACAAGAAAGATTTGTTGATAAAAAACCCTTTGACTATTTCAGTCAAAGGGTTTGTTTTTTTATCTTCGCCCCAATCAAAAAACATACAAATACCGAAAAATGGCATTAAGCGTTAAAGGAAAAATTGATCAGATATTAAAACCTGAATCCGGAACCAGCCGGGCAGGAAAAGAGTGGAGTAAACAAGATTTTGTAATCGAAACAGACGACCAATACCCAAAAAAAGTATGTTTTACTTTGTTTGGGGAAAAAGTGAGTATGATAAACGGACTCTCTGCCGGACAGGAAATTGAGGTGTCGTTTAACATTGAGTCGCGTGAGTATAACGGTCGCTGGTTTCACAACATTAATGCCTGGAAAATTGAAAAAGCATCAGATGGTAATATGCCTGTTCCTCCACCGGAATTCGGGATGGACGATATTCCACCGGAACCTGCCGACGACGCAGCAGGAGATCTTCCGTTTTAATTGATTAATTTATATTGATTATTATACAAAATGCCGGTTGTTTAAAAACAGCCGGCATTTTTTGTGCTTCTGTCTTTGAGTTCCGCCTTAAAAAACGGGGATAGCATCATTCTATCCAAAGATATTGTGTCCATATCCATGGCTACCTACATTCTATCTAAGGAGATTGACTCCATATCCCATATTTTTGCCTCAAAAAAGTGGGCTGGCAACATCATAGCTAAAGATATTGCCTTGAAAAAGTGGGATACTATCACCATATCCCGGGATATTGTCATCATATCTTAAGATAGCGAGGCTATATCCGTTAATTTTACCGGAGTTTTGGGGTTTCTGGACAAACTGCCACCCCTTCGATAGCAACCCAACTAGCCTCGTGTAAATACAGGCTTCGCGGGTTTCGAAAGTCTTGGATTATAAACGTAGCCCTCCGAATCGAAAGCCTGCAGGTCTTCTACCCGATTAATATCATTCTCCACAATAAAGCGTGTCATTAACCCACGCGCCCTTTTGGCGTAAAATGTAATCATTTTGTACTTCCCGTTTTTTAAATCCTTAAACTCCGGGGTAACAATATCGGCATCCAGAAGTTTTGTATCAATACTTTTGTAATATTCAGTTGAAGCAAGGTTTACCAATACATTACTTCCCGATTCTGCAATAGCTTCCTTAATTTTGGGCGTTATTTTGTTTTTCCAGAAAGCATACAAATCTGTCGAACGTTGATACTTTAATTTAGTGCCCATTTCCAAGCGATAGGGTTGCATCAGATCAAGCGGTTTTAGCACACCATAAAATCCGGACAAGATTCGCAGTTTCGTTTGTAATCTCATCAAATCTCCTTCGGGTAACGAAGGCGCATCCAATCCGAGATAAACAGCCCCGCTAAACGCCAGTACAGCCTGTTTTGCATTGTCGGAAGAAAACGGTTGGTGCCAGGTTTGGTAGCGCTCGAAGTTTAATTCGCCAAGTGCCGGCGATATGTTCATTAATTCGGACAACTGTTTCGGACTCATTTTGCGTAAACGCACAAGCAGTTTTTCCGACTCGCCGAGCATTTCAGGCAGTGAAAATTCGGCCGTAGTTGGGGGTGTTTTATAGTCGAGTGATTTGGCCGGTGATATTACTGTTAACATATTTTTTATGGCTGTTATTAATCTGTAAAAATAACAGAAAAAGGGGTGCAATGTTTAGCAGTAATTGTTTAAAAGAGCGACCTGATTTATTTCTTCTTCTATCGCTCTCCCAATCGGCTTGCTACTTTAAATATTTAATGCCGTCGATAAACAACAGTATCGCAAAACCAAATAAGGCCAGACCAAGGATTCGCATAATATAAATATATACGGTTTGGCCGATAAAGACTTTGCTACGTGAAACGATCCATGCAGTAGTAATTTTTGAGCCGATCAAGAACAGATAAAACGAGGTAAAGAACAAGATACCACAGAGCGGGCTGAGTTCGAAAGCCTTAAAAACATAAGGAGTACCAACCGATGCCCAGAATAAATAAGGATGCGGACTTAAAAAATTAGCAACAATCCCCTTTTTCAGCGACTCTGATTTTGTATAGTGCAAATCCACAGTTAGTCCTTTTGAAGTAAACGAATCCCAGCCAAGCCAGACCACAAAAAGTGCTCCGGCAAATGAAATGCCGGCCAGTACAGTAGTAAACTGTGCCAACCTGCTAAACACAAAAAGGGTTAGCAAAATAATAGGCAAATCGGTAACTAGCGGCGAAAGCGTCACTTTTATGCCTTCTGCCTTGTTGTGTTTAATGGTTTGCGTAATTACCAACGTTAATAATGGCCCCGGCGAAACACCGGCCGAAAGCCCCAGCAAGGCTCCAATCACTATAAAATGTACTGTATTGTCCGGTACCATCTTTTCCGTTTAATTATTTTTAGCTATCTGCCAATATATCGGATTTGCTCAATCACATCCTGAAAATCGTTCTATTTTCCCATTACCAGTTCCAATACTCCTTCGCTCACAATTTCGTGGTGTCCAATCCAATATCGGTCGAGTGTTTTCCCATAATTTTATGAATTGAATATAAATATTCTCTTTCGAATTGTTATGCGCGATTCTTGTAAATATTTTACTCACGTAATACTCCTTATCCAATTGCAATTCAATTCGGTTTAACACTGGGCTGAAAATGTGAGGATTAAGATGCAAATAGGTACAAAAGAGTAAAAAGGCATGAAAAAAAAGGGTTTGACTACAATGAGCCAAACCCTTACGGTGTTTAATTACAGTAATAACAAACGACCAGTTTCTTCTTCATTTCTTAAGTCACTTTGGATACTTGCTTTTGTGATCGTTTGTATCCTGTATTTGCTTGGTGGGTGTTTCAACCAATTTTACTTAATGGCAGAAATATGGCCAACAACAGACTCTTGCCACTCTTTCAGTTGGCAATAACCCATCGTCTGTTGTTGTAAACCTTTTCAAAAAATCAATAAATCAATCAATAATCATTTCAATCTGAAGGCAAAAGTAGGGCACAGCTTGTTGAATAATAGCTCCTTTGGGTTCAACAAATATCCCAATAAGACCATAGTATTTCCTACAGAAAAATTCCGGTATTTTCAGTGGTAAAGAAACAAGACTTCTGTAACGGAGAAAAATACACTCCCGGGGGTGAGTCGGTTAAACCAACCCATCAGATTAAATTTATAAGCTTACTGTATTTACACACAGGAGTTAAAAGGCTTCTCCGATTCTGAAATAAATTCCCCAATCGTCTTTTCCAACGGCTGCATCGAGTCCAATATTAAATTTTACGGTTTTGAAAGCCCTGTATCGATAGCCAATACCGGCTCCGGGAAGAATCATCCCGTTAAAATTCTCATTTTCTGATCCGTAAATGGTTGCGATACCGGCAAAACCTACCAGTCCCATACGTTCGTTGAAATTATATCGGTATTCGCCCTGTAACGCCATCAAACCATCGCCGCGGTATTTCCCTTCTGCATATCCCCGAATATCCTTATTTCCCACGGTTACCTGTTGTTCAAAAGCAATGTCGCCCAAACCAAATTTCCCCGACAAGCGGGCCGCAATCACATCGGTATTGCCGCGAACCGGAAAATACCGGTTGTATTCGGTCATTATTTTATTGGCCTTCACATCGTTTCCAAACCACTCCGGAAAACTGTTTCATTTTATATTGGCCAGGTTTCCACGTGTCGGGTAGTAAATCGCATCTCTGGTATCCAACTCCAGGTTCATTTGCAGCCCGTTGGTTCGTGTGGTCGACTGCGGCAATACGTCATCCTCAAAATCGGTTTTATGATTAACAAAAGTATAGCCAAGACCAGCAAACATGCTTTTACTAATCCGTCGTTTAACGCCTAAACTTATAAACGTAGTTTTGGTTCCGTATTCTACAAATCCCGGTTCTAAACCTTCCATATAAAACTGTGAATAGATATCTCCGCGCACCGCAAATACATTGGCCCGCCATTTTCCTTCTTTAAAATGAAACATATTGAACAAACCAAACAAATACGATCCGTTAGTGGTATATACTACTGAGGCTCCGGATAACGATTTTGGAGAAATGGTATCTGCTGGATTAATTTTGTACATCATCATAGGGACAGCACCAAACATAAAATCGAGATTACGGTTGTAGCTCAAATAAGGCATAACACTAAAATCAACACGTTTTTCAGCTTCGGTTTCGCCGGTACCAACTGTATCTTTTTCTGCCTCCTGCGCTATTCCCTGCAAAGCACCGGATACCAATATAATGAGTAGAATAAATTTATACATATCACAACGTTCTTTTTGATTTTTTGAGATACAAACCTTTCCTAATTTCCTTAAGCGTTACAAGTTAACAGCTTGTAAAACCAAATACAACAAGATTTTGTATTAAATGGATGAAAAATGTAGAAGAGACAACATTTGCGTATTATATACCTAACTTAACGAACGAAGATGAACCAATACTAAAAAGAAACCTGAAGTTAATACGTAATAAAATTAATTTGTTAGACTGATCTTATTAAATCTGAGTGAAGTGTAAGCCGGAGTAACTTCAGCTGAATAAAATTTACGTAATTTAGATGTTCGATTAGATACAAAACCGGCAATACATGATATATCGGGAAGGGCAGGAACATAATCCACACGATATTTTTAAGAAGCTCAGCGACACACAAGGAGGCAACTGGGATGGAGAAGAAATGAACTTTTCTTCTGACTTCGGGCATTTCGAAATCATTTCATACGAATACCTCGACGGTTTTTATATCGGCGTTACTTCTATTCGTTTAAACCAGAAATTTGTTTTAAAGAACATCCCTTCCGAAAATAATCATTACATCTCTTTACGAATCGGATTTCACGACATTGTTTCGGAAGATAGCAAAGGATCTCATCCAACCGAGGGTATTTTTTTGTTTAACACCTTGCAGGAGTATTGCATCTCGTACCCCGAAAACAAACCGCTTCAGTGGTTGGTAATCCGGTTTCCTTACAATGCCTTTGAGGAGCTGTACAAAAACTGGAATTCGACATTGAGAAGTATTTTCAATCGTAAAGAACCCTGGTTTTACTATTACCCCATGGTTCCCGATATAGAACATTTGGTGCGCGATATTTTCGAGGTAAAAAACAATAAAACCAACAGGCGTTTTATGTTCTTCGCCAAAACAATAGAACTCATTGGTCGTTTGGAAGTTCTGTTAGAAAATAAAAGTGAAGAGATTACCTCATCGGTGCATCCCGACGATATTGAGGCCATGTTCCAGGTAAAGGAAATGCTGCTGAGCGATTACGCTAAAAAACCGGATGTGGCTGAAATAAGTAAGAATTTTGGAATGAGTATATCCAAGCTTCAACGAGCTTTTAAGGCTGTATTTAATATGCCTGTATTACAGTTTTTTAATCACCACCGTATGGAAGAAGCATATCGCAAGATAAAACATTCAGAGAAAAGTCTTTCAGAAATTAGTTTCGATCTTGGATTCAGTCACCTGTCGCACATGAGCAAGGCCTTTAAAAAACACTTTGGCTTCGCTCCCAGTAATATCCGGGAAGTACATGAACTAAATCAAACTTCGGAATAAAACAAAAACGACCGCTCAGGTAAGCGGCCGTTTCATGTTTATCTGTTTTAAACCATTTGAAGTATTTCCCAAACAAAGGCTTTTACTCCAACCTCATGGTTTATATCATCGAGTTTTTTTACTGCCGAAAGTAGTTCCTCTACTTTTTCATCCTGAACGATGGCCATTAAAGCCGTATTCATTTCGGGCCAGGTGTGCGTTCCCATTCTGGGTTCTCCGTCAACCGAGCCACGGCCTTTTACATCTTCCCACTGTGTAAATCCCCTGATTCCCAGCTTGTCGAGCATGTATTCCACACGCTCGGTATTGGCCTGGTTATATACTATAAATACTGATTTCATGTGTTTAAAATTGTTTTGTTTTCAGGCATAGTATGCCTGCCTGTCGGCAGACACAGAACTCGCATGTATTTTATTACTCCTCTTTGGTGTACTATTTTACATGCTCGTTTCAAAATTATGCCTCCATAAATTTAAAGGTTTTGGCAAGCTTTGCCTTTTTATTGCGGGCTCCTTTGCGCGCCATCAATACATATACCACTGGCACAATAACCAGCGTAATTACCGTAGAAAACAGCAATCCTCCGATTACCGTAATACCCATAGGCGCCCATATTTCGGAACCTTCGCTCACACTTAAAGCCATTGGCATCATACCAAGAATGGTTGTCATAGCTGTCATCAAAATCGGGCGAAGACGGGAGCGACAAGCAGTTACCACCGCCTCGTGCAATTCCACACCGCGCTCGCGAAGCAGGTTCATAAAATCGATCATTACAATACCGTTCTTTACTACAATACCCACCAATAGAATGGCACCCAGCATGGCAATGGTACTCATGGTTGTATCAGTAATATACAGTGCCAATACCACTCCCGAAAAAGAGAACAAAATTGATAACATGATAATGAAAGGCATTTTCAACGACTCGAACTGCGAGGCCATTACGATATATACCAATATTATAATGATCAAAAACAATAGGCCAAGATCTCTTGCATTCTCCTGCATATCCTGATAGGCCCCTCCAACTGAAATCCACACATCACCGGGTAAATCTACTTCCTTTAATTCGGTTTTTACCAGTTCTGCCAAATCAGAAAGAGCCAGGCCTTTTGCTGCGACAGCCGATACTGTAACCATACGCTGACGTTGCTTACGTTCGATACGGGGTGGGGCCCAATACTCTTCCACAGTTCCCAATTCCGATACCCGAACCAACTTTCCTGTTGGAGTCATAATAGTTATGTTCTCAATATCTGCAATGGTATTTCTGGCCTTTTCATCATAACGCACCACAATATCGTACTCATCGCCTTCTTCCCTAAACTTTGAGGCAATCATACCCGAAATACGGTTTCGTACTGCCATCGATGCTGTAGCCGTATTCAATCCGTACTCCGATAATTTGTCCCGGTCGAATATTACCTGCAACTGTGGTTTTTCTTTTTCGCGCGATATTTTTACATCGGCCGCACCATTAATTGTTTTTAAACGTCCGGCTATTTCGTTGGCAATTCGTGTGGTTGTTTTAATATCGTAACCAAATATTTCAACATCCACACCATTTGATCCGCCGCCAAAACTCATACCCGATGAAGTAGAAACGGTATAACTGATTATTTCTGGCAACACTTCCAGTTTTTCGCGAACCACATCGGCCAGATCCCATACACTGCGATTACGATCTGATATATCGACCAGTTTTAAACGCATGTTAATGGTATGTGTTGCCGACTCAAACATTATTGAAGATATGCCGCCTTCATCGTCACTTCCCGATGATGTATAGGTTAATTTCACCTCAGGCATTTCTTTTTGAATGTAAGCTTCAATTTCACGGGCTGTCGCCATCGATTCCTCCACGCGCATACCGGTTTGCAGCTCCACATTCACTTCCATACCACTTTGATCCTGCTCGGGCATGTTTTCAAATTTTAACGATCCGGCCAACATCATGGTGCCCACAAAAATGACGGTAACCAGAGGAATAATTACCTTTTTATGATGAATACTCCAGTTTACAATTTTTGCGTATCCATTGTCAATACTTTCTAAAACCCGCACAACAGTACGATCGTAGAAAGAACGTTTTCCTGTTTTACTCTCTTTTAAACGCAACATCTGAGCACTTAACATAGGCGTAAGCGTAATTGCAGCTATGGTTGATGTTACTACCGTAATGGTAACAATCCATCCCAGCTGTTTAAACAGTACACCGGTTTGTCCGCCCACCAATGTTAACGGGAAGAAAACCGCTACTACCACCAGAGTAGTTGCGATTACCGACAACCACACCTCTTTGGTGGCATAAATAGCCGCTTCGCGGGGCGAACTTCCTCGTTCGATGTGTTTGATAATGTTCTCCAATACCACAATGGCGTCGTCAACCACCATACCAATGGCAATGGAAAGCGACGACAGAGAAATAATATTAATGGAGTTACCCGATACAAACAAATAGGTAAACGATACGATTAAAGAAATTGGAATGGTAAGAACGATAATAAAAGTAGCTCTCCATTTACCCAAAAACAATAATACCACCAGCACCACAAAAATTAAGGCAAACATTAAGGTTTGCGAAAGGTTGTTAATGGATTTTTCAATGTCCGACGAGGAGTCCATGATTTCAAAGAAATTCACATCCGGTGGAAGCGATTCTTTTAACTCTTCAAGCATCTTTTTAGCATCGTTGGCAACCTGAACGGTATTTGCCCCCGACTGCTTCATAATCATCAGTCGCATACCGGGATTTCCTTCAAAACGCTCGTCCAGTTCCTTCTCACGCTTTACATCGCGGATTGAGGCAATATCTTTCAGATAAACAGTTTTTCCGTTGTTATTGCCCACCACAAGCTTTTCCAGTTCGTAACTGTCGTTGAACTCACCTTCCACACGTAACTGGTAGTCAAACTGTCCCATTTTAATGTGCCCCGACGGCACATTCATATTCTCGGTACCGATGAGTTGTCCGATCTGCTCGACCGTAATTCCGTAGGCATCGAGTTTTAAAGGATCGCACTCTACGTATATTCTGCGTCCGGGTGCACCAATTACCGATACACTGCCAATACCATTTACCCTGTTTAAAGGATTTACAATTTTTTCTTCCAGAATTTTTTCAAGCCCGTTAAAACTCTCGTTGGCATTTACAGCGTAGAAGAGAATCGGAAAAGAACTGGTATTAAATTTAAAAATCAAAGGTGACTCTGCATCATCGGGCAGCTTATCCTTAACAAATTCAAGAGCGTCGCGAATGTCGTTCACCGCTTCCGTGAGGTCTGCCTCCCAGTCAAACTCCAGTGTAACTACCGATACATTATCTTCCGATCGGGACGTAACTTCTTTTAAATCATCCACCGAATTCAGACCATCCTCAATCAGTTTGGTAACGTTTGTTTCAATTTCTTCGGCATTGGCTCCCACATAAGTTGTCATAACTGTAATGTAGGGCGGCTCTATCTCGGGGTACATATCCACGGGAAGGTAGAGCAAAGAATAATTACCGAACACGATAACCGCTATAAAAATCATTATAGTGGATACCGGTTTTTTTACGGCCGTACTATATATACTCATTGTTTTAATATCTAAAGATGTATACCAGAATTTCTAATTAACCACCTGTACCAAATCTCCGTTATCCAGTTTTGCCTGTCCCGACGTTATCAATTTTGTACCTGGTTTAATTTTATCTGAAACAATTTCCAAAAGGTCATCGAAGCGTTCTCCCAGAAGTACACTTACATGTTCTGCTTTGCCGTTTTCTTCAATAAAAACATAGCGGTTTGAAGTTCCTTCAAGCATCATTACTGCCGATGCCGGAGCAACAATGGCCTCTTTCTCGCCCAGGTTTACGTTTACACGGGCAAACATTCCCGGACGGAGTTTTAAATTGGGATTTGGAATTGTAATCTCAACAATGAAGGTTCTGGTTTGCGGATCGATGGTTGGATAAATCAACGATACGGTTCCTTCAAACTCAACTCCGGGATAAATGTCGGTGGTGAGTTTTGTTTTTTGCCCGTTCTTTACCACAGGGAAAAATCGTTCCGACATGTTGATTACAACCTTTAGTTTCTCAATCTGCTCGATGGTTAAAATAGCAGCCTTTCCATCGCCAGTATTTGGCGATCCGCTGTAAATTTCGCTGTTTTCGTAATACCTCCCGGTTACTATCCCGTTAAAAGGACTATCTAACGAAGTATTTTCCCTGAGGTTTTCAAGGCTGGCCTTGGTTGCTTTGTACTGCGCTTCGGTTTGATCGTAGATCTGCTGCGAAATTGAACCATACGAAATCAAAGTATCCATGCGGTTCATCTCTTTCTGAAGATTTGAGAACTGCACTTCCAACTGCACCAGCTGGCTGGCATCCATTTGCACCACCTGCTGTCCCTTGCGCACCTTATCGTTTACCTCTACCTTAATTTCTTTAATTCGTCCGGGCATGTTGGGCCCCAAAAACACTTTATCAAAAGCATTTATTGTTGCCGTATATTGTTCGTTAATCGTAATTGTATCTGTTTGAAGAGTGGCCGTTTTAACTGTTTTTCTTTGGACTTGGTCCTGTTCCGGAGCTACCTTATTATTCTTCTCAGTGCCGCAACTTATCAGAAGAAGGGCAGCTGCCATTGTTAAAATAATCTTTCTCATGGTTGTATGTAATTCTTTACTGTTCGCTGTTATTTATAAATCATTAAAAAGCTTTTCGAGTGCAACATGTGCATCTAAAACCTGAAGCATTGACTGAATATAGCTCGACTCGGCATTCAGGTAATTGTTATTGGCAGTGGTAAGATCTAAACTGGAAACCATTCCGCTTTCGAACTTTCGATTGATGTTTCCAAACACCCGGCTGGCCACTTCAACATTTTTTTTCTGACTGTTGTATTGTTCCAGTGCCGTATTCAGGTTTAACCTGGCCTGACGTTCCTGGGTTAACAAGGCATCCTCCAGTTGTCGTTTGTTGTTCTGCACGGTTTCCAGTTGAATCTGAGCCTGGCTTACTTTTGCTTTGCGCATACCCGATGAAAAAATTGGAATACTCATGTTAAAACCGAGTACATTATTGGGCTGCATATCAAAATTAGCTGCTTTAATTTTCTCGGTACGAACATAATTTGCTGAAACGGTTGGCAAATATTCCATTTTCTGTAACGAAACCTGTTTCAATGATATCTCCTCCTGCGAATTCAACAGCTGGTAATCCACATTCGATTTCAGATCAAATTCTTTAATCAGTGAATTATAAAAGTCAAATGCCATCAGAAAATCATCTAATGTTTCTGTCAGTTCTATTTGCGTTTTCGGATCGACACCCAGCTGCAACTTTAACATATCGTATGCCATATCTACCTGTCTTTCGGTTTGACGCAGGTTATTTTCAAGCATCGTTATTTGAACAGACAACTGATCTACATCGGTTTGTTCAACAACCCCCACCTTAAACATCACCTCTGTGTTTCGGTGAATTTCGCTCACATTCGCCAGATTTTTCAGCAAAATGTCTTTTGTGCGTTCCGAGAGCAGAATTAAAAAATAAGTACCCGAAACTTGTTCTTTTACATCCAATGCACTTTTCTCAATGCTTTTTTCCGTCATGGCCTTGTAAAGCTTAGCCGTTTGCAGGCCCACTAAATAAGTTCCGCTAAATAACAACTGGGAAACATTTACATTCAAAAAACTTGTTGAATTAAACGGAACCGACTGTGCCGGCATATTCGGATCCAACTGAAGTTTCATTTCAGCTCCCAGGAAACTGGTATAATCCATATTGGCACTTGCCTGCGGCAATCCCGTGGCGACCATCTCTTTTACCCGAAAACCGGCCTCATCAACTGCCATTGCAGCATTTTTCATTTCCCTGTTATTTTCCAGGGCAAACTCTCTGGCTTCGTCTAAACTTAGCACCAATCGACTTTGACCCGGTTCTGTTGTCTCTTCCTGTGCTGCGGTGTTGGCTTCAACAGAATCTAAACTGGTGCTACTCTGTGCTTGTACAACCAACCCCAATTGAGTTATGGCAAACACAAGCAGAAGCGTTTTTCTAATTTTCATCAATCTATTACTTGTTTATTGTTATTTTCTGATTTTTTGTAAGGGGACACCTATTTTTCCGGTTCCTTATTTTTAAAAGATACCCGTAAGTTTTTCACGTGACATTCTCTTGTTTTACACGATTAAAGTGGCGCTTTAACTCGGCATGGCCTGCCGCCGTACAAATCCCCCGAAAATGATATTTGTATATTTCGGCATACGTATTCTTATCCAAAACCTCCGCCTCGCAAAATAATCCGTTTGCAGGATCTAAAGAAAAGTGGGCATTACCGACCAACATTCTTGAAATGATATCAGAATTGATATCTTCCAGATAAAACCCCTCTTTTTTACCCTGTTCCAGGTTGCTTAAATTGGCTTCGTAAAATACCTTAAGTTTGTACTCATTCATTTTTGTTAACAGCATGGGGTAATACTTACGCAAATCGTATAAAAACGAAGGATTATATTTGGGAAACCGTTCCTGAATTTTTGTTTTATATTCCCAATGTTGCGCAATTGCATTTAACGATGCATCATGAAATACTGCCAAAATACTGCTTGCAACTTCCTGCTGATAAGCGATAACATTTTCTACTAATTCGTACTTATCGGATATACTTTGGTATAATGTTTTCTTCGACATGCCCAATTCACGGGCAATGTCGTCCATACTAACACTTTTAATCCCATATTGGTGATAGAGATCAAAGGCTTTTGATATTATGTTTTGTCTTCTGTGTTCCATGTTCTTACAATTTGGAAACTTCTACCTCCTAAAAACTCTGCATGTGTAAATAGTTTCCACGGGGCCCGGCTAATCCTCCAAAAACTTCTATATTTTTTGTTACTCTCTTCTAACTAATAGTATTGTTCTTTATATGATTTTGAAACTGCCAGCCTTAGGAATGATTTTCATGGCTTTTTTCACCGGGCTGAGATGCGTTTCTAACTGATGCTGCAAAATCGGTGGCAAATGTACGTTGAAAGGGAAAACAGCATTTATACAATTCGGTCATACGTTTATACAAAAAAGTCAAAATTAAAATCAGGAGCCTGGAATTTCTTTAATTTATACTCTTTACATCTGGTAAAACAACGGAGAATCGGGTCCGATTGGCATTCCGAAAATCATCCGGATAATCAACAAAATGGCCCAGCCAAATAGGAAGGCAATCGGGTAAGACAACATGGTGGATACAATGGTACCGACACCTGCCCTACTGTCGTATTTTTGCATAAAAGGTACAATCAATACAAAGTACGACAGCATTAACATTCGTAACCGAGTCGTTTTTAATGGTTATTGCACCAACTCCGCAATCAATTCCGGGTGAATCAACGTTTTGTAGCCTGCATCACCACTGGTGAAGTTTGAATAAGCTATTCTGACAACGGCCCAACTAAGAAATGATTTGTTAGCCGTTGTTTCCGCGTGCAATAAAATATACAGCAATAGCGGCAGGAGTAAAGTGTTTCATTAGCACATCAACAGAGAAACCATTAATAAACATCATAGTAACCGATAAACCAAACAGCACCAGTGCCGACAGAACGGTTAACGTATTGTTGCGGCTAAATCCACCGGCCAGCAGCAATACGGTAAAAAGCACATAACCCGCAATTAGAAAATAGTAAACCGAGTTGAACGAGAATTTTAAAAATTGATTGAAATACCAGGTGTAGGTGATAATTCCCATCGAAATACGCAACATCCAGGCTGCAATTGGTGCTAATCCCTTAAATGATCCCATTGAAATAGTCCTTTTTTGTGTTTTTCTTAATCGGTGACAAATATAGTCACTGAAAATTCTATACGAAATGCTGCCTGGATTATTGTGTTTGCAAATTGTTTTTCCCGGTCGAAGGGTACATCCAGAGTTTCTTATTTTACAATCCAATCTCAAAAAAAATTCCCCGAAGCCAAAGACCCGGGGAACATATTTTCGTTATTGACACCTCGCAAAAACAATTGCAAGGCAGCAATTAGATGATCTGATTAACGTATTATTTCGAGAAAATGAATGTTAAAGAAGCACGCATTCCCCAATCGGCAGGATTGTCTTTCCCGAACATTACACGTGGACCAATTGCCATTGAAACAGGTAATTTACCAAGAACAGAAACCATGCTCACCATTGGATTGTAGCTTCCGATAAAAGCTCCCGACTCCCATTCTTTACTCATTTCGAACTGTGCAAAAGTGATACCTGCCCCACTTGGCCAGTTGTAGGCTGCAAAGGGTTGGAAATACGTTTGACTAAAATTCGGACGGGCAGCATCGCCGGCAACCGACCAGGTGTGATTTAACAAGGCTCCAAAGGTAAATCCATTGGTTTGTGTTAAAACTACTCCCGAAGCACCCAAGCCCCATTTTTTTGTCGATAAAGCCTCTTGAGTTCCTGTTGGCATTAATACATTGGGCCCAACACCCCATATTACTTTACCCGAGTTAACCGGTGATAAAAAACCGGTGATTAAAGCATCGCCAATACCGGTTTGCGATTCTCCAGCCCCTGTAATATCGTATTGATTTATTACAGGAACAACGGCACGTGTAATTAAATTCAGATTTTCGGAGATCTGAAATGGCAGAACCGGCTGAATATTGGTAGTAAACCGCGAACCGTTAAACTCGCCAATACCAAATTCTGTATTGGTTTGAAAAGGCATACTTATCATACTTGCTACCGGATTGGCTAATTTTTTACCAAGATCGCCACTTGATTCCTGAGCCCAAAGGAATGTTGAAAGGGCTAAAAACATTGAAATTGTTAAAACTAATTTTTTCATCTTTTCTGTTTGTTATTTAATTTATAATTTTTGCGGTTCGAATGGGTTCATTCAAATTATTACCTAAGCAGTTTTTCCTTACTGCAGCTTTTCTTTTAAAAATTCGATCGTACGCACAATCACAGGCATTTTATCGCCTTTATCGGATAAGCTTACTGCTCCTCCCGGATAGAAATGACCGAAACCGGGCACCCAGTTAAAATGATACTCTACATTGTTTTTATCCAAAATTTGTAAGAATGGCGAAGTTGCCAGGGTAACAACAGGTAAATCGTTATCTGCCATAAACATCATAATTGGCGGATTCTTTTCACTCTCTGTAACCAACTTATCCATTTTAAAAGCAACAGGAAATCCTGAGTTGGTAAATACAGCAGCTACTTCTTCTTTCATTCCGAAGGCCACATTAATACTCATTACACCACCTGCAGAAAAACCACCAATGGCAATTTTATCCGGATCGATATGATAAGTTGTTGCTTCTTTTTTAATATGACGAATAGCGGTACGCAGATCTTCACAAGCTCCACGCAATGTTGCCCTTAATACTACTTCTGCATTCTCAACAGCCAGAGGCTCCAATCCCATTTGTGCACGAATCATATTTGTTTGAGCAATGGTAGCCGGAGCGGAATAAATCCCGGTATCTAAGTCTTCATCGGAATAACCTTCGGGTGTGTCGACTACAGGATTATCAGGAGCTACACGATAATCAATGGTAAATACAGTAAATCCTTCCGCTGCATAAGCCATGGCATACTGGCTCATGGTAGTGGTTTGTCCGCCAAAACCGTTGTAAGGAACGCGTGGATTTCCGCGATGGAAACTACCTCCATAAGATAGAAGTACAGCAGGACGAGGACCTTCTGCTTCGGCAACTGGATAGTACACATCCATTGTTAAATCTTTTGTGGCAATTTTATTATCTACTTTCACCTTTCCTTCTCCGTATTTAACACCTTCAGTTACTTTATACTGAACAATCTCGGGTACTACCGGATTGTAAAATGATTGTTGCGCATTTGCGCCAAGAACAACAAGGGCCATCATTAATAAGCTATAAAATCCTTTTTTCATTACTTGTTTATTTTTAATTGTTTAAATCGCATTTTACCGACCAACGTTGACTCGAAAATCAACATTCCAAAAGTATAGACTGAACAACTGATACTTTATCCCGATAAAGTCAATCCAAGTCCCGATTCGCTCAAAAGAAAGCCTGCCTTGAAAAACAAAGCAGGCTCCTACTATTCTATTCTTCTATTACTTATCGATAATTTTGCTGTACCAACTGGCGGGCAAAACCGGGAACATAAAGCTGATTCAGGTATACACTTGAGAAAAATACGACCACCGTATTGGTCTCAGGTGATACATAAATACCCTGTCCGTAACGACCGGCTTTGTACATGTCGCCATCCGAGAAAACAATATCCCATTGGTAAGTAGCATGCGACTGGCCATCTTTAAAATATTTCGACTTATCGGTTTCCACACCGCGTTTAAGGGCATCGGCATAAGTGGTATCATATACCTTATCGAAATAGGTGTCGCTTATAATTTGCTTATCAGTCACCTTGTTCCAGCTTGGCGTATACAGCATGCCAAAACGGCCCATGTCGCGCAAACGAGAGGTAAAATATCCGGCCGAAATTGGTTCTCCCTGGGCTGATAATGCATAGTGACCATCACTTTCCATTCCAACTTGTGTCCATATTCTTTCGGCAACAGCTTCCTCATATTTTTTACCGGTAACACGCTCTACAATAAAACCAAGAATTTGGGTATTTGGCGAAGCATAATCGTACTTTACACCCGGTTCAATATAACTTCTCACCTCTTTTAATATATCATATGCCGACTGTCCTCCATCTTCGTGACGCGACGCAAGGGCATATGAAGTAACTCTTGCCAAGGCATGTTCGGGATTCATAAAATTGGCATTGGTTTCCACATAGTCCATTCCCGATACATGGTGCAACAGGTGCTTAACTTTCACCTTCTTCCAGTCATCATTATTATAATCAGGCAAGTAATAATTTACTGTTTGCTCCAGGTCAATCAATCCCTCTTCCTCCAGGATATGCACTGTAAGTCCTAATATTTGTTTCGAAGCCGAAAACCAGCTGTGTTTATCCAGTTCGCGCATTCCCGGGTACTCTTCCAATACAATTTTACCATCATGAATCACCAACAGACCTTGCATACGGGCAGTTTCGTCGGTTAATAAATCTTTTAAAGGCATTTTACCGGCGTCGGTATCGGTCATGGTGCCCAATAGTGATGCATCAATATTTTTCTCCAGCATTGCTACCTGTCCGCCACTGCGATAAACGGTAGCTGTCTGGTACATTTCAGGTACATTAATAAAACTGTATGTCCCTCTATCTCCGTTGATCAGGAAATCTCTACCACGATAGTCTCTTCGGTATTCCAATGCTTTTTCAGCAGACACATCTTTTTTAAAAACGGATACCGGTGAAGGTGGTATCGGTTTTGTTTTTGTATTATCAGTTTGGCCTGACGCCTGCCCTATCCCAAAGGAAAATCCCATCATGGCGATCAAAAGTATTTTTACTGTTTTCATATTTGTAACTTTTAAATTTATAAGCAAAACTATAGCTTCTTTCTCCTTTGTTTCGCTCCAAAAGTTGCTGGTTCTGCTCCAAAAGTTACAAACGTGTATTAAGCAGTATTGCGATGTTGTAACTTTCTTGTAATTTTAAGTCCACTATGACAAATGATTCTTCACATATTATTAAGCTTAAGGAAGGCGGAGCAGATAACTACATGGAGGCTTTGGTGCAGAAGCTGGGAGGAACCATGAATGGTAACCGTGTGTTAATCGAACAAGGATTAAGCCGGATATGCGTATCCAGCTATACCTATCTGGATGAATTCGACCTAATTGTTGCTCAGATAAACTACCACCAGGAAATAATTGTGGAACGCGAACCGGATGAACGCGCCGATTTTTATCATTTTAACCTGATTAACCAGGGACAGATAAAACAAAACTACCAGGATAGTTTAAAATATACCCAGGCCGGCAGCTCAAACGGGATATTTCTTTACAACGGACTTTTCCCTTTTACATCGGCTTTTCCCCAACGTAGCGATACCCAATCCATCGGCTATAAATTCTCAAAAAAAGCGCTGGGTGAACTAATGCCTGAAGCCATAGGTTTGTTGGATTCTCTTTTTGGAGATGAAGAACCCAAAGCCTACCATACTGCCATAAACAGTGAACTGGACAAAATGCTTGATGAGTTATTTTATTACGAAAATGCGGATTACGGACGTATTCCCCTGGCAATGGCACGCGGACTGGATATTTTGCCGGTTTTAATGAAAACATTAAAAAGCCAGCTTGACCAGGATGAACTGAACGGATTGCATCTTGACGACTATAATCGTTTGTTAAAAATAAAAGGCTTTTTGCTTTCGAATTTAGAGCGGAAGGTAAACATTGAAGATATTGCAAGCCAGTTTGGCATTAGCGACTCGAAGTTAAAACGCGACTTTAAAACCTTATTCAATACAACCATTTATAAATTTTATACCCATGCAAAAATGGATGAAGCCTATCGTCGGCTGCGCACCGGCAACTATTCGGTAATGGAAGTTGGCTATGATCTGGGTTATCAAAACCTGTCGAAATTTTCGCAGATGTTTAAAAAAGTAAAAGGTATTAATCCGAAAGAGGTGATACCCTTGTAGCGGGAAGTCGGCAGCACGGAGTCGGAAGACTTGCGCAACGGGAGAAAGACAAGAGGATGGGTATAAGAGAAAATACTTTCATAAAAAAAGCCCGTACCACAGGCACGAGCTTTTACTTATATTTTTTTGAATCAGATTACTTCTGCATTATTTCCAAGGCAATTAAAGCAGCCAGTTTTGAACCAAAAGTAATTCCGTTTAAGTCTACCTGGTAACCCGGATCATGTGGCATAAAAGCAAATTCTTTCCCTTCGGCACGTGCCTTTGCAAGTACTACAGGGTCTGTTGTTCCTATAAACATGTAAGCACCTTTTACATCTTCCAATCCGTGAATCAAAGCAAAAGCGTCTTCTGATGCAGGAAGGGTAAGGTTATCAATGCGGTTAGTAGTAAAATCAACCCGATCGGTAGCCTTGCGGATGGTTTCCATAAATTCTTTATCGTTATGAATGGCAGGACCGAAACCACTTTGAGTAATGGTTGGCATCATATCACCTGATAGTCCGTTGGATAAAGCAATACCATTGGCAATATCATGAATACTTTTAATCATCTTCTGCATTACTTCATCGTTAGAAAAGTGCAGTTTCAGTTTTAAATGTGCCTCTGTTGGAATTACATTGTGTACTGTTCCGGCTTGTACGCTACCAATGGTTAAAACAGCCACCTCTTCAGGGTCGGCAATTCGCGAAACTACTGTTTGCAGTTGTACAATCGCCATACCTGCCATTACCACCGGGTCGATAGCATGGTGGGGTGATGAACCATGTCCGCCAACACCGTGAAAAACAATATCCATATGAGTTGTTCCGGTAGTATAACGACCATCGGTAGATATTACTGTTCCTGTAGGAAATGGTGATGTGTGCTGCGCCAGGAAATAATCAGGTTGAGGCACATTGTATTTCGTGTATAAACCATCATCCATCATAGCTTGTGCACCTGATACCGTCTCTTCGGCAGGCTGCCCCACTAATACCAGGGTACCCGACCAATGCTCTTTCATTTGGGCCATGGTATGTCCCAATGAAATTACCCATGTGGTATTGGCATCGTGTCCACACAAATGAGCTACAGGTATCTCCTCACCTTCTTCATTCTTTACACGCTTGGTACTGGCATAAGGTAAGCCGGTATTTTCTTCTACTATCACTGCATCCATATCGCCGCGATACATAAAAGTTGGTCCCTCGCCATTTCGAAGCACACCAACCACACCGGTTCCACCAATACCTGTTTGCACTTCAAATCCTAACTTTTCAAGCTCCTTTGCTACTATTCCGGCAGTGCGAACCTCATTAAAAGCTAATTCCGGGTTAGCATGAATATCCTTAAATATATCAAGGATATATCCTTCTTTTTTATCAACAACCTTTTCCATTTTATCGATAACCGATTGAGGAAGGGTACTTTCCTGCGCCTTAAGAGTAAAGGCCATAAAAACCATTAGCATACTCATCAAACTGATTGTCCAATTTCGTTTAATTATTGTTTTCATAATTTCTTATTTAAAATGTTTTTTTTAATATTTTATAATCTGTCTATTTTTCAACAGGTTGTTTTTATTTATGCTGCAAATTTGGAGGAAAAGGAGCTTATTATTCCGCCCTTGCAGATCAACAAAACGCCCTTTGAGTTCAAGATCCGGCTGATAAAATTGTATACTTAAATGGTTTCTCTTATTTTAAGGGTCTGATAACATGAACAAATGCAAAACGAAGAGAACTATTCATTTCATATTAAAGAGGGCGGTGTAGAAAATTACCTGGATGCGTTGGAAAAACTATTTGGGGGCACCCGAACCAATAGTAGTTATGAAGTACATACGGGTGGTAACCGAATGAATGTATCTATTGTAAAACTACTGCCTGAATTTGAAATCATTTTATTTCAGCAATTCTTACAAAAGAAAATATATGCTACCCGCTTACCCGATGATCGTTCAGATTTTTATCATTTAACCCTGATTAACGAAGGACAAATCACCCGGCAAAACCCCAACGAACAACTGCAGGCTGAAGCCGGAAGTTCCATGGGTTTGTTTTTCCATAATGGCCTGTTCCCATTAAACACGGTTCACCCGGCTCGTATCGAAATACGATCTGTCTCGGTTAAATTCTCGAAAGAAGCTGTTTGTCAGATAATACCTGAAGCCGACAACCTGCTTCAATCTCTTTTCCCCGATAATAAACCCATCTGGTATCATACTCATGTTAGTTCGGAGCTGGAACGTATGGCTGAGGATATTTTTTTTTTAGAAAAAGCTGATTTTGGCAGTAGAGCATTAATTATGAGCAAGGGGCTGGAGCTTTTTACACTTCTGCTAAGTTCGTTGAATAAGCAGTTGCAGAAAGAAGATTTACACGGTTTGCATATTGATGACTACAAACGCATAATGAAGATTAAAAACTATTTACTGTCGAAAGTAGAGGAAAAAATCAGCATGGATGAAATTGCCGTGGAATATGGGATTAGTACATCTAAACTAAAACGCGATTTTAACACCGTATTTGATTCTTCGGTTTCAAAGTTCCACACCCATGCCAAAATGGATGAGGCATTACGGCGATTACGATCGGGAAAGTATTCGGTTACCGAGGTTGGCTATGATTTGGGCTATCAGAATGTATCTAAATTTTCGCTGATGTTTAAAAAAGTAAAAGGCATTAATCCGAAAGAGGTGATTCCGTTGTAAGCCTGTGAAACCACGCGGCAGCAGGGTGCAATATACATCCACGAAACAAATAACCACACTACTGTCCACTAAAATCTGGATTTTGAAAGAGATTCTTTCGCTCCATTGCATTACGCTCAGAATGACAACAGCTTAGGTTATTAAGCTAATGCGGTGGGGATATTTTGGCGGCAAAGCCGCCAAAATATCCCCACCGCAATTCAACGTCCTTAAACCGTTGTCATTCCGATCCGTCGACTGACGGAGAGGAATCTGTTCAGAATTTAATGGACACCACTAAAATACCCAATGTAAAATATACAATACTCAATGTAAATTGGTTGTATATTCTGTATTGAGTATTGGGTATTGGAAAAATCAGACTTCCTCTGAGCTTCATCCCCTAGTTCGCTTACATCGGGGGATTATACAATAATACAGGGAATAAAACAGATCGAGTGTGCCAACTATTGTTTAGCGCACAAGCAGGAAGACTTGCGCCAGGGAAGTACTTTTGTAACCTTTTATTATAAGGCGTGTATATTCATTTGTGTGTAATACGACAGGCATCTAAAAATTACATAAGATGAAATCTCATTTCATAGCCAAAGGATATCCATTAAAAATTATTATTGAAAACAAGATGCATATTGAAATACTTTCAGAAAAAAAGTCAATCGTAACATCTTTATCCAAAATTGTTTTGCAATTGATTTACAGCACCTATAATAAAATCACTGTATGCCCTATTTTAGTTTTTTTTCCATTAACCTAATTATGCTAAAATGAAATTATCATTCGTTCTAATCAGTCTTATCCTGGCAGTGACATTCAGCCTGACGACACTCGGACAAGAAACTTTAACTGGCGAAGTTGGTAAAGCCCGTGATCTGATAATGAAGGGACAAAAAGAAGAAGCCTCCGCCATTTTGACAAAAATTATGGAAAGCCAGCCAGACAATAGACAAGCAGTACAGTTCTGGTTGATGGCTAATATGAAAAGAACGCCTGAGGGGGAATTGTATGCAATAAAACAACTGGACTCATTGCTCGTTTTTTATCCGAAAAATACAGGGATAATATTCTTTAAAAGCTTTATTTTAATCGAACATGGTAAAAATGAAGAAGGGATCGAATGTATTAATCAACTAATTGAACTACAACCTGACTCATCTCTGAACTATATTTTGAAAGGTCAGGCTTTAAGTGCGATGCAAAAATATGAGGGAGCATTTAAAGCGTTTGATAAAGCTACAACACTCGATGCAAGCCGTTTTGACCTTTGGGGAATGAAAGCAGCCGTACTGGCTAAATTAAAACATTTCGATGAAGCAATAATTGCGATTAACAAGGGGATAGACCTGGCTCCTGATTTCCCGTCAAATATTTACAATCGGGCCTGTATTTACTGTTTAATGGGAGACAAAACCAACGCCCTTACCGATTTGAAAACAGCAGTTGAAAAGATGCCTCGATTAAAACAGCATGCACGGAAAGATGAGGATTTCAAAGGTTTGTGGACTGACGAAGAATTCCTAAATATTACCGAGTAAGAATTAGCTGCAAGTAAGGAACCTAACGTTATTCACATTTTCCGATGCCTACATTAACATGCCAAATAAAATTAGCAGGGTTATACTGCAGCGAAAGACCATGTGCCAGGAGAATTCCACCTCTTTTGCGGCCCTTTATCAACAGCCGCCACACATTCGTTCGCTACAGCCATTTCCCCTTTAAAAAGGGGAAAGTTATATGGACTTTTTTATTGTTAGAGGAGAAATTTAATCTGCGCTAAAAATTCGTGTATGTAGTTCAACTCCTGGTCTATTTAAAAATTTGTGTTCAATTCAATCGGATGATTATACAATAATCCAGGGATTAAACAGACTAAGACTACCAACTATTGTTTCGCGCACAAGCAGGAAGACTTGCTACAGGAGAATAACTTTTTAAACATATTATTTGTTTTTTATCTCTAACCGTATTATATTCAATACGTTTTTATAAACATTTGTTTGCCTTTCCTTAATTTTAAACACATTAATTATGAGAATTCACAGACACCTCCCGTTTTTTAACCAACGCCCACCGGCATGTAACAACAACCCACTACTTTTTGGCTCACCTCCTCAAATTTTTGGCATACCGGCATAAAATAATAACCAACCACCCCTCCCTTTTTATTCACCGGCATCGGAGAATCAAAAGTATGCGACCGGCAATCAAAAATTTGTGACGGTGAATCAGAAATAGTTGACCGGCAATCAAAAGTAAGCAACCGGTAATCAAAGTTTTGTGGAGGAGAGTTAAAAGTATATGACCGCGAATGAAGATTTAATAACCGGGGATAAAAAATCAGTAACAGGCAACGAAAAGTAAACGACCGGCAGGCTTTTGCACCGGAAGGTGCGTGAAACAATGGCGGGGGGGAACAAAATTCGGGCAGAAGAAATGAAGCGACAGAGGCCGCTTAACCAGCGCAGGCAAAGCCCAAGAACACAATAGCAGATAATTACAAGTAAAAAATAACTTTCAAAAAAAACAATTCGCCCTTTAACTTAACACGATTAACGATGAGTAAAAAAATCGATGAATTACTAACAAAATCAGGCGTGGCCATAAACAATGGTATAAACCAGGCGGCCATAGCTTCCTTACTGCAAGAGTTCGGTTATACACCCGAACGTCTGGCAGAGGGACAAGACCTACGCACCACAGCCGGGTTGCTTACCAACCGGCAGAAAAAAGAAGACGGGGAACAACAAGCGGCCACAGAAGCCCTCAACCAAAGTATTGAAGAGGCCAACCGCGTGTATATCCCTTTTTTAAAGATTGCCCGTGTGGCTTTCCGCAAAGATACCAACCGCTATATTCAGCTGGAACTGAACGGGAGCCGAAAAGACAGCCATTCGGACTGGCTGGGGCAAACCAAAGTATTTTATGCGAACCTGTTGGCCGATGAAGAAGCGCTCGAAAAAATGGCCGGATACGGACAAACACAGGAAAAACTTGAAACCGGATTGGGACTGGTAATCATAGCCGAAGAAAAGCTGGCCATGCGTAAAAAGGAAATGGGTGAAGCACAAGACGCTACCATAGCCCGCGACGAAGCCGTTGATGCGTTGCAGGAATGGTATTCCGACTATATTGAAATTGCCCGGCTGGCTCTTGCCGACCAGCCTCAATACCTTGAAATGCTGGGAATTATTAGCCCTTCGTAATTACATTTCACAATAAATCACATAAAAAACCTCTCTGTCCGCACAGGGCGATCGGTACAGAGAGGTTTTTGTTTTGCCTATTTTGCAAACACAAATGTGGTAGAAAACCGGAATTCGCTTTTACCCGCATAATCCGGACGAACCACATTGTTGTAATACTGTGCGCCAAAAGAGACAGGCATCTTACCCAGGAAAACCAGTTTACTTATGCCACCCCCAACAGGAATGGTCCATTTCTGGCCACTTTCGGCATTCCAGTTGGCTGTAATGGTTGGAAAGGTATTTACAATCCATCCGTTACCCAGGCCATAAGCCACAAGGGTTTGCCCCACAAAACGGCTCACATCGGCGCGTTCACTGTCTCCGGCAAACGACATGGTTTGACGAAATACCATATCGAAAGTCCATTTGTTTTGCTGATACACCATTACAAAACCGGCACCGGCACTCCATTTTCCACTACCTAACCGTTGGTCGGTTGCTGTTGGCAAATCAACAGACGGCCCCACTCCCCAGGCAAGTTTTTTTCCTGTTTTGGGCGCTAAAAAGAACGAATAGTTCAAATCGGTCATTCCAAAAACACTTCCGTCGCCTGCTTCTGACGCAGGCAGGTAAGAAGCACCAAATACACCGCGGTGTACAATGCTAAACTTGTTAAAATCGGTTGCAATAATGGGTTGCAACAACATGGTGTACGTCGATCCTTCGTAGCCCGGAACTCCGGTACCAATGTTATGCTGTATGGGCAAGGCAATAATGCTTGCCAGCGGATTTTGCAGTTTTTGTGCAATCTCTTCCTGCTCGCTGAGCGCAGTTCCCGAACTCTCGTCTTGCGCGCTCACCGAATTGAGGCCAAATACAGCCAGAGCAGCTACTAAAATTACTTTAACTTGTTTCATGCTATTCTTTATTTGTTTTTTAAAATTCTGTTTCTGAACACTTTCCCTTTGGTACATTACTTTATACAAGCGCAAATATCAACCAACAAGGCATCATGTATGCCCCATTTCAGGTCAGTAACAAATCCAATTTGGTCAATCTATGTGAATCCCAGGCAATACTCACAACCAGTTATCTCCATTTGAGAGATCAAACAGCAGATTTCGGATAACCAGCTTTTTATGTGATTGGCAAGTACCTCCCAAAGCGTATAAATTAAAATGTAGTGCAGCTACGCTGAATATATCATCCCAATTGTGTCAACCGATATCCCGATAGAAGCTGTATTCTGTTGTCAAACCCTGAATATGCATTAGCTGTCGCTTTTATTTATCCGACTACAATTTAAAAGTTGTAATAAAAACTCACGCCGGCATATTTCTTAAATAATACTTTTTCGCGCAAACGTTCAGTATAAAAAACGTTTATTCCGCTTTTCTTACTGATCTTGTAACCGGCATCCAATCGGCCAAAAATTACATAGGCATCCATATTAAACACCATACGGTTGTCCATGGTGGCTGAGGCCCAAAATTTGCTGTTCTCAAATCCGATCTGCGGCTCAAAACGTAAAAAGATTGGCGGTTCGGGCCAGTCGTTTGTATTGGCCAGGGGGAAGTTTACACGCCATCTGTTCCGGATGAAAAAACGGTCATCGTTTAATAACCACGTGTACTGAAAAGAAGGTTCCAAAATCCAGTGACCAAAAATGGCCGCATACTCGGGATTTCCTGTTGGAAGAATTAATTTTACAGTGGGCGACCAGCCCTGCCAGCCCGAATCACCAAATTTAGAGGAGTAGTAATTGCGCGAATAGGCAAGACTAAAATCACCGGGAGTCCAGGCGTGTTTCCCCTCTTTATTATAATACCCCCATATCATTTCAAGATTCAGATAATCCCTGTCGCCTAATTCCAATTTACCATTGGTAACCCAGTGCACGGCTCGTTCGCCACCATTAAAACTGTAAAACTCGAAGTTGGAGTGTACCCGCGAAAAGTTGGGCAAGGTAGATTCCTGATGTTCTGCATCATAATCAACTTCCTGCGCCCGTGCGATCTGGCTCAAGATCATTGTCAAGAATATGAATATAACTAATCTCATTAAAATTTTCCCCTTTGTTTTACTCCGAATTATTATTTGTTTTCAGTTTTTAGTACGTTTTATTGCTGTAAATATAGCCTGTAGCGGAACAGCTCACTAGCCCAAATAAGTCAATCGTAATCCCAATTGGCCAAAAACCAACTCAGGTACACGGCCATCTGAAGATAAATTTTAACCCACAATATGCATTAAAAAGTCTATTGCACATTGATACTACTTAATGCATAATTCCATTTAACTTGACCCTACAAAGCCTGATAAATCACTGATTGATATATTGGATCTAATTATGGATTGGGTTGGCTTGACTGCTGCATACAGCAAGTTAGCTATTTGGTTTTACTTTTTTGACGTATTAGGAATCCGGGTTAAAAGCGCTCATTCCAAAGTTCTAATACAGAATCCCGATTAAAAGGCAAATTTATGATTTTCAACTGCTTCTTTAATGGCCGACACAACGCCAGGCATACAACCGGAGATATTGGAATATTCATTTTCGAACAATGTTGATTGTTTGAAGGTATTGTGAATTTGTCTGATCACTTCAAAATTTTGGTGATGAACTAATTTCTTGATAAATAATTTGAGCAGGTTACACTGTATATATTTCGAGTGTTTATAAAACTCCATGATACTAAAAAACAATTCAGATGTAAAGGGTTTATCCTTACTCCAGACACTCAATACAAAATATTCAAAAATAATTTCCTGAGAAAAGCTAACATATACAGTGCTGATAATTCCGTCTTCGGGAAGAACGTATTCGAATATTGTTCCGTTTGAAAGCAATTCCTGATAGGCAGGGGTAATGTTTTTGGGATTCAACAACAAATCCTTTCTTACTGAAGTGGAATCTTTCCCAAAATTGCAAAGTTTCATAAAACGGCGAATCAGCAATTGTTTTTCCTCAAGATAGGGTGGCGAAAGTACTTTTGTATTGGTGTAACGATTCAGTAAAATGATTTCCGAAATATTTTCGTTTTGTTTAAATGCACCTATAAACAGCGACAATGAATAGGGGTGAGACACAATCTCCAGCACATCCTTATACCTGGTAAAGATCTCTTTGTAATTCTCCTCAACCTTATTTAACTGTAACACGGCTTTTATTTCTTTGTTACTGAATAAGGGGATATTAATGGCATCTACCTTTTTCTCCTCAAAAAACTTCACATCGTACCAAAATGTTTTTAATATCGGATTTTTATTCAGTGCCTGTGTAAATGCGTCAAGATTCTCGGCCCGGCAGGTTAAAATAACTTTAAACCAATTGTTGTTATGCGCCATTAATATGCGCATCAGGTTTTCAACCAAATGCCGGTACCGCTCAGCATCGAAGAATATTTCGTCAATACTGTCGATGAGCACCCACAAATTACCTTTTCTTTTTTCGGGATTTTGCTGAAAATAAACACTGATGCTCGACTGTATTTTGAAATCGATAAGTTGGTTGATCAGTTCAATATTGTGGTTCAGCGAATAGAGGTTAAAGAATATGCCCCCGTCAATTAAACAAACAATATCGTTTTTAAATTCTCCCCTGGTATCTGCCATTATTTTTTCGGCCAGATGTATCATAGCTGTCGATTTCCCGTATCCATCGGGAGCCACAAACATGGTAGCCCGGGCATCCGATTTCCGAAGGTTGTTAAAACGCTTGTCGATAAACGACCTGTAAACAAATTTTTCGGGTTTATAATTGGTTTTTTGTTTCAGCGATTCAAGGCAGTGCTCGGTTATTTGCATAAAACGCATTTTTAGCAATACCCATGAATCGTATTTTGAAGGTGAGTATCGTGCATCATCGTACGAATTAAAAAAATCACTCCAGTCTTTAAACCCAACAAATTCAGACAGGGAATCAAGGGTATATTTCGACGGTTTAAATTTGCTTTTTATCAGGCCAAAAAAACGTTTTATGGTAGTGCTACTCACCTGACGGTTTGTTTTTTCATAGATCATTTTCGATAAATCCACACAGTCTTTACCATAAAGAATTTCCTTGTCAATTTTGGTTAAAACATGATTTCGCAATAATTTATATACATCAGCAACCATGACCAGCCTATTTTGAAGTATTTAATATTTATTGATTGCAATCGTTTTGCCACTACTAGTTTATAAGTTACTAAAAATGGACAAAATGAACAAATAAATGGAATGGTTTTAATGTAGAGCATTACGCGTATGAAACTTATTTTTGCTATCCAACTAATTAATAAACGATGCATCGGATAACTAACAAAAAACGATTATTGACGAATCAAAGTCCATACGAGTTTGATTGTCGTCAGAACAGACAAAGATTTTTCGACAAAGCGTATGGTACCGCACACCATACTCATTCAGATTTTATTGTTCCCTGGCAGATCGCGAACGTAGAAATTGAGGAGTAAGTTCCCAAATATTAACAAATCAACTGGCATCAATACTTTATAACCAACAAAACGAAAAGCAACTATGTTACTAATCTACGCACAAAAATGTTTAACTGAGGCAAGTTCTCAGAAAAACCAGTTCAGAAATGAATTAGAGGAAAGTATCAAATTGATGGATGACCACGAGCGATTTGAATTTTACAAATGGTGCCGCGTGAAATATTACTATTTGTATCCTGATGTACTTGAGGAAGCATTTCAGGATATTTTTAGAGCAGTAAAGTTTACCGCTTAAAAATGACCACAGTACATACTCCAACTTTTAAATCAAAAACAGACAGCAAACACCTTATAGTGTAAATTCCCCGCAACTGCCTGCTCTTACTTCAAAAAAGAGCAGGCCTTTTTGTATTTATTGCCCCTTTCAAATGAAACTGCTGCCTAACACGAAGTGTTCTACATTCCCTGCTGCAGAGTTGTAATGGTTTGTTGAATAGCGGCCTTATCCTGTGCCGAAATTCCTTCTGTTTTCAGCGCATTCTTATAGAGCAGAATAGCCTTGTTCTTATTACCATCCTGCAAATAAATGTCGGCCAGAAAACTTGTGGCACTTAAAAACTGAGGATGCGTTTTAATCAACTCATTTAAGGTTTTTACCGACTCAGCCTTTTGCCCGTTTTGCATCTGATAATATGCCAGGGTATAAGCATAATTTGGATCTTTCGGTCGTGCTTTGGCTCCAATTGCTGCATATTTTACCGCTCCGGCCAAATCACCACGTTGCGCCACAATCACACTCAGGTTTTTTGCTGCCACCGGATTGTTTTCCGGGTTTCGTTCCAACGCAGCTTGTAAAGCCACCTCTGCTTCGTCCAATCGTCCCTGTTCTGCCAGCAGCAATCCAAGATTTAAATTGGCCGCTTCGTTCTTTGGATCGAATTCAAGCACTTTTTTCAAATTCTCCTCTGCTTTTGCATGATTACCAACATAGGAATACAATACGCTGCTGTTTATCAGAGGCATAATCGATTCCGGATACAAACGAGCTGCTGTTTCGTACGAACTTAAAGCAGCCTGTGCCTCTCCTTTATTCTGATGATAAATGCCTAGATTATAGTGATTACTCCAGTTATCGAGGCGCGAAGTCATCGATGCAACATATTCTTTTTCGGCATTGGCAATTATTGTTTGTTGCTCGCCGTTAAATCTTGCAGGATCAAGGGTAAGTATCGTATTTACAGCCTGAATACGAACCAACCTGATTTCATCCTGGCAGGCCTTTAAGAGCGCGTTCTTTACCTCTTCCGAAGCATTTCCACTCAAACCGATTGCTGCAGCCGATCGAACCAATTCTGATTCTGAATTTATTGCTTCTAATAATACCGGATATTTTGATTCCAGATTACAGTTTCCAAGCAAACGAATAAACGATGTGGTAACCACTTCGTCGGGTTTCCCGCTTTTTATATAACTGTATATTTTGTCGATATTGGACCAGTCGTTATCGCGAGCCTCTTTTATAAGTTGTGCCCACTTTAAGGTCTCCTCCTGGTAATTTCCGTTGGGGCGCTTTTTCACAATTTCATTTGCCCATTCAGGCGTTTTATCGGTATGACACTGGTTACAGGCGTTGGGAGATCCAAACTTAATTGTAGCTTCAGGCATTGGCGGACGGAACGAGTGATCGCTTCGAAGAAAATGGCCTACAAATTCGCGCTTTGGCATATGGCAACTTACACAGGTTAAACCTGCTTTGGCCGGATGCCCGGTGTGTGCCTCCAAATCTTCATTGCGGTTGTTATGACAGGTTAAACAGGCCTGGTTAGGATTCTCTTTATTTCGGTCGCGACCACTTGAAGTATGACAAGTAACACAATGCAATTCACTTTTCTGAACACATTTATTCATCATCCAGCCGGTCAGTGTATAATTTTCGCCTAAATCGCGCCCGTCAGGATAAAAATCGCGGTCTTCGAGTGTAGTAATATTATAGTTATCAAAGAATTTATCGCCGGGCATGTAACTTGGCGTAATCGGACTCATTTTGGCATGGCACGGTGAACACGATGCATTGTGCTGTTCTTGCGTAAATACTTTCGTGCTTATCAAGCCTAACTCCTTCGCTTCTTCTCCTTCTTTTAAATTTTTAAAAATACGAATGTGCTCGCCTGCCGGTCCATGACAAGTTTCGCAATTAATACCTGCCTCGCGCCAGGTTGTATGATAGGTTTCAGAAGTTAAATCAAAATTAGTACTCAACTGACTGATATGACAGCTGTAACACCCCGTATTAAAAGTAAACATAGCATCTTTCCACGGCAATGCTTCGTCGGGGTCAACGCCCGCATCAAACATACGCACTCCTGCTTCCGGATAATTAAACCATTCGTTACGATTGGCATCGAAAGCCAGCGGAGCCGTCTGTAATTTTCCTTTCTCCAGGGGAGTTAAAAAAGTATATACATTATGGCCTCCCATCGCCCAAATCATTTGATAGGAATTTACTAGTTTGTCATCCTCTTTTTCCAACAGTGTCATGGTCGAATCAGAAGAAACCATCTCATACATTTTTCCTTCAACGTCAATTGGTTTGCTGCCGGGTAAATTATGTTTTGCTACAAAATCGGCATTTACAGGCATCATGGCCTGTCCATGGTACGATGTCTCCCATAGCTGATAAAATTTTTCGTGGCATTCGCGACAACTTTCCGATCCTGAGAACTCATTTTCCACTGTTTGCTGCGGTCCACGTGGTTTACACGAGAACATTCCCAACAAAACAAAACATCCTACCGCCAATTTGAATAATCTCCTTCTCATCTCATTTGGATTTTAGTGCAAACAAATATTGAAATTTTTTGTAAAAGAATGAATTTAATTTGCAATTAGCACTGTATAACATTGGGAATGTCGCATTTTAAACCGGAAGGAAATTGTCTGTTTTTCGCATTTCTATAAAAATAGTTATTTCCCACTGTCAAATCTCCTTTCCTCAAATCATCTTACTTTTTAGAACTTGTAGGAATGGAATTATTCCAAATTAGACCCTTAATACGATTCAAACCCAATGCAAAAATCCACATTAATACATCCTATCACACACACCATTATGTAATTAAAGAACTACTTCAACTCGATTATTACAAATCTCATTTTTAAGAATTAATTTTTAATCGAATAGGAATGACTAAATTTTCGTAATTTCGATAAATTTTTCACTAATTATGAAGATAGGAATTTTAAGAGAAGGAAAAACACCTCCAGATAAACGTGTACCGTTAAATCCCCGGCAATGCATTGAGGTTCAGCACAAATTCCCTAATGTAACAGTATTGGTACAACCCAGCGCAATACGCAGTTTTAAGGATAAAGAGTATGCGGATTTGGGAATTATTTTACAGGAAGATTTAAGCGAATGCGATATTCTTTTAGGTGTAAAAGAAGTACGTATCGAAGATTTTATTCCCGGGAAAAAATATCTCTTTTTTTCACACACCATAAAAAAACAGGAGTACAACCGAAAACTTCTACAAGCTGTTTTAGAAAAGAAAATTCAATTGGTTGACTATGAAGTTTTAACTGATAACAAAGGATTTAGAATAATTGGATTTGGACGCTTTGCCGGTTTAGTTGGTGCCTATAACGGTTTTAGGGCTTTTGGATTAAAAAACGAGTTATTCGATCTGAAACCGGCTCACGAATGCAATGACCTGGAAGAAATGCTTCAACATTTGGACGAAGTAACTTTACCTCCGATAAAAATTGCACTTACAGGCGATGGCAGGGTAGCACATGGTGTTATTGAAATACTGAGCCATATGAACATTATGCGTGTTTCGCCTGAAGCTTTTTTAAAGAATCAGGAACCGGAACAGGCCGTTTATGTGCAGCTTTTACCAAACAATTATGTACGAAAAACCGGCGACAGCGAAACCTTCGATTTGTTGCACTTTTTCAATCATCCAACGGAGTATGAAAATGCATTTCAGCCTTTTACAACAGCAACAGATTTGCTGATTGCCTCGGCCTACTGGGATCCAAAAGCGCCGGTATTATTTACCGCAGATGAAATGAAAGCTGATGATTTTAGAATTAGTGTAATTTCAGATATTACCTGCGATATTGAAGGCTCTATTCCATCTACGAAAAAAGCATCGACCATTGACGATCCGTTTTACGATTACAATATTGCAACTGGTGAAATCGAAGAGGCTTTTTCGAATCCGAATCATGTTTCGGTACAGGCTGTTGATAATCTGCCTTGCGAACTTCCTAAAGATGCCTCGCTCGATTTTGGACAAAACCTGATTGAAAAGGTTTTCCCAAGTCTTTTTGGAGAAGATCCGGATGGAATTATAGAACGTGCATCCATTACAAAAGATGGCAAACTGACAGAACGCTTTTCGTATTTGCAGGATTTTGCTGACAGGAAATAAGCTTTTTGTATAAAAAAAGAGCCGATAAAAAATAAACGCCGATCCGTCAACTGACGAACCGGCGTTATTTATAGCTCTCCCTTGACCCTTGTCGTTTGCACGACTCTCACTCCTTATTTTATAAGTTCTACACTTCGTTTTACAAACTTGTCCAGATCTGCGCCTTTTAACAATCCATTGGCAAGCAAAGCCAAATCAACCATTTGTTTGGCTACTTTGTTTTTCTTACCAAAATCAGAAAGCTGTTCACGTTTTGTTTCTTCCAGTTTAACAAGCTCGGCATTTAAGCTGTCCAGTTTTTCTTTGTCGGCAACTGGAACTTCCTCGTCTTTCTTGCCTTCTTTTGCTTTTTCAAGCACAGCAATTTCGTCTTTTTTACCTGTTAATTCTGCAGTCAGTTCTTCCAGCTTTTTACCCAGTTTTTTGTCTTTGGCATCCAGCACTTTTTTCACCAACGGGTGAGTCGTATTTACCACTAAACTTAAACTCTCAGGCATATCTCCGTACATACTCATTCCGCCCTGGGCAGCGCTCATATCTTTCATTCGGCGCATAAACTCGTTGCGTGTGATTACCATTGGCGAACCGGTTTCTCCCAAATCCTGGAAATCAACAATAAACGAGTAATCTTTATCCTCGGGACAAACTGCCTGAAACACAGGCGATAATTCTTGCTTTTGTTCCCATGTCAACTCTTCTTTTGTGGTGTCATCCTTCTTAATAAGGTTTTCAACCACGTCAGAATCCACTCGCACAAAACGTTTATCGGTGTATTTTTGCTCCAGTTTATTAATCAGGTGAGGCGCCAAAACATCATCCAGCACCAAAACATCGTATCCTTTGTTTTTAGCCGCTTCAACAAATGTAAATTGTTCTTCAACATTGGTTGAGTACAAATAAATGGTATTCTTGTCTTTGTCAGTCTGATTATCCTTTACCAGTTTTTCATACTCTTCCCAGGTAAAGTATTTCCCTTCGGTATTTTTCAGCATGAAAAATTTCATGGCACGGTCGTAAAACTTCTCCTCAGTCAACATACCGTACTCAATAAAGATCTTCAGATCGTCCCATTTACTTTCGAAATCCTCGCGATTGTCTTTAAAGATCTGGTGTAAACGGTCGGCTACTTTTTTATTGATGTGGCTGCTTATTTTTTTCACATTCGAATCGCTCTGCAAATACGAACGGGAAACGTTCAGCGGAATATCCGGAGAATCGATAACACCGTGCAACAATGTCAAAAATTCAGGAACAATTCCTTCAACTGAATCGGTTACAAAAACCTGGTTGCAGTACAACTGAATTTTGTTTTTCTGAACCTCGAAATTGTTTTTGATTTTTGGGAAATACAAAATCCCCGTCAGATTAAACGGATAATCCACATTCAAATGAATATTGAATAGCGGCTCCTCTCCCATTGGATATAATTTCCTGTAGAAATTTTTGTAGTCCTCATCTTTTAAATCAGCTGGCATTTTTGTCCAGGCCGGTGCCACATCATTTACCTGATGATCTTTATCTGTATCAACCTGAGCTCCATCCTTCCATTCCTTCTCTTTTCCATAAATTACCGGAACAGAAAGAAATTTACAGTACTTATCAAGAATCCCGCTGATTTTTGAGTCCTCCAAAAATCCTTTTTCTTCCTCGCTGATGTGCATTACAATGTCGGTACCCACATCCTCTTTTTCAACTTCGTCGAGCGTGAATTCAGGACTGCCGTTACAGCTCCATTTTACAGCCTGCGAACCTTCTTTGTGTGATTTAGTAATCACATCCACTTTCTCCGACACCATAAACGAACTGTAAAAACCAAGTCCGAAATGACCGATAATAGCGTTCGCATCATCTTTATATTTATCCAAAAACTCGTTGGCCCCTGAGAATGCAATCTGGTTGATGTATTTTTCAACTTCCTCCGCTGTCATCCCAATTCCGTTATCCGAAACGGTGATGGTTTTTGCATCGGTATCTAATTTTACAACAACTTTTGCATTGCTCACATCGCCTTTGTATTCACCTTTCGAAGCCAGCGTTTTCAGTTTTTGTGTTGCATCAACTGCGTTCGATACAATCTCTCTTAAAAAAATGTCGTGGTCAGAATAGAGAAACTTTTTAATTATCGGAAAAAGATTCTCACTGGTAACACCAATTTTTCCTGTTTGCATTTTTATATATTTTTAGTTTTACTTTAATTTTTACGTCGGGCTAAAATCAAACCTTGTGCCATTTCTTTTTTGTGACGATTTGACAGAATTACAATCATTCAGCCTGTAAATTGGGCAAAGTTTGGTTCTAAATTGACAACTGAGCCTGCTGAAGAAACCTGTCATTCAATTGAAATTGACAGGAGGGTTAGGGATACTTTTGTTACCTTCATCACATATCTTTCGTTCTTTTTATGATTTTTACCCTCAATTTATTCGCTCAAAGTAGTTTAATTTGTGGCATTCAGAAAAAGTGATTTATGAGTAGTTTGGGAAAGCATTTTGAGAAGTTCAGAGAAAACATTGTTGGTATTGACCAGGAATTTGAATCGCCTTACGGAACAAAAAAAATTATTTATGGCGACTGGATTGCCAGTGGACGCTTATACCGCCCAATTGAATGTAAAATTACCGACGAGATTGGCCCTTACGTTGGGAATACACACACCGAAACCAGCGAAACCGGTATCCGGATGACTCATGCTTACCACAAATCGCATCAGTTGATCAAACAACATGTAAATGCCGGACCAAACGACATAATAATTACCGCCGGCTTTGGGATGACTGCCGTTATCAATAAATTTCAGCGCATACTTGGGTTAAAATATTGTGGTAAAATTGCCGGTAAAAGTTGTATTGCCGAGCGCGAGCGGCCAGTGGTTTTTGTAACACATATGGAACACCACTCGAACCAAACTTCGTGGTACGAAACCAATGCCGATGTTGTGGTTATTGAACCCGGCGAAGGACTTTTGGTTGATCCTGAAAACCTGCGAAAAGCACTGGAAGAATACAAAGAACGCCCTTTTAAAATTGGATCGTTTACTGCTTGCTCGAATGTTACAGGGGTTCGCACTCCCTATTTCGATCTGGCCAAAATAATGCACGAGCACGGAGGTGTTTGTTTTATCGATTTTGCGGCCTCGGCACCTTACGACGAAATGAATATGCACCCTGAAGATCCAATGCAGAAATTGGACGCAATAATGTTCTCGCCTCATAAATTTTTGGGAGGCCCCGGTTCGTCTGGCGTTATTGTTTTCGATGCATCGATGTATAAAAATGAAGTACCTGATGCTCCGGGTGGAGGAACAGTTGACTGGACCAACCGTTGGGGAAAATACAAATATGTTGACGATATTGAAGCACGTGAAGACGGGGGAACGCCTGGATTTTTGCAATCGATACGAACAGCACTTTGTTTCGATCTGAAAAACCAGATGGGAATTGAAAATATCAGAAAAAGAGAAGAAGAACTACTGGAGAAAGCATTTGCCGGCCTCGATGAACTAAAAAAAGTAAACATTCTTGCCGATAATGTTCGCGATCGTTTGGGAGTTATTTCGTTTTATGTTGAGGGAATACACTACAATCTTCTGGTTCGTTTGTTAAACGACAGATACGGAATTCAAACACGGGGCGGTTGTGCATGTGCCGGAACTTACGGACATTTTCTGTTGGAAGTATCGTACGAACAATCGCAGGAAATTACCGATAAAATTAACACGGGCGACCTTTCAGAGAAACCGGGGTGGGTGCGCTGGTCGTTACACCCAACGATGAAAGATGAAGAAATAGACCTGATGATGGTTGCTCTGAAAGATATTATTTCAAATATCAACGAATACCAGCAAGATTACATCTACAACAACCGCGTGAATGCTTTCTTTCATAAAAACGAACGCAACGACGAAGACCTGATGAACAAATGGTTTTCGATAGAAAAATAAATCGATAAAGGTTGAATGCGTTTGAAATAATCAATCTCATTCAACCTTTTGGATTCTCACGGATCTTTCTCCTCCTTTTTTTACCTTTGCAGAACAAACTTACACATGACTAAAAAATACAAAACAGGACTGGTTTTAAGTGGTGGTGGAACACGTGGTTTTGCCCACCTGGGGATGATTGCGGCGCTTTACGAAAAAGGTATGAGACCTGAAGTAATTTCAGGAGTGAGTGCAGGAGCAATTGTGGGAGCATTTATTGCTGCCGGAATGCTGCCGGAAGAAATCCTGGAAATCTTCACAAAAGGATGGATATTTCAGTACACAAAAATCCATTTGCCGGTTGACGGACTTTTAAAACTCGATGGGGTAAAAGAAATTATTGAGAAAGAAATCAAGGTTAAAAAGATTGAAGATCTCGAAACTCCTTTCTATGTGTGCGTTTCGAACCTGAATAAAGGCACAGTGGAATACCGGAATTCAGGACCTCTTGGCGATACCGTTTTGGCCTCATCATCCATTCCTGTTCTTTTTGCTCCGGTTGTTCTCGGTCGCGATTCGTATGTTGATGGTGGATTAATGGATAATATTCCGATTGAACCCATTAAGAATGACTGCGAGCAACTCATCGTTTCAAATATCAGCCCGATAAATCCAAAGGCTAAAATGAAGAACCTGATTCAGATTGCTACACGAACCGTTTATATGAGTGTAAACGTAAAAGCCGAAGAAGCCAAAAAACATGCGACCTATTATATCGAACCCAAAGGGATTGACGCCTACGAAATGTTCCTTCGAAAACATGCCGAAGAGTTGTTTGAAATAGGCTATAAAACCACGAAAGAAATAATCGATAATAAAACAGCCATTTCAAAATAAAAATGAAATGGCTTTTTTATTTGGATTATACGGTGCCCTATTCAAATAAATTCTCATCTCTGATTATCATTAAAATTGCCGAGTGCGGTAAAATAATATACTTTTCGTTGTTGAATTCTATTTCATGCCCGCTTTTATTTAAATAAACTGCCAGGTCGCCAATGTGTGTCTGCAGTGGTACATATTTCACATCGTCCTTTTTTTCTTTCCATGCTTCGTCTTCCTCGCTAACTGCAGGAATCGGATACCCCGGACCAACTTTTACAATGTAGCCGCTTTGCACTTTTTCGTTTTCCTGTACCGAAGGTGGTAAATAAAGTCCTGACTTTGTTTTACCCGACGGATTTTTAGGTTTTACCAAAACCCGGTCGCCAACCATTATAAATTTCTCTAAATCTTTCTCTTCAATTATTAACGACATAACTTATGCTTTTTCGATAAATGCAAAGATAGAAACTTTAAAAATGGTATTTAAAGTCTGCAATTGAGATTTCAAATAAAAATATTTAGCGCATATTTTACATGATCTAAAAATCGAAAACATTCAATAAATTCGACTTTTATGATTTTAAGTTCAATTTTTCGTCTACGACAAAACAATTTCATCTGCCTCTATACGTGACACTTAACAGATACACTATAAATTATTTTCAAAAAATATACTACTTTGTTTTGCATAGTACCATTTTTTGTACTTATATTTGCATTACATACTTCAAGGCAAAAAAGAGTACGATCTTTAAAAAAGTTCTAAAAAAAGTGTAACGAATAAAATTTTTAAGCGTCTTAATAGCGAAACAGAAACAAAAACAACAGAAGAAAACAAGTCAAGCAAAGCAAAAAAACAAGAAAACAAGAAGCAGGAGGAAAAGTCATGAAAACAAAAGACAATGTTCAGAAAGCAATCACAAAATCACTGGCGGTAATTATAAGTTTGGTATTGATCAGTATTACAGTAAACGCTCAGGATTTTTGGAAAACCGTATTAGAAAACAGCAGCTTTAGCCAATTAGCCATGGCCATGACAAGCGAAGCTACTCCGGCATCAGCCGATGCCAACTCGACTACCGACGCAAGTGCATTTGCCGAGTATTTGACAGAAGAAACCGAAGAATCTTTACAATTGGAAAACTGGATGACTAACGAAAACAACTTTTTCGAAACAGTAAACATTGAAACAGAAATTGAAAACAGGCTTGAGATCGAAAGCTGGATGACTAACGAAAGCTTATTTAATGGAGTTGCCGCTTACTTCGAGGTAGAAACTGAAGAAGCATTAGAACTGGAAGACTGGATGAAAAACATGGATTATTTTGGAGTACAAACTATAGAATTCGAGTTGGAAACAGAAGAAGGTTTAGAAATTGAAACATGGATGACAGATAACAGTGTATGGAAAATATAAAACGCGAATACCTCATTTTTTGAAAAGCCGCTTATTCTGAAAAGGATGGCGGTTTTTTTATAGTGGTAACTTTCGTACTCAACACAAAGGCACGAAGACGCAAAGAGATTTTTTAAAAACACTAATGTTCTGATTTATTTTGAACGACTACGTGTATTTCGGAAACAGAATATCGATCTCTCTCGCCCTGTTTCTCCTCATGCTTCGTCGAAATGACAGAAACAGAATCAGGTTATCTCATACTCATCGTGCACATCAGTAAGCACTTCGTAGCCGGTTTCGGTAACCAAAATCGTGTGTTCAAACTGTGCCGACAATTGATTATCGATGGTGCGCGCTGTCCATCCATCGTTTTTATCGATAACAGCCTTTGGTTTTCCCTGGTTGATCATCGGCTCAATGGTAAACGTCATTCCCGGTTTCATTTCAGGCCCGGTGTTACGTCGCGAGGCATGGTCAACCTGTGGCTCTTCGTGAAACTCAATACCCACACCATGCCCGCAAAATTCGTACACCACACTAAATCCTTTTGCTTTGGCATAGCGGCTGATTACAAAACCAATATTTCCAAACCGATTGCCGGGTTTTACCTGCTCAATCCCCAAATCGAGGCAGTGCCAGGCGGTATCAATTAATTCATTGGCAACCGGGGTAACTTCCCCTACGGTAAACATTCGCGATGTATCGCCAAAATATCCATTTAAAATGGTAGTAATATCGATGTTCAGAATATCGCCTTCTTTCAGAATGGTTTTTTTTGAAGGAATTCCGTGGCAAATTACGTTGTTCAGCGAAATACAACTCGATTTGGGGTAACCGTTGTATCCCTTGGTTGCAGGAATTGCCCCATGGGAAAGAATGAACTCCTCAATTTTATCGTCAATAAATTCAGTATTTACACCTGCTTTAACAAACTGCTCGGCAAAATCCAATGTTTTTGCAGCCAGTTTCGAACTTTGTCTGATTCCTTCAATTTGTTCAGGTGTTTTAATTATAATCTTTCCCATAAAACTTAAAATATTGCGCAAAATTGAACATTTGTAATTGATTTTCAAAACTGAACAATAAATTTGCAGAAAAGTTTAACAAAGCCGGAAGTCAGAAGTCGGAAGCACATAGCAGCAAGACAATACTTTTGGTTAATAAGATTTATAAACGGCATCGGTGCGTTTGTTCCGGAAGAGTTTAAGCGTAATTTCCATCTTCCAACTTCGTGCTCCTTGCTTCCAGCGATCTAATTATGACAATGAAACACAAACAACACCTCACCACCAAATCGTACTTCGTAAACCGTTTTGGCAAATTATCCACCTCATTTCTGTTTTGGCAAATCCAGGATATTGCCTGGGAACATGCCGAAATTTTGGGATTCGGATTCGATAACCTCAAAAAAGAACAGCAATTCTGGGTTTTATCGCGGCTCCTGGTTAAAATAAAAAGGCGCCCCAAATGGGGAGAAAAATTTACAATGGAAACCTGGCCGGTTGGTGTGGAAGGATTGCTTGCCCTGCGCGACATTGAGTTTCTGGATGACAAAGGAGAAAGTATTATTCAGGCAACTACCAGCTGGCTGGTGCTCGATGCAAAAACAAAACGTATTATCCGGATGGAAGACTTAAAGGATATTCCTTTAAACGGAGAACGTGTTTTTGAACAAACTGCCGGAAAAGTCCGCCCACCAAAATCATCGGAGGAACTTACCTTTACCCCTGCCCTGTTTAACGAAATCGATATTAACCAGCATTTTAACAGCGGCCGGTACCTGGAACGAATTATCGACAGCTACGATTTTGATTTTCATGAGAAAAATGAATTGGTTGAATTTGAGATAAACTTTGCCAAAGAAGGTATTCCTGATGACAGCCTGGGTGTGAAGAAACAATTTCTGGATAATAATAACCATCTTTGCAGTGTTGTTCGCGAAAGCGACGGAGCCGAATTGATAAAGGCAAAATTGCTTTGGGAGTCCAGAACGTAGACCACATCGCACCTACACAAATTACCCGATTTTAGAGGTAGTATTCGTATTCTTTCATTTTTGAATAAATAAGAAAGAAGGAGCAAAAAAAAATCAATCCATTTCAAACGTTTGCATTGATTTTTAACAGCTTAATCTGAATTATTTATACTAACAAATGCCAATACTTAAAGATTATTTAAACTTTATTCTGGCTAAAAAACTACAGAAATGAAAAGATTACTTTTTTTCGTTGCTTTTGCAGCAATGGCAATTTTCGGCCGGGCAGAAGACCTTTCTTCTCCAAATGGAAATATGAAACTTACTTTTGAATTACAAGATGGAATTCCAACGTATCAACTCAGTTTAAATGGCCATGCGATTATTAAACCAAGCCAACTTGGACTGGAGCTAAAAGACACAGAATCATTGCTGGATGGATTTACAATTGAAAACTCCACAAACTCCGCTTTTGATGAAACCTGGCAGCCCGTTTGGGGCGAAAGCAGCTCAATCAGGAACAATTACAACGAACTTGCGGTTACCTTAAAACAACCCTCAACCAACAGAATCCTCCTCATCCGTTTTAGGGTATTCGACGATGGACTTGGTTTTCGTTATGAATTTCCGCAGCAAGACAACCTGAATTATTTTGTGGTAAAAAAAGAACGAAGCGAGTTTGCAATGGCAGGCGATCACACGGCCTGGTGGATTCCGGGCGATTACGATACGCAGGAATATGATTACACCACCTCAAAGCTTTCTGAGATAGGCGGTTTAATGGAGAACGCGATTACTCCGAATTCCTCGCAAACCCCCATTTCTGCCACAGCGGTTCAAACGGCACTAATGATGAAAACCGACGATGGGTATTACATTAATTTGCACGAAGCCGCACTAAAAGATTACTCTTGTATGCATTTGGAGTTGGACGATAAGAACATGGTATTTGAATCGGTGCTTACCCCCGATGCCGTTGGAAACATGGCCTACATGCAAACACCCTGCACAACTCCCTGGCGAACCGTAATTGCCTGCAACAATGCAGCCGACATCTTAATGTCGAACATTACTTTAAATTTAAACGAGCCTTGCGCTTACGAAACTACAGACTGGATAAAACCGGTAAAATATATTGGTGTTTGGTGGGAAATGATTACCGGGAAAAGTTCGTGGTCGTACACCAATCTTCCAAGTGTTAAGCTGGGCAAAACCGACTACTCGAAAACCACACCAAACGGAACACACGCAGCCAATACCAAACATGTAAAGGACTACATTGATTTTGCCGCAGAAAACGGATTTGATGCGGTTTTGGTGGAAGGCTGGAACGAAGGTTGGGAAGACTGGTTTGGCAAATCGAAAGACTATGTTTTTGATTTTGTTACTCCTTATCCCGATTTTGATGTGAAAGCACTGCGCGAGTATGCCCTAAGTAAAAACGTAAAACTGATGATGCACCACGAAACCTCAGGCTCGGTGCGCAATTACGAGCGTCACCTCGACACTGCTTACCGGTTTATGGCAGACAATGGATACAACTCGGTTAAAAGCGGGTATGTTGGCGATATTATTCCCCGGGGCGAATACCACTACGGACAATGGATGGTTAACCATTATTTGTATGCCGTTAAAAAAGCTGCCGATTATAAAATAATGGTGAATGCCCACGAAGCGGTCCGACCAACCGGACTTTGCAGAACTTATCCCAACCTGATTGGAAACGAATCGGCACGTGGAACAGAATACGAAGCCTTTGGCGGCAATAATGTTAACCACACAACAATACTTCCGTTTACCCGGCTAACCGGCGGCCCAATGGATTACACACCCGGAATTTTTGAGCCCGATGTTAGTGTGCATAATCCCGACAATAACTCCCGCGTTAGAACAACCCTTGCACGCCAGCTGGCATTGTATGTTACCATGTATAGTCCGCTGCAAATGGCTGCCGATCTACCGGAGGTGTACCAACAACACATGGATGCATTTCAGTTTATAAAAGACGTGGCTATTGACTGGGATAAAACACTGGTGCTGGAAGCCGAACCCGGCGATTTTATCACCTATGCACGAAAGGCAAAAGGAAGTAACACCTGGTTTGTGGGAAGAACCAACGATGAAGAAGCCCGCACTTCAGAAATCAGCTTTGATTTCCTTTCGCCGGATAAAAAATACATTGCAACGGTTTATGCCGATGCAAAAGATGCAAACTGGGAAACCAATCCGAAAGCTTACGAAATCAAAAAATATGTGGTTTCAAGCAAGTCGGTATTAAGACAGTTTTGTGCTTCGGGCGGTGGCTATGCCATTCGCATTGTTCCGGTTGAGGATAAAGCTGAATTAAAGGGTTTGAAGAAATTGTAAGATCTGATAAGTGTAATTTTGTATTTATGCAGCTCATATTTACAAGCGAGTAACCAATAGTAGCTAACGAGCTACTTTTATTTAGTTACGAGTAAATAATATTATATATCGAGCTAAAGAATATACTATACGAGCAACAATTTATGGCTGACGAGCATTGCTCGTTTGCCTATTTCATTTACTCGTTTACCAATTTACTTTGCTCGTTTATCTATTTACTTTGCTCGTTTATTGTTTTATGTTACTCGTTTTATATTTTATATTGCTCGTTACGATCTATTTGTTGCTCGGAAATAGTAGTGTCCACTAGATTCTGAACAGATTCCTTGCTACGCTTCGGGATGACAGGCTTTAAGGGCTTTCGTTCAACCCTAACTTGTTGTCATTCTAAGCGTAATACAATAGAGCGATAGAATCTTTTTCATCATTCATTTATTAAGCATTGAAAATGCAACAAAACAAGAACTTTCTGAAACAAGGCATAGCAACGTTCTGGTGAGTGGAAGAAAGTTAGTGAAACGACTTGTTTTGAAGCAATTCCAAGGCGTAATAAATTTCCGAATGCATATTTCGGGTTAAAAAGCCACCGGAAGATTCCGGTGGCTCAGATTATTCGTAAAACCAATCCCGGCCTCACCGGGAAAAGTACTTTTAAAGGTGGCACGTGCTTTTCAATTATACCTATCCATTTGTATTAAAGCAGAAAAGTGCGTGCCGAATATTTTTTCTGTCGTAACCCAATATTATTCGTTATTTCAGACTTTTTGCTGACTCAGCCACTGCAATTTTCGAATCGGCAGTTCCGTAGTACAACAACCATTTATTTCTGAAATACGCCAGTCCTTCAACAAAGCAAACATTATTCACCTGCCCTGTAATTTCATAAGGTTGATCGGGTGTAATAAAATAATCCTCCATACGATCAATGACCCTGGTTGGATCATTTTCATCAAGGATAATTTGACCTGCTGCGTAAGTGCCCGGAGCAAGGATTTTATCTCCATAAACAGGACTATTCTTACTGTTGTAAATAAACAAAATGCCCTTTTCGGTTATTACTGCCGGAGGTCCGGGCTCTACCAGCTCACTATCGAATTTACCTTCTCGTGTTGAAAAGAGAATCTTAAAGGCTGTAGTATAATCCCGCATGGTATCCAGTTGCATTTTCTCCTGATCAGTCTCTAACACAGGTTCCCAATCAACCAGGTTCTCTGAAGTGGCCATATATATATTTGATTCGCCCCAAAACATCCAGTATTTTCCTTTAATTTTTGTGGCCATCAACTGACCTTCCTTTTGCTGGCAAACCACAGCACCGGCTTTCGACCACATGTTTACATACTTATCGCCTGCCGCTTTAAATATTGATCCGTATTTGGTCCAATGCCTTAAGTCAACCGATGAAGCAACAAAAAGTCGTGCTTTATCGCCGTCGTAGGCTGTATAATATAAATAATACCTACCATCTTCACCTTCAACCAAACGAGGATCTTCGCACCCTCCTTCCCATTCATAAATTTTAAAATCATCATTCTCCGGAAACAGGACTGGTTTCGGTTCTTTTGTAAAATGATACCCATCGAGACTGTACGCCAATCCGATTCGCGACGTACCCTGGTATTTTCCCAAAATATCTTCTGCACGATAAAGCAAAAACAAGGTATCACCTTTTACAACACACGCCGGATTAAAAACATCTTTTTCTTCCCAACTCACATTTTTATTCAGAACAGGACAAACAAAACTTAATTCATTCGACGGCTCAAGACAGGGATTCACATCCGGATTCTTCACAAACGGGACTAAAAACCCGCGATCGTCTTTTTCATTTACACTTGTACACTGCACAAGCATAACAAGACAAACAATCATTAAAATTAGATTCCTCATATCGACGTATTTTTTTTGAATGAAAATAACTCAATCGATTACAGATTGTATTGACAAGAAAAATTAGTTTACAGAAATTAGTGCCGTACTCTGAGATGAACATCTGCAGAAATTCTCCTTTTGTGAGTAGTAAAAAGGATCCATTGCCGGCAAACCGGCAATGGATCCTGTTATTCGAACTAAATGTTACTAATTATACCCAGGATTCTGGGTTAAGTTTTCATTTACATCAACTGCCGAAGTTGGCAGAGGGAACAGTGCTTTTGTAGCATCGGTAGCAGGTTTTTCCTGCCAGGCATCGCCAAATTTTCCAAAACGCACCAAATCCTGACGACGTAGTCCTTCCCAATACAATTCAAAGCCACGTTCATCCAGAATATTGTCTAAAGTAACCGCGCTTAATACCGGTAACGTTTTTCCGGCCGCACTTCTTCTTTCGCGAATATAGTTTACATCAGTCAATGCTCCGTTGGCATCACCATTGCGTAGTTTTGCTTCAGCACGCATTAGGTAAATATCCGAAATACGCATAATCGGCACATCGTTAGGCGACGAAAACTGCCTTTCGGTGTTTGCATTCGGAGCAAATTTATTTACTCTGATACCCGCATTTTCGGGCGAACTACCCAAATTAATTTCTGGCACAAAAATCAACGGATCACCGTTTCTTTGCTCCAATGCAGTACCATCAACTCCATATTGCTGCCCAACCATAAATCCCTGGTTAAAACCAAGTTCGTCAATATTTCTATCGTCGTAAAAACGCACATCGTTTTCCTGGTCCCAGGTTTCAAAAAAAGTTTTGGTTGTTGAAGGACCATTCCACAAACTGGTAATATTTCCGAAAGTCTGGGCATAATGCAAAGTAAAGTTAACCCATACACTACCACTTCCCATATCCACCTTGTCGTCCATCGGAACACGTAAAATAAATTCAGGATGGTCCACTACATCCTTCTGGAACATGGTCCAGTAATCGTCGGCAACCGCATAATTCTCAGAGTTAATTAATTCGTCGCAATACTGAATTGCTTCAGTCCATTTGGCTTCACCGGCATACACTTCGTAATTTAAATAAACCTTTGCCAGTAAAGCTTTGGCAGCTCCCTGCGTTACTCTTTCAGAACCGACTGCACTTTTGGTTTTCAAATTCGGAAGAATTGCTTTTAATTCAGCAATAATATAGTCGGCAGCTTCTTTCCTTGATAAAACAGTTGGAGATATCGAAAAATCCAACTCATCGGCTTCGCGGAAAGGTACTTGCCCGTACAAATCGTTAATCAGGTACATAAAATAAGCACGTAAAAAACGGGCTTCGTTAATAAACTGCTCGGTTGTTGCATCCTGATCGAATTGGCCGATGTAATAAATGGCAGTATTGGCACGCGACATTCCCTGGCTTAACGCTTCCCACACGTTTTTCATGCGTCCGTGGTCGGCAGTCCAGGTTTGTAAATGTAATTGTTGCCAATCGCCGTTATCGTACCAGTCGGTTCCACGGGTCGGAATAATAACTTCATCGGTAGAGACTTCCTGCAATGCCCAGTAATCGTACCATTCAATGGTTCTGCGCAAACTTCCGTAAGGAGGATTAATCAGCGCCTCAATGTTATCAGGATTGTTTACAAGATCGGTTCCCAGTTGCTCATCCAAAACAGTTTCTTCTAAATCGGTACACGAAAACATTCCTGTAAGCGTAAGCACTAGAATGAATATGATATATTTTTTTAGTTTCATTTTTCTTTCTTTTTAAGGTGATTAAAATTGAATGTTTACGCCAAGAGTAAAAGTTCTTGGTTTTGGATACGAGGTATAATCGATTCCCATTGAAGGAACACCATTTTCACTGGCATCAACACTAACTTCAGGATCGAAACCAGTGTAGTCGGTAAATACCAGTAAATTATTACCTGTTACGTAAAGTCTTGCTTTTCCGAGCCATTCAATATTTTTAGTATCGAGCGTGTAGCCCACTGTTATGTTCGAAAGTCTCAGGAACGATGCATTTTCGATAAAACGTGAAGAGAATGCATTTGAGTTCTCCGGACTCTCGTTAGAATTTAATACAGCAACAGTTACGTTGTTTCCTTTGTCGAGAGGCCCTTTCAGAAACAAGGCATTTGCAGTGTTGTTGTACACTTTGTTGCCCGATGAACCATACCAAAACATTCTGAAATCGAAACGTTTCCAATTTATTGAAGTACTTAAACTGTAAGTAAAATCGGGAAGTGCAGTTCCCAAATATTCTTTTACTTCGTTTCCTTCAGCATCTTTTTTATACACAGCCATTCCATCCGAATCCAACCCTTCGTAAACCATTCCGTAGAAAGTTCCGATAGGCTGACCATTGGTAATAATCTGAACACGTGTGCCCGACAAACCTTGTCCGCTGGCATTACCGGTTTCAATAAGTTTAACCGGGAGGTCTTTAACTTCGTTACTGATGTATGCAAAGTTGACACCCATATCCCAGGTGAAATCTTTTTTATCGACCAACAAGCCATTCAAGCCAATTTCAATACCGTTGTTCACAATTTTCAGATCGGGAACGTTTTGCCATTGTGTTTGCGTTGCCGCTGGTGCTTTTGCCGGTACTTCCAACAATACGTCTTCAGTTGTTTTATTGAATAAATCCAGAGTACCTGTTAAACGGTTTTCCCAAAATCCGAAGTCGATACCAAAGTTGGTTTGCATGGTTGTTTCCCACTGTACATCCGGATTTGGAGTGCGCAAGAAAGTGATTCCAGGCGAAAGTGTGCCGTTAAAATAACCATTAGCCGAAGGTTCGGTACCTACCGACAATAAGGAAATTTTATCAGGGATTTCCTGGTTACCGGTTAAACCCCAGCCCAAACGAACTTTCAAATTACTCAGGTTATCCATTCCCTGGAAGAAGTCTTCTTCTGAAGCACGCCAGGCAATAGCAGCTGATGGGAAAAAACCGTATTTGCTGTTTTTTCCGAATTTCGAGGAACCATCGGCACGGGCATTAACCGTTACTAAATATTTATCTCTGTAGTTGTAGTTTATTCTTCCAAAAAACGATTGCAATTCGCGTTCGTAGGCCGATGAATTTACAGTTGCCGAAGAGAAATTACCGTATTGCAGGTTATCGGTGTATTTAATGTCATCCACCTCAAAACCATTTACATTCGTTTCGCTGGTGGTTACCTTAATATACTGGTATGCATGACCTGCCAGAAAGTTAAACTTGTGTTCGTCAAAATCTTTTAAGTAGGTAAAATAGTTCTCAATCAGTTTATTGTTGGCAGTAATATTGTTGATATCAGCCTCCCCTTTATTCGACAAATAAATCAGTTCTTTATCCTGATTTACGCGGCGTTCGGCAACGGTACGATCGAACCCAAGATTCATTTTGTATTTCAGGTCTTTTATGATTTCAAATTCTGCTGACATATTCGCCAAAATACGATCGGTTTGAGTTTCGTCGTCAACAAGATCTAACATCGCAACCGGGTTACGTTGGTCTTTGTCGTGCTGATAATACGAACCGTCGGTATTGTAAATCGGGTAAGTTGGATTCAGTTTTAACGATGTTAAAATAAGGTCGCCTTCAAAACCACCGGTTTCAGAAATAGGGGCACGTGTATCGGTAACATGCGATGCAATTAAGCTGGCACCTATATTTAATTTCCCGTCGAATGCTTCCTGCGAAACTTTCACCCGACCATTGAATTTTTCAATTCCTGTTGTTTCAACAATACCTTCCTGATCGAGATAGCCCACCGATGTTTGATAGGTAAATTTATCGGTACCTCCTCCAAACGAAAGATTATGGCTTTGAAGAATTCCGTTTTGGTAGATTTCATCCTGCCAATCATTACTTGCTCCTTTGTCGAGCAATGAACCGCCATCAGCTTTTCGGTACGAGCGGAACTGTTCGGCACTTAAAATATCCATTTTCTCCCTGATTTGAGAGATACCGGTATACCCATCATACGACAATGTTCCTTCGCCTTTTTTACCTTTTTTAGTAGTAATAAGTACAACACCATTTGCACCACGTGCACCATAAATGGCAGTGGAAGAAGCATCTTTCAAAATATCAATCGATTCAATGTCTTCCGGATTCAAAAATGCAATTGGGTTTTTATTACCGGCTTCGTTAATACCGGCTGCCGTACCTCCGTTTGGAGTAATATCTGCATTATCCAAAGGAATACCGTCGACCACATAAAGTGGCTCCTGACCTGAACGAATGGAGTTATTTCCACGAATACGAACAGTCATTCCGGAACCGGGCTCACCACTGTTTTGAGTAATGTTTACACCAGAGACCCGTCCCTGCATCATTTCAACCGGAGAAGTTGCGATACTTTTATTCATATTCTCCTCGGTTAAGCGGTTGGTTGCTCCGGTTTGGTCGATTTTTCGCTGAACGCCGTAACCAACTGCAATAACCTCATCCAATTGCAGAACATCTTCTATCAAGGTAATATTAAAAAGTGTTTGTGTTCCAATTGAAATCTCCTGGGTTTGGAAACCAACAAAAGAGAAGGAAAGAATCTCGGCGTCGGCAGGAATTTCCAGTGTAAAATTTCCATCGAAATTGGTTACAGTGCCAATAGTAGTTCCCTTTACTACAATGGTTACTCCGGGCAATGGCTCACCGTTCGAATCATTTACCAATCCGTTAATCGTTTTCTTTTGCTGATCGATATTTATTAAAACCGATCCCATCTTTTTAGTGATTGCAATTTGCCTGTCGCTGATTTTATAGGTCAGATTTGTTTCTTCCAATGCCTGTTCAAGCACATTTTCAACGCCAACATTATCAACTTCAACATCCACTTTTTGATTGGCATTTACAATATCGTCGGAATAAACAATTATAAATTCGCTTGACTTTTCAATTTCATGAAACACCTGTTTTAGTGCTACATTATTTAATTGCATTGAAAATTTTGCGTTTTGCGAATAGCTACTTGCAGCAGATGCAAATATAGCAGACATAAGCAGGATGACCGTTAGCCTCATAATAAGGAATGTTTTTTTGACAAGCCGTGAATGCACAGCTATGCCATTCTTAAAAATTTTATTCATAAATTTAAAGCGTTTAATTAAAGATTCTAATTAATTATTCTCATGAGCCGGCGGGTGGTGCGAACACTCTCCGGTTCTTTGGTTTATAGCATAGATCGTTTACGTAGTTGTTCACATAGGCAAGCGTTTTAATTTGGTTTTACGATAAAATAATCTCCGTTTTTTTGTTTTCCCCAGTCGATGGGAACAAAAGCCTGAATTACATCCAATACATCGGAAATGTCATTCTTTAAATCAAGCTTTCCTGAAATTTTGTAACTGCCCAACATGGGATCTTTTATATGGATTTTTTTGTTATAATATCTTTCCAGTTTTCGAACTACACGGTTTAAATCCTGCTTGTCACAGTTAAACATTCCTTCTTTCCACGAAGTGTAGATTTCCACATCAACCCTATGTACGTAATTTACACCACTTTGTTTATCAAGCGAGTACATTTGGTTTGGCTCCAATACCTTTTTATCCTTTCGGCCGAGCATTCCCTCTTTTCTCGTCTCAACGCTTACACTCCCACTAACCAAAACGGTTTGAAATATTTTATCATCAGGATATGCAGACACATCAAACCTGGTTCCTAATACCTCCACATCTGCCTGATCAGTACGAACAATAAACGGGCTGGTTTCGTTTTTTACGACCTCAAAAAACGCCTCACCAATCAACAGAACTTCGCGTTGCTTCGAACTAAAAACAGAAGGGTACATTAACTGGCTTCCGGCATTCAACCACACTTTTGTGCCATCGCTAAGAGTAAGCTGCGAACTCTTGCCATAAGGAATGATTACCCGGTTCATTTCGGATTTAACCTGGTTTGGTTGCTGCGAAATTGTGTCGTTATCAATAATCACTTTTTCGCCCGTTGCATCGTATCTGATTTCCGAATCTTTTGACCGAAGTGGCACTGATTTGCCACCGGGAAGAATTACCTGTGCCTCGTTAAAATTAACCGGTGTGGTTTCGGCAATGGTAAATTCGTTCGATTGAGAACTGCTATAGAAATAATAACTTAGCGCCCCCGTAGCAAATACCAGAATAAAAATGGCGGCGTACTTCAGAATAGCAAACCCTCCGTTTCTTTTCTTTTCTGAATGATGTTTCACATTGTTCCATATCGTAAAGATCTCGTCGAGCGTTAATTCTTCGTGAGCAAAATTGAAATGATTAAAAATCTCAATGGCTTCATTTACTTCCTCCTGTTTATCGGGGTATTTCTTCACGAAATTTTCCCAGAACTTAACGGCTTCTTTATCTGATTTTAACCTCCAGCGAATAAACGTTTCTTCGTTTAAAAAATCGGTTGAAGTATATGTTGAATATTTTCCCATTTTTTGCAGTCTATATAACCATAAGACAAGCATTGCAAAAATGTAGATAGTTTTATAACGAAAATTTTTATATTGAAGAGCAGTTTTTTGCTGAAAGTTAGGAATGCCGGGCAAATACGACAAAAAGAATTTTTGAAATTCTTTTCTTATCGCTCTTTAAAACACTTCGTACTTTTTGAATTGCACGACTTATTAACGAGCGAGATGACTGTTCTTCCAAATGGAGTATCTCGGCAATTTCTTTATGGCTCAGTCCAAAATAGAATTTAAGATAAAGTGCCTCTTTTTGGCGACTGGTTAACGATTCAATGGCAGAACGCACAGCCAGTATTTTTTTCGAATAATTATCGTTTTCAAATTCAACCGGATCGATGTTTTCAAAACCAATTTCGAAACGGTAATCACCACTCTCAAGAATATTTTCGAGCTTACTTGATCGCACCATTTCGCGAATAATCATTCTTTTAATGGCTGTAAATAAATACCCTTTAACATTATTGGTTTCCGAAAGCCGGGTACGCGTTTGGATGAGGGTAACAAACAATTCCTGGATACAATCTTTTACCAACGCTTTATCCACTGTAAACTTACACCCAAACGCAAACAAGTCGTTCACATTGTTCAGATAGATTTTTGAAAGGGCACTCTCGCTTCCTTCCAGAAAATCTTTCCATAACATACTATCCAAGTTCTGGTTAGGATACACGTTGATTTTAGTTTTTAGTTAGTCGTGTGCAAATGTATGGCTTTTCAGCTTGAAAAAAAAACTTTGTAACGAGAGGATTAAGTGCCAATCCAACGCTTTACAATTCAGCCAACTATCATAAATAATCTCTTAAAATATCCCATATTTTAAGAAATCAGAGAAATCAAATAATGAGCAATAAGGTAAACGCTCCGGTTGTGGAAAACATTAGAAATGACTCTGAATAAAGTTTTGAATAGTTTGTATTTCCAACTATCTTGCTGATATTAATTAGTAGACTTAGAACTATCAAATTCAGACGAACTACATGAATAAGTTTGTATTTTTTCTTGCACTTTTTCTGATCATAACGGAATATTCGTATTCAAAAGAAAAATATAAAATTGGCTTTTCTCAGTGCACCAGTGCCGATATGTGGCGTAAAGCCATGCACCGCGAAATGATAATTGAACTGGCTTTTCATCCCGATTTGGAGTTAACAATTAAAGATGCAGGCGATAGTAACAGAAATCAGATCAGTGATATTCAGGAATTTCTGAACGAAGGAATTGATTTGTTAATAGTGTCCCCAAACGAATCAGATCCGGTAACTCCAATCGTTGAAGAAGTATTTAATTCCGGAATTCCCGTAATCGTAATCGACCGTAATATTTCGTCTGATGCCTACACCGCGTATATTGGATCAGACAACTATTTAATTGGAAAAGAAGCAGGAAGTTATGCAGCAAAACTCCTCGAAGGCAGAGGTACAATAATTGAAATCAGAGGATTGGACGGCTCGTCTCCCGCCATCGATCGCTCGAATGGTTTTAGAACCAGCCTGCAAAATTATCCGGATATTGAAATTGTAACCTCCCCGTCGGGCAAGTGGAATTACAGCGATAGTAAAGTGGTGATGCAAAATATGATTGATGAGAACATTGATTTTGACCTTGTATTTGCCCATAACGATGTAATGGCAATAGCCGCGCACGAGATATGCAAAAAAAACCAGGTTTCGAATAAATTTTTTCTGGGAATAGACGGGCTATACGGAAAAGATGGAGGAACGGAAGCAGTAATTGAAGGGAAGCTGAATGCAACGTTTCTCTATCGCACAGGAGGTGAAGAAGCCATTCAGATTGCTCATAAAATACTAAACGGACTCCCTTTTGATCGGGAAAATATTCTCGAAACGGTTGTGATTGATTCAAACAATGCCAAAATTTTAAAACTACAGACGGAACAAGTTCAGAATCTGCAAGGGAAAATAGAATCACAGAATGATATTCTCGACCGCCAAATCTCCAAATTTAACGACCAGCGGACCCTGCTAATTGTAGTTTTATTTTTATTGGGAGCTATTTTTATTTTGGTTGTAATTATTTTTCGTGCATTCCGAAATAAAAAACAAGCCAATATAAAACTGGAGCAACAAAAAAAGGAAATTGAGAAACGTAACAGTGAGATTATAAAACAGCGCGACCAGATTATTGAAGTATCGGAAAAACTGAAAAATGCAACACAAACCAAACTTCGTTTTTTCACCAACATTTCACATGAATTCAGGACTCCTTTAACGCTTATTGTTGGTCCATTGGAAAACATGATTCATTCAAAAAAAATCCCTGTTGAATTTCAGAATCAGATTAACATGATGTACCGCAATTCGTTGCGTTTGCTCCGAATGATCAACCAGTTGATGGATTTCAGGAAGATCGAAAATGCTAAAATGAAATTACATGCTGGTCGGTATGATTTGGTTTCGTTTGTAAAAGAGATTCAGCTGTCGTTTACCAATCTGGCAGAAAATAAGAAAATAACTCTCGATTTTGCTTCTACTGAAACTGAAATACAAGTATGGTTTGACTGGGATAAACTGGATAAGGTAATTTTTAATCTTTTATCGAATGCATTCAAATTTACTCCCGAAAATGGAAGGATCAGCATTCAAATAAAAAAAACCAAACCTGTAGTTGAAACCATTTGGCAGGAAGAAGTTGTGATTGAAGTCAGGGATAATGGGAAAGGGATTTCGGGGAAGCACCTCAGTCGTATTTTCGACCGTTTTTACCAGGTTGAAAAATCGCAGGATTTTAAGGGAACGGGGCTTGGATTATCACTTTCCAAAGAGTTTATTGAACTACATCATGGAAAAATAAAAGTGGAAAGTACCGAAAGGAAAGGAACCACCTTTACGATTCATTTACCACTTGGAGATACGCATTTAACAAGTGAGGAAAAGATTGAAACAAAATTGGACTCAAAACCAGACACTCATGAAAAACCAATAAGCGATGAAATCTATATCGATCAGGATCAGCCTTCAAAAGTAACAACAATTAATTTAGGGCATGCTGCAAAACCTTTGATTCTGTTGGTTGAAGATGAAAAAGATGTACGAACTTATGTAAAAGAAAGTTTAAAAGAACATTATACTATTTTGGAGGCTAAAAATGGAAAAGAAGCTTTATCCATAATCGAAGAAGAAGAACCTGATTTGATCGTCAGCGATATTATGATGCCTGAGATGGATGGTTTGGAACTGACACGAACAATTAAAAGTGACTTAAAAACCTGTCATATTCCGGTAATTTTGTTAACGGCCAAGGCCTCGCTGGAACAGAAGTTTGAAGGATTGGAAGAAGGTGCTGATTCGTACATCCCTAAACCTTTTAACAGTAAACACCTGCAAATCAGGGTGAAAAAGCTACTCGAAATCCGTAAGAAAATGCATGAACGTTATAAAGGGCAGTTGTTTATTGAAGTAGATGATGATCAAATTTCGAGGATGGACCGTAAATTTCTGAACAAGGTTTCCAATATTGTGGAACAACACCTCGATAAAGAAGAACTATCGGTGGAAGAACTCAGCCAGCTAATCGGACTTTCACGCGTACATGTTTACCGGAAAATTAAAAAACTTACCGGAATGTCGGTAAGTGAATTTGTCCGGTCGGTAAAGCTAAAACAGTCACTTAACCTTATAAAAACAAGCGGTAAAAGCATTTCGGAAATTGCTTATGAGGTAGGCTTCTCGTCACCATCGTATTTTACCCGGTGTTTTAAAAAGCAGTTTGGAATTTCGCCGAGTGAATTTGCTAAAAATTAGTCCGATCCATCAACTGACGGACCGGACAAACTGAACTTAACCAAACTTCGTCTATTCCCAAACAGAGTTTAAACTCCACAACTTTCCGCTGCTTAGTTTAATCGCTCCGTTGGTTGAAAACATTTCTAACGTTGAATAAGGTTCTGATGGAAAAACAATTTCAGTCATAACCAATTTTCCCCCATCAACGAAAACTTCAATCGAAGCCTCATCAACAAAAACACGAATTTCCATATTGTCGCCAGCCTTGTAATTCGCAATAGATTTACTGGCAAATTTATCAGAGAATGAATTTAATCCAGCTTTAGTGCGATCGATATAAAACGTCTGTGTTTCTGGTGAATATTTAATTTCAAAAATTTCTCCTTTGTTATTACTCAGAGCCAGTCCAAATTCTTCGGTTGCCCCGGATAGTGAATTCGAATTTAACTGAAAAGTAAAATCCATTTCTGAACGATTCAATTGAACAGATCGTGTATTAATTTCTACCCTCTCCGAAATATCCTGAGCTGGTATTTCAAATTCATCTGTCCGTATATTTTTCAGTTCATCCACTGGGAATGAAGCCAGCACAAAACCATCATTGGCCTTTTGAAGATTTAGTTTGCGGGGAATAGTCATGGCACTGCGCCATTTTTCAGTGGGTACCACATTCGCATAATCCCAGTTGCTCATCCACCCCAGAAATATGCGGCGTCCATCTTCTTTTGGAATATCCGACCATGTTACTCCGGCATAATTATCCCGCCCGTAATCGATCCAGCTTGTTTTTTTCGAATCGGCAATAAATTTGTGCCCATCAAAATCGCCCACAAAATATTGTGTTGCAGATCCTCCATTGGGGCCTCCGGGATTAATATTCACGATAAGAACCCATTTTGTATTGTCCGTTCCCTCAACCTGTAACGGGAATAAATCGGGACATTCCCATACCCCTCCATGTCCTCCTGCGTCAATACCGAAATCACTTTCATACTGCCATTCTTTCAAGTTATCCGAAGAATAAATCTGAACATGGTCGTGAGCAGAAAGCAGGAGGTTCCATTTCTGAATATCTTCATTCCAAATCACATTCGGATCGCGAAAATCACGGTTTCCATCATTCGGGATAACCGGATTTTCATCGTATTTTATCCAGCTTCGTCCTTTATCCAGACTGTAAGCAATTGCTTGTGATTCCACATCGGTACCACCAGCTTTGGCAATATCCGGATTGTGATACGTGTAAATAGCGATTAACGGAGGATTTTCATCCGTACCAAAACCGCTCGCATTGTTCCAGTCGACAACTGCACTTCCTGAGAAAATATAGCCCAAACTATCGGGGTAGAGTGCAATTGGCAAATGCTCCCAATGAACCAAATCCGTACTTATGGCGTGCCCCCAATGCATGGGTCCCCAAACAGTAGAATCGGGATAATACTGGTAAAACAAATGGTACTCTCCTTCATAATAAACCATCCCATTCGGATCGTTCATCCAATTAGCTTCGGGAGAAAAGTGAAACTGGGGTCGGTATTTTTCGGAATAATAATTCTCTACTTCTTCTTTACCCAGATCTTTACTTTCTTTCTGTTTACACGCTGGCAAAATGATTACAATTGAAATCGCCAAGATCGACAGATAGTTTTTTATTCTCATTCTATTCATTTTTAAACCTATTATTTTATTCTGTATTAATTTAGGACTACTCTATTGAGAGCAAAATTCTGGTACTTTTAAGAATCATCCTCAGTAATCAAGAAAACTCCACTGTCAAACTGATCCGATATTTTCAGTTCAATTCCGACATTAATCAGAAATTCTCCGGGGAATAATTGCTCATTTCCCCAGAAACGGCTTTTCCCGTTTGAGTTTATCTCTGTAATCTGATACATTTTTGAGGGATCTATTCCCTTAAGCTTCACTGTTGGATAAATCCCCCGGGTATGCGGTTCTAAGCTGAAGGCAAACAGAACAGCCGTCATTTTACTTTTATCCACAAAAAGTTGTGACGCCCAACCTCCTTCATCATATGGAGAAATGAGACGGTAAAGATCTCCTTCTGTGACCAGTGACCTAATGTGATTTTTATAATTTTGGATGGCGTATTCAGCAAAAACACGATCATCTCCCTGAATATCTCTGGGTTGCAACTCCATGCCCAGACGGCCTGTCATAGCTACATCGAACCTGAATTTAAGCGGCGTTACTCTCCCGGTTTGATGGTTGGGGCTGGTTGAAACATGCGAAGCTGTTGCCACTGGAGGATAGATGAGGTTGGTTCCATACTGAATGAAAATGCGCGACAAGGGATCGGTATTATCAGAGGTCCAGAATTCATTGTGGTATTTTAGTGCACCATAATCGAGACGACCACCGCCCGATGCACAATCCTGAATAATTACATTGGGATACTTCGCCCGAATCTTTTCATACACGCTATATAAACCATTGGTGTAGGCAATCCAGAAATGTGATTGTTTTTCTGGTAAAAGAAATGTGGAACCAGCTTGTTCGACATGTCGATTTGCATCCCATTTTATATATGAGATTCCAGGATGCGTAGTAAGTAAACTGTCAAACACCTGCCATACAAATTCCTGAACCTGAGGATTCGATAAATCCAGTAACAACTGATTTCTCCAGGTAATTTTCTCTCTCCCCGGACTTTGTACAATCCATTCCGGGTGGTTCCCGGCCAATTCACTTTCCGGGTTGATCATTTCCGGTTCAATCCAAAGTCCAAACTGCAGTTCTTTTGAACGGGCATGCTGAATGAGATAATCAAGCCCGTGTGGTAGCTTCTGCCTATTTGTTTGCCAATCTCCCAGCCCTGCATCATCATTGTTCCGCGGATATTTATTTCCGAACCAACCATCATCCAGTACAAACATTTCGATACCCAGTTTAGCTGCTTCATCCATCATGTGTATCAGCGTCTTTTCATCAAAAGAAAAATAGGCGCCTTCCCAGCTGTTTAAAACAATTGCATGTGGTTCATATCCACCGGTAAGCCCATAATTACGTCCCCAATCATGAAAATTGCGGGAGATTTTCCCTTGCCCTTCTGCACTAAAAGAATAAATCATTTCAGGTGTTGTGAATATTTCGCCCTGTTTTAATTTCCATTCCGAAAGAAAGGGATTAATACCGGACAGTACATTTAGGTTTTTCCATTCATCGACCTGAAAAGCAAGGCGGTAATTACCTGACCAGGCCAAAGCTCCTCCATAGCACATCCCTTCATTTTCACGAGCCGGATGATCCAGGCTTAAAATAAAGGAAGGATTTTCGCCCTGAGTGGTACGTACTCCTTTTTTCGACTCAATTATTTTAATTCCATTTTCAACTTTTTCTTCCACCGTTGTCATTTCGCCGGCCCAAGGTCCATAAAAGTGAGTCAGATAATAGGTTGATGATTTAACATTCAAAAAGGAGGAATAAAATCGGTTTAGTGTAATTTCTGCTGGTTCATGATTGGTAATTTCAACCCACTGAGTAATTACATCTTCCTTTAAGTAAGCTTTGAGATGTAACTCTACCTTAAGATCATACACTTTATCTTTTAGGCTAATAATCAAATAACTAATTCCTGAAACCGACTCATCCAATGCATGTTCAACATAAACAAGTTCGGTATTTAAACTTCCATCGTAATGAGTAGCAGCAAATGCAGGTTCATTAATATTGCCCAGGCCAAATGTTGGATAGGCTTCGTAACTTAAATCCCTGTCTGTATCTAATTTTTTATAATATGCATGACCGATAAAGGGGCCAACATCTTCAATCCTTTTCCCATAGTACTGAAATACCAGCCGATTGATTTGATCGACCGAATAAACCACCGAAGTTCCATTGGTATGTAGAGAAATCACCTGTTTATTTTGAGAAAATACAAAGTTTCCCAAACACAGAGAAATGAGAAGTAAAAGGTAATTTAATTGTTTTAGTTTCATCCGTAATTTTTTAAGGTTCAGTTTCTTTAAAAATTAAGCACGCATATTATCTCATCGAATACCCTCCAATTCAGTTAAGTCGGCACCTTTCAATGCTATTTTGCCACCTTCTGTAAATAAACTTAATTGGTTTAATATCGTTTCCGTACTATATGATTTTGTCATTGAGATAAATCCGTCCATGACAAAAAGTTCCAGCGACGAGTCATTTACAATCAATTGTATTTCTACCTCGCGTTGCTCAATAACACAAGGAGTAAAAACAATTTCATTGTTGAAGGCAATAAAAAAATAACGCCGCTCATTATGGTATCCAACAATTAATTTATCCTGATTTTCGTTTTCAAATGTTACTCCAAAAACTTCAGCAAAATCGAGGTATATTCGGTTGTTTAAATCGAATGTTAAACTAATTTCAAGAGGCAGCTGCTGCCTTTGTTTAATATTCAATTTCCCTTCAAATTCCTGTGCGGCAAGTTGTTTTGTTTTATGTTTTAATTGATTGATTTCTTTTACTGGTTTCGAAGTAATAAAATATTCGTTATACCTTTTTATTAAAAAAAGCGAACGAGCCAAAGTCAGAGACGGGTTTTTATTAATTTTGGCAATAGAATACGGAGTTTTATTTAAAAGCAAATAATCTGAAAGAACGACCGGAGAATAGTAATCAGTGCCACCATCCATCCATTTTACATCGTCGGTGGTACTAAATTGCAAGTCGTTAAAATTTCCAACAAAATACTGAGTACCTAAACCTTCATTTTTAGCGCCTTCTGTTGTACTGATAGCCAGGCACCACTTTATCTCTGTTGTTTCCTTGTATTCTACCGGAAAAAATTCTACACCAGCCCAAGTCCCTTTTTTTACAGTTGACTCTGAATCGAATTTCGACTGAAATTCCCAATTCCTTAGATCATCGGAAGCATAAAACTCAACATCATAATCTATTAATAAAACTAAGATCCACTTTTGTGCATCCTCATTCCATATTACTTTAAAATCGTTGACACCAATTACCGGGGCATCCAAATTGATGTTTTCGACCCAGTTTTTCCAGCTCTCCCCCAAATCGTAACTATATGATACTGAAAGAATATCTTTTTTTAAAACGTAGGCAAGAATTACATTGTCTTCGTTTCCCAAACCGGAACTGTTATTCCAATCACGAACTATACTTGCCGAGGTAAATTGTTCTTCTGAAGTAAACTCAAATGCTGGTGTTGTTTCCTCCCAGGACACTAAATCCTCACTTACTAAATGACCAAGACCATTCATACTGTCATTTTCAGCATACTTATAAAAAAGATGGTATTCATTTTCGAAAAAATGCAAGCCAACCGGCATACCTAAGTTTTCGGATGAAAAATGTACACTATTTTCACCCGATGAATTCCGGCTGTTTTCCTTGCACCCGAAAGTCATCAACAAAAGGAATATTGCTATGATCGTCGTAAGTTTCATATTTGTTAGGATATAAGTTAGAGCAGCGACCGAAGTCGCCGCTCCTTATTTATTTCTAGTATCCGGGATTCTGTTGATATAAACCTTTTGTAAAGTCAATTTCACGTTGAGGAATTGGATAATATTCATCTCTTCCGGCAGTGAACTTTGCATCTTTCAAAAAGTCTCTTCTTGTCTTTTCAGTTTCAAGGTAGTTATTCAACACTGGTTCTGCAATTCCCCAACGAACCAGGTCGAAGAAACGTGGGCTTTCGAAAGCAAACTCCAATCGACGTTCCCACTGTAACGCAGTGCGTGCATTGTCTTGCGACCAATCGATGTTTGAAACAGTGTATTCATTAGTCAAATAATTTGAAGCTGGTGTGCCATCGGCCAATTTTGTGCGACCTGTACTTTGAGCTGCACGTTCACGCACCTCATTAATTAAAGGCATTGCTTTGTCTTGCTGCCCTAACTCAATATACGCTTCGGCTTGCATTAAAAGAACATCGGCAAAACGAATGATATCGATATTTTTTGAAACTCCCATAAAAGGACCTTGCTTTTTATAACAGGAACAATCTGCTGCTTGCTGCTCTTTCATACTCTGGAAAAATCCGTAAACACCTGCTTCTCTTACCCAGCTATTACTGAAAATATAAGCTTCTTCGTTGCGGTATTTATATGGGTGACCATCAATTCCAACTGAATGATCAATTCGTGGATCAACAGTTACACCATCAGGTGTAATATCTGCAGCACTCAGTTCAACATCGTTAAATGTCTCGAATTTTGGAAGTCCGTTTTCATCAGTGGCAAAAGCATTCACCATATTCTGGCTCGGTTGATGGAATCCACAACAACCATATTGCGGCGCCCCGTGTGGATAGTTCAATCCGTTCTCAAAATTCAAACGTCCGGCTGTTGTACCATCGCTGATAGAGAATTGAATAGCAAAAACAGATTCAGGACCGTTGTCGTATCCGGCTAAAAAGTTTTCAGCAAAATCAGGCTGTAAACTATATACTCCGGAAGAGATTACCATTTCGGTTAAATCAACTACTTCCTGTAATCTTGATTGATTAATGTTAATAACCTGATTATTCTCGTCCTGCTCGTACGCCTGATACAACCTCAGCTTAGCAAGATATGCCGCGGCTGCATATTTATTGGCACGACCTATTTCGGGTTGCACAGTTGGTAAATTATCCATTGCAAACTTAAAGTCTTCAGCAATTTTATTCCACAATTCATCATTGGAATATTCCCTGTTACTTGTTGCTAAAATCTCTTCATTCGATTTTGTTTCATCGATGTAAGGAATATATTTAAACAGTACTTTTAACATGAAATGAGAATGTGCTCTCAAAAAACGTGCTTCTGCCATACGCGTTGTTCTATCGGCATAGTCAGCATCGCTAAGTTCATTCAACATTCGCAAAGCTGCATTAGCTCTTGAAATAGCCATATAATAATTTTCCCAGGTAAAAGGAAGTCCGGCCAGCCAACTTTGTTCTGGCTGCGTAAAATTATATTGCTCATAAAAGTTAAAAGGTTCTACATCACCGGTTCCACCTCCGCCTTTGTAGGCATCATCAGAACGAACACTACCATATACCCACATACTGGCAATAAGACCAATCATGTCGTTATTTCCAATACCTGCATAGGCAGCAGTTACCAACCCTTCGGCACCTTCAGCAGTAGGAGCTCCGGCAGAAACAAAACCTTGCGGTTCTGTATTTAGATAGTCATTGCATGAGGCAAAAAATAATGCCATCATTAAAATAATAACCAGATATTTATTTATGTATTTCATAATTTTAAAATTTGAAGTTGTTTATAATGTAACATTTACACCAAATGAAATTGACGTTGGAATAGGAATGGTATTGACGTCAATTCTTTCCGGATCAGGTCCTTGAAAATCGCCACTTTTAAGCACAAATAAGTTATCGGCCATACAATAAACTCGTAGTCTTTCAATCTTAATTCTATTGGTAAACGATTGATTAAAGGTGTATCCTAACTGAACGTTTCTCAGTTTAAAATACGACGCATTTACATTATAATAATCAGAAGGTCTTGCTTCGTTGTTATTATCCGACAAACTCAAAGCAGGAACCGTTGAGTTTGGGTTTTGAGGAGTCCATGCACGAAAGACACCGGGTCCAACATTATCTCTGCTTCGAACAAAATCATTATACTGCGTATAAACATCGTAGCCTGTTTTACCTGCAACACCTGACCCAAATACAGAGAAATCGAAGTTTTTGTAATTAAGGTCTATCCTAAGACTATATTCCAAATCAGGAAGGGTTGTCCCTAAAAAGTCCTGATCGAGAGCATCAATTGCTCCATCATTATTTAAATCCTTGTATCTAATTCTCCCAGGAGCAGCACCAACTTGTGAAGCGTGTGCATCAACTTCTGCCTGATTCTGGAAAAGACCATCTGTTACATATCCAAATATCGAACGACTGGAATGTCCAATGATCGTTTGTTCTGCATTACCCGGATAAGCTGTTCGAACTTCTTCAGGTAATTCGGTTATTTTATCTACAAAGTGGCTAATACTGGTTGCAACTTCATAATTAAAATCATTGCTGACCTCTTTTCGGTAGCTTAATGCAAATTCCCAACCTTTGTTCTTTTGCGTTGCTCCATTCAAAAACTGTTTTTGTCCTTCACCTAAGGCAGATGCAATTGGAGGTTGAATTAATATATCGGTGGTGTTACGTGTAAACACATCAAAAGCACCAATTAACTTTTGGTCGAAAAATCCAAAATCAATACCAACATTCAATTCTTCGGTTGTTTCCCACCTAAGTGCCGGGTTTGCTCCCTGCACAGAAACAAATCCTGAAGGAAGATTTCCGGTGTCGGCACCACTTAGCGAGTAGGCGGTACCTACATTCCAGTACTGATCAAAGAAGTCGTTGTGAAAAATTGATGCAACCTGATTTGCTGTTGCACCGTAACGCGGTTCATATAAGCCAAGACTGGCATATTCTCCCACATCCTGGTTTCCTACACGCCCCCAACCTGCTCTGAATTTCAAATTCGACAAGGATTCTATATCCCTCATAAAATTCTCTTCTTTTATTCTCCAACCAAATGTTGCTGCAGGAAAATATCCGTAACGATTTTCTTCACCAAATCGAGACGAACCATCACGACGCAAGGTAAATGAAGCTAAATATTTATTGTCAAAGTTATAATCTACTTTCCCGAATTGTGACAACAAGCGACTTCCGCTGGCGGTTCCAAAACTATTACCATTGCTGGTTCCTGCACTCAAAACAAAAAAGTCTTCGGTTTGCGAAGAGAATCCTTCTTTATAGCCAGTAAAATCACTAAAATCATCTCTTACAGCCTCTACCCCAAGTAAAAATTGAAAATCGTTTTTGCCTTTGTTCAACTTATAACTTGCTGTATTCGACCAGGAAATACTTGTAAAATCGCTATTATACATGGTCATATTGTTCACCGAGCGGGCAATAAATCCATTGGTAAAACTAACTTCAATATCCTTATCTTTTACCTTCGAATAATCGACCCCCACGTTCGTACGAAGTACCAAATTCTTTACAAGTTCAATCTCTGCAAAAGCATTCCCAAATAAATAAGAACGATTTGTGTTATCCCAACGGTTGATGTATTGCATAAAAATGGGATTATTACGATCAGAATAACCTGATCCAATCGGTCCGGCATATTCTCCTTCGGTTGTATAAACAGGAATTGTTGGCGCTAAAGTAACTGCCAGTCCCGGAGTTGGAGCACTACCGAGGTCAGGAGTTTCCAATGTTTCGTTTGAAGATACCATCTGTACATTCATACCCGTGCGAACCTTCCCGTCAAACATTTTTGTTTGCGCATTAATACGCGCATTAATACGGTCGTAATTGGTATATTTTAACATGCCCGTATTTTTAATGTATCCCAGATTTAATAGTACCGATGATTTATCTGTTCCACCAGAAATGGTTAAATCGTTATTAATTACAAAGCCGGTTTCGTATGTTTCGTCTTGCCAGTCGGTATCACCTGCCGGTACTGTTTGATCTCCTCCGACATAAGGTTGTACGCTAACACTATTTAATACCGGATTATTAAAATCTCCATTCCAATCGAAATTATAGATTTCACCGTAACCACTTGCCGGATCAACTCCATCGTTAACAGACGCCTGCCATAAAGCTCTTCCCCTGTCAACGGAATTAACCATATCAAAACGTTTTGGTTTTTCGGTTTGAACAGAAAAGTTTGAGTTAAACTGAACATTTACTTCCCCTTTTTGCTTTGAGCCATTTTTTGTAGTAACAATTACGACTCCATTTGAAGCTCTGGCTCCATAAATAGAAGAAGCCGATGCATCTTTTAGCACTTGCACCGACACAATTGAACCTGGACTTAATGCCTGAAATACTTCCGGTCTTTTTGTTGGTACACCATCGATAATGTAAAGTGGATTATTATCACCCAACGTATTTTCACCACGGATAAGAATACGACTATTTGCTCCGGAAGGCGACCCTGTTTTTTCGATGTACAGACCGGGAACTCTGCCTTGTAAAGCCTGCATTGGATTACCCGAGCTTAAACTTGCAGTTTCAATAGCTTCCATTTCAACCACTTCAATTGCACCCGTTAAATCGGCTTTACGCTGAACACCGTAACCAACGGCAACAACTTCTGCCAACCCAATGGTTTCGTCTTCCATGTTAATATTGATAATCGATTGTCCGGCAACGGCAATTTCCTGCGCTTTCATTCCAATAAACGAAATTTGCAGAACGGCTTCGTTGCCAGCCACATTAATCGAATAATTACCATCAATATCGGTAATTGTTCCGTTCGTTGTACCTTTTTCAACAATCGTTACACCGGGCAAACCCACTCCAGTGGCATCTTTAACATTACCCGTAACAGTTACCTGTTGTGCGAATGCAATCGTTGAAAACAAACTAAACAGAATGATTAACATTCCTTTAGCTACCTTTCTCAATTTACTTTTTTTCATCATAATTAGATTAGTTTACTTTGATTACTTAAATCCTTTAGTTTTGTGATAGAATATCATTTATTTCATCCATATCGTATTCAGGTGTAGCACCGGCTTTAGATGCAACAAAAGCACCGGTTGCACAGGCAAAAGCAAGTGCATCGGCGGGTACTTTTTTATTGAGCAGTGAAGCAATTAAACCGGCGAGGAATGCATCTCCTGCCCCAACAGTATCGACCGCATTCACTTTAAACCCGGGATGTTCGTAGAATTCACCATCGCAATAGAGTAAAGCACCATTTTCGCCTTTGGTTACACAAACCATTTGAATATCGTATTGTGCAACGAACCATTTCACCAGGCTGTGCTCATCGTATTTGTGTTTGTTGTACCATCCGGCAAAAGTCACCAGTTCGTCATCATTCAATTTTACAACATCTGTTTTTTGAAGTAAGGCTTCAACCACCTCCTGCGAATCATAAGGTTTTCTAAAATTTACATCGATAAGTTTTACCCCATCATAATCCAGTAAATGTGAAATCGTATTTCTGGAAATCGGGTTACGCGATGCCAGTGATCCGTAAATTAAAAGACCTGAATTTTTAGCTTTCTCTACCAGCGATTCGGTTAATTTTAAATTATCCCAAGCCACCGGTTCACAGATTTCGTATGTAGCGTTGTTGTTTTCATCCAGATGAACCAACACTTCACTGGTGGGCAAATAATCATCCGTTTGAATGTAAGCTGTACTTACGCCCGAGTTTTGAAGGAAAATTTTGAGCTCTTCTCCGGCCTTATCATTACCAATGCTGCTGGCAATGGCAACATCCAACCCAATAGCATTTAAATGAAGTGCAACATTCATTGGTGCTCCCCCGGGTTTGGCTCCCGTTGGAAGTCGATCCCAAAGCACCTCTCCAATGCACAGAATTTCATTGTTCTTAATATCCATTATAATTGATTATTTATTGGTTACAATTACTTGTTCCTTTTTTTCATTTCCACCTGAATCTCTTCCAGCGATTTGCCTTTGGTTTCAGGAAGCACTTTCCAGGCAAAGAAGAAATGCAGCACCATCATTATTGCGAAAAAGCCAAAGGATGGCCCTCCTCCAACAGTATTGTTTAAAACCGGGAAGCCCCAAATCAAAGCCGCGGCAAAAATCCAGTGAGTAAAACTGCCAAGTGCCTGACCTTGCGAGCGTACTTTATTAGGAAATATTTCTGAAATTACGACCCAAAGAACTGCCCCTTGTGAAAAGGCAAAAAATGCAATAAAGCCCATCAAATAAATCATTACGCCATAGCCACCCAGGTCGGAATAGTTTTCAGTAAAAAATGATTTTGAAAGCATCCCAAGGAAAAATACCATACCCACGGAGCCGATCATTAGCAGCGTTCGGCGACCATATTTATCGATCAGAAACAGGGCAACAAAGGTGAAAAGCAGATTGGTTACTCCTACTGAGATTGATTGCAGCAAGGAAGCGTCGGTTCCAAAACCAGCCATTTCGAATACACGTGGCGCATAAATCATAATGGCATTAATTCCGGCCAGCTGGTTAAACGCAGCAATTGTGATGGCAATAAATATAGGTAAGCGGTTTTCTTTTACAAATAGTTTTCCATGCCCCATGGCAATTTCCTGTTCCACCGACTCCTGTACAATGCGAACTTCTTCCTCCGGATTTTCGGCTTTAATACGTTTAAAAATAGCCAGTGCCTCATTGTTACGCCCCTGGTTAACGAGCCAACGAGGGCTTTCGGGAACCAAATTCAGCAGTAAAAAGAATGAGATAGCAGGAATGGCTTCAACTCCAATCATCCAACGCCACGATGCATTTTCAATAGCCTGAGCCAAAAGATAATTTACAGCAAATGCAAGAAAAATGGCGGTTACAACAAAAAACTGATTTAAGAGTACCAGCTGTCCGCGTTTTTTCGCTGGCGAAATCTCAGCAATAAACATTGGTGTTACAACTGTAGCTGCGCCCAAGAGTACACCTGTAATAAAACGGCAAACCAACAACATTCCCCAGTTGATGGCAAATGCACTTCCAAGTGTAGAAATGGCAAAAAGACCTGACAAAACAATAAGTGATTTTTTACGACCGAACTTTTCGGCAGGTTTGCCTATTATTAATGTCCCGATTATAGTTCCGATAATGGCAACAGAAACTGTAAAACCAAGCCAAAAACTATTTAAATCATAAAGTGATTCTAATTGAGAAGTGGTTCCTGACATCATGGCAATGTCGTAACCAAAAAGAAATCCGCCCAAGGCGATAATTATTGCGACAGTAAATACATTTTGTTGCTTCATTTCGATTCAGAATTATTGGTTTAAAACTCTGATTCAAAGGTAGAGCAGCACAATTTGTAGCTTGTGCAAGTATGTTACAAAATGTTAAAAGGATGTTACCTGCAACAGCATTCTACAGGGCATTTTAGCACATGTTACACAAGTGTTACTTATGTTACATTGCAAATTATTAATAATGAAAAAAGTTTTATTTCAACAATTGAACTATCGCCTGCACTTTTTCATCCATCGGCAGGTGTCCGTTTATCCAGTGAATTTTTGTACCCCGTTTTTCCATGCCCCGAAACCAGGTCATTTGGCGTTTGGCAAACTGGTGAATGGCAATTTCAAGTTTCGAAAACATTTCGTCGAAAGTGAGCTCACCAATTAAATGCAGCGTAAGAAATTTATATTCCAATCCATAGTAAATAAGCTGCTCGGGTGTCAAACCCGAATCGAGCAGTTTCTGCACTTCATCCAACATGCCTTCATCCAAACGTTGTTTCAAACGGCTGGTAATTCGTTGGCGACGCATTTCGCGGTCGAAATCAATTCCAATATTCAGGCTGTTAATATTTGGCATTTCCGATTCATCACGAGGATTTTCGGCATAATATTTTTCAATTTCAATGGCTCGAATCGCACGTCGGTCGGTTTCAACATCGGTATAATTATGAAGTTTTGGTTTTAAACCTTTCAGAATCTCAGTCAGTTCTTCCAGCGTTTTTCCTTCCAGTTCCTTTCGCAATTCTTTATTGGGTGGAACTTCGATCATTCGGTAGTTTTTTAAAACCGCTTCCAGATACAAACCACTACCACCACACAAAACCGGAAATTTTTTGCGGGTATTAATTTCTTCAAAAACTTTTATAAAATCGGTTTGAAAACGATATACATTATAATGTACGCCGGCAGCCTCAATATCTACCAAATGAGAAGGCACTTCAATACCATCAACAAAATAATCTTCGTAGTCTTTGCCGGTACCTAAATCCATTCCACGGTACACTTGTCTCGAATCTGCCGAAATTACTTCACCATTCATACGGGCTGCAAAATGTGCTGCCAAACCGGTCTTTCCTGTGGCAGTTGGCCCTAATATCGTAACTAAATTGTATCTCAAACCAAAGAATTTTAGCTTACAAATTAACGAAATATTGGCGGCTTAGCCATTTTTTATTTAGCGGAATTAAACCTCATTGGTACAATGCAATGTAAATACTTTGTAATTAATTTAATTATTGCTTTGTGTTTTTATAAATATTTAAAGAATCGCGTATCTTTGGGGTTTTATTACTTATACAATTTGAAATGATAAAAGAAGCGTGCGTAGAATCGTTTAAGGAAGCCAAACTGGCACAAGAAAGAGGTGCGAATCGAATTGAGCTATGTTCTGACCTGGCCAACGACGGACTAACCCCATCGTTTCGTTTAATGCAAAAATGTTGCAGCGAACTGGATATACCGATGATGGTGATGGCGCGCCCGCGTGCAGGCAACTTTGTTTTTTCAGATTTGGAAGTGGTACAAACAAAAATTGCAATTAACCTCGCCAAAGAAGCCGGAGCAGCCGGTGTAGTAATTGGTCTGCTTACTTCCGACAATAAAATTGATGAGAAGAACACACGCCATTTGGCCGAATATGCCAGCCCGCTACCGGTAACTTTTCACAAAGCCATTGACGAGATGGAAGATCCGGTTGAAGGCGTGCGAGTACTAAAAACCATTCCGGGAATTACCCGTATTTTAACTTCAGGCGGAAAACCAACTGCTTTGGAAGGACAGGAAACCATACGAAAAATGATTGCCGAAGCAGATGGCAGAATTACAATACTGGTTGCAGGAAAAGTTCTCGATTCAAATATTGAGGAGATCCAAAAGATAACCGGAACCAGCGAATTACATGGAAGACGAATTGTCGGAGAACTTGTGGAAAAGTAAACGCTGATAACAGATTTCGATGTACTTACTTTAAAAACTTAATACTATTACTAGCATGAAAAAATTTCTCTTATTTATTCCAATCCTGTTTGTACTTGTTTCAAACGCACAATACGAACACGAAATAACTCAATATGTTTGGCCTGAAGACCAAAAAGTTCTGGATAAACTGGAAGATTGGCAAGATCTGAAATTTGGGTTATTAATGCACTGGGGAGCATATAGTCAGTGGGGTGTTGTTGAATCGTGGTCGATTTGCCCTGAAGATTATGGTTGGTGCGAACGTAAAAAAGGAAGTAACCCTGACGATTATTTTACTTACAAAAAAGAGTATGAAAACCTGAAACTGTCGTTTAATCCAACCGGGTTTGAACCTGACAGATGGGCAAAAGCAGCAAACAATGCAGGGATGAAATACGTTGTTTTCACCACCAAACACCATGATGGCTTTTGTATGTTCGACTCGAAATACACCGATTATAAAATTACAAGTAAGGCATGTCCGTTTAGTGTAAATCCAAAAGCAAATGTAACCAAAGAAATTTTCGAAGCCTTTCGTGAAGAAGGACTGTGGGCAGGTGCCTATTTCTCGAAACCCGACTGGAACAGCGAATATTACTGGGATCCCAAATTTCCTCCGCTCGATCGTAACGTAAATTACGACCCTGCTGCATACCCTGAGCAATGGGAAAACTTTGTTCAGTTTACCCAGAACCAGATTATGGAATTGATGACCGACTATGGAAAGATCGATATTCTTTGGTTAGACGGTGGATGGGTATCAAAAAAAGACGTGGACAAGTTCCCCGAAATGTATCCTTCCAAACTGAGAGAAACAAAGTCAGGTTTTATAAAAAACCGCATCATTAATCAAGACATCCGCATGGATGAAATTGCGGCAAAAGCACGTGAGAAGCAACCCGGACTAATTGTGGTTGACCGTGCTGTTCGAGGCCCAAATCAAAATTATCTCACACCTGAAAACCGTGTTCCCGATTCACAACTTCCTTACCCATGGGAATCGTGTATTATTGCCGGAGGAGGTTGGTCGTGGGTACCCGATGCCTCGTTTATGACACCAAAACAAGCCATTCATATGTTGGTTGACATTGTGGCCAAAGGCGGGAATTTACTGTACAACATTGCACCCGGCCCCGATGGGAAATGGCCGGAAGGTGCTTACAGCCTTTTGGAATCTATGGGCAACTGGATTGACGTCAATGGTGAAGCAATCTATTCCACACGTGCCGTTGCGCCTTTCAAAACCGATAACATTTGTTTAAGCCAGCAAAAAGATACAAAAGCAGTTTACGCCATTTATCTGGAAGAAGAAGATGGAAGCGGTTTGCCCGATTCGTTTGCTGTTAAAGGAATTACAGCCGCTAAAGATGCCAAACTTACCTTGTTGGGTGCCAAAGGCAACCTGAAATGGCAAAACACCGAAGAAGGAGTTAAGGTCTTTATTCCGGCAAGTATCAGAAAGAATCTGCCTTGCGATTTAGCCTGGGCTGTAAAAATTTCAGAGGTAAAATAGCTGTTAAATCAGGGATAAAATAGAGACTCGTTCTGTATTTCTATTATAGATACAGAACGGGTCTTTTTGCTTACACACACCCGTTTTTCAAATTAACAATACATTAACTCCGGGCTCAGAAACATGCTCTAAAACATAACTCTGAAATTTTAGACTACTTTCGCGCGCTGATAGTAAACAGTAACTGAAGACTTTAGAAAAAAGAAGCATGAAATTTCAATTTGAATTTATCGATAAAAAACAGGGTAGCATTAAAGATGATATCCTTTCTGGATTAACCGTTTCGCTGGCATTGGTACCCGAGGCAGTTGCCTTTGCCTTTGTGGCAGGCGTTTCGCCAATTGTTGGATTGTACGGTGCATTTATGATGGGGTTGGTTACTTCCATTTTTGGTGGACGCCCCGGAATGATCTCAGGAGCAACAGGAGCCATGGCCGTTGTAATGGTTAGCCTCATACAGAAAGGGAATGCGATGGGTACTGTCGGTGAAATGCAGGGACTTCAGTATCTTTTTGCAGCTTTGATTTTTGCAGGAATTATTCAGGCACTTTTTGGCATTTTCAGGCTTGGTAAATTTATTCGATTGGTGCCGCATTCGGTTATGATGGGCTTTGTAAACGGCCTGGCCATTGTTATTTTCCTGTCGCAGCTAAACATGTTTAAAATGGGTGGCGAGTGGCTCAGTGGAACTTCATTGTTTATAATGCTGGGGCTGGTAGCTTTAACCATGGCAATTATGTATTTTCTGCCTAAACTCAGCAAGGCAATTCCTGCAGCATTGGTTGGAATTGTAGTGGTTTCGGGCATCGTAATTTTTGGAAACATTGAGACAGAAACTGTAAAAAGTTTTATTCAGGCCGGTGGCGGTGAAGGAATAAAAGCCGGATTACCTAATTTTAACGTTCCAATTATTCCTTTTAACCTGGCAACACTGGAACTCATATTACCTTTTTCACTTATTCTTGCAGCAGTAGGTTTAATCGAGTCGCTTATGACTTTGAACCTTGTTGACGAGCTAACCGAAACACGCGGAAGTGGTAACCGCGAGTGTGTGGCCCAGGGAACAGCCAATATTGTAAACGGATTTTTTGGAGGAATGGGTGGTTGCGCCATGATCGGACAAAGTATTATTAACATCAAATCGGGTGGCCGAGGACGTTTATCGGGAATCGTTGCCGCCATTTCACTACTGATGTTTATTCTTTTTGCATCAACTTATATTGAAATGATACCGATTGCGGCGCTTGTTGGTGTAATGTTTATGGTGGTTATCGGAACCTTTGCCTGGAGTACTTTTAACATTATCAATAAAATACCGGTTTCCGATTTACTGGTGATTGTATTGGTAACGGCATTAACCGTAATTTTTGACCTCGCCATTGCAGTGTTGGCAGGTGTAATTGTATCGGCCCTGGTTTTTGCATGGGAAAATGCAACCCGTATCCGCGCCCGTAAAAAAACAGATGAACACGGCATTAAACACTACGAAATTTACGGACCGCTGTTTTTTGGTTCAACTACTCTTTTCAATTCAAAATTTGAGATTCAAAACGATCCAAAGGAAGTTATTGTTGATTTTAAAGAATCGAGAATTATGGATCAGTCGGCCATTGAAGCCATTAACAAACTGGCAGAACGTTACCAAAAAGCAGGTAAAACCATACACCTTCGCCACTTAAGCAAAGACTGCATAAAACTGGTTAAAAAAGCAGAAGCCATTTGCGACGTAAATGTTTTGGAAGATCCGAACTACTTTGTTGCTATCGACAATTACAACCGGATTATTAAACAAACTAAAACTCCGTTTAGTTAAACTGAAGTGCCGCATTTCATCGTTTGCATTGTCCTTTTCGCCTGAAAATGGGAAGAAGAATAACTACAGTATTAAACGACTTTCGCCAAGTTCTTTTCATAGATGAGATGAAATTGCAATTTGAAATTCCAGACAGGATTAACTCATAAAAGATTTATACAAGTATCTGCATTCAAAAAAAATCCACACAAAATGCAACCCTTCAATTTTTAATGTGTCTTTTAAAGAAAATAATAACTCAGAAGGAATTGAAAAAGAGTTTATATGGCTAATTTTATTCCTTGGTCCATATGGAATTTTGCAAACTACAGATAATATAATATTATGAAGATTTCTATCCTCACTCTCATCGTTACACTATTTGTTGTTCAAAGCTTTGCCCAAAGTAAAGGCACTTTAAATACAGCTCCTGTACAGGTTACTTTTATCACCCCGATAGGAACAAATGGAACAAATTCGATCAATACCGTTAACAATGTTTCGTTTAATATTCTTGCGGGTTACCATTCGGGTGTTGAAGGTGCTGAATTTGGTGGCATAGCCAACTTAAACCGCGATTTTGTAAATGGTTTTCAGTTTGCAGGAGTTACGAATTACACCGGATCCAGTGCAACCGGAGCACAATTTGCAGGGGTAACCAATATTAATCTGGGTACAACCAATGCTTTTCAGTTTGCAGGGGTAACAAACGTTACCTATGGCGATGCCAGCGTTTTTCAGTTTGCAGGGGTAACAAACGTAAATCTTGGAAGCACGCAAATATTCCAGGGTGCCGGGGTTATTAACTTTACAATGGGAAGTTCATATGTAATTCAGGCAGCCGGAGTTGCCAATTATGCACACGAAATTACCGGCGCACAACTTGGGGGTGTAACTAACTTTGCACTAAAAGATTTAAAAGGAGCACAAATTGCAGGGGTAGTAAACGCCGGGAAAACAGTTAACGGAGCACAAATTGCAGGGGTAGTAAATGCTACCACCAGTATTGAAGGAGCCCAGATTGCAGGAGTGCTTAACGTTGCCAAAAAAGTGAATGGTGTTCAGATAGGTTTTTTAAACATTGCTGATAGCATTTCTTCGGGTGTTCCTATTGGGTTTTTAAGTATCGTTCGAAATGGGTTTCATGAATTTGAAATTGGATTTAGTGAGGGACTGAACACTTACGCGGCGTTAAAACTCGGAGTAAATGAGTTCTACAATATTTTTAGCATCGGCACACAATTTTTGAGCGACGATTTCAGATGGGCAGTTGGTTATGGTTTGGGAACTCACCTCGTAAATCAAAACAATTTCAGGGTAAATCTAGAAGCCATTTCTTATCAAATTAACGAAGGTAAAAAATGGACCGATGCGTATAACGGGCTGCAACAGGTAAAACTAACTTTTGCCGGCGGAAAAAATGAACATCTGCAGTTTTATACCGGCCCAACTTTTAACCTTCTTGTTTCGAAATATGAAAACGAGAATGGCAAAATCGGCTCCGACTTTCCTCCTTATACCATCGTTGATAAAATGAGCGGGAATACCAATTTGAAATTCTGGATAGGATTAAATGCCGGAATACGCATTCATTAGAAACTGCTGTAATTGGGATTGTTGGATTTTCAGATTTTGCGCGGAAGGTGATTAAAACGACACCCGGTTACTTCGATCCGGTAATCCGGATTCAATCCCCTCAATCTTTTTCAAGCTCTATCAATCTTTTTTTTCCTGCGTTCTTCTCGAAAAGTGTTTCGAATCGCCCCATTCGCCGTAACCAATTTCGGCACCGGCAACATGAATACGCGCCTCCAAACAATTCCGGCACAATTCCGCATCTTCGTCCAAACAGGGTTTATTTTCGTACAGCTGGTATTCTTCGCGGTAGGCTGTTGGTGTTAAATTAGGCATAATAACGTTGGCGCCCACTGCCAAAGCTTTTTCGCGCCCGGCCGGATCAATGGCCTGCAACGCCGTTGCCGCGGCAATATTTATATCGGGCATTAACAGTCGTAATACGGCAATCATATTCAGTGCCAAATCAAAACGTTCCTGCTTTGTTTGTAACAGATGACGATATTGATATAGCGGCGTGTCTTCGTGTTCAAGATAAGGTCCCATTCCACACATATCGATATCGAGCTTTTTGAAAAACAACAGATCATCGGCCAGGTGTTCGTAAGTTTGAAACGGCAATCCGATCATCACTCCGGTTCCAACCTGGTAACCGGTTTCCTTTAAAAATCCCAACGCTTCTACTCGTTTATCAAACGAATGTGTTTGATTGTTCGGGTGGATTTTATAATACAACTCTCGATTCGTCGATTCAATTCTTAGTAAGTAACGATGCGCCCCGCTTTCGAACCACCGCTTGTAAGTTTCACGGCTTTGTTCGCCACAACTCAGCGTAATTCCAAGTTCGTTGCTTGAAAGCTTTTTAATTTTCTTCAGTAAACTATCTACCCGCTTTACAAAAGCCGGTGACGACAATTCACCAGATTGCAGTACCACAGAAGCAAAATTGTTCTCCCACGCAAAACGGCTGGCATTCAGAATTTCCTCGTCTTTGGCATCGTAACGAATCACCTTTTCATTTCCTTTCCGAATGCCACAATACAAACAATCTTTTGCACAAACATTCGAAAACTCAATCAAGCCCCTGAAATAAACTTTATTCCCCACTTCGTTCAACTTCGTTTCCTGCGAACGTTTTAACAAAGACGTGCGCTCCTCCCCTTTTGTTCGTAGTAATTGTATGATTTCCTGTTTATCCAAAGCCATCAAATTTGTGTTCGCAAAAGTAATTTATTTATGCTCAAAATAACAGCCGGCAAACAGTTTCAGTTTATATATTATTGAAATAAGTTGCAAAACATAAGTACTTTACGACATTTCTCATAGCAAGCAATAAAATTAAAGATTACTTTTACGGCGAAATCCTGCGGGAAGGCTGCGGCTGACTTTAGGGAAGAACTACAAATGATTAATGAATAAATTTTATTGATTAATCTGATTCTCCTTTATAATCCTGCAGTACTTATTGGTATAAATCAGTCTGAAACCTGTGATGGTCTTTTGCTTCCGTCTTCGGGCTTCGGGCTTCAAACTTTTTATGTTGAAACGATTAGGATTTGTAGGAATAATAATTGAAAACCGCGAAAAATGCTCGGGAATTGTAAACGACATTCTAAGCCAGAATTCTGAAATGATTTTGGCCCGCACCGGTTTACCTAACGCAAAAGAAAACACTTCGGTAATTACTCTTGTAATTGATGCCACTACCGACGAATTGGGCGTGCTAACCGGGAAACTTGGAAATATTCAAGGGGTCTCGGTAAAATCAGGATTATCGAAAAAATAAAACCTTTTAGTAACTACTTTAAACGTAAATAACATGTACAATGTGCCGGCCGATTTTATTAACGAAAAAAAAATTTGGGAAACCATTGAGCAGAATCTAAATCCTGAGCCCGAAAGAATACGCGAAGTCTTGGCAAAAGCAGCTGAAATGAAAGGTTTAAACATGGCCGATGTAGCTGTTCTAACCTGCATCAGCGATCCTGAAATGCTTGGAGAATTGTTTAACACCGCCAATACCGTAAAAGAGACTATTTACGGGAAACGTCTGGTTCTTTTTGCGCCGCTCTATATTTCAAACCTCTGCTCCAACGAATGCTCGTACTGTGCTTTCAGGACAACCAACAAAGAAATTGTGCGCACTGTACTGCCACAGGAACACATTGCCCGCGAGGTGAAAGAACTGATTGGGCAGGGACACAAACGCGTGTTGCTGGTAGCAGGCGAATCGTATCCGAAACAAGGATTTCAGTATGTACTTGATTCGATTAAAACCGTTTACGATGTAAAAACGGAACATGGCGAAATTCGTAGGGTAAATGTAAATGTTGCCCCGCTCGCCAAAGACGAATTCAGACAGTTAAAAGATGCGGGCATAGGCACCTACCAGATTTTCCAGGAAACGTACCACCGGGAAACGTACAGCAAAGTACATCTTGGAGGTAAAAAACGCGATTACAACTGGCGGGTTTGGGCGCTCCACCGGGCTATGGAAGCCGGAATTGATGATGTGGGTATTGGCGTATTATTTGGTCTTTTCGATTACCGTTTTGAGATTCTGGCAATGATGCAGCACATTAACGAACTGGAAGAAAAGTTTGGCGTTGGGCCACACACAATCAGTGTTCCACGTCTGGAACCTGCCACCAACAGCGATATTGCCTCACATCCACCGTTTCCGGTTTCCGATATTGATTTCAGAAAAATTGTGGCTATTTTTCGTTTGGCCGTTCCTTATACCGGCATAATCATGTCGACTCGCGAAACTGCAAAAATGCGCCGCGAAACTTTTGCCCTTGGAGTTAGCCAGATTTCGGCAGGCAGTAAAACCAATCCGGGAGGATACGAAGAGGAGGATGAAATTTCGGGACAGTTTAGTTTGGGCGACCACCGCAAACTCGACGAAGTTATCCGCGATGTGGCATCAATGGGATACATTCCCTCGTTTTGTACAGCCTGCTATCGTATGGGCCGAACCGGGCAGGACTTTATGGACCTGGCAAAACCCGGTGATATCCGCCTTCACTGTGCACCCAATGCCTTAAGTTCGTTTAAAGAATATCTGCAAAATTTTGCTTCGCCCGAAACGATAGAAGTTGGCAACAAACTAATAACCGATTCCATTTCCGGAATGTCGGGTCTGGCCAAACAACGTGCAGAGAAACTGGTAAAAAGAGTTGAGTCGGGAAAAGATGATGTGTATTGCTAGGATTTGATCCTGGAAGAAAAGCATGTACTTTTATTGATGCAGACCAAATCAAGAAATCTAAAAATCCGGTAAATCATGGTACAGACAAGAGTAGAAACTGACTTACTTGGACAAAAACAAATTCCGGCCGATGCACTCTGGGGAATTCATACTGCACGAGCTGTCGAAAATTTTACAATCGCCGGAAATTCCATTCATCCGGAACTAATTGTAGCTTTTGGAGAAGTTAAACTGGCTTGTGCCCAGACAAACCACCAACTTGGTTTTTGGGAAGATACCACAAAAGCGGAAGCCATTGAAAAAGCATGTTTTGAATTAAGCCAGGGTTTGTTAAACGAACATATTTTAGTGGATACCCTGCAGGGCGGAGCAGGCACTTCAACCAATATGAACATAAATGAAGTAATTGCAAACCGTTCGTTGCAAATTCTGGGAGAAAAATTAGGAACTTACTCAGTTATTTCGCCGCTGGATGACATTAATCTACACCAAAGTACCAATGACACTTATCCCACTGCATTAAAAGTGGCAGCCATAAAATTGCTTCGTAAGCTCGAACAAAATGTATTGAATTTACAGGAAGCATTTCAACAAAAGGAAAAAGAATTTGCACACATTGTAAAAATCGGACGAACCCAATTACAAGATGCGGTGCTGACCACACTTGGCCGCGAGATGAGCGCGTATGCCGAAGCTATTAACCGCGACCGGTGGCGTATTTATAAATGCGAAGAACGCCTCCGCGTAGTTAACCTCGGCGGAACGGCCATTGGAACCGGCCTTGGCGCACCAAAACAATTTATTTTTCGTGTGGTCGACAAACTGCGCGAAAACACCAACATCGGGTTAGCCCGCAGCGAAAATCTTATTGATGGCACTCAAAATGTGGACGTTTTTGTTGAAGTGTCAGGAATTTTGAAAGCCTGTGCAACTAACCTTTTAAAAATCAGTAACGACCTTCGCTTGCTTTCAAGTGGTCCCGATGCAGGTTTTGGCGAAATTAATCTCCCCGAGATGCAGACCGGGTCTTCCATTATGCCGGGAAAAGTAAATCCCGTTATTCCAGAAGCCGTGGCGCAGGCTGCCATAAAAGTTATGGGCAACGACCAGATAATTGCCCAGGCTTGCAGTTCAGGAAATTTGGAACTCAACCAGTTTCTTCCGTTAATTGCGCATTCGATGCTCGAATCACTGACAATGTTGTCGAATTCCTGCAAGATTTTCCGCGAAAAATGTATTTCAGGAATGACAGCCAACGAGGTGATTTGTAAAAAAAATATCGAAAACTCGACAGCAACAGCAACAGCACTCATCCCTAAAATTGGCTATAATACTACCAGCGAAATTGCAAAATATGCAAAAGAAGCGGGTATTTCGATAAAAGAGGCTGCTTTAAAATCGGGCTGTATTTCAGAAGAAGAGTTTGAAAACATGATTTCTCCGGAAGCTGTTTGCAAACTCGGGCATTAATTCAAACAAACATTAACAACGCATTAACACGATCCTAATACCCTGTATCACTGAATATTACGCACGCGTAAATCATTTAAGAGCATTTTATCTTTATTTTGATTTGGATTTTACTTCTGATCTTATTAATATTGAATCTAAATTAAAACAGACAATAATTAATAAGAAGAATAACTTTAAAAAGAAAAATCATGAAAAAAGTATTATTTGTATTAGCATTTGTTGCAGTTTACGGAGTCTCAATGGCCATGACCTCGAACACTCAGGTAGTTTCAGCCGACCAAACGGTTGCAGTAGTTGTTGACCTTGACCTTGACAACCATGTTACAACTCCAGATGTAGAAAAGGAAAAAGAGAAAAAAGCAACTAAATCTACAGCAAAATCAGAGACAAAAGCGAAAGGCGAAGGCTGTTCAGGATCTGAAGCAAAATCAGAAGGTTGTGCAGGCGAGAAGTCAGCTGAGAAAAAAGGCGGCTGCAGCTCAACCTGTGGGGGAAAGAAATAAAAAGTCTCGAAATTATTGTATTTGTGAAAGGCCGCTTGTTGTAATGACAGGCGGTTTTTTTTAGCAATTAAGAATATACCCCACTTTAATTACGTTTTCAATCTGCACATTCGGATCTTGCGACATGTACTTTCGTAATTTCGATATAAATACATCCATGCTTCTTCCGGCGAAATAATCATTTTCGCCCCAAATTGCAGTAAGAATTTGCTCGCGACGAACAAGGTTGTTTTTCGATTGACATAACATGCGTAATATCTCAGCCTCGCGCGTAGTCAAACGTTTAATACTGTCCTGAAAATTTAACGACAGATTTTCAAAATCAAATTCATACATTCCAATCTTGAAAACTTTTTCAGTAGAAGCACAAACTAAATCCGTTCGTTTACTGATGGCAACAATTTTACACCACAATTCATCTTCGTCAAAAGGTTTTGTAATATAGTCGTCGGCACCAATATCGTAACCTTTCATTTTGTCTTCTTTCATACCCCGAGCGGTTAAAAACACCACCGGAGTAGCTGCGTTTATTGTTTTTACTTTTTTTGCAATTGTAAACCCATCCACTTTAGGAAGCATCACATCCAAAATGCAAAAATTAAAATCCCCTTTTTTAAACCCGTTAAATGCCGATTCTCCGTCTCTGAAAAGTGTAACTTTTACATTACGACTTTCCAAAAAGTCTACCAGTAAAATTCCAAGATTCAGGTCGTCTTCAGCAAGCAATATATTTAGTTTGTTTTCAGTCATTTTTTTGTTCAGTTAACAAGGGTAAAGATATTGTAAAAACAGTCCCTCTATTTTCGGCACTTTCAAGAGTTATGCTACCGTTGTGTGCTTCAACAACACGTTTCACATATGCCAGGCCAATTCCAAAACCTTTTGCGTTGTGCACATCGCCAGTGGGCACGCGGTAATATTTATCGAAAATATATTTCTGATATTTTGGTGGAATTCCTATCCCATTATCACTAACCGAAATCCATAACGATTCGTCGTTATTTACAGTTCGAATCCCAATTTCGGGTGCATTTTTTGAATACTTAATCGAGTTTGAAATTAAGTTGACCAACACATTTGTCATGTGCAACTTGTCTGCATAAATCATCGACTTTGTAGCATTTTCAGTTACAATAATGTTCCCATTCCGATCTTGCACAATCATTTCAAAAGTAGAAACACTATCCTTGATTATTTCATGAATATTCAATGGCTCTTTTGTATAGTAAAATTCGTCGCGCTCAATAGCAGCAAGATGCAACAGGCTTTCCACCAAAAGTTGCAGTTTTCTGTTTTCTTTCGAAATAAGTTCAGCGTAACTTCCCAGTTTATCTTCATTGGCATACCTCTTCTTCCGAATCATATTCGATGCCAGTGCAATGGAAGATAATGGTGTTTTAAACTCATGGCTAACATTATTTAAAAGTTCTTTGGTGTGTTCCGCAATGCGAAGCTCCTTTTTATACAAACGCAGCAAGTACGAGAGGGCCAAAATCAATAAAAATATCAGTACAACCGATGACAAAAACATCAACCCGGTTTTTTCCAGGAAAAATTTTGTCCGGCTAGGAAATTCAACAACCAGTTCATAACCGGCTTCTCCAATTAAATTACCAAGACTTTTTGTATAATACAATCCATTATCCAACTCCTTTTCAATGGCTCTGAATTTTTCCGAATCTGTTTCAAGAATCACCAAATCATACTCCGGATAGATATCGTACGATTTTAATTCTTCATCAATAGCATGATGAATTTTTTCCCAAACTCCGGCAGAAGTTAGATGTGCTTCCAATCGCACTGAATCACAGGTAACACATTCTCTCATCTTGCTGCAAAAAGGTTTATTCGCCTGAAGATTCGAAAATGTTTGATTCAGCGCCAGTGTGACACTTTTCTGAAATACTTTTTCCTGAAAATTTATGGAGTACACAATCCAACGTACCTGTGCCGCCAAAAGTGCAAAGATTATTACCAGGGTAAAAGCCAGAATATATTTTTGAATTACATTCTTCATCTATTTTTTAAACTGTTATATAGTTTTAATGATAACACATATAAAACAATTGTGTTTGAAATCAGTACTTTTTATGAATTTATTTTCATAATCATGAATAATTCAGGATGACAATTCTACATTCTCACGAATTAAGCAAACTATTCAAAAATAACTATTTACATGATAATATTTCTTCAGCCAATAGATATTAACAACGCGTTAACTCTGTGTTTTCATAAAGATGAATATCTTTGAACAAAAATTTATTTTCAAAATCAAAAATAACATGAAAAGAACCTTATTAATTTTAGCATTGGTGGCTGCATACGGAATATCAGTTTCTAACGCATCGCCAAAAGTAATTTCTTCAGAAAAATCTAAAGTAACAGTTGTTGTCGACAACGATGAGTTCTCAGCAGCTATTGAAGAGGAAAAAGACAAGAAGAAAGACAAAAAGGCAACTGTGGCTAAAAAAGCGTGCTGTGGCGATAAAGCAACTGTAGAAGCAGAAGCTCCTGGATGTAGCGAAGCCCAGAAAAAAAGCTGTGCAGCTGCGGGAAAAACCTGTGCAACTGCTGAAAAAGCCTGTGGAGAAGAAAAAGCTGCCACTACAACAAAAAGTTGTTGCGGAGCAAAGAAAAAGTAGATTATACTTTCGAGAATATACGTAGGGTGCTTACAGCACCCTTTTTTATTGCTTATAATTGCAGAAAATAGTTTGAATTTGTATTTTCAGTTTTCTTAAAATCCGTTTATGAGGGCACCAAAATCATTTCGTTTGCACATAGGAATTTTCGGTAAAAGAAATGCCGGCAAATCAAGTATTCTTAACGCACTCACCCATCAGGACGTTTCCATTGTTTCTGAAGTTGCAGGAACTACCACCGACCCGGTTGAAAAACCAATGGAACTGCTTCCACTTGGGCCCGTACTTTTTATCGATACTGCCGGAATTGATGATGTGGGCGCCCTCGGCGAAAAACGAATCGCAAAAACGCTGGCGGTATTCGACCGAACCGACCTGGGAGTAATTGTAAGCAACTACAACGATTGGGGCAATTACGAACAAAAACTAATGGAAGAGTTGAAAGACCGTGCCATTCCATTCGTAATCGTGTTCAACAAAATCGATATTTTTGAAGAAAATATTCTGATCAACGAACAATTGAATGCCAATAAAATAAAATTTGTACAAACTTCGGTTTTAAAAGAAACCGGTCTGCTGGATTTGCGTCAGTTGCTGTTGACTTCTGCTCCTGCCGACTATATAAACCGTCCAAGTATTCTAGCCGATTTAGTAGGTGCTGGCGAAGCGGCAATCTTGGTAGTTCCCATCGACAAGGAAGCCCCAAAAGGAAGATTGATTTTACCCCAGGTACAAAGTATCCGCGATTTACTTGATAACGATTCGTTTTGTATGGTGGTAAAAGAACGTGAATTACGTGAAGCTCTTTCACGTTTTAATAAACCGCCAAAACTGGTGATCACCGATTCTCAAGCATTTTTAAAAGTGGCTGCTGACACACCTCCCCAAATTCCGTTGACTTCTTTTTCAATATTATTTGCACGTTACCAGGGAGATTTAAGCGAATTGGTTCGGGGAGCAATGACGATAGACCATCTAAAATCGGGCGATAAAGTTTTGATAGCCGAAGCCTGTTCTCACCATCCTATAGGAGAAGATATTGGAACAGTAAAAATACCAAGGTGGCTTACCCAATATGTTGGAGGGAAACTACAAATCGACAGTACCCGGGGACATGATTTTCCTCCAAACTTAGCCGAATACAAACTGATTATTCATTGCGGGGCATGTATGTGGAACCGGCGCGAAATGCTTAGCCGCATTATGAAAGCGCGCCAGGCAGGTGTTCCAATTACCAATTACGGATTAACAATTGCTTATTCTCTGGGAATCTTCGAACGGGCGTTACAACCCTTCCCGGCTGCTTTGGAGGTTTATAAAAATTCAAATTAAGTATCGGATTTTTGCTTTCTGAAAATACCAAAAAACTCAATCTTACCTGCAGCATCTTTTTTAAGCATCTTCAGATTTCCCCTGTCAAATGCAAACTGAAATTCAATACTATCTCTAAAATTTTCAGGATGAATTAAGGAAACAAAGTTTCTGGAAACACTCCATGAACCGTGTTTAATATTCTGTACCAGTTTTATTGATATAGTAGATTCCAATAAAAACTGCTCATCGCTCTCAAATTCAATAGTAAAACTTTCCTGGTATTTTTTCAAATCGTCTTCCTGAAAATGCAGTAACTCTTCGCCTTTATCAACAAAGTATTCAAACAAAATCCACTTCCCGGGAAGTTTTTTCCGGGGCCGCTCAAACATTTCTGTCGATTGCAACCAATCTGTTATTTTTAATAAGAATGATTTTGCAGCCATAAATTTCTATTCTCCCCACCTCTGACCTAAAAAATTCGGGATAGTTTAAACATACCATCTTATTTTCGTTATAAATTCTGCAACATTCGGGCAGTTTCTTATGTCACGTGCTAAAAAACGAATGAAGTGTCGAACAAAGTTGTCCGGTTGAAAACTCATTTCATCGAAGAAAAAAGTTACATCAACGAATTAAGTAGCAATATTTCACCAACTTACATACTTTGGCTTCTGCTATTTCGTTTTAGAAATTACTTAACTGTAAAATTAAAGCCATGGAAACAGAAATTTTTCTGAAAGAGTACCAATTTACACTTGAATCGGAATTGGCTAAAAATCATCAGCTGCAATTACAAAAAAGTAAAGAAAAAGGTGAAGAGGATGGCAAACGCAACCTCCCATCGGTTGACGACAATTTTACAACGCCCATTGAGCAAGAAATACGAAGTAAATACCAGGCCAAAATTGAAGGACTGTACCAAAACGGGCGTCAGGTTTTAAACGACCTCAAAGAAAATACCTACAAACAAGTAAACCAGGAATTAAATGCGCTAAACGAAACCAAAATCGCCGATCTTCTGAATGCCGCAGAAGATGAAAAGAAACGGAAGTTAGACGAACTAACACTCAACCACCTGGATACGGTAAAAGACATTGAAAACTCGCCACATTACCAGCTTGAAAAAAAAAGATTCGAGAAAATTAAAAGCCGTTGGGAAGAGGTTTCTACCAAACACAAACGTCAGGAAAACAACATTCAGTTTAAACCCTACTGGGCTTATGTTCTCTTATTACTGGGAATTGGAATTGCCGAATTCCCTCTGAACAACCAGGTGTTTATTTCCTTTCGTGAGACACCTTTATTAACCCTGATTATGGCAGGTGTTTTGGTAATTACATTGCCATTTCTGGCTCATGCAGCCGGAAAACTTTTAAAACAGGTAAAAGAACGCAGCATCTACCCATTTCTATTTATCGTAATGTTTGTAACTGTTGGGTCAATCAGCTATTTTACGGCACTTTTACGTACAAATTACCTGGCTGAACTGGGCGTTGCCCAAGAACAACTTCTTCTGGATCAATGGACCTTTTTCACCATCGGGATCATACTTTTTATGGTAGGAACAGTGGCCTCGTTTTTTGCCCACGACAGCAGCAACGAATTTTATGAAGTTTATAAGAAGTACCATCGAGAGGAACAGGAATTCCTTAAACTTCAGAAGGAAGTAAGCGACAAACGAGCAGCAGAAAAAGAAAATTTCGATGCAGAACGAAAGCACATTCAGGAAACATTTGCAGCTAAAAAGAATGAACTTAAAAACAAACTTCAGGAGTTGAAAAACAAAAAAACCGAGATTACCGGAAACTATAATAAAATTCTTGCCTTTTGCCAGGGAATGGAGCGAAAAATCAACAACCATTACAAAGAGGCCATTTTTAATTACCGCGATACCAATCTCACTTATAGAAACAACCACAAACAACCCAAAGCATGGGCCGAACTTGTGCCCGACTTAACAGGTTATTTTATTGAAAATGGAACACTAACGGAAAGCTAGCAAAATGAAAACGATACATAGAAATACCTTATTTCCACTATTCATCGTCGTGCTTCTGTTTTTCTCATGTAAAACCGAAACACCTCAGAATACCTCAATTTCAGTATTGATCGATGTTACTGATGAGCGTTTTAAAGACGAAAATTTTATTGATGAAAATCTGCCCAAATTTCTTTCGTTAATGAAACTCGACAAAGAATCCGGTGGATACTCCGGTGGAGAAATAAAACTCTCATTGATAAATGAAGTATCCGACTCAAAATCAAAAACAATTAAAATTGCAGTTGGAGAAAACGGGATGCTTGGCGAGAACCCATTAAATCGCAGAGACGATATTAAACGTTTTTACAATGAGGTGGAACAATCTTTTACGTCCATCCTGGGAAAAGCAGATTGGGGAACAAATGCATCGAAGATCTATCAGAAAGTTACACGTGAATGTATTAAAATGCATCGAACAGAAGCAGACAGAAAATACCTGATCATTTATTCCGATATGTTGGAAAATAGTTCGCTATTTAGTTTTTACGGCCAAAACTGGAAAAAGCAGATTGAAAAAATGATGACAGAACCGGAAGAAACAATCGAACTACTTGCAAAAAAAGGACCTTCCCTACCCGATTTAAGTGATTTCGTGATTTACATTATTGCTACACGCACTTCAGGAAATGATGAGAAGATTAACCTCTGCGAACAATTCTGGACTACATTGTTTGAATTCCAGGGGGCTTCGGTTACTTTTAATTCGGGATTGGAGATATAGATCAAAAAGAAAGGGCAGCCCACCAGCCACCCTTGTATAGATTTCTAATCTAATGATAAAAAATAAGGGTACTGCAAGTTTAAAAAAAGAAAAGACGGAAGTCGTTGAAAGAAAGCCAATTTTATTAACAGCACTTCGTGAATAGTAGCGATATACAAACACCTGGATGTGCTTTAATTGCGATTTGAAACCAGTTTCTTCTGTAATTTTAAACATGTTAACAAAACCCCATAGCTCACTATGTATCAAAAAAATACACTCACCATCGCATACAATTCAGTATAAATATCTATTTAAAGCTCATCTGTTTGAAAATCAAAAACTTTTATATACTTTTGCAGCCAATTAATTTTAAGCCGTTTCTATTTAAAGCGATGTTGCGGTTTAAACATTGTATAACAAATTAGTTCTTTAAAAAATGTATTTAACATCAGAGAAAAAAACTGAGCTGTTTGCCCAACATGGTAAATCAGCCACCGACACCGGAAGTGCAGAAGGTCAAATTGCATTGTTCACATTAAGGATCAACCACCTTACAGAACACCTGAAGCGAAACAAAAAAGACCACAGCACGCGTCGTTCATTGATCAAACTGGTAGGTAAGCGTCGTAGCTTGTTAGACTACCTTATTAAAAAAGATATCACACGCTATCGTGCGATTATCAAAGAGTTGAACTTACGTAAGTAGAGATATTGAAAGGCAATGCATTGGTATTGCCTTTCTTTTTTGTAAATTGCAAATCCTCACCACCCATTGTAATTTAAAACTTAAAGATTTATTAGAAAAATTATGGTAAACGCTACAATTAAGACGATTGAACTTGCCGACGGCAGGTCGATTACCATTGAAACCGGAAAATTGGCAAAACAAGCCGATGGTTCGGTAGTGGTTCGAATGGGTGACACCATGTTGCTGGCTACGGTAGTTTCAGCAAAAGAAGCCAAAGAAGATGTAGACTTTATGCCGGTATCGGTTGATTACCGCGAGAAATTTTCAGCCGCAGGTCGTTTCCCCGGAGGATTTCTGAAAAGAGAAGCCCGTCCAAGTGACGATGAAATTTTAGTTGCACGCTTAGTTGACCGTGCATTACGTCCGCTTTTCCCTGCTGATTACCACGCAGAAACAGCAGTAATGATCTCACTTATTTCTGTTGGAAAAGACGAAATGCCAGATGCATTGGCAGGATTAGCTGCTTCAGCAGCTATTGCCGTATCCGATGTTCCTTTTGAAACACCAATTTCAGAAGTACGTGTAGCTCGTATTAACGGCGAATACGTAATCAACCCAAGCCGTGTTCAACTGGAAGAAGCAGACCTTGAAATTATGGTAGGTGCTTCGTTCGAAAACATTATGATGGTTGAGGGTGAAATGGATGAGGTTTCGGAAGAAGTAATGCTGGAAGCCATTAAAGTTGCTCACGCCGAAATTAAAAAGCAGTGTAAAGCTCAGGAAGAATTAGCTGCGGAGATAGGAGTTGTAAAACGCGAATACTGTCACGAAAACAACAACGAAGAGTTGCGTGAAAAAGTACATGCTGAAACTTACGCCGCTTGTTACGAAGTTGCGAAAAAGCAATTGACAAACAAAAGCGAACGAATGGATGCTTTTGCTGCTATTCGTGACGAATTCATTGAAAAATATACTGAGGAAAACGCAGATAACGAAGAAATTGATCTTACCCAACACATTGGTCTGATTAAAAGATATTACCACGATGTTGAAAAAGAAGCCATGCGTCGCATGATTCTTGACGATAAAATTCGTTTAGACGGTAGAGCAACCAACGAAATTCGACCAATTTGGGGAGAAGTAGATTATTTACCGGGTGCTCATGGTTCTTCAATTTTTACTCGTGGAGAAACCCAATCCTTAACTTCGGTTACTTTGGGTACCAAAATGGATATTAAAAAAATTGATGCAGTAACTTTCCAGGGAACTGAGAAATTTTTGTTGCATTACAATTTCCCTCCATTCTGTGTAGGCGATCCAAAAACACCTCGTGGAACCAGTCGTCGTGAAATTGGTCACGGAAACCTGGCACTTCGTGGGTTAAAGAAAATGATTCCTGAAGATCTACCATACGTAGTAAGAATCATGTCCGACATTTTGGAATCGAATGGTTCTTCATCGATGGCAACTGTTTGTGCAGGAACCATGGGAATGATGGACGCCGGTATCAAAATTAAGAAACCGGTTTCAGGTATTGCAATGGGGCTGATCACCGATAAAGGAGCAGAAAAATATGCTGTTCTTTCGGATATTTTAGGTGACGAAGACCACCTGGGCGACATGGACTTTAAAGTGACTGGTACCGTTGATGGTATTACAGCCACTCAAATGGATATTAAAGTTGACGGACTTCCATACGAAGTGCTGGCCGAAGCCTTACAACAAGCAAAAGAAGGTCGTTTACATATTCTTGGCGAAATGTTGAAAGTAATTCCTGAGCCACGCGAAAATTACAAACCAAATGTTCCACGTATTGAAACCATTGTGATTCCGAAAGACATGATTGGTGCAATTATCGGACCTGGAGGAAAAGTAATTCAAGCGATTCAGGAAGAAACTCAAACAGTTATTGTAATTGAAGAAAAAGACGATCAGGGATTTGTGGAAATTTCAGGAGCAGGTTTAGAACCAATTGAAGCTGCTAAAGCTAAAATTAAAGCGATTACCGCACTTCCTGAAGTGGGTGAAGTTTACACCGGAAAAGTAAAATCGGTTGTATCTTTTGGTGCATTTATCGAAATCATTCCCGGTAAAGAAGGACTTCTTCATATTTCGGAAATGGATTGGAAACGCATCGAATCGGCAGAAGAATTCACAAAAGAAGGCGATATGATGGAAGTAAAATTGATCGGTGTTGACGAAAAAACCGGTAAACTAAAACTTTCGCGTAAAGTACTTCTTCCAAAACCTGAAGGTTATGTGGAACGTCCACCAAGAGAAAACCGTGGCCCAAGAAGCGATAACCGTGGTGGTGATCGCAGAGGTGGTGACCACCGTGGTGGAGACCGTCGTGACGATCGCAGAGGAGGAGAACGTAGAGAATTCCGTCCGCGCAGAAACAACGACTAAAAAATCGGAACAAGATTTTAATCGAAATAGCAAAACGCTCTGTCATTTGGCAGGGCGTTTTTATTTTCTCTAAAATCTAGTTTTGAATCTCCAATAACTTTTTGATTTCCTTTTCCTAACTTCGCACTCAAAATTAAAGCACATGGAAACCTGGTCAAAAGAATTAAATACTCAAATCGATGCGAAACTGGAAGGCGTAAACGACAAAGATTTGCGCTTTTACAGAATCGAAGAGTTCAAACGAAATATTACGCGGATTAACTCCTTTTCGAATTCGTGTCCCGGTTGCAAAAAAGAAATGCAACCTATTCGGGAAACCGTTGAAGACATCGACCAGGCGATAAACGATGTAGGCAGGAAACGTAAAGATTACGACCAACTGATTTCACAGCTTTCGAAACATATGCAAAAAGAACATGGCTTTTATGCGCCCTATTATTTCACCTATATGTATTCGTTTTTTGGAATTGTGGCAGGTGCAATTCTGGGATATATTCTTATGAATATTGATCCTGATGTTAAGCTTGAACTCTTTTGTTCAGGCTTTGCAATCGGGATACTTCCTCCCTACATTATTGGCTATTTAAAGGACAAAAAAATTCGTTCGGCAAAAAAGCTCATGTAGTTCTTTTTAAAAACAATTAAATCATTTAAATTTTAAAGCAGCTTTCGGGCATTTTCAACAAAACAATCAAAAACGCGCATGCAATTTCTTGTAATTGAAGGAAATATAGGAGCAGGAAAAACAACGCTTTCGAAAATGATCGCAAAAGAACATGATGCCAAACTGGTATTGGAACAGTTTGCCGACAATCCGTTTTTGCCAAAATTCTACAAAGACCAGGAGCGCTATTCCTTTCCGTTGGAACTTTCATTTTTGGCCGATCGCTACAACCAAATAAAAAAGGAAGTGTTAAATCTCGATTTGTTTCAACCCTTTATGGTGGCCGACTACTACTTTGCAAAAACAGCTATTTTTGCACAAAATACTCTCAAGGAAGACGAGTACCATTTATTTCGACAGATTTTTGACATTATTTTTGAGTCGATGCCCAAACCCGACCTATATGTTTATCTCCATGCCGATGTAAATCGGCTAATGCAAAACATTACAGAACGCGGTCGCGATTACGAACAAGATATCGATCCGGAATATTTAAAAAAAATAAGCAAAGGATATTTTAACTTCCTAAAACAAATCACAAATTTTCCCGTTCTGATTATTGATATAAATAATGTGGATTTTGTTAAAATTCCTGAAGATTTTCAGCGGTTAATGCATGCCATATTCAATAGTGATTATAAATTAGGTATAAACCGTTTAATATTGTAATAAAAACTTGAATCGCCTCTTTCAAATAATAAAAAGCTTTATATTTTTGTGACCTTAACTGTAAATTTTTAAAATTACTTATAAATAATAATTGTCTGTTATGAAAAGAATCAACAACAAACCTTTTGTACTATTAGTACTATTGGCCCTTCTACTGTCAAGCTGCGCAGGTCTTAAAAAAATGAAAAAGAATGCCGACAGCATTAATTTTGGTGTAACCCCTGAAGTACTTGAAGCACATTCCAGTAATGTTGATGTTGCAATCAACACAAGGTACCCTTCAAAGTATTTTAACAAGAAAGCGATTTTAACTGCTACTCCTGTTTTAAAATACGAGGGTGGAGAAACTGAGCTTAAATCGGTTACTGTTCAGGGCGAAAAAGTAGATGCCAATAATAAAGTGATTGGCCTTAACGGCGGAAGCGTTAGTTACAAAGATGTTGTTGCGTACGACGGGGCCATGGCAAAATCGGAATTATACGTAAACATCACAGCTTCTAAAGGCAAAAAAAGTCTTGATTTCGATCCTATTAAAATTGCTGACGGTGTTCTTGCTACAAGCGAAAAAATTGTAGTTATGCCTAAACCAATTTTAGGTGTTCAGCGTGAAGCAAACACTACTGGAAAATACGATCCAAACATCGATGCTTTCCAACGTGTTGTTCCTGACGAAATGATGGCTGATATCAAATACCTGATCAATCGTGCCAACCTTCGCAAAGACGAAACCGGAAAAGAGGAAGTAGTTGCTTTACAAGACTACACTAAAAAAGCAAACGAAGAAGAAAGAATCGACCTGAAAGAGGTTGAAGTTTCAGCTTATGCTTCTCCTGACGGTACTATTGACTTTAACACAGAGCTTGCTGCAAAACGTAAAGAAACTTCGTCGCAGTTTTTAGCAAAAAAATTAAAAGAAGCCGGTGTTGCTGTCGAGTTAAAAACAAAATATACTCCTGAAGACTGGGATGGTTTCAAAGAATTAATGGAGCAATCTAACATTCAGGATAAAGAATTGATTTTACGCGTACTTTCTATGTACAACGATCCTGAAGTTCGTGAACGTGAAATCAGAAACCTGAGTGTAACTTTCACTGATGTTGCAGAAGAAATTCTTCCTCAGTTGCGTAGAGCAAAAATGACTACCAGTGTTGATTTAATTGGTAAAACCGACGAGGAGTTAAAAGCAGCAGCAAAAGCTGATCCTGCTTCTTTAAATCCTGCTGAATTACTTTATGCTGCAACTTTATTCGAAGACTTAAACGAGCAACTTTCAGTTTACAATTCATTCATGAAAGTTTACCCTGATGATTGGAGAGGAGCAAACAACGCAGGTTATGTTTTGGCAAAACAAATGAAATATGCCGATGCAAAACCATTGTTTACAAAAGCTGAAAAATTGAAAAACAACGAACCAATTGTTAAAAACAATGTTGGTGCAGTTACTTTAACTGAAGGAGATGTTGCAGAAGCCGAAACTTTATTTGGCGCTGCTGCTGGTGCAGGCGACGAAGTTAACTACAACATGGGTATCGTAAGCGTTAAAAAAGCAGAATATGCAAAAGCAGTTAAATACTTCAGCAAAGACAAAGATGTAAACACTGCAATTGCTAAAATGATGACTGGTGACAACAACGGAGCATTGAAAGATTTGGAAGCTTTTGATATGGAAGGTTGTTACATGAAAGAATACCTGAAAGCAGTTATCGGTGCACGCACAGCTAAAGAATCGTTATTGTTCGACAGCTTAAAAGCTGCCTGTAGCATTAACGCTGATATGAAAGCCGTTGCAAAAACAGATATGGAATTTGCAAAATATTTCGACAACGCTAAATTTTCAGCTATTGTTGACTAATTAGGTTGCGATAAACTTATCGAAAAGGGCATCCGTTTGGATGCCCTTTTTTTGTGATTTCTAAAATAAAATCCCCATTTTATTACTTTCTCCGATATCGATTCAATTAAAACCAACATTATCTATTTTGTTCATATCGTTTACAGAAGATGAAATATACAAAAACGCCACACCAGAACTACTGATATCATATATCGCTGATTTAATTACACTTACACAAACTAAAACCATAAACAATGGCCCGATATAAATTGGGTTTTTAATATCGCATTTTGTGTTAATAACTCAACTTTCAAAATCAATCAGAAAATTTTAAATTTAAAGTGGTATTGAGAGTTCCTGTCAGATTAGTAAAATACGATTTTAAGATATTCCAACAGTGCTATTTTTTAGTTATTGTTGACGAATTAAGTTGTGATAAACTTATTAAGAGCATCGTGAGGTGCTCTTTTTTATTACATACCGCTACTGTCGTTAACTTTGAAAAGATTCTTCGAATCGCATGACAAATACACTTTTTTAATACCTACAAAAACCATAATTTCCCCACCTGTTACAATACAAATTCAATTAAACAAGTATGGATTATATTAATAACTACATAGAAAAAAACAAAGAACGATTTTTGGAGGAATTATTCGGATTGATTCGCATTCCTTCTATTAGTTCGATAAAAGACCACAAACCAGATATGTCCAAAGCGGCAGAGTATTGGAAGAATACCTTACTCGAAGCAGGTGCCGACAAAGCTGATATCTATGAAACAGAAGGTAATCCGGTAACTTATGGAGAAAAAATTATCGATCCTGCATTGCCAACCGTATTGGTGTATTCACACATGGATGTAATGCCGGTTGACCCGGTTGATTTGTGGGACTCGCCACCTTTTGAACCAGAAATCCGCGACGGAAAAATATGGGCACGTGGCGCCGACGACGATAAGGGACAGGGAATGATGCACGCCAAAGCTTTCGAGTTAATGGTAAAAACCAACACCCTACCCTGCAATGTAAAATTTATGATCGAAGGAGAAGAAGAAGTAGGTTCACCTAACCTTGGAAAATGGTGTGAGCAAAACAAAGAGATGCTAAAAGCCGATGTTATTCTGGTATCAGACACTTCGATGATTGATGCCAAAACGCCATCGATTACAACCGGCTTGCGTGGTTTAGCTTACTGGCAGGTGGAAGTTACCGGACCTAACCGCGACCTGCACTCCGGGTTATTTGGTGGTGCTGTGGCCAATCCCATTAACGTACTTTCGTCGATGATTGCCAAAATGGTTGATGAAAATGGGAAAGTAACTATCCCCGGCTTTTACGACGATGTAATGGAAGTATCGGCCGAAGAACGGGAACTGCTGGCCCGTGCCCCGTTTAATGCAGACGATTATAAAAAAGCCATCGATGTTAAAGAGCTGGCAGGCGAAAAAGGCTATTCGCCAATGGAATGCACCGGAATTCGTCCGAGTTTTGATGTTTGCGGAATTTGGGGTGGCTACACCGGTGAAGGAGCGAAAACGGTTCTCCCGTCAAAAGCCTTTGCCAAAATCTCATCGCGGCTGGTGCCTAATCAGGATCACCATAAAATTGCCGATTTATTTAAAGAGCACTTCGAAAGTATTGCGCCAAAATCGGTAAAAGTTGAAGTTACTTCGTTACACGGCGGACAAGGTTATGTGTGTCCGATTGATATTCCGGCCTACCAGGCAGCTGAAAAAGCCTACACCAACACCTATGGCAAACGCCCGGTTCCGGTTCGTTCGGGAGGCAGTATTCCCATTATTTCAACATTTGAGGAAATACTGGGTATTAAATCGGTATTGATGGGCTTTGGACTGGAATCTGATGCCATTCACTCGCCCAACGAAAACTATCCGCTGGAACAATTTTACAACGGAATTAAAACCATTCCGCTTTTCTATAAGTACTTTGCTGAGATGATGAAGTAGAACTGAGATTTTAGTACAGCCTACATTGATAGTAGTATTAAGATAAAAAACGAGGATTTCGCGAATGTGGAATCCTCGTTTTTTTGGTGGCAAATTGCCTTTCATTAAATACCAACTCACTATTATGTTTTACAACATCACCTGATATTTATCATATTAATTTTAGGGGGGGGGTATTTACATTTGCCGAAGTAGGTTACCTGGACGCGCGCATAATTATTATTCTCCAGATCCTTCATACAACAATTAATTTTTAGTGCAAACCCTAATTCTAAAACAATGAAAAATTTTCTATCTTTTTTTGTCATAACTTTTTTATTAAGCTTTTCTTATTCTTCTTTTGCACAAATTGTACTTCCCGATTATGACAATGTCTGTCCTGATCAGGAAATAGAATATACTGTCCAATCGAGTTATTACGGAGATGGCCAAGAATTTTATGTACATAATGGTGTCTTTATAGTCGCTGATAGTCTGTATCAATCTACGAATGACAGCACACATATCGTAATGGATATTACTCCCAACACGAATACGTTTAAAGTTAGATGGGGGAATGATGGCAGTTTAGGTGGTATTTATTTAAATGACAATCAATCATATGAATGTAATATATATAATTCTTACTATTCATTTTTATGGAGTGCTGATACTGTTGTTTTAACCGGGCCTCAAAGTTTTTATATCGAAATTAAAGTATACAATGCAGATGTAAATAATACGATTACAAACAATTCAAGCAATATAGTTTCTGTAAATGAAGTTAAAATCACATCAATTCCAGGTTCTAATGATGCCATATATAGATACAGGTGTGACATAACAGGATCTGATAGTGGTTGGGTAAAGTTTATTACTAGTGGCCCAGCTTCACAAAATTGTCCTTCAATAACCAGCAACGTAATAAGAGTTGATGTATCAAGAAAACTACATGCTCCAACACTTAGTTTTTCAGGCTGCTTATTATGTAATGACGAAGATAAAACCTTTTCTATAAATTCCGATCCGAATGCTGAGGATTATACATGGTCAGTATCAAATGGTCTTAAAATATCTGTTGGCGAAAATCTCTATTCCACATATACTACCAGTAGTACAAATGTCACAATAAAGGCACAAACAACTACTCCGGGAACTGAGACGATTTCTGTCAAATCTAATGGAGGTAATAATTATGAAGATAGCGATACGCAGTCAGCAGAAATCTGGCACGGTAAACCAAATCCAGATCAAATAATTTATTATAATGTTGGCCCTAATTATCCAGCACAGTACGAAATCTGCATTGATTTCCCCAACGACGGTAAGGCTCTTTATGATAACTCATGTGCTTCTGTACTGGAATACCAATGGGATGCTTTAGATTGGAATATCATCCAGCATCCTATGGATCCCTTTCCCGCAGTTAATATGCAAGATGTACAGATTACTGCTCCTGGCTATGGATATTCCATTGGAGATCGTGTATATTTTACTATTCGTGCCAGGAATAGATGTGGCTGGGGAGAATGGAAATATCCAAAACTTGAACTTGAAGCAGTTAATTGTAACATGTATATGATGACAGTAAGTCCTAATCCTGCCGACTCTTATATTAATGTATCTTTTGCTGATTCCGAACTTTCAACAGAAGAGCAATCAGGCGAATCATCTATAAATCAGATAGTCTCATCTAAAAAAGTAAGAAAGTCTAAAACCGGGGTAATGGAGGAATACCTGGTACAAATTTTGGACAAAAACGGAACTGTTAGAAAATCGGTACATTCTAAAGCAATGAACCTGAATATCGATACCCATGATCTTGAACCCGGTACTTATTTCTTACATTTAAACTGGAACAATGAAGTAGTGAAACAACAATTAATCATCCAATAAATTATTAAGCCATGAAAACACGAATTTTATTAGTTATTACCTTATTCCTTTCCTTGTATTTGACTACTGTAGCCCAGCCCCAAAAGGGCACCCTTGAAATAGGTGGCTCAGGTTACTATATTAGCTCAAAAGGCCCGGAAGAAGGAGACAAACTAAAGCTATTTGATCTTAGTCCTGAAATTCAATATTTTATTTTTAAGAATTTGTCAGTTGGAGGAGCATTAACCATTAAAGGAGACAAAAATTATTCTTTAGCAAATAATGACACATTCTACGGAATATTTCTTTCACCTTCCATTGAAGGATACGTTTTAAATCGAAGATTATTTGGGTTATCGTTGAAAGCACGTATGAATATTGCTGCTTCAACAAATTACAATATTAATGAGACTGTAACCTCGTATTCATTCGGTCCCAAGGTTTTATGGAACATAACTCCCAGTTTATCAACATACATCTGGTTAGCATATCGCAAGTTGAAAGATTTTGATGATACCAGGGAATCCCAATGGATCATCCCAAGTGACAACTTCGATGTGCGATGGGGTTTTAGCTACTACCTGCAGCGAAAGAAAGACAACTAATAATTATTTAATTGTTGAATAGGAAAATAAAAGCAGTTTGTTGGCCAACAGACTGCTTGATGCAACAAAAGTTTGCGAAGTACTAAGAAGTTTAAAACATCTTAGCACTTCGCAACAATATAAAACAAGTAAGAAACTGTTTTCTGAAAAGGGTACGGGCTGTAGTCATAAATAATACAGCCCGTTTCCTTACTTAATTTCCCGTTTGAACCCCAAACTATTCTTGTAAAAATCCATACAAAACTCCTGTCCTTTTTTGCCCTAAATAAGATCCTGCAACATATCTTTTATCCTTTAAACAATTTTTGTATCCGATTATTCATAGTGAAAATAATAAGCACCATAACTGTTTAGTATCGTTCTAATTTTTAAAAGAACTTTGTATGAAGAACAATCGAGTCTAATTTTAATTATAAGTCATGAAAACATTACTCTTTTATTTAGCATTTTTGATGGTTTCATTTAGCTTATACGGGCAAGATGAAAGCAAGAACCAGATGGTAGATATTGACGAAATTGTTGTTTCTCCACCAAGATTTACCGGAACTATCAACAGCATTTCCATGTTCAATACGGATAACATGTCTTTAATCAAAAAACACCTGTATGAGAACGTTGAGTGTCCCGACAGAGCCTTACAGTCAGGTTTGGAAGGCACTGAGGTTATTAGTTTTGTGGTTACGCCAGAGGGCAATCTAACCGACTTCGAAATAGTAAACAGTGTTTGCCGGGAAATTGATAAAGAAGTTATCGATGTTTTAAAAAGAACAAACGGAATGTGGTTACCAGGTTTTAACAATGGAAAACCGATTAGTATGGAACAGGAAATTTCGATGGCTTTCGGAAATAGTAATACGAACAGCATAGTCAAACACTTTAAGGAAATGGCTACGAAGTATTATTGCAAAGCAAACGATGAACTATTAACGGAGCACAGGCCACAAAAAGCTTTGAAATTTTACAACAAAGGAATTGTTTACCTGCCAAACGACAAAAGCTTACTGTTACTTCGCGGAATTTGCAACTACGAACTTGGAGATGCCGAGAGTGCACGCAGAGACTGGGACAGGATTATAGAACTTGGAGGTATCGATCCTTATCCGTATGAATTATCGGAAACCAAGGGGTATTCTGAAATGATGGAAATGCTGGCAAAAAACCAAGATCGTTAAAACGTTTAATAAAACGGTGATTGAAAGCGGGTTTATGAATTTAAACCTGCTTTCTTTTTGTAACTAATCCAGTTTTCGCCACGTTAAAGTCACCAGCAGGAAAAGAAAAAAGCCATGGATTCTTCCAGTACCTCAGCCAATGATTTCGTAAATAAGCTAAACGATGTTACCGAAAACAATTTTAGCAAGCCGGAATTTGGTGTTTCAATGCTGGCGAAGGAAATGGGAATGAGCCGGTCGAATCTGCACAGGAAGATAAATGCAACCTTAAAAATATCGGCAAGCCGGTATATCACCACCTATCGTTTAAAAAAAGCAAAAGAAATTCTCACACATACTTCCGATACGGTTTCTGAAGTAGCTTATAAAGTAGGGTATAACAATGTGTCGTATTTTATAAGGTGTTTTCATGAAAATTATGGCTATTCGCCCGGAGAATTTGGGAAAAGAAATTCCGTTGAAAAAAATACCAGGCAACCTGTTCATTTCATTTTTAATAAAATAAATCCAATTGTTACTTCAATACTATTTGTGGTTGTTCTCTCAGTTGTATCCATAATTATTTTTAAGCCGTTTCAGTTCCAACAAAAAAAGCCAGAAAAAAAAATTGCCATATTGCCGCCCAGAAACTGGGAGACGAATGATTCGATTGCCATAACTGCCATTTTACAAAACGTAAGAGATAATTTATGCAAGATAAAAGACATCAAAAAAGTCGTCCCCTGGGTCTCGGTATTACAATACAAGAATTCTGTAAAACCAGCATCGGTAATTGCCAGGGAACTGAAGGTAAAGTACCTGATACAACCAGATGTTCAAACCATTAATGGAAAAACCAATCTGAGTATTCCTTTAATTGACGGACCTGATGACAAACAATTATGGACAGGTAATTTTAAAATCGATTCAACAAACATTACCACAGTCCACTTAAAAATAATAAAAGAAATTACTGAGAAAATGGACGTTTCCATAACCGCAACCGAGCTGGTTAATATCGACAAACTTATTACCTTAAACAGTAAGGCATTAAACCTCTACTGGGAAGGGATTGAATTAGTAAACCTTTGGCGCATGGGCGAGAGCAGAAATAACCTGGAAAGTGCCATCGCATGTTTTGAAGAAGCATTGGTTTACGATAGTACATGTGCATCGGCATACGCTCAGCTTGCCCGAATTTACTATCACAAGGATTACGACTGGAGTGCCAGATATTCAATAATTGAAGATGAAAAGACATTTAGTAAACAGATTAATAAATATGCCGACCAAGCACTTTTTTACGATTCGGAACTGGACTTAAGTCTGCTGGCAAAAGCCCTTTACTATAACAACGAACAAGATTATGAAATGGCCAAATTCTATTTGGAAAAAGCATTGGAATACAATCCAAATTCATGCCTGGTTATAAGTTATTTGTTTAGTATATATAATGAATTGGGTGATACTGATAAATTCTTTAAACTTGCCCTTAATGTTATTAATTCAGACTTTCCGAAAGAAGATAACTCCAAGGAAATCGGCAAAGAAGTTATCTGTTACCAGTTAGGCATTGCCTATCGGAAAATGGGATTTTTTGATAAAGCCCTGATGTATTTAAATATGGGAATTGAGCTAAATCCTGATTATACACCATTGACAAACGAGAAGTCGCAGGTTGTTCTGGATTTAAATAATGATTATGGACAATCGAAAGAGATGCTTTTAGATTTAATACATAAAGATTCTTCAAATCAAATTTCGTTTTACTTTTTAGGATTAGATTTTTATGTTTTGGGAGATTTCAACAGTGCTCTTTTCTATTTTAATAAGAATAAACACGTACAGGACAGTAAAAACCCGGATACAAAAATAAGTGGAAACGTTTTAAGTCGTTTGGCCTCAATTTATATGGCCAGAGGAGAAGCAGAAAAGGCTCAGGATTACATTGATGCCTATATTTTATGGACTGATACGCGTGTGCCCAAACAAAAAATCTATCATTTAATCAGAATATATTCCCTGCAAGGAGACAAAGCAAAAGCAATTGAGCAAATGAAGATATATGCACAGTATAACATTCCCTGGTTTCAAATTCGATTATTTAAAGATGAACCAATATACAATAACCTGAGAGAAATGCCAGAATTCGAAGAAATACTTTCTGAAATGAGAACAAAATTCCAGGAAAACCGCATTCAAATACAAAAATCACTTGAAAAGAAGGGACTGTGGGCACTGACTGACTAAATCACTTTTCAGCTCACCTGTTCCGGTAATATAATAACCTGAGTAAAATTTTAGATTCAGAACGCTTAGAAATAGTAGGTTCAAGTATAAATGACGAAAGAATAGCGGGCTATTTTGAATCATTTAGACGCAGAAGATTGCTGTTTATAAGTGTTTTTACAAAAGCTTTGAATAAAAACCGGATTTGCTTCGTCAAATTTTATCGCAATGGTTCACTATTCCTCAAAAATTTGTCTTGCTAATCAGCTTTTTATTGCAATCTGAATTTTAAAATTTAAATTGAACTCAGGTTAATAGCCAGCAATTAAGCTGCATTTGGGCTAAACAAAAACAAACTGAATGAATATATTTACCTGTTATTATACCACTACAGATGAATAAACGGCAACCCGATTTTGACAATATTTTACAAATACTTCAGAAAAGAAAACCCAAACGCCCTACCCTTTTCGAGTTCTTTCTGAACAAGGATTTGTACGAAAGGCTGGCCGATAAGCAAATAAAAAGCACAACGCTTGAGTTTCGCAACCTGAGGGTGGTAATTTCGGCTTGTAAAAATGCCGGATACGATTTTGCGACCATCCCAACCTCGTACATGCAAACCATGCGTTTCGAGAAAAACGAAACCGCACAAAAAGCCAGCAAATCGTTAAACCAGGGTTTTGTCATTACCAACGAACAGAGCTTCGAAAAATACCACTGGCCAAATCCGGAAGCAGGCAATTACGAAGTTTACAACCAACTCGAAAAGGAACTTCCGGACGGGATGAAACTGATCGCTTGCGGCCCCGGAGGCGTACTTGAAAATGCCATTGAACTGGTTGGTTACGAAAACCTTTGTTTTATGAGCCTGACCAACGAAAATCTGACAAAACAGATTTTTGATGCAATAGGATCAAGATTGCTCCGGTATTATGAATTGGTTTCCTCATTTTCGGCAATTGGCGCCGTAATTAGCAACGACGACTGGGGATTTAAAACCCAAACCATGTTCTCGCCCGAAATGCTTCGCCGCTTTGTTTTTCCGTGGCACAAAAAAATAGTTGAAACAATACATAGTCAAAACAAACCTGCCATTTTGCATTCGTGCGGCAACCGTTCAGAAATTATGGAAGATATTATTCAGGATATGAAGTACGATGGTTTACATTCGTACGAAGATATTATCTCGCCAGTTGAAACAGAATGGGAGAAATACCACAAACGTATTTCCATTCTGGGTGGTATCGACATGGATTTTCTTTCCCAGTCATCAACGGAAGCAATAAAAAAACGCGCAAAAAATCTTTTGGAACAAACAGCTGATGAAGGAAGTTATGCGCTGGGATCGGGCAACAGTATTGCAGATTACGTACCCTTTGAAAATTTCAAGGCCATGATTGAAACTGTTTTCTAATATTCAGATGGAAACTGTCTGCCAAAACGCACCATACCTATTGGATTTTTGAGTCTTAAAACTTCAAACAGAAAAACTACCTTTGTAAAAACCAATTTAAAAATCATGAAGAAACCGCTCGTTGTAATTATTTTGTGTTTATTCCTTTTTGCCTGTACCAAAGAGAAACAACCCAACTTTGTATTTATTTTAGTTGACGATTTGGGCTGGGCGGATGTAAAATGCAACCACCCCCAAAGTTTTTACGACACCCCCAACATCGATAAGCTCGCACAAAGCGGAGTACGTTTTACCAATGCCTACGCTGCCAACCCGGTTTGCAGCCCCACCCGCGCTGCGTTAATGACGGGCAAACATCCGAACCGGGTAAACATTACCGACTGGATTCCGGGCAACGATCCTAAAAAACGTCAGTTACTTGGTACCGTTGATTCCAATGAACTGGCATTAAATGAAATTACAATAGCCGAAAAACTAAAAGAAAAAGGGTACAAAACCGGGTTCTTCGGCAAGTGGCACCTGGGCGACACAGGATTTTTCCCTGAAGATCAGGGGTTCGACATTAATATTGGCGGCCATCATATGGGACATCCTCCCGGTGGCTATTACTCGCCCTACAACAATCCCAAACTTCCCGACGGCCCCGAAGGCGAATACCTGACCGACCGTCTTACCAACGAAAGCATTCAGTTTATTCAGCAAAATAAAAAAGAGCCGTTTTTGCTTTACCTTGCCTTTTATACGGTTCATACCCCGATTCAGGCAGCCCAAAAACACATTCAGAAATACGAAACCAAACGTGCCCAACTGGAGATAACAGAGGTACCGCATCAGAAGGAAGGCATGGGCTGGACAAAAATGATTCAGGAAAATGCGGCTTATGCATCGATGGTAGCTGCCATGGACGAAAATGTGGGAAGAGTTTTACAGGCCTTAAAAGAACAGGGACTGGATGAAAATACCTGGGTAATTTTTACCAGCGACAACGGAGGCCTGTCAACCTTATACCGCGAAAATGCACCTACCTCGAACAGCCCGCTGCGCGCTGGAAAGGGTTGGTGTTACGAAGGCGGCATTCGTGCTCCGCTTATTATTTCGGGACCCGATATTACAGAACCGGGGAAAACGGTAGACCAGCCGGCCATCAGCATGGATTATTTTACTACGGTTCTGAACCTTGCCGGGATTGAGCACCAAAATAATGACGGCGAAAACCTGTTACCGGTTTTAACCTCAAGTGGATCGTTACAACGCGACGAACTTTTCTGGCATTACCCGCATTACCATGGCAGCGCCTGGACTCCGGGATCGGCTTTACGAAAAGGAGACTGGAAGTTGATTGTATTTTACGAAGACAACCGGACCGAATTGTATAACCTGGCCACCGATCCGGGCGAACAAACCGATATTGCAGAACAAAACCCGGAGAAAGTAGCCGAATTAAAGGCCATTCTGGATAACAAACTGGCCGACACGAATGCCCGGTTTCCCATTCCCAATCCGGATTACGATCCAAGGGATTAATACCAATTATACCTGAGACCGGGACTTAAAGCAGCAAAATGCAAAAGCATCGTTTGATGAAAGGTTGTCAGCTATTGTTGTCTCATTTTCATCAACGAATGAAAGTCTGTTTGCATTTTAGTTTTAATTTCCATCAAGCAATGAAAGTCTGCTTTTAATTTATTCCCGGCTTTCATCGTCTAAAGAAAGTCTGCCCGGAAACTGAGACAGGATTTCATCTTCAGATGCAATGCTGTCATTAATTTCGTTTATTGTTTCATACATCGATGAAAGTCTGTTTTCATTTCAGTTTTGAACTTCCGGAATAACGGAAAGTTTGTTTGAGTTTCAATTCTGCTTTTCCGCAGGTTGGGAAAGTTTGCCTGAGTTTCATTTCTGATTTTCCGCACATGGGGAAAGTTTGTTTCATTTTCAGTTCAGATGTTCCCAACATGCGGAAGTTATGTTTTGGATCTGGTTCTGATTTTCCGCACGTGCGGATGTGTTGTTTTTAAATCGTTTCGGCTATTCCGCATACGCGGAAACCCTGTTTGTCTTTGCCTGTTTTTATTTAAAGCAAGACCGAATTCAGGATAAAGATTTTCGGGAACTCCCGAAAATCTAATCCGGATACATTTCCTGGTTTCGGAAAGTCCGAGGATTTAGCAACCAGCCGCGCTTCCCTTTAATCTATTTTCTAATTAGTTCGAGGTACATCAACTCTACCTCATTCCAGTTTTTCCGATTGGGCGTTAATGAAATAATCTGATCGCCGGTTTCGGTTAATTCAAGTTTTCCCAGTGTAACTATTTCGAACCTGTCGCCGCTTGGCTCAAACGTTTTTTCAAATTCCTGATCGCTGCATTTTACGCTCAGGCTTGCAGTATTGGTTACCCTAACCAAGGCTTCCACGCTGTATGTTCCGGCTTCGGCATTATCAAACATCCATTCCAGCCGGGCACGTCCATCCACCCAGTTCTGAATCATCGATTCTGTTCCGCTTCCTTTTAGTACAGCATGTTCGCCATACCCCGGATTATGGATATCGGCAAAATCAGCGGGCAATAAAATGCTTCCTTCTTTTAGCGTAGGTTTATTGCTGGTTACTTCCACTTTGCCTTTGGTTTTTACCACTACTACGGTGTTTATTTCATCAAAAATCACCGAGGGTGCGTGAATGTGTAAATCGTCGCCTTCAAACTTCCAGGCAAAATGTTGTTTTGGATTCGACAACAAATAAATATCGTTTATCCGGGCCTTTAAACCGGGCACTGTCAGCAGGCCATCTTTGGGCCAGTCGAAAACATGTAAATAAAGATTGGTATTCCCTTTCACTTCTTTTGTTGTGCAACGCCCCCATGGCAGTTTAAAAAACGGGCTGGCCGAAGTTCCGTAAATCGACTCACCGTTTTTCTGCATCCAAACTCCCATCTGTTTGAGTCGCTCAATACTCGGTTTCGGAAATTCTCCCCCGGCAGTTGGACCAACATTCAACAAAAGGTTACCTCCTTTACTGGCAATATCCACCAACATCTTAATTAAATCTTCGGCCGATTTCCAGTTCTCATCGTACCATTGATATCCCCAGCTGGTGTTCATGGTCATACACACTTCCCAGTCGTAATCGAGGCCGGTTGGCGGAACATGTTGCTCGGGTGTGCTAAAATCGCCGGGCCAGGGCCGGTACAAACGGTTGTTGGTGATCAGGTCGGGGTAATTATCGGCCACATCCTGAAGTGCCAGTGCTGCTTCTTCGGTCATACCTCGCGGCGTATCCCACCATAAAATATCAAGCCCTCCATAATTCTCCAAAATCTCTTTTACCTGCGGAACAGCTTTCCCGTTGATGTAATTCATCAATGGTTCGCGCACCATGTCCTTATCCCAATGCGGCTTCCCCTCTTCAATGTTAAAATACGTACCACCGGGTTCGTGCCAGTCCTGTGCCTGCGAATAATAAAATCCCAGTCGTATTCCCTGCTTTTTACATTCGTCGGCCAGTTCTTTCAATGGATCACGATCAAAAGGCGTAGCATCCACAATATTGTACTTGCTGGCTTTTGAATGAAACATCGCAAATCCGTCGTGGTGTTTCGATGTAATTACAATGTATTTCATGCCGGCAAACTTGGCGAGTTTCACCCAGGCCTCGGCATCGTATTTCTCCGGATTAAAATTTTCGGCCAGTTTTTCATACTCTTTTACAGGAATTCCGGCACGTGCCATAATCCACTCGCTGATTCCGGGAATACGTTCTCCTTTCCACTCTCCCGCTGGTTCGGCATACAATCCCCAGTGGATAAACATCCCAAACCGGGCTTCACGCCACCATTCCATTTTCTGGTCGTGTTGAAGTGTGGCTTCGTCTTTTACTTCGGGTTTATCTTGTTTTGGAGAACACGAAAACAGCAGAATTGCTATTCCAAAAATAAGTAGTAATCTGTTCATGGCCTGATTTTTATGTACTGCTAATTAACTTGTATAAATATCAGGATAAAAATTACAAATTCAATACAGTCTCATAAAACAATCGACTACTGCCACAAAATTGTCTGCAACAGAGTTCGAAACATCTGAAAATTACAAAATAAGAAACACTGTTGTAATTTTGAAATTTAAAAGTCAGAAAGTCTGTGTTCATTTCATCGAATATAAATCCTCCCGGTGAGCTGAAGAAATGTCTCAATGAAATTTTCAACTTTTTCGATGCAAAACACGATTAGGGGGAATCCTACTCATGATTAAATAAATTCATTTCTAACTTTTATCGACTATCACTTAGATCGATCTGAAAATGTATTGAGAAAGGTTATTCTACCAATTGAAAATTTGCGAATTCTGCTGTTGTAAGTTTATCTGAGTTATGAGATGTAACGGCTAAACCAACCCATAATTCGTCCGGTAATTCTTGTTTATATGATGAATATAAATTCCATGTTTTATTGTCAGCACTTATATACGATTCAAAATTAGCTCCTTCTCTTTTTAACCGGATCCAGGTATTGGGGAAATTCACATCGAATTGATTACCCGCCGTTTCCACACTTGGATAAATGGCTTTCATTTGTCCGCCTTTTTCCAAACGGTATTGAAATTCGCAACCACCATTGTTTTTATTTCGTGGGGTATTATCCGGAAACACCTGAAAATATACGTGCGGACTGTTGTCGCTTAAATCAGCACGTGCCATAATTCCAGCTTTTGTATATTGATGTGCTTTTGTTAAACCCTTTATTTGAACACTCACATCAAAGTCTCCTTTTAGCTTTTTATAAGCAAATCCAAATTCATCTTTTGTGCCCCAAATGTCGGCACCGCCTGCGACAATATTAATCTCAGAAGTATTGTTTGTTACTTTCCCTTCTTTCGTAGCAACTCCCACATCAGCAAAATGCAGCTCCGAAAATGGCACTATTTTACCCTTGTTTCTGGTTCCTGAGCTATTTTCTCCAATACAGAAAAGGTGTTTGTCTCCTCGTAAATATATTTTCCCGTTGCTAATAGCCGGAGAAGCATTCATCACCTCACCTATCGGATTTTTTGCCACAAGTTCGAAAGTTGGCCCCGGCTTAAAGACTGTAACTACCCCTTCATCATTGGGCATATAAACCAGTCCGTCGGCTATAACAGGCGAGGAATATTGTTTGCCCATTTCTTCAATCCAAAGTGTATTTCCTGTAGTTATTTCAATACAATGTACTCTCCCGTTTGTCATGGTTGTAAACAGGTAATCGTCGGTGGCAACAGGCGAAGGAACATAAAAAGCACCTTCCTTTGTTTGCCACAGCACATGACTTTCGGTCACATTGCCCAAACCATCGGGTTTTATTGCCATGATAACACGCTGTGGCCAGGCACTGCTCATTATCACCAAACCATTTTTTTCGTTGTAAACCGGACTGGAACAAAAGTCTTCGGATGGTCCATCAATGAACCAATATTTCTCGCCATTCTTAGGATTATAAGATGAAATCTCTTTGTTTCCTCCAATAATCATTTGTGTTTTACCGGCCATTTCCCTAAAAATTGGCGTACTAAAACTATGCGCCGGTTTTTCTTGCGAAACAGTCCATAAAATTTCTCCGGTGCTTTTATTTAATGCAGCCAGAAAAGAATCGCCTTTACTGCTTCCATTAATAATTACTTTGCCTTCGAAAAGTGCAGGAGAACAGCTAAAACCATGCGGGCTCGAGAATTTGCCCGGACGTTGCATCCACACCTGCTCCCCCGAAAAATTGTATGCTGCAACAACCACCTCATCCCCATCTAAAACCGAGACATAAATCAATTTACCATCAGTTGCAGGTGTACCTGAGGCATAACTGTTATCACCATGTTTTCCTTCAAGCTCAGCTTTTATCACTGTTTTTTGCCAGAGTAAATCACCATTTTTGCTGTTGTAGCAGAGCAAGGCTCTTTCCTGCGTTTCGGGGAATGCTGTTAATGTAAAAAGTTTGTCTTCCCATACAATTGGCGACGAATGTCCGCTTCCGGGAACCGGACTTTTCCAAACCACGTTAGTAACTGAATCCCATTGGGTTGGCAAATTCGTTTCAACGCTGGTCCCATCTCCAAGTGGACCTCGCCACGAAGGCCAGTTTTGTGCCTGGGAAAAAAATACTGAATGAAAAATTAATAATACAAGAAATAATCTTAAGGTTTTTAGCTTAGTCATTAGGTTTATTATAAAGGTGTATATTGCCTGTAATTTTTCCTGAAAATAGACATTTTTTGCTTTATAAACTGAGACCAATAGAAGATTAACACTATTTCTTTCGATGATACGCTTTATTAACACTTTCCCCTGGCGCACGGACTATTTGTAATAAAATAGCCAAAAAATGCACCAATAAACAAGCTCTGAAATACATCGCCAGCGGGTATTTTATCCATCGACATTCCATCGGTAAAATAGAAAAAACCAAAACCTGCAACGGCTCCAATCAACATATAAATAGCTGTTTTTTTAGTATGCGGATTGCGCAATTTTTTCTGAATCCAGCTTCCCTCCTCTTCAATTTCTAATTTTTTGAACTCCATTGTAATTATCGAAATGTGCAGCCGCAAACCTACTTATTTTAGCAGACTGTGAATGTGCGCTGTATCACACAGGAAAATAAAAATACATTACTCCGAATCGGCCAGAATCTGTTCTTCCCATTGAATCATCTGCAACTCATTCATCAGCGAATCTTTCACCAGGGTATAACGCTCCATATTCTGATCTTGTACCGGAGCCACCGGATCAGCTTTCATTTTCAACGGATCAATGGGTTTGCCGTACATGTGCACCCTGAAATCGAGATGTGGCCCGGTAGATAATCCGGTTGAACCGACATAAGCAATTTCATCACCTTGTCCCACTCTTTTCCCAACGTGAATTCCTTTTGCAAACCTCGACAGGTGCATATAAGTTGTGGTGTAGGCTGAATTATGCTTAATTTTAAGGTAGTTCCCACCTCCGCCTTTCTGATAGCCTTTGGCAACAACTGTCCCGTCGCCAATGCTCATTACCGGTGTTCCTTTTGGTGCAGCATAATCCACACCGTGATGCGGACGACGAATGCGTAAAACCGGATGCATCCGCCCGTTTGAAAAGCGTGAACTAATACGGTAAAATTCGAGAGGAGCTTTTAAAAATGTTTTTCGGAGGCTGTTACCTTTGTCGTCGAAATAATCCCAGATACTGTCTTGTTCAAAACGAAATGCGTAGTTGGGCTCTCCATAATGATCAAATTCTACAGCATAAATTTCGCCAAGCCCTACTGAAACCGAATCCACGTAATTTTCATCGTAAATAACCCGGTAACGATCGCCACTTTGAATGCCGAAGAAATCGATGGTCCAGGCATATATCTTCGATAATTCCAAAGCCAGCATCGGGTCTTGTCCATTATTGACCATTGCATTCCATAGCGAACTTTCGACTACTCCCTGCGCGGTTCTTCGTCGTGTTTCAATTTCTTTTGCCCCCTGGTAAATTCCAAGGGTATCAAACAATTCGAAAACCGTGTACTCCACGGGCGAGTTTTCATAAACAAAATATCTGGCCTGATTTGTTGAGTCGGGTGTGGAAAAAATGGAATACTTTTCACCACTCCTGATTTTTCGTACATCGAAAACCGATTTTGATTTTCGGGCAATTTGATCGATGGTACCCATTCCTACTCCAACCGAGTTTAATATCTGGCTGAGGTATTGATTGTTTTTTACTTTGCCTGTTTCGATATTGAACGAATCAACAGGCAGTCCGTACATTAAAATTGGTTCTTCAATTTCGCAGATTATGGTGTCCTGCATTTCAGCTTCCGTTTTCGCTTCCGTTTTTTTAGGCACACATGAAAAAAACTGGCTCATTGCAACAACCAGTCCCATCCCCACAACAATCAATCTCACATTCCTCATCGACAAATACATTTTCATAAGTGGCAAAAATAAGAAAACTAAAAACATAATGAATTTAGTATGTTAAGTCGCCTCTAATTTTTGCTAAAATATAATCGGTTGAGCAAATGATAATTAAACACATCTGTTTCCGGCCATCCCAACCAGGGCGCAGCACATCGGAATACGCGATTCTAATTTGCGTGCACGGAAGGAAGCTGGGCAAGATGCTTTAAAGGATTCGGATTACAACTTCAGTTTTTCAAAACCCTGCCCGTAAACGCCCATAACACTGCCCATCGAGATAAAAGCATTCGGATCAATTTCCTTGATTTTTCGGAAAATCGCACTGGTTTCTTTTTTACGTACTACCGACATAATAATTTTCGTCTGTTCTTTTGTGTACCACCCCGATCCATCGAGTAATGTCACTCCCCGAATGGCCTGATTATTTATATAGTCAGCAATTTCTTCGTAATGTTTTGAAACGATAAACATTTGTGCCGAACGGTTGGCACCGCTCAGAAAGGAGTCTAAAGTATACGAAACCACCCACATGGAAACGTAACCGTAAACCAATTTTTCGGGAGATTGAAACACAAAATAGGATGAAGCAATAATTACCACATCGCAAAGCAAAATGATTCGGCCGGGACTAATATTCCGGTACTTGTTCACTATCATCGCAAAAATATCGGTACCTCCGGTACTCCCTCCCCTCGAAAAAACAATTCCCAATCCTGATCCACCAGCCATACCGCCCAGGATTGCAGAAAGAAAAGTATCGTTTACCAGTGGTTCTTTTAATACATTCTGAAACAAGGCAAAAAAACTTGTTAGCACAGCAATACTATAAATGGTTTTTACACCAAAATTAGCTCCCAGTATTTTAATGGCCACCAATACCAAAACCGCATTAATGGCCAGGAATGTTAAACTCACCGGAATTTTTGTGGCAAAATATACTACTGCTGCCACACCACTAATTCCGCCACCGGTAATTTCTGCAGGAATTAAAAACAGTACCCATCCGGCAGTAAACATGAGTAAGCCAAATGTGATAATAAAATACTCCTTCAGCATGCGTGTCAAACGGGTATTTTTCGACAACATTTCTTTAACCATTTTATCCTTGTTTTTGACAATTAAAATTCGCGCAAAAGAACAAAGTCAAAAGCATAAACTATGTGATGTTTGTCAGGGATTTACGTTTTAATGGTAATTTAATGAGAATCACCTAACTATATAAAAAAAGGACAGCAAAATTTGCTGTCCTTTTTTTATATAAATAACGTGGTATTTTATCCAATTGCAATATTGATAATCTTCTTTGGAACAAAAATAAATTTGCGAACTGATTTGTCGCCAATCCATTTTGCAGATCGTTCATCGGCCAAAATCGTTTTTTCAACCTCATCTTTTGGCATATCTAAAGGAAGCTCAACTTTAAAACGCATTTTCCCGTTAAACGAAACCGGATATTCGTATGAATCTTCAGTTAACAAACTTTCGTCAACCTCAGGCCAGGGTTCGTAAGCCAGCGTTTCAGGATGTCCGTACAACGACCAAAGTTCTTCGGCCATGTGAGGAGCGTAAGGTGCCAATACTTTTGTAAAAGTCTCTGCAGTTTCTTTTGTTACTTTTCCTTTTTTAATGGCCATATTATTAAACACCATCAAAGCAGAAATACCGGTATTGAATTTCATGTTTTCAATGTCGTGCTCCACTTTCTGAATGGTTTGATGCAACAGTTTTTCTACTTCTTTGTCTTCTGTTCCTTCAACAATTTTTTCAGGATCGGCAAAAAAGCGGTAAACACGTGCTAAAAAATTAAACACGCCTTTTACACCATTTTCAGCCCAGGGTTTACGCTCATCGAGCGGGCCCATAAACATTTCGTACAAACGCAATGAATCGGCTCCGTACCCTTCAATTACATCATCCGGATTTACAACATTTTTAAGCGACTTCGACATTTTTGCCACAATCTGCCTTAATTCTTCGCCGGTTTTGGTGTGGAAATACTTCCCGTCTTTTTCTTCCACCAAATCGGAAGCCACTTTTGCTCCGGTAGCCGTTTCGTACGCAAAAGCCAGAATCATTCCCTGGTTAAACAATTTCTGGAATGGTTCATCGGTAGAAACTACTCCCAAATCGAACAATACTTTGTGCCAAAAACGTGAATACAAAAGATGAAGCACAGCATGTTCGGCACCTCCAACATACAAATCAACCGGCATCCAGTAGTTTTCTTTTTTTACATCGAAAATGCTGTCTGTATTGTTCGGGTCGATATAACGCAGGTAGTACCAGCACGAACCTGCCCATTGCGGCATTGTATTCGTTTCACGACGACCTTTACGGCCATTTTTATCGACAACAGTCAGCCAGTCTTCCGCATTTGCCAGTGGCGATTCACCACTTGCACTCGGCGTATATTCTTCCAACTGAGGCAATTCCAGCGGCAGGTTTTCATCCTCTACCAATGTAACTTCTCCATCTTCCCAGTGAATCACCGGAAACGGTTCACCCCAGTAGCGCTGACGGCTAAACAACCAATCGCGTAACTTAAAATTGTCGGTTGCTTTTCCAAGTCCGCGATCGCCCAGCCAATCAACTGTTTTTTGAATACCGGCAGTTTTGTTTAAACCATTAATGTCCAGGTCGGTTTCGGTACTGGCCGAATTAATGTATTCGCCATCCTCTGTCCAGCAGGCATCGCCGGCTAAAATAGCATCACGGTTTTCAGCATCTTTCGGATCCAGAATACATTTCACCGGGATATCAAATTCTTTGGCAAATTCAAAGTCGCGTGTATCGTGTGCCGGAACGGCCATAATTGCACCGGTTCCGTAACCTATCAACACATAGTCGGCTACCCAAATCGGGATTAACTGTTTGTTTACAGGATTAACCGCGTAACGACCGGTAAAAACACCGGTTTTTTCCTTGGCCAGATCGGTTCTGTCTAAATCCGATTTTAATGCGGCTGCTTTTATATAATTTCCTACTGAATCTTTTTTATCAGCAGTTACTATTTCATCTACCAATTCGTGCTCGGGTGCAATAACCATGTAAGTTGCACCAAATAAAGTATCAGGGCGAGTAGTGTAAACACGTAATTTTTTGCCTAATCCTTCAATTTCAAAGTCAACTTCGGCACCGGTTGATTTACCAATCCAGTTGCGTTGCATATCTTTTACGCCAGCCGGCCAATCCAAACTATCCAAACCGCTCAGTAAACGCTCGCCATAATGCGGAATACGAAGCAACCACTGTTTTAAATTTTTACGAATTACCTGGTGACCACATTTTTCGTGAGCTCCGTCGGTTAACACTTCTTCGTTGGCACAAACCGTTTTACACGAGTCGCACCACCAAACCTGTGCATTGTCGTAGTAGGCCAAACGTTTTTCGCCAATGTATTTTTTTACAGCTTCATCTCCTTCTTCCTTAACGTCTTCCGGAATAAGCAATTCCGAAATTGGTCGTCCTTTTTGCTGTTCCTCATCAAAATAAGTGTCGTACAGTTTTTTAAAAATCCATTGTGTCCACTTAAAATATTTTGGGTCGGTTGTATTTATTTCGCGATCCCAGTCGTAACTTAAACCAATTGCTTTAATCTGACGACGGAAATTATCGCAGTTTTTTTGCGTTGTAATTGCCGGGTGCGTGCCGGTTTGCATGGCATACTGCTCTGCCGGAAGTCCAAATGCATCGTAACCCATCGGATGCAACACATTAAATCCCTTCATTCGTTTGTACCTGCTTAAAATATCGGTAGCGGTATACCCCTCAGGATGCCCAACATGTAATCCTGCTCCCGAAGGATAAGGAAACATATCAAGAATGTAGTATTTTGGTTTCGAATAATCGTCTTCCGTTTTAAAGGTTTTATTTTCCTCCCAGTACTTTTGCCATTTCGGCTCTATTTCTGCGAATTTGTATTCCATTTTTTCCCTGAATAAATTCTAAAAATTAAACCGACAAAGATAAATATTTTGTTGGATGTAAAAGGCTCTTTTACACTTTCGTAACAAATTCAACCTATAAGTACCAATTTAACACCATAAGTACCAGCAAAATATCAATTCATCGCTCAAACTGCTTTTTAACATACTGAAAAGCAATCAACTAACATTATATTTTTTTGTAACTTCATACCTATTCACCAAAACCATTAACATGAACAATAAAAATAGCAAGTCGTTTACCGAAGATTTTATGAATTATGTCAGAATGAAAGATCCACTTCAGCCAGAATTTCATCAGGCTGTGCATGAAGTAGTTGAATCGCTGGCAGATTTTCTGTTAAACAATCCGCGCTATTTACATGCCAAAATTTTGGAGAGAATGGTTGAACCTGAACGCATCATCCAGTTTCGGGTACCATGGACAGACGATCGCGGCAACATTCACATTAACCGAGGTTACCGTATTGAAATGAACAGCGCCATTGGACCGTACAAAGGCGGTTTGCGTTTTCACCCAACTGTAAACCAGGGAATACTTAAATTTTTAGCTTTCGAGCAAGTCTTAAAAAACAGCCTTACTTCGCTGCCGATGGGTGGCGGAAAAGGTGGTTCTGATTTTGATCCGAAAAACAAATCGGATAATGAAGTGATGCGTTTCTGCCAAAGTTTTATGACTGAACTATCGCGCCATATTGGGCAGTACACCGATGTTCCGGCTGGTGATATAGGAGTTGGCGGCCGCGAAATTGGGTTTCTTTTCGGGCAATACAAACGCATCAGGAATGAATTTGTTGGGGTGCTCACCGGAAAAGGAGTTGAATGGGGAGGTTCGCTGATACGCCCTGAAGCTACCGGATACGGTACGGTTTATTTTGCCAAGGAAATGATGAAAACACGTGGCGAGAAATTTAAAAGAAAAATTGTGGCTATCTCAGGTTCGGGAAACGTTGCTCAGTATGCAGCTGAAAAAGTAATTGAACTGGGAGGGAAAGTTGTAACGCTTTCCGACTCAAGCGGCTCAATTTACGATCCGGACGGTATTGATAAAGAAAAGCTGGCCTATGTAATGGAATTGAAAAATGTCCATCGCGGTCGCATCAGAGAATATGCAGACAAATACGGAGCACAATACCTGGACAAACAACGTCCATGGAGCATCAAATGTGATGTAGCCTTACCCTGTGCCACTGAAAACGAACTCAACCTTGATGAAGCAAAAATGTTGACCCAAAATGGTTGTTTTGTTGTGGCAGAAGGTGCAAACATGCCGAGTACAGAAGAAGCGGTGCATCATTTTTTGACAACAAAAATATTATACGGCCCGGGGAAAGCAGCCAATGCAGGTGGAGTAGCCGTTTCGGGCCTGGAAATGACACAAAACAGTATGCGCCTGGCCTGGAGCCGTGAGGAAGTGGATACAAAACTACACTCCATTATGTCCAATATTCACAGAATGTGTATAAAATACGGAGAAGAAGATGGTTTTACAAATTACGTTAAAGGCGCCAATATTGCGGGATTTGTAAAAGTTGCCAACTCGATGTTGGCCCAGGGTTTGGTTTAGTAAGCTGACCAACACGATATACATTCAAAAACCGGCTCGATTTTTTCGCGTCGGTTTTTTTTGTGTAATATTCAGTCTTCCAATGTTATTGCCCTCGTCCGGTCAGCCGGTACATTTTCTTCTTTCTAAAAAATACGACATAGTTTCTTTTAAAGGGTACAATTTTTGTTGTTATTGCGCCTGAATCTATTTTTACAAAAAAACTACGGTGAAAAAACTATACCTGATTCTATTTCTAACATTTCTGATCATTTCCACCCGGGGACAATCCACTGTTCAGGTGATGAATGCCCTAACGGGCCAGGTTATTGAAGGGGTTATTCTAATTTCTGATAACTTTTCTACTCAAACAAATGCTGAAGGCATAGCTGTTTTAAGTGGTTTCCGGGAGAAAGAAAGAATACTATTTAAACATTCGTCGTACCTGAGTTTGGTTACTACCCGCGAAAAAATTGAAAGACAAGGTAAAGTTGTTTTATTAGCTGAAAGTCCAATTCGCTTAGACGAAGTTGTTATATCGGCTAACCGCTGGGAGCAAACAAAAACGGAAATTCCGTACACCATAAAAACTATTTCCGCCGAAGAAATTCTGCATTACAATCCGCAAACAACCGCCGATCTGTTGGGAACAAAAGGTGGAATTTTTATTCAAAAAAGCCAAATGGGCGGAGGCAGTCCGATGATCCGGGGTTTTGCAGCCAACCGTGTACTAATTGTTGTCGACGGCATTCGAATGAATAATGCCATTTACCGTAATGGAAACCTGCATAACGTAATTTCGGTTGATGCACAAAGCCTCGACAACACCGAAGTTATTTTTGGTCCGGGAGCAGTAATATACGGAAGCGATGCGCTTGGTGGCGTAATGAGTTTTAATACATTCAATCCTAAACTTTCTACCTCGGATAAGTTTGAAACATTTGGAAAGATTTACTCGCGTTACTCCAGTGCCAATTTTGAAAAGACGGTGCACGGAACCTACAATTTCGGACGGCAAAAATGGGCAGCTGTGGTAAGTTCAACCTATACCGATTTTGATGATTTAAAAATGGGGAACAACGGACAGGAAGAATACCTGCGTACCGAATATGTATCAAATAAAAAATATTCAGGCGAAGATCAAATCCTGCAAAACGAGAACAACAGGATTCAAAGATATACCGGTTACCGGCAGTTTAATATTTTGGGAAAGTTACGTTACCGCCCTACTGAGAACCTCGATATTTTATTGAGTGCGCAACACTCACAAACAGGCGACATTCCACGCTATGACAGACTGATTGAATACAATGAAGAGCAACTAAAATATGGCAACTGGTACTATGGCCCCCAAAAATGGACGTTATTTTCAGGACGCGTACAATACGAAAAAGACGATGTGCTATTTGACAAAATAAGCATACTTGCCGGCTACCAATGCTATACTGAAAGTCGTAACGACCGAAAACGCAACAACGACTGGCTGCGTAGCCGCGAAGAAAACCTTGATATTTTTTCGCTGAACGTTGACTTTGGAAAAAGTTTCGACAAAACAAGTGAGTTGTTTTACGGTTTCGAAGGTTACCTGAACAAAGTTGGGTCAACCGGAATTTCGACCAACTTACTTAATAATGAAGTGGAAGAAATAGCTCCTCGTTACCCTGATGGCTCGGAATACGGGAGTATTGCAGGCTACTATTCTTTTCATTATAACATAAGCAAAAAGGTTATTTTCCAAATGGGTTCGCGTTTTACCTATACACATTTGCAAGGAACATTCGCTAATCGTTTCTACAATTTGCCCTTCGACACGTTTACGATGAACAACTCTGCATTTAACGGAAGCCTTGGATTAGTATGGCATCCAACCACCGAATGGCAAATCAACATTCATGGTTCAACCGGATTTCGATCGCCAAATATCGACGATGCCGCCAAGGTTTTCGACTCGGAACCGGGCAACGTTGTGGTTCCTAACCCTGATTTGAAACCTGAATACGCGCGTAATTTCGAATTGAACATTTTACGCAGCCATAACAACAAGGCTAAAATGGAATTCACCCTATTTTACACCTGGTTAAAAGATGCTATGGTACGCCGTGCTTACGACGGGTTGGGACAAGATTCGATTATGTATGACGGAGAAATGAGCAAAGTAGAAGCACTTGTAAATGCTGAGTCGGCCACAATTTTTGGAGCTAATATTAACCTTGAAATACTTTTTACCAACCAATGGCGTACACGCCATGATCTTACTTTTACCAAAGGCGAAGATTCGGAAGGACTACCACTCCGCCATGTGCCGCCAACATTTGGGAACTCACATTTAATTTTTGAGAATCAACATTGGTTTATTGATTTGTTCATTAATTACAGTGGAAAGTTAGCTTTTAACGAATTGGCTCCCGACGAGCAGGCCAAACCACATTTGTATGTTCCCGACGAAAACGGGAATCCTTATTCTCCTTCGTGGTGGACCATGAACTTAAAATCGAGCTATAAAGTAAATCCAAAAATCATTCTCACCGGCGGCATAGAAAATATACTTAACAAACGATACCGCCCCTATTCTTCCGGCATAGTTTCGCCAGGTATTAATTTTGTGGTTTCGGCTTCGCTAAAGATTTAAGCCGTGTTATTTGCACCAGGATTTCGTTGAAAAACCCAATATTTTAGCACTCAACTAAAATAATATTCAACTTCGAATATTTTTTTCAAGACAAAGGTTCTGAGAATCTGACAGTTTGAAATATTTTTACAAAGAGCGCACAATAAAAGTATACTAAACAATAACAATCACCGTTTCTTAAAACAGAAGGCACAAAACAATCATTAAAATTTAGTTTATTTAATTCGGTATTGCCTTCCAAGAGGGATGCAAGGCGTCCCTCTTTTTTTTCTGCCATTCATCAGACTATTCCTGACAAACGTTTCCAGAAATGTTTTCTATTTTAGAAACATGAAGAAAATTCAAAACGAAGCAGAATTCAAAAAACTTTGCGATTGGTGCACAGGCATAGAGCCAAAGTTGGAACGTATCATCCAGCAGTTTGATTATCCGCCATTCTGGCACCGCAAACCTGATTTTCCCACACTGATATTGACCATTCTGGAACAACAGGTTTCGTTGGCATCGGCAAAGGCTGCCTACACCAAATTAAATGAAAAGATAAAGACAATTTCTCCGGAAAATCTGTTAAAACTTACCGATGATGAATTGCGTGCCTGTTATTTCAGCCGTCAGAAAATAGAATATACCCGAATTTTAGCCACCGAAATTGTTGATGGCCGGTTAAACCTCTCAACTTTAAATACCCTGGATGAACCAGAGATCAGAAAACAACTGATACGGCTAAAAGGAATAGGTAACTGGACCATTGATATGTATGTTTTAATGAGCCTGCACTTTACCGATATTTTTCCACCAGGCGATTTAGCAACAATAAAAGCCGTTTACGAGTTAGGACTGGTACCGCCCGAAAGTTCGAAAGATGATATCATTGACTACATGAAACGCTTTTCGCCCAACCAATCGGTGGCCACATACATTCTGTGGCATAGTTATATTCAGAAAAGAAATTTAAAGCTGGAGTAATCATTATTTGCACATGGGTCTCCGCTTCAAATAAGAGACTGCTTCTCCACCAGCTGGCAGATCGTAATAACGACAGATTGGTTTGTTTCTAATTTGAGGGGTTTGGCTGGCGTCCTGGCTCCAACCAAATCCCTTAAACATCAATACCCAATTATTACTGTCATTGCGAAGGTAGTTTCTTCCGCCTGAAACAATCCTATCCAGTTTTTATAATGCCCGTTTTAAAAATTTGGATAGATTCTGTAAATGCTACAAAAGAGTTTTCCCTATCTTTAACAAAAAACCCAATGTTAATCGATAATAAAATATCAAAGTTACTTTACGGCCCGTACAATTTTATTGGTCTTGTGTTTGCCCTAGTTACTATAAATGCTTTTGCTAACCAAAACTGGATAATGGGTACATTTTTTTTGTTTGTAACATGGTTTCTGTTTACCGGCCAGTCGGGGATTGACATTGATACTGAAAAAAACCTGTTCAGAAGATACAACAAATATTTTGGTTTGTTTAAAACCGGAAAATGGGAATCGACCAATCGTTTTCTGGGCTTAACGCTGGTGCCAATGAAAACTGTTTATCGCATGTACAGTCGGTCAAACCGGATAAATACTTCTGCACAAAAGGAATTTCACATATATTTTGTTGGAAAGAACAAACGACCTGCCATTGCCATAAAAAGGTGTAAAACCTACGACGAGGCACAGAACAAAATGGATGAATTGGCCATTTGGTTGCATTTGCCTGTATTTTCGGTGTAACATTCGTGGTAGCAAACTTAAACCATTACACATCGTAAAACGTTTATTCAAATCAACATACACATTATTCTTCCAGGTTTTTCGTTATTGAACTAAGCAAACTCAGAAAACAAAAAGTATGAAACGAGCATGTAAAATAGTTACACACAAGAGACTAATTAAAATCAGCGAGTTCCATACTATACCTTTGAAAACAAACAATTTTAATAGTATGAAACGACCATGAGAAAAATTTGCCACAAACAAGCATAATTAAAATCATGGGAGTTCCATCTAATGCCTTTGAAAACTTTAAATTTTAATTAGATGAAAGCTCTATTAACCATCCTTCTTTTCTCTCTCATGTTTTCAACCTCTTACGGACAAAACAAAAAACGAGGCAAAGTAAAACGTAAATACCGAAGCACTGAAACCGTTTCGAAAGAATTACCGGCGGTATTTATTCGTGGTGAGATTTACGATAAAAACGGAACGCCACTTCCGGGAGCAAGTGTTACCATTGATGGAGCGCTGGTGGGTGTCAACACAAACGAAGATGGCGAATACCTGATTGAAAATCTGGTTGAAGGTAGAGCACGAGTGCGGGTTTCTTTTATAGGATACAAAACACATACTGCCGACATAATTCTTCGTTCCGGGCAAAATGTAAAAAACGTGATGCTGCCCCTCGACAATATTCATCTTGAACCTTTTTTAGTAAACTCACAAAAACGCGAGCAACAAATTCTAGATGTTCCAACCGCCATAACATCGGTAAATGAGAACCGCTTAACCGGATCGAATATTACCGAACTAAGCCAGTTGAGTGAGTTTGTTCCGGGCCTTTATATTCGCGAACAGGGAGCCAACCGCCCCACTTTTGCGATCAGGGGTTTAACCAGCGACGAGGTAAGTCCAAGTGCACAGCCGCGTGTTTCGGTATACTTTAATAACGTTCCCATTAACCGGGCCAGTGCAGCCTCGCTCGAACTTTACGACATGGACCGTGTGGAAGTGTTAAAAGGGCCACAAAACACACTTTTCGGAAGAAGTGCAATGGCCGGAGCCGTTCATTACAATAGTAAAATGCCGGGAAATGAGTTTAAAGGAACGATTACTGCCGGATTGGGTGATTGGGGGCAAAAAGAAATACGTGGTGTGTTAAATGTTCCGGTTATCGAAGACAAACTGGCTGTTCGTGCAGCCGGAATTTACAATTACCACGACGGGTATATTAAAAACACTTTTGGCGGCGATTTAATGGGTAAAAATACCGTTGCCGGACGTTTCTCGGCCAAATACCGCCCGGCTTACAATCATAAAGTCGACTTGGTTCTAAACTACCAAAAGGACGATACGCCCGGCATTGCCTTTATGAGCCAACAGTTTCCGAATACCGAAGGAGTTACGGATATTTTTAGCGGCGTGGCCTCGCACGAACAAGGCGAAAACCTGGGAACCGGGAAAGAAATTTTTGATGCCACTCTAAGTTATAAATACTATGTAAATGAACATACTTATTGGTCGTCGATAACATCGTACCGGAAAACCGATGCCTCCTCGCGCTGGGATGGCGACGGAACAGCAGCTGCCGCAATCGATATGGCTGAATTTTCCGGATCGTCGCAATTTTACCAGGAAATACGCGGCAATTTCTCGCAAAAAAGCCGGTTGAATGGCTCTTTGGGGGCAAGTTACTGGAGGGAAAAAGCCGACCAAACCTATTGGTTTTCGCCCAACGAGCAAGATTTGGTGCATCTTTTTAGCCCCGACAACAGTAACCTGGTTGATGCCGGCGGACAACCCGTTTCTATCCCGGTTATTCCGAGCTACATTCCCGAACTCGACACAACCATTTATATCCCACTTCCCGGCAGTCACCAGGAAGAAAATTACAGCAAAGCGACCAACAGCTCGGCCGAAGCTTTTATTGATGTAAGTTATCAGCTTACCCGCAAAGTATTTGCCTCGGGTAGTGTGCGTGCCGTTTACGACCGCTACAAATTAGGTAACGAAGCCAGTTTTTCAGGTGGTTCTGCTTCGGTTCTGGGCGAATACACCGGCAATGTGCCCAACCTATTTTTTACTGTTAACGATTGGCAGGAGATAACAAAAAACACGCTTTCGTTTACCTGGCGCGGTGGGTTAAAATACCGCTTTAACGAATACGGAAATGTATTTGCCAATTATTCGCGCGGACGCCGCCCCACCGTTTTGCAGTTTACTTCAACCGGCGAAAAAGAAGTACTGGATGCCGAAATACTCGACAATTTTGAACTGGGTTTTAAAGCCTCGTTTTTCGACCGCGTGTTTTTTGATGCCATTGGTTTTTACCAGCTGTACAAAAATTTCCAGACCAGTGCCTGGGTCGCCGATCCTGAATCGGGAGAGTTCAATTACAAAGTAAAAGACGGAGGAAAAGCCACATCGTATGGTGCCGAAGCCAATTTGCAGGTGGCAATTATTAAGCAACTCGATTTTTTTGCCAATTATGCCTGGTTAAAAGCCGAGTTTGATTCAACCGATGTAGATGGATTAACGCAGGAATATGCCGGCAATACTTTTCGGCTTGCACCCGAGCATAGTTTTACGGTGGGAGTAAATGCCCGTGTGAATATTGTCCCGACAATACAGCTTTTTGTAAATCCGTCGTATTCGTATAAAACCGATCTGTTTTTCGAAGATGCCAACACACCCGGTCTGGAGCAGGAGACCTATGGTTTGCTGAATATAAACGGCGGTTTGGCGCTTGATGAACCCAATGTAATTTTGTCGGTTTGGGCAACAAATGTATTGGACCAGCAGTATGTAAGCAGCGCCGGAAACACCGGTAGTTTGTTTGGTGTGCCCACTTTTGTTCCGGGTGCCCGGCGAATGGTTGGGACTAAACTGACCTGGAATTTTAATAAACCGGAAAAACGCAGAAGACGACGGTAAGCTTATTCGGGAACAGGTCAGCACCTTTCGGGAGTGTTCCATAATAGATATTTCCTATGGAATAATGTTTCTGGAATGGGGAATATATATTATCCCCAAGGTAAAAAGGCTTCGGGAACAGGCCGGAACCTTTTGGGAACGTTCCATAACAGGTATTTCTGTGGCACTACAGCTCGGCACAAATGAAGGTTAGCCGAGACGAAAAAAACCCGGCTCTCCGGGCTTCTTAAACCTATAATAATCTCGTAGTTTATGCGAAAACTACTGCAATTTGTTATAATTAATCTTTGAGTGATTAAATGATACTATAGCTTATATCAGTAAAATTTCCCTTTTTCATTATTTCTTTAAAGCGAATGATACTTTCTTCTTTAGTTCCTGTTTCAATTTTAACCTTAGCTCGTAACCGATATTTTTCAATATCATTTTTATTTGAAACTATTCTGTGCTGTATCTCAATAGCCATGATTCTTTGTTCAAATTCCTCAAAAGAGTAATCTTTACCTCCAAAACTTACAGTGCCATTCTTTTTCAATGTTATTGGTTTGAGAGGCGGAGGTGGCGGTGGAGTAACATCTTTTTGTATAATTTCAATATCATCCACATTTTGTAATTCTGCATATATCTGCTCAACTCTTTCTTTCGAAACAGTTGAATAAACAACCAATTCTACCTTTCGCTGGGTTCCGTCGGTGGGCAACAGATTTTCCAATACATTTTTCAGATCGGCGAGTTCGCAGCCCTCCCGGTTAACACTTACCCACTTCTCGTGAAACCGAATGGATGGAATAGGATATTGAGGATTCTCAGGCATGACCTCTAAAACCTGGGGCGGAGGTGATAATGCAAGCATTACTGTACCTTTTTGCACTTTGCCTTTGTCCAGCTCAAGTACGTAATTGTAGTTGCCAGCCGACAATTTATCGTTTTCGGAAGTACCATCCCACCATTCTTTTCCTTTTCCCCAAACATCTATGTTCCCATAATTCTGTTTTTCAAACACTTTTTGTCCCTGACTATTAAATATCGCCAGTTTTGCATTTGGATATTGAGGATAGATACCTTTTATTTCAAAGAAATCGTGAATACCATCGTCGTTTGGAGAAAAACCATTGGGAATAAAAAGTTCTGAAACGCGATCTGTCTTTTCTTTTGGTTGTGAATCTTTCTTTATATCCATTACTTCCACTGCCATTACTTTTACCTCCACTCCATCTATCTTATTCAACTCTTCTTTTACCTTTTCTGTAATTTCTTCCGAAAGCTCAGCAGGCTGGTGTAGCACTAATTCAACAGTTTTCTTCTCCGGATTTTTCTCGATATACTTTTCAAGCTCAGTTTTAATATTCTCAAGCTTACAGAATTTTCCGTTAAAATTAAGCTTGTTTTGGTTCAGATGAACAATAACCTTTTTGAGTTTTTGATTTTCAGTCTTTGCCAATTCACGGTCAATCTGCGCTCTCTTTTGTTCCTGTTGAAATGAGAGTTTATCCTGTTCTAAAGATACTTGTTTTGGTGCTTCTACATTAATGTGTTCCACATGAACATTATTCCTGTACAATAATAGGTTAATCTCTTCCTGCCTTTCGTGCGGAACTTCAGCCTCAAAACTTATATGGGTACGATAAAATCCTTTGCTTGTTTTCCCTTTATTAAATTTATCCAACTCCTTATCCCAATGCACCACATTTTCTTTAAATGCTTCATAGGAATGGAATGTGTGATTTGCAACTATAACCTGACCATTACTATTCACCTTAATCTCAATCGGTTTAGGGTCATCTGATGGTTTTCCATCAAACGGCAACCACACTGAAGGATTTGGACCTTTGGGGGATTCATATGAAAACCAAACCGGTACTGCCATATCTACCGCAGCTTGTTTTTCGTCGTCCAGATCGAAATAATTTTTACCAAATAAAAGTTGTGCTTTTTCTTTCCGTACTTCGAGACAGGCTTCGCCAATACTTCTAAGTGTATGGTTTACCTTTTCTTTTGAAGATGCCAAATCATGCTGGTAAAGAATAATTCCCTTAGCAACTTTCATTTTTCCCACAAAAGGTATTTCTTTCACCTCATAATCAGGTCCTTTTTTTCCATACGGATTTATTCCGTGCAGATAATCTTTAACAATCTGCTTTATATTATTGTCTTTGTGATATTGACCATCAATTAAAAATTCATCATTTCGATTCATTAAAATCACCAAAACATTGTTGGGATTTCGGGGTGCGTCTTTGTCTTTCAAATCGGGTTGGTAAAACCCTTTGCCAATATTATCGGCGGTCCAGTTTGCAAGCCACTTTTCGCTCTTATCTTCGGTATATTTCACCGGAATAAAATCGTCGGGGCCGGTTATCAGTTCGGGTCGTGCAAATGCCTGTAAAAGCACTGCTATTAAGGGCACAAAGAGAAGTAACTTCACTCCGCCCCACGATCGATGTTTTGTTTTCGCCATCATTTTTAATCGTTTTAAAATGGGTTTTTGAGTAAAATGGTTGGCCATGGCAAAACGTCTTTCGCCAACAGCCTTCTCCAATACCAGCAACTGGTATTTTTGTGCATCGATGCCTTTATTTAATACGGCCTCATCGGCCTGGTATTCGTGTATCAGTTTTAAATCGTGGCGCAGCAGCCACATAAAAGGGTTAAAAAAGTGAAGCACGGTAAACAGTTCGCAAACCACCAAATCGATGGCATGTAGGTGTTTAATGTGTGCATGTTCGTGCGCTACAATAATATTTTTATTCTCGGTAAAATCTTTTTCGGAAAGTACCACTTTATTTAAAAAGGTAAAGGGCTGGATAAGATCTTTTACCACTGCCAAAACAATTTTCTGCAGCCGGCGTTTTTCAGCTTTCCTGATAATTTTTGAGACCTGTACTACGCCAACCACCAACCGGGAAATCAAAGCGAGAATAACAAGCAGATAAAACGTCAGCCACGGATTGATGAAAAACTCACGTGTTTCTGCAACCGGAAGAACGGTATTTACAGAAACCGGTGCTGCCTGAACCGGTACAGAAACCAACTCGCGCATGGTTTGCAACGGTTCCGGGGAAATCTCGTTGTAAAAAAACCGGATGTTCAAAAACGGGATAACCGCCGACACCAAAAGAATGCTGAGTAACAGAAAACGATTTAAAGTGTGATTTCTGTCGTTTCGCATTGTTAGCCTGAACAAGCTGTACAACAACACCAAACTAAGCGATGATTTTATAAGCCAGGCAAAAAACGGGTTCATGACTTTTGGTTTTTGTTTTGTTCTATCTCGGCAATCAGCTTTTTTAAATCCTCTACCGAAAGATTTTCTTCTTCCACCAGTAACGATACCACACTTTTGTACGAATTATTGAAGTACTTTTTCACCACATTCCCCAGGGTGCCTTTGCTGTATTCTTCCTTTGAAACAGCAGCAAAATAACGGTGCGTGTTTCCAAACTGTTCGTGGCTTACAAAACCTTTTTCCTCGAGCGCCCGCACCATGGTCGACAAAGTATTGTAATGCAGTTTTTTATCGGTATAAAACTCCTTGAGTTCTTTCACAAACATCGGGCCTTTCTCCCAAAACAGGCTCAATATTTCTTCTTCTTTTTGTGTTAGTTTTTTCATGATCGAACGATTTACAAAACAAATGTAACTATATTTTTTAGTTTTCCAACTGTTTTTTATAGTTATTGAACTATTTTGTTTCGTTTTACTGCTTTATCGTACTATTTTTCAACCCCCTACAACTTCTGCACAATAAAAACCTCAGCCTCCCTCAGCCTACCGGCAGACACCTCACTTTCAAAAAAGGAGAAAAGAAATGCCATCCAAATATCGCATTCAGATGGCATTCCCCAATGATTGAACAAGTGCCTGGCCACCTGCTCAATGGTTATAAAATTACTTATTCATTCCAAACCGGTAAACGTCCCGGTGTCCAGGGTGCATTTATTTTGGTAAGTTCGGTTTCAAGTGCAGGAATATCTTTTTCCACAATTTGTTTTAAAGCCTCCAATACTGGAGGAAATTCGTCTTTCAGAATTTCATATCCTTGTTTTTCGTTTGCAGTAATACCACTGGTTGAACCCATATGTGTGTACGTAATTGCACTCAACCGATCGTTTAACGGAACCTGCGCCGGCGGCACTTCTTCGCCACTTGCTTTCGCTGGTACACCATTCATTTTAAAGTTGAGTTCCTCCAATTGCACACCTAAAGCACGTGCTTTATTCATTAATTCCTGACCAGCACCGGGAGTTGAATAAATGGCTTGTTTAATCTGCTCAAGCTTATCCGTTGTTTCCGAAATCATTTTTCCGGTTCCTACAACAGCAAGCGCCAGTTTATTTAGTTTCTCTGCAAAAGCAACATTTTCGGCATAATCAGTTGCAGGCAAAGTGGTATTATTTAACTTTTTACAGGTAAACTCAATCGGTTCAACCAAATCGGTAAGTTCTCCTTCGTGCCACAATTTCACACCTACTTTGTAAGTTCCCGGCATTACCATAATTCCGCGGCCGCCTTTTGTAATCGGATCAAACTTCCCGCTGATACGCGTATTGGCAGTGGCGTTATAAGTCATATTCCAGGTTACCCGACTTACTCCTTTTGTTGGTGCTTTTGTAAATTGGTTCACCACATTTCCGTTACTATCGTAAATGGTAAAAATCAAATGCGATTTTTCCTGCTGTTCTTCCAGCTGCAATTCTCTCCAGGTTGGTTGGGGAATTGGTTTCCCCTGCTTGAACAATTCTTTCTCAGCGTCTTTTCGTAATTGTTTTTTGGTTTTAGGTACTTCTTTTAAGAAATACGTAAAAGTTGCTCCATATTCCGGATTTGGTGAAGTAAAGTAGGTATTTCCCTGGTTACTTTTTCCGCTCTTTTGTATAAACATCAATGCATCTTTAACGGGAAAGATTGCAGCCTCTTTGTTTTCCAGCTCCGGTGAAATTTCGCGTAAAGGACTGTAATCGTCAAGAATGTAAAAACCACGGCCAAAAGTTGCAATGGCCAGATCGCCCTCACGTTCCTGAATCGCAATATCGCGAACCGGGATAGTTGGTAACCCTGATTTTAACTGCACCCAGTTTTCACCGTTATCGATGGTAAAGAAAATTCCAAACTCGGTTCCAACAAACAACAACTCCGGACGAACAAAATCCTGCACAATGGTATGAACCGTTCCATTCTCCGGCAAATTTCCCGAAATAGATGTCCACGATTTTCCTTTGTCGGTACTTTTATACACATAAGGTTTAAAGTCGTCGCGTTTCAGGTTATCGAAAGTGGCATACACTACATTCGCATCAAAACGATCAGCACAAACATCGCTTACATAAGTATATTCCGGAACATCCGGAAATAATTCCACCGAAGTCCAGTCCTTACCATTTTCAGTTACCGAAATAACGCCATCATCGGTTCCGGCATACAACAACCCGTCATTAAGCTTTGATTCATCCAACGCAACAATGGTTCCCCACTGCGAAGTGGAAACATCTTTGGCAACAGCATCGGCCGGCCAGTATTTTCCCATTACCGGAAAACTGTTCCTGTCAACCTGTGCTGTTAAATCATCGCTGATCATTTCCCAGGTATTCCCGCGGTCGTTGCTTTTGAAAACCTTGTTGGCCGCCATATATAAACGGGTAGGTTTGTGCGAACTAACAATCATCGGAGCATTCCAGTTCCATTTGTAGGTTAATTCGCCTTTGCGTTCGCGTGGTTTAATACTCAAACGTTCTCCACTTTTTTTGTCGTAACGCGATACATTCCCGTATTGGTATTCCGCATAAACAATATCCGGATTCCCGGGCTCAGTTGCTGCCCAAAAACCATCGCCCCCCAAAGTTGGGTACCACTCGTCGTTAATTACACCACTGCGGCTAATTGTTCGCGATGGCCCGGTCATTGAATTATTGTCCTGTGTTCCGCCATACACATTGTAAAAGGGTTCTGCGTCGTCAACATAAACACGATAAAACTGCGTTACGGGCAAATTTTCTTTAAAATCGAAAGTTCCACCATCATCCCAGGTTTCATAAATTCCACCATCACCTCCAATCATAAAATGCTCTGTATCGGCCGGATCGATCCAAATGGCATGGTCATCCACATGCCGTCCTTTTGTGCTTATATTTTTCCATGTTTTCCCTCCGTCAACTGTAACTTTCGAAACTGTTTCGGTTGAATATACTTTATCCACATTTACAGGATCGCACACAATTTCGTTGTAATACTGACCACTGGAATGGTAGTCGCCCATTTTTTCCCAGCTTTCGCCTTTGTCGGTCGAACGGTAAAAACCACCTTTTTTATCGGCTGCTTCCACAATCAGGTACACATAATTTGGATTTACCGGCGAAACATCAATTCCCATTCCTCCCAAATCAACATCCGGCAGTCCTTTGGTAATTTTTCGCCAGTTTTCGCCACCATCGGTAGATTTATAAACCGACGACTCGGGGCCTCCTCCAATTTTTGTAAAAGAAGTACGGCGACGTTGTTCGGTAGTTGCATACATTATATCCGGGTTTTCCGGATCGATTCTTACATTATTAACCCCGGTATTTTCGCTTACCTCCAGTACTTTGTTCCAGGTTTCGCCACCATCAGTTGTTTTGTATAAACCTCGCTCATCGCCCGGTCCCCAGGCCGAACCTTCGGCTGCCACAAAAACGATATCCGAATTTCGCGGATCGATCACTATTCCACCAATCTGGCGGCTTTCTTTTAAGCCCATGTTTTTAAAAGACTTTCCCCCGTCGAGCGATTTGTAAACTCCGTCGCCATAACCAAGGGCACGCTGGTGGTTGTTTTCGCCGGTTCCTACCCATACCACATTCGGATTGTTTGGATCAAGTTCAACCACACCAATCGAGTACGAACCGTATTTATCAAAAACAGGTTTCCAGGTAGTTCCGTTATTGGTGGTTTTCCAAACATTCCCGGAGGCAACACCAACGTAAAATTCCTTTTGATTTTTCGGATTTACTGCAAAGTCGGCAATCCGCCCGCTTGCCCAGGCCGGCCCTATACTCCGCCATTTTAAACCACTAACCAAATCCGAATTTATGAAAGGCTTGGGTTCTTCCTTTTTCTCTTCTTCTTCTTTCTTTTTTGCAAAGATTACGGTTGATGCAAGAAATACAGCAACCATTAACAGGGTGATTTTTTTCATAAAATGTTTTTTTACCGCAAAGGGGCAAAGACACCCAAAATGTAATCCGGGCAGCTCTTCGCCGGCTATTTATTTGTAATGATTATAATTTACAAGTTGGTTAGATATAATTTAAGTGCAGCAAATTACATAAAATATAAGGGAGTGAATAAGATAAATGTCACAAAAGATATGATAAACAAAGCGTAAAAAAGAATGATGGATCCGGGCTGGAAATGTTTGGAAGATATGACTCAACTGGAAGAGGATGGCCATTCTCAGACAAAAGATAACTGCCGTCTTACAGAAGATAATAACACTTTCCTACCTGATTGTTCCAATCTTACAAAAGATCATGTTCATCTTGTATCAGACAATCATTCTCTTACAAAAGAGAACCGCCATCTTCGAAAAGATAACAACGCTACCCTACCTGATTGTTCCTATCTTACGAAAGATCATGTTCATCTTGTATCAGACAATCATTCTCTTACAAAAGAGAACCGCCATCTTCGAAAAGATAATAACGCTACCCTACCTGATTGTCCCTATCTTACGAAAGATCATGTCCGTCTTGTATCAGATAACCGTTCTCTCCTCTCGGAAAAAATTAATCGTTTGTTTGAAGAACCGGTTTTACTAAAAGTTTAAAACCCCTTTTAGATTTTTATACCCTGTTTTGCTCACCTTGAGTTTTGTTTTGTCGTGAAGGATGACGATGTACGACTCTTTTTCGTACTGCTGGATTTCGGCAATCTCATCTACCTTTACAATGTAGGAGCGGTGAATGCGAATAAAATTCTTTGGATTTAAAGCGTTCTCGAAATACTTCATGGTTTTTTGTTTCATCCAGCGGCCTTCTGTGGTATATATCATCACATAGTCGTCCATCGATTCGATGTAACGAACCGCATCAACCGGTGCAATGTGTATTTTATGGCGGTCTTTCACCACTACCCTGTCGAGATACTCTTCGCGTGGAAAATCGCTGACCCTTTCGGCCACATCCGATTCTTTTCCTTCTTTTTGAATCCGATCGACCACCTTTTGAACTGCCTCTTCCAAACGGTCTTTTGAATAGGGTTTTAAGAGATAGTCGGCTGCATTATAATCGAATGCTTTTAAAGCGTACTGATCGTAAGCGGTTGCGAAAATAATTTGTGGTTTATGTTCGAGCAATTCCAGCATTTCGAAACCCGTAATTTTTGGCATCTGAATATCGAGAAATACCAGGTCAGGTTTTAACTCGTTAATTTGTTTCACGCCTTCAAAACCATTTTCGCATTCGGCAATTAATTCAATATTCTCGTTTTCAGCCAGGAACGATTTCATCAGGTTTCGGGCCAGTTCTTCGTCTTCTACTATTATGGTGCGTAATTTTTCCGACATCTTATTTTACTTTTTGAGGAATGGTTAAAGTTACGGTAAATTCGTTTTGTTTATTTTCAATTTTTAATAAATGTGGATTTGCATAAATCACCTGCAAACGGTCGCGAATGTTTCTAAGGCCAATTCCTTCGCCTTTTTTGCTCACCACATTTTTATCGTACGTATTACTAATGGTTACTTCAAGCACATTTTCGGAGCAGCGAACATGTGTAATTACATCAACGGTTTCGGTAGCCTCGTAAACACCGTATTTAATCGCATTTTCATACAAAGGCTGTAAAATCATGTTGGGGATTTCTGCCTTTAAACAATTTTCTTCAACGGCAAAAACCGGATTCAACTTGCTTCCAAACCTAACCTTTTCGATACTTAGATACAGTTTATTATTCTCCAGTTCTTGTTGAAGAGTTACCTTTTCGCTTTGATCGTGTTTTAAAGAATAACGCATCAGTTGCGAAAGATTAATGACCATTTCCTGTGCTTTGGCCGGATCAGTCATTGTAAGCGACGATATACTGTTCAAACTGTTAAAAAGGAAATGTGGATTAATCTGCGATTTTAATGCATGCAGTTCAGCCTCTTTGACAAGTCCTTTAAGTTTTACTTCATTTCTCGATTTTTCTTTAAATGCATAATAATAGTTTACCGCATAAAAGAATATTACATTAATAATATATAAGCCATAGCCCATCATCAGGCGGTTAACCAGTGTTTGCTCCAACCAGAACTGGGCATTCGGATGTACTAACTTTATAACTACAACACCGGTATAAAGCCAAATAAATACGATAATTGAAGCGGCAAACAAATGCGCCAGGGCAATTCGAAAAATGCTGTTATCTTCAAGTGTACTAAACTTAATGACATACCAGATTGCTGCGCCGATAAGTGCAAAAAGCATCATAAAGGTAAAAATCTCCTTCATGGCCAGGCCAAACGCCATATTATTAACAAACGTGGCAATTAGCACCAAAAGCATAGATGCAACTACCCAGGAAACGCCATAAGAGATAGAAAGACGCGGATTTTTTATAAAAGGGTGGCGGTAATCCATTTTACATGTATTTTACCTCAACTCCACCAAAGGCTGCAAAACCCTTTATTACCAATGTTTTTGAAGGATCAGGAATAATCTGGTTTAGCGATGCTCCACGCTTATCGGTAAAAGCACCAAAAATGGCTGTCACCTCGTTTTTAACCGTCCAATCGGGAGGAACTTTAAATCCACACCCGCCAAAAAGTGCAAGCGTATCGATAACAGCACCGTTTTGCGATAACCTGGTTTGACGCAAATCGTACTCTGTGCCTCCAAAAAGTGATGTACTTTTGCCCCCATAAAAATTTTGGGAATCGACATACACTTCCCGGCCTCCAAACACCACAAAATCATCGAAATAATCCATTCCCAGGTTTTTGTCCTGGTCGAACTGAGGTGGTGCTTTTTTATGCTTACCTGTCTGTGTAATCAGCATTACCACACCTATTCCGATTATTAACATGGGCCAACCAAGCCTACGTAATTCATTCGGGATATCTGCTACTTCGGGAACAAGAAAAAAGCCTCCGATTACAATCAATATAGTTCCTGTTGTTTTGTTTCCACCAATAACTGAAAATGCTCCAATACCGATCAGCAGCATTTGCCAGGATATCAGAATATCATTCCATGAAGATGGAATCAGGTCAAGTCGCTCCAAAATCCAAAGCGCACCAACCACAATCAGAAAAATGCCTAATCCGGCTCTTCTGTTCGAAATATCAGGTCTATGTCCCATGTTTATATATTTTACTGTCCCAAATGTATTTTTGTCACTCTACATTACTTCCCCTTGTGCGGTAAATATCAAAAAATTATAGGATACTATAAAGTTTTGCTAAAATATCTTTGCTACCAAAGCAATTCCAATGGCAATTAGTACCAAGGGGAAAAATAAAATTATTGATGCCCCGGAAATAATTACAAGTTTTGGCAAAAGAAAGATTCCTCCGATAACAAGCAAAACCATACCCCCCGATCGTTTTCCTGCCAGTAATACAACTCCAATAACAATCAAAATCATTGGCCATGAAAAGAAAATATTTCCTGCCGCATGAAATACATGTCGAATTGGACGAAGTACGTTTTCGAAATGAAAAAAGGAAAAATGGTGAAATGCACCCAGGTGTTTAAGAATCCACAAAAGTCCAATCCCTATTAATACCAATGCTACCGTTTCGCGTGTGTTTTCTTTTTGTGGCACCTTTTCCATAATGCAGTTTTTTGTATTTACCTCTTCAAAAGTAAGAAAGTGTGTTATTCAAGTCAGTTAACATTCGGTTAACGTTGGTTATGCATCGGTAAATGGGTTTATAGTTCCATCAAAGAATTGTTATTTCATCTACATGGCAGACCAAATCTGTTTTTTATCGATACAGTTTATCAGACAACTTTACCACAGAATAACATGAGAGATAACTGTCAGGCATAAAAAAAGCGGGAAAAACTCCCGCTTCAGATATTATTTATTTTGAGCTTTAGCCCATGAATCGCGTAATGGAACGGTTCGGTTAAACACCGGTTTTTCAGGTGTCGAATCGGGATCCATATTAAAATACCCCAATCGTTCGAACTGAAAATGGTCCAGTGGTTTCGAATCTTTCACAAAAGGTTCGAGGTAGCACTCTTTTAATACTTTCAGCGAATCAGGATTCATAAACTCCTTAAAGTCTACATCTTTGTGCGCATCGGGTGTTTCATCGCTAAACAAACGGTCGTATAAACGAACTTCCGATTTAACCGCATGCCCTGCCGAAACCCAATGTACCACTCCTTTCACTTTTCTTCCGTCTGATGACTTACCGCCTTTCGACTCAGGATCGTAAGTACAACGCAATTCAACAATATTTCCCTCTTCGTCTTTAATTACTTCATTACACTTAATCAGGTACGCGTAACGCAAACGAACTTCGCGATCCAATCCCAGTCGGAAAAACTTACGCGGAGGATTTTCCATAAAGTCATCGCGTTCGATGTATACCTCGCGTGAGAAAGGAACAGCACGTCTTCCCATCGATTCATCTTCGGGATTGTTCACACAACTCAATTCTTCAACCTGACCTTCAGGATAGTTTGTGATCACAACTTTTAGCGGATTCAGAACCCCCATAACACGCTGTGCTGTTTTATTGAGGTGTTCGCGCACACTGAACTCCAATAACGACACATCGGTCATACCATCCACCTTTGTTACCCCAATTTTATCTGAAAAATTACGAATAGATTCGGGAGTATAACCGCGTCGGCGTAATCCGGAAATTGTTGGCATGCGCGGATCGTCCCAGCCATTTACGTGCTTGTCTTTTACCAACTCCAACAGCTTACGCTTACTCATTACTGTGTAAGTAAGGTTTAAACGCGAAAACTCTATTTGGCGCGGACGATATTCCGAATCTTTCAAATGATCGATAAACCAATCGTAAAGTGGTCGGTGTACTTCAAATTCCAGCGTGCAAATTGAATGTGTAATTCCTTCCCAATAATCGCACTGTCCGTGAGCAAAATCGTACATCGGGTAAACACACCATTTGTCACCGGTACGATGATGATGCGCTTCCATAATCCGATAAATAATCGGGTCGCGCATATGCATATTTGGCGATGCCATATCCACTTTTGCACGCAATACTTTTTCGCCTTCGTTAAATTCTCCGGCTGTCATTCGTTTAAACAAGTCCAGGTTTTCCTCCACCGAGCGATTTCGGAACGGACTTTCTATTCCAGGTTTTTGCGGAGTACCTTTCTGGTTGCTAATGGTTTCTGCATCCTGATCGTCAACATAAGCCAAACCATCGGTTATTAACTGAACCGCAAATGCGTGTAATTTCGGGAAAGAGTCAGATGCATAAAACAATCGGTCTTCCCAATCGAATCCAAGCCAATGCACATCGTCCATAATCGATTGAACATATTCTGTTTCTTCTTTCGACGGATTAGTGTCGTCGAAACGCAGGTTGGTTTTTCCTCCATACTTTTCGGCTAAACCAAAATTGAGGCAAATCGATTTTGCGTGACCAATGTGCAAATATCCGTTTGGCTCAGGGGGAAATCGTGTATGAACACGACCTTCGTTTTTTCCTTCTGCCAAATCTGCATCAATATGTGCATGTATAAAATTTGCCTTTTTAGGCTCAGAGTTCGTATTTATATTCTTACTTTCTGTCATTTCTAATAATTAACCCCAAATGAATAAGGGTACAAAATTAAAAAATGATTTGTGAGAACAGTCAGACAGGGTTCAAATTATTACTTTTGTTGGTATTATTTAAAAAGCAATGGGAATTATTGAAATTGAAGGAATGAAGTTTTATGCCTACCACGGGCATTTCGCAGCTGAACAAGTTGTTGGGAATAATTTTGAAGTTAATATCCGTTTGGAGGCCGATTGCGATAGAGCGGCTGAAAGCGACAACCTGGATGATGCTTTAAACTATCAGGCAGTGTACGAAACAATAAAGGAAGTAATGCAAATTAAATCGGCACTACTCGAGAATGTTGGAAAACGTATGCTGGATACGCTTTATAAACGATTCCCTGCCATAAAAAAGGCTACTATCAAGATTTCGAAAATGAATCCGCCTATGGGTGGAGAAATGGAGCGAGTGAGTGTGACACTCGAGAGATAACAGAATGCTTCAGTAACAGTTTTCAGAGGATTATTGTTGCATTGATCCGTGCTATCAGAAGGAAGTCTCGCTAACAATCATACACAACTCACACCTAATTTTATGTTATTAAATATTTAATACTTAGTACAATCCTGACTTCTGTCAAATTATTCAAACTTATTATTCGTATTTTCGAAAGTAGTTAAATCAACCTTTTTGCCTATGTTTTTAAATACAGGAAATTTGAATGAAGGTGGCTGTCGCGACAAATGTGCCGAAAGTAAGAAGCGAGAACTTTACGAGGGAAAAAATCCAAAATCGACAACTCCAGCCTGGCACTCAACAAAAACGGATATGCATGTGAATTCACACTGGCAAAAACTCAGAAAATAATTCAAAATATAATTTAGTGTTGCAGGAACTACAAAATTTTATATTTTTGCAGTCCGAAACCTACAAGGTTCCTTGGCCGAGTGGCTAGGCAGCGGTCTGCAAAACCGTGTACGGCGGTTCGACTCCGCCAGGAACCTCATCAGCAAAAGACTTCTTGTTTTACAAGAGGTCTTTTTTTTTATCATAAAACCAAAAAATCTTTTCCCATATTTGTTAGGATGAAACGAGCATGTAAAATAATTACACCCACGAGGTTAATTAAAACAGTGCGAGTTACCTGTCTGTCGGCAGACATTCATACTATACAACTGAAAACAAACAATTTTTAAAGCATGAAATTGGTTAGGAATATTCTACTTTCACCCTTAACCGTTGTGCGGTTAATAATAATCCTACTTATGTCGGGTTATGTTACCACAATTGGGTGGTTTTGGTTAAAACTTTTTGGATTTAGCCGACGAATGCAACAATGGGTAATGCAAGCCTGGGGAACGAGTATTGTATTTTGCCTGGGAATAAAAATCAATCGGAATGACCTCCCTAAAAGCAATAACTTTATATTAATGCCCAATCACAGAAGCTACCTCGATATTTTTATTATTGCTGCATTAACGCCGTCGACAATGGTTGGAAAAGCAGAAATAAACAAATGGCCATTCATGAAGCTAGGAGTCAGAGTAACCAACTCTATTTTAGTCGACAGAAAAGATTCTCGCAGTTTACTCAACACAATGAAAAAGATAAAGGAATCGGTAAAACAGGGAATTCCTGTGACTCTTTTCCCTGAAGGCACAACTCATGCAGGACCACTTACAAAAGAATTTAAAAATGGGAGTTTCAAAATTGCAGCCGACTCTGGAATTCCCGTAATTCCAATGGCTATCGATTTTGAAGATAAGGCAGATGCATGGATTGGAGATGACACCCTTGTCGGTCATTTTTTCCGCCAGATGGGCAAATTCCAAACGAAAGTAAATATTCGGTATTGCGATCCCATTTCAGATAATGATTATAAAACGTTGCAAGAAAAAACAAAATCACAAATTGATGCAATGTTAACCGAAATTCAAAACCGTTAATTATATTTTTTTCTTTTAAACCAATAATAAACCGGAATACCTGATAAGGCGGTTAAAATTGCAATGCTCGATTCAACAGGGCGCTCTAAATAGGCCAATACCAACATTGCAACTCCTGAACCAATAAAAACAATATGCACAAAAGGATAACCCGGTAACTTTAAACTACTTAAATTCCTCCTTCGCAGTTTAAAAATCCCTGCCACTGCCAGAATCGGGAAAAGTCCCAGCGAAAACCCCATATACGTTAAAATTTGCTCGAAAGTGCCCGACAAAACTAAAACAATGGCGATAGCCCCCTGCAAATAAATGGCATTAACAGGCACTTTGTATTTGGGATGAATGGCCGCAATCGATTTGAAGAAACAACCGTCTTTTGCCATACGATAATATACTCTTGGTCCCAAAATTATAAATGCACTTAACGATGAAAACAGGGCAAATGAAATCAACAATGAAATAACCGATTCTGCAATTCCGCCAAAAGCATTCCGTGCTGCAAGTGCCCCAATTTCGGGCTCGCCAGTCATTTCCCCTGCCGGTACAGCATACACAAAAAACAAATTCAATAAAATATATAAAACCATTACAACCCCAGTGGAAATAAACAGTGACCACGGAATTACGCGACGCGGATTTTTCACCTCCGAGCCAATGTAAGTAGACGAATTCCAGCCACTGTACGCAAACATGATAAACATTATTGACAAACCAATTGCTTTCCAACTATCGAAATTTAGTAGAAATGGTTGTGATGGGCGCGCATTTTGCAAGCTGCCCTCGCCAGCTGTAAAACCAACAATTATTAAACCTATCACTAAAAGTATTTTTAGTATGGTAAGGCCATTTTGCACCTTTGCGCCGAAAACAACACCCCTTGAATGAATAAGAATAAAAGCCACAATAATAACAATGGCAAGTAATTGGCTAAAAAGTTCTGAACTCAGTATTTCATTTAAAAGTAGTGCTTCCTGAAATTTTGGAAATGCCCAAATAAAATATTTACTAAATCCAATAGCAGAAGCAGCAATTGGAGCCGAGAAACCAACAATTAACGACAACCAACCACTTAAAAAACCGGGCAAAGGATGGAAGAGTTTTGTTATAAAAACATACTCGCCACCAGCTTCAGGAAAGGCTGCACCAAGTTCGCCAAAAGCTATGGCTCCGCAAAAAGCAATAATTCCACCCGCCACCCATAGCGAAAGCATTAAAATCGGATTATTTAAAAATTCCATTAGATAACCGGTGGTTGTAAAAATTCCGGCACCAATAATATTGGCGATTACAATATTTGTAACCGGAAACAAGCCAAGTTTACGCTCCAGTTTTTTATTAAGTACCTCCAATAAGATTATTTATTTGCCTTTTTGTAGCTAATTGAAATACCCGAGCGACTACTCCGGTTTATTGTTGTTTCATAATTATCCAGGCTTTTAACATACTCCACAAAATCGCCAATACCATTTACATGCAAAGCTGTGTTGTGTGCAGTATAACAAGCTCTAACTTTTAGCTTAGGATCCATGTCGATAAAGTAATTTTTATACCAATATTTATCTGCATCGCAAAAAACAAAATCGTATTCCCCCTTTAAATTGGGAACTAAATCGTGTGCATCGGCAAGGCGTACATCAATATATTTTGAAACTCCAGCCTTTTTAAAATTGGCTTTGGCCTCCAAATAACGGTCTTTGTTTATTTCAATAGTAACCAATTTACCGCCTGTTTTACTTAATGCCCAGGCAATCCAAATGGCCGAGTGACCGGTTGATGTTCCAATCTCGACAGCGGAAGTATATCCATTTTTCACAATAATATCATAAAGAATTTTGCCATCCGAAAGAGGAACATTCATATCCCGCCAATCGGTAGCATTTTCTTCCAAAAATAATTTTACTTTTTTATCGAGGTTATTTTCAACTTTCGGATATTGCGCCTGAACATTAAAAAAAGCCAGAAGCACCAACATAACAACAGGTATACTCTTTGCGATCATAATTATTAAGTTACAAGCTATAAAGTTAAAACAAAAACTGTAAACATGTCAACCATCTAACACTTACAAACTATCAATCGAGTTGTGTTCATCATTTAATTTTGCTGGTATACCCTTCCTAAACACCTATCAGTATATGCATAAAAAAGTTAAATGATATATATCAGTTTTGAATTTATTTAATTTTGTCTAACTTTGTAAGGCATTTGGGATTCATCCCATATTGTGTGTTTGGGGGTTAACATTTAGGAAGGAGACTATTGAGTCTCCTTCTTTCCGTTATACCACTTTGCAGATTGAGTTATTGATTTAAATCAATTTTTCTACATTTGTCCAAAATTTAAGAAGATTAATATGAAGATAGCAGAGATTCATACTTCGAAAGGAGTTATGAAAGTTAAGTTTTATGAAGAAGATGCACCTGGTACGGTTGCTAACTTTGTAAAACTTTCAGAGTCGGGTTTTTATGATGGTCTAACTTTTCACCGTGTTATTCCTAATTTTGTAATTCAGGGCGGATGTCCAGACGGCACAGGAGCTGGCGGACCTGGTTATTCAATTGATTGTGAAACAAACGGTAACAACCAATACCACGAAAAAGGTGTTCTTTCGATGGCTCACGCAGGTAAAAACACCGGTGGTTCTCAGTTTTTTATTTGCCATAACCGCGAAAATACGCAACACCTGGACGGTCACCACACGTGTTTCGGAAAAATTTACCAAGGACTTGATATTATTGATGATATCAGACAAGGAGATGAAATTGAAAAGATTGTAATTACTGAAGAGTAAACAACTTTTTTGAAATAATTGAAGGGGATTTGGTAAACATTTCCCCTTTTTTATGTGCTTTTACCAAATTATACTACTTTTCAGAAAACAAACTTTTAACCGATGATCAAGGAATTTCAATATGAATTTGATGAACTTGGGGTGGTACCGGAAGATTTCCACCAACTACTTGGATTTGAGAACAACGACATACCGGAGCCTTTCCCGGAATACATTCGGACCGCAATAAACAAAGCAACCAAATTATGCAAAATTCGCGGAGGATTTAAAATCTTCAGGTCGGTAAAAGTCGATACCGACAACCACACCATTCAAATTGAGAACCAAAATTTTTCTCCTTCAAAAATTGTTACAACTCAACTAAAAAAATCGGACCAGGCCGCATTGTTTTTATGCACTGCCGGTGCAGCTATTTCAGAATATTCAAAAAAAATAAGCACCGAAACCGATCCTATATTAGGCTATGTTTTCGACATTTTAGGCTCGATTACGGTAGAAAAGGCTACCGATAAAATTCAGGAAGCTCTGAAAACACATCTGCAACCAGGCGGCATGAATATTTCCGACAGATTTTCGCCAGGATACTGTGAATGGAGTGTTGAAGAACAACACAACCTTTTTTTACTCCTTCCCCGTAACTTTTGCGGCATAGTACTTTCTAATTCGGCGTTAATGCACCCTATTAAATCAGTCAGCGGAATGATTGGGATTGGAAAAGAATTACAACAGAAAGGATATCAGTGTAAATGGTGCTCAGATAAAAACTGTATCTACGGGAAAATCAAACGCAAATGAGACAGCTTCAGTTTTCTAACTTCTGATTCAAAAATTAAAGTTTTAGAAAATATGCAAATTTAACTCTGGGCTATTGCAAATGTCGTTTTGATACTATTTATTTGCTGAGAAAATAGTGTTGATTTGGAAGAAAATTAAACCTTTTATTTAGTAGATCAAACGCGATACACGAATTCGTTTATCAACCATTAAATTAGTACAACATGACAAATAGTAAACCAAAAGTAATTAAGAGCTACAATAAACTCGACAAAGACATGCAGGAACAAATCAAGTTGGTTTATGCAGATGGCTTTGCCGATAACCTGATTCATTTTTTCGATAAAAACGGAACTAAAATAACCGTGCTGCCTTTTGAAACAGAGGACAAATACTACATGCTTCGAATGACTGAAATGGAAGCAGTTACTTTAATCGACAAGGATGACGATTACGACGATGAAGGTTTCTTAAAAGACCAGGTAAAGCAAAACTACGAAGATAAATATGCGGAACTTGATCACATTGCCGACCAAATTTCAGATGATGATGAGGACTAAAAAAAGGCCTGCAAATTTGCAAGCCTTCTCTATTTAATGTGTTGGTAAAAATTCAAATCAATATTTTAAGTTAGAAGTGCTTTTACCTTTGCAGAAATAGCTGCACCGTCGGCTTGTCCAGCCAATTTTTTCGATGCAATCCCCATAACTTTCCCCATATCTTTCATGCTACTGGCACCCACTTCAGCAATAATTCCTTTAATAATATCTGCCAAATCTTCGTCCGACATTTTTTCCGGCAGATATTGCTCAAAAACAGCCACTTGAGCCATTTCCTGTTCATATAAATCTTCCCGGCCCTGGCTTTTATAAATAGCAGCCGAATCAGCTCCCTGCTTTGCCAGTTTCGAAATAATCTTTAAAACCTCATCGTCGGCAAGTTCAGCGCCAGCACCTTTGGCCGTTTTCGCCTCAATCATTACTTTTTTTATTCCCCTTAAAGCTTCCAATTTTCCCTTTTCACGGGCTTTCATTGCCGCCTTAATATCATCGTTTATCTGATCAAATATTGCCATAATTTCTATTTTAAATTCATATGTTTCTAATCTACATTATCGTGCAAATAACTGTTCCTATCCGAAATACGGTTATCGCGTGTTACCGAATACCCCGAAACTTTTCGGTCATATTTTGGATCATTCATTCTTATTTGCCGGCGCTTATAGGCCGGTATATTCTCCAATTCATCCACATCATCGTCGCTCATTGTTGCATAGTCGGTTGCGCGAATTGGTTTTTCAGGCATGCTTCTTTCTTTCGATGTGGTTGGATACAACACCTCAAAATCGTCTTCTTCTTTTTCCTGTTTTGGATTAAACTCAAACGTCTTTTGCTCGCGCCTTTCTTCATCGTCTCTTTTCACAAAAGTGGGTTTCTTAATCGTCTTTGTCGCGGCTTCCGTTTCCAGATTGTGAACTACCGGTTTTGTTTTGCTTTTTTCTGAAAGTTCCGAAATGATACTGGTTGGAAAACCGGTAGCAATAACCGTCACCGACAAATTGTCTTCCAGGATATCATCCTTCCCATTACCCCAGATCAAATCAGCATCAAAACCGGCCTTATTCTGCACATAATCAGTAATTCGTCCCACTTCATCCATGGTAACCTCAATGTTCCCTGATGTAATATTTAAAAGAATATTTTGCGCTCCCCGAATCTCATTATCATTTAATAAAGGCGAATTCAAAGCCTTTTCAACGGCAATTTCAGCACGGTTTTCACCCGAGGCGATTCCGGTTCCCATTATGGCCATACCACTTTTGCGCATTACCGTTTCAACATCGGCAAAATCAACATTTATGTAACCAGGAACCGTAATGATTTCAGCAATACCTTTGGCTGCTGTTGCCAAAATATTATCGGCTTTGGCAAATGCTTCCGATATTCCAAAATCGCCAAACATATCTCGAATCCGCTCGTTGTTCACCACCAGTAGTGAATCAACATACGATGCCAGTTCTTTTATCCCTTCGTATGCCTGGCGAATCCTTCGACGACCTTCGTTTCGAAACGGAATGGTTACAATAGCAACCGTAAGATAGCCCAGTTCCTGGCAGGTTTTAGCTATCACAGGTGCAGCCCCGGTACCGGTTCCACCTCCCATTCCGGCAGTAACAAAAACCATTTTCGTATTTTCGGAAAGTGTTCGTTTTACATCGTCGATATTTTCAAGAGCAGCCTCTTTCCCCACTTCGGGTTTATTTCCGGCACCGCGTCCTTCGGTTAAAGCTTCACCTAATTGTACCCTCGTGTGAACTGGACTTGAGGCCATTGCCTGTGCATCGGTATTGCAAATAACAAAATCAACATCGCGAATACCGTGCATATACATGTGGTTAACAGCGTTTCCACCGCCACCGCCAACACCTATCACTTTTATTTCGGCGCCCGGCTTTTTTTCTAATACAAAGTCTGCCATTTTCTCCATCTTCTATCCCTCTTTGTTTTTAAAATTACTGCAGAGGTTGATCCTCATCGTCACTAAAAATCTTGCTTCCAAAATTTTTATAAAACCAATTATCGATGTTCGATTCAGTAACCGGTTCATCTTTTTTGGCTTTGGTCTTCATTGGCTTATCTTTCTTGATCCACGATCTCTTTTTCTGTTTCTCCACAACAGTTTTCGGAGGTGGTGTAAACATGATGGTTTCTTCAACAGCCGGCTCAGGTTCTGGCTGTTGAGGCGACTGAGGTCGTTTCAAAATAATCTCTTCTTCTTCAGGCATATAAAAGTTGTCCTCAACCTGGTTCACAGGAACTTCCGGTTCCAATATTTCCTCTTCCTCCAGATCGAAGTTTTGTACAACTTTTTTCGGTTGAAGCTCCTGATTGGGATTGGTAACAAAACCGGTGGCCAGAATTGTAACACTTATTCTGTCACCTAAACGTTCATCGTACCCGTTACCCCAAATAATATCGGCTTCCTGTCCCGCCTTTTCCTGAAGTGTTTCAATAATTTCGCCTATTTCTCCGATCCGAATTTCTTCGCTTCCGGAAATAATATTCAACAATATGTTTTTTGTGCCGAAAATGTCATTACTATCAAGCAGTGGCGATTCAAGTGCTGTGTTAACTGCATCCATGGCACGGCCTTCTCCGTTAGCAAACCCAGTTCCCATAATAAATACGTCGCTTTTGTGCATTACAGTATGCACATCGGTATAGTCAATGTTTACATTTCCGTGCACCGTAATTATTTCGGCAACTCCTTTAACGGCAGTTGCCACAATATTATCGGCCATTTTAAACGCCTGGCTTGCCGGCAAATCCCCATATATGTGGTGCAAACGATCGTTACTAATTACCAACATACTATCGACATACTCTCCCAGCTTTTTCAGACCTTCCTGTGCTTGTTCGTGGCGTTTTTTACCCTCGGCACGTGACGGAATGGTAACAACGGCAATTGTTAAAATATCCAATTCGCGGGCAAGGCTGGCAATTACAGGGGCAGCACCGGTGCCGGTACCCCCGCCCATTCCTGCAGCGATAAACAACATTTTTGTATTGTCTTTCAGGACATTTTTCAGATCTTCGTAATTTTCGCGGGCAGCTTCTTCTCCCATTTCCGGTTTGTTTCCGGCCCCGCGACCTTCGGTTAGCGTCACCCCCAATTGAAGTTTAATGGGTACAGGACTGTTCTCCAACGCCTGGGAATCGGTATTACAGATCATATAGTCAACACCGTTTATTCCCTCTTCATACATATGATTGACCGCGTTGCAGCCCCCACCACCTACTCCAACCACCTTTATAATGGAGGATGATGCCTTGGGAAATTCAAAATTTGCTAAATTTTCGGTCATATCGTTTATTTTATTTGAATTCTAAATCTTCATTCCCATCGTCGAAAAAATTAATGGCACTTTGCAGTGCGCCTTTAAAATTTGGAAAAATACTTTTCCCAGTTTTATTTCCACGAGTCGATTCCGGAAAAATACGGACCGGAGTTTCCATGCTGGTAAGGGCCAGTTTTAGTGCACCAACCGCAGTAAACAAATCAGGATGTTTAACTTCATCCTTCTGGTTAATCGGATGAACAATACAATGCGCCTTTCGTGCATCCATCCCGGTATGGTATTTTACCAGCGTTATTATATTTTCCAGGTTAGCAGTACCTCCGGTTACTACAATTCCTGTTCCTAACAGGTCTTTCACTCCCGATTTCTCGATTTCAGTATTGACTATTTCAACAATTTCCTCCAATCGTGCCTGAATAATATAGGCCAGACTTTTTATCGATATTTCTTTGGGTTCCCAGCCATTGTTTTTGGCAATGGTAACTTTGTCTTCATTCTTAATTTGATCGCCTAAAGCCTGGCCGTATTTCACTTTTAGCAGTTCTGCTTTTTCGAGAAATGTGGCACAACCGCACTTTAAGTCGTTGGTAATTACCTCTCCTGCAAATGGAATAACGGCTGTGTGCACCAAAGCATTTTCGTGGTACACAGCCAGATTGGTTGTGCCAGCCCCCATATCCAGCACCACGGTTCCCATTTCCTTTTCCGACTTTGGCAAAACTGCTTCGGCAATGGCCAGCGACGAATGAAAAACCTCTCCCAACTCAACACCAACACTTTCAAATACTCGATGCAGGTTAATTAAATCGTTTTCAGGAATAACAACTAATTTATAATGTGCTTCAATCTTCTTCCCGGTTACACCCACCGGTTTTAATTCCTCAATTTCATCGTCAATAATAAACGAAGTTGGAATTACCTTTAGAATTTGGTAGCCGCTTTTTAGCTCCACATTTTTTGCCTCATTGTAGAGTTCGTCGATGTCGAAATTGGAAACTACACCACCTTCTCCCGTAAAACGCGAAGCCGTGTAGCTCAGTGTTTTCATTTGTTTTCCGGCATAAGTGACATCAACCACATCAATTTCGTCTTCAAGCTGGTCATCCAGTAATTCCAAAACCCGGGTAACCGATTCAATTACATCGGCCAGATTAAAAATAACACCCCGTTTTATTCCCTTCGATGGCGCTTTTGCCATGCCAAGAATTTCCATTTTGCCCAACTCGGTGGCCCTGCCTGCAAGTGCTACCAGTTTTGATGTCCCTATATCAATAACAACCGAAAGATTTGATTTTGAAGCCATATTTATCTTCTTTTTGCTATTACCTGATTCTTATATTTTAAACTTACTGATTCGTATTTATTCCAATTATTATTGGCTAAAACCTTCTTGTAAAAGGCTTTCATATTCCTGAGCTTTTCCTCGTAATTATCAAATTTACCAAGTTCGATAAAATGATTGCCAACCAAAGGCGTTAAAACAACCTCGCCGTTTTTCTCAATGTGTATCTGTTCGATTTGTGCATTCCAAAAATCATCGAGTTCCATAAAAAGGACACAGGGCAACAGTTTTTCTTTGGCAAATTTCTCATCGAAAGTCCCGGTGCATACCAAAACATTGGCTGTGTAATTTGACGAAATGGGAATTCTCCCTCCATATTGATCGAGATAATAATTCCCTGTATCAGTAATAATCCGAACCACCGGTTTGCGATGTTTTACTTTCACCTTTAAAACACCTTTGTATGTTAAACTGTCAGTTGCAGTTACTATTTTATACACTTCTGCCTTTAAAATAGCATCGTGTTTTTCAATGGCAGTTTCAAGTAGTTCGGCATTTATCTGATCGAACTTTTTCCCCATAATTTTATTATCGGCAGTGGTTACCAAACGAACAATTTCATCTTTGTCGACACGGATGACCTCATTGTTACTGTAATCGACCTGAATGTTTTGGCAAGTAGCATTTTTATACCTTAAGGTAGTAAATGCCAAGGTTACCAGCACAAACACTGCCAACAATATAAATCCTCCTATTTTGGCTAACTTCCCAAACATCTTTATTTATTCTCTAAATAATCAACAATTCCGTTTACCATACGGTCGATATCACCGGCTCCCATGGTTACAATTATATCGTTGGAATCGGTTTTAAGCAATTCCAACGCCTCTTCTTTTTCTGCCAGTACCTTTGCGTCAATCATCATTTTATCAAAGATGATTTCAGAAGAAACCCCGGGAATCGGTTCTTCGCGTGCAGGGTATAGCGGTATCAAAATTGCCCTGTCCAGCAAATCAAGACTGGTGGCAAATTCGGCAGCAAAATCCTGGGTGCGTGAGTACAAATGCGGCTGAAAAACTCCGGTTATTTTTTTGCCAGGGTATAAAGCCCTAACAGACGATATAAACGCCTTCAACTCTTCAGGATGGTGTGCATAATCGTCGATATAAATTTTCTGATCCGACTTAAACCGAATATCAAATCTGCGTGCAACACCTTCGTAATCTTCAATTCCTGCTTTTATTTCGTTTGCAGTTGCTCCTGCAAAAAAAGCCAGCGCACTTGCTCCAATGGTATTCTCAACATTCACGAGTCCAGGGTAATTCATCCGGCAATTTGCAATCGTTCCTTCGGGTGTTTTTAAATCGAAACGGTAAAAACTATTTTCCTCATCAAGCTTCAAGTTCACGGGTGCAAAATCGGCGTCTTCGGTTAAAGCGTATGTAAAAATATCGGCAGAGGTTTTCGATCTGTCTATTTCGACACCCTTTTTGATTACCAGTTTCCCCCCCTCTTTAATCTGTGAAATATATTTTTCAAACGACTCTACAATTTTTTCCTTTTCGCCATAAATATCCAAATGATCGGCATCAATTGAAGTGATTAAAGCCAACTGTGGCTTCAAATGCAAAAACGAACGATCGAACTCATCGGCCTCGGCCACTATCCAGGGAGAATCGGCTTTTGGCAACAACAAATTACTTCTGAAATTTTTTGAAATTCCACCTAAAAAAGCTCCGCAACCTTTTTCTGTTTTATTCAGAATATTGGCAACCATTGTACTGGTTGTGGTCTTACCGTGTGTTCCGGCCACACCAATTCCACTTTTCTCGTTGCAAATAATTCCCAAAACTTTGGCCCGCTTAAACAATCCAATGGGTTGGGATTTAAACCAGGCCAATTCCTCGTTATCATCAGGCAAAGCCGGTGTATAAACCGCAATAGTACTTGCAGGATTCCAGTTACTCGGGATATGTTTTATATCGTCTTCAAAATGAACATCAATTCCTTCTTCCTGCAAGGTATCGGTTAAGGCAGTTTGAGTACGGTCGTAACCCGCCACATTTCGTCCTGTAAATTTAAAGTAACGGGCCAACGCACTCATCCCAATTCCCCCAATTCCAAGGAAATACACATTCTTTATATTTTCAATGCCCTTCATTTTATTAATTTCTCTACTTCGTCAACAATTGTTTTTGTGGCATCAGGTTTTGCCAGCTCTTTAATTTTTACAGAAAAGGTTTCGCACTTTTTCGTATCTGATACGACCTGAAACGCCAGTGGGAATAGTTTTTCGTCTATTTCGTGGTCGTACACCATTAATGCGGCATTCTTCTCAACCAGCGCCATGGCATTTTTTGTTTGATGATCTTCCGACACATTTGGTGAGGGTACCAAAATCGAAGCTTTTCCCACCAAACACAACTCCGAAATGGTTCCGGCGCCTGCTCTTGAAATCACCAGGTCAGCTACAGAATAAGCCAAATCCATGTGTGTAATAAATTTATGAATCTGCAGGTTCTCCGGTTTTGATTCTTTTAATTCGTTCTGAATTCGATCGAAATAAATAGCCCCGGTTTGCCAGATCACTTTTACTCCGGAATCTGCTATTTTCTTTATATTTTTAAGAACTGAATTGTTAATTGAACGCGCACCAAGACTTCCGCCCACAATCAGAATCACCTTATCGTCTTTGTTCAATTTAAAATATTCCAGTGCCTCCTTTTTGTCTTGTTCCTGAATTAAATTCTCCCGAACCGGATTTCCGGTAATTATAATTTTACCAGCCGGAAAGAACTTCTCCATATTATCGTAGGCCACACAAATGGAATTCACCTTTTTACCAAGTAATTTATTGGTGATTCCGGCATACGAATTTTGTTCCTGGATTAACGAAGGAACATTCTTTTTGGCAGCAGCACGCAACAACGGACCACTGGCATATCCTCCAACCCCAATAGCTACTTCAGGCTTAAAATCTCTAACTATTTGTTTTGCCATCGAAGCGCTTTGTATTAACTTCCGAAAGAACGCAAATATTTTCAGGCTTGGTTTACGCGGAAATCCCATTACAGGCAAACCTATTATTTTGTAACCGGCTGCCGGAACACGATCCATTTCCATTCGTCCCAAAGCGCCAACAAACAAAATTTCAGCGTCAGGATTACGCTTTTTAATCTCGTTTGCAATGGCCAGTGCCGGGAAAATATGCCCCCCGGTGCCTCCTCCGCTTAATATTACCTTATTTATCTTTTTCATCTGTTTATACTTGTTTATTTCTTATGGTAACAGATGGAACTCGTATACGTTTTAATCATCAGCCTGTATCGAATTATTATTTGCTCGTTTCTTCATTCTCAATTTCATAATCTTCATCGGGTGCTTTTATCATCAGTGGCTGTTCTGCAATCTCCTGGTTCTTTTGGTTTTGATGACTAACACTTAAAATCAACCCAAAAGCTACCGAAGTAAAAAGTAACGATGTTCCGCCCAGACTTATCCAAGGCAACGGCTGTCCGGTAACCGGTAACGCCCCGCTGGAAACACCAATATTTATCATTGCCTGATAAACGAGTACCAAAGTGAGCCCGATTACTAAAAAAGCCGGAAAAGTTCGTGTGGCCCGCCTTACAATTGTCACTCCCCTGAAAAAAAAGATCAGGAAAAGTAAGATTACCACTGTTCCGCCAATCAGGCCGTATTCTTCAACTATAATTGCAAAAATAAAATCGTTATACGCTGCAGCCATGTAGTTAGCAACATCTGAATGTCCCGGACCTTTTCCAAAAATCCCACCTGAATAAATAGCCAGTTTGGCATAATCTGCCTGGGTAATTCCCTGTTTTGTACTTGCATCTTTATCGGCAAATCGTTCAATCCGCCCTTTCATGGTTTGCACCCGGCCAAAACTGGATGGCAAAATATCGGCAGTAAAATAAATCACCACAATCAGCGCAATTCCTGCTCCCACAACAGAGAACAAATACAACAAAGGAATTCGGCCGGCAAACATCATTGTCATTATCGTAGCAAAAAGCAGCGCTGATGTTGAAAAATCGGATATAAATATAAGACCACAAATCGCGCCGGTAAACAATAAAATTCGTTTAAAAGCATCCCAAAGATCACCTTTGGTTTTTTGCCTTTTGCCTAATATTCTGGCGGTATATATAATCAGCGATATTTTTGCCAATTCAGCAGGCTGAAATGTTACTCCAAAGAAGTTAAGTGTCCGGCCACTGGTAGATACAAACTGGGTTCCTTTCATTGCAACCGCAAACATTAAAAAACCAATACTTGCCCATACAGCCCAAAGTGCCAATTTTGAATATAATTTTATAGGAAAAACGTTTACCATTAATAAAATTACACCAATACCTGCACTTAAAAATCCGACCTGCCTCAACAAGTACTTAAAGGTATTCCCGGATGCCACACGATACGCCAATGCGCCGGTTGCACTGTATACTATCAACAGCGAAAGCAGCGACAAAAACATCAACACCATCCATATAACACGGTCGCCTTTAAATATTTTCCCTACGGAAAGTTCCATTATAAATTCCTTACTTGTTCTTTAAACTGATTTCCCCTGTCTTCGTAATTTTCAAATAAATCGAAGCTGGCGCAAGCCGGCGAAAGCAAAACAGTATCGCCATTACGCGCCAGGTAATAAGCTGCTTTTACCGCTTCTTCCATACTTGTTGCATCAACAATATTGGCCACCGAATCGCCGAAAGCTTCGTGCAATTTTGCGTTGTTTTTTCCCAAACAAACAATTGCTTTTACTTTGTTGGTAACCAATCCCTGCAACATGGAATAATCGTTGCCTTTGTCAACGCCTCCGGCAATCCAGATTATTGGTTTGTGCACACTTTCCAGCGCATACCAGGTAGAGTTCACATTTGTCGCCTTCGAGTCATTTACAAACTCAATTCCGTGTACTTTCAGAAAGCGTTCCAAACGATGCTCAACCCCCTTAAAGTCGGCCATACTCTCCCTCAACTGCTCGTTTCTGATCTCAAACACCATACTGGCAATACCTGCTGCCATGCTGTTGTACGTGTTGTGTTTTCCCTGTAATGATAAATCCAGTATAGACATGCTGAATTGGTTTTGATTAAAATTTATAATTATCCGATTCTCGTGTACGCCTGCTCCCGGCTCGGCTGCCATTCCCAACCCAAAAGGAATTTGAACAGGTTTTATCTCTCTTTTTCTTAATTCGTTTTTTATCACTTCATCATCTTCGCAATAAATGAAGTAATCGTTGCTTGTTTGATTTTGAAGAATCCTGAATTTTGAGTCGATGTAGTTTTGCATATCGTACCCGTAACGATCGAGATGATCGGGTGTAATATTCATTATTACAGACACATCGGCCTTAAACTCATACATCCTGTCCAACTGAAAACTACTCAACTCAATTACATAAACCTCGTGCTCTTCGTCGGCTACCTGCCAGGCAAAACTTTTCCCTACATTTCCGGCCAGTCCAACTTTTAATCCCGCATTTTTCAGAATGTGATAAGTCAGCAAAGTTGTTGTTGTTTTACCGTTACTTCCGGTTATACAAATTGTTTTGGCAGAAGTATACCTCCCTCCAAATTCAATTTCAGAAATTACAGGAATACCTTTTTCTTTTAGCTGAACAATTAATGGTGCAGTTTCGGGAATCCCCGGACTTTTCACCACTAATTCTGCACACAGTATTTTATCAACAGAATGTTTCTCCTCTTCAAAATCGATAGTATAATTTGAAAGAACGTTTTTATATTTTTCCTTTATTTTACCCAGGTCGGAAACAAAAACCTTATATCCTTTTTTCTGTGCAAGAATGGCTGCCCCAACCCCGCTTTCACCTGCTCCCAATATGGCTACCAATTTTTTCAAACTACCTCATTTTTAATGTTACAATTGTAAGCACTGCCAGAATAATTCCAACTATCCAAAAGCGGGTTACAATTTTGGGTTCGGGGAATCCTTTTTTCTGAAAATGATGATGAATCGGACTCATTAAAAACACCCGGCGACCTTCGCCATATTTACGTTTGGTGTATTTAAACCAGCTCACCTGAATTACTACAGAAAGATTTTCAATAAGAAATATTCCGCAAAGCAGCGGTATTAAAATTTCTTTCCGGATAATAATGGCAAAAACCGCCAAAATTCCGCCCAGAGCCAAACTTCCGGTATCGCCCATAAATACTTGCGCAGGGAACGAGTTGTACCACAAAAAGCCAACCGTAGCTCCAATAAATGCTGCAATAAATACGGTCAATTCACCAATATTTGGGATATACATGATATTCAGGTAATCGGCATAAATTATGTTACCGCTTACATAGGCCAGTATTCCCAGAGTTGCCCCACTAATTGCTGAGGTTCCGGTGGCCAAACCATCTATTCCGTCGGTAAGGTTGGCTGCATTCGAAACCGCTGTTATTATGAGTATGATTGCAAACGCATAAACCACCCATTTTAACCAACTGGCTGCACTGCCCGCAAAAGCCACCAACCACCCGTAATCAAACTCGTTCGACTTAATAAACGGGATGGTTGTTTTGGTTGATTTTACATCTTCGGTAACAAACTGAACCACCTCCTGTCCGGTAACCGGATCAGTTTTCACCATGGTCATATTTTTTCCGTTCTCGTCTTTTACATGTTCGCGAACTTTTACATCGTCGCTGATAAAAAGTGCTGCTGCTACAAAAAGCCCCAAACTTACCTGTCCCAGAATTTTGAATTTTCCAGCCAGACCTTCTTTATTCTTCAGGAAAACTTTTATGTAATCGTCGATAAAACCAATCAGGCCGAGAAAGGCCGTGGTTATCAACATCAACAGAATATAGATATTATCGAGGCGGGCAAAAAGAAGCGTTGGAATTATTATGCCCATTAAAATAATTATCCCTCCCATTGTTGGCGTTCCCTGTTTTTGCATTTGTCCTTCCAGACCAAGGTCGCGCACCTCGTCGCCAATTTGTTTTCGCTGCAAAATGCGAATCATTTTTTTACCAAAAACAGTGGTGATAAAAAGTGAGAGAATAATAGCTGCTGCAGAACGAAATGAAATACCCGGAAGCATTCCAATTCCGGGGATGTCGTATTCTGCCAATAATTCGTATAACCAATAAAACATAGTTCAGTATTTAATCTTCAATTCCAAAACAGTTCTTAATCTCTTCCAAATCATCAAAATGATGTTTCACACCGTTAATTTCCTGGTAGTTTTCGTGGCCTTTCCCTGCAATTAAAATGATATCGCCGGGCTGTGCCAGCATTGCTGCCGTTTTAATTGCATCCCGGCGGCTTTCAATGGTTACCACTTTATTTTTGTACTTAGGCTCAACACCTGCCTCCATATCTTTTAATATTTCTACCGGATTTTCGGTGCGCGGATTATCCGAAGTAAGAATCACCTTATCGCTTGCCAGCAAAGCTTCTCTTGCCATTTCGGGACGTTTGATTTTATCGCGATCGCCACCGGCACCAACCACGGTAATTACCTGCTCATTTCGAGTGCGTATTTCGGTAATTGCAGCCAACACATTCTTTAATGCATCGGGAGTATGCGCATAATCAACAACGGCATATTTCCCATCTAAACTACGGATGGTTTCGAACCTTCCCTGCACCGGATGAAGATTACTTATAACTGCCAGCACTTCGTCTTTATCCTGCCCCAATTCAACAGCTGTAGCATAAACAGCTAAAAGATTGGACGCATTGAACAAGCCTACAAACCTTGTCCAGATTTCCTGGCTATCGAGATTCAGTAACATTCCATCAAAATGACTTTCAATTACTTTACAACGATAATCTGCCATTGCGCGGTTCGAATAGGTCAGCTTTGTTGCTTTCGTATTTTGCAGCATCACCAAACCGTTTTTATCGTCGATATTGGTAATGGCAAAAGCATCCCCGGAAAGTTCGTCAAAAAATGATTTTTTAGCTTTTATATATTCCGCAAAAGTCTTGTGATAATCTAAATGGTCGTGCGTGATATTGGTAAAAATGCCACCGGCAAATTCAATACCCGCAATTCGTTTCTGATGAATGGCATGCGAGCTTACCTCCATAAAACAGAATCCGCAACCTTCACTGACCATTTCGGCTAATAATTTCTGAATTTTCAGTGCATTGGGTGTGGTATGCGATGCTGTTTCCTCGTGTTCGTTTATTTTATACGAAATAGTTGAAATAAGCCCGACATTGTATCCCTGCAATAAGAACAACTTGTGTAACAAGGTTGCAATACTTGTTTTTCCGTTGGTTCCGGTAACGCCAACCACCTTCATTTTTTTAGATGGAAAATCATAAAATGCAGAAGCCAGCTCCCCAAGTACCTGGTTCGAATCGGCCACTTCTACAAAAGTTATTTCAGCAGGAATTTCAGCAGGAATTTCTTCACATACCACTACACTTGCCCCCATTTCAATAGCCTTATTTATAAATTTATGACCATCGACATGAACACCACGCTGCGCCACAAAAGCAAAATCCTGCTCCACTTTTCGCGAGTCAAATTCAATTCCTTTGATTTCCCTATCAACAGAACCAATTTTTCCTGCAACCTCAATATTTTCCAATAAATGCTCTAGTTTCATTACGCTCTATTTCAATGCGAGATAAACCGTTTGCCCGGTGCGGTATTTACTGCCCGGTTGCAACGATTGCTGACTCACTTTTCCCACTCCCTTTATTTTAACTTTTAACCCTGCATTTTCCATCAGGTATATTGCATTGCTGGCACCCATTCCCCGAACATCGGGAACTGTGCCGGCTGAAATTTCCTTTTCCGTTAAAACCACTTTGTTTTCGACAATTGAAACAGTAGCCATTTTTGAACCGGGTTTTCCTTCCACATTCTGAAGTTGAAGTTCTTGTGCAATTTTCAGAATTTGATCTGCTTCCCCAGGTTTAATTAACGGAGTCGATTCATTTTCCTTCTTTTCTTCTTTGATTCCACCATCCATTACCTGACCCGCAAAAACTTTCTCCGAAATCTCTTTAAACACAGGTCCTGCAACTGCAGCCCCATAAATTGAATTCCGTGGTCGCTTAAAGGTTACAATCAACGAAAACATAGGATCATCAGCAGGAAAGTACCCTACAAACGAAGCATAATATGCCCCCTGCACATAACCAGCACCGTCTTCGCGGGCAACTCTGGCTGTTCCGGTTTTCCCTGCCACTTTAAAATGCTCGCCCTGCACGGCCCTTCCTGTTCCGTTCTGACATACACCTTTCAGCATAGCCTGCGCCTTCGAGATCGTTTCTTTCGAAGCAATCATAGGATTTATATATTCGGTTTTGTACGATCGTATCAAAGCACCATTTTTTCGTATTTCGCGAACCAATTGTGGTTTTACCATTTTGCCTCCGTTGGCAACCGCATTATAAAAATTAAGTACCTGTAATGGTGTCAGACGCAAATCATAGCCATACGACATCCGGCCAAGTGTGGTTCCCCACCAATCGGCATTGCCCGGGTATTTTATGTAGGGTTGACCTTCTCCATTCAATTCCAATCCAAGCGGCTTGTGAATCCCAAAACTGTATACCCTGTCGACATAATCGCGTGGTTTATTTCTATAATTTTCAAGAATAACTTTCGCTGTACCGATATTCGACGATTGCTCCAAAATTTGTTTCACATTAATTTTTCCACATGCATGGTCGTCGTAAATTTTTTCGGTTGCCCAGTACCCGTTTCCTGTATCAAATACATCGCTGGTATCCACAACTCCATCTTCCAAGGCCACCATTAGCGAAACCAACTTAAATGTTGATCCGGGTTCGTAACATCCACGATATCCTAATGCATAATTATCTTTTTCGGCAAATCCATCACTTGTTTTTCCAAGATTTGCAATGGCTTTTATTTCACCGGTTTTAACCTCCATTAAAACAGCAGTCGCCCACTCGGCATTCGATTTAACGATTTGATCGAACAATGCACTTTCTGCAATATCCTGCATTTTTACATCAATAGTGGTAATAATGTCCATGCCATTTTGCGGCTCAATCTCGGTACGTGTTATCCACCTTCCGGCGATATTTTGCTTGTAACTAATCCCGTTTTCGCCCCTTAAATACATTTCGTAAGCGCGTTCCAATCCGTTGTGTCCGATTGGCACAGGTGTTAAAGCTCCGGCTTTATTCATGCCGCCAATTGTACGGGCCGCCAGAATACCAAGCGGATTAAGTCTTTTATTTTCCTGCTCAATAATCATCCCTCCCCCAAAATGGCCATGTCGAAGAATCGGGAATTTTTTGAACTTTTGAAGTTCGGTGTAATCAATTTTTGTGGGTGTAAGCAAAAAACCACGATTACCGGCATTATAGGCCGATCGCAATTTTCTTTTGTATTCATTTTTTGATGCGTCTTTATAAAATGCGGACAAGTAATAGGCGAGCGAATCACTCTCTTTTTCAAAAACCTTTTTCACGCCTTCAGCAGCCAGATCAATGCGCACCTTGTAACCCGGCACCGAAGTAGCCAACACACTACCGTCGGAAGCACAAATCGTTCCACGAACCGGAGGAATTAGCACGGTGTTTTTACTCAGATTTTTCTCAATCTGCTGCCAGCGATCGTTATTAATTTGCTGAACAGAAATCATTTTAAACACCACTACCACTCCGAACAAAAAAAGTACGAAGTACACAATTGCAATGCGCGACAATATGGTTTTCCGAATTCCCACTCTCTATTTTTCTTTTTCTACAATTAATCTTTGCGGAGGTCTCACCGGCTCCTCAAGCCCAATATTGGCCTGCTCAACTTTCTTAGCCACCTCCGAAGGGCGACTTGCATCCATCAATTTTGCCGACAAAGTGATCGACTCGGAACGAAGCTCCTCCAGCTCCTCATTCAAAACCTCAATCTCCCGGATTGTGCTCCCCGACCAGTTTCTGTTTGCGATGAGCAATAGTCCGAGAAATGCCAGGAACAATACAAAAGGCAACTGACGTGTAATTCTGTCGTCGGTTAGAATTGTGCCGCCAATAAACGACTTCATTCCCGGTATTTTTTTTGTATTTTTTGTTTGTTCTGCCATATCAGATCTTTTCTACTATTCTAAGTTTTGCACTTCTTGAGCGTGTATTTGCTACCAGTTCCTCTTTGCCGGGCACAATCACTTTTCGGTTTATTAATTTAAAGGGCGAAGTAACGTTCCCGTAAAAATCCTTTTCCACTTTCCCTTCAAAATTACCGGAACGCATAAAGTTTTTACAAAGCCTGTCTTCCAAACTATGGTAGGTAATAATCACCAAACGCCCACCGGGTTTTAGTAAATCCAACGAAGCCTCAAGAAACTCTTTCAATGCATCCATTTCTTCATTTACTTCAATTCGAAGTGCCTGAAAAACCTGAGCCAGATATTTATTCTCGATTGCTTTTGGCGAACATCCCGAAGCAATTTCTTTTAACTGAGTAGTTGTTTTTATGGGCTGATTGTTTCTGTATTTTACGATTTCAGAAACCAGTCGCCCGGCATTTTTAATCTCGCCATACATTCTAAAAATAGTTCTCAGCCGATCTTCTGAATATTCATTAACAACTTTTGCTGCGTCAACATTTGCATTTTGATTCATACGCATATCCAGACTCGCATCAAAACGAAATGAAAAACCACGTTCCGGAACATCAAAATCGTGCGACGAAACACCAAGGTCGGCAAAAACCGAATCGACTTGCTCCACACCATGAAAACGCAGAAAATTCTTGGCATAACGAAAATTATGCCTTATAAAAAAAAGCCGGTCATCCTCAATGGTATTCCCGGCAGCGTCTTCATCCTGATCAAAGGCAAAAAGCCTGCCTCCTTTTAAATGGTCGAGAATTAGCCGGGAGTGACCACCACCTCCAAATGTTGCGTCAATTATATCCTGACCGGGCCTGATTTGCAATCCAAGAATACTCTCTTCGGCCAAAACTGGTATGTGATAAGCGTCTGTCATAACTTCCTCTATTCGTCAAATTCTCTTAACATATCCAAGTAATCATCATCAGAAATATCTTCGTTATCAAAAGCACTTGCAGAGCTGAGACTAATTGAAGCCCCCATCCCGAGAAAAGTGACTTTATCTTTCAAGTCGGCGTATTCAAGAAAATGGCCCGGAATATTAATTCTTCCGTTTGCTGCCAATCCCACCTGCGTAAAATTCCGATAGAATTTCTTAAGCATCTCGTAGTGCTTTGGATTTGTACCCGGGCGCAATTTCGACTGAAAGGCTTCCACTTTTTTCTCCCAGGTTTCCATCGGATGAATATCCAAACACCCTCCTAAACGATTCTTTTCCAGGATAACTTGATCCACCTTCATCACACCCAGCGCTTTCTTAAAAGCAGCGGGAAGAACTACTCGTCCTTTGTCGTCAATGGTTGCGTTATGAATTCCTGCGAAAAGTGCCATTTTGTGCTTTTTGCCTTTTTATCAAGTGTAAAAATACAATATTATTCCATTTTATGCCATATTCTTCCACTTCATTCCACCACAACAACACGACTGCATGTTAATAAACCATTTGTAAAGTGTTAAAAACCACCGCTACTTTGTTGATAAAATATGATATGTGTCAGATTATCTACACATTAACATATACTCAAACAACTCTTAACAGCCGTTAATAACTCAGAAAAAAGAAACAAAAACCGATTACCTCCAGAACGGTAGAACTAAACAATAAACTGTGTTGTTTTACAGGCCTTCCTTCACAATTTTTCCGACAAATCTTCATTTGATTTTTCAGATTGATCAATTTTTAGTTAATTGCTTTTTATAATTGAAATTTAGGATGATCGAAGAGAAAAAAAACGATGCTTATAAACCGATATGCATAAGGGAAATTTTTGCAGAAAAAAGTCCTGGACTGGCAAAGTTTGTGCCCGGTTTTGTCTACCGATACTTCAACAAAATTTTACACCTCGACTACATTAATCATGCACTAAAAGACTACGGACACTTGAAAGGGATCGACTTTGTAGATAAGGTTGTGGAAGACTTTAATGTAACAGAGCATGTACACAATGCTGACAACATACCGGATTCGGGCAAATACATTTTTGCAAGCAATCATCCGCTGGGAGGTTTCGACTCTTTGTTGCTTATGAAAAATGTAAACAACAGGCTTGGAGAGCTTAAATTCTTGGCCAACGACATTTTAATGAGCATTCCCAACCTAAGCCCGGTATTTGTACCAGTGAACAAACATGGCGGCCACCCGCGTGAAGCAGCCCGGGCATTAACCGAGGCATACAACTCTGACTATCAGATATTAATTTTCCCATCAGGCTTGGCGAGCAGAAAAATAAAAGGGAAGATTGTTGATTTGGAATGGAAGAAACATTTTATACAAAAATCGGTGCAACACAAACGCGATGTAATCCCTGTATTTATAAGTGGCAGAAACTCAAATCGCTTTTACCGAATTGCGAAGATCAGGAAATTCTTTCGCATAAAATGGAACCTGGAAATGTTTTATCTCGTTGATGAAACTATGAAACATAGAAATACCGATGTTCACTTATATTTTGGAAAACCTATTCCGTACACCACATTCGACAAGACGAAATCGCATACCGAATGGGCGCACTGGGTAAAAGGGAAAGTGTATGAATTACAATAAAAAGTAGTTTCAGTGAATTAAAATGAATGAACAGACTAGCTTTTACTGGTTTTTTTTAATTTTGTATTCCATTTTTCTAAAGAACGTAAATGAAACAAGTCGAGGGAAACAAATTTATTAGCATGGCAGCCCAAGACAAGTTCCATGTGTTACGATATAATTAAAGGATTTTAAACACATGAAAGATATAATAACACCGATCCCAAGGGAAGAAATTTACGCAGAACTTACTACGGAGAAACTTCTTAGAAAAACCAATAAGGGGGGGAATGAAATTTACATTGTAACAGCCCACGATTCTCCGGCGATTATGCATGAGCTTGGACGGTTACGAGAGATCACATTTCGTGAAGCAGGTGGAGGAACCGGCAAAGAAACAGACATCGACAACTACGACACACAGGAAAATCCATATAAACAATTAATTGTTTGGGACCCTGATGCGAAAGAAATTCTTGGTGGCTACCGTTACATGCTTTGCAATGAAGCTCCAAACGATGAAAACGGTGTTCCCTTAATGGCAACATCACGCGTGTTTCATTTTTCAAAAGATTTTCTGAAGAACTATTTGCCTTACACTCTCGAGTTAGGTCGTTCGTTTGTACAGCCGGCTTATCAATCGAGTAAAGCAGGTGCAAAGGCACTGTTTGCCCTCGATAATTTATGGGACGGACTTGGCGCACTCACAGTTGATCATCCTGAAATAAAATACTTTTTTGGGAAAATTACCATGTACCAACACTTCCACAACGAAGCCAGAAACTTAATCCAGTATTTCTTCTTAAAATATTTCAGAGACAAAGAAAATCTTTGCTATCCGAAAATTCCGGTAGAATTTGATATCGACATGGATGCCATGCAAAAACTATTTACCGGAGAAAGCTACAAAGAAGATTACAAAATATTGGTTCAAAATGTGCGCCAGTTTGGAGAGAACATCCCGCCACTGGTAAATGCTTACATGAATTTGTCGCCATCGATGAAAACTTTTGGTACCATTAGTAACGAAAAATTTGGCAATGTACTCGAAACCGGAATCATACTTACTATTAAGGATATTTACGATGTAAAAGTAGATCGACATATTGAAACTTACATAAAAGGGAAGGAAGAGGATAGCGAATGGCCGGAACCACAATAAACCACCAGATGGATTTTTATTCGAAATACCCAAAAACGCTTGTTGCTGTTGACTCCATTATTTTTGGATTCAACCAGAATGATCTGGAATTAAAATTACTTTTATTAAAAAGAAATTTCGAGCCAGCAAAAGGCGAATGGTCGTTAATGGGTGGGTTTCTGCAGCCCGACGAAAGCCTTGACGATGCAGCCAAGAGAATCGTACTTCAGCTTACGGGGTTAGCGGATGTTTACATGGAACAGCTTTACGCTTTTGGAGAACTGGACCGCGACCCGGGTGGAAGAATTGTATCCATATCTTATTTCTCGTTAATAAAAATAAACGAATACGACAGGCAACTGGCCAAAGAGAATGGGGCACGCTGGATTCCTCTGTCGGAAATTCCGGAATTGATTTTCGACCACTCGGAAATGGTTGAAAATGCTTTGCGCAAATTGCGTATCAGAGCACGTACACAGCCCATCGGTTTTGAATTACTTCCCGAGAAATTCACCATACCTCAGCTTCAGCGCCTATACGAAGCAATTTACCAAATGCCTTTCGACAAAAGGAATTTCAGAAGAAAGTTACTCTCGATGGGATTGCTGGAAAAAATGGACGAAAAAGAAAAAGAGACTTCGAAAAAAGGGGCTTATTACTATCAGTTCAATAAAGAAAAGTACGAAGAACTACTTCAAAAGGGATTTAATTTCGAACTCTGATTTTTTAATCTTTCGGATTGTCCCAGAACTTCATCACCTGGACTAAGTATTGTAACACTACAAACTTTTATCCAAAAAAAAGTTCAGATTCCTTAAAAACAGAAACCTGAACATCTTTCTTTAAATATATTTTTCAAGCCATCAGTAAAAGGCTACCTCTTCTGATCTTTAAAACCTGTTTCTCAACAGGCAGGCACCAACCCGTTTAATAAGCTCTTTCGTCTTTCCCTTCAACAAAGTTTATAAACGAACCATTTACCACACGATTTCCGCCGGGCGTTGGATAGTTTCCGGTAAAGTACCAGTCGCCCAAATCGTTCGGGCATGCTTTGTGTAAATTCTCAATCGTTTGATAAACAATTTCAACTTCGGCTTTACAATCTTCAGGAGTCAATAACTCTGCAATTTTTGCCGAAACCTGCTCTGGAGTGAAAGGCTTATAAATCTCCCGAACATAATTCACCATCTCCTCTTTAGGTAGATTTTCCTGCTCCTTACATTTTCGGTACACATCCTGAATAATCGACTCTTTCCCATGATCTTTCAACAATTCGATGGCTGCGTTAAACGCAATAAACTTATCGAGGCGAGCCATGTCAATCCCATAACAATCGGGGTAACGAATTTGAGGCGCAGAAGAAACCACTATTATTTTTTTAGGATGGAGTCGATCCAGTATTTTCAGAATACTTTGTTTTAATGTAGTACCCCGCACAATTGAGTCGTCGATAATTACTAAGGTATCTTGATCATTTCTGATTATACCATAGGTAACATCGTATACGTGAGCGACTAAATCGTCCCGGCTGGCATCGTCGGCAATAAATGTCCGCAGTTTCACATCTTTAATGGCAATCTTTTCAACACGAGGTTCAAACGAAAGAATTCGCTTAATCTCGGCATTTGTAAGCGAACCGTTTTTTTGCTGAATCTGTTCAATTTTCCAATCAACCAGATGATTTTTAATACCCTCTACCATACCGTAAAAGGCAGTTTCTGCGGTATTTGGGATAAATGAGAATACTGTATTTACATAGTCATAGTCAACTGCTTCCAATACAATAGGCGCAATTAAGTGTCCAAGCTCTTTGCGTTCTTTATAAATATCTTTATCGCTTCCGCGCGAAAAATAAATCCGCTCAAAAGAGCAGGATTTTCTTTTGTGCGGAACCCGAATCATTTCTTTACTGATCGCACCATTATTTTTAACAATAAGGCCTTCTCCGGGTCCCAATTCTTTTACATCGCCAACACCAACATCCATAACGGTCTGAATAACCGGACGTTCGGATGCCACCACCACAATTTCATCATCGTAATAATAGTGAGCCGGACGAATTCCCCAGGGATCGCGAACCACAAAAGCATCTCCATGCCCAATTAATCCGGCCATGGCATACCCACCGTCCCAGTCTTTTGAGGCCCGTTCTAAAATAGTTGGGATATCCAGATTTTTTTCAATCAGCGGAGAAATTTCATCGTTGCTGTATCCTTCGTTTTTATATCTTCTAAAAAGTAATTGGTTTTCCTCGTCCAAAAAATGCCCCACTTTTTCGAGCGCGGTAACGGTATCGGTATAGGCTTTCGGATGTTGTCCCAATCCAACTAAAACATCAAATAGCTCGTCGGTGTTTGTAAGATTAAAGTTTCCGGCCAGCACAAGATTTCTCGATTTCCAATTATTTTGACGCATTACCGGATGGGTAAAATCAATGCTGTTTTTCCCAAAAGTACCGTAACGCAAGTGTCCTAAATACAAAGATCCGGCAAAAGGGAAGTTTTTTTGTGCCCATTCCGGATCGTTTATATCTATATCGTGGCGCTTTGCTTTTTTTAGCGGTTTGTTCACTTTATCAAAGATATCCTTAATCGGATTTTGCTCTACTGAACGAAACCGGCTAATGTAAGGATTTCCAGGATCGAGATTACTTTTCACACAACATATTCCGGCACCATCCTGTCCGCGGTTATGTTGTTTCTCCATTAACAGATACAACTTGTTTAGCCCGTATTTCCACGTGCCGTACTTTTCATGATAATAAGACAGGGGTTTTAACAACCGAATTAGTGCTATACCACACTCATGTTTAATTTGGTCACTCATTTTGATTTTGTTTCAGCAATGGAAAATCGATTACATCTGGAACAATAAAGGCTGCCGGATAGTTGTGCTGAATTTGTTTATACAATCTCCAGGCTTCGTTTTTGGTTCTAAAATCGCCAACACGAACCCGAAAGTTGGGTGCAACAAATTTTATATGCACAGCATGATTAGGATACTCCGATAAAAATTCGGCTTTAATAGCAAGGGATTCTTCTTTAGCATCTAATTTTGAGCTAAAGAAAATTTCAACACGAAAACCATCAATCCCCTCTCTTTTCTTATTTTTTTCGATATGCCATTTTAGCATTTTCTCCAAACGGGGGTCGCTGTTAACTTCCACCTCATCCAGTATAGCTATCCTTGTTGAATCAACAGCTTGTTCTTCAAAAAAAACATTCTGCGCAAAAAGCAACTGGTTACCCAAAAGACATATTAAACACAAAAAAAGAATCCTCATTATTCCCTTTTATTTTGAGTGTGCAAATATAAATTAAAAACGTATAAAACAAGAACGGATTTATCCACACAACATTGCCCTTAATCATTAGGTAATGTGAATTCGGGAGTCGTATCATTTTTTGCGGTTGATATTTTTTTGATTTTCACCTTTCTAAATATAAAATAACTTTGCACGCATTAAATAAAACTGAAACGGCATGGGAAAATTAGTTGACGAGTTTAATACGTATCGGGCGAAAATGAATGATAAGATTTTGGGATCGGACAATAAAGTAATGAAACGTTTATACGGTCTCGACACTTTAACCTATCAGGAAGGCGCACTGAGTTCGAAGGTAAAGGAAATGCTGGGGTTGGCAACATCCATGGTACTTCGCTGTGACGATTGTGTAAAATACCATCTGGAGAAATGTTTCGAGCAAGGAGTTACCACTGATGAAATGTTTGAGATATTAAGCGTAGCCAATGTAGTTGGTGGAACAATTTGTATTCCACACACCCGCAGAGCCGTAGAATACTGGGAAGAACTAAACAATTCTTCAAAATTGTAATTATTTAAATTTAAATTGTTATTATTGATTTTAAAAGAGAAATAAACTATGAATAAAGTTTACGCCATTACCTGCACAGGAAAAACAGAAAAATCGTTTCTTGATTTACGCTTTGGAAAATGCGAATTTGTTGTGCTTTTCGATGTTGACAAAAACCAATATTCCATTGAAGAAAATAAATTTATCGGAGAAAGTCATAGTGGAATTAAATTGGTTGATTTTTTAAAAGAACGCGGTGTAACCACAATCATCACAGGCGAAGTTGGTCCAATGGTTAGTACACGCTTGGAAAAGGAGAAACTACAATTAGTACTATTGGCGGAAGAGCGCATTAAAGTTGAAGAGATAATGGACAGAATCAGCGGTTAATACAAACCGGGATTTAAAAATGGGATCAGTGCCAGCTGAACGGCTTGTTTATACAGTTCAGTTCGGGTTATTGTATCGTTGGTAAGAATTCCAACTGCTCCTGATTTCTGTTTTGAGTTTTCCTTCTTAAATAAAATGTCATTGGCCTCCCCTAGTTCGTACCCCTGATTTATTAATTCTACTACTTTATTAGGGATTTGAAAACTTGTTGTTCTTGATTCCCCCAGATTTTCTTTGCCTGTAATTACCATCCAGGCAAAAGCAGTTAAGCCTTCACCCCGGGCTTCGATTCCGCCTTCGATTCCCACCCAATAATCGGCATCAGCATACAATTTACGTGCAGCCTCCGCCCGATTCCGTGCCCCTCTCAGTGTTTCTTCATCGCTAACGGGCTGGTCGGCAACATCTGACTCTATCGTAATTCCCTGTACGTTAACTTCTGTAAAATAACTCTCAAATCCCAAACGGGTAGCTTCAATTTTAACCGGATTTTTTGATGCAACAACAACATTCATAAAAAATATTTTGGCGAAAATTAATGATTTCAGAGGAATTATTACTTTCGTCAATCCATATAAAGTAAAATAAAATGATAGTACGACAAGCCACAATAAACGACCATCAACATATAGTAAATTTCCAATTGGCCATGGCAAACGAAACCGAAGGCATTGAATTGAACAGACCAGTTGTTGAAAAAGGAGTTAACGCAATTATTTCTGATTCTACAAAAGGACATTATTATGTGGCTGAAATAAACGGGCAAGTAGTAAGTTCGTTAATGACCACTTTTGAGTGGAGCGACTGGCGAAACGGAACCATTTTATGGATTCAGTCGGTATATGTTTTACCTGAATTCAGGAGGAAAGGAGTATACCGAAACATGTATACGCACATTAAAAACCTGGTTTTAAATTCAGAAAACTTAAATGGAATTCGCCTGTATGCCGACAAATCGAATCACCCCGCCCATAAAACTTACGAAACGCTGGGGATGAACCAAGATCATTATATTACGTTTGAGTGGCTAAAAGAAAGTTAAAAGTTGGAAGCACGAAACTGGAAGTGAGAAGACAAAAGCAAAATGCGCCATATTCTATGACGGTGTGTTATAAACTTTGAACTTTGAACACAATTGGAATGAGCAGGCAGTTACATAAATTAATAGAGGAAGGCGAACATCAGCAGCAAGATTTTAAATACTGTATAAACGATTCGAAAAAAATTGCAAAATCGCTGGTGGCTTTTGCTAATACCCATGGAGGCAGATTGTTAATTGGGGTAAAAGATAATGGCAAAATTGCAGGCATCAGCAGCGACGAAGAATTTTATATGGTTGAAGCTGCCGCAAAAATATACAGCAAGCCACAAATTAATTTCACAACAAAACAATGGCAGGTTGAAGGCAAAACGGTTTTAGAAATTGGTATTGAGCCAAGCACCGAAAAACCCCACTTTGCCAAAGATGAAAGTGGCAAATGGATGGCCTACATCAGAGTGGATGACGAAAACATTCTTGCTCATAGAATTCAAATCGAAGTCTGGAAAAAACAAAAAAGCCTCAAAGGAATTTATTTTACTTACTCCGATAACGAACGTTTTCTTATCGAATATCTTCAAAAGCACAATTCCATTTCTTTTTCAAGGTTTATGCGAAAAGCCCGCATATCAAGAAAAGAAGCTGAAGAAGTGCTAAGCAACTTTGTAATAATTGAAATTATAAAAATACATACTACAAGCGAAGGAACAACATTCAGTCTGAATGAGGATTTCGACAAAAATGAACTAGACAAATTCACATAGTCGGGAACCCAACTTTAACATATATTTATTGTTTTGATTAATTATAAATTATAAAAATCTTTACATTTACACTTCAAATTTTAAAATGCAGAAATGATTAGAAATTTATTTACACTACTACTTGCTTTAGCAATAGGCTTCACAACGTTTGCACAGGATGCATACATGGACGCACAAGCCCAGGAGATTGAGAAAACATATACTGGAGGGAAAGCATATGAGGTAAAAACCTATACTCAGAAATTCAAATCGGATAAACCAAAAAACATTATTTTCATGATTGGTGATGGTATGGGTGTTGCACAGGTTTTTGCGGGATTAACAGCAAACCAGGGCAAACTTTTTATTGAGAACTGCCGGCACATTGGCTTCTCAAAAACCCAGTCGGCTGACAATTATACTACCGACTCGGCAGCCGGTGGAACAGCACTTTCGTGTGGAATAAAAACATATAACGGAGCAATAGGTGTTGATACCGACACTATTCCGGTAAAAACTATTCTGGAAGAAGCCGATGAAAAAGGTATGGCAACCGGTTTGGTATCCAGTTCAGCCATCACGCATGCCACTCCGGCATCGTTTATTGCGCATCAAAAAAACCGCGGTATGTACGAAGAAATTGCAGCCGATTTTCTAAAAACCGACATTGACGTTTTTATTGGTGGAGGCATCGAACATTTTTCGAAACGTGCCGATGGAAAAAATTTGTTGGTTGATTTGGAAAAAAATGGGTACCAGGTGGAGTCGGAAATGAACAAAATCAAAAAAGTAAAAAAAGGCAAATTGGTTGGATTAACTGCCAATGTGCATACTGATCGAGTACCGGAACGAGGCGAAATGTTGCCTGTTGCAACAAAAACGGCAATTAACATTTTGGATAACAACAGCAACGGGAATGGCTTTTTTGTAATGGTGGAAGGCTCGCAAATTGACTGGGGTGGACACGCCAACAGCACCATTTATATTACCGAAGAAATGCTCGACTTCGACAAAGCCGTTGGCGAAGCAATAAAATTTGCAGCAAAAAACGGAGAAACACTTGTTGTTGTAACTGCCGACCACGAAACAGGGGGAATGGCAGTTGAAGGTGGTGACATGAATACCGGAATGGTAAAAGCAAATTACACAACCAAAGGTCACTCAGCAGTAATGGTTCCGATATTTTCTTACGGTCCGGGTGCCGAACAATTTATTGGAATTATGGAAAACACCGACATTCATGCAAAAATAAAGAAACTGCTTTCAGACAACTAATTTTCAAAAAGATACAGAAAGCCGAAAAAAAAGAAAAGTCTTTGTTTTCGGCTTTTTTATGTTTTTCCCTCATTGTTTAGTACATTTCGTGCGCTAAAATTTAATGTATGAAGGAAGCTCTAGAAGTGCTAGACCATGTCAGGCTCAACTTTTCTCCGGCAGGATTACTTGCTTTAAATATTACCATTGCCTTTATTATGTTTGGTGTAGCACTCGACATAAAACTGCAACATTTTAAAGAATTAGTGATGCGGCCAAAGTCGGTGATAATTGGTGTCATTTCTCAATTTGTTTTATTACCCGCGGTAACATTTCTGTTTATAATTGTGCTAAATCCGACTCCAACGGTGGCACTTGGAATGATACTTATTGCTTCCTGCCCCGGAGGAAATATTTCGAATTTTATGAGTGCCATGGCCAAAGGAAACCTGGCTCTTTCGGTAAGTTTAACGGCCATTGCCACACTTGCAGCCACTTTTATGACACCTATAAATTTTGCACTTTGGGGCGATCTTTTTATCCGGTTTTATAACAATGCCGGTGCCGGCGATTACCTTGTACCTATAAAAATCGATTTCTTACAAATGGTACAAACCGTTGTAATTTTGCTGGGTATACCTGTGGTTGCAGGTCTGATGTTTGCTCAGTATCTGCCAAGAATTACCTTTAGAATTAAAAAACCAATCAGGCAATTATCGATTGTAATATTTATTGGTTTTGTGGTTGCCTTACTCAGCGCCAATTTCGACAATTTTAAACGTTTTATCCATCTGGTTTTTATTATCGTATTAATTCACAATGCACTGGCACTACTCACGGGTTTTAGCATCAGTTCTCTATTTCGGTTACCACGAATAGATAAACGTACAATTACCATTGAAACCGGAATTCAGAATTCGGGACTTGCATTGGTACTAATGTTTAATCCGAAAATATTCCCCCCCGAACTGGAATTGGGCGGGATGACAATTATTGCAGCCTGGTGGGGCGTATGGCACATACTAAGTGGTCTGGGAATTTCATCATTTATGGCTAAATTTAAACTCACAAAATAGTAAAACCCAAAAATAAAGATTTTCAAAAAATGAAATATGAGAAGTGGTCGCGGGGATATTGGTGTCTGAAACAATATGTTCGTTTTATCGACTGGATTATTCATAAAAAAGTTATTCTTAACGGAACTGAAAATATCCCTCCAAGCAAACCTATACTTTTTGCACCCAACCATCAGAATGCGTTAAGCGATCCGATGGCAATTCTTTTGCACACCCGATTTCAGCCGGTGTGGTTGGCCCGTGCCGACATTTTTAAGGAAGGCATTATTACGCTGATTCTCCGCTTTCTGAAAATTATGCCCGTGTATCGTATGCGCGACGGGAAAGACCAGCTGGCAAAAAATGATAAAACCTTTGCCGATTCCATAAAGGTTTTGGAGAACAATTTTGCGTTGGCACTGTTTCCAGAAGCTGCCCATTCGTCGAAACGGCAAATGCTGGCACACAAAAAAGCTGTTCCACGAATTGTTTTTATGGCCGAAGAAAAAGCCAAACAAAACCTCGACATTCACATTGTTCCCGTGGGAATTTGCTACAGCAGTTATTGGAAATTTAACCGCACAGTAATTGTAAACTTTGGGCAACCTATTCTGGTAAATGATTTTCTGGAAGAATACACCACAAATGTGAGCTCGGCAACTATGGCGCTTCGTGATAGCATTTGCCATGCCATTGACGGGCTTACCATCAATATAAAAAGCAAAGAACACTATGCCGGTTTTGAACTGATCAGGGAGATCTACGGGAACCACTTTCTAAAAAGGCAAGGGAAAAAATTTTCAGATGTGAATTTGCTGACATCAGACCGTGTTCTTACGCAAAAACTTGATGCGTTGGAACTGGAAAATCCGGATACTATTTCGGCGATTGTTAACGAAACAAAGACCTACAATTCACTGGTTCGAAAATACAAACTCAGAAACTGGTTAATTGAAAATCCAGGAAACAACCTTTTAAAAATTGTTGGAAACAAACTCATTTTACTACTCGGGCTTCCCATATTTCTGTTTGGTTTTGTTTTCAACGCCATCCCATTCTTTATTACCGACATTTTTGTACGTAAAAAGATAAAGGATTTTGCCTTCTGGAGTACCTTCTTTTTGGGAAGTGGGATTGTTCTTTTTCCCATTGTTTATTTACTCGAACTCGGGGTCGTTTCCACTTTCATACCTGGTTTCTGGCTAAAGTTACTTACATTAATTGCCATGCCCATCACCGGGAAAATTGCTTTTCGCTGGTACATTGTTTGGCTAAAAAGCTGGGGACGTGGCCGGTTATTTTTCCTGAAATTATTAAATAAGAAACGGTACTTCGACTTGCAGAATAAACAAAAACAGTTGTTTGAAAAACTGGATCAACTCATTTGATGAGCTAACTCTGAACTTTAAACTTTAAACTAACACCATGGCCGAAAAACTAAAAGACACCTTGTTCCCACTCGAAAAAGTACAACTTTTCGGAAGTGTTTTAAAAGAGGTATATCCTGAATTTCAGTCGGATAAATTTGTAGCGGCCGTGTGCGACCAACAGTGGCCCGATCGCGAATTAAAAGAAAAAATGCGCCACACTACTTTGTGTTTGCACCAGTTTTTACCAACTGATTTTAAACAAGCGGTAGATATTCTGGTGGCTATTGTTCCGAAAGTTACCGGTTTTGAAGCCATTGTTTTACCCGATTACATTGAAGTTTACGGGCAGGATGACTGGGACATTTCGTTGCCAGCACTGGGCGAACTCACCAAATGCGGAAGTTCAGAATTTGGCATAAGGCCATTTTTGAACAAAGATTTGGAAGGTGCGATGAAATACATGAACTGCTGGGCCGATGATGCCGATTTTAAAGTCAGACGGTTTGCCAGCGAAGGATGCCGCCCACGATTGCCCTGGGCTTCGGGAGTACCGGCACTCAAAAAAGATCCGAGCCTGATTCTACCGATTTTGGAAAAGTTAAAAGACGATCCCGAAGAATTTGTGCGAAAAAGTGTAGCCAATAACCTCAACGATATTTCGAAAGGCCACCCTGAACTGGTGCTCGAAATTTGCGAACGCTGGCAGGGCCTTTCGAAAAATACCGACTGGATAATTAAACATGCCTGCCGTACATTACTGAAGCAGGGGAACAAACGGGCCATGCTATTGTTTGGTTTTGCCAACCCCGAACTTATGAAGGTTGAAAAGCTGGAGTTGTCGGACACCGCACCTAAAATCGGCGATGATATTACCTTTAGTTTTGAACTGAAACTGGATATTCCCCAAAAGCAAAAAGTACGAATCGAATACATCGTTCACTATGTAAAAGCCAACGGAAAAACATTACCCAAGGTATTCCAGATTAAAGAAGTGGAAATGCAGCCGGGGCAACATATTATCACAAAAAAACATACCTTTATAAACATGTCAACGCGCAAACATTACCCGGGACAGCACAAGTTTGAAATAGTGATTAACGGCGAGGTAAGAACAGAAGCTGTTTTAATGCTTCATTCGTAAAACGGAAAAAAGTAAAACTTGAATTCCAACATAAAACGAAAAGCAAAATCATGTTTCAAAAGAAACTCACATACTAATTTTTTTAAGGCTCTTGCGGCTTTAGGTAGATCTCAAAACAGATTATGAAAACAGGAATCATGATTTATACAGCAATGGAGAGTTAACCGTGTTAAAAAAATGCTAAACTCAACCCGGCCGTAATTATCGATGGAGGAGCAAATATTGGTAACTATTCCCTCTGAATCAGTCAATTCTGTCCAAATATTGCATTTTATTCATCCGAATCTGCAACCAGTACTTTTGAAAGGTTGAAGGAAAATGTAGCTATGCAAGTCCTTCATACTTGTTAATTGGTTCGAATTTATCATTTCCACATCGTCAAAAACATTCCACAAAAAAAAGGAGCCCGTAAGCTCCTTTGATAGTACTTTCTCTAATGTAATGTTATTCAGAAAGGTTCACCACCTCACCAAACAAATCAGCATTTTCTTTTACCTTCTCCTCGTTCCCATACACACAAATTGCCCCCTGATTCAGTATGTCTTCAACCATTTCTTTCATTCCCTTAATATCATCCGAAGTGGTTGACAGAACTGCTTCACGCTCAGCTTTCAATTCTTCGGGGGTTGTTTTCTCGAAATAATACTGAACGGCACGGTTACCTTTTTGAGAAGCTGTCATGGGTCCGTCCATCTGCGCAATGGTGCCAATAATGTATCGGGTCATTTCTTTTTCATCGGCTTCAAACTCTTCAAGATATGTCGGAGTATTGTTGTAATTTTCAATTGTTTCTGCCAGATTCGGATCGCGATACGATCCAAAAAACACATTCCCGCTTTGCGAAATTCCGGAAAAACCTCCGTAAGCTCCACCTATAACACGTACCTGGTTTTGAAGCCAATCCGTAGAAATGATTTGGTTTAACACGCGCATTTTACCATTATATTCGTAGCCCAATTTTTTAAAATCGTAGCCTTTTACAACATATTGAACTTTCGATGCTGATGTTAATCCTTCATTTTTCATTTCAAAATTGAATTCCCAGTTATTTAATTGAGGAGCATCTGCATTTAAGTTTGAGGCAAAAGTCTCGAAGTTTGCTGAATAGGCCTCAAAGTCCTTTTTGTCGCAGGTAATGGCTCCTATCATATTTTCTTTTACAAAAAGCAACTCTGCTGTTTTTGCAAGTTGTGCGATAATTTCTTCGCTTTTGTCGTCAAAATTTTCCGAAAGATCGGTAATAAACCGGTAGTATTCCACGCCGTTGGTCTGTTCGCTGTACATCCCTGATTTTGAGTAATACGAACGCAGGCGGGTCATAGCATAGCCAAATCCATTGTTTTTAATATCCGAATCAACCCGTGCCTGGTGACGACTGATCAGTTCTTTAAGCCGTTCAGTATCGTTAAATATCGAGTTGTTCAGCACCTCGTTTGTTAGTTCAAACATTTTACCGGCTTTTGCGGTGGTCGATTTCCCGTACACCACATATTTCGGAATCAGGTTCTCGTCGGAGTGGCCTTCAAGGTAAGTAGTTGTATAGGTATTAAATCCTCCGGTATGAATATTTAATTCATTGTCAAGCTCGCCAAACGAATAATTTTCGGTATTCAGTTTTCCCAATACCGACGAAAGCAAACGGGCGTATGGAATGAGCTCAACGGGCAAAGTACGCATATCAAAATAAAGATTGCTATACAAAATTCCGTTTGTAAAGGCATCGTGATGAAGAACTGACACATCGGAAACCGTTTTTTTGTTGACTTCAAACCACTCAATGTCGCTGCTTATGTCGGCCAGTTCGAGCATTGGGATGGTTGCCAGTGCTTCCGGAGTATCTTCTCTTTTCTGGTGCTCAATCAATGCCTCTGTTTCGACAATTAATTTGTCTTTATCGGCTTCGCTCAATCCTTCCTGAAAAGCTTTAAGTTCTTGTTCTGTTGCTTCCGCAATTTTTGCCTGTAACCCGGGTTCCGGTTTTAAAACCATTAACAGGGCATGCGGATTATTTAACAGCTGCCGGGCAACCGTAGTTTCAAGCAAATTGGTTTCGAGCGATTTTTTAGCTTCTTCGAGTGGCGCATTAAATTCAAGCCCGATAAAAGGATTGTCGGCAAAAAACCAGGTTTGGTAGCTTAACATCAGATACATCAGCCCTTTTTGTGGAGTATTTCCTTCTTTCATATTAAACTCCATACGGTTGAGTATGCCTTCAACCATGGTTTTATCCAAACCTTCTTCCACCACCCTTTCCAGGGTTGAAAAAACAGCTTCTTTAAACCGGTCTTTATCTTCAGGATTGGCATTCTGAACAGTAATCTGGAAGGTGTTTTGTTTGGCCTCGTTAAACGAAGCCCGAACATCTTTTCCAATGCCTGCCTCTTGCAAGGCCAAACGCAGGGGTGCTGATTCGTGGTTAACCAATGCTTCGGTTAATACATCAAAAGTCATGGCCAGGGCACGGTCGGTACTTTGTCCTGCAACAAAACTAAGGCTTAAAAACGTTTGATCGTTTGTTGGAGCGTCATCAGAAGCGGCATATGTTTTTTCCGCTTCCTGCATGGCCGAAAAAGGTTTTTGCAGAGGGATTTCCACCTTTTCGGTTGATAAATCGTAGCCCGACAAATATTCGACATCGATAAACTGAAGCTCCTTGTCCAGATCAGCATCGCCATACAACAAAATGTAGCTGTTCCCGGGATGGTAGTATTTTTTATGAAAATCGACAAAAGCTTCGTAGGTAAGTTTTGGAATTTCGGTTGGATAACCGCCCGACGAAACGCCATACGTATTATCGGGGAAAAGTATTTTATTGATTTGGTAATCCAATTCTCTTTGCGGGCTCGAATAGGCCCCTTTCATTTCGTTATACACCACTCCTTTGTAAACCACCTCACCGTCTTTGCTTTCCAGTTCGTGGTGCCAGCCTTCCTGCTGCAGTATTTTTGGATCCTCGTAAATCAGCGGATTCAGCACAGCATCGAGGTACACGTGCACCAGGTTAAAATAGTCTTTGTTGTTCATACTGGCCACCGGATAAGTAGTAATATCAGACCCGGTCATGGCGTTCAGAAAAGTATTAAGCGAACCTTTCATCAGCACATCGAAAGGGCTCTTTACAGGGAAATTTTTTGAGCCATTAAGTACCGAATGTTCCATAATGTGCGGGGTTCCGCAATCATTTTCGGGTGCGGTTTTAAAGGCAATATTAAACAGTTTGTTGGGATCGTCGGCTGCAATTTTAAGCAAACGTGCGCCACTCTTATCGTGTTGAAACAACAAACATTCAGCGTTTACTTCGTCAACAAATTTTTTCTCGACTAGGGTAAAACCGTGGTATTGTTTACCGGTTTGAAATTTTTCGTTGGGAGCGCAGGCGGTTAAGAAAGCCAGAATCACACCCAAAAAGAGATATGCAGTTTTTCTTTTCATTTTAATAAATTTTTAGGATAGTTATTTGACTAAATCATTTAAAGACCACTCAATTTGGTTAAAAACGAATGAAAAGTTACAAAAAATCTTTGTAGAAACAACATGACCATTGCTGCCTTATTCGTCAGGGTAACAGAACAAAACAGTAATTAGTCTCATAACAACACTAATAAAAATCTTACTCTCACAATGCAGAACCACCAATACACCTTAACTGCCCCAAATTTAAATTACCGGAATCACGGCGTGGGTACATATTCCACTTTTTACTGTTGTATGTTTGAAAATGGCAATCATAATTTTGTTGGTTAATTAAAATCACATTATTGGATTTATGCTTATTTTTAAGCACATAAAACCAATTAATCCAAATTGAAGTGATCATAACAAATACTCCCCCTGTGCAGAAACAAAGCCATACAAATTCCAACAGATCTTACATGTTCCATACTGGTTCTAAGCGATATAATGTGTTTAATAAAGCGAGATCAGATTGGTAATTCAAATCATTTTGCAGCACCTCTTTCATTCAAAAAAAAGACAATGATACAACTAACGAAAATATCGGCTTTTCTACTGCTTATTACATTAATTTATAGTTGCGAATACAACCTTACAAAAGAAAATTTTGTGGAAATCGATCCGCCGTCAGACATGCAGTATGTCGATTTACAGTTACTACCCGAAGATGATACCATTTCCATATTCCAAGAAACCACGTTAACATACAACCTTCAAACTAACGGATCTACAGTGCTGTACGGCACCATAACCTTTCAGGATAAAACCTGGGATTTCTATTCCAAATCAGGATCATTCACCATCGATCCCAAGCAATTTGATGCCGGAATCGACACCCTGAAACTTGCTTTTTATCTGAACAGCGGAACTGGAAGTATCGCCGATCTTTCAGGTATGGAAGGTTACTTATTGCAAATGGAGTGGATTGTTATTGCAGATGGAAGGCCGGCTCCGACCATTACCCCAACCAAAAGAATTAACGACGATGGCCTGCTTGTAATCGAATGGCCCGAATACGATCTGTACAATTTTGCTTCCTACGAAATCAGCTCCACATCGAGCAACCGCTCAACCAACAGAATTATTACCGACCCTTCTCATAATTTTTACGTAGACAGTTTTTACGTGGGAGGCAACTTTTCTGTCAGGGTAAGTTGCCGATTGCAAAACGACCATGCCTGGGGCGAAATTTTGCGTTTTTATGAAGAACCACCTCAGCCCAGTGTTGAAGAAATCGGTCTCGACAGCTTAAGGGTTAGCTGGAATAAATCGGCATATAAGGCCAAATACAGACTTACCTTGAAAAACAGTTCTACGCCGCTGTATTTCCCATCCACAGAAGATACGGTTTGTGTGATCCCGCAAATAGGGTTCGGAAACTGGACGAATTTCCAGTTGTGTACCAAATCGCAGTACGAAGAAGACTGGGCCGACTTGTCGTATGCATGCGACATTACAAGCTATAAGGAATACTACCTGGGTACCCGGCTAATCGGTGCCAACTGGCCCGAATTCGGATACAACTTCAACGACAAGGTACTGTATTCCAACGAGTACGACCACATGAAGTGTTTTGACATCGATACCTGGTCACTGATCCATTCCGCCGATGTAAATCAGATCAGCTATGGGGGATTGTATTCCTGTCCCACCAACTCATCAAAGGTGGCAGCCACGACCAAGGATGAACTATACGTTTTCAATGATCAAAAGCTTGAAAACCCGACAGTCATTACCTACAAAACATATGGTGCTTACTCTGTCGACCACTTTTTGCTGACCGACAACGACCGTGTTGCAATTGCTTACAACAACATGTACAAGCTGTTTGATGTGAATACACAACAACTCCTGCTTACCCTCGACATTTCCGACTACCCCGTTTACAGCAAATGGGCCTGTATTACTACCTCGCAGAATGGGAAGTACATGTGTATCGTTACCAATAACGGCTTAAAAATGTATGACGTCGGCACCGGGGAATTCGATGAATTCTTTTCGGATTTGCGCAATTATCGGTCGGCCTATTTCAACCCGATTCATCCCGATCGACTTTACCTGACACTAAATGAAAAAGCAGGCATAGAAATAAGAGATCCTTCTTCCTTTACATTGATAGACGAAATAAATATCCCGGCTGAGATGGTGATCCGAAACATCGACCCGGAAACCGACAATATACTGGTAACCGACTACAAGCATTTGTTTGTGATCGACCCAGGTACACACGAAACCTTGTTAAAAGTTCCCTGCGACGAATCGAAAAGCTGGTTGTACAAAAACCATTTGTTTACCAACACCGGGTATGCCCTCGACATTACTAATAAAATTCAATAAATCCTGCTAAAGAAATTACCAATTGTTATACCGTATAAAATGAACAAAGAGCCACTTAAAATACGATCTGTTCTTGTGAAGAACATCCTGTTTGCAATACTGTTTTCAGGAATTACCTTTCATGCAAAAAGTCAGAATATCAACTTCGAGTTAAACGCCGGATATGGTTTTTACAGTTTAAACGATATCAAAAACTTCCAAAAATCATTGTTGGATGCAATGAACCTTCCCAATTTGAAGGCGGTGGAAACATTTCCCAATAATATCTTTTATTCGGCCTCGGTGAATTATATGGTAACGCCACGCATCAGTGTTGGAATCGGGTTTGCTTCTGCAACAACAGGAGGCCGTAATCACCTGGCCGATTATTCGGGTGAATATAAACTGGATATGATACTGAAAGGCTACACTACCGGGCTAAAGTTTCAGTATGCCCTTTTTATGGATAATAAATTTGGACTTTGGTTACAGTTGGAAGGTGGGGCAAGTGAGTCACTGCTGCGAATAGATGAAACAATAATTGTTTACGAAGAAGAAATAGTAAACGAAAATATGAAGCTCGAAGGCGCTGGAATATTTGTTGAGCCTTCGTTAAAGATAACGCGGAACGTATTCGATCGGTTGAATGTTCATTTTTGCGCCGGCTACAATTACACCTTTAAAAATGACATGAAATTACACAGCGAAAAAACAGATATTGAGGCCAACTGGTCGGGTGTACGGTTATTACTTGGAATGGATTACACTCTGAATTTTAAAAAGAATACACAGTCGCAATAATAGATACAGTTTTGTCTGGTTGAACTTATGAGAAAGGTGGTGAGTGATGATCCGAAAGATGTTGAAAAAAGTATCTCAACACCGGCAAACAGACAATAACGCTGGCCAAACTTTCTTCACAAATTATGAAGGTTAGTACGGTAAACGGAACCAACACACGCGCGGTGCTATATGCCTTGTTCGATGTTATGAAAAGGCATGATAACAGGGCTTTTTAGCAGCATTGAAAAAGGAGCCTCTCAGCTCCTTTAAGTATTTTGATTCTTATGTCTTACTATTGATTCTACTCCTTCTCCTTCAAATCCAGTTTCAGATTCAATTCGTCCAATTGAGCATCGGCAACCGGTGCCGGCGAATCGATCATCACATCGCGGCCTGAATTGTTTTTTGGGAAAGCAATTACGTCGCGAATGGTATCTAAACCGGCAAACAACGACACCAAACGGTCGAAACCAAAAGCGATACCAGCATGTGGCGGCGCACCGTATTTAAAAGCATTCATCAGGAAGCCAAACTGAGCTTCAGCATCTTCTTTGGTAAAACCAAGCAGTTTAAACATTTTAGCCTGCAGTTCGGCATCGAAAATACGAACCGAACCTCCACCAATCTCCACACCGTTAATAACAAGGTCGTAGGCATTGGCGCGTACTTTCCCCGGGTCGGTATCCATTAAAGCAATATCCTCGGGTTTTGGCGCTGTAAACGGGTGATGCATGGCATGATAGCGCTGTGTATCTTCGTCCCACTCCAGCAAGGGGAAATCAACCACCCAAAGTGGTTTAAAGATATTTTTATCGAGTAAGTTCAGTTGTTTGGCCATTTCCAAACGCAGGTCGCCCAAAGCACCCTGCATTTTATCTTTGTCGCCCGAAAGGACAAGAATTAAATCGCCGGCTTCGGCTCCTGTTTTTTCGGCCCAGACTTTTAAATCGTCTTGCGCGTAGAATTTATCTACCGACGATTTAAACGAACCATCTTCGTTGCATTTTACATACACCAATCCCTTGGCTCCAACTTGCGGACGCTGTACCCATTTGGTTAAACCGTCAAGTTGTTTACGTGTGTATTCGGCACAACCTTTGGCACAAATAGCGCCAATGTATTCGGCCGAATCGAACACCACAAAGTTGTTTCCTTTTACCGTTTCGGTAATATCGCTGATGCACATTTCGAAACGTGTGTCGGGTTTATCCGAACCGTATTTCTCCATGGCCTCGGAATAAGGCATCCACGGAAAATCTTCCACGTCAATGTTTAAAGTCTCTTTAAACATGTGTTTGGTCAATCCTTCAAACATTTCGAGCACATCTTTTTGCTCCACAAACGACATTTCGCAGTCGATTTGTGTAAACTCAGGCTGACGGTCGGCACGTAAATCCTCGTCGCGGAAACATTTTACAATTTGAAAATAGCGGTCGAAACCGGCTACCATCAAAAGCTGCTTAAAGGTTTGCGGCGACTGTGGTAAGGCATAAAACTGCCCTTCGTTCATGCGCGAAGGAACAATAAAATCGCGTGCTCCTTCGGGAGTAGATTTAATGAGAACAGGCGTTTCTGTTTCAATAAAATCCTTATCGTTCAAATAATTCCGAACGGCATGTGCCATTTTCGAGCGAAGTACCAGGTTCTCGCGAACAGCGTTACGACGTAAATCGAGGTAACGGTATTTCATTCGTAAATCGTCGCCACCATCGGTTTTGTCTTCGATGGTAAACGGAGGAATGGCCGAAGGACTTAAAACTTTAATGCCTTTTAAAGCGATTTCAACCTCTCCGGTAGGTATATTTTTGTTTTTACTCTGACGCTCGCGAACAAGACCGGTTGCCTGAATTACAAATTCTCTTCCCAATCCATCCAGTTGTTCTGCTATTGCTGCATCTGTTTCTTCGTCGATTACCAGTTGTGTAATTCCGTAGCGGTCGCGCAAGTCGATAAACGACATGGCACCCAAATCGCGGATTCGTTGTACCCAACCGGCCAATGTGACTTCAGTATTTATATTCTCGATGCGCAGTTCGCCACACGTATGAGTTCTGTACATGATATCTTTCTTTTAATTAGGTTGCGAAAATAAGGATATTTTGGGAATAATATTTGAAACCTTTGACAGCTTTTCGTTGAATTAATGAAGATTAGCGAAGTTCTTTATGAAACTTAAAGAAACCTTCGTATTCTTTGTGGTTAAATGGGCAAACCACGAAGTTACCCAAAGCAGGCACAAAGTATCGCAAAGTTTTATTTACTTCGCAGAATTAGAAGTTGAGAATATGATTGAACCGTTTAACGACGAATATTTTATGAAAAAAGCCTTTGCTGAGGCATTGCAGGCTTTTGAAGAAGGTGAAATTCCGGTGGGTGCCGTTGTGGTTTCGAAAGGTAAAATTATTGCCCGCGCGCACAACTTAACAGAAACATTAAACGATGTTACTGCACATGCCGAGATGCAGGCGATTACTGCGGCAGCCAACTTGCTGGGTGGAAAATACCTGAACGATTGCACGCTGTACGTAACACTGGAACCTTGCGTAATGTGTGCCGGGGCTTTGGCCTGGGCACAAATTGGCAAAATAGTTTACGGTGCTTCCGACGAAAAACGTGGCTACCAAAGACTGGCCACCAAAGCTCCCCATCCGAAAACAGAGATTGTTGGTGGTATTCTGGAAACGGAATGCAGAGAGTTAATGCTGGAGTTTTTTAAAACGAAACGATAAAAAGCTGTCATTTCGAACAAAGTGAGAAATCTGTTGCCATTTATAGATTCAGTAACAGATTTCTCAGTCGTTAATCCTTCGAAATGACAAGAAATTTAGTTCACATCCATACTCAAACTTCCTTTCCCGGCAATATCAAAGGCTTTAATTTTTACGGTTCCTGAAACCAAAACAGGTTCTTTGTAGATGCTTGAATTTATATCCGGCTCGGTTCCATCCGTTGAATAACGAATAATCAAGCCGGGATAAGTTGAATTTGCATGTAATTTTTCGTCGATAATTTTTCCTCCCGGAGCAGGTACATGGTAATTAAAACCTCCATAAAAAAGGGTTAGGCGCGGCAGTTCTTTTTGTGCCAATGTATTTGCAAAAATATTCCAGCCCTTGTCCCAGCTGGCTTCTCTTTCGTTTTTATCCGAAATGGTTTCCCATTCGCGTTCAGGTGACCATGCCGTTTCGGCAAATCCCATTAATTTTGGAAGAATCCGCAACATTAAATCGTCTTCTCCATCTTTTATGGTTTCGGCCCAAATCTGAGCTTGCACACCAATTATATTCTTTTTTGCTTCCGGTTTAATCCGTTCCAATCCGGCGTATGCAATTTCTGTATCAATCTCTGCTCCCATCGCCGACTGGATAGTGGTTTTAAAAACATCAAACGGAGCAACCTGCCAGGCATCGCGCACATTGCCCATGCCTCCCCAATACAAACCGGGTTCGCGCGGATCTTTGTTGTAAGCCAAATCGAAATAAAAGTTGCTTACATTACACATAATCACCGGATAGCCGGCATTTGCCAAACGGTACGACAATTCGGTGTTGGATCCCAGCGTATTCCAAACATAAGGGTACACCTCTTTATCCGCAAATTCAGGATTGGGATTGTAACGTCCTGTTTCGTCTTTTAACAAAGCGACCTCTTCCCAACCGCCAATTTTAAGGTTTTTGCTTCTCAGCATTTCAACCACTTTCCGGGTTCCGTAAGCCTGCAGGTTTTTAGGATCTTTATATTCCGGAAATTCTTTCATTAACGCTGCACACATTGGCGATTCGCTCCACGATCCTTCCGGAACTTCATCTCCTCCGGTGTGCAGGAATTCGAGTTCCACACCTGCTTCTTTGTATATTTCAATAATATCATCAACAACGGTTTCATAAAACTTATAGGTAGATGGACGGGCAACATTTACAATATTATCGGAATACCATTGTGCCGAGCGATATTTTGAGGTTTCTTCAGGATCGATCAGGCGAAACTCGTTGGCCTTATCTTCGTCTCCCAAAGCCATGTATTTTTCGTAACGTGCTTCCATGGCCTTAATAGCAGCCCGCGAGTGACCGGGAAATCCAATTTCAGGAATGACATTGATGTGACGTGCTTTTGCATATTGAATAATATCAATAAATTCTGCACGTGTGTAGAATCCGCTTCCGTAACTTCCTTCGGCATACGCTTCCGGTCCAGATCCATACGACGGATGAAGTGCAATTGCATCTTTCGAAGTATGTTCGCGATGGCTGCCAACTTCGGTTAACTCGGGTAATTCCTCAATTTCAACCCGCCATCCTTCATCTTCGGTGATGTACAAAAGCAGGTTGTTTACTTTATAAAACGAGAGAATATCGATAGCCTTTTTTACGGTTTCTTTGGTTTGAAAATTACGGGCAACATCTAAATGCATTCCCCTGTATTCAAAACGGGGAGCATCTTTTATTTGCATTTCATCCAACACAACGGGCACTTCAGTTCCTACAAACAAATCGATGGGTAAAAGCGCAATTAAACTCTGGATACCATAAAAAACACCGGCAGCATCGCTTCCCTGAATTATGACTGATTTATTCTTTTTTACATCCAGTTGATAGGCTTCTTTTGATTTGCCATTCACTGTAATCGTGTTAAGCGAAAGAAAAACACTGTTGGCTTTTGGTTCAGTAGCCTCCGTTGCAGAAAACTCAGCATGGAATGTTTTGCCCAAAAATTCACTTAAGTAATGCGCTTCATTTTCAAGTCCTTTTTGGTAGAGGATTTCAATATGCTCATCAAAAGCCACTCGTCCTCCGGTCACTTTATAACTCACCGGACTTGGTATAATGCGCAACAATTCAGAAGCATCAAGTTCTTTCAGCTTCCTATTTTCATCAAATTGCCAGGCGGCTGCAGGGATGGGTTCCGCATCGTTTTTATGTCGGTTTATTTGTTCGGGCAAAGTAAAAGGTAAAATAGTATAATCCTTTGCTGCTACTACCGCAGTTTCATTTCCATTTTTGTCGTAAAATACAAAATATGGACCAACAGCAGCGTCACTTTCTTTAATAAACCATGCTTCACTTTCGTATTCAATTTCTTTGGTTTCGCCAGGATTTAGCTTAAAACCCTTTTCAGGAGAGAGCTTAAACCAATCGCCACTAATGTGCTCAACTTTTGTGTTGTTATCAGAACTCAGTGGATCGCGCGGTGCCTGATTGTAGAAAAGTGCCCAATTGTTTTCATTAAATTTAAACTCACTGTTGTTTTCAATGATAAACCTGGCCTTTACTTTGGCATCTTCCGAGTAATTATTACTTACTATCTCCCACGAAAGTTTTAAATCTTCTTCGCTTGGTATTTTATTCGAACAGCTTTCAAACATTATTACTAAGATAAAACTGAATATTAAAACAAGATTTCTTTTCATGACAGATTCTTTATACGCATTTGACATTCTAATTTTTTTAAGAACGATTCAAATATATCGAAATATATTCCGAAAACAAACGCCCCAAATTGGCCGGAATTAAACATCCAATTTCATCAGATACATTTGGCATATTTACAATTTCGACAATGATAATGGCGAATAACCCCGGAAGCAGGCGTGATGTTATTCCTCCAATGAACCGGTTCGTTTATGATGGGAACTTCAAGTTTGGCTGTATTATTTATACCGTACTTATTATCTGCAACAACTTTATTCCTGCTTATATTCTACAAGAAAAAGATTGTCATATAAAAAAGAATTGTCATCTATGACTCGGACTGCGTGCGATCTTATTCATTCACTCAGTAATCTCAAATCCCACTTTCCCTAAATCCTCCCAGAAACCGGGATAAGATTTGGTTACCACCATCGGATCGTCAATCTGAAGATTTAAACCAGACAAAGCCATTGGTGCAAAAGCCAGCGCCATTCGATGATCGTGATAGGTATTAATTACAGGATTCATTTGTTTTAATACAGAACTGAAAGTTCCGTCCCAAGCCAATTCTCCAGGTAAAGGCTCGGTTAGTTTGGCGCCAAATTTCCCAAGTTCGTTTTGCAAAGCCGCAATACGGTCGGTTTCCTTAATTTTCAGGGTTTTTAGTCCTGAAAAGTGAAAAGGAATTTTTTTTGCCACACATAAACAGGCCATGGTTTGTGCCACATCAGGATTTTCAATAAAATCCAGAACTAGTTTTTCGGGTTGAACAGTAGCAGTTTTTGAAAGTAGTACTCCTTCATTTTTTTGTAACGACTCCACTCCAAATTGCTCAAACCACAAAGCAATATTTACATCACCCTGTAAACTTTCCAGTTGTAAATTTTCCAAAAGTACCTCACCCGACTCAAGCAACGCCATAATCTGGTACCAGTACGATGCCCCTGACCAGTCGGCTTCGCAGGTAAAATCGCGTGCAAAATAGTTTTGCTCAGGCACAAAAATCTCATTGCCATTCCATTGGTACTGAATACCAAATTTTGCCATTAACTCAAGCGTAAGTTTTATATACGATTTTGAAGTAATATTTCCTTTCAATTTCAAGGTCAAACCATTCTCAACCGTTGGTGCAATTAACAACAAAGCTGAAATATACTGGCTTGAAATACTACCGTCCAAGTCTATGGTTTGTCCTTTCAAATGCGATCCGAATATTTTTAATGGAGGACACCCCTCGTTTTTCAGGTACTCGATTTTCGCTCCCAACTGATTCAGCGCATCAACCAAAATTGCAATTGGGCGTTGTTGCATTCGTTCCGAACCGGTAATTTCCCATTCGCCGGTAATTTTGGCCAGAAAAGCAGTTAGGAAACGCATAGCAGTTCCGGCATGGCCAATATCGAATTTTGAATTATTCGAAAAAAGCGCTGCTTCCAACACTTTTGTATCATCGCTGTCCGACAGATTCATGATTGGATACGGACTGTAACTTAAAGCATTAATAATCAATGCACGGTTGCTGATACTTTTCGATGCCGGAAGATTGATACTTCCTGAAATTGATTTTAGATTGGCTGAAACTTGATAAATCATTCTGATAGATTTGAGAACATGAGATATGAATGGTGAAAAATCTGCTATAAACTTTTATAATAATGCAGAGCTTCAAAAATCAATTCTTTCTCACAATTTTGATTGATGGCAATCTCACCAATTTCAGGCAAGAGTGTAAAATTTATTTTTCCCGATTCGTTCTTTTTATCGTGAGTCATCAACTGAAAAAGACGTTCAAAATCGGTTTCTTCAATCTCGATTTTGCCATAAATATCAAGCATCCATTTTGTTAATTCAGCAAAATCAGTTTCCGGGAAACCACACTTTTTAACCGAAAGAAAAAGTTCGGCTATCACACCGTAGGCTACTGCGTAACCGTGCAAGATCGGGCGGCTTTGTTCCATTGCCATACTTTCGAATGCATGCCCAACCGTGTGTCCCAAGTTCAGTGCCTTCCGAATATTTTGCTCGGTTAAATCATTGGCTACAAAGTATTCTTTTACATTTACCGAATGCCTGATAATCTCCTGAAGTAAATCGTAGTCTATATTTTCAAAATCAAAATCTTTTAATTCGGCCAAATGTTTCGGGCTGTAAATCAAACCATGTTTAATCATTTCGGCATAACCTGAAATAAAGTTCTGCCTGTCGATGGTTTTCAGAAAATCGGTGTTTATAATAACCGCAACAGGCTCTTTAAAAGCTCCCACCTCGTTTTTTAAACCGCCAAAATTAATCCCTGTTTTTCCTCCTACCGAAGCATCGACTTGCGAAAGCAGTGTTGTTGGAATATTCAGAAAATCGATTCCACGTTTAAAAGAACATGCCGCAAATCCGGCCAAATCGGTTAGCATTCCCCCCCCAATATTTATTAACAACGATTTGCGGTCGCCACCATTATTCGACAAAAACTCCCAGATTTTTGCAACTGATTCAATCTTTTTATTGTTCTCACCTGCAGGAATTACAACTTTCCGGATCGTATTTTTTTCACAAAATATATCAAGCTTCGATACCCAAAGTTGATCAACTGTTTCTTCCGTTGCCAAAAACACTTTCCCTTTCGGATATGCTTCAACGAAAGTCTGAAGTTCTTGCTCAAGTGCCCGGCTATAAATTATTTTAGAGTAAATTTTTGAATTTCCCATATGTAGCTGCTAAATTGCGATAAAGTTACAATAAAAATAGGTTTTGGATTTCTCAGGGAGTACGAATAAAACAGTCTTAGACATTTAATAACGAAAATGAAAATTACGAACAGAAAGGCAACAACAAGATTGAAACGAATATTCTTTATGGTAAGTGGTGTAATTGCTATTGCTGCATTGGGACTTCTAATGCTCGATTTAATTATTTATGCGTTTGGAGCAATTGGAGTATTTTCCATCTGGTTTATATTTTTCCTTGTGGCAGATTATCAGTACATCGAATATATTGATGAAAAGAACAAAATAGTTTTGCGCTATTACAAAGCCATTGGATTTGGGAAAAATGAATTTAACTCGATTGAATTCCCAGTGGCGATTTTAAAAAATGCCCAGTTCGAAAATTCCATATTCGGAAAATTATCAGACCTCACTCTGTTTATAAAGACAAAACGAGGAATTGCAGAATACCCAACAGTTAGCCTTTCTGCCCTTCCTTTGGAAGACAGAATACGCATTCAGGAATCGTTAAGAAAAATTCTTGGCAGATAACAAATATGTACCTTCATGCACGAAAATCTCAAATATAAAATCGCACTTTCAATGCTTCCCGGTATTGGCGGAATTCTGGCAAGAAATCTGGTGGCCTATGCCGGCAGTGTTGAAGAAGTATTTTCGCAGTCGATAAAATCGTTAATGAAAATTCCTGGAATTGGTGAGTTAAATGCCAGGCAAATAAAAAACGCAAACGTTTTGCCTCGTGCAGAAAAAGAATTGGATTACATTTATGAGAACGGTATTCAACTTCATTTTTATACAGATACAAAATATCCCCGAAGGCTAAAAAGATGTATTGATGCGCCCCTGTTGATATACTCCAAAGGAAATATGAATTTGAACGAAGAGCGCGTTATCAGCATTGTTGGCACACGAAATTCGACAGAGTACGGAAAAAATGTGGTTGACAATCTTGTGAAACAATTTTCTGCCCGAAAATACAAGATACTGGTCGTTAGCGGCCTTGCATACGGGATTGATATTACTGCACATCGGTCGGCTCTAAAATATAATCTGCCCACAGTGGGTGTAATTGCCCATGGTCTTGATTTACTATATCCTTCCCTACACCGGTCAACTGCTGAAAAAATGTTACAAAATGGTGGCTTGGTTAGCGATTTTGCCAGCGGAACAAGAATCGATCCTTCCAATTTTATAAAACGTAACCGAATTATTGCCGGATTGGCCGATGCGACCATTGTTGTTGAATCGGCAAAAAAGGGAGGTGCCTTGGTTACTGCCGATATTGCTTCGTCTTACAACCGCGATGTTTTCGCGTTCCCCGGTCGCTCGGGCGATATCTATTCAAAAGGGTGTAATCAACTTATTCGAAACAATGGTGCCACTTTAATCGAAGACATCGACGACCTCGAATATTTTATGGGTTGGGAAAACACACCCAAAACCGATGCCGTTCAGTCCAGTTTGTTTATCGAATTAAATCACGACGAACAAAAAATAGTTGACCTACTTCAAAAAGAAGGTGAACTTTTTATAGACCAGATTTCCTCGCAAATGTCACTCCCTGTCAGCCGTATTTCCGCCATTTTGCTGAACCTTGAGTTTAAGAATGTGTTGAATGCATTGCCCGGACAAATATATAAGTTGAGGTAATCAATTGAAATTCCTACTTTTGCACCCGGAACAGGAATACATTTTCCTGGAAAAATTATCAGAATGAAGAAAACTTTTGCGGAACTTAAAGTCTCCAAATCAATATTAAAGGCGCTTGACGACATTGGATTTGTTGAGCCAACACCTATTCAACTGAGGGCAATCCCAAAAATTAATTCGGGAGTAAATATCGTTGGAGTTGCACAAACCGGGACCGGTAAAACAGCTGCCTACCTTTTGCCACTGCTAACAAAATTAAAAAAACCGGAAGGCAATGATCCCCGTGTAGTAATAATTGTACCAACACGTGAACTTGCCATTCAGGTTGGCCAGGATGTGGAAGAATTAACAACTTACTCAGAACTACGTCATGCTGCAGTATACGGAGGAATTGGCTGGACCAAACATGCGGCTTTGGTGGAAGAAGGAATTGACATTTTGATTGCAACACCAGGCCGTATGTGGGATTTATACCAGGTTGGTGCCTTGCGTTTAAAAAAGGTAAAATACCTTGTTATTGACGAAGCCGACCGTATGCTTGATATGGGTTTTATGCCACAACTTCGCCAATTACAGGAAATTATTCCGACCAAAAAACAGAACCTTCTTTTTTCAGCTACATTCTCAGAAAGTATCGAAAAGCTTGCTGAAGAGTTTCTTGATCATTACGATAAAATGGAGATTGCTCCTTCGGCCACACCGGTAGATTTAGTTACACAAATTGCTTATAAAGTACCTAATTATCGTACCAAACTAAATCTTATCAAACACCTGTTGGATGACGTAGAAACATTTACACGTGTTGTGATTTTTGTAAAAACAAAAGAACATGCCGATGGGGTTTTTAAAGTGATTGAGCGAAAAGCAGAAGGAGAAACACGGCTGCTTCATTCGAACAAAGCACAAAACACACGAATTAATGCTATTCAGGCTTTTAAAAATGGTGATGTACGCATCCTTATTACTACCGATGTTTCGGCCCGTGGAATGGATGTGAGCCAGGTAAGTCATGTAATTAACTTTGATTTACCTAACGATTACGACGACTATATTCACCGTATTGGTCGCACTGCGCGAGCCGGAAATAAAGGTGATGCAATTACATTAATCGATCCTTCGGACGAGTGGCACTGGAAGAAAATTGAAGAAATGATTCGACAGGAAATTGTACTCCAGGAGTTACCGGAAGGAATTGAAGCTTTGGGAACCGAATTTAAGGAAAACCAGGATCAACTCCGAGAAATCGATCGCCAGCGTAAAATTGATGATCCGAGTTACCAGGGGGCTTTTCATCAAAAGAAAAGACGAGGCTCGTCGAAACGTTCGTTTGAAGATAAATTTACCAGAACAAAAGAACGGCAAAAAAGGAAAAAGAGGAAACGTTAATTACAAAATTCGGCAAACAAAAAAGGGAAGCAAATGCTTCCCTTTTTTGTTATATAGATCGATAAACTTTTATCTTTCAACCGCTTTCCTCGCTGAATAGTTAATGTTCAAAGCTGCTGCTTTCCGCAATTCCTGCTTCACGTCAGTAACTAATCCCATTTTTGTATTCACATCAACCTTTAATGAAGTAACCATCGAAGGTCTTTCAGCTTCAGTCCTTGCTTCTCTTTCTGCAGTGATATAATCGGTTATATCTTCTACATTCGCAAACTGATCATTTAATTGAATACGAGGCGCTTTACCAAAAACTTTTTGGAACTGAGGCTTTGGTTCACCGATATAGATATAACTTACCAGTGATTTTTTTTCCAATTTGCTCAATTCTGTTGCTTCAGGTAATTTCTGAGATACATTTACTGTAACCTCGCGCATTGTTGTACTAACCATAAAAAAGAATAACAACATGAACACGATATCAGGCAGTGATGCCGTTGATATTGGAGGTAATTCCTTACCATCGTCTTTTCTAAACTTGCTCATAATTATACTCTTTTAAAAGTTTTTACCCTTTGGTTCTGCTTCAGATATTTTTTGAGGGTAGATCGTTTTCACAGCATTTTGCTGATCCACATCCAAATCCAAATATGCTTTCCCCCATTTATCTATTGCCAATTCATCTCTTAGTTCATTAATGGCAGCAACCAGTTCGTTCTGCACAGCTAAATACGTTCCGTATTGAGTGTCGTTATCATTACGCAATGAGATTACCCCTTTTGTAACCATATATTGTCCAAAATATGGAACATCTTTTGGTTCTTTTTCAGGTAGATTTTCATCATTATAAGGGTTTGCCATAAACTCTTTTGCCCTATCACGTAAATTTTCAACACGTTCGTAGTCTCCATCCACAAGCAGATCGTTGTTTCGGTTTACCAAAACAACAAAAACATTTCGTTCTTTAATTTCTGCATTATCGTCAAGTTGTTCTTTATCAACCCATTGCGGAAGTTTTCTTCGAAGACCGCTGTCAACGTCCATCGTGGTTGTTACCAGGAAAAAGATTAGCAACATAAATGCAATATCTGCTAATGACGTTGCCGGTACTTCAGGTGTATTTCTTGCCATAATTAATTTCCTGTTTTTTTATACCACGATTAATACTATTTGAACAAACGCGCCACTGACATTCCTGCAATTGATAAAATTGCAAGGGCCAGCAGAATGTATGTTGCATACAAACCAGTGTCTACCAATTTTGCGACACTCTCAGTTAAGGTTCCGTCGTTAATAAATTTATCGACACCAATAAATTGTGGAATTTCTGGTGATGCCAATAAATACGAAATAAGAACAACACCTCCCATAAAAGCCAGAGAGATAATTCCGTTTTTTGCAGCTTTTTTATCGGTTGCTGTATGCGCTAATCCAGCAAAGATTGCAACACCTGCACCAATTGCTGTTAGTATGTAAGCCCAAATTAAGTTGGTGTTTACCCAACTATTCATTGCAGGATCAGTATCCACATCTTCGTTAATATTTACCATTAACGAAACGATAAGAACAGCTGAAACGATGAGTAGAGCCCACAGAACTATAGTAACTATTTTTCCTGTTTTACCCATTTTTTCTACTCCTTATTTTTTCATGTTGTGTTTTACTAACAAGTCTAATAACGAAATAGAAGCATCTTCCATATTGTTAATAATACTGTCGATTTTAGCTACACAATAATTGTAGAAAATCTGTAGGATAATAGCAACTACAAGACCTGTTACTGTTGTAATCAAAGCTACTTTAATACCACCTGCTACAAGAGAAGGAGAAATATCACCGGCTACCTCGATAGCATCGAAAGCACCAATCATACCGATTACTGTACCCATGAAACCAAGCATAGGAGCAAGAGCAATGAAAAGTGAAATCCAGCTTAATCCTTTTTCCAAAAGACCAGCCTGAACACCACCATAAGAAATAACAGTTTTTTCAACTACATCGATACCGTGATCAAATCTGTCAAGACCTTGATAGAAGATACTTGCAACAGGACCGCGGGTGTTACGACATACGTCTTTTGCAGCTTCAACACCACCGTTTTCCAAAGCTTCTTCAACTTTAGCTAACAATTTTTTAGTATTACTAGTTGCAAGGTTAAGGTATAGTACTCTTTCGATAGCAAACGCAAGACCTAAAATAAGGGCGATTAATACGAATGACATGAAAGTTGGACCACCTTCGATAAACTTTTGCTTTAACTGGCTGTGTAAAGATTTACCTTCCTCAGCAGCAGCAGCAGCATCTTCTTCTGCATCAGCAGTTAAATCTACCTGCTCGGTAGCTGTTTCTTCTGTTGCGGGTGCCTCATCTTGTGCAACCACAGCATTCGATGCCATAAAAAACAGCATCCCAAATACGGCTATTAACGCGAATAGTCTTTTCATAATTGATTTGAATTTTTAATTAATAATCTTTTTTGATTTTTCTTTTGTATTGACTTTTAAAATATTAATTGCTTTTTCTACAAAAAATATGCCTTGTTTAATTCCGCACAATATTCAATAAATAATTAAGAACGTTTTTCTGGTTGAGCGGAGAGAGAGGGATTCGAACCCTCGGTACCGTTTCGCAGTACACACGCTTTCCAGGCGTGCCAGTTCAGCCACTCCTGCACCTCTCCAGTAATTTTTACTGGCTCCCCCAAAAATGAGGGGTGCAAATTAATAAAAAAATATGAAAAAAAAACAGGGCTATTCACTAATTTCCCCTCTCAAACTTTTATTGAGATACATTTTTATTTCTGCCGGTTTTAAGTCCTGTCCCAAAAGGAACATTAATTTGGTTATTGCAGCTTCTGTTGTCATATCCTTTCCTGACACCACTCCGGCATTCAGTAGTTCCAAACTGGTTTCATACTGCCCCATAACAACCTTTCCACCTTCGCATTGCGTAATATTTAACACAATCACTCCACGCTTAATGGTCTTTTTTATACAATTCGTCAGCCACCTTGCAGTGGGCACATTTCCCGAACCAAATGTTTCCAAAATTACCCCTTTTAATCCCGGAGTATTTAATACCGAATTCATAACGTTCTGGTTAATCCCCGGAAACATTTTAAGGATAACCACATTATCATCGAAATTGGTATTTACTTTCAGAATACCCTTGTTTTCAGGATAATATATAAATTCAGGATTGTATTTTATGTCAATTCCGGCCACCGCTAACTCGGGATAATTAACAGAACGGAACGCACTAAACAATTCGGCGTCTCTTTTTAAAGTCCGATTCCCGCGGTATAATTTAAAATCAAAATAAATACATACTTCGGGCACCATGCACATTCCGTCGATTTTTGCTGCGGCAATTTCAACAGCCGTAATCAGGTTTTCTTTGCCATCCGTCCGGATCATCCCGATGGGGAGCTGCGACCCCGTAAAAATAATGGGTTTATCCAGGTTATCAAACATGTAGCTCAAGGCAGAAGCAGTATACGCCATCGTATCTGTTCCATGCAATACTACAAATCCATCGAAAAGATTATAATTTCGCTCAATGGTTCGTGCAATCTTTATCCACACAATCGGATTCATATTCGATGAATCGAGTGCAGGAGTAAAGGTGATTGTTTTAATTATAAAGTCAAATTTCTTTAATTCAGGCACCACCTCCTGAATCTTTTCGAACTTTACCGGAATTAGCGTACCATTCTTCGGATCCTGAACCATCCCAATAGTACCACCGGTATAAATAATTAAAATCGAAGTTTTTTTGACAACCTTTTTATTCATTGTTGCGTGAAGCTTTACGGCTTGCAAGTTATTAAATTCCAAACAAATTGCGGGCGTTCGATGTGGTAATTTCAGCAACACGCCTTACGGGAACATTGTAAATTTCGGCCACCTTAAGAGCAGTAAACATTAAATAAGAACTTTCGTTTCTTTTTCCTCGTTTTGGCACCGGCGACAAATAAGGCGCATCGGTTTCCAGCACCAGATTATTAATATCTGTTTGTTGTAAAACTTCGTCCAGCTTACTGTTTTTAAAAGTCACCACTCCACCTATACCGAGCAGAAATCCTAAATCAACAATTTTTTTCGCTTCGTCTTCGCTACCAGTAAAACAATGAAAAACTCCCTTCAGCGAACCATCCTGCTCTTCCTGAACGATCTGGTAGGTTTCTTCGAACGAATTCCGAACATGAATAACAACAGGTAGCGCATATTTTTTAGCTAGCTGAATCTGATATCGAAAAGCATCCTTTTGTTCTTCAATAAACTTTTTATCCCAATATAAATCGATACCTATTTCACCGATTCCATAAAATTTTCGCTTTTCGAGCCAATATTCAATGGCTTGCAACTCTTCTTTGTAATCTTCGTCAACCGAAGTTGGATGCAATCCCATCAAAGGGAAACACAAATGCGGGTATGCATCGGTTAAATCGAGCATGTGTTTTATGGAACCAGAATCAATATTCGGCAAAACAATTTTCTTCACCCCGCTTTCGTAAGCTCGTTGCAGAGCTTCATCGCGGTCGTGTAAAAAATCTTCCGAATATATATGAGAATGCGTATCTATTAGCATATTAAAACAAAATTTCAACAAATGTAGAAAAGTGTTTCATCCAACCCCTGTTTTTAACTTTACCTAAAAATTAAATTTAACATTATAAGAAAATTAAGATCTATTACAGGCTGGTTCAGACAAAAAAAATCCACCGGAAGCCACCGGCGGATTTTCATTATTATTTTCTCTTCTTTATTTCTTTACCAATTACACAACTCCCTGAGCAAGCATAGCTTCTGCCACTTTTACAAAACCGCCTACATTAGCTCCTTTTACATAGTCGATTTTCTCACCGTTTTTGCCATAATTAACACATGTTTCGTGAATGTCTTTCATTATTCCCTTTAAACGTGTGTCAACTTCTTCGCGTGGCCAGTTAATTCGCATACTGTTTTGCGACATTTCCAAACCCGAAACAGCGACTCCCCCGGCATTTACCGCTTTGCCCGGAGCATAATCCATAGTCTCATGGAGATAATCAACAGCCGCGGCTGTACATCCCATATTTGAAGCTTCGGCAAGTAATTTACAACCATTTTTAACCAGTTCTTTCGCATCTGCCAAATCAACTTCATTTTCGGTTGCACAAGGCATAGCCAAATCAACAGGTACTTCCCATGGTCGTTTATCAGCAACAAACCTTGCTCCGAATTCCTGTGCATACGGCTCAACAATATCGTTATTGGTAGCCCGCAACTCCAACAAATATTCTACTTTATCGCCTGTAATTCCTTCCTTATCGTAAATATATCCGTCAGGTCCAGAAAGTGTAACAACTTTTCCTCCCAACTCGTTTATTTTTGAGATTGCTCCCCAGGCAACGTTTCCAAAACCAGAAACTGCGACTGTTTGCCCTTCAATGTCTTTCCCCAGGCGATGCAACATGTGCTGAGCAAAATACACAGCGCCAAAACCTGTTGCTTCCGGGCGAATTAAACTGCCGCCCCAGGCCAAACCTTTCCCGGTAAGAACACCAGTAAATTCGTTTTTCAATCGCTTATACTGACCAAACAAGTAACCAATTTCGCGGCCTCCAACACCAATATCGCCTGCAGGCACATCAGTATTTGGACCAATATGACGATACAATTCAGTCATAAAACTCTGGCAGAAACGCATAATTTCGCCATCGGTTTTTCCTTTTGGACTAAAATCGGAACCACCTTTCCCTCCCCCCATTGGCAGTGTTGTTAAACTGTTTTTAAAGGTCTGCTCGAATCCCAAAAACTTGAGAATACTTAAAGTTACGCTGGCATGAAAACGCAAACCACCTTTGTAAGGACCGAGTGCCGAATTGAACTCAACGCGATACCCCCGGTTGATTTGCACTTCTCCTCTATCGTCGACCCAGGGAACACGAAACATGATTACGCGCTCCGGCTCAACCATTCGCTCTAAAATTTTTGCACGCTGGTAGCGCGGATTTTTCTCGTAAAATTCCCAAACCGAACCAATTACTTCTTCTACTGCCTGGTGAAATTCTTTTTCACCCGGAGTTCTTCTCTCCAAATTTGCAATGAAGTCGTTTATATCTGTTTTCATAGTGTAAAGAATTGCCGGAAGTAGGAAGCTGGAAATCGGAAGATTAACCACCGAAGACCGGAAACCATTATCCGAAGTTTTAAACTGGGAATTATTCAGGCTCTTAAATTTTATTCCTGATAATTGCTAATTATAACGCTTCAAAGTAGGCAACTTAAAAATGAAAAAACAAGCTTTCTTTAAAATTTCAGACTCATATTATCTGTTTGATTTCATGCACATTACACCACACAAAAAAGATGTTAAAAAACAGGGTGTGACGTAAGTCAGGATTTTGGGCAGCAAACACGATATTTACTAAGAAACAGGCATTTGTAAGCATTTTACTCATTCTTGTTGCAAACTATACTGGAGCTTATTATTTCTGTTTCAACTTGTAATTTTTGTGTTCATTCCTCTTTTAAAGTGATAAATAAGGATAAAAATATGGTCTATTAAAATAGAGTTGCAGCCACCTCTATTATACATCAACAGGTTACATCTGCAAAAAAAGCCCTTCCCCGCAGGAAAGAGCCTTTATATATATTATCAATTATGAGCTGATTTTACATCATTCCACCCATTCCGCCTGGCATTCCACCGCCCATTGGCATTGCAGGAGCATCTTCTTTCAACTCAACAATTACTGTTTCAGTAGTTAAGAACATACCGGCAATTGAAGCAGCATTTTCAAGCGCTACACGTGTAACTTTTGCAGGATCGATAACACCAGTTTCAAATAAATTTTCATATTTATCTGTGCGGGCATTGTATCCAAAGTCTGCTGAACCTTCTTTTACTTTTTGCACCACAACAGCACCTTCTTTACCAGCATTTGCAACAATCTGACGAAGTGGCTCTTCGATAGCACGTTTAACAATTTCTACACCTGTAGTTTCGTCTTCGTTTTCACCTTTAACATTAGCAAGTGCATCGATGGCGCGAACCAAAGCAACACCTCCTCCGGCAACGATTCCTTCTTCAACAGCAGCACGAGTTGCGTGAAGAGCATCGTCAACACGGTCTTTTTTCTCTTTCATTTCAACTTCTGAAGCTGCACCCACGTAAATAACCGCAACACCACCGGCCAATTTCGCCAAACGTTCTTGCAGTTTTTCTTTGTCGTAATCAGAAGTTGTGGTTTCCATTTGAGTTTTGATCTGGTTAACGCGAGCAGCAATCGCCCCCTGCTCTCCAGCACCATTTACAATTGTAGTATTTTCTTTGTCAACTGTAATTTTTTCACACTGACCCAACATTTCAATTGTAGCTTGTTCCAGTTTCATCCCTTTTTCTTCGGTAATAACTGTTCCACCTGTCAGGATTGCAACGTCTTCCAACATTTCTTTTCTGCGATCGCCAAAACCAGGAGCTTTAACTGCGGCAACTTTTAACGAACCACGTAAACGGTTAACAACCAGAGTTGCCAATGCTTCACCATCAACATCCTCAGCAATAATCATTAACGGACGACCAGTTTGAGCAGTTGCTTCCAAAACCGGAAGAAGGTCCTTCATTGTACTGATTTTTTTATCGTGGATTAGAATGAAAGGATTGTCTAGTTCGGCAACCATTTTTTCAGCATCGGTTACAAAGTAAGGCGACAAATAACCACGATCGAATTGCATACCTTCTACTACGTCAACATAAGTATCAGTACCTTTTGCTTCTTCAATAGTAATTACACCTTCTTTGTGTACTTTTTTCATTGCCTCGGCAATTAGTGCACCAATTACTGAATCGTTATTTGCAGATATTTTTGCTACTGACTCGATTTTAGCGTAATCGTCTCCAATAGTTTGAGCCTGCTCAGCAATACTTGCTACAACTACTTCAACTGCTTTGTCGATACCACGCTTTAAATCCATTGGATTTGCACCGGCAGTTACGTTTTTCAAACCAACAGCAACAATTGACTGAGCCAAAACAGTTGCCGTTGTAGTTCCGTCGCCAGCGTCGTCGCCAGTTTTCGAAGCTACTTCTTTTACCATTTGTGCACCAAGATTTTCATATGAATCGCTCAAATCAATCTCTTTTGCAACAGTTACACCATCTTTTGTAATTTGTGGTGCACCAAATTTTTTCTCAATAACAACATTACGACCTTTTGGTCCTAATGTAACTTTAACAGCATTTGCCAATTGATCAACACCGCTTTTTAACAAGTCGCGTGCTTCAATGTCGAATTTAATTTCTTTAGCCATCTTTATTTAATTTTTTTTGATTACAGAATATACATTACATCAGTTTGCGACATCAACAAATAATCTACTCCGTCGATGTTTAACTCTGTACCTGAGTATTTACCATAGAATACAGTGTCTCCAATTTTTACCTCCATTGGCTCATCTGCTTTTGCAGCACCTGCCAATACAACGGTACCCACTTGTGGTTTTTCTTTTGCTGAATCAGGAATAATGATTCCACTAACTGTTTTTTCTTCGGCTTCCTTAGGTTGAACAAGGATTTTGCCTGCAAGAATTCTACCTTTTAAATCTGCCATTTTCGATTGTTTTATTATTTAATATTTATTTTTTAATTGACACCGTCGCTTTATCATATTTTGTGCCAAATGGGAAAACGCTGCAAACCCTAAAAAAACGAAGACAAAATTACACTACACAATTAATCAAATGCAGCAATATTCGACTCTTTCTCCTGAATTACAATCACTTAAACTCAATGACAGAATTTATGACAGGGTGACAGGGACAGAACACTTCCTATTGAGTTTCGGCTGACTGAAAATAGATTTTTTTATGATAGTTAGGATGGGCAATTAAATTCATAAAATTAAGCAGGTGTATCTTGGAAATTATAATTTGCGTTCCTGAACAATTGCTATTTGATAGACGTTAACTTTTTATTGTAACAATAAAAAGTCCCCCGCCCGTAGAATATTTAGGATTTTCAAATGCATTGCAATTAATACTAAATCTACAGTTATGCCTTTTTTTATCGATCGCCATAACCTACAGCGTGTAATGTCTGCCGAACACATGGCACAAAGGCATCTTGACGATATCAAGATTCAGCATAAATTCAACTGCCGAAAAATAAGCTATTGGTACGACGAAAAACAAAACGTCGCTTTTTGTTTATTCGAAGCTCCCGACAGAAAAAGCATGGAAGCAATGCATAACCATGCACATAATGGTATTCCGAACCAGATTAGTGAAGTTAGCCCAACCATTATCGAATCGTTTATAAAGCAAATAGACTCTTCACAAATACCTGCGAAATTTGATCCAAAAATTGCTCCGTTCGCTTTAACCACAATAATGGCAAGCAGCCTGGAACAATATGGGATAAACAGTCTTGAATCAAAGGAATTAAAAACATTCTATAAAAACCATCGCGACTTAATACTCAGGATGATTGGAAATTACCATGGAAATATTATATCTCAAACCGGATTATCATACATTGTAGCCTTCGAATCAGGCTCTGCAGCCATAACATGTGCCTTAAAAATTCATAAAGAATTTCACTCATTGGAATCTTCAACTGCAAAAAAGTTTAAGCTAAAAATCGGTATTAGCGGTTGTGTTCCCGATAACATAGAAACAGCCAATTATCAGAATTCTATAATATTGGCAAAACGCCTTTGTTATATTGCACAGGAAAAGATTTTAGTCACACTTGAAGTTAAAAATCTGTTTCAAAGTAAGAGCTTAAAAGTAATATTCAAAGGCGACAGAATAAAAACAGTCCCACCTGAAGATGTAAAGTTTATTAACTCGGTTATGGATTACATGATCGAAAATTGGAAAGATCCAAATTTACATATTGAAGCATTTGAACGACATTTGGGAGCCAGCAAATCGCAGGTCTACCGAAAAATGATCTCGCTAATAGGCCAGTCGCCCAATGCATTTATTAAAGAATATCGCTTAAACCGTGCCGTTGAACTTCTTAAACAAAAAAAAGGCAATATCTCTGAAATAGCTTTCGATACCGGTTTTAACAGCCCTTCGTATTTTAGTAAGTGTTTTCAGCAAGAATATAAAATAAAACCTTCCGACTACCTTTTAATAAATGAACAATTGTGATTCTGGCTCTACTTAAAATTACTTTAAATACCTTTTGGTCTTTTTTTTCTTTTTTTTGAATCAAAATTGATACCCCTTACGTTTTAACTTGCTTTACATTTGTTGAACGGAAAACTTTTCCTCAACGATGTTAGACTTCCAACGATACATACCCAATTGATTTTTTTGATGCTACCAGCCTGATAAATCGGAACATATGTTAGTATTTGTTTATTCAGAAAAGAAAACAATAGTTACAACTAAAACAATTTAAACAAAGAAAGGAGGAAAAATACAAGTCTTTTTTTAAAAAGTTCACAAACATTACATTAAAACTCAAAGTCATGAAAACAATTAAAATTTTTATTGCCTGCTTATTCGTATCCACATACGTATTCGCACAAGAGAATGTACCTCCGTATACATTATCAGACAGAAACAATGATCCACCTGAATTTACTGCAGTTGAAAACACCAATCACCAAAAGTCACTGGAACAATTCATTGACGAAAATTTTAAGCCCCGCTCAAATAACGGCTGGAGTGAAGAAGGAACAGCTGTAGTTAAATTTGTAATAGGCCCATCGGGTCAGGTTTCCGATTTCAAAATTATAAACGGTGTTTCGTTTTATATCAACCAGGAGATTATACGAGTACTTCGAAAAACCAATCACATGTGGACACCTGGTTACACCAACGGATTTCCGGTAGCTATTCAAAAAGAAATAACAATTGAAATTAATCCCAACGGAACAAACTTTCAACAGGTTGCAAGAAATTATTTCACTAAAGGAGCAAAAAAGTTTCTTGTCGAGGGGAAGACACAGGCTGCGTCAAAATGTTTTGCCAAAGCTATTCGCTACAATCCCAACGACAAAGGATTACTTTTTATGAATGCGTTATGCATGTCGGAAATGGGCGATGTTGAATCAGTCAAACAAGCCGTTTCAAGGATTGAAGAACTGGGTGGCATCGACAACCGTTCGATTACCATAGCAGAAAACGTAAAAGAGCGTGAAAGTTATGCACAGATAAATGCAATGCTTTCGACAAATGAATAAAAAGGTTACTCCATTTTTACACGCAAAAACCCGGTTGTTATTCCGGGTTTTATTTTTGTATTAAACCAGCCCTTCAAATCTTAACAGAAATCGCCCCAAAATTATCGATTCACAAAAACACAAGTATTTTAATACCTTTTGGTCTTTTTTTGCTGTTTTTTGATTCAAAAATGATAACTCACGCTTTATATCATGCCGTAAATTTGTTAAAAAAAACTTTGCCCCAGGCATGAAAAACACGGCAACAAACGTACCCTATACAATTTGTGATTTTTCCATCCATAGTTATATGTCATTAATCTTAAATGTAGAATAGTAATGCACCAGAAACAAGAAAATACAATTTGAACAAGTTAGAAACATTAAACTCAAAGTCATGAAAACAATTAAAATGCTAATTATCTGCATATGCTTATCAGCATACGTTTTTGCACAAGAAGTACCTCCTTACACATTATCAGAGCACGAGGCTAGTGATCCTCAATTTACAGCGGTCAAAAACACCGATCAGAAAAAATCTCTTAACCAATACATGAGCGAAAATTTCGTCTATCCGGAAGTTACTGGTCTGGCTTATGAAGGAACTGAAGTAGTTCAGTTTGTTGTAGGTCCAACCGGTCAGGTAAGCGATATCAAAATTATAAACAGTGTTTCACCATTAATTGATAAAGAAGTTGTACGAGTTCTAAAGAAAACGACTAACATGTGGATACCAGGCTATGACAACGGAGTTCCGGTTCCTGTGGAAAAGGAACTATCCATTGCGGTTAAAATTGGAGAGACAGATCAGATTGCGCTATACAAAGACTTTTCGAAGATTGCCAGCATGTACTATACAAAAGGAGCAAAAACACTTCTTATTAAGGGTAAAACCAAAAGTGCCTCAAAGTTTTTTGCCAAAGCAATTCGCTACAAGCCATACGACAAAGGATTACTATTTATGCATGCAATATGCATGTCGGAATTGGGACAAGTTAAATCAGCCCAACAAGTAATTTCAAGAATTGAAGAACTGGGTGGAATTGATGTTCACACTGCAAGCCTGGATGAAAATTTGAAAAACTTAGAAAGCTTCGAGCTATTAACTTCGATGCTCTCCGGCGACTAATTAAAACAAATAACAAAATATCGTTTACAAAAGAACCCGGGGGCAATTCCGGGTTTTATTATTGCTTAATTCGAAACATTTTTATTCAAGGAAAATGATCCACACTGACGTTCTGAAGCTTTAAAATTAGATTCCCGGATCTATATTTCATTTTAAATACCTTTTGGTCTTTTTTTGCTTTTTTTTGGTCTAAAAATGATAGTTACCCCTTTGCTAAGTGCAGTAAATTTGCTTAACAACTAAGAGTTTCGTTTATAAAAATAAAAATACCTCGCCAACATGAAAACACAAACAATGAGACATATAACTAAGTAAAAATAATTACCAATGAATGATACTTTATTTGAACGACTTGGGGGGACGCAGGGTATAAAAAAAATAGTGGACGATGCAATCGATACCCACATGAATAATCCAGCAGTAAATGCTCGTTTTCTGCCGTACAAAGACGACCCCGAAAGACTTGCACAAATTAAACAACACAGCGTTGATTTTTTTAGTGCTGGTAGCGGAGGCCCTGTAAATTACACCGGCCGGGATATGCCCGATGCCCACAAAGGGATGAATATCAGCCCGGCGGAATACATGTACGTAATAGATGACATTTTTGTGGCCCTCGATAAGAACTCCATCGACGAAGAGACAAAGAAAGAAGTACTTTCTATTCTCTGGTCGCTGAAGGGAATGATTATAGCTCAATAATACTCATTAAAAAGATTTTGACATCATGATAAATTTAAGAACTGAACTTAACGCGGAAATACTTGCTGCTTTTGCAGCTCAAATCAGAGGAGAAATAATTCTCCCTGACGATGTCAAATACGATGAAGCCCGAAAAGTGTATAATGCAATGATATCCAAACATCCGGGAATGATTGTTATGTGTGTTGATGTTGCCGACGTAATAGCATGCGTAAACTTTGGACGCGACAATAAACTGCTGGTTTCTGTTCGTGGTGGCGGGCACAATGCTGGCGGACTTGGGCTTGCCGACGATGCTTTGGTTATCGACCTTTCGAATATAAAATATGTAAGGGTAAACACCGACGATAATACCGTGCGTGTTGGCGGCGGAAATCTGTGGGGCGAAGTTGACCATGCCACCCATCCATTTGGATTGGCAGTTCCGGCAGGAATTATATCCACTACCGGAGTTGGAGGATTAACACTAGGAGGCGGAGTTGGACATTTAACACGCACATTTGGATTAACGATCGACAACCTGCTTGAAGCGGATATGGTACTTGCTGATGGAAGCTTTACAACCGTTAATTCTACTACAAACACCGATTTGTTTTGGGCAATTCGGGGAGGCGGTGGAAACTTCGGCATTGTAACTTCATTCAAGTTTCAGGCACATCCGGTTAAAAATGTTTTTGCCGGCCCAACTCTCTGGCCGATTGAACGCACAGAAGAAATAATGGCGTGGTACCACAACTTTATTCATAATGCGCCGGACGAGTTGAATGGTTTTATTGCGACTATGGTCATCCCCGGACCTCCTTTCCCTGCTGAACTTCATAATAAAAAGTTTTGCGGCATTGTTTGGAACTATGTGGGATCACCTGATAGAGGAGCAGAACTAATAAAACCTGCCATGGATTTAAATCCGGTTTTCCATCATGTGGGTGAAATGCCCTACCCTATGGTTCAAACGCTATTTGACGGTTTAATGCCCCCCGGATTACAATGGTACTGGCGAGCCGATTACTTTACCGACATTCCTCCTGAAGCAATGGCACTGCACAAAAAGTTTGGTTCTCAAATTCCGACTCCGTTGTCGCAAATGCACCTTTACCCGATTAGTGGAACAGCAGGAAGGATAGAAAAAGATGCAACACCGTGGGCTTCGCGTGATGCAAAATATGCCGGTGTTTTTGTGGGAATCGATCCTGATCCGGCAAATGTTGAAACCATTACAAAATGGGCAAAAGCTTACCAGGAAGCATTACATCCATACTCTAGCGGTGGAGCATATGTGAATTTCATGATGGACGAAGGTCAGGAAAGAGTGAAAGCCAGCTATAAGGGAAATTACGAAAGATTGACTCAGATTAAACACAAATATGATCCGGATAATTTTTTCAAAGTAAACCAGAATATCAAACCAACTGCGGATTAACCAAAAACATTACTTACGTGTTGCCCGATGATTCCATCTTTTATTCTGAATATTAGAAACAACCAGAACTAAATTCCGTATTATCTAACATGAAAAAGATGAGCCGTTTGACGAAAAGCCGGCACATTTAAAACACTTAAAATTTAAAGTCATGAAACTCAGAAAACTTTTTTGGATGGCGATTGTATTGCTACCGCTTTTAGCATGCAACGATCCGGACACTATTGCAGAAACCGAAACTAAATTACAATTTATTATTCCTCTCAATTCCGTTCAGTCACAAACTAAAGCGACTGCCGAAACCTATTCTTTTTCAGGCTTCACCACTTTCTGTTTAGCAAACAAAGACAATGCACGCAATTGCCCTGACAATATCTTGCGGGTAATGCCAGGATCCGGTTCTGTTCTAACATTTTTGAATGTATCCGGAGATATTAGCGAACTTAAAATGGAATGGGGATTTGCTTCGGGAGGTTCTGGCAGTTATAGTATGCAAGGCGAAATTGATTTAATGTTGCCCGAAGAATTACCTGACAATGGAAGCGTATCAGTTAATCTTGATGAGGTACTGGCCCCTCTGATTTCCCAGATTGACAGTAATCCTAAAAGCTATATTAAACTTCTAATTAAGGGGAATACTGATTTTGAGTTTACTTCTATTGCCCAAATGGAAATACCAATTATTGTGGAACACGAAGTACTTCCAGTTAGGTTTACATTATAACCTGAAAGAGACTATTTGTACATAAACAAAAATCATTCGATTACTACATCATCATCATAAACTCATACGTGAAATTAAGTATTGACTTTGTAGCATAGGTTTCTTATCTTTTAGTTGCCCATAGTTAATACAAAAACAATTTCACTATGACACAAGACAGAACGATGGCCAACCACAGTTTTGAAATGCTAGCCAAGTCAGGAGAGTTTTTAAATATTGTTGTAAATAATATTACAAGCTGCATATTGTTACTCGACAGGGAGATGAAACTTAAAGCATTCAACAATGCACTTAGATCTATATTCTCGAACAAAGCCGATGAAAATATATTATACATGCGGTGTGGCGAAGCAATTGGTTGCGCCTACCAAATAAAAGAGCTAAAGGATTGTGGAAAAACCTCGAAATGCTCAACCTGTGAATTGCGACTGGCCGGTATGGAATCGTATTTAAACAATACAGAAATTTATAACGAACACATTACCCGACCTTTTTTCAACAAAAACAATCAGCAGGAAATAAAGGATTTACGATTCTCCACCAGAAGATTTCATTTTCAACAGGAACGTTATATTATTATGATTTTGGAAGATATTACATTTCTTGTTAAACACCCCTCAACCCTACCAGAAACAGTTCCGACAACCTAAGGGAAATTTTATTTGTCAAAATTTTAAATACTAAAAAAAGCCATTCGTTATAAATCGAATGGCTTCAATATTTTGTAAGAATAGTTTCTTAATTCTCTCCGTCGTCTGTTGCCGGAGTTTCTTCAGCAGCTGCAGGAGGCGTTGTCGGGAATGTTGGAACCTGAGTTGGATCAACTGCAGTTTCAATTTGTTCCTGAACACGACTTTGCTCAATTCCCCTTTGTTCACGAGGGATAAACCCAGCTCCCACTACTGATAAAAATAATAATGCACCGGCTAAAAACCAAGTACCTTTTTCAAGAAAATCGGTTGTTTTACGCACGCCCATTACCTGGCCCGACGATTGGAAATTACTTGCCAAACCTCCTCCTTTTGAGTTTTGCACCAACACAATCAGTACCAAAAGGATACAAACGATCAATAATAAAACAGTGATTAAAATATACATCTTCTTCTAGTTATTATTCTTTAATACTTCAATTTCTTTAATACGGGCTGCAAAGTAAACACTTTTTTCCGGATATTTCAAACTTAATTTTTGATAGGCCTGCTGTGCTTTTTCATAGTTATTCTGCTGAAAATAAATTGAAGCCAGCGTTTCTGTAATTATCTCATCGTTTTCGGAGACCGATTTCTCCAAAAGTGTCCTGTTTTCAGTTGAATCAACCACCTCATTTTTTTTTCGTATTACTCCGGCATTTGCAGTTAAAAACCTGTCGATAAGCGAATTACCGACCGACTTATCTCCCTCCAACTGATACAAAGAAGAAGCAGCCTTCAAATTTTCAATACTGACTTGCCTTTGGGGCAACTCAGAATTTAGAAACTTGAATAAATTTTTACGCTCAGGCACTATTACTGCTACTTTTTTTAAAATTCCTTCGTATGCTTCTGTATTGCAATTTTTCAAATTCTTTAAATAGAGCATCCAACCAGCCTGAAACCATGGGTATTCTTCCAAAAGATTTTTTAACTCTTCCAGCGTTTTTAGGTTTAACTGTTCCGCATCCTTAAGGCATGCAATAAATTGCTCTTTATTCATTTTCACCAGTTTGCAATGGTGGCATTAAAAATATCTTCGTGCAGCTTTTCAATAATCTCGGCTGTAAGTTCGTCTTCTACACTGCTAATTGGCAAATTACTGTCGAAATCTTCGTAAGCCGAAAATGTTTTTTCAAAATCCTGATCGGGCTCTTTATGGTTGGTAAACTTCACTTTAACAGTTACTGTCAGTCGTGTTTGTGCCGAAAGGTCATCTTTCTGAATAGACATTGGACGGAACTCGTAACCCGTAATTTGCCCTTCATATTCAATATCTCCGTTTTCCGATAATTCGTTTAGCGAAGTCTGGCGTTCCAGTCTTTCGCGAAGCTGCTCGGTAAAATTCTGACTTAAAGTTGGATTAATCAACCTTGCACGGTTTTGAAAAAAATAAACTGAAAAGGTTTTTACTGCAGGCGATAAGTTGGCTCCGGTGAATGAATAATTCACTTTACACGAGTAAATAATACTTCCGATAATAAATGCAGTGAGTGCAACTAAAATATAACGTCTAACCATAAAACTATCCCTTAATTTCGTATTCTTTAATTTTTCGATAGAGGGTACGTTCCGAAATTCCCAGCTCTTGCGCCGCATATTTCCTTTTCCCCCGGTGTTTATCTAAAGCCTTTTTAATCAGCTCAATTTCTTTATCGGCCAAAGAAAGCGATTCTTCCACAAATTCTTCAGTATCCTGAATATTTTCTTTGTCAACCTCTGTAATATGAATTGGATTTTGCCCCTTATCTTTTGGAACAAAACTACCGTCGTCGGTATTGTATAAGTTTCTTATTATTTGTGCATGATCGCCCGATATCGGGGATTCGCGATTTTCCATCAGATCAAGTACCAGTTTTTTCAAATCAGTCATGTCGTTTTTCATATCGAAAAGTACCTTGTAAAGAATTTCGCGCTCGTTTGCAAACGATTTATTTTCTTCAGTACTTGAAAAAACGGCAGGCAAATTTTTCGAAGCGTTGGAAGGTAAATAGTTTCTTAGTACATCGCCGGTTATTTCTCTCTCTTTTTCAATGATAGAGATCTGCTCGGTAATATTTTTTAGTTGTCTGATGTTTCCCGGCCAGCGATAATTTACCAAAACCGAACGCGCCTCATCTGTCAAACGAACCGGAGGCATTCGGTATTTTTCAGCAAAATCGCGCGCAAACTTCCGAAACAACAAATTTATATCGTCGGTTCTTTCGCGCAAAGGCATAACCGCAATTGGCAAGGTATTTAAGCGGTAATACAAATCTTCCCTAAATTTTCCTTCGTCAATTGCAGTAGGGAGATTTACATTGGTAGCCGCAATTACACGCACATTTGTCTTTATTACCTGCGACGAACCCACTTTAATAAATTCTCCGGTTTCGAGTACACGTAACAACCGGGCTTGTGTTGAAAGCGGCAATTCACCAATTTCATCTAAAAAGATAGTTCCTCCATCAGCCTCCTGAAAATATCCTTTCCGATCGGCTAAAGCGCCTGTAAAAGCGCCTTTTTCGTGGCCAAAAAGTTCCGAATCAATTGTTCCTTCAGGAATTGCTCCGCAGTTAACGGCAATATATTTTCCATGTTTCCGGCTCGAAAACTGGTGAATTATCTGTGGAAATATTTCCTTACCTACCCCACTTTCGCCGGTTACTAAAACCGACAAATCGGTTGGCGCAACCTGCACTGCAACTTCAATGGCGCGGTTTAATCCGGCAGTGTTCCCAACAATTTCAAATCGTTGTTTTATAGCTTGTACATCCATGTTTTATCAATATGAACAATTTGCAAATTTACAATTTTTAGTCGGCTATGAGAATTAGTGGCGTACAATTAAGTTTTTTTATTCATTTCACAATAAGGGAAGAGCAATACTAAAGAGTCCAGAAATCGGTTTTAGATTATTATCTTTGGCGTTTAAAATTTCAGTATTACTGAATACTAAATGTATATGATGAAATTTGTTGGAATAATTCCTGCCCGCTATGAATCAACTCGCTTTCCGGGCAAACCACTTGCAATAATAAAAGATAAACCCATGATTCAGTGGGTGTACGAAAATGTATCGAAAGCGTTGGATGAAGTTTTTGTGGCAACCGACGACAGCCGGATATTTGAGGCCGTAGAAGCTTTTGGAGGTAAAGTAGTCAATACATTGTCGACACACCAAAGTGGCACCGACCGTTGTGCAGAGGCGGCAACCAAAATTGCAGAAAAAGTTGATTTTGATGTGGTTGTAAATATCCAGGGAGATGAACCCTTCATCAAAGCCGAACAAATTGAAACGCTAAAATCATGTTTTGAATCGGATGCCGACATAGCAACACTGGTAAAAAAGATCGATTCAAGCGAAGAACTGTTTAACCCCAACCGCCCCAAGGTTGTAATAGATGCAAACAACAACGCCCTGTATTTTAGCCGATCGCCTATTCCCTATATCAGGGGAAGCGAAGAAAAAGACTGGTTATTAAAAAACACATTTTGGGCACACATTGGCATGTACGCTTTTAAAGCCGAAGTGCTGCAACAAATTACAAAACTAAAACAGGGAAAACTTGAATTGGCAGAATCGCTGGAGCAACTACGCTGGCTCGAAAACGGTTATAGAATAAAAACTGCTGAAACGCAAACCCAGTCCATCGGAATTGACACACCGAAGGATTTAGACGCGGCGCTAAGTTTATTCGGTTAATTCCTTTCTTTCATCCCTCAAATCCCCGGAGAAAGACTTTTCGAATGTTTGACTGCTGCTAAAGGTGTACAGAAAAAAAAGACAGAGATTTGTTAAACACTCATTTTTCAGAAAAGGGTATTTAATTTCAGGCTTTATTGCAACTATCCTATTTTTATTTGGTCATTTATAAAAAAGGCATGTTATTTGTACACGCTTTTTAAAGAAAATGAGAAACAAGATAGTTCATGAAAAAAAATATACTTTTAATTATATTACTACTATTAATTTATCCGGCGTTTGCTCAAACCAGCTGGGATGAATCAATTTATGAGAAATCAAAAATTGAAACCGAATTACAAATCTATCCCAATCCCTGCAAAAACAGTAAAGTAACGGTCGATTTTAAATCCCATAATATTGTATCAATAAAACTAACCAACATTACCGGCAAACAGGTTTTATTTGAAGAATATGAAATCCCGATCAATAAAACCCAACTTTTACTCAACGATATCCCCAACGGGGTTTACATCATGCAGGTAATCACATCCAATCAAATATCTGTGGTAAAAAAATTGATTATTTCAAGAAATTAATTATTCATTTGTAATAATCAAAACATACTGATCACCTTTAAAAGGGATATTAACATGCTGGAAGTGAGTTTTAAAACATAGCTATTAACACCTGTATAAGAATAAAAGAATGGAAGGATACGCAATTATTGGATGGATTGGAGCTATAACTTTTGTAGTGGCTTACTTTATGTTGAGTTTCCAAATGTTATCAGCCGACAAAATACTTTATCATGCATTAAATGCGATTGGCGGTCTATGCCTTGTCATCAACTCGATTTATTTAGAGGACACTCCGAACTTCTTTGTAAATTTTATTTGGATGGGAATTGCACTTTATTCGATATACCGCATAATTAAACTAACAAACCAGAAATTAATTAATAATTCCCAGGATGCTTAGTACATGCTCCTTGTACCATTCTGAAATTTTTCCCATCTCCTTATCATCATCAACCATACCTAAATAATAGTAAGCTCCATCAACAACAGAAAATACAAGTTTGGTAGTCTTTTCAAAATCAGTAATGTTAATTACTCCATTTTCGGTAGCCTGAGTCAGAGCTACGACAAAGTTTTTATGAAGCGAATCGTGTAATTCTTTGAATTCATTTTTAAATCGTCTATTTCTATATATAAACGAATAACAACTATAATAAACTCCATCATCAAACAATCGGTGCCATTTTCGGGAGAACAGGTTCTCGATAATCTGAACTAACTTTTCTTTGGTGTCAACCTTATCTTTTACACTATAAATTGCCAGATATTTTTCGAGGTTAAAATCTACCAACGCTTGCAATAAATCATCTTTTGTCTTAAAATAATGCATCACAAGACTTGGATTTACACCCAATACATTTGCCACCTTTGCAATCGATGCATTTTCAATCCCTACCTTTTTTGCAACGTCATAAAAAGCTTTAACAATTTCTTTTTGGCGGGTATCTTTTAAACTTTTTCTTCCCATAAGTAATTAATTGTGTACTGTAATTTCACTCAGCTTCACGAACAAGCCATTACTGAAAGAATTATAAAATTACAGCCGTTGTTGAGTTGTATCGTTCTTAATGTAAATCTACATAAACGTTTCCCATATTCCAAATTTTAGTTTGAATGAATATTCAAACAATTTTGTTTTTAAAATATTTATTATTTATGTTTGTTTTTATTAACTAAATATTCAATCAATCTATTTAACCGTTTTGTAATTATCTTTTAATCAATCTATAACTAAATTAAAATCAAATGACACAATCTTTGTCGAATTAAAATCAAAACTCTTTATGAAGAAGTACAAAACAAACCAACTGAAAAGAAACCAAAGCAATTCCAAATGGCTCTTGGTTTTGATTTCTTTATTATTCCCGGTGTTTTTTTCAAATGCACAGGACGTAAAAATCCGGGGACAAGTTATTTCCGAAAACGACAACAAAGCACTGCCGGGTGTTTCCGTTGTTATAAAAGGAACATCTTCCGGAACAGTAACTAATGTTGATGGCCAATTCAATATATCTGCGCCATCAAACGGAACTCTTGTTTTTTCGTTTATTGGAATGAAATCACAGGAAATTGATATTAATGGAAAAACTTCCATTAATATTTCGATGAAAGATGAAACAACCGGACTTGATGAAGTTGTGGTGGTTGGTTACGGAACCAAGAAAAAACAAAATCTGACCGGAGCCGTCCAACAAATTTCGTCGGAAGAACTTGAAAAAAGGGTTGTAACAGACCCCGTAAAAGCGCTGCAGGGTGCCATTCCAAACCTAAACATTACCTACAGTAGTGGGCAGGCTAAAACAGTTCCCGACCTTAATATCAGGGGAGTTGAATCATTATCGGGTGGCGAACCTTTAATCATTATCGACGGGGTACCATCAGATATCTATCAGTTTATGGAGCTTAATCCAAGTGATGTGGCAAGTGTTTCTACGTTAATGGATGCTGCATCGGCTTCTATTTACGGAGCCCGCGCAGCATTTGGAGTTATTTTGGTTACAACCAAAGAGGCTGAATCTGGCAAATTGCAAGTCTCCTATAACATGAACGTTTCATTTAAAAATCCGACAATAATTCCTGAGTTTGAGCTGAATCCTTATACGGTAATGCAATGGAGGCAAGAGGGTACCGGAGCGTGGTATAATTTAGTGGATGACTGGGACTTGTTAAAACAAATGGCCGACGAAGGAACAGAATCGATGCTGAATCCTCAAAATCCTCAGTATTATCTTTACGCAGGAAGGACAAACTGGTACCAGGAAGCCATTAAAAAGAATGCGCTTTCGCAAACACATAATCTTGCAGTATCAGGAAGAAATGACAAGGTTAGCTATTATATGTCGGGAGGATATTCGAAGGACAATGGTGTATTTAAATACGGTAACGACCAGTACAGCAAATACAACATGAGAACCAAGTTTGATTTCGACGTAACAGACTGGTTTACTTTATCAAATAATTCTTCGTACAGCTACGACGACCTTGACAATCCATCGCAAGGGTTTAACATTGGTGGTCTTTACAATTACTCAACAACCGGAGTCATCCAAAATCCCGACGGTTCATGGACACAAGATGGGGCAAGGTTATTTGGAGCTGCTACAACAGGAGGCCGCACACAGTCATACAATTCGAGATTTATGACATCATTTTCCGGCAAAGCATCATTTTGGGAAGACTTATTAACCATTACCGGCAAGGTTAGTTTTATGCGTGGAAACTGGACAGAACGTTCATATTGGTTGCCTATTGAATACAAGACCGGTCCGGAAGTTATAAAAACCGAGCATCCTGTTTTAGATGCACGCCGCAAGGCTTACGACGATCGCAGAAATGTATATGACATTTATGCCGATATAAATAAAAGTTTTTCCAACCACAACCTGCATCTCCTGGTTGGTTACAATCAGGAATATTATTACGACGAAGGATTCAGTGCATACCGAAAAGACCTGATAAGCCCAAGTGTACCCAGTATCGACCTGGCAACAGGAGACCGAGAGGTTTCAGAGTATATAACCGATTGGGCAACACGCAGTGGTTTCTTCCGCTTTAGTTACGATTACAACAGCAAATATTTGGTTGAAATAAACGGACGATACGATGGAACATCGCGTTTCCCAAAAGATGACCGTTTTGGATTCTTTCCTTCAATCTCACTGGGGTGGAATATTGCAAATGAAGGATGGTTTGAAAATATCAACAATTACATTACTTCGTTTAAACCACGATTCTCGTATGGTAGTCTGGGTAACCAAAGTGTTGGTGCCTATGCCTATTTACCTACAATGGGCAATGGCAAAACCTCCTCAATCCTGTCTGGGAACACACATGATCAGCAAACGACCATTTATGCACCTGCCATTGTTTCAGGTTCACTTACCTGGGAAACCGTACAAACAACCAATTTCGGTATCGATTTCGGATGTATAAAAAACCGGTTAACAGGATCGTTCGATTATTACGAGCGGGCCACTTTGGACATGCTTACAAAATCGAAACAACTACCAGGAGTTTTAGGCACCTCGGAGCCCAAAGAAAATGCCGCTGACTTAATTACCAAAGGCTGGGAATTTATTCTTGGATGGAAAGACAATTTTAAATTACTAAATGATCAATTCAATTATAACGTTGGTTTTACGCTTGCTGATAGCCGCACCTGGATCACCGCTTTTGATAATCCAAACGGAAAACTCAGCGATTACTATGTTGGGTATGAAGTTGGAACCATCTGGGGATTTGAAGTTGAGGGTTTATTCCAATCTGCTGAAGAAATAGCCGACCATGCCAACCAATCTTCTTTCTGGACCTATCCAGATAAAGTTCCACCTGGTGCGGGAGATATCAAGTTTAAGGATTTAAACGGTGACGGTTTAATCCGGTCGGCACAAACAATTAACGACATGCAGGATCAGCGAAAAATTGGTAACAGCAGACCAAGGTACACTACTGGGTTTCGGGCAAACTTCGACTGGAAAGGTTTTGATGCAAGTATGTTCTGGCAAGGAGTACTAAAAAAAGACTGGTACCCAACAAGTCAGCTGTTTTGGGGACTTAATGCCAGCCCATGGACAAACTTACAAACCTACCAGTATGAAAACTCATGGACTCCTGAAAACACCGATGCATATTTACCACGACTAAAAGGATATGCTGCATCGTGGTGGAGTGGAGCAGAGATGCTTCGCCCCAATACCAGATACTTGCAAAACGCCTGGTACTTGCGCCTAAAAAATATTACACTTGGTTATTCGCTGCCTTCTCATTTAACCGAAAAAATAAACATTAATCAGTTACGTGTTTTTGTAACCGGCGAAAATCTGGTAACATTTACCGGAATTAAGAATCCAAACATTGATCCCGAGTCAATGGGAAGTTATCCAATGCAGAAATTACTTTCATGTGGTTTTAGTGTAAAATTCTAAATCGATAATTAAAATGAAAAAGATATATTTAATATTCATTGTGGCCCTATTTTTCGCCTGCAACGACGAACATTTAGATCGATTCCCACAAACAAACATTACCGAAAAAAACTTTTTTAATAACATAACCGACCTTAAAACATACACTTACCAATTTTATGATTATTGGGGAACTACCTACTGGGATCGCCCTTCGGATAACACTACAATTGAGAAAGGAAGTATGAGAGGTTTGATGTTGGGATCTGTAACAGCCGATAATTATGGAGGCTGGGGTAAAAGCGCATGGAGTCGTCTTCGCTCTATAAATTATTTCCTTGGCAATTACAGCAATGCTGATGGCGATGAAGATGAGAAGAAAAGATATGCAGCCATGGGACATTTTGCCAGAGCCAAAGATTATATCGAAAAAGTACAAACCTACAGCGATGTTCCCTGGTACTCAACGGTATTGGAAACCACCGATGAAGATCTATATAAGCCCCGCGACACCCGGGAAATGGTTGTTGATTCAATAATTAATGATCTTGAAATGGCTACCGCTCATTTAAAAGATGAGAGCAAAAAAACACTTCTTTCGAAATGGGCTGCTTACACTGAACTTGCTCGTTATTGCCTGTATGAAGGAACATATCGTCAATACCACGCAGGAGAAACAGATTTACATGTCACCAAACAACCTGCTTACTTTTATAACAAAGCAATTGAAGCAGCCACCGCAGTTATGGAATCGGGTAAATTCAGTATTCATACCGGTAATATTGATGAAGCTTACAGCGACCTTTTTAATGGAGGTACGAATCTAGAATCCAGTCCTGAGATTATCATGTATATTGATTACGAGGATGACAAACGCGAACACGGAGCTGAATTGGTACTTGAGTTCGAAAATGGGATAAGCCGCTCAATGGCTGATTCGTACGTAAAATCGGATGGAGCGTTTATGACTACCAGTGAAACACAGACCCTTGAACTAAATGATGCTTTCACCAATCGCGATCCCCGTATGAAACAGTCATTGTTTTACCCCGGTTATACTTTACCTGAGACGGGAAATCCACACAAACTGGCTATCAACAAAACCGGAGGATATGCCCAAATAAAATTTATGCCAAAAGAAAGAAGCACGCACTGGGATGGTTATGCAACAGTTCACACTGACCTTCCGCTTTACAGGTATGCCGAAGTTCTGTTGATTTATGCCGAAGCAAAAGCAGAATTGGGTCAGTTAACTCAGGAAGATTTGGATAAAACCGTTAATCTTCTTCGCGATCGGGTTGGAGTAGCACATTTGAAAATGAATCCACCTGTGGATCCTGTTCAGGAAGAACTTTATCCCAATGTTACTTCGGCTCAAAAAGCCGAAATCCTGGAAATTCGCAGGGAAAGACGCGTAGAACTTTTTGCAGAAGGATTTCGATACACTGACATGATGCGCTGGAAAATTGGTAAATTATTTGAGAAACCACAACGTGGTATTTATGTGCCATCAACCGGTTTGGTTGATGTAACCGGCGACGGAGTACCTGATTATTTCATAAGCGATGATGGTTCAAATATGCCCGTAGATTTACCTTCTGAAACAACTGTTTATTTATCTGATGACAGCAATGTATCACTATTCCTTGAATATGGGAAATCAGGGCACATCATGCTCAAACTGGAACAGGGAAATATCGGAACATTTGCAGAGCCGAAACTGTATTACCGACCTATACCTACCAGCGAGATACTTTTAAATCCTAATCTGGAGCAACTATTTGGATGGAATTAATCTTGAATAAAAAAAAAAAAGAATCATGAAATATATTTCAATAATAAGCTTGTTTGTTTTTGTAATGATTACAGGCTGTATGCAACCGGTTGATGTTGAAGTTGAAGAAGTACCGGATCAACCCAATTTAATAAGTATTAGTGTTGGAGTAATGGGCGAAACCGGGCTATTTAGTGCTTTTGCCAATTCGCTTGAAGAGATAGACACAGACAACCGCACCGCAACAATTTGGGTTAGCACTTTTATGCCTATGGATAACATTTGGGCTAGCGTAAGGGTGGAAGCCGGATGTACGATTACTCCACTTGACGGAGCTGCTGAATTTGGAGGTTTCGGAGATTTCTCACAACCGGGGAAGTACCGCATAACAGCTGCTTCGGGAGCTTCTGCAGACTGGACTATTAGTATTGAGCAAGACCCTAACATGCCCGACATTAGCTGCCTTGCTGATTTTTGGTCGGGTGAAGGCGTAAATTGTCTGGATGTTCCATACCCGAGCTATAGCCCGTCTAATGTTTCTGCGGAGAAAGTAGATTGCAATCACATTACAATTGCAACTAATTTCTGGAATGATTCAAGCGCTCCGATGGTTCTTAAATTGGAACTGGGAGAACCTGATCCTTCAACATTTGTTGGATCAGTTACACTTCTTGAAGATGTCTCCTTTTCATCATGGGGTTACAATATGAAATACTCAGCAGGTTCTGCCGGGACATATGATCTGAATACCTTTGAACTAACTTTTAATGCGGCATTTGAAGGTTACGGATCATCTTATCCATTGAAATTTTATAAATAGTATAATGAGACTTTAAAATTCATAGATTTTATTTGGTTATTTTTAAGCCTGGGATTATTCCCGGGCTTCTTTTAAAAACATGAAAACATGATTAACAAAACATTTTTAACAATTCTAATTGTATTTCTCTCTGCAAGCTTCGTTCTTGCCAATGGTACCGAAAAGGAAAAAGAAAAATTCAGTTTTGCTTTTTTTACAGACATTCATCTCAACAAAAGCGAATTTGAAAAAACCCATGGAGGATTTCAGGGAATAGACAAAGCCATTGCGAGCGCAAAAAAACAAAAGGTTGATTTTATTCTTACAGGTGGCGACAATGTAGATATCGACGTTTTAGGGAAAGATGCCGAAACTGCCCACAAATTATATCAGCGTTATGCTGAAATAATTACAAATGCAGGTATTGATTACTATGTATCAATCGGGAACCACGACCGATTTTTTGGCTGCGAAGAAACTGATCCTTTGCACAACGAAGGAATGTTTGAAAAATACATTTCTAAAAGTTATTACTCGTATGATCACAAAGGCTGGCACTTTATTGTATTAAACACGTCGAATTCGGTAGTAGACGACGCCCAAAAACAATGGCTTGCCAACGATTTGGCAAAGGTTGCCCCGGAGACACCTATCATGGTTTCTTGCCATGTCCCTTTTTTATCTGTTTATTATCCTGCTCTCCAAGGAAGGTACACCAACGCTGATACTTTTAGCAATTTCAAGGAAATTTGGGATATGTTTAATGATAAAAACCTAAAATTGGTACTTCAGGGACACCAGCATCTTTACGAAGAAATAAACGCACTTGGCGTACAGTTTATTACAGCAGGTGCAGTTTCAGCCAGTTGGTGGGGCGGTCCGTACCATGGAACTCAGGAAGGCTACCTCAAAGTAAATATCGATGGCGACCAGTTCTACTGGGAATATGTTGATTACGGTTGGGATGCAAAAGCCAGAAATTAACCGAGAGATATCTCGAAAAAATAACACGATATTTCGAAAGAGATTTTTTGTTCCGAAATTAGCGCAATGCTACCGGCAAGAAATCTCTTTCTTTTTGTTATCAAGAAAGAAATCAAAGCACTTCCTTCTTATTTCAGATCTTTTACAAAACTTTTACTAAAAATTATTTGCTCCTTTTCTCATGATCCTGTAATTCCCAAATCGTATTTATATCTTTACACAATTCTAACTTTTTTCAACATGAAAAACACTGCACTTTTTCTCATTTCTCTTCTAGTTATAACCGCATGTAAAACAAATACCCACCGTGATATTTGGATAACAACATCCCCTTCCGGAAACCGTTTTGTAGAAATCGACAAAACCGGAGAAACAGTAATCCCCAACGGCAGAATTTTAACGCCCGCCGGGAAAAGCATTGTCGTTGCTCCACATCCTTACGGGCTTACACTTAGTCCGGATGGCAATACTGCAATTACTGCCAATTCAGGAACTAGTCCGCTCTCTATAACAATTATCAGAGACATTCTTTCTGAAAATCCGGAAGTTCAGCAAATACCGCCTGGTCCGGCTACCGATAAAGGTGTGCTGGCTTCGGTTTTTATGGGGCTGGCCGTTTCGAAAGACAACAGCAGTGTTTATGTGGCCGGAGGACAGGAAAACAAGGTTTTCATATTCGATCTGAAAACCGGTGAGAAAAAAGGCTTTATCGATTGTTCTTTTCAATCGGGAGATGAAGATTACACCCATGGTTACATTGGTGATTTAATCCTCTCGAAAGATGGGAAAAAACTGTATGCCGTTGATCAAATTGGATTCAGGATGGTGATTATTGATACCGAAACAAGTACTTTGGAACACAACGTTCCGGTTGGCCGTTACCCGTTTGGAATTTGCCTTTCGCCAGATGAAAAGAAAGTGTATGTTGCCAACGTGGGCATGTTTCAATACAAATTAATTGAAGGGATTACCAAAGATAACATTGCCGAAAAAGCGTTGAAATCTCCTACTTTTGCTTACGGAAGTAAGGAAATGCAGGAAGGCATTGATATCGACAGTCTTAAAATTCCAGGCTTGGGTGAGATGAATTCTCCCAAAGCATTTTCTGTTTTTACGGTTAACATTGAAGATCCCGACCATCCCAAAGTAATTGCAAAAACCAAAACCGGCAATCTCGTTGGCGCTCTGGTTGAAGGTATTCCGGCAGTTGGCGGAGCCAGTCCCAATTCGTTGGTAGCCACCAACGATTATGTATTTGTAACCAACGGAACGAACGACAATATTTCGGTACTATCAATAGAAAAAGATACCGTTGTAAATACCATTTATCTGAAACCTGATGAGCGAATCAAACAATTCAGGGGAGTAATTCCTTTTGGGCTCGCACTTTCTCCCGATAACCAGCGTTTATACGTGGCTTGTTCGGGAATTAATGCGGTGGCTGTCATCGATGCACAAAAACTAGAAGTACTGGGCTACATTCCAACCGGTTGGTTTCCGGCAAAACTCGAAGTTAGCAACGACGGGGAAAAGCTAATTGTATCAAATGCCAAAGGTTTTGGTAGCGGGCCAAACGGTGGCGAATCTTTTAATCGTGGGCCGGAAGGAAGTTACATTGGTTCGTTGATGAAAGGAACAGTCCAGATTTTGGATATTCCATCAGATGAACAGTTAAATGATTATACAAAAAAGGTAATTTCAAACAACTTCAATTTTGAAAAAGCGTCATCTGAAAAATTTGCAACCCGCAAGAATAATCCGGTACCGCTTTATCCGGGAGAAAAAGTAAGTCCGATAAAACACATTGTTTTTATCTCGAAAGAAAACCGCACTTACGACGAGGTGTTTGGGCAGGTTGAAAAAGGAAAAGGAGATCCGATGCTGGCAAGATACGGGAAAGGGGTTTCATTCAGAAACGGGAAAAAAACAGCTTCGATTGAAAATGCAGATGTAATGGTAAACCACCTGAAAATAGCCAATGATTTTGCCATTTCGGATAATTTCTATGTCGATTCTGATGTTTCTGCCGACGGGCATCGCTGGTTGGTAAATACTTATCCTAACGAATGGTGCGAAACATGCACGGCCGCAAGTTACGGGGGTAATCGTTCTTTCGAATTTAACTCGAAAGCTCCCGGAGTTTATGCCATGAACGGAGCTGCCGGAGCTATTTACCCTGAAGACTACAATGAGGCCGGATCAATGTGGGATCACCTGGAGCGCAACGAAATTGACTTTTATAATTTTGGGTTCAGCATTATGTTTGAGCCGTCAATTTATGAAGCCAAATTCAAATACCAGGGAAACAGGCATTATATAAATTACCCGCTTCCACAACCTATCTGGGACCGAACATCAAAAGAATATCCAACATACAATACAGCTATTCCGGATCAATTCCGGATCGATCAATTTAAAAAAGAGTTTACCGAAAGATGGATGAACGGACAAGACAGTATGCCGGCCTTAATGACAGTGATTATTCCGAATGACCACGGTGCAGGAGACCGACCGGAAGCCGGATATCCTTTCCGCGAAAGTTATATGGCCGATAACGATTTGGCCGTTGGCAGAATTGTGGAATTTCTTTCGCACACACCCTACTGGGAAAACATGTTGATTGTAATAACCGAAGACGATGCACAAAACGGAGTCGACCATGTAGATGCGCACCGAAGTGTTTTGATGCTTGTTTCGCCCTGGGTAAAAAGAGATTATGTCAGCCACGTTCATTACAGTTTTGGAAGTATTTTTAAAACATTCTGGAATATTCTTGGACTACCCTATTTGAATCAATACGATGCAGGAGCAAACGATCTGCACGATTTTTTTACCAATACTTCGGATCTTACTCCTTACAAAGCAATTCCGGTAGACGCACGGATATTCGAGCCGCAAAAAGCACTCGATCCGTTTGATGAAAACTTTGACTGGAAAGCATTGGAGGAAACACCTGTTATGGATAACAAAGAAGACATGATTCGCGAAAGCAAGGAACAAGATGAATACCGACTTGAAAACCGGGAGAAAGAAAAGTAAGATGAAGAAAATAGTACTGATAATTATAGCTGCATTTTCAACAATGCAGCTTTTTTCACAACCTGTTGAGGGTATTATATTAAATACAGAAACCAACACTCCGATTGCAAATGTAAATATTTCGGTAAAAAACTCACCTCTCGGAACAGTTTCCGATCAAAACGGACATTTTTCTCTTGCCCTTCCGGAAGGACAAAATACCACACTCTATATTTCGTGTGTAGGATATGAGACTCAGGAAATTGGAGTAACAGGAAACAAAAATATTACTATTCAACTTCATCCCGGATCAATACAGCTAAACAGAAGTATTGTGGTCACTGCCTCAAGAAACGAACTTTTATCTCTTCAATCGCCTGATGCGGTTTCGGTAATCACGAATCAGGAATTGAAAAACAACGCTCCACGATCGATGGCAGAAGCTTTAATTGGCGCCACCGGCGTTTGGATGCAAAAAACCAATCACGGAGGAGGTTCGCCTTTTGTGCGCGGACTTACCGGCAACCAGACACTGCTATTAATTGATGGAATCAGGCTGAACAATGCAACCTTTCGGTATGGTCCCAACCAGTATTTTAACACCATTGATGTTTTTTCGGTTGACCGGGTGGAAGTAATCCGCGGGAAAGGCTCGGTAATGTATGGCAGCGATGCTTTGGGCGGCGCAATAAACGTACTCACCCGAACACCTCAATACACCTCCGGCGAATCGCGTTTTGGTGGCAAAGGACAAGTTAAATACATGAATAAAGGCATGGAAAAATCCGGCACAGGAGAGGTCAGCTACGCATCGAAAAACTTTGCTATTTCAGGAAATGCCCATTATAAGGATTTCGGAGATATTTATGCCGGCGGTTCGTTGGGTTATGAGCGCCCTTCGGGTTATGATGAAAACGGCGTAAACCTGAAAGCAAAGGTGCGGTTTGCCGAAAGCTGGCAAATAACCTCTGCTTTCCAGTACCTCCGTCAAAACAACGTGGGACGTTACGATCAGGTAGCTCAGCGAGGTTACCAAATCTATAAGTACGATCTGCAGATTCACAGGCTTTCGTATGCAAAAGTGGAACATTACAGCGAAAATAAATGGATCCGAAAGGTAAAACTTACCCTGTCGAACCAATATTCCGATGAAACCAGGAAAAAACAAAAGGAGAATTCCACGACCTACACACTCGAAAATGATGCAGTTAAAACCAACGGGATCTCTTTTGAAAATTATTCCTCAATCAGCAAAATTTGGGAGGCCGTTTCAGGTGCAGAATTTTATTCTGACAACGTGAATTCGGGGAAAACAGTAACAGACCTGGAGACAAGTGATGAAATCATATCCCGTGGACTTTACCCCGACAATTCCTCGATGAAGAACTTTGGATTGTTTAGCCAGCACACCCTAAAACACAATAAACTTCAGGTTACTTTCGGCGGCCGTTTTAATACGTTTCAAATCCGTTCTACTGATGACGAATTTGGAAAAGTAACACTTACACCCAGCTCGCTGGTTGGTAATATTTCGTTCCAGTATTTTACCGCACCAACTCAACATTTTATACTATCTGCTCACTCAGCTTTCCGTGCTCCCAACATAAACGACATCAGTTCGTTTGGTTCGTTTGATTATGGAATTGAAATCCCTTCAACCGATCTGTCACCCGAAAAATCAATCACCGTTGAAGGCGGTTATAAAAAGTCGTCCGAAAAATTCTCAATGGCGGCAACAGCCTTTAACACATGTCTAAAAGATCAAATTGTAAGAATAGAATCGACCTACAATGGAGAAGAATATATCGACGGAGAACGTGTTTATCAGAAGGCAAATGTGGCCCGTTCGAATATCTTCGGAATTGAGTTTGAATCTGGATTTCAATTCAACCGACAACTTACGTTTGTGAATAATCTGACGTGGCTTTACGGCAAAAATCTTGAAAACGATGCACCCATGCGCCGTATTCCGCCCTTAAATGGCAAACTCGCGTTACAGTATTCGCTGTCGGCAATTTTTGGAGAAGCTGAGTTCTTATTTGCGGCAAAACAAGACCGGCTTTCAGATGGCGACATTGACGACCACCGCATACCGGAAGGAGGAACACCGGGCTGGAACATTTTAAATTTAAAAGCCGGATATTCATGGGATAAAATCTCAATTAATGCCGGGTTACAGAATCTTTTTAACCAGGCTTATCGAATTCATGGGTCCGGAGTTGACGGCTATGGCCGGTCATTTTGGGTAACTATTCAATTCGAAGTATAAAAGGTATGAATCGTTTCGAATGAAATCTTTTACCGGTTCTGCCACGTTCTACAATTAATTGTAAATTTAATTGGTAAAACATTCCCACTTTTTGAGTGTTGATAATATTCAAAAAAGTATGGCAAAAGATATGAACCTACCAGGGGACACAATAATGGAAGGTTTATCTCTAAAGGCATAATCGAATTCTGCAAAAATCTAAAATACTGGTAAGATGAAAAATTTATTCCGGCTGTCATTTTTCTTATTCCTCACTTTATCTGTCTTTTCAGGTGAAGCCCAAACCAATATAGAAAAGGCAAAACAGGACAAACATTTAAGCGACTATGAAGGACAAACACTGGCGGGCGACCAGCTCCCCGTTTTAATGCCTTTTAACCGCTGGATTGATCCGGCAGGTCAGCAAGTTTATTTTGGCGACGAAGAACTGGAAAATCATGCATTGGATTGTGCGGCGTCGCCCGATGGGAAATGGATTGCCGTTGAAGGACGCTATTCAATAGTTGTCATTTCTGCCAGAACAAAAAAAATAGTGCACCGGTTTGTATTGAGCAGCTATTTTGGAGGAGCAAAAGTGATAAATACTTTTTCGGGAATTACCTGGCATAAAACAGACAATGATTACAAACTTATTTGGAGTGCCGCCGGAAATGGAGGTAAATCGTATGTAGTAAGTGCAAACTGGCGAAAGCGAAAACTGGAGATCGACAAAACATTTATTCTAGATGCGGTTCCGCCTGCCAGAAATTCGCTGGCCAATGAACTTATCGTTTCAGAAGAAAATGGAGAACATTTTATCTATGTTGTTTTAAATGGAAACAACACACTTAAAAAAATTGATCTGAATACCGGAGAAATTGTTTGGAAAGCAGCTACAGGAGTTGCACCATTTGGTATTAACAAAGCCAATGGAAAATTATACGTAACCAACTGGGCAGGTTCGGTTCCCGACGAAAATGACAAGAATGTAGCAGGTGTTCCGTGGGGAAAAGCTAAGGTTGATCCGGAAACAGGGGCCACACGTGAAGGATCAGTCTCTGTATTTAACCCAGCCAATGGCACTTTATTAAACGAAATTATTGTGGGACTGCACCCGAATGATATTATTCCAAGCCCGGATGAAAACTATATATATGTGGCCAATGCTAACAGCGATGCCATTTCGGTAATCAATACAAAAACCGATGCAGTGGTTGAAACAATTCCTGTTAAACTCGGACACGAGCAAAATCCATATTTTGGAGATTCACCCAATGGATTAGGTATTTCGAGCGACGGCAAAACACTTTATGTAGCCGTGGGAATGGACAATGCAATAGCTGTGGTCGATTTGGGAGATGCAACTTCGTTTGCCTCAAAAAGCAACGCAAGTAAAGTAGCGGGTTTTATTCCTACAGGAGCCTATCCCGGAGCGGTTTGTGTGTACAGCGACAAACTGTTGTATGTGGCAAACATTGAAGCGGAAGGTGCACGAATTCCCCGAATTTTGGAAGAAACCGGAACAAAGGTGTACAACAGCCACCACCAAATGGCATCGGTTTCAATAATTCCGGTTCCCGATAAAAATCAGCTTAAAAGATATACGGAACGCGTGAAAGAAACCAACCAGTTTTTCCGGGTTGCACTTTCAAAAGAAATGCCCCGAGAAAACGTCGATCCGGTGCCGGTACCCACCCGAATTGGTGAGCCTTCAGTTTTTAAACATGTCGTGTACATTATAAAAGAGAATCGTACCTATGACCAGCTATTGGGTGATGTAAAAGCCGGAGATGGCGACTCTTCGCTATGTATTTTTGGAGCAGAAGTTACTCCCAATACCCATAAACTTACTGAGGATTTTTTGTTACTAGACAATTTTCATGTGGCCGGGAAATCATCGGCAGAAGGGCATCAATGGACCGACATGGCAATTGTTACCGATTATATTGAAAAGAATGTACGCGGCTGGTTCCGAAGTTATCCGCACGTACAGGAAGATGCACTGGTTTATGCGCCTACCGGTTTTATTTGGGACAATGCTCTGAGGCACGGGAAAAGCGTTCGGATATACGGCGAAGCCTGTGTCCCTGAGTTCGATAAAAATGCAACCTGGGAATCGATTTACAATCAGTTTAAGAATGGAGAGAAAGTAGAGTTCCGGAATAAAACCACCATCGATCCGGTTAAAAATATATTAAGCCAAAACTATCCGGGCTACGACAGCCATAAATTTCCGGATGTATTGCGTGCCAAAACATTTATTGACGAGCTACATCAATACGAGCAACAGCCGGGCGATCAGTGGCCTGAACTGATAATAGTTGCTTTACCAAACGACCACACCGCCGGAACACGACCCGGATTTCCAACGCCACGGGCAATGGTTGCCGACAATGATCTGGCTCTGGGGCAAATTATCGAAGCTATTTCAAACAGCCGTTTCTGGGAAAATACTGCCATTTTTGTTACCGAAGACGATTCGCAGGCCGGCTGGGATCACGTTTCGGCTTATCGCACCGTCGGTTTGGTGGCCAGTCCGTATACGCGATTTAATAAAACCAACCATACCAACTACAATCAGGTATCAATGATACGAACCATTGAACAGATTTTAGGCATTCCTCCAATGAACATTCAGGATGCCACAGCCATGCCCATGTTTGATTGTTTTACAAATGTAGCTGATAACAGTTCGTATGTTTCAGTTACAAACCAAATACCTCTGGATGAAATGAATAAGGATTTATCGCAGCTAAAAGGTCAAGCCTTACACTATGCGAAAAAAAGTATGTACCCACAATTCGACCGTGTTGATTCCGGTAACGACGCCTTATTTAACCGTATTGTTTGGTTTGCAGAAAAAGGCAAAGAACCATATCCGGCAAAATACAGCGGGAAAGACGACGATGATGACGACTAACCGGTCTAAAGCTTATTTTTTGCATGATTATCACTCTCTGCAATAAGCTTCACTACAATTAAATTTATTTTTCAGAATAATTTTTCAGGAAGGTTTCTATTTCAGATCGAGAAGGAACCGAGGATTGCGCCCCAAACGAGTTACAGAAATAGCTGCTGCCGCACTGGCAAACTCCAGGGCGTGCTTAAGCGAACTACCTTCAATTAATGCAACAGCTAGCGCTCCGCAAAACGTATCTCCTGCTGCAGTTGTATCTACTGCATCAACTCTGTATGAAGAAATACGTACTTTTTCATGTTCTGTCAAAACAAAAGCACCTTCAGCCCCACGAGTGATTATAACCTTTTCAACTCCCCTTTCAATTAAAGTTTTGGCTGCATTTTCAGCCTCATCTTCATTTTCAACCTGCATTTTTGCAAGGTAACCAACCTCTGTTTCATTCAATACCAAAATATTAATCCTTGAGAAATAGGAGAAATCAAATTCCTGAGCCGGTGCAAAATTCCACAATATTGGTATATTTTTCTCATTTCCAATATTAATAATATGCGTCAATGTTTTGCGCGGAATCTCATATTGCAATACAATCATTTCTGCTTCATTGATTATCGGAAGTGCTTCATTTATTTTCTCCGGACCAAGCAAGTCGTTTGCCCCCGGAGCAACTGAAATATAATTCTCCCCCTGCCCTCCAATCATAATCAATGCATGTCCGCTTGGCATACCTGTTTCTCTAAATACAAAGCTCGTGTCAATACCATTATCTTTAAATTGTTGAATCATTTGCGAGGCATATGCATCCTCTCCCACACAACTGATAAAAGCAACATTCCCTCCAGCACGGGCAGCAGCCACCGCCTGATTGGCACCTTTCCCTCCATAAACCTGAAAAAACTCAGCACCGGTAACGGTCTCCCCTTTCTCAGGCAAACGATTCATTTTCATAATTAAATCAATATTGGAACTGCCAATTACTACTATCTTTTTCATCTTGTAATTGTTTTTGTTGGCCATTCTGCAATAATAAAAATTATGGATCCGGATGAGATACTATGCTCCAAACCGGGCTATTGCATCTTCCATTATTAAACTGGTTGCCGTAGCGCCACAACGCGCAGCACCTGCTTCTTGTACGGCAAGTAATCCATCTAAAGACCTTACTCCTCCAGCAGCCTTTACTTTTACATGTGGCCCGCTGCTTGCCCGCATTAATTTCAGATTCTCTATTGTAGCCCCCGTATACGCGTATTTACCATCTTCTCCTTTAACAAAACCAAAACCCGACGACGTTTTTACATAGTCGGCGCCTACTTCCGTGCAGATTTCACAGAGTTTCTGAATATCTTCTTTCCTTGTGATGTAGTCGGTTTCGAAAATTACCTTCACTATCGCACTATTTTGATGGCAAGCGTTAGTAACAGCATCAATTTCTTCTTCAATATATTTCCAGTCGCCCTGAAGCGCCTTTCCAATATTTATAACCATATCAATCTCAACAGCACCATCGGCACAAGCCGTTTCTGTTTCGTACACTTTTACTTTTATCGCAGAATTGCCAGCCGGAAAACCAATCACACATCCTACCAACACATTGCTTCCTTTTAATAAATCTGCCGCCAGTTTTACCGCATAAGGTTTAACACAAACCGAAGCCACATTATATTTTAGCGCCACATTGCACTCACGCCTTAAGTCCTCATCTGTCATTGTGGGGTGAAGAATTGAATGATCAATCATTTTTGCAAGTCCATGTGTTTTATTCATTTGATTTAGGCTAATTTTTATATTTTCTTTTAAATATGGTAACATTTTCTCATTTATCCGTATCTTATATAGTAAATTTCAACCACATTATTATGTCAGACAGAAGAACATTCTTAAAATCATTGGCTGGTGCAACAGCCGGAATTTCATTGGCAAATACAACTTTTGCAAGAGAATTAACAAGCGACCGCCTTGGTGAAGTTTTACCGAAAAGAAAACTTGGGAGAACAGGCGAATATGTAACCATGCTCGGTACCGGTGGATACCATGTGGGATGGACCACTGAAAGAGATGCACAGGAAGTTATTGAAGCTGCCCTTGAAGGCGGGGTTCGTTTTTTCGACACGGCCGAAAGTTACTCGCAGGGCATTAGCGAAGAGCGCTACGGGAAATATCTTACTCCCAAATACCGCGACTTGGTTTTTCTGATGACGAAGTCAACCGGAAAAAATGCAAAAACTGTTCAGGAGCATTTGGAAGGTTCGTTACGCAGATTAAAAGTGGATCAAATCGATTTATACCAGGTACACTCCATTGTAACACCACAAGATGTTGACAACCGCATTGCAGAAGGAGTACTGGATGTTTTACTAAAAGCCAAACAGCAAGGAAAAGTAAAATACCTTGGATTTACCGGGCACCAAAATCCGTTTGCCCACACACGCATGCTCGAACACACAAAAGAAAGTGATATTTTTGATACTGTTCTAATGCCCGTTAATGTACTTGATGCTTCGTATTTCAGTTTTAAAGAGAATGTTATGCAAAAAGCACTGGACAGAAACATGGGAATTCTTTCGATAAAATCGTTAGCTGACGGACGTTTTTTTGCAAAAAAAGAAAAAGCAAACTGGACTTCTGAAGATCCATTAATTCCAAATTACCTGAGTATAAAAGAAGCTTTGCACTTTGTATGGTCGCTTCCGGTTACAGTGTTGATTTCGGGAAATGAAAATGCAACTTTTATGCGCGAAAAAGTGGCTTTAGCCCGATCATTTGCCAAACTTTCGGAAGAACAGAAAATGGCATTAATAGATAAAGTTCGGGATATTGCGCTGACAGGAAAGTTGGAATATTTTAAGAAGCAAGAAGTATAAAATGAAAAATCCCGGCGCCTCTGCAACCGGGATTCAAACTAAACCTAACTAAACCAAACTTATGAAAAAACAGCAAATTGCTGTGAAGTATTATAATCTGTTTTCTGTAACGTGGATTACTTTTTTTTGTTACCACGTTTAATTGTTTTCATGACTACTAAACAATTTACAAACTCCGTGCCAAAAAATATTTTCAGCTAAAATTAATTCTCAAAAGACCCTGTTTTAACACTTTTTAAGAAGTCAGTCACTTATTTTTTGGCACGCCTCTTTCCTGAAAAAACTTTACCAATACTTTAAATACGCCTAACACATTCTTTTTCAGACTCTTTTAAACAAACATCAAATAATACGGCAGAAGGAATAAAAACATTTGCAAAACAGAGACTTACCTCATTAAATTTCAAAAAATAAATATCTTTGCGCATTATTAAGAAGAAACCATTTTATAAAATAGTTGTTAAGAGGTAGTAAATGGAGAATATTCGGAATTTTTGCATAATTGCACACATCGACCATGGTAAAAGTACGTTAGCCGACCGACTTTTGGAATTTACAAAAACAGTTGGCGAACGAGATATGCACGACCAGGTTCTGGACAGCATGGACTTGGAACAGGAACGTGGGATTACCATTAAAAGTCATGCCATTCAAATGGATTATCTGCATGAAGGTAACGCATTTAAACTCAACCTGATTGACACACCCGGACACGTTGACTTTTCGTATGAAGTTTCACGATCGATTGCAGCATGTGAAGGCGCACTCTTAATTATAGATGCTACCCAGGGAATTCAGGCACAAACTATCTCAAATTTATACCTGGCCATTGAGCACGACCTTGAAATTATTCCGGTACTTAATAAGATGGACCTCCCGAATGCAATGCCGGAAGCTGTTGAAGAACAAATAATAGATTTAATTGGTTGCGACCACGAAGATATTATTCATGCAAGTGGAAAAACAGGCGAAGGCGTTGAAAAAATTCTTGAACAAATCATTCATAAAATACCCGCACCCAAGGGTGATCCTGAAGCGCCGCTGCAGGCACTTATCTTCGATTCGGTATTTAATTCGTTTCGTGGGATTATTGCCTATTTTAAAATTACAAACGGCCAAATCAGGAAAAAAGATCTGGTAAAATTTGTTGCCACAAAAAAGGAATATTACGCTGACGAAGTTGGGGTTTTAAAACTTGGGTTGGAACCCAAGGATGTTTTGGGACCAGGTGACGTTGGCTACATTATTTCAGGAATAAAAACGGCAAAAGAGGTTAAGGTGGGTGATACAATTACACATGTAAAAAACCCATGCGAAATAGCCATTGACGGTTTCGAAGAAGTAAAGCCAATGGTTTTTGCAGGTGTTTACCCCATTGATGCTGAAGATTACGAAGAGCTTCGTTATGCAATGGACAAGCTTCAGTTAAACGATGCCTCACTTACTTTTGAGCCGGAGTCTTCGGCTGCTCTGGGATTTGGATTCCGATGCGGGTTTCTTGGAATGTTGCATATGGAAATTATCCAGGAAAGACTTGATCGCGAATTCGACATGAATGTGATTACCACAGTACCCAACGTATCGTACAAGGCACACTTAACCGATGGTTCAACAATAACCGTGTACAATCCATCGGGAATGCCAGCGTCAACTACTATTCAGGAAATTGATGAACCTTATATACGGGCCAACATTATTACGGCTTCAGAGTTTATTGGCCCGGTAATGAACTTGTGCCTTGACAAACGAGGCGAACTGATAAGTCAGAATTACCTGACTGCTGAGCGGGCTGAGTTAGTATTTAATATTCCGCTTGGCGAAATTGTATTCGATTTTTACGACAAACTAAAAAGTATATCAAAAGGATATGCCTCGTTCGATTACCATATGAATGGATACAAACCGGCAAAACTAGTTCGTTTGGATATTCTGTTGAACGGAGAAATGGTGGATGCTCTTTCCACGCTGATTCACTTTGACAATGCTACTTCGTTTGGTCGCCGCATGTGCGAAAAACTAAAAGAATTAATTCCAAGGCAGCAATTTGACATTGCAATTCAGGCTGCAATTGGAGCTAAAATTATTGCCCGTGAAACCGTTAAAGCGGTTCGAAAAGATGTGACTGCAAAATGTTACGGTGGAGATATTACCCGAAAACGCAAATTATTAGAAAAACAGAAAAAGGGTAAAAAACGCATGAAACAGGTTGGAAATGTTGAGGTACCTCAAAAAGCCTTTTTGGCCGTTTTAAAGTTAGATTAGCAGAAATATTACGCTATAAAAAATGCCCGGATTTTAAAAATCCGGGCATTTTTGTTTCCCCTCATACAAGGAAATATAATCACCTAAAATCTCCACTTTTGTGGAAATTACAAATTCTCTCAAACAATTAATTTATAACCTTTCCCGTGAACGTTTATAATTTCAACGCTGGGTTCTTCTTTTAAATGTTTACGCAACTTGGTAATATAAACATCCATACTGCGTGCATTAAAATAATTATCGTCAATCCAAATCGATTTTAATGCGTAATTACGCTCCAGCACTTTATTTGCATTTTGGCAAAGCAGCTTTAAAAGATCCGACTCTTTGGTGGTAAGTTTTACCGACTCATCACCCTCACTAAGTGTTTGTTTCCGCGTATCGAAGGTAAACTTGCCCAAGGTAAATACCTGCTGTGTACTTGCCTGACCTTCTTGCGAAGTACGACGTAAAATGGCCTCAATTCGCATAATCAGTTCTTCCATGCTAAAAGGCTTGGTAATGTAATCGTCAGCTCCAAGTTTGAAACCTTCCAGTACATCCTCTTTCATATTTTTAGCGGTTAAAAACAGAACCGGAATTTCGGAATTTACAATTTTAATGTCTTTTGCAAGCGTAAAACCGTCCTTTTTGGGCATCATTACATCTAAAATACAAATGTCGTAATGCTCTTTCATAAAACCTTTGTAGGCAGCTTCGCCGTCGGGATACAAATCTGCATCAAAACCTTTAGCTACCAAATATTCTTTTAATAACAAGCCTAAATTCTCATCATCCTCTGCCAATAATAATTTCGTTTTTTGTTCCATATCAATTATTTATTTGTGGGAAATATATTTTAAATTTTGTTCCTTTATTTACTGCGCTTTCTACTTTTATTGTACCGCTGTGCAGATCAACTATTTTTTTCACATAACTCAAACCGAGACCAAAACCTTTAACATCGTGAACGTTTCCTGTTGGAACGCGGTAAAACCGGTCAAAAATCTGGGCATGATGCTCTTTTGATATCCCAATTCCGTTATCCTGAACCGAAATCACAATTTGATTCTTTCTATTCTCTGTTGTAACTTTTATTTCAGGAGTATCATTACTATACTTCATTGCATTATCAAGCAAGTTAAAAATAACATTTGTAATATGCACCTCATCGCCCTTAACAATTGCATTTTCTGCCAATATTTCGGTTTTTAACGATCCGTTTTTATTATTAACACGCAACTCGAAATTGGTCGTTACGGTCCTGACCATTCTGTTAATATCGAATTCACGAAGCTTTAATTTAAGACGACCTTCGTTAAACACCGCCATTTGAAGTACCTTTTCAACCTGAAAACTCAGCCGCTTGCTTTCCTGACTAATCACTTTTGACACATGTGCAATGGTTGCAGGAGTATTAGCAATACTACCATCCTGTAACATTTGACTGGCCAGCGAAATCGTTGAAATTGGAGTTTTTAACTCATGCGTCATATTATTAATAAAGTCGTTTTTAATATTCGACAACTTTTTCTGGCGAAATATTACCAACAGAGCATATGCAAAAATACCAATCAATAAACCGGTTAAAATTATTGTTGGTATAATGGTTAAACCGGTTTGTTTTATCAGATAAGCCCTTCTGTGGGGAAAATAAATATTCAGATAATTAGGTTTCGATCCGTTGTAATCGTTAGGAAAAAGCAATCTTGAAAATTCTTCTCGTTTACCGGGAGTGTATTCCTCGTCTCCCAGAATTATGGTTTCGTTTGCCAGCGAAGAATTTTTTATTGCAAATTTATATTCAAGATCGATATCTGTTTCTGCCATTGCATTGGCTAAAAAGAAATTCAGCCTTGCCGAATCAATCCGTTCTTTAATGGGCCTGTCTTCCAAAAGTATCTTATAACTTCGCCATTTATCGTCGCGCAACCACTCTTCCATCCGGCGTTGCTGCTCCATGCTGTACTCCATAAATTTTTGAATACCCATGGACTGCACCTGTGCCGAATCAAAAACCTGGCTTTCAATATCCTTTTTAATGGTGCCATAAATACTCCTCTCGGTATAACTTAATTGGAAATTCAATAATCCTTTCCGGCTCTTATTCCGGGGAAATACATTCCCAAATTCATCCTTCTCACTACTGAGTCCCGGCAATTCTCCCTGTCTTGCACTTTCGCGTGCTAATCGTTGTTCATCAAGTTCCAATCGGGCTGATACTAGACTTAACGCATTTATCACCAGCTGATTAAATTGTTCTTCCCTAATATCGGATGCAGACTTTATCATGGTGGTCTGCACCAATATTAACCCCGACAGCACAGCTGCCATCATAACAATTAATGATATAAGCATTTTTCGACTCATGAAACAAAGATAATTTTAATGATCAGCCACTTAACATACGCTTAACATTATTTAACAGGATATGTTAAATTGTAGAATTTATTAACCTCAAGGCCGGCAATCAAAACACACTAAGCAGTTATTTAGCAGGAAACAGAACCGTTTCAATTACTCTTGGAAAATGTTCGTATTCCAGTTCGTGAACCTTTTCTGCCACCTTTTCAGGCGTGTCGTTTTCCGAAACGGCGCATTTTGCCTGAAAGATTAATTTACCATCATCGTACCTTTCGTTTACAAAATGAATAGATATCCCTGATTCAACTTCTTTATTAGCTATCACCGCCTTGTGTACGTTCATTCCATACATTCCTTTTCCCCCATACTTTGGCAATAATGCCGGATGTATATTAATGATTGTGAAGTTTTCCACAAGATTATCAGGAATTAACCATAAGAAACCCGCTAAAACGATTAAATCCACTTTACGATTTCTTAATGTTTCAACAATTTCGTTGGTTTGGTAAAATTGTTCACGGCTAAATACGAAGGATTCAATACCATATTTTTCAGCCCGTTTTAATGCATATGCTTCCGCTTTATTTGCCCATAGCGAATCCACAATAACCTTTTCACTATCAGAAAAGTACTCAAATATATTCTGCGCGTTAGACCCCGATCCCGAGGCAAAAATTGCTATCCTCTTTTTACTCATTTTAACATTTCTTTAAAAATTAGAACATTTGAATAATTCGTTCTAATTTAGAAGGTTATATCTCTCATAAGTCGCGATGTTAACATCTTTTTTAAATTTTTTCTTGGAGATTTAGATCGTAAATGTATTACTTTGCAGCGAATTATTTAAAACAAAAATTAGTATTAATTAAAATTAAGAATTATGTCTGACGTTGCAGCAAAAGTAAAAGCAATAATCGTTGATAAATTAGGTGTTGATGAAAGTGAAGTAACTACTGAAGCATCTTTCACAAATGATCTTGGTGCTGATTCTCTTGACACAGTTGAATTAATCATGGAATTCGAGAAAGAATTTGATCTAGCTATTCCAGACGACGAAGCAGAAAAAATCTCTACTGTTGGTGAGGCAGTTGCCCACATCGAAGCAGCAGTTAAGTAATTTATATTCATAATATTCATTTATGGAATTGAGACGGGTAGTAATAACCGGAGCAGGAACCATTAACCCTCTTGGAAACTCTGTTGAGGAGTATTGGAAAAACCTGAAAAACGGAGTAAGTGGGGCAGGTCCTATCACTCACTTCGATACCACGTTGCACACCACAAAGTTTGCATGCGAGGTAAAGGATTTCGATGCGATTCAATACATGGAGCGAAAAGAGATTCGCAAATACGATTTGTATACACAATATGCTTTTGCGAGTACAGATCAAGCCATTAAGGACAGTGGTATCGATTTGGAGAAAATTGATGGCGACAGGGTCGGTGTTATCTGGGGAGCCGGAATTGGAGGCCTGCAAACTTTTTACGAAGAAGCAAGGGCTTACAAAGATGAAAGACCACGATTTTCTCCGTTTTTTATCCCTAAAATGATTGCAAACATTGCGGGTGGATTAGTTTCTATTAAATACGGTTTCAGAGGACCTAACTATACAACTGTTAGTGCCTGTGCATCAGCATCGCACGCTATGATTGACGCTATGAACATGATTCGCATGGGAAAAGCTGACATCATGATTACAGGTGGTTCCGAAGCCGGAGTTAACGAAGCAGGTGTTGCCGGATTTAACTCGATGAGAGCACTATCGACCCGTAATGATGATCCTTCTACCGCCTCTCGTCCGTTCGACAAAGACCGCGATGGTTTTGTTATGGGTGAAGGTTCGGCTGCTTTTGTTTTCGAAGAATACGAAAGCGCTGTTAAAAGAGGTGCTAAAATTTATGCTGAAGTAGTTGGTGGCGGAATGTCGGCTGATGCCTTTCACATGACTGCTCCGGACCCTGACGGGAAAGGTGCTAAATTGGTTATGAAATGGGCAATTGAAGATGCCGGGTTAAAACCTGAAGATATTGATTACATCAATGTTCATGGTACTTCTACCCCACTTGGTGACATTGCCGAACCAAAAGCAATTCTTAGCACATTTGGCAATCATGCTTATAAATTAAGCATTAGCTCAACCAAATCGATGACAGGGCACTTACTTGGTGCTGCCGGTGCGATTGAAGGACTTGCCAGTGTTTTAGCGATGCAAAACAATACTGTTCCTCCTACTATTAACCACTTTACCGACGATCCTGAAATTGACGACAAATTGGATTTCACATTCAACGTTGCAAAAGAAAGGGAAATTAATGTGGCACTTAGTAACACATTTGGTTTCGGTGGACACAATGCAACAGTAGTTTTCAAAAAACTGTAGTATACTGTGGTAAGAAAAATAGTACAACGAGTAAAACTCTTTTCGTCTGACCGAAAAGAGTTTTACTTGTTTTTAAAAGAACTTCTTGGATTCTACCCTCAAAATTTAAGGCTGTACGATTTAGCTTTCGTTCATAAGTCAGCTTCAACGGTCGATTCGCAAGGCAACTATGTAAACAACGAACGACTGGAATACCTTGGCGATGCCATATTGGGAGCAATAATAGCCGATTTTCTGTACAACCGTTTTCCGCAGGAAGATGAAGGGTTTCTAACCAAAACACGATCAAAATTGGTGAACCGCTCGTTTTTAACCCAATTAACTTTCGACATGGGGTTGAATGTTTTTATCGACTCGAACACCACAAAAAACATCGATAAAAGCCACATTTATGGCGATGCACTGGAAGCTTTAATCGGTGCCATTTATCTTGACCGCGATTATCAAACCGCTAAATTTTTTGTTACCAAAAAAATTCTTTCTCAGTTTGTTGATCTTCACGAAATTGAACAGGAAGACACTAATTTTAAGAGCCAGTTAATTGAGTGGAGCCAGAAGCACAAACGAGAGATTGAATTTGAAACCACCGAAGATTCGAGTGAAAAATTAAAACAACCCAAGTTCAGAGCGGTTGTAAAAATCGATAATCAGGAAATCGGGAAAGGCTCCGGATCATCAAAAAAAGAGGCACACCAAAATGCAGCCAAAGCAACACTTGGCAAATTAGATGAGTTGTAACAACCAGGTTGCTTCTCTAATCACTTTCTTTTCTATATTTGCACCCACAAAAAAAATTGGATGAATGCTATTTTTATCATAGGATTGGGTTTTCTGGCGCAAGGATTATTTTTTGTACGTACCATTGCCCAGTGGTTTAAATCGGAGCAGGAAGGCGAAGTAATTTCGCCCATAGTTTACTGGCAAATAAGCCTGGTTGCCTCAATCTTAATGCTTACCTATGGAATTCTCAGAAACGATTTTGCCATTGTTATCGGGCAATCGTTGGTATACGGCATCTACATTCGAAACCTGCAGCTAAAACAGGTATGGAATAAAATGTACCTGTTGTCCAGAGCGCTGTTCATTTTAATTCCTCTGGCCTATTGGGTTTGGCTAATGTATTCAGGCAATATTCACTCAATTCTAAGAAACGAAGATGTGTCGTTGTTTTGGATGGTATGGGGCACCATAGCACAGATGATATTTATTTCGCGCTTTTTTTATCAGTGGTTCCATTCCGAAAAAGAAAAAGAATCGTTATTCCCGCTTGGTTTCTGGATCATTAGTACGGTTGGTTCTTTAATGATTTTTACCTATTCCATTGCTCGTTTAGACCCCGTACTATTCGCATCGCACAGTTTGGGACTGTTCGTATATTTTAGGAATATACTGCTGCACTATGGAAAAGGAAGCTTGTTTGACAAATTAAATAAGGTACCGGTGCTGAATAAAATTATAGGAAAAGTTTCACATAAGATAAAATAGGCCGGCCCTAACGAAGAACCGACCTCCATTCTGTTTTCAGTCATTCATTTAATTGTTTACCTCACTTTTGCTTTTATAATTTCGTTAAGAACGTAATAAAGCAAAATGGCAAAAATGAATACAATCAAACCCCAAATGGGTGCATAAAAACTTACTATTGCGCCGGTCATTACAATTTGCGGCGATACGTCGGCAGCTTCTTTTATAGCCTCCAGGGCCATTACAATACCAACAACCTGCGACAAAAGGCCCGCAGCCAATGCCAGAAATGCTGACATTTTTATCAATCCCAGCAGTTTAAGACTAAACTGTTTTTTAGCTACGATCTCAAAAATCTTCCACGCGGCAACTGCAAGTGCCACCATACCAAAAATTGAAATCCAGTGCATATACGGTCCGCCTATTTTATACGCCTGAACCATGTATCCAAATCCGGTGTCTGCTTTGTCTAATTCGATCATCTTTTTATGGTTTTAAAGTTACGAATGCAAACTAAACCATCTATGCAAAACCATTCTAATTTTATCGTTGAACAACCGTAAAGCTATACTTTACTACATATTCCGCCTGAATTACGGCCCCATCCTGAATTGTGTTGTTCAGTGCTGATTTGCTGCTTTTTATCGACTTGATTTCACTTCCATAAAAATGTTGTGTATTTTTCTGTTTTAAAATAAAATGAACAGCCAACTTCAACATATCATCCAAAAAGCCCGGTACTCAAGATCACTCAGAATAGTGTACCACCTGATTTTCTGGATGGTAGTGGGTTCATTCTACTTCCTGGTTTTTAACTGGAACAGCGAGTTCCCCGAGGTTTCCATAATTTTTACTGCCGGTCTGCTGCCGGTTGCAGTAGTGGTCACCTACATTTTTAATTACCGGTTGCTTCCCAAATACCTTTGGAATAAAAGATATGGCAGCTTTTTGTCATTTAGTCTTTTTACTCTGCTGGCATCTACCTGGCTATCGTTTTTAATCGTTTTTTATGCCTTAATTCATATTTTAAATACACAGGCTTCGCTCGAACCGGCTGTGTTGCATCCCGAACTGCAGGTTATCTCACTCAACTTTATCGTATTTTTTGCCATAGCCGTAAAACAAATAAAACGTGCCTTTTTTATGCAACAGGAAAAAAACGAGATGGAAAAAACACAGCTCAACATGGAACTCAAATTAAAAGAAGCCGAACTGAAACTTTTAAAGGCACAAATTCATCCGCACTTCCTGTTTAATACGCTGAATAACTTGTACGGTTTAACGCTCGAAAAGTCGAACGATGCCCCCGATCTCGTGTTGCGTCTTTCCGGTATTCTCGATTATATTTTATACCAATGCAACGAAAAAAGTGTGCTGCTTTCCGACGAGCTCGACAATTTGAAAAACTACATTGAAATTGAAAAAATACGCTATTCCGAGAAATTAGAACTGTCGGTAGATTTCCCATCCGAAACAAATAACCTGCAAATTGCACCGCTGATCCTTTTGCCTTTTATCGAAAACGCGTTCAAGCACGGCGTAAGTAATTATCCGGGGACGGCATTTGTAAACACCCGGATAAACCTGCTTGAGAACACCTTAGTGTTTAAAATTGAGAACTCGAAGAACCCCATAAAAGCACCGGTTCAAAATCATTCGAATGGAATTGGGTTGCAGAATGCACGCAAACGGCTCGACCTGATTTATCCCGAAAAATACATTCTGCAGATTGACGACAAAAAGGAAACATATTTTGTAAATTTAACCCTGGAGTTAGGAAGGGAACACGAAGCCGGAACTACAAGCGCCTGAGATTTTAATTGTAACTGAAACGAAAAAATGTACCGATGTTTAATTATAGACGACGAACCCATTGCGATCCGGGTGATCCGAAACCACCTTTCGGTTTTTACCGGTTTTGAAGTGGTGGCCGAATGCAACAATGCGCTCGAAGCCATGCCCATACTTGCCAAACAGAAAATCGACCTGCTGTTTTGCGATATTCAGATGCCGCAGATAACCGGGGTAGATTTTGTGCGCTCGCTGCTGCACCCGCCAAAAGTAATTTTCACCACCGCCTACCGCGATTACGCCGTCGATGCTTTTGAATTAAACGTGGTCGACTACCTGTTAAAACCCATTTCGTTCGAGCGTTTTACAAAAGCAATCAACTACTTTCTGGAACTGCAATCTGCTCAAAAAGAAGAAACGGATACGGTGGCTTCAGAACCCGAAAACCGCGATTTTATTTTCCTAAAAGCCGACAAAAAACACTATAAGGTAAATCTTTCCGATGTTCTGTATTTCGAAAGTTTGGGCGATTATGTAATTGCATATACCACCGATACTAAAATTGTTACCAAAGAACGAATCAGTTATTTAGCCGAAACCCTTCCCAAACAACATTTTATACAAACCCACCGCAGCTACATTGTTTCCATCGACAAAATTGAATCCATCGGCCCGGGTTTTGTCGAAATCAATAAAAAGAAACTCCCCGTGGGCAGAAACTACAAACCCTTGCTGAATAATCTGCTTCAAAACGAATAAATCTCTTTTTATACCGGCAGCCGGGCTTTCCGCTATAGTTGCCTTGTGGTTGGCAGTTCCACCAACGTTGGTCGGGTAGCTCCCTGTGGTCGCTCCCAACCGCCGGGTGTTACTGCCAACCCCTGCGGCAAGCTAGCGCTGCAATCCCTGCCGGTCGGGGCCGGTGGTTGCTGGTTTTGCACCAGGCATAAGCAGCGATCCGATCCATTTTAACTTCAACATATACGGATTGGACCTTACACCAAAATTTGCGGCAGACCAATCAACAATAAAAACACCCAAACAAATAAGCTTAATAAGGTTTGTGTTTGTAAGTTTTGTGTCACTCTACTAAGGTTTATTAGTTAAGAATAAGGTTCTTTAGTATGGCTGCCAACCTTATTTACTATTCAAAAGCTTAGTAGCACTTTTGCCGATGCCGGAGGTATCGCATGTGTATAGCCTGCACCCGAAAAGTTCGCATTCGACTACAGCCGGAGTCGCATCTTCCTATTTCAAATTGTTTTCTATAAACATCTGAATCCTCCGGATTCATTTTACAAAATTTGCGGCAGACCAGTCTATGGTTAAAATGGATCCGATCCGTATGTACGTCAAAATATACGGATCGGATCCATGCGGTTTAGATTCATTTTGTTCATACCTCCGTAATCCTAACGATTTCTCCCGTTATGCCCGTTTTTTTACTCATTATCCACTCATTTTCACTCGTAATCCTCCGGAATTCAGCGCAAACCCTCCCAATTTCTTTCGAAGACCTCATTTTTTTCCCGGAAATTCTCGCTTTTTTCCTCGAAAAGCTCACTTTTTATGAGAAACACCTCGTTATTTTTGTCGTAATCGACAGAAAACACGAGCCTTTCGACAAAATTTTGCCCGTTAAGGCTAAAAATTACGAGGTGTACGCATGTTTTTACCCGGCTTACGGTATTTTTTGCTTGCCTTACAAGGATTTTTGCACTGTTATCCGAACGGCGATAAGCAATAAGGCTGTTTTTTTTGAGAATAAGGCTTAGAAATGTGAGATGAAGCGCATTTGGGATTAGAATCCGGAACAATTCACCAGCTAACGATAAGTTGCAACATATAGTCAGCTGGTGAATTTCCATTCGGGTAAAAGAATTCAGGAGGATGTTTTAATACAGATTAGTTGTTGTCGGGCGTAACTTTACGTTTTCCGCGCGGGAAACGTTCGCCCAACTCTGACACTGCTTTTTCGGCACCGGGTTGCCCCATCGAAGCGGCATTTTTAAGCACCTTATACACCGAGAGTGCCGTGGTGTAGGCTTCGCTGCCGGCAATGGTCATACTATCGTCCATTTCGGCACACAGGCGCTGTAATTGATTGTAAATAATACGTATATCCTTCACCGCCTCAAAATCGGATTTGGCTTCGGGTACGTCAATAAAAGCAGGCATATACTGTGGGTATTCCTGCGCATATTCAACGGCTTTTTCAACAAAAGCCACTGTTTTATCGCCCATCTTGGGCAGTTCTTTACGCTCCTCGGGCGTAAGGGTCATTAACTTTGATTCGATAACCGTAACCAGGGTTTGTAAAGCCTGGTTAACCTGTTCTCTTTCTTCATCGCTTAGATGGAATGAAAATCGATCTTCCATGTAATTAATTTTTACGGTTTATTTGGGGTACTCAGCTGTTTGGAATTTTCCTGGCCGCCCCTTCGGCTGCCGGGTACCTCATTAACATTTATTTTTGGGGTATATACCCCTCCTGAATTTCGGAAATTGATTATTTCATTTTAATGATTCGTTTTGTTTGTTGCATACATTTCACCAGGTATGTACCTTCTGCAAACGCGCTTAAATCGATATACCCCGTTTTTTCGATTGGAGCTGCAAGCAACAGGTTTCCGGCGATATCGAAAACCATAACCGAAACACTTTGCTCCACACCGGTTTCAACATTTATACCTTCCTGCGCTGGATTGGGATAAACCCGCATAACGCCAATCACATCCGTTTCAGCCACATCCAGTTGAATACTTTTTGTTCCCTCAATGATAAGACTATAATCTTCCACTTCGCCGCGGTCGAATATTTCGCACGGGGTACTAAAAGCAGCAGCTTTCATGGCCACTCTCATTCGTGTTGTCCCCGGAATGGCGTTTGCCGGTACCACAATATTTCCGGAAACATCGCCCTTAACATTTGGTGCAGCAAATACTTCTTCGCCTGCATCTTCAAAATCCGAATCGTGGTTAAAATCGATCCATACTTTCCAATACTCGCGCAAAGCATTTTTGCTAAATCCGGGCGACAAGTTAATGGCAGCCGATTCGCCAACCGATAAAGTTGTAGTCTGCGCAGTAAAATCGGAATATGTTGTTGCACCCGAGCTATTGTTTATTGTGCCGAACAAAACACCTGCAATCCATTCTTTGCTACCAGAAAGGCTGTAAGATGTGCAATATTCCGGCGCCGGTTCGTCGGTTACGCTTATCTGACTTGTATATGAATCGCTTCCAATTTCGTTTGAATCAGTAAGTGTAACATCGTAGGTGCCTGCCGTATTGTAGGTAACCGTTGGTGTAGCTTCTGTACTGTTTTCAGGATTACCACCGCTAAAGCTCCACAACCTGGTTGTTGGATTATTTGCTGACTCATCGGTAAACTGTATGCTGCCACCAACAACAACGGTGGTTTTATCGCTGCTAAATGCAGCAACCGGAGCTTGTGGTTGTGCAGCTGAAATGGTAACGGTATAATCTTCCACCTCGCCATTACCCGATTGAGCGCATGAAACCAATGCTCCATCGGGACTCAGTGCCACACGCATTCTTGTTTCCATATCTTCAACATCGGGAATGTTTATTGTTCCGGTAACCAGCGAACGCTTCTTAGTGGCTGAAAATACTTTTTCGTCATCCGTAAACTCACCGTCCCCGTTATAATCAATCCAAACCGCCCAGTACTCGAAGTTTGCTTTGCCTTCAAACCCTGGAGTTAAAGTAATGGTATGGCTGCCTGCTGCAAAAAGATTAAATGTGGTATTTGCCGAAAAGTCCTCGTAACCTCCCCCTGTGGTGGTAGTATTCGATTGATCGTCAATGGCTACTCCTGCTATCCATTCGGAAGCAGCCGAAAGATTAGGTTCGCAATACGTTATAGCCTGAGGCAGAACGTTAAAACTAGCAGACACAGCTGTGGAATTTCCACACTCATCAATAGCTGTCCATACATAGCTTACCTCATAGCCGCTTTCGTCTGGTGTGTAGGGCAAAATTGTAGTCGTTAACTGTGCAACTCCACAATTATCGTCAAACCCAAGCTGCTCAAATTCGGGCAATTCACTTCCAAATTCTATATCCGCGATTGAGGCTGGTGCCGAAATGGTCGGAGGTACAGTATCATTAACCGTAATTGTATGAATCCACGTTCCCACATTTCCGCAACTGTCTTCTACCTCATAAATACGCTTTAAAATGGCCGGGCATGCACCTTCCCAACTTTCGCTAACAAACAGGTTTATTTTATGATTAACCGCACAGTTGTCAAATATATCTCCACCGGCTGCAATAAAACTATAATAATCGTAAGGAGGTGGAACATCGTCAATACACTCAAAATATAAATCAGGAATCCCGACAAAAGCAGGGGGGATAGTATCAATTACATGTATGGTATGATTAAAAGTTGAGGTATTTCCACTAAAATCGGCAACCTCGTAGGTACGCGTAATTTCTTTTGGACAACTACCTACTGTAATTTCATTTATCAATTGAAAATAGGTTGTATCTATTTCACAATTGTCAGAGACTGTACCTCCTGCCGATAAAAAATCGTACAGTTCAACAAATACAGGAGGTACCTCATCAATACAATCAACCTGGGTAACCGGACAACTTGCTACCGGAGGTATTACATCGGTAATACTAATATTTTGTTCGCATGTTGCGCTATTTCCACAATTATCTGTCACTTCATAGGTATATGTTACTATTTTTGGATTATTACCTTCTATGGATTCGCTGACAAAACGAAAGGATTGAATCCCGCTGACATCAAATAACCAGCCCCCTGCTGCTTGAAATTCATTTAAATCGAAATAAGGCTGAGGCACATCGCTCATGCAAGAAACAGTTATGTCGGATGGACATCTGATTTCCGGGGGAATAGTGTCGTAAGCATAAGTTGTGTGTTTTACCGAAACCCTGTTTCCGCATTCGTCATAAACACCGTAATATTTTGTGATAATAAACGGACAATACCCATGTGTATCCGAACCAATAATCTCAAATGCTGATTCATCAATATTACAGTTATCAGTTACAATACCTCCTGCATCAACAAATTGCTGATAAGTTTCGAAAATCACTGCAGCATTGTAATAGCCATATACAGTTGTATCTTTCGGGGCCTGTACCAAAACGGGATCTTCATAATCGAAGATTCCAATGTATTGCTCCATTGTTTTTGTGTAATTGTTAAAAGGATTAAAAAAAGTAAAGGTTCGAATAAGCTGCGACTGACAAGTTAAATTTTCATCTTGAAGAAATTGGTCAGAATACTCTATTTGGGTTTCAGCATAAAACAACTGGTCACAAAACTCATTTACATAACCACCTGCCCGAATAAATTCTTCAGTAGAAATTGGTGAAGGTCCCAGGCTTAACGGCAAGCCGCTTAATTCGAATATGTTATCAATAGTGCCACAATAATTACTGGCGTAAATATCTTCCGGTAGAATAAATTCAACAGGCTTTGAATAATAGAAAGAACAATATCCAATATTTCCACAACTATCTTCAATAGAGAAGTCCTGAAAATAGTCCATCCTTCCGATATCTTCCAAGAAAATACTGTCGATAAAGACCAAAGTAAAACTTTCCTCGATTATTCGACATTCCGAAGTTACTGCACCACCTAAATTGATAAAATCTTCGTAGGTTTCAATCAGTGGCAACTCCGAATAGCTGCCACAATCTTCTTCAATATTAGGGGGGCATTGCATTTCAATGGAGGCCATTGTTTGTGCTTTTGCATAGTAAAGAAATGTAAACACAATTAAAGTTAGAATGAATTTGGTTTTCATAACATTTATATTTAAGGTTTATTGTTGTTCAAATGCTGAGCTTAAATGCCAGACCGCCTATTCGATCACAATCTTTTAACAAAAAAAAGTTTTATTCTAGTGTTGTTTTTGTTTTGTATTAAACGAAATTCCAAAACGTATCGTCCTATCGTTTAACAACTATTTGGGTGATCTTTCCTACTTCACTGGGTCTTTTACTGTGCCACCGGGATATCTGAATACTAACTGCTTATAAAATTAAAATAAGAAAACATTTTATTCAATAGCATTCTTTAATTTATTTTAATTCTACATAACAAACATATTGCGAGTGGCGAATGAAACCACAGGGTTCGGTTTTATTGCAATAAGCTTTACCCCAGGATCCGATCCCCTCCGGATTCGTATTGCAAAATTTGCAGCAGGCCAATCACATTAAAAACACCCAAACAAATAAGAACTTCCCCTTGGCAAACACCGCCAGGCACAAATCCTCTCCCAAAATTACATCGCCGCACTAAACCTTTCATTTTCTAATCTGTTTTCCTATTTTTAAAACCTCAATGGAGAACAAGAACAAATACATCATCCGCGAAGGTTGGATTTCCATAGTAGCCAACACCCTTCTTTTTGCACTGAAATACTGGGCCGGTATCGTAACCGGGTCGATCGCTTTAATCGCCGATGCCTGGCATACCTTAACCGACTCGGTTTCATCGGTAATTGTGTTAATTGGCGGTAAAATATCGCAAAAACCTGCCGACGACGACCATCCCTTTGGACATGGGCGCGCGGAGCATATTGCCACCATGATTATTGGGGTTTTGCTGGCCATTGTGGCTTTCGATTTTATAATCAGTGCCATCGAAAAATTTGGCACCAAAGAGCAAACGCATTTTGGCACCATTGCATGGGTAGTAACTATAGTATCCATACTTGTAAAAGAAGCTTTGGCTCAATATGCCTTTTGGGCAGCTAAAAAAACCAACTCAACAATTTTAAAAGCCGATGGCTGGCACCACCGCACCGACGCACTTTCGTCGGTAGTTATTTTGGTTGGTTTGGGTGTTGGCCGCTATTTCTGGTGGACCGATGCTGTTTTGGGTTTTATTGTTGCCCTAATGATTGCTTATGCCAGTTACGAAATACTGGCAAAAGAAATTACATCATTATTGGGTGAAAGCCCTTCGGAAGAGCTCTTGATTGCCATTTGCGAAACCGCTCAAAAAGAATGTAAACTACCATTGCATTTACATCACATTCATTTGCACAACTATGGTAACCACACTGAAATGAGTTGCCATATTAAGTTGCCTCCAGATATGTCGTTGGAAGAAGCCCATGAGATCTGCACAAAAATTGAAAGCATAATTAAAAACAGATTTGGATACATTACAACCATTCATCCGGAACCATTACCTGACTAAATCGGATCAAATATACTGTTCCGAAATCCAATTAAAACTTTGTCATTCTCGTCTATATGAACAAATCTCCTGTTATAAAAAAAATATACCTATTATTGCAGAAATGGAATAAGGTTTTACACTTTCAAATTTTATTATTTTAGCACCTTCTAAACTGAGCCGAAATTGAATCATATAAACAAAATAGACGATGCAGACCTCACCCGCCGGGTAAAATCCGGCGAAAAAGAAGCCTACCAGATACTGTTCGAAAGGTACGCACCAAAAATTTATCATTTTGCACTTTCCTACCTTAAAAGTACAGCCGATTCAGAAGAACTGGTTCAGGATGTTTTTTTAAAGGTTTGGGAAAAACGTGATATATTAGATGCCACGCAAAATATAAAAGCCTTTATTTTTAAAATTGCCATAAATACTATTTACGATTTTATTCGTCGGAAAAATATTGAAACTGCATTTCAAGAATTTTCGAAAGCAAACTATTCAACTGGTTCAAACAATACCTGGGACACTGTAATTTTTGAAGAAATGCAGACAACAATCAACAGGTTAGTAGCCCAAATGCCCGAACAAAGAAGAAAAATATTTAAATTGAGTAAAAGCAAGGGATTAACCAACGACGAAATCGCAAAAGAACTGCAATTATCCAAACGAACCGTTGAAAATCAGTTATACAGAGCATTGGTTTTTTTAAAAGAACATTTACAAAAGGATTCTGTATTTGCTTTACTCTTTTTCTATCTTTTCTACAGTTAGGCATTCTTCCTATTAATTTTATTTTTTTTTGTTAGCCCGGTGAGTAAATCCAATTTTATGCGCGTATACCTATTAGAATTCTGTCTAATAGATTTTTTGCATAGATAGATTTAGTTAAGTTAGTTTAAACCGCTCGTTGCTCCTTTGTAAAGAGCGGTTTTTAAAAAAGAAGTAAAGTAAACGAGAATTCACGAAAGACTATTTCTTACTGAAGAATAATAAGAATGCAAGATAGAATTGGACATATACTGAAGAAAGGAAAAGCGGAAAACGCAAGTGATCTGGAGAAAAGGCAGATGTATGCGCTTTTTCACCACGATGAAAATGAATACGAACTCAAAGATCTTTTGCTTCAGGAATTGCATAATACCGAGAATCCGGAAACCTCAACAAACCCCTTCAAAAAACTATTCGACAAACTTTGGTCAAAAATCGAAAAGAAAAAAACCAAAATACTTACACCCAAATATTTTATATCAACTTTTGGAAGAATTGCTGCGGCGGTAGTGATAGGACTTTTTATGGGGCTTCATATTTCATCGCTAAAAAGCAATACAAACCCTGCATATTATGCAGCCTCTGCCCCAAAAGGTTCTATTTCAGAAATAATACTACCCGATAGTTCTTTAATAGTACTAAATGCAGGTTCCTCGATTAAATACAGTATCAATGGAGAAAAAGGTACGCGCGAGGTATTTCTCGATGGCGAAGCCTGGTTCGATGTGCATAAAAACAAAAAGAAACCATTTATTGTGCATACTCACTTTTACGATGTTAATGTTACCGGCACACAGTTTAACGTAAAAGCTTATAAATCGGAAAAACAAGTAACCACAACACTCGAAGAAGGCAGCGTTGTCATTCAATCTACAGAAGAATGTAAACTGGCAAATTCTGTTTATATGGTACCTGGCGAACAGTTGACTTTTGACAAAGAGACTAAAAACATCGCCATTAAAAAAATTAATACCCGGTGGGTTACTGCCTGGAAAGACAATAAACTCATTTTTGTAAATATGAGTTTAAAAGAACTGATTGTTCTGCTGGAAAGGAAATATGGTGTTGATATTGAAGTGAAAAATGATGCAATTCATGAATTTCACTTTGATGGAACATTTAAAGATGAAACCATTATTGAAATCCTTGAAATATTAAAACGGGCCTTACCAATTGATTATAAAATAGTAGATCAAGAAATAGAAATAACAACCAAATAAAAGCGAAAAAGGAGGTGCAAATGAAATAAATCCCAAAGTAAAAAAAAGGCAGGAAGGTGCGGACACACCAACCAGCCCATTTTGTTTCGAATACTAGGTGACAAATCACCTATAATGCTATTAATCAAAACAATCAAATTTATGAAAAAAAATGGTATATCCACTTTTCTATTCTGTGGAAAGGGAAAAAAATTAACACTTACCATGAGATTAACAATCCTACTTCTACTAGTAGGTTTCATGCAGGTTTCAGCAGTTGATTCAAAACACAATTCAAATAAAAATATCGGAAGTGTTGCTACTGAATCGGCAATTAACATGGATCAACAAATGGTGTCGGGAGTTATTACCGACAAAGACGGGGAGCTAATTCCGGGAGTTACTGTTCGTGTAAAAGGGACAACAGTTGGTACTGTAACCGACATAGACGGTAAATACGCCATTGCAGTTGATGGCGCTGACGCAACATTGATATTTTCTTTTGTTGGTATGCTAACACAGGAAATTAGCGTTAGTGGTCAAACCCAAATCAATATTATCATGCAAACCGATGCCATTGGCTTGGAAGAGGTGGTAGTAGTTGGTTACGGTACAATGAAAAAAAGAGATGTAACCGGTGCAGTAACTCAGGTTACCGAAGAACGTTTACTCGACAGGCCAGCTTTTAACGTTGCTCAGGCAATTGGAGGTAAAGTAGCGGGTGTTAAAGTAATCGAACGCTCAGGCGCACCGGGTAGCGAACCTATGATTCGTGTTCGTGGAACGAACTCAATCAACTCAAACAACGATCCGTTATTTGTGGTGGATGGCGTAGTTGGAGTTGGCAATGCACTTCGTATGCTTAATCCAAACGAAATTGAAACCATGGATGTATTAAAAGATGCATCAGCAACTGCTATTTACGGAGCACGCGGTTCAAACGGGGTTATTATTATTACAACCAAACGCGGTATTTCGGGCGAACCAACTGTTGAGTACAATGGGTATGTTACCCGCGCAACAATGAACAGAAAATTTTATGTTCTGGATGCCGAGCAAATGATGTATGTAACTACTCAGGCATGGATGAACGTAAAAAAATATGCTTCTTCGCCAAACTGGCCTGCTCAGTTCGATTATTCGATCGATCCTTCGGCAGCCGGACACAGTTACGCACAAATGCCTCACCTTTTTGAGCAAGGAAGTTATTCTATTCCTCTAATTGGTGACGATGGCCAAACGTATCGCCCACGTTTTGACACCAACTGGGAGTCAGAAATTTTCAAACCATCTAATTCTACCAACCACCAGCTAAATATTCGTGGTGGTAACGAAAAAGCCAAATTTGGTATTTTCATGGGTTACGGACTTGAAAACGGTTTGTTGTTAGACTCAAAAATTAATCGCTATTCGTTTAAAATTAATGGCGACATGAAATTAAAAGAGTGGTTATCAGTTAGTGCAAACCTTGGAACAAACAAAAATAAGGAACTGGTAAACGATGTTTCGTATTTTAGTGGTGGTATTGCCCGTGCAGCTGTTGAAGCGTACTCAATTCTTCCGATTCAGTACCCCAATGACGAAAGCATTTATGGCAACTATGCCGGAAAATGGTCTTCAAATGCCGATTTCCCTGCAGGTGAAACACCACATAACCCGGTACACATTACCAACGATACTGAAAGATACACCGATCGTACTCAAATTACGGGAGACGTAACCTTCAATTTCAAAATAACTCAAGACCTGTCGTTTAAAACCAACCTTGCTTTTGATGCAAGCAACAGAAAATGGAACGAATACTCAGGTAGATTAATCGATACCAGAAGTACAGCGTACATCGAGTCGGAAAATAATTTTTACTGGCAAAACGAAAACTATTTCAACTACAACAAAACATTTGGAGATCATTCGGTTACAGGAATGGTTGGTTTGTCGTGGTCGGAATATACATGGGAAAATGTAAATGCACGTAACCGTTATTTCTTCGACGACTTTTATGCCTGGCACAACCTGGAAGTAGGTACCGATACGCGTCCACAAGTAAGAAGCTGGGATGGTAAAAATGCATTAAACTCTTATTTTGCACGTGCGACATATAGCTACAAAAATAAATACCTTTTAACAGCTACCGGCCGTTACGATGGTTCTTCAAAATTTGGTGAAAACTCTAAATACGGTTTCTTCCCATCAGGATCGATCGCATGGAGAATTATCGAAGAAGATTTTATGCAGGACATTAGTTCTCTTTCCAACTTAAAACTACGTTTAAGTGTAGGTAAAACCGGTAACCAGGAAATTGGTAGTTATGTTACCCAAACATTTGTTGGTTCAACCAATGTTGCACTTGGCGATGCAGTTTATCCGGGATTATATCCTGATTCGTTTGGTAACCCCGATTTAAAATGGGAAACAACCACACAGTATAACGCAGGTTTGGATGTTGGCTTGTTCAACAGCCGTATCAACGGTTCGTTTGAAGTATACTACAAATTAACCGAAGACATGCTTTTAGATGTGCCACTTCCTTTATCAACAACCACAGGTAGCGTTCGTATGAACTACGGTGAAGTTGAAAACAAAGGGGTTGAATTTACAATCAATACGCACAACATTAAAAGCAAAGATTTGAACTGGTTCACCGATGTAACTTTCGCTGCTAACCACAACGAAATTAAAAAGTTAGGCCCAACGGGAGCGAATATCTACCGCAACTACTGGGTAGGTGGAGCAAACACTGTATTAAGCGAAGGCGAATCGGTTGCGTCATTTTTTGGACTTAACCGCTTAGGAACCTATAGCACAGAGGAAGCCTCTTTGGCAGCTCGTTACGGATTTGTTCCGGGTGATGTGAAATACGAAGATGTTAACCAGGACGGAATCATCAGTTTTCAGGACGATGGTAAAATTGTTGGAAGTGCATTTCCTATTTTCGACATGAACATCAACAACAATGTAAGCTATAAAAACTTCGATTTTAATATTGACATCAGGTTTTCATATGGTGCTAAAAAAGAGAACAGAACCAATCACTCGTCTGAAGACCGTCAGGCAATGGCCAATGGTAAAAATTCGATCTTAAATGCATGGCGCCCCGATCATCAGGACACAGATATTGGCCAGGTTCGTCCGGGTAATGGTGGTGCATACTACCAGACTTATCCCGATACACACTGGATTGAAGATTGTTCATTCATTAGAGGCGAAGGTACAACGCTTGGCTATACATTCTCTAAATCGTTATTAAACAAGATTGGATTAAGTAAACTAAGAGTATATGGTACTGCGAAGAATTTCTTCCTGCTTACAGAATATACAGGTTACGATCCTGAAGGTAGTGACTCGGGCAACATGGATTCAATCACTCCGGGTATGGACTTCTTTATGTATCCCCGTCCTACTACTTATACATTCGGTATAAATGTCATTTTCTAAACCTGATAAAATGAAAAAGATGAAACATATATTTTTAATACTATTCGGACTTGCATTAATGCTTGCTTCGTGCGATAAATTTTTGGAAGAGACTCCAACAGGATCTCTTACTGATGAATCTCAAATAACCAGTATCTCAGGAGGAGAAGCTCTTGCTACTGGTGCTTACAGGGCACTTCCCGAATGGACCGGTGGTTCGGTTTGGTGGGGTGGTAACCGTGCAAATGCATTGGAATATGCAACCGGGAAAGCCTACTCGCAATACCAGGGTGCCGAACTTTGGAAATTTGAACAAAACAGTGAAAGTGGCGACAGCGAATATTTTGTACACCCATGGAACATGTGGTACAAAGGTGTCAGAGACTGTAACCTTGCACTTAAAATGCTTCCCGGCGTAACGGAATTAAATGAAGATCAGTTGTCTGTTTTACTCGGAGAAGTGAGAACTTTACGTGCATTCTACTACTTCTGTTTGGTTCGTCATTATGGCGATGTAGTTTACAATACGGAAATTGTAACCGATTTGGCCGATGCACCAAGAGAACGTTCAAGTTTGGTTAAAATTTACAACGAGATAATTGTTCCCGATTTGGAATTTGCCGTAAACGAAAGTGCTTTGGACGATAAACAATCATCGGACGGCAGAGTTACCAAACATACTGCAAGAGCAATTTTAGCCGACGTATATTTAACCATGTCGGGTTATCCTTACCAGGAAGCTGCAACCGATACAACAAAAGCATGGTGCGAAGATGGTCTGTGGAGCATGACCGGCTATCCGGTTAATTCTCAAAGTGCAACTTCGCTTTTGCAAAAGGCTAAAACTCAACTCGACTTTTTATACGGAAAATACCAGTTGGGTAATTTCGAAGATATTCGTAACCCGGCCATGGACAACAAAGGCGAGGCTATTTTTCAAATTCAATACGTGGCAGGTTTAAGAAACAACGGTATTATTTCAACTACTCTTCCACTTGCCAGTCAGATTTCGATGTTTGGAGATGAAAACGGTACAGGTATTCCCAGTGTTGCTTACTACCAATCTTTTAATCCGGCCGACAAGCGAATTAAAGACCGCGTATATTTTTTCGAAGATGATACAAAATCGTTAAAGTACGATCAGAACGAAAGTCCTGCAGCCAAATTTGCAGTAAAATTCTTGTACAAATATTACGATACTGAAGCCATTAAAGTAACCGGCGAATCGGGTTTGAATTTCAATATTTATCGTTATTCAGACATTCTTTTAATGCACAGCGAAGTATATTGGGCACTTGGAATAAACAGCGAAGACGAGGTAAAAGGAATCAACCAAATCAGAACACGTGCAGGATTACCAACTTTTCAGCCCGGAGAACTTAACTTGTTAGACATTATGAGCGAACGTGCCTACGAACTAATCTGGGAAAACAAAATGCTTTTTGATATGAGACGTACCCGTACTGCTCTTATTGATGGCGTAGGCGAATTTGCAGGAATTGAAGATTTTGTGGGTCATCAACCAACTTCATTCAATTTCGAATTTAGTGCAAAACACCTATTAGCTCCTGTTTCGTCAACCGAAATTGATAACAACAGAATGTGCTCTCAGAATTACGGTTGGATGCCTCAACAAGTTGCTCAATAATTTATTAATCATGAAATACTTGAAGAAAATGAAAAAATTAATAATAATTATAAGTGTTCTGTTTGCAATAGTTAGTTGTAACGAACAAGCCTACTACGAGATACCTCTGGATGAGAATGGCAACGTTCTGTTAACTGGTGTGTCGAGCACCGACGGAGCAGGTATTAGTACATTAGACGATGAGTTTACTGTAACGGCAACATTTGCTACGGCAAAATCAGGCGATGTTATGATGGTTGAATTACTGCAATTACAATTCCCACCAAACGGTGGTACTGCAAAACAATTGCTACCTATGGCAGGAACACAAAAAGAAGTGACTGTTGGAAGCGATTTAACAGCATCTGTTACTTACACCAGAGATCAGGCAAACTTAAACGGCCCCGGCGATAACGTAAGAGTTATTTACAACGGGAAAACCGATTTTGCAAATGCATCTGTTGTTATGGTTGCTGCAGCAAACAGCTCAAAACCTAAAGTTGGTGATATCGAAATTGATGTGGCCCGTACTTCGGAAACTGCTTATTTTAATGTTACCGTAGAACCTAAATCGGGTGATTACACCGGTGGTTTAATTGCGCAACGACGCAATGGTTCAAGCGGAGCGTGGGAAGACGTTCCCGGATCTCCATTCACAGGCACTCAGCCTTTTATGGTTCCTATTTCGGGCAACGACTTTGCAATTGGGAAAGACACAATGGACTATCGTTTCAGTTCATCATTGGGTAATTATACCGATGTAATTGAATCAAAGATTATTGTTCGTGATCCTTACTTCTTCCTTAAAAAACAAGCAGAAGTAGTACTTGGCGGAAGTTTGGCAGGAAGAAACCTAATTAATAACTCGGCCGTTGCCGAAGACGATCCTTCTGCTATGGTAGCAGTTTTGGGTTCATTAATGTTAAAAGGTGGTTCTGCCTGGCTAGCTGCCGGGAATACCATTGAGTTTGTTGAAGGAACAAAACTTTTATACGATAAAAATAACTCAACCGATATTATTGCTGCCTTTACTGCAGGAACTCCTTCTACAGAGGCAGATCCTATCGCAGGGGCAGGTTACTACATTTACAAAGCTGTAACCGGCACCAATGTTGAAGATATTTTTTATGGTATGATTAAAATGACAAATGTTACGCCGAATTCATCGGTATCATTTGAATACAGAATTGGTGATCAATACGCTCATCTTTCTGTAATTGAATAGTTGATATAAAAAAGAGCACTGTTTGGATAGGTACAGTGCTCTTTCTTTTTTTTGCCAATCCAATTTCTATGACTTTCTTCTCTGCAGTTTGGGTAAACAAATCCACACTTGCCGGTCAACAAATAAATCAACCGGATTTTCTACTTTCGAAATCTACAAAAAGACCTCACCCGCTTGTTTTTCTTTTTTCAAATCGAAAAACGAATGTAACTCAATTTCTCCGTATTAGAAGCAGTTTAAAAATGAATGGATTAGGTAAAAATCATAGATAAAATACAACATTTATAATTACTTTTGCGATGAACTAACGAACCTAATAATTGTGATAAAACTTGCCAACCTTGCTCTATTTATTAGTCTTTTATTGGCACCTACTTTAGTGTCCTCTCAAACGGTAACTTTTAATTTAAAAGCCAGAGACCTGAAGATTGTTGAAGTCTTGAAAGAGATTGAGCAATCGAGCAAGTTCAGATTTTTTTATGTTCGCGAACAAGTAAATGTTGAACTACCCGCAACAGTCAGTGTTCGAAACGCAACCATTCAGGAAATTTTAGATGATCTTTTTGCCGGACAGGGTATTTCTTACCAGATAATGGACGATTACCTCATTCTTTTAAGTCCGGATAAAACCCACTACGAAAAAGCAATAAAATCGCAAAATCAGAAAACAGTAACAGGCCAGGTTACAGATGAAACCGGGACTCCGGTGACCGGCGTAAATGTGTTACTAAAAGGGACAACCCGCGGAACCACCACCGATGCCAATGGACGCTATTCGCTATCAAAAGTTGCCAGTAACGAAACATTGGTCTTTTCATTTATTGGAATGATTACACAAGAAATTCCGCTTTCATATCAGGATGTAATAAATGTCATAATGGCCAACGATGCCATCGGTATTGAGGAAGTTATCGCAGTAGGATATGGCGTTCAGCGAAAATCGGATGTAACAGGTTCTGTTGGAATGATTGAAGCCAATAGTCTTTTGGAAAGGCCTGTTTTTAATGCCCTCCAGGGAATAAAAGGCAAAATTGCCGGGGTAAATGTGTTTTCAAATTCCGGCTCTCCATCGGGCAGCACTCGTATAATTATCAGAGGAATAAATTCGATTGAAACAACTTCAGATCCCTTGTATATTGTAGACGGAGTGGCGATGGAAGATTTTCAGCACATGAATCCGTACGACATTGAACGAATTGAGGTATTAAAAGATGCATCATCTGCCGCAATTTATGGTGCGCGGGGCTCCAACGGAGTTATTCTGGTAACCACAAAACGAGGAGCCAAAAACGGCGAAGTTGTTATTAAATACGACGGTTATATAAGTGTTGGACACATGCGTAACAAACTGGATTTGCTAAACTCCGAAGAATGGCTAGAAGTAATAAAACAAGGGTATGAGAATGCCCCCAAATACCGCGATTACAGTCCTGACGAAATACCACACATTGAATTTACCGATCCCAATTTATTCGACGAAAACGGCAAACCGTTGTACAATACCGATTGGCAGGACGAAGCCACACGAACGTCAATTTCCCACAATCACCAGTTTAGCATTCAGCAAGGTACCTCAAAATCGTCAGTTGGTGCTTTCCTGAATTACACCGACAACCAGGGAATAATGCTTAACTCGTGGTTAAAACGGATAAATGCAAAAATTGCCTACGACGCACAACCCGTTGACTGGTTAGATTTTGGTATGAATATGCTCATCAACAGAACTTCGCAAAACGAAGTTGAAGAAGGGCAGGCTTACCAAATGCCACGAAGAACAATGATCGAATTTGTTCCGATATTACCCGTTAAAATGCCCGATGGCAACTGGAGCAACTCATCGAGTACATCTAATTTTGCTCTCGAAGGTATGGCCAACCCGGTTCATGTACTCGAAAGTCAGGACCGCTTACGAAACCGAACCCAATTTTTTGGCAACGTGTTTCTTAACTTTCATATTTTACCTGAATTGCAGTTAAAAACCCAGTTCGGGACCGACATTCATATTACAAAAAACAGAGATTACAATCCAACGGATTTATTAAACATCTCGTTCCCGAATGCTTTTGCACGTATTCAAAACACCGACATAGTGTACTGGCAGCAAGAAACTTTTCTGAATTACGACAAAAGTTTTAACAAACACCGGATCAGCTCAGTACTTGGCTTAAGCTGGCAGGAAAGAACATACAGTTTTAATAACATGTCGAGCACCGGATTTTCAAACGATTTTTACAAATTCAATAATATTGGAGCCGCAAATGATCCCAATGCTCCTGAATCGGGCTACGAAAAATGGTCGATGAATTCTTCCTTCTTTCGATTCAACTATTCCTATGACGATAAATACCTTGCCACTTTCACTGCCCGGGCAGATGGGTCTTCGCGTTTTGGAACAAATAAAAAATATGGATTTTTCCCTTCGGCAGGATTGGGATGGGTTGTTTCGGAAGAAGATTTTATGAGTAACAACTTATTTTTCGACTACATAAAACTACGTACAAGTTATGGTGTTACCGGAAATACCGAATTGGGAGTGTATAGGTCGTTGGCAACAATACGCAGCGGAACGGTACTTTTAAATGGAGTGCGCGAAAATTACAGCGAAGTAACCAAGTTGCCTAATCCCGATTTGGAATGGGAAAAAACATCACAATTTAACTTCGGATTAAATACTTCGTTTCTAAACAATCGTATCTCCATCGAACTCGATTATTATTACAAACTTACAAAAGACCTTCTGCTAAACCGCCCGGTACCTCACTCTACCGGATTTACTTCGGTAATGGACAATATTGGCGCAGTTTCTAACGAAGGATTGGAAGTACTGTTAAGTACCACAAACGTCAATAAAAAAGATTTTATCTGGAATACGACATTAAATATTAATTACAACAAAAACAAGATTGAAAAACTCGGAGAAAATGACGAGGACATTTTACCCGGTCCCTGGTGGGTGTCAGGAAGTCAGACCATTTTACGGGTTGGCGAAGCTTTAAGTACATTTTGGGGCTACAAAAGACTGGGAACATGGGGAACTGACGAAGCGGCTGAGGCAGCTGCTGTTGGTGCTGTTCCGGGGGTTGCAAAACGTTCGGAAGAAAGAGACATAATTGGCAAAGGAGTTCCTGATGTAACCGGCAGCCTGATAAACCGTTTTCAATACAAAAACTTTGACTTTTCAATCGATTTGCAATTTGTTGCAGGTGTTGACATTATGCAACAGTTTTTTCATTCAACCGAAGACAGAACGGGTTATGCCAACGGACTGACTTCTGTTTTATACGACAGCTGGACGGAAAACAACCAGAACACCATGGTTCAACAAATACGAAATGCTCCGTTAAATGGACAAAACAGCGAAGTTGACGACCACTGGGTGGTTGATGGTTCTTATTTACGGGGAGCACTTTTTTCGTTAGGTTACAACTTCAACAAGGCCTTGTTTAAACACTCTCTTTTAAGTTCGCTTCGGATTTATGCCAATCTTGATAATGCTTTTGTAATCGATTCGAAAGATTTTAAAGGATACGATCCGGAAGCTACATCGTGGGAAAACAATTTATGGGGGCAGAATATCTTTTTCTTCCAGTATCCCAAACCTACTACATTGTCGTTTGGAGTAAGTGCAGTTTTTTAAAGTTAAAAGCATGAAAAAAATTATTCTCATATTTATCAGCCTCGCGATTTTAGCAGCTTGCAACGACTTCCTTACCGAAGAACCGGGCAGCGAAATGAGAGCAGAAGAATTTTTCACCAGTTCGGCACACGCCTACGATGCTGTAAATATTTTATACCGTCGCGGATGTACAAACTTTTACAGCGCAGGAATATTTTCCGGATCGCGCGCGATGCTTGGCAGTTACATGACGGGCTTATTCGACAACGAATACAAAGGGCAGGAAGTGCATGTTCAACACAGCCAAAACCTTACTTTAAACGGGCACAATCTGTCCGGTTATTTCGATGGAATCTGGGATGAATGTTACGATGCTATTTCAAAAGCCAATCTTGCCATAACAAACATTCCGAATACTCCTGGCCTGACTGACATCGAGAAGAATAATTTAATTGCCCAGGCTAAATTTTTCAGAGCATTTAACTATTTTCACCTCATAAAATATTTTGGCGATGTTCCTTTAATACTTGAAGCGTATTCGTCATTAGAAAATATGTATGTTCAACGAACCGCTACAAAACTGGTTTACGACCAAATAATTGTTGATTTGTTGTTTGCGATGGATCAAGGCGGACTAAACGATTTGCCAATGCCCAAAAATGAGTTTCGGGTTTCGAAAGGTTCAGTGGAAATCTTGCTGTCTGATGTATATTTAAACATGAGCGGACACCCCGTTCAAATGAATAAATACAAGGAGGCTGCAAATGTAGCCAGAATGGCCATAAACAGTAAAAACCACAAGCTGATTGCTCACCACGGGCATTCGCTTGAAACAAGTGCGTACAATGCAATGCGTATTTCGGATGTGGAAGATGAATACATGTATTCAGTTGAATACGATGCCAATATTGAAACCAACAACGCTCAACCCCGAATTTGTTACCCAACCGAAGCCATTTCATGGGGAATATTCAAATCGTCGGTAACCAATAATGCGTTTAAACCTTCGAAACAATTGTTGTGGATATACAATACAGAAAAAGATTTGCGAATACAGGAAAAGCAATTTTTTCATTCGTCATTATCTTATACTCAGGATGGGGTTGAAATAACAAAAGAATTTGAAACAGCACCGTATTTATGGCACGACGACGAAGCGCTTTTTATTACCGGAAAAACAAACAAAGATATGGTCGTGTACCGTTACGCCGAACTACTTTTAATCGCTGCAGAAGCCATTGCCCAAACTGAAGGTGTAACTCCTGAAGCCATTGAATATCTCGCCGATGTGCGTGCGCGAGGCTATTGGAATACCGATCGCAGCGAAATACTAGCAGAACTTACAGGCCTCTCTGTCAACAACTTTATTCAGGAGATTTGGAAAGAACGATTACGCGAATTTCCTCTTGAGTATAAAATATGGTCCGATATACAACGTACGCGCAAATTTCCGGTTACCTCGGAAGAAACTAAAGGTGAAATAACTTTTGTTGATGCAATTGGACATACCACAATCTGGGGAAAAACCATTGAAAAGAAACATTTACTTTTTCCCATCTCGGAAAATGAGATTCAACGAAATCCAAATTTAATTCAGAATATCGGATACTAATTTTAGAGTATTAACTTAAAACAACTAAAAATAAAAATGGAAAAAGAGAAACAAGTTCCCCGACGTGATTTTATAAAAACTTCAGCATTAGTTGCCACAGCAGTTGCAGTTCCAACTTTACTGTCAACCGGATGTGCTGAAGAAAAACAAGAACAGGAAGAAAAAAAGTGGCCTGAAGGAAAACTAAATATTGCCGTTGTAGGAATTGGCATGGGCTGGGGCAATATGAAAAACTGCATGGATGAAAACATTGTAGCAGTTTGTGATGTTGATTTAGATCGAATGGATAAAAGAATTACTTCTTTTAGAGAAGAATTTCCTGACAAAACAGTTCCCTATCAATATCAGGACTACAAAAAAATGTTCTCCGAAATAGGCAATCAAATTGATGCGGTAATCATTGCTACTCCTGACCATACACATGCCAATGTTACCCTCGATGCTATGAAACTGGGGAAACATGTTTACTGTCAGAAACCACTTACCCACTCAGTATATGAATCAAGAATACTTACACAGGCTGCAGAAAAATACAATGTAGCTACTCAAATGGGAAACCAGGGAGCATCTGGCGACGATACCTACTGGGTATGCGAAAGTATTTGGAACGGCGATATTGGCGAGGTAAAAGAAGTTCATGCCTGGACCAACCGGCCCATTTGGCCACAATCTTTAAGCCGTCCGGATGAAACGCCGGCCAAACCAAAGCAATTGGATTGGGATTCATGGTTGGGACCTGCCCCGGTAAGACCCTATTCTCCAATGTATCATCCATGGAGCTGGCGCGGTTGGTTTGATTTTGGAACAGGTGCTCTTGGTGATATGGCTTGTCATATTTTTGATGTTATCATGCGCAGTTTACGTCTTCAGTACCCTAATGGAATTGAAGCGAGTTCGTCGAAATGGACATTGGAATCCCCTCCTGAGTCAGAAAAAGTTACCTATTATTTTCCGGCACGCGAAAAGTACAAAAATGTGGATATGCCAGAAGTTAAAATTACCTGGTACGATGGTGGTTTAATGCCAGATCGCCCTGAAGAATTAGAGGATGGCGAAAAAATGGGTGATAATGATGGTGGTGTCCTATTTGTCGGTACAAAAGGAAAAATTATGTGTGGATGTTACGCTAAAAATGCCAAACGTTTACCCACCAAAGAATTTAAAGACTATAAACCAAATATTAGCGAAAGACTAGTAGAAGGTGGTATTGATGGTCACGAGAAAGACTGGATAAGGGCATGCAAGGAAGATGCTGCGACCAGAGTTAAACCAAAATCGCATTTTGGTTATGCAGGACCATTTAACGAAGTGGTGGTAATGGGAACCGTGGCCTCACGCCTTGCCGGGCTACAACGTGTATTACGTTGGGATGGCGAGAATATGAAATTTACCAACATTAAACCCGGAGAACAAATCAGGGTTGCGAAATCAATAAAACTCGATACCAACCGACCATCTCCCCGTTATAACTCTGAGTACGAAGTTATTGATGCGTACGAATACGCACAAAACTTAATAAAACGTAAACCCAGAGCGGGTTGGGAGTTAGAATTATAATTCGGAAAATTGCAACAAAACATTAATATGAGCCGGCTTTAAAAATAAAGCCGGCTCTTTTTTGTCGTACATTTAAGGCTTAACAGGAAATATTTAGAAACCCTTCTAAAACCAGTCATTCCTAATTCGTCTGCTGACGGAGAGGAATCTTTTTATAATTAGTCGAACAATAAGGATAAAAAATATATACTCAGAGAAACTTTACTGAATTTCTATGTGAAACACTAAACAGTTATTGTATTTTAACGTTTCATATACAACCAATTTAAATGCTCACTATGAAAACACTTCTTTCTTTACTCATACTGTTACCCGGATTTGTTTCGTGCAATACACCATCTAAAAAGAAACCGGAAAGCCTGCAGGAAAAAGCATCGGTCTATAAACTTGAAATAGTTTGGGAATCGGATACCAGCCTCAAAACTCCTGAGTCCGTTTTGATTGATCATGAGCGCAACCTTCTTTATGTTTCGTGTGTGAACGAAAATCCCTGGGAACTGGATGGTAATGGATTTATTTCAAAAATGGATCGATCGGGAAAAATCCTGGACTTGAAATGGATAGAGGGATTAAATGGTCCCAAAGGCATGGGTATAAGTGGCAATTCATTATTTATTGCCGATATAAACACTTTGGTGGAAGCCGACATTGAATCGGGTGAAATTATAAATAAAATTGAACTGGAAGGAACACCTCAACTTAATGACATTACCGTTGCCGACGACGGAACTGTTTATGTTTCCTCCTCGGGCACCAGCATAATTTACCAATTAAACAATGGCCGGTTAGAACCCATTTTGCAGGGTGAAGCAGACGAACGGTTTAACGGTCTGTTCTGGGAAAAGGACAGAATGCTTATAATAACCAGCGGAAGTAGTCAGTTTAAAGAAATTCCGTGGGGCACAATGAAACCCAGAATTATTACCGAAAACATGGGGCACGGTGACGGAATCGCTTCGGTTGGCAATGGCGACTATATTACCTCTGACTGGCAAGGTTCCGTTAGTTATGTATCGGAAAATGGAGAAATAAAGCAACTACTGGACACTAAAGCCCAGGAAGAAAATGCGGCCGATATTGACTTCTGCATCGACAACCAGATTCTTTATATTCCAACGTTTTTCAAAAACCAGGTGAAAGCTTATAAACTGGTAAAAAACTAAAGATGTGAGAAGGGTATCTATTTGAACAGTCTCAAAAACTCTTCCGGAATTTTCGATTCGAAGAATATTTTTTTCCCCGAAAGCGGGTGAGCAAAAGAGAGTTGTTGCGCATGTAACCCCAACCGTTTTATGGGACTTACTGTGGCTCCGTATTTTTTATCGCCAATAATACTGTGTCCAATATCTTGCATGTGTACACGTATCTGGTTTTTACGACCTGTATCCAGATTCACTTTTAACAACGAATAACCTCTTTTTCGCTGCAACGTTTTAAAGTTGGTAACTGCCTTCTTTCCTGCTTTAGGATTCTGCGACGAATGCACTACGAAAGTTTTCCCTTCAACTAGATACGAAGAAATCACTCCTTCATCCTCTTTTACATAGCCTTCAACCACCGCAATATAAGTTCGTTCAATTACCGTATTGACCCATAACTCCTGAAGATGGTATTTTATTTCCTCACTTTTGGCAAACATCATTAAACCCGATGTTTCGCGATCGAGTCGATGAACCACAAATATTTTATTTTCAGGATCTTGTTGTTTTACGTAATCGCTTAGCAGACTGTAAGCTGTTGCGCGTTTTTCTTTTTCGGTACCGATAGAAAGTAATCCTGCCGGCTTTTCAATTACAATGAGTTCAGCATCTTCATAAACAATCGATAATTCGCGGGCCTGCTTTACTGCACGATACGTTTCCTGCATTCCTTTACTGATTTCAACCTTCTGGCCGGGAGTCAGAGCATGGTTAAACTGAGAAATTGGTTTACCATCAACCAGCACCTGTTTTCTACCCAGCAACAATTTAATCTTACTTCGGCTTTTACCGGGCATTTGCGCCATTAAAAACTCCATAAGAAACGTATTCTCTTTTACCTGAAAAGAGGCTCCCTTTTTATTTTCCGACGGATTTTTTTCTTTCCCTTTTACTGCTCCTGTGCCTTTTCTATTCATAAAAATTGTGCTGATAATTGAAGTACAAAAGTACAGTAATTATTGAGACTAAATACACCTGTCTTAAACGCCTGTTTATTGCTTCTGTGCTATTGTTTATTTCGGTTCCTCCCTCCAGTCATTCCAGTTGATACCACTGACAACATGACATTTAAGCAAAAACTCACACAACAAACAGACCTATTTTTAGTTATTCTGTATTTTTATATCTTTGCGGCAATTATTAACCACGTGTTCTTGATAACCACGTAAAAAACAAGAAGATGAAAAACAAAGTTTCTGTATTGTTTATGCTGACAGGTATCTTATTCGCAACCTGTCTTCTACTTTCCAACATCCTTGCCTCAAAAATTATGATGATTGGCCCCTGGTCGGCACCGGCCGGAGTTCTTATTTTTCCGTTGGCCTACATTATTAACGATGTATTGGTTGAAGTTTGGGGCTATCAGAAAACCCGCCTTATTATCTGGGCCGGGTTTGGAGTAAATGTACTGGCTGTGCTGTTTTTTACACTGGCCATTTCAGTAACAGCCGCTCCTTTCTGGCAAAACCAGGAGGCATTTGCAACTGTTTTGGGAAGCACCCCACGAATTGTCGCCGCAAGTATGCTGGCTTATCTTTTAGGTTCGTTTTTAAATGCTTTTGTAATGAGCAAATTTAAGGTACTTACCAAAGGGAAAGGTTTCTCCATTCGTGCGATTGTATCCACGCTGGTTGGCGAAGGCGCCGATTCCATGATTTTCATAACGATTGCTTTTGCAGGAGTTTTTCCGATCAAAGTAATTCTTGGAATGATTGTTACGCAGGCAATAATTAAAACAGTATACGAGATTGCCGTACTCCCACTCACCATCTGGACAGTTAAAAGAGTCAAGAAGATTGAGGGAATTGACACTTTCGATTACGCCGTTTCGTACAATCCATTTCGTTTAAAACAGATCGAGAATGCAAAGTAACAAAGCATTGGTTGTTTTTTCCGGGGGGCAAGATTCAACAACCTGTCTTTTCTGGGCAAAAGCGAATTTTGAAGAAGTGAGTGCAATTGCTTTTGACTATGGCCAGCGCCACAAAATTGAACTGGAGGCTGCCCGGCACATTTCGCAGAATGCTGGTGTTCCGCTCCACGTTTTTAAAATGGATCTTTTGTCGCAATTAACGGCAAATGCACTTACCTCATCGGGTATTGAAGTGGAGAAAGAAAAGCCCGATGAACGCCCGCCCAACACCCTGGTGGAAGGCCGGAATATGCTTTTTCTTACCTATGCAGCTATTTTTGCAAAAGAACACCAGATCAACAATTTGGTGACAGGTGTGGGCGAAGCCGATTTTAGTGGTTATCCCGATTGCAGGAACGATTTTATTGTTTCGCTGAATCAAACGCTGAACCTGTCGATGGAATTTGATTATAAAATTTATACACCCTTGATGTGGAAAAATAAAACCCAGATTTGGCAACTTGCCGATGAGCTGGGCGTATTTGAAATTGTAAGGAACCAGACTGTTACCTGCTACAATGGAATAAAAGGCGCGGGTTGTGGCGAATGCCCGGCATGCGGATTACGTAACAAAGGATTAGAAAATTATTTAGCACAAAAACAATGAGCGAATTAAAAAACCTGGGACAGGAAACCAATTATCTTTTCGATTATCAACCCGACGTTTTGGAATCGTTTGACAATAAACACCCCGAAAATGATTACTGGGTAAAATTTAACTGCCCCGAGTTTACCAGTTTGTGCCCCATAACCGGGCAACCTGATTTTGCTACGATTTACCTGAGTTATATTCCCGATGAAAAACTGGTGGAAAGTAAAAGTTTGAAATTATACCTGTTTAGTTTTCGCAACCACGGTGCTTTTCACGAAGACTGCATCAATATTATCATGAAGGATTTGATTCAGTTAATGAATCCGAAATACATCGAGGTTTGGGGAAAATTTTTGCCGCGTGGCGGGCTCAGCATCGATCCGTTTAGCAACTACGGAAAACCCGGCACTAAATACGAGGAGATGGCCTGGTTTCGCATGCAAAACCACGATTTAAATCCGGAAAGAATAGACAACCGCTAATTTTTTTTCAATTCATTTTAACAGATCTTCTACCACGCGATAGCCTTCGCATACGGTAGCATCTTTTGAAAGGAAATTTTTAAATCGTTTGTCAACTTTCTGCCAAACAATATCATCTGCGTATTTTTCAAGATCGTAATTACTGTTTACCATTTGATAGGGCTGGTCATCCATCTGCTGCTTTTCCTTGTACTGATTGGCCAGTTTGTTCCGGATTAAACTCATCTCTACAAAATCCTGAAGCATAAGGCTTAACGATTTTTGCTTTTTATAGTGTAAAAAACGTTGCTCAAGCACCACCAGTTCTTGAATAACAGAACTTTTACTTTGTCTTTCAAGACTCAACTTCCGCAGTGAGTCAATCGGCAAAGCTGTTAACGGATTAAAAGAAAACTCGGGAATGATCGTGTCTTTTGGCAAAGCAAAAGGCATGTCTTTTTCAGTTGAAATAAATGATGAATATCCATCAGGTACCCAAACATCAGGTGTAATACCGGCATTTTGATAACTGTCCCCGGAGATCCGGTTTAGTTTGGCAGTAGTAATTTTCACAAATCCGTATTCGTTCGAATTTCTGTTGCTTAATTTATACGACAGGGACAGCTTTCTGCCAACAGGTAAAACATTTTGTGCACTCGCTTTTCCAAAAGTGTTTGTTCCGAGCACAACGGCGCGATTATAATCCTGTAAGGCAGCAGCTAAAAGTTCGGATGCAGAAGCACTTCCCCCATTTACCAAAACAACAACCGGTCCTGAGAACCATTTTTCGGCCTCCTGATTTTCAATTACAGCCTGAGTTCCATCTTTATTTACACGAATAGCCAATTCCCCGCTTCCCAATAAATAGCCTGCAATTTTCATTGCTTCATACTCCGATCCTCCCGGATTGTTGCGCAAATCAAGAACAAGCCCTTCCATTCCATCTTCCTCGAGTTTAACAAGGTCGCGTAAAAAATCGGTGGAACAGCCATTTATTCCCATCGGTCCAAATTCAGTGTAAAACTGCGAAAAGGAAATATAACCAACCTTGCGAGTACCGTTTAACATACAACTGTAACTCATACTCTCCCTGGTATCAAGCTTCCCCTTAAATAAGATTATATTTCTAACTTCACCATCCGGTTTTTTTACGGCAAGTTCAACTTTATTCTCTTTTGAGATCGCAAATAAACGATCAACTTCTTCCATATCCGAAAAGGCCAGTTCCAATTCCTGATCGCCCATCTTAACGTTTACTAAAACATCTCCCTCTTCCAACTCTTTTGACAGCCAGGCCGGGCTCGATGGAGCAATCTCTTTTATTATCACCTCCTTTTTCAGATTTTGATCGAGTGAGAATCCAAATGCATAGTTTTCTTTTGACAATGAAGACTCAAAATCTTCTTTGTCGTGCTTTGTGAAATAAACTGAATGCGGATCATAACACGAAGTTATTGTCTGCAAGAACGATTCAAGGATAAACCCCGGGACTCCACCTTCGTATCCTTCAAGAAACTGAATGCGCCGTTTTTCACGTTGCTGAATTTTCATTGTGATCGCATCATCGCGGTCTAACAAACTATCTACTGCACTTATATTCGATAACACGCTGTCGGGTTGGCTCATTACCAATCCATCCAGTATCTCATATTTTAAATATTTTCGCCACCTTTCCTGCAATTCCAATACATTGTTTGGCAGTGTGCGAGTCTGATCATCCTGAAAGAGCATGGAATCGGGGACGTGAAAATTAAATCCAACCCGGCAACAAGTATCAATTAAATTTTTTGCCGTTACCAACTGCCGCGCATAAACATTCGAAAGCAAATCGACAAAAGCAGTAAGGAGCTTTTCGTTCGAAGAACAGAGCGAGTCTTTATAAAAAGCAATTCCCACAATTTCCTCCTGTGTTAAAATCAACCCTCCCGGGTCGATCTTCCGGATCAACTGATCGTAAATTACGTTAGAGAATTTGATATTAAGCGGCTTAGGGTGAAAGTGTAACCCATTCATTGTTGAGAATAATGTAGTTACCTTTTCTCCTGGCAGGTCGTCGTTTTGAGCTCTGGTTTTACCCAACGAAATAAAAAGGACAAGCAGGATTAAACCAATCACCCGGCTGCATATTAAAATTAAATTTTTTAAACGATTTGAGCGCATTTCACTTTGTATAAATAGCTGTAATTAACGAACTGGTTCTTGTGTTTCCAAATGACGGTAGCATAATTTTATGGTATCCAAAGCAGTTTTGGGGCTGTACTTTTCAGGCAGGTTTTCGGTTTTAATACTCTCGGCAAACAAGGCAATTTCGTTAAAATAACCATCTCCCAAATCGTTCGCATCGATGGAAACACGCTCCGTATCGCTATCAATATATATCAAATCGGCATCGTTGGTTGAGAAACTTACCGTTGCCTTTTCAAACACAGCTTTGTAGCCGGCCTCAAACGGAAAATTTGAATGAAAGATATTTCCACCCTCTATTTTAACGTCAACATTTTTTGAATGATATTTCCAGTTTGCATTTAAATAATCGTGTTTACTCAATTTGCCCGGCAACACTTTACTTTCAATTTTATCGGGAGCTTTACCAAAAACAAACGCAGCAAAATCAATGTCGTGAATAATCAAATCGAAAAGTGCACCGCCACTGCTGCCAAAATCCTTTTGTTTGTCTTTCCATTGGCCCCAAAGCGGAAGTCCTGAAAAACGGCTTAGCGAAATAAACTTCAACTTCCCGTAAGTTTCTGAATGAATTATTTCATACAATTTTTTATACGGCGACATAAACCGAACCACATGTGCCACCATTAAAATCAGGTTCTTTTCCTGTGCCAATCGGATCAACTCCTCCCCTTTTTCAACATCCAGTAGAAAAGGCTTTTCAACCAGAACGTGAAGACCACTTTCAAGTGCCTCTTTTACCACTGCGTAATGCAGGTTGGTATGTACACAAATATGCACAGCATCCAGTGTTTCCTTTTCTAAACAGGTCTTCAGCGAAGTATAAACCGGCACTTTTTTTAATGCATTCACATCGGTTTCACCGGTTGAAATATTTCCTTCCGGATCGTCAATTTTACGGACAACGGAGGCCTCATCCTTCTCAACAATTGCTGCCAACTCCAGATCTCTGTTTTTCAAAATATTCTGGCTATGTGTAATTCCCATAAAACCAAAACCGATAACCGCTACCCTTTTCATACATCCAATTTTAGATTGCTACTTAATAGTAAGACGCAGGAACGACTTTCTCCACCTACACCTTTACTTTATTTCGAACTCTACTTTTGCAATTTTCCCATTCGCTCCTGCTGCAAAACCGGATAATTTACCGGGAACAGCCCGGAAAGTATAAAATCCTTCTTCTCCTAAAAATTGCCAGTTCATTCCGTTGTCGTGTGAAAAATCGGAGCCGGTCTTTCCAATTGCAAACACAAACTTATCGCGGCCGGAACCGACGTATTGTGCACACGAACGATATTCTTTGGGCATGGTTACGGCCGGCAACCAGTTTTTACCACCATCAACCGTATATGCAGCAATATTTGTATTTACTTCAGGCTGGTCGTAAATACCGCCAACAATAATTCCTTCGCGATCGTTTTTAAATGATACAGAAAATATTCCGGAAGATGACAATCCACGGATCATAGGTGTTTTGGCAACTTCCCATGTTTTCCCAAAATCACTGGAATAAAAAACACGCGCCGCTTTTCCGCCACTGGCAATCCAGGCTTTTCCCGATGGTAAATATTCAATACAGGTATTCGATGCGGCAAAGTTGGCTTCGCCTTCTTCAACATCCGGGAAATCCGCAATCCACTCCCAGGTATCTCCGCCATTTTCAGTGCGTAAAACAAAAAACTTTCCATCTATCGGATCGCTTACTGCAAGACCATTCTTTGTATCAACAAACTTCAGCGAATTAAAAAATAAACCTGCTGTAGTATCTTGAAAAACAACTTCCCACGATTTACCACCATCATTGGTTCTGTAGGCAAACTCGGGACCTGACACACCAAAAACCATAGCCGTGTTTTCATTCCACGCGTAAATACTTCTGAAATCATTTGCTTCTGCTCCCGTAATTGAATTCACATCCCACGTTTCGCCACCATCGTTCGAAAGCAGAACAGTTCCTCCCGAACCGCTTGCCCAGATTACATTTTCGTTCACCACATGCAATCCCCGCAAGCTGCCATTTGTATGGCTCTCCAGTTCAGTAAAAAAAGGTTCAACAATATTCTCGCGGGAACTTGTACACGATTGAAAAGCCAGGAAACACAAAAGCAATCGGGATAAATATTTCAACATTGTCGTAATTAACTTAATAGGATAGTGAGTAAAACTAATAAATTTGTTTGATCGGTTTTCTGATTAAAAAGCATATTTTTGGATTCATCATCGTTAAATACCAAAATTTGTTCTGTAAAAAATGAAAAACTTTACCAACTCAATATTACTTCCCGAGGAATTACCTGAAATTGAAACAAAAACCTTTAATCCACTTGACAAAAAATATTTGAAAATCACACTTATCCGGATGAGTGTTTTTTTTCTTTTGTTGATTGGAGCTTTTATTTCCTTTCTGTTTTTGTCTGATGAAAACGTTCCAAAAGCTGTGATTACAACTATCTTTTCAGTTCTTGCCTTTTTTATAATTTACACAGTGGTAATTACCATTGTTGCATTTCCGCGAAAAGGTTATTTGGTACGCGAAAATGACATTTCATTTCAACGAGGACTAGTAACATACAAGTTAACAACGGTTCCGTTTAACCGCATTCAGCATGTGGAAGTAAACCAGGGAGTTCTGGCAAAACTATTTATGCTCTCGTCGTTAAAACTTTATACAGCCGGAGGAACTGCAAGCGATCTTTCAATACAAGGTCTGCCCGAAGATATAGCTAAAAACCTAAAAGCATTTTTGTCGGAAAAAATTAGTGAGCATGAATAAAATGGATCTAAGCGCACCCACACGACAATCGATAAAAGGACTGGTGTTTATTTTCCTGCAAACTGTTCGGCAAGCCGTCCGAATGTTTTGGGCACTTATAGCATTGCTTGTAATTCAGAAAAATATTTTCGAACACAAAGCCATACTTCCAATAGCCGGAATGGTGATTTTTTTACTTTTTATTGCCCATTCTGTTTTGTATTACCTCAACTTTTATTTTTATGTGAAAGATGGCGAATTCATACTTAAAAAAGGTTACCTGCGAAAAGAAGTGCTCACCATTCCTCTGGAGCGAATTCAAAGTGTAAATACCAAACAAAATCTTATTCAACAGTTTTTAGATGTGGTTGCACTCGAAATCGACACAGCCGGAACAGTTGGAAAGGAGTTAAAAATACATGCACTCGAAAAATCTTTCGCCAATGCCTTGCACGATTTATTAAGCAACAATGTAGTAAATTCAGAGGCTGAAGAAAATATAGAAACCGAAATAACTTCCATTACCGAAAAACTTATTTTAAAATTGGAGCCACTTAATTTATTAAAAATCGGAATCAGCCAAAACCATTTGCGAACGGGGCTAATTATTCTAGCATTCGGGTACCAGATTTTTAACCAGGTTCAGGAAATTTTTAAGGATAAAGCCGTTGAGTATTCCGGCGAATTTGTGAATTACATGTCGAACTCGAGCCTGGCCCTGATCGTTTTTCTTGCACTATTTTTTTTGCTGGTCTCCGTTTTAATTTCGCTGCTTAGAACATTGATAAAATATTTCGAGTTCAGGTTAATGAGAAAAGAAAATGCGTACCGCATTGAGGCAGGTATCATTAACAAACGAAATGTGGTTCTGCCACACACAAAAATTCAGGAATTAAACTGGGAAACCGGTCCGATAAAAAAGCAATTTGGTATTTATACACTTGTTTTTAAACAGGCAGTGAGCGGGCAAAACAAAAAAGTGCAGCTGGTTGATGCGCCGGGTTGTTTGACTGAACACCTGGAATTGCTGAAAAACGATTTGTTTGGCGAAGACAAACTTTCAGAATCCGCAAGAATATACACAAATCCTTATTACTTCAGGCGACTCTGGATTTTTATGGGATGGCTCCCCGTATTTTTGGCAACTCCGTTTTTATATCCCGAATGGTTGTTCTGGTTAGCAGCCTGCCTCTGGCTTCTGGCAACTTCCGGCTACAGTTTTTTAATCCTGCGAAAAAGCTATTTCAACATAAATAATGAACAGATCAGAATTTCATCTGGTGCCATTTCTCACAACTGGAAACAGATGGAGTTATTCAAAATCCAGTCGGTAGAATTTAAACAAACCTTTTTTCAAAAACGCAGGTCACTGGCCAGTTTAAAACTAATGAATGCTTCAGGTTCGTTGCGTATACCATACATTAACGACAAGCTGGCAAAACAGATTTACAATTACCTGTTGTACCACACCGAAATTTCGGAAAAAAGCTGGATGTAAGTGCTTAATTATTATTTTAAGGGTCTGAATCAAATTTTAAATATATTTCACAAAATACAGACCGAACTATTACTAAGTTATTTGTAGAATAAGCAGATGTGATCGAATGAAATTTTGACCGGGATATTAATGGCCCCGGGTTCATTTTAATAACTAAACCTAAATAGTATGAAATTACAACTATCCTTTCTTTTTTTGATCCTCTTCATAATTACCTCAGCCAAAGAGTACCATGTTGCAAAAACAGGTGCCGACACGAATACAGGAACTACCAATGCTCCCTTTTTAACCATACAAAAGGCAGCCAAAACTGCTCAACCGGGCGACATAATCACAGTACACGAAGGTGTTTATCGCGAAAGAATTAATCCTCCGCGAGGTGGACTTTCCGATTCGGAACGAATTATTTATCGCGCAGCAGAAGGCGAAAAAGTGGAAATAAAAGGATCGGAGCAAATTAAAAACTGGGAAAATATTAAAGGATCGGTATGGAAAGCCACAATTTCGAATACAATGTTTGGCGATTACAATCCCTACAAAGATTTGGTTGCTGGCGACTGGTTCAACGACAAAGGCCGGCCACATCATACCGGCGAGGTTTACCTGAACGGGAAATCGCTCTGGGAAATGGAAATCCTTCAAAAGGTTTTACACCCCAAAGCCGTAAAAGACAATTTCGATCCTGAAGGTTCAACCTATACCTGGTATTGCGAAAGCGACGAAAAAAATACATATATCTATGCCAATTTTCAGGGCGCAAATCCCAACGATGAATTGGTGGAAATAAACGTTCGCAAAACCTGTTTTTATCCGGATAAAAATAACATCAATTACGTTACAGTCAGTGGGTTTATTATGAGCGACGCCGCTACACAGTGGGCTCCTCCAACGGCTGAACAAATTGGACTCATTGGAACCAACTGGAGCAAAGGATGGATCATTGAGAACAATATTGTCCGGAACTCAAAATGCTCCGGAATAACACTTGGTAAACACGGCGATGAATTCGACAATACTTCTGAGAATTCGGCAGAAGGTTATGTTGAAACCATAAAACGGGCACTGGCACGTGGCTGGAGCAAAGAAAACATAGGATCGCACGTTGTTCGAAACAACATAATTTCCGATTGCGAACAAACCGGAGTTTGCGGAAGTATGGGCGGCGTTTTTAGCCGGATTGAGAATAACGACATTTACAATATCTGGACAAAACGAATGTGGACCGGGGCAGAAATGGGTGGCATAAAAATCCATGCATCCATTGATATGCTTATTAAAAATAACCGCATTAAAAACTGCGGACGCGGACTTTGGCTCGACTGGATGGCGCAGGGACCCCGGGTTTCCGGAAACCTTTTTTACAACAATACAACCGACGATATTTTTGTTGAGGTAAACCACGGGCCGTTCCTCATCGAGAACAATATTCTATTGTCAGAACTTTCTATCCGCGACTGGTCGGAAGGTGGTGCATATGTTCACAACCTTATAGCCGGAAATATTCAGCTAATACCACAAAAACGATACACACCATTTCAACTACCACATGCCACCGAAATGGGTGGACTGGCTCAAACCCAATGCGGCGACAATCGCTATTTCAATAACATCTTTGTGGGAGGGGCAAAAGAAACCGACAATACCAAATCGGGGCTGGGAATTTATGAGAATGCGCAATTACCCATGTTCGTAAACGGAAATGTTTACCTGAATGATGCCCGGGCTTTTAAAAACGAAACCACACAGCTAAAATTAAAGTACAATCCTGAAGTACAGATTGAAGAAAAAAAGGATGGTGTTTATTTGATTATGAATTTTGCGAAAGAAATCTTAACAATGAAAAACAAAATGATTGATACAGAGATACTCGGAATGGTGGCTATACCAAAGTTGCCGTTTGAAAATCCGGATGGTACTCCTTTTAGCATCGAAGAAGATTATTTTGGCAACAAAAAAAGTAAAAGAAATCCTATCCCGGGACCATTCGAAAATCCCGATTCTGAATTGAATACCATAACGATTTGGAAGAAATAACTAACAAATAATAAATAACAATCATGAGTTCACGTGATCAATTTTTAAAAACCGTTAACCACAAGCAACCCGATCGGGTTGTAATGGATTTTGGGTCTACAGCGGTAACCGGCATTCATGTACAAACTATTTCAAAATTGAGGCGTCATTTTGGCTTGCAACGTAAACCTATACGGGTAATCGAACCATTTCAAATGTTGGGCGAAGTCGGTTGGGAACTTATCGACTCAATAGGTATTGATGTAATTGGTGTCTGGGGAAAAAACAGCATGTTTGGATTTTACAACCACGCTCCGTATAAAGAGTGGAAAACTCCGTGGGGACAACGTGTGATGGTACCTCGCGATTTTAATACCACCAAAGATGAAAATGGTGATTTGCTGATTTATCCGGAAGGCGATACTTCGGTTCCGGCCTGTGCAAAAATGCCTAAAGCCAGTTATTTTTTCGATGCAATAATACGCCAGGAACCGCTGATTGAGGAAGAGATAAAAGCCGAAGATAATTTAGAAGAATTTGGATTGATTAGTGAAGCCGACCTGGAACACTGGCGCACAGAAGTTGACAAAGCCTATTTCTCGGGGAAAGCAGTTGTGGCTGCATTTGGAGGAACTGCTCTGGGCGATATCGCACTGGTCCCGGGCCTAAATCTGAAAAATCCAAAGGGAATTCGTGATGTTGCCGAGTGGTACATGAGCACAGCCATACGCCCCGACTTAATTAAAACCATTTTTGACCGACAGACGGATATAGCCATTGAAAACCTCAAACGCATTTTTTCTGTTGTAGGCAATAAAGTTAATGCTGTTTTTGTTTGTGGTACCGACTTTGGCACCCAGGATTCTACTTTTTGTTCGGCCGAACAGTTTGATGATATGTGGCTGCCCTACTACCAAAAAGTAAACAACTGGATACACGAAAATACGCAGTGGAAAACCTTTAAACACTCGTGTGGTGCAGTTGAAGGTTTTATGGATAATTTTATCCGTGCCGGTTTCGATATTATCAACCCGGTACAAATTAATGCGGCCGGTATGGATCCGAAAAAGCTAAAAGTGAAATACGGGAAAGACCTCGTATTCTGGGGAGGTGGTGTAGACACACAACATGTCCTTCCGTTCGGCACACCGGAAGACGTGCGCGAACAAGTATTACGAACCTGCGAAATATTCTCTAAAAACGGGGGTTTTGTTTTTAATGCAGTTCACAATATACAGGCAAATGTGCCGGTTGAAAATATTGTTGCAATGTTGGAAGCGATTAAAGAATTTAACGGAAAATAATGTAAGTTTGTAACGGTCAGGCGCAGTTTCGAAGGGTTCTGCAAACTGTGATTCTGACCAAAATTAGTATAAATACCTAAACCGATTAAAATGAGAAAGATTTTAGTGGTACTTATTGTTGTATTAACCACACAGATTGCGTTTTCTCAACGCTACAAAGACAACTGGGAATCAATTGACAGCCGCCCCATTCCACAATGGTTCGAAGATGTGAAATTTGGGATTTTCATTCACTGGGGACTTTATGCCGTTCCGGCCTGGGCACCGGCCAATGCTGATATTGGTGTTTATGCCAAATACTCCGAATGGTACTGGAGTCGCATTAACGACAACAGCAAAGCCGGCAAACTTTTTCGTGAATACCACAATAAAATGTATGGCGAAGATTTTAAGTACCAGGATTTTGCCCCCATGTTTAAAGCACAACACTGGGATCCTGAACAGTGGGCAGAACTGTTTAAACGGGCCGGAGCCAAATATGTGGTATTAACATCAAAACATCACGAAGGTTACACTCTCTGGCCCAGCGAACAAAGCTGGAACTGGAACAGTGTTGATGTGGGGCCGCATCGCGATATTTGTGGCGATTTAACCACAGCAGTAAAAGACGCAGGCCTGCACATGGGATTTTATTATTCGCTTTACGAATGGTACAACCCACTTTACCACAACAACATTGAAAAATATGTGGATGACCACATGATCCCGCAAATGAAAGACCTCGTGACAAGCTACGAACCGGATATTTTATGGACAGATGGAGAATGGGATCACCCCAGTGAAAAGTGGAAAAGCACCGAATTTTTAGCCTGGCTTTACAATGATTCTCCGGTAAAAAACAGCATTTGTATAAACGATCGCTGGGGAAAAGAAACACGGAGCAAACATGGGGGTTATTATACAACGGAATACGATCTGGTACACGAACAGGAAGGTGTTGGAGAGGTAAAACGTGCCTGGGAAGAATGTCGTGGAATTGGCACCTCGTTTGGTTATAACCAAATGGAAACTCCCGACAATTATATGACTTCGGAAGCCTTGATCCATTTACTAATCAATAAGGTTGCAAGTGGAGGAAATCTTCTGCTTGATGTTGGTCCCACTGCCGACGGACGTATACCGGCTATTCAGCAACAACGTTTGTACGACATTGGCGAGTGGCTGCAAATAAACGGTGAGGCTATATACGAAACCAGAAAGTGGGAGGATGCCAAAGAGAATAAAACGGACAACGTCTATTTTACCAGGAAAGGCAAAGATTTATACGTGCACTGTACAAAATATCCCGATTCGCCCGTTGAAATAAGTGGAATAAAAAAAGCGTCAAACGTTACGTTACTGGGATATTCAGGAAAAATAAATTATAAGAAATCGGGGAAAAAGATCAAAATTACAGCGCCTCATCTTTCACCGAATACAAATCCGAGCGAGTATGCCTGGGTTTTTAAAATTGAGAATGCTTTATAACAAAATATAAAGGTAAATTAATTGAAAACCATTAACACTTTCAAAAAATGACAAAAGCTACTGACTTTTTAAAGTCGCACAAAATGACCGCTGAAGACATTAATATCAAAGAATTGGTCAGCACATTTTTATCGGATATGGAGAAGGGTTTAACCGGAAAAGAGAGCTCACTCCTGATGCTGCCCACTTATATTGAGGCTGATGGTGAAGTAAAAGCCAACGAACCTGTAATTGCCATTGATGCAGGAGGAACAAATTTTCGTGCCGCAAAAGTTTATTTCGACGATAACCTGAAACTGGTTACCGAAAACATTCAAAAAGCAAAAATGCCCGGCGTTGAAAAAGAGTTATCGAAAACAGAATTCTTCAACACGTTTGCCAATTACCTAAAAGATTATAAATCAGTTTCCGAAAAAGTTGGTTTTTGCTTTTCGTATCCGGTTGAAATCTTCCCAAACAAAGATGGTAAACTTTTGGAATGGAGCAAGGAAGTTAAAGCGCCTGAAGTTATCGGAACAATGGTGGGACATGAACTTTTGAGTACCTTGGGAACTCCGGACAAACAGCTGGTTTTAATGAACGACACCGTTTCAACCTTATTGGCCGGTAAAGCAGCACGAGCTGTAAAAGCATACGATACCTACATCGGTTTTATTCTGGGTACCGGTACAAACACCAGTTACATAGAGCCCAATAAAAATATTACAAAAACCGATGGCCTGGATATGGAAGGCAGCCAAATCATCAATATCGAATCGGGTAATTTCGATAAGGCACCACGAACAGACATTGACATGGCTTTTGATAATACCACAAAAAATCCGGGGCGTTATGCTTTCGAAAAAATGTTCTCGGGTGGTTATTTGGGAGGACTATGTACAACAGCACTAAAAGTTGCTGCCAAAGAAGGTGTTTTTAACGATGCTTCTGCTTTTGATAACCTGGGCGAATTATCTACCGAAGAAATTAACAAATACGTTCATGGAATAGAGGATGCAAAAAATGTGCTACCTGACGTTTTTTCACATGAATCGGACAAATTGATTGCGGCAGAAATTATTGATGGCATTATTGAAAGAGCGGCAAAACTGGTTGCGGCGAACATTGCTGCAGTAATTTTAAGAAGTGGTAAAGCAAAATCGGCCGAAAAACCGGTATTAATGACCATTGAAGGAACAACATTCTACAAACTTCACAACTTTAGAGCAATGTTCGAAAACTTCCTGCAGGATTTCCTTTCGGGAGAAAACAAACGTTACTACGAAATTGTAGAAGTAGAAAATTCAAGTTTGCTTGGTGCGGCAATTGCTGCCATTGTTAACTAATAAGAAGTTTTCTGTCTCATCGCAGTTTTCAGGATTATCTGGTACCGGGTATCAATAAACAAAAAAGGAACAAACATTCTTTACTACCGGATAAGCCCACCGCATTTACAGGGGCTTATCCGGCAGCCCGGATTGTTTCCCGCGCAGTTGTGAATAAAACTACCTTTCCCAAAGTTTCGACCTTTGGGAAAAGTTTGCATCAGCAATGAAGTGTGGTTACAAACAAGGTGTAATCTACGCCTCGTTACCGCTGTACTCAAACGAGGCGTAGAGGTGTATGATATTTATTAGTGAATTCTGGTTTTTATTCGATACGTTTTTAAGAAAGCTTGTCGCGGCTTTGCGAAAGTTTGTTTAAGCAGGAGTTTATATTTCCGCAAGCGCGCGAATGTTTGTTATTTGTTTAAAACAGATCTTCGCGGTCTCGCGAAACTGTCTTCCTGCTTGAAGGGAATTATTCGCAGTTATGCGAAAATCAGTTTCAGGATTTTTATAAGCGTTCGCGGGGAGGCGAAAGTTTGTATGTAGTTGCGGTGAAGGTTTCGCGTGCCTGCGGAGTTCTCTTTTGCATTCATTTTCAAGGCTTTTGACTATCAACAACTAAAATATACAATTTTGTACCCTTACGAGCCAATTGTGTTTTTCTATGTTACAGAGCTGTTTCGTCTAAAGGTTTTTTGAAACGCGAAGGTGGCTATCAAGAGAATGTTCTTGAAATGTCGTTACAAACGACCTGTAACCAACCCCTCGTTACCGCTGTACTCAAACGAGGGGGTAGAGGAGTTGCGTACCAGGCAATTTGTCGGCACATGATTTTTTCATATGCCTATTTGAGTATCATTACTGGATTCCGGATGTTTGGATTGCAGGATACTGGAAGTTCGTTGAACTTTAAACGCTGAACTTTACTCCGAATAAAACTACCTTTTCCAAAGTTTGAAATTTTGGAAAAGTTTACATCATTGCAACTGCCAACTGCCACTGAATACTGAGACTAAACACTACCACTGATTATCATTTCTTCTATCTTTTCAATCTCTTTTAATCCCTTTAACCTGCCAAACTTCGGATATCCGGGATTTGCTGTCAGGCCCTCATCTTTGGCTCCCTTAATTCCATGATCGGGACGCATTGGAATTTGAGTGTCGTTCCGCCCCAAATCCTTTCGCCTCTGCATTTCATCCTGCAAAACTTTTACAAGCTGAGTCATGTTTACTCCGCCATTACTATGCCCCGATTCATAGAAACTGCCATCGTCCAATACTGTTGTATTTCTAAGATGAACAAAATGAATACGATCGGCAAAACGCCTTGCCATTTCAACAACATCATTGTCTTTTCGTGCAGAAAACGAACCGGCACAAAAGGCAATTCCGTTGTTAACTGACAGATTTGTTTTCTGTAACCACTCTAAATCGTTCATTGTGCTAAAAATACGTGGTAGCCCCAATACCGGAAACGGCGGATCGTCAGGGTGAATGGCAAGATTTATTCCTACTTCTTCAGCTACCGGAATTACTTCATTTAAAAAATAAGCCAGGTTTGCACGCAACTGTTTATCGTCAATTTCATGATAACAATTCAAATGACGTAAAAATTCATTTTTATAATCGTCTATGGTAGGATCAATTACTCCATCAATAAATCCCTGTGTTACAACAATAATATTATGCGCTAGCTTCTCTGCTTCATCCGTGGTCATCTGCAGGAAATATTGTTCAGCTTCCTGCCTCAATTCTGTTGGGTAATCCTCTTTTGCACCTGGCCTTTTCAGGATATAAATATCAAAAGCAGCAAAAACAGGATAATCAAAAAGCATCGATTCGCCGCCATCGGACAACTGAAAAGCCAGATTTGTGCGTGCCCAGTCCAGCACCGGCATAAAATTATAAACCACCGTTTTAATGCCACACTCAGCCAAATTCTTTAACGATAGTTTATAATTCTGAATATGTTTCTGGCGCAATTCGCTACCTGTTTTTATGGCTTCAGTAACCGGTAAACTTTCCACTACCGACCAGCCAAGCCCTGCACTTTCAATACGCTGTTTTACCTTCTTAATTTCAGAAACCGGCCAGATTTCGCCGTTTGGAATATGGTGCAATGCTGTTACCACTTCTTCCACTCCGTTACTATTTAACCACTCCAACTGAACGGAATCCTTTTCACCGAACCAGCGCCAACTTTTTGTCAATTTTATCATAGAAACCAAATTTCAACAACCACGAAAATTTCTAAATTCCGCTAAACGAACTAAAACCACCATCAACAGGTATAATGGTGCCGGTAACAAAACTGGCAGCCTGCGAACACAAATAATGAATTGTTCCGTTTAATTCGGCAATATCGCCAAACCGGCCCATGGGAGTTTTGGCAATTACTTTTTGGCTGCGTTCGGTAAACGTACCGTCGGGGTTTAGCAATACTTTTTCGTTTTGAGTACTGATAAAAAATCCGGGTGCTATGGCATTTACACGCACCTTTTCGCTGAATTTGGTGGCCATTTCCATGGCCAGCCATTTGGTAAAAATTTCAACTCCTGATTTTGCCACAGAGTATCCCGGCACACGCGTAATCGACGACATGGTTGCCATACTCGAAATATTAATAATGGTTCCGCTTTTTTGTTCTCCCATTACTTCGCCAAACACCAAACAAGGATAAACCGTACCGTTTAAATTTAAATCGGTAACCTTATTAAAATCCTTAATGTTCATGTCGAAAACGGTTTGCTCCTCGGTAAGCGTAGCACCCGGCAAATTTCCACCTGCGGTATTCACTAAAATATCAATCCTGCCCCATTTTTCAAGAATTGTATCTTTTGCGTTTTTCAGGTCGTCAACATCCAAAACATTTACTACCAGGCCCATTCCTTCGCCGCCAGCCAATTGTATTTTGCTCAAACGCAAATCCACATTTTCCTGTGTCCGGCCAATAACCGCTACCTTCACTCCATTTGCAGCCAGGTATTTCGAAATACTCCCGCCCAATGTTCCTGAGCCACCGGTTACAACGGCAACTTTTCCTCTAATATCAAAAAGATTCATAGCACAACTTTTATGTCTGCAAATATTACGAACGAAAGGGAGTTTTGTTTGATCCGATTTTTGCAAGTGCTTGTACAATCTTCACCAATTACCTCCATTCCGCAAACGGAATTTAACAGACCACAGATAACACGGATTTACACAGAGAATAATTTCATCCATTTGTGTGAAACAAAATGTGCGGCAATTAGCGTAATCTGGGGGAAATAAAAAATACTTGCGGAATTTATGAATTACACGAGCTCGTATATTTCGGACTTGATCAAATCAAACAAAAAAACATGTTGAAACCGCGAATGAAAGTTATGATTCAGAATTTTATTGGGGAGGTTAAAACTTTTTACTCCTCGGAGTCTGTCGGTGGTTATTAACAACCAGTAATAATTAAGACGTTGTTTTTGATAAAGCCTGAGTTTTTCGTCCTTTTTATAAATGGAATGTCGAATATCGTCCACCACATTATTCGAAACTCCAAGATTATTGGCTCGTTCCCATATGGCCGTTTCCAGTTTAGGATGATGCACAATCAATATTTCTTCGATACCAGCAGGCAGTTCATTTTTACGAATTGATACTTTAAAAAAGCTTTTTCTATTTTTACTCTGAATGTATTTTCGTACCAGATTTGAGGAAATAGCAGCCACAGCAATTTCCCTGTCAGCATTTAACGGATTTTCTTCTGCAAATAAAAATTTCACAAACAATTTCAGATCAGACTGATGCTCGAAAAGTTCTTTAGCCGTTGAAATAATACCTTCCTGAAGTTGTATCTGATTGAGCTGCTGTGCATCAGGAGCCAAAGCATTTGCAGGATTCAGGCGGGTAAGTTCTATTCCCAGCAGATGCTTGTTTTTCATTTTAACAATAAAGTCGGGAGACTCTGAGGGAACGGCACGCCCGGATGGAAATTCAGGATGACAAGCCCTAAAATAGTGCATCAATAATACTTCAAGTTGCTTCCTCTCTTCGCGCATGTTTTTTGGGCTGCTATTGTTTTGGAGTTGAATTTTTCATCAGTTCAAACAAATCGGTTACAATGGCGTCGCGGTTGAAGTTTTCCCAGATAACAATTTTATTGGCATTATCGGGCTGATCTTCCCAGGCTTCACCAACCAGTTTAGGTGCCGGAATTTCCTTTTTTTGCCCCCAGCTTTCATTTTTCAGAATGGCCAGAACCACCATATCAAAAAGTGCCCGAGAAGGAGGATTCCCATACATTTCAGCTTTTTCGAAAAGATGCGAAGAATAATCTCCGAAGCGGTTAAATTCGCCTCCATGCCGGCCAATAATTGATGATGATGATACCGGGCCTGCATCTTTCATATTGGCCTTCATTTCAGCGGGAGTAACAGTTACCGCTGCCGTACCTGTAGGTTGGCTGTAACGAACCGTAACCATTTCAAATTCAACACCCGACCCGATTACAGGATTAACGGAACTTATGTCGTTAACAAGGTTATATTCCCCTGGTTCGGGATAATTGCTACCCAACCATACCACGCGAACTTTATCGATAATTCTTGGTTCTTTCAGAAAAGCAAGGGCAATATTTGTAAGTTTTCCAACGGGTACCAAAATCAGTTTTTCATCCTTCATTTTCATGGCTTCCTGAATAATAAAATCAACGGCAGCATGTCCGTCAAAATCAGGCTGTAAAATGAATGGCGCAATTTCCTCGTAATTTTTATCAGCCCCCATAAAAAGCGGTACTTTTTCCTCTAAATCAAAGAGTTTAATGATACGTTCTGCCTCATCGTACTGGCCCTGAATTCCGTATCCGTTTCGCGTATTATTTACTGTTACACCAACTACATCAAACACCTCTTTATTCAGAAATGAATAGGCAAGTGCATGCTGGTCGTCGAGTTCGTTGTTGGCATCCGAGTCGATCAGGATTTTAAGTTTTTCTGAATCCTTTGATTTTTGAGTAGAACCAAAGCCTACAACTACGTTAAGCAAAATAATAACAACAAAAATAATTTTCATCTCAATATAATTTATTTTTTGAGCAGCACCGGCTGCCAACCTATCCGTTGAGTTTTAACCGTCTTACAACGATTCTTCCATGTGAAAAACTAATTATATACTTTTCACATGTAACCGGAGTACAATTTTCAACACACTTCTGCTATTTAACCTTAAATATTTATTTTTCCTAATCCCGGATATTTTGAAGGATATAGTATTCCGTTTTTCATTTTAAACAAGTCGGTAAAAGGATCTTCCAGCAAATCAAGGTGGCCATCTAAATCGGCATAGGTAATATTTGGTCGGCTCAGGGTAAAATGCAAACCCGCCGAAATACCCAATGCACACTCATCAATGCATCCCACCATTACATCCATCCCCGATGCTTTTGCCACTGAATTAATGTGTTGAGCTTCCTGTATTCCACCAACTTTCATTAGCTTAATATTCACCATGTCGGTTAAATTATTATTTGCGAGCCGAAATGCATCTTTAAGTGTTTTCAGGCTTTCGTCGGCCATTACCGGAACATCGGAATTACCAGCCAGAACTTCAAGCTTATCTTCTTTTTTTGGACTTGTGGGCTGTTCAAATATTTCGATGCCTGAATTTTTGGTCTGGTTTAGAAATTCGATCGATTCTTCGGGCGAATATCCCTGGTTGGCATCAAAACGCAATAAAAATTCGTTACCTAGCCTTTCTCTCAATTTTATAATCTTCTCAACATCGGCATTTACATTTAAACCACCTTTGAGTTTGATGATTGAAAATCCCTTTTTGAGGTAATAACGGGCCTGATCCAGGGTTTCTGCCAGCGGCAAAATGCCAATGGTTATACTGGTTTCAACTTCGTGCCGAAAACCACCCAACACCTGATAAAGCGGTAATTTTGCTTTTCGCGCTAAAAGATCGTGAAGTGCCATATCTACCATTGCCAGCGAAGAAGCAGCTCCCGGCAATTGCTGTTTTAGCAAATGCATTGTTTTTGCTAACTGAAAAGGAGACTCCCCCCTTAAAATCCCTGTAATGACCTTCTCGGTATTTTCAATCACATCTTCAGAAGTTTCTCCGGTAACTTCCTTATCGGGCGAAGCACAACCCCAGCCCGTTATTCCTTTATCGGTGTCAATTTTCAGAATAATATTGGTAGCTTTTGTTACTGTTTCGTAGGCAATAGTATAAGGAATTGCCAGTGGCATTTCCAGCCTAAAATATTCAACACCAGTGATCTTCATTTTAATTAATTTAATTGTTTAAAATGCAAACTGCAGCAAATTTTAATACCTGTTCTGAAATAACTTATCAGAAGGCGTGTTTTTAATGGTTTCCACAAATTCTGCCATTTTTCGAATCATGATTTTCCACATTTTTTGTCCTTTTTCGGCAGTCGCTAACGTAGCATTTCCCATTACTCCCGATTTTGTTAAGGTTTTTGTGTGCACATACCAGCTTACTCCCCGTTCCGAATTAAAATCGAGGTATTCATTTCCTAAATCGAGAGTATCATCAACAGCCTTGTCCATATCCACCAATTCAGGACGTATTGCTAAGGTGGTGCTGGTTTCAATTTCACCGGCATGAATATCGTTCTGCGTTTCAATCAGATTATACAAATCCACATCGCTGGTTTCGCCGGTTTCAACGCATACAAATATTTTGGCATCACGATTTATCATTTGTGCAGCATAATTCAGGGTTGGTGCATTGTCGCCGTGTCCGTTCAAAATAACCAGTTTTTTAATCCCATTATGAGCTAAACTCATTCCAATATCGTAAATCAATGCCGAAAGCGCATTATTCGAAACACAAATGGTTCCTTTAAATTCGCTGTGATGATACGCAACCCCGTAGGGAACCGGCGGAAGAACAAAGGGTTTTGGATCGGCGCATGCTTCTGCCACTTTTTTTGCCATATATTCCGAATCAAAATAATCTACATCCAAAGGTAAATGCGGCCCGTGTTGTTCAATCGATCCACAAGGCAAAATAGCAGTATCCACTATTTTTAGTCGTTCGGCAATTTCGGGCCATGTTAAGGTAGCCCACATATAATCCGGGTAATCAATTTTATTCTTCATTGAATTTGTAATTTACTGAGTTTAAAAAATCGTCATCAAGCCGGATATCAATCCACTTATTATCCGTTCTTTTTACAGCTCCATCAGCATATTTGCTCAAAATATCAAACAATGGTTTTCGTATATATTGAGGCAAATCCTCCAGGGTACTACGCTCTTTATCGAAACGTAGTTTGGTTATTTCAGCATGTTTTTTTGCCACTCTTTTCGTAAATTCATTTGCTTCAATCAGGCCTTTATCCAGCATTAAAAAATACAGATGTGAAGCATCACTACCGATTTGTTTTACCGATTGTTTTTCAAGTGCCTGCAAACCATAAGTAATTTGTGTTTGATTATAGCCACATTTCTCCAGGTTTTCATCGAGTGCCTTTACCATACCAATTATCCGCCGGCATTTTTCGCATTTTCCACAGGGGTGCATCCTTCCGTTTACTTCGTGAGCGGCGTGGCACGAAACCTGATGTTCCTGAAGTTCCGGATATCTTTTTATCAGTACTTTCATAATTAACAATTCCGACAAACTACGGAGAATTGAAAACTGATTGATATTCCATTTTTTACTTTGGAAGTAGCGAGTCATGGAATTGTCGAAATATTTGCTTTGGTCGTAAAGTCCGTTGTAATGGGTAATTCCCTGCAAATTACTTTTTACCGTGGTATCGTACTCATCGCCAATCAATATATTGCCAATGCCTTTTTTTCTGACAACGGGAAGCACTCCAAACAAAAATACAGCAACAGTCCACAGCCGGACAGGATAAATATCGGCTCGAATATTGGCATAATTTTCTTTGATAAATGGAAGCTGTTTAAGCATCCAGTTAAACAAACGGTCGCTGTTACACCAGGGTTTTTCGGTATTTGGCTCAATACTTTTGTAATACCGGTATGAATTGACTGCTGTAAACCAGTGCCTTCCTGCTTCGTTTATAAAAACCGGGAAAGGTTCGGCAATTTCTTTTACAATTCCGTAAGTAAGCAAACTATCTTTTCCGCCGCTACTTAAAATGGCATATTTATTCCGGTCAGTTTTTACATTTCCTGCCTCCAACTGTAATTGTTTGTGCAGCGTACTAGTAAAAACAAGTTCAGCTTGTGTATAACGGTCTCTTTTTTCTGGTTTTAATCCGTTGAAAGCCGGTTTTAGAAATTCATTTTTAATAACCAGTTTATTGGTCAGGATTTCGCGCGAAGTATTCTCCATCATATCACGAAGAAATCGCTGATCTGTTTTATCGAAAAGGCCATCAAATTCGATAATATCGAAAAACAATCCATAATTTAATGCCACTTGTGCCAGCATGGCAGAGGCCAGATTTACATCGGCAGGATTATTTTTATTAAAGTAAGCCGACTCGTATGAATAGATTAAATCGAACGAAGTTAATTCGCCCGAATGCTTTTCAACTACATAGGTTCCTTTTACTTTTCGGGGTTCGATATGAATATTTCTTACCGAAAGTTTTTTTAGAACTCTAAACGAGTCAAGCGATATCATTTTAAATATGTTTTTAAAAGATTTACTAATTCCTCAGCTCCGTATTCGAGAACATCAAAAGCCGGCAAACCTGTTTCACGGGTAATTCTGGCACAAGCAGGCAAAATTTCCTTCTTCGCCATTTCTTCGTGATTAACGGTAATGGCAATAACTTTTTTCCCCGAAATGGTTTCAATGGCATTTATTTGTTCTTGCAACGAATGTAATTTATAGCCGGGGAACCCATCGTATTCTATTCTTTTGGGGGCATGTTGCAGCACTACAAAATCAGGTCTTCCGGCGGCTAAAATTTCAAAACCACCCGGATAGGCCGGATTCATTAAACTTCCCTGGCCTTCAATAACAATTAAATCTGGAGTTTCAGTTTTCCATGCTTCGTGCACGGCATGCTCAATTTCGCCCGAAACAAAATCGTTTATACAACTATCCATTATCATGGTATATTTTGCCCCTTGCATCCATGCGGTTTGGCCGGTGCCAACCATTTCTGCTTTTAAACCCGCATTTCTGAAAGCATGAACAATAATCCAGGCGCTTGTTCTTTTTCCGATTGCCGAATCGGTTCCAAGCAGTGCAACCTTCAGGCAGTCAACCTCTTCAATTTTCCCGCTAAAAAAATGTAATTCGTCACGGTCAGGTGTTTTTCGCACATCGCGTACCCGGCAATTATTCTTTTCGGCAATGGCCATTAATTCTCTGTCTTTGTACAAAAAATCGTGCAATCCGCTATCAACGTTCATGCATTTTTCAAGTGCCTCCCGAATGCATTTTTTTGCTTCTGCCGGTAGGCGCCCGCCATCGGGTGCCAAACCTATTACCAGCGTTTTGGGCTGGTTCTCACTGCCCAGGAATGTTAGGGCCTCTGTTAAATCAGGAAATACAGGAATATGCGAAATTCGGTTATCTAAAACCATTCCAGCATCCTTCCCGGCATACTTTTTATCAATTACACCCAGCACCTCGTATCTTTCGGTAAAACGAACCAGACCGTGAGCTGTTTTTCCATTGGGAGTATTGTACGCACCATCAGCATAAACAAGGGCTTTACCATCAATTGCTTTTTTCATACTATTCATATTGCTTATTCTCAGCGACATAGTATACAACTCGAACTTTTTTGAATTATCCTCCTGTGTGTAATTATTGTATATGCTCGTTTCATTTATTTAGAAATTAGATTCAAGAACCACCTTGAGAACATAAATTCTGTCATCCGCTTGTGTGATACAATTTAAAATATCGGATTCATTATTAATATCTCCCGGTTAAAATTGCAACATATCTATCATTTATCATTTCATTTTTTTCGTGTAACCCAAGCAAAGCAATTAACCCCGATGTTGAAGCCGGCAAAATCCGATAGCCTTCCTTTTTATGCAAAAAACTACTCATCTCACGCATTTTTTTATCACTGATATGCTGTGCTTCCCCACCTGATTCGCGAATAGCATAAAGTGCTTCGTTGCCGTCGAAACTGTGCCAGTTAATAAGCGGTTCGTTAATTGCGGTTTCTTTTATGGCTTTAGGATCAATGTCTTTACAATAGTCCAATCCTGCCTTAAATGAGGTAATGATTGGGTTTTTATAGGCTGCAGAACCGGCTACAAATATGGGTATTCGCGATGTTTTCCCACGCTTATATAAACTGACAAAACCACGGTAAACACCAGCCAGCAGAGTTCCGTTTGAAACAGGAGCTGCTACAAATTTAGGAGCATCACGCAAATGGTCGTAGATTTCAACGGCTATTTGGGCATATGCGGCTATTTGAAGCGATGTGTTTACCCCCCCGGGATTAGCATCGTACCATTCATTTTCGGCAGCCAATCTGCTCGATTCTGCCACAGTGTCTTCGTATAATCCCGGCAAACGGAGAATCTGGGCATTAAAGTTTTCCATTTCTTTGATTCGCTCGGTATGATAGGTTTCAGGAATAAAAATACTACACTTTATTCCGGCCAAAAAAGAAGCATAAGCAACAGCCACACCATAGTTTCCGCAGGTGGCTAATGAAATTACGTTAAAATCTCTCCGTAAAGCATCATGAACCTGGGCAAAAGCAATTCTGTCTTTTTGTGTACCCGAAGGATTTTCACCTTCGTTTTTTATATACAGCTGCCGGATATTTAATTCTCGTTCAAGATTACGAGCCCGGTTCAGTGAAGTGTCTCCCACTTCAATACTCATAATATCTTCAAAAGATTCAATCCTGTCGATAAGAGAAAGTCCCGTGTCTCTTACCATTTCACTTAGAATTTTAACCTCTTTTGTAATCCGTATTTCGGCTGATTTAACGCCGTCCAACAGGTTCATACTTTTTTCTTAAAATTAAAGGCAATATAAGATTTAATTTATTGCACTTGCAACAATTAAATTAATTATTATTGCTTGTAAAACCATGTTATTCAGCCATGAAAGATCTGCAAAATAAAAACAAAGAACATGTTCACAGGGCTTCTCCTCTGCTGGTCGGCAATAAAAATAAACTTACAGCCAACATAATTGGTGCCACCGGGCTGGTTGGGCAACAGCTCATTCTGCAACTTCTGAAAAATGAACATTTTGAAAAGATCAGAATATTTGTTCGTCGCGATGCAGAAATTTCACACCCGAAACTGGAACAACATATTGTTGATTTAGGCGATGAAAAATCGTGGGAAAAATTATTAAAAGGCGATGTTCTTTTTTCGACTTTGGGAACTACACTAAAACAAACCGGCAGCAAAGAAAAACAATACGAAATTGATTACACCCTCAATTTGAAATTTGCAACAAAAGCCAAAGAAAACGAGATTGAACACTATGTTCTGGTTTCGTCGATTGGGGCAAACCCAAAATCAAAAATATTTTACACCAGAATGAAAGGTGAACTTGACAATGCAGTTGCCCAGATAGGATTTGAAAAACTTACAATTCTTCGTCCGGCATCGTTAACCGGCGAGAGGAGTAAAAAACGAATGATAGAAACGGTTAGTATTCCGATAATTGTTTTTCTTACAAAATTTATGCTGAAAAAATACCGCCCAATAAGCGCTGCCCTTGTAGCTCAGGCCATGATAAAAGCTGCGTTATCACCTCACCGGGAGAGAATAATCTGGGAAGGTGAAGCAGTTTTTGAGCTCGCTGATGAAAAATAATTTCAACCAAAACACGAGTTAAACGTTTCAATTCAAAAAATAAACAATACACATATGTACTCAGGTCTATTACATTCGCATAACGGTTTACGCTGGTTGGTTTTACTTGCTTTATTAATTTCTGTTTTTTTGGCATTCTCGGGTTGGTTTGGCAAACGTGAATGGAAAAAGATCGATAATTTATCAGGTCTGTTACTGGTACTTTTTATGGATGTACAGTTTTTAATCGGGCTGGTACTTTATGTATTTGTGAGTCCCATAACCCAAAGTGCCTTTACCAATTTTGGCGCTGCAATGCGTAACTCAGAACTCCGCTTTTACGCTATAGAACATATTTTGATGATGGTTATTGCACTGGCACTTGCACACATCGGTAGGGCCAAATCGAAAAAGAATACGGCTCCCTGGAAACGACATCGGATTGCTGCAACCTTTTACACGATCAGTTTTCTGCTAATTTTGGCTGCCATTCCCTGGGATAGGGCAATGTTTTAAAATTCGTTGTGTAGTCAGGTAGTACTTTTGTTTTAGCTACCGAAAAGACAATTACAATTTATACTAAAAAAAGCTGCAAGAAAATTCTCGCAGCCTTTTTATAAGTTTGGTTCAGCGGCGCTTGCGCACCAGTATCTTTAACTAATTGCTCTTATTCGCACTAGTAGCTTTTTCCAACCGAATAAATATCTTCAATTAATTGCCTGTACTTCACGGCAACCATATTTCGTCGAAGTTTAAGAGTTGGCGATAATTCTCCCGAGCTTGGTGTCCACTCCTCGCAAACTAACCTTATTCGGCTAATTTGTTCGTGTGTTCCCAGTGTTTTGTTTATTTTAGCTACTTCTTTCTGCAATTTACTTACAACCACCGGATTCTTAATTAAATCTTTATTTTCTTCGAAATGAATTTTGTGTTCCGCTGCCCAATCGTGTAAAATTGGGAAACAAGGAGAAATAAGAGCACTGGCAAATTTTTCGTTGGCTCCAATTACCATCACCTGTTCTATCAATTGCGACGTTTTCAATTTATTCTCGATCATCTGAGGTGCAATATATTTTCCGCCCGATAGTTTAAATATCTCCTTTTTCCTGTCGGTAATTTTCAGGTATTTGTCATCTTCCAAAACACCAATATCGCCGGTATGAAACCAACCGTTTTCATCAATCACTTCGTCGGTAAGTTCCGGGGCTTTGTAGTAACCTTTCATCACCCCCGGGCCTTTACACAAAATTTCACCGTCGCTTGCAATTTTCACCTGGCACCCATCAAGAACGGGACCAACAGTTCCTATTCTCATCTCATTTAAAGCCGGATTGTTTACGGCAATCACCGGCGATGTTTCGGTTAATCCGTATCCTTCCAGGTTATACATTTTCGACATCCCCAAAACACGGGCAATTCGCGGCTGCAATGCTGCTCCGCCCGAAACAATATATACAATATTTCCCCCTAAAGCTTCTCGCCATTTTGAATAAATCAACTTGTCGGCAATCTTAATTTTCAAGCTCAGTAGTGGGCCATATTTTTTATTGTACTCAAAATGTCGTGTTAAATTCAATGCCCAAAAGTAAATCGATTTTTTAATGCCGCTCAACTCTTTTCCTTTCGCAATAAAACCATCGTAAACTTTTTCGAGTAAACGTGGTACGGAGTTAAACATGTGTGGTTTAATCTCTTTTATTGCTGAAACAATTTGAGATAGGTTACCAACGTAATAAACTCCCATTCCTTTGTATTGAAAATGATAGTTTACACTCCGTTCATATACGTGGCAAAGTGGTAAAAAGCTAATCACCCGGTGATCTTTTCCAAGGTTATGCATTTTTGCATGAGTTGTAAAATTCGACACCAAATTATTATGAGTTAGCATTACTCCTTTTGGCACCCCGGTTGTTCCAGAAGTATAAATTAAGGTAGCTAAATCTTCGGGTGTAATCGATCTTTTCAACGCTTCCAATTCGGGTTCAAAATCTTTTCTTTTTGCTTCGCCCAAATCAAGAATTTCCTTGTAGTTTTTGGCACGGTCAACTTCATCAAATGTATATACGATATCCAGCCCATCGAGCATATTTGCTAAAGGAACCAGGTTTTCATAAAGTTTTTTGTCGCCCACTAATAAAATTTTTACTTCGGCATGTTTTAAAATGTATTTGTATTCATCCTCTCCTAAGGTTGGATAAATAGGGACATGCACTACTCCAACCATGGCCATTCCCATGTCAGCAAAATTCCATTCCGGTCGGTTGGTTGTTACAGTGGCCACTTTATCACCTTTTTTTAAACCCAAAGCAAGTAACCCCAAAGCAAACTGCTGCGATTTGTTATTGTACTCATCAGTTGAATAAGTATACCATTTACCATCTTTTTTGCCCCCTAAGGCATCTTCTCTAGGAAATTCGTTTAAGGCTAGTTCAAGGATATCAAAAGTGCGTGTAACTGTATGTCCCATATTTCAATTTTAAAAAACGACGAAATATAAGAGTTTTGTTGCATCACTTTTTTACAAAACAATTATGAGATTGAGTGACAGGCTTATTTAGATGCATTTTAAACAATTGCATCACCCTTATTTTCACGATATTACAGGTGCGTGGATCGAATTTCAGAGCAATATGTTCTAAAAATTAAAAAACAACACCCCATTTTTCAACTCATAAATATGAAATAACGAGCAACTTTTAGTGCAAATTTTTACTTAGTAATTGAAATCGATAATTTTAATCAGATTCTCAAATCAGAACTATTCATCAATGTTCTCTTTTTCGTATTTCGAATCTTTAATATAGGCCCAAATCATTAAACCGGCCAATACAATAATTATTGCAGGAAAAGCTGGATTTACACCATCAGCTACCCCTTTCCCGTATGAGTGCAATCCGGTGAGGTAATAATTTACTCCAAAATAGGTCATCAGTACCGAAGCGAAACTAATTATTGATGCAACATTATAATTGTAGACTCCTTTTAAGGAAGGAATTAAACGCATATGAACCACAAACGAATAAATCACAACAGTAATCAACGACCAGGTTTCTTTTGGATCCCAACCCCAGTAACGCCCCCAACTTTCGTTTGCCCAAATTCCTCCCAGAAATGTACCGATGGTTAGAAAATACAACCCAACCGTTGCCGACATTTCGTTAATAGTGGTTAGTTGATCGATAAAACCGCTAACCTTTTTCTGGTTGATCTTATTTCGCATTACAATTAAAATCATCACCAAAATACCCAGGAACATGCTCAAACCAATAAAACCATAACTTGCGGTAATAATCGCTACGTGAATAGTTAGCCAATATGATTTTAAAACCGGAACCAGGTTGGTAACTTCAGGATTCATCCAGCTCAGGTGAGCGACAAACAGTGAAATACCTGAAAGAAAAGCAGCCGTACCAACTACTAATGGGTATTTTCGTCCTAAAACCAGACCGGCCAACATAGCTGCCCAGGCCACATAAACTACCGACTCGTATCCATTACTCCAGGGGGCATGACCCGAAATATACCAGCGTAAAATTAAACCGAGTGTATGTACCAGGAACATTAATATTATTAGACCAAAGAACGAAATGCGTAAAAACCGGGGCAACTGTTTTTGCCTGAAAATATTTACAAAAAGCACCAATAACAACAAAAATCCAAAAAGTAAATAAAAAGGGAATATTCGTTTAAAAGGATTAAGATTGTTAAACACCATCTCTGCGTTCTTTTTTGTTTCTGAAGGCAATAAATCCGCACCATATTTCTTCTGAAAATTCGCAATTGCAGCTAACACCTGCACTGCATCTGCATTATTATTTTCGATAGCGGATTGCATCAAAAGCTGAAAACCACTCTGTATAAACAATGAATCGCCATCGGAGTATTCCAGTGCCTTTGCTCCCGGCGAGTACCAGACATCTTCTTTGTTAGCCCGTGGAAATAAATGAAACATTGATCCCTGGAAAACCATAAAACAGATGTTAACACGCTCGTCGACATAGATATATTCTTTCTCAACCCGATTTCGAAACGCTGGTGCTTTTGCATAAGCAGCCCGAACAGCATCCGAAATTTTATAATTCCCCTGCTCATCAAAAAGCGACTGAACTGTTATGTATTTATTTTTTGCTCCCAGCGAGGCTGCTAAAGTTTTATTCGACACCTTTATTATGGGCATCGACCGCCAAATTTCAGGATAAGCCATCATACTTAAAACCACCTCATCCGATGATTTGCCGAAAAGGCTTGATTTACGACTAACTTTACGAACGATTTCGCTGCTTAATGTTGAAACCGGCTCAATTCTTCCGTCAACGCCTTGTGTCCATAGTTTGCTAAACTCTTTAACTACATTTTTATCCACCGCCGGAATAGCAGCTCCCACACCTGTTTGTGCCGATCCTGAAAAAACCAATCCACTAAACAGAATGATCAGCAGAACGGTTTTAGCTGAACTTTCTTTTAATTTTCTAACCAGATATTGAAAATACGAACCTTTATTTACCAGAGAGGTTATAAATCCGATTATCATAAGCGCATAGCCCAGATACGATATCCAGGTGCCCCAAAAATCGTGGTTAACCGAAAGAATAGTTCCCTGCTCGTCGACATCGTAAGACGACTGAAAAAATTTATACCCGCGATGTTTTAATGTATTATTCATAAAAATGCGAATCTCTTTGTTGATTCCTTTTTCATTGTCTTTTAACACAACCTCGCTGGCAAACGACGACGGTGACTTCGATCCCGGATAACGCTCCAACTCGAATTCTTTTAAATAAATACTAAAAGGAACTGTGACTGACAATGCGCCGTAAGCCAGTTTTAATGTGCTATTGCCAAGTGGAACACGAACCGTATCCGGCTCTACTCCTGAGTGACCAAATACGGGCACTGTTTGCTGTTTTAGGCCGTCAGAAATTTGAATTAGAACTGCATCCTCGCGTGTTTCAACCTGACTTTTCACCGCTGTAAACGTGGCTTTTGACATAAAACTCCGAACTAAAAAACGAAAATTGCTATACCCGTACAAAAACATGGGTTTCACCGGAATGGTGTCGCCGGGAGAAAATGCCATTGTTTCCTGCGTTGCCATTGTAGTTTCTTCAAGCTGGGCATTGGAAGTCATAAACAGTTCGTCCCCCTGCATAAAAAAGTTAATCACTCTTTTATCACTTACATCAAATCCGGCCGAAAAACCAGGATAATCCAACACATCTCCTTTTCTGAATGAAAAGGATTGCATTCCTTCCCCTCCGGGAGCTGAAAACACAAAATCGATAACAGGTTCGCCTGTTTCTGAAACAATGGCTTTTCGTTCAGCATCTTGAATAAAACCAACTGCCTTAACTTTTACCTTTTGCCCGTTAACATCGAATTTTGCTGAAAATTGTTTTGGTGTAAGTTCTGAAAAACGGACTACATCAACTTTTTCTACTCTTTCGAAACCTGCATAAAAATAATCTTCGGAAGAAAGAATAAAGTCGGCACTCTGGTTTTCGCGAATGTGCATTACTCCTTCAAAACTAAAATAACGGGTAATTGCAGCGCCCAAAATCATTACAATAAAAGCAATATGAAACAAACCCAACGTTAACCGCTTTCTCGTAAAAAATTTATACCGGATAAGATTGTTTATCAAATTCAGGGCAAACAAAGCCCAAAGCAACTCAAACCAGTGTCGGTTGTATACCAGTGCGCGGGCGGTTGATGTACCATAACTACTTTCCACAAAAGTGGCAATTGCCATAGAGAAAGCGAGTGCAAGAAATAAAAAAGCCATAAATGGCAGGGAAGTTATAAAAGAATATAATTTTCTCATTCTGCGAAAATTTAGACCGAAAACCGAATGTGGCATCGGAAAATTATTTAAATATTAAGAGGCTGAAAATAGTGCTTATTTAGAACAATTCAAAAAAAGAGCTAAAACAAAGCGACCCGTTTTGTATTATTTTATAAATACAAAACGGGTCCTTTTATTTCCTGTCACCCCTAAATAAATGAGGAATCTGTTACTCGTTTCATTAAAACGAAACAGATTTTCGCTTTAATCATATAACACAACTATTGTTACTGCAAAAACGAAAGTGCCTTTTCAATGGCAGCCTGCAAACCGGCAACATCTTTACCACCTGCAGTTGCGTAAAAAGGCTGGCCGCCGCCGCCGCCCTTAATTTCTCGTCCGGCCTCGCGTACAATTTGCCCGGCATTTAATCCTTTTTCAGCAACAATATTATCCGAAATCATAATCGTTAAATTAGGTTTGCCGTTAACCTCTGCGCCAATTACCAGAAAAAGATTCTCAACTTCTCCTTTCAACTGAAAGGCCAGATCTTTTACCAAAGCTGCATTCTCAATTACAATTTTATCGGCGATGATATTTACACCGTTTTCCATCAAAATCTTACTCTTTAAATTGGCTTTAACGATTTTAAGATTTTCACGCTGAAAATTTTCAATTTGTTTTGAAAGCTCTGTGTTTTGTTTGGTTAAACTTACCACACTACCCAGCACATCTTTCGATCCTTTTAATGCTTCTTTAATACTTTCCAATAAGTCTAGCTGGTCATTAATAAATTTTTCAGCCCGAGCCGCAGTAATGGCTTCAATACGACGCACACCTGCTGCAATGGCACTTTCCGAAACAATTTTCAGCATCCCAATCTGTCCGGTTGCTTTAACATGCGTACCTCCACATAATTCTACCGATTCGCCAAATTTAATAACACGAACAGCATCTCCATATTTTTCGCCAAAAAGCATCATGGCACCGCTTTCTTTTGCATCCTCAATTGGCATGGCCCGGTTTTCCTCCAAGGCAGAATTCAACCGAATTTTTTCGTTTACAATCTGTTCAACTCGTTTAATCTCTTCATCAGTTAATTTCTGAAAATGCGAAAAATCGAAACGTAAATGATCGGCATTCACCAACGAACCTTTTTGTTCAACATGCATCCCCAACACTTCGCGCAAGGCAGCATGCAACAAGTGCGTTGCTGTGTGGTTGTTCGCAATGGTGGCCCGGCGAACTGTATTTACAGATGCAGTAAAATATTCGCTGGGGTTCTCTGGTAATTTTTCAACCAAATGAACGATCAGGTTATTTTCTTTTTGCGTATCAAAAACTGGCGTCTTTACTCCTTCAAATTCAATGTAACCGGTGTCACCAACCTGGCCTCCCGACTCACCATAAAATGGTGTTTGATCGAAAACAAGCTGGAAAAATGATTTTTTCTTTTGTGTAACTTTACGGTAGCGAGCAATTCTGATTTCAGCTTCCAGTTTGTCGTAGCCTAAAAATTCGGTCTGCTCTATTTTTCTTAATTCAACCCAATCGTCGGTTTCCTGTGCCGCAGCATTTCTCGACCGATCTTTTTGAGCCTGCATTTCAATTACAAAACTATTTTCATCAACACCCAGGTTATTTTCCCGGGCAATCAGTTCCGTTAAATCCAAGGGAAATCCAAAAGTATCGTAAAGAACAAAAGCATCCTTTCCTGCAATTTCTGAAAGATTATCTTTTTTTGCTTTTACAATAATATCGTCTAATAATTTTATTCCGGTTGAAAGTGTACGTAAAAACGACTCTTCCTCTTCTTTAATTACTTTTTCAATCAGTTGCTGCTGACCAACAATTTCAGGAAAAGCATCGCCCATGTTTCCTTTTAAAGCCTCAACCAATTTGTAAATAAATGCTTCTTTAAAACCCAGGAAAGTATATCCGTAACGTACAGCACGACGTAAAATACGGCGAATTACATAACCGGCTTTGTTATTCGAAGGCAATTGTCCGTCGGCAATGGCAAAAGCAACTGCACGCAAGTGATCTGCAATAACACGCATGGCAATATCCGTTTTTTCATCTTCACCATATTTTTTATTGCATAATTTTCCAAGTTCAGCAATGGTATTCTGAAAAACATCGGTATCGTAATTCGACTGCACGCCTTGCAAAACCATACACAAACGCTCGAAACCCATTCCGGTGTCCACGTGTTTATCGGGCAAATTCTCAAGGCTTCCGTTAGCTTTTCGGTTAAACTGAATAAATACAAGGTTCCAGATTTCGATAACCTGCGGATGATCCATGTTTACAAGGTCTTTACCCGGCACTTTTGCACGTTCTTCTTCCGAACGAATATCAACATGTACTTCGGAACAGGGTCCGCAAGGTCCGGTTTCGCCCATTTCCCAAAAGTTATCTTTTTTATTTCCGTTCAGAATTCGATCTTTTGGCAAATACTGCTCCCAATAACCGGCCGCTTCATTGTCGCGTTCCTGATTATCGTCTGCACTTCCTTCAAAAACGGTGGCATACAAACTGTCTTTGTCAATTCCCATTTCAGTAACCAAAAACTCCCATGCCCAATCGATGGCTTCCTTTTTAAAGTAGTCGCCAAACGACCAGTTTCCCAACATTTCGAACATGGTATGATGGTAGGTATCCAAACCAACTTCTTCAAGGTCATTATGTTTTCCGGAAACACGCAAACACTTCTGAGTATCGGCAACACGAGGATACTTTACAGGTTCATTCCCTAAAAACTGATCCTTAAACTGATTCATTCCTGCATTCGTAAACATCAGGGTTGGATCGCCTTTAACAACCATTGGTGCCGAATTTACAATCTGGTGTTCTTTCCCGGTAAAAAAGTCGAGAAAAGCTTTACGTATCTCTTTAGAAGTCTTCATTTTCCGTCTGTGTATTTTATAATTCTGTTAAAAAATTCCAATGCAAAGAAAACAAATAAACTGTTTATGAGTTATTTACTTACATTTGCGGTTTAAATAATGACGATTTTTAAAATCGGTGTAAAGTTATAGGATTTAATTAATCATTTTTAAAAAGAAAAAAAAACCAGCCTTTTTATGGCAAAGAAAAAATATAAATTTAATCCGGAAACCCTCAGTTATGAAACTGTAGGTCTTACCCTGAAAGCACGAATATGGAAGTGGATCACCTACTTTTCCAGTAGTTTTGCTTTAGCCCTGATTATGGTTGTACTGTTTGTAAACTTTTACGAAACACCAAGATCAAAGGCCATAAAAAGGGAGAACAAACAACTACTAACCCAATACGAATTGTTATCGAAAGATTTGAATAAGATAGAAAACGTTTTATCTGAACTTCAGCAACGCGACGATAATATTTACCGGGTAATTTTTGAAGCGGAACCAATTCCATCAACAGTTCGGAAAGCCGGCTTTGGTGGAAGCAACAAATATTCGCATCTTGAAGGCCTAAGCAATGCCGATCTGGTAATTGAAACGGCAAAAAAACTCGATGTTGTTTCAAAAGAAGCCTATATTCAATCAAAATCGTACGACGAAGTATTAAAACTCGCGCTAAATAAAGAAAAAATGCTGGCCGCGCTTCCGGCAATTCAACCCATCACCAATAAAGATTTGAAAAGAATTTCAAGCGGATGGGGGTATCGTATCCACCCAATCTACAAAGTTCGTAAAATGCATTGGGGCCAAGACTTTACAGCTCCTATTGGCACTCCTATTTTTGCAACCGGCGATGGTGAAATCAAAGAGATTACGGGATCGAACAGAAGCCGCGTTGGTTTAGGTCTGCATATTAAATTGGACCATGGCTATGGTTACGAAACGGTGTATGGCCATTTAAATGGATTTAATGTTAAACGCGGGCAAAAGGTAAAACGAGGTGAAATTATTGGTTATGTTGGAAACTCTGGAGGATCGACCGCTCCGCACTTACATTACGAAGTACATAAAAACGGCAAAAAAGTGAATCCGGCTTATTATATGTTTAAAGACCTTACTCCTCAGGAATATGATAAAATGATTGCGATTTCATCGAATATTGGACAATCATTAGATTAATATATTCATTTTATGGTGCAGATTATAATTCATTAGTTTTTTAAACACGGTTTTATTATTTTTCCCTCGTAAATAAGAACAGGAAAACTGTGCCCTACAAAAAGCCCAAAATAGAAAAGATTTACTATTCCATTGGCGAAGTAGCCAAAATGATGGATGTAGGTACGCCTACTATTCGTTATTGGGAAAATGAGTTCGAGAACTTAAAACCGTATAAAAATAAAAAGGGAAACCGGCTGTTTACACCCAAGGATATTGAGACAATTCGATTTATTCATTATCTGGTAAAAACACGCGGGTTAACCATTAAAGGAGCCAAAAAGAAACTTAAGGAAAACCGCGACGAAACAATTGAAAACTACGAAATTGTAAAACGGCTGGAAGATATCAGACAAGAATTAATAGAAATTCGCGACGGATTGGACGAAAACACGCCCCTCACCTCGACTCCGAAGAAGGAAGAATAGAAAGAAGGTTGAATTGAATAATGATAAAAATAAAAAACATAAGCACCTTTTTTGAAAACTTTGCACCACTGCGTTTGCAGGAATCGTATGACAATGCAGGGTTAATTATTGGTGATTTGAATGCCGAAGTTGACTCCGTGCTGGTAACTCTCGATGTTACCGAAGAAGTGATTGAAGAAGCCATCCGTAAAAAAGCAGGATTAATAATTGCCCACCATCCCATCGTTTTTTCGGGACTTAAAAAAATAACCGGAAAAAATTACGTGGAACGCACGCTTTTAAAAGCCATAAAAAACAACATTGCCATTTATGCAGCTCACACCAACCTCGATAGTATTGAAGGCGGTGTAAATGGGAAGATTTGTGAAAAACTTGGATTGAAAGATTGTAAAATCCTTCAACCGGCAAGCGGACTCTTAAAGAAACTTGTAACCTTTATCCCGATTGATCAGGCTCCGCAAGTACATGAAGCAGTATTTTCTGCCGGTGCAGGAAATATTGGCAATTACGACTCATGTGGGTTTAATGTTTACGGCGAAGGAACTTTCCGGGGCAATGAATCGACGAATCCGTTTGTGGGGAAAAAAGGAGAAATTCATACCGAAAAGGAAATTCGTTTTGAGACCATATTTCCGACATATTTGCAAGAAAAAGTTATTCGTGCATTGTTGAATGCCCATCCTTACGAAGAAGTTGCGTACGATATTTATACGATAGACAACAAATTTAATAGAGTTGGAATGGGAATGATCGGTACTCTTCCCGCCGAGAAAAATGAAACAGAATTCCTTCAGCAATTAAAATCAACATTTAATACAGGAGTTATAAGACACACTGCATTACAAAACAAAGCGGTTAAAAAAGTAGCAGTTTGCGGAGGTGCAGGTGCATTCCTTCTAAACCAGGCAATTGCAGCCGGAGCAGATGTTTTTGTTAGCGGCGACTTTAAATACCATCAGTTTTTCGATGCAGAAAATAAAATAGTGATTACAGATATCGGACATTTTGAAAGTGAACAATACACTAAAGAACTTTTTTATGAGTTACTTACGAAAAATTTCCCTAAATTTGCAATCCATTTGTCAGAGGTGAATACCAACCCGGTTTTTTACTTCTGATTTTTTAGTTTGAAATTAATAATTTAGAGCGATGAATAAGCAATATTCAAGGCAAGAAGAAAAAGAAATATCAATTGAAGAAAAATTACGTGCACTGTACGAATTGCAAAGTGTTGTTTCTGAAGTTGACAAAATAAAAACCCTACGGGGCGAGCTTCCTTTAGAGGTTCAGGATTTGGAAGACGACATTGCCGGTTTAAAAACAAGGTTAACTAATCTGGATGACGAGATTAAAAATCTTGACACAGCAATTAACAACAAAAAAATTGCGATTAAAGATTCGCAGGCGTTAATTGTAAAATACACCGAGCAACAAAACAATGTTCGTAACAACCGTGAGTTTGATTCACTTTCGAAAGAAATTGAATTCCAAAATCTTGAAATCGAACTTTCGGAAAAAAGGATTAAAGAATTTACGGTAGAAATGAGCGAAAAGAAAGAGGCCGTTTCTACCTCCAAAGTTCAACTTGCAGAACGAGAGGAAGATCTTGAAAGAAAGAAAAATGAACTTTCTGAAATTACTGCCGAAACCAAAATTGAAGAGGAAAAATTAAAGTCGAAGTCCGAGAAAATCGAATCATTTGTTGAAACACGTTTGCTCCAGGCTTTTAAACGTATTCGTAAAAATGCACGTAACGGTTTGGCCGTTGTAACGATTCAACGTGATGCTTGCGGTGGTTGTTTCAACAAAATCCCACCACAGCGCCAGATGGATATCGCCAGCCGCAAAAAAATTATCGTTTGCGAATATTGCGGACGTATTTTGGTTGACGAAAAAATCAATGTTGTTGAAGACTTTGATGTAGCTGAATAAGCTGAAATAAGATATTGTAAGGCCGGTTCAATTGATTTTGAATCGGCTTTTTTTTGCCATTTTATTTTACACGAGAAAAAGAGCATAAAAAAATCGTTCCCTAAAAAAGAAACGATTCTGTTTGCTTGAACATTGCAAATGGGGTTGATCCCCAACGACTTTATATTATTTCACCATTGTTGTAACAACAACTCCAGAAACTCTGAATCCTGCACTTTGCCTCTAAAACACTGGAAGTTAGCCTACCAGCTGCCTCCAGCACCGCCGCCACCAAAACTTCCACCGCCAAAGCCGCCAAAACCTCCTCCGCCAAAGCCGCCGCTTCCTGACGAAAAATTACCAAACGAGCCAGACGAACGACCTGCACCAGACATCATTCCCATGGCCAGCCAGAAGGGTAAACTTCTCCCGGGCGAATAAAACCGGCGACTTCTGCTTCGTCCAAAAATGGTAAAAAAAAGAACAAACAGGATGATGATAAAAGGTATTCCACCACCACCACCCGAACTTACCTTTTCCTGGTAATGCTCGGCCGTATATTCTCCCCGGCTAATATCCATTATTACATTCAATCCGGCAGCCAAACCTCCGTAATAATCGTTCTGCTTAAAACGTGGAATCATTTCGTTATCCACAACAGCACTGTTTAATATGGCATCGGGCAAAACACCTTCCAGTCCGTAACCGGTCGTTATAAAAACTTCACCGTTGCTATTGTTGGTCTTTGGTTTCAACAGTATTACCAAACCATTATCTTTCCCTTTTTGTCCTACCCCCCATTTTTCACCAATCTGGTACGCATAATCGGCTTTGTCGTAGCCCTCCAGATCGGGAACAGTTACTACAACCAGCTGGGTTGAAGTTTGCCTGGCAAACTGTGTCAACGCGCTTTCCATTTCGTTTATTTCACCCTTTTTCAACACATGGGCAAAATCATTTACCAGACGTTGCGGCATGGGGCGATCCGGAATCTGTGCCTGTGAAACCGATGTGAAAGTGATCAGTGCAATTACTATTGTTAGTATATTTTTCATTTTTCTTTCTCCTAATTTTTGCCAAACGAAATCTCGTCTGAAAGCTCGTTTACATCATCATCCTGATAAGGGAAATGTGCTTTTAACTGTTCGCCGGCCATTATTATACCATCCGAAAGTGCCTCTGCATACAATCCCTTTTTCAATTTTGCAATCACCACTTCTTTGGTACTTTCCCAAAAATCGTCGGCCACTTTTGCATTAATTCCGCCATCGCCAAGTATGGCTAATTTGTGATCTTCAACAGCAAGGTAAAAAAGTACTCCGTTACGAAGTTCTGTTTTGTGCATTTCCAGTTTTTCGAAAAGATAAGCCGCCCGATCAAGGACATCGCCTTTACATCTGTTTTCGATATGTACACGAATCTCGCCGGAAGTATTTGTTTCAGCAACCCGAATCGCATTTGTTATTTGCAACTTACTCTCCTCTGTAAAATATTTATGAACACTCATAATCTATTTTTCTTTTGTTTAAAGGCCATTCTGCCCGCCAGTTGACAAACAGCATTCCTTCTTTTTACTCGATACTACTTTAAAACTGCACTTCCGGAGCTTTCTCTGAACCTTGTTGTGCTTCAAAATAAGTTTTCTTCTCGAAACCAAACCAACCGGCATAAATTACACGTGGGAATTTTCGAATATAAGCGTTATACGTTTGTGTTGTTTGGTTGAACTTGCGACGCTCAACAGCAATTCGGTTTTCTGTTCCTTCCAGCTGTGCCTGTAAATCCATAAAATTCTGATTGGCCTTTAAATCAGGATATTTTTCTACAACAACCATTAAACGACTCAATGCAGATGATAATCCTTCCTGGGCCTGATTAAATTGTTGCAACATTTGCGGATTCATATTTGTCGGATCGATGTTTACTGAAGTTGCTTTCGAACGTGCTTCAATAACGCCTGTTAAAGTTTCCTGTTCGTGCGCGGCATAACCTTTTACAGTGTTAACCAAATTCGGTATTAAGTCGGCACGGCGCTGATATACGTTTTCTACCTGAGCCCACGATGCAGTTACCTGCTCGTCCATCTCAACCATTTTATTATAACCGCAGCTCGAAAACAAAAAGGTACTTACGAAAGCTATCAATACAATTTTTAATCGTTTCATTTATTACTATTTTTTATGAATGAACACAAATATTTTCAAAATCTGTTAAATATCAGCCGTAAATTCGGGGAAAGGCAATATTTTGCCGCTGTATTTCATCTAAATAAAGATAAAATAATAAGATCATGAATTCAGCAGACTTTAAAACAGCGATACTGGAAGGAATTCCAAACGAACTTCCCTTACCTAAACCTTACGAAACAACGATCAATCACGCTCCAAAACGAAAAGATATTCTTTCGGATAAGGAGAAAAAGCTGGCTTTGAAAAATGCATTGCGGTATTTCCCGGAAAAATTTCATGCAGTTCTGGCACCTGAATTTTTAAATGAACTGATTCAGTTCGGACGAATTTATATGTATCGTTTTCGTCCCGATTATAAAATGCATGCCCGGCCTATTGATGAATATCCTGCAAAATCAAAACAGGCAGCTTCTATCATGCTGATGATTCAGAATAATCTGGATTATGCAGTGGCGCAACATCCGCACGAATTGATCACCTACGGAGGAAATGGAGCGGTTTTTCAAAACTGGGCGCAATACCTGCTCACCATGAAATACCTGGCCGAGATGACCGACGAACAAACCCTGGTGATGTATTCAGGTCACCCGATGGGTTTGTATCCTTCGCATAAAAATGCCCCGCGGGTTGTAGTAACAAACGGTATGGTCATTCCGAATTATTCCGGTCGCGACGATTACGAACGAATGAATGCGCTCGGTGTTTCGCAATACGGCCAAATGACTGCCGGATCATACATGTACATCGGCCCCCAGGGAATTGTGCACGGAACGACCATTACGGTTATGAATGCCGCCCGTTTACATTCACCCGGTGATTTTGGAGGAAAAATATTTGTTACCAGCGGCCTTGGCGGCATGTCGGGAGCACAGCCTAAAGCAACAGTTATTGCCGGAATGATTTGCCTCGTTGCCGAAATAAATCCAAAAGCGGTTGAAGTTCGACACAGCCAGGGTTGGGTGGACGAAGTGTTTACCGATTTAGATGAATTACTGATCAGAACAAAAACGGCACAACAAAACAAAGAAGCAGTATCGCTGGTGTACCAGGGAAATGTAATTGATCTCTGGGAAAAACTGGCACAAGAGAACATAAAAATTGAATTGGGATCCGATCAAACTTCGTTGCACAATCCGTTTGCCGGTGGATACTACCCGGCCGGTTTGAGTCTTGAAGAAGCCAATAAAATGATGGCAGATGAGCCGGAGCAATTTAAAGAAGAAGTATATAAATCGTTGCGCCGGCATGTTGCAGCTGTAAATAAACTCACAAAAAACGGCATGTATTTCTGGGATTATGGCAATGCCTTTTTACTGGAAGCCAGCAGGGCCGGGGCTGATATTACAAATAACAAAGGTGATTTCATTTACCCTTCGTATGTTCAGGACATTATGGGACCATTGTTTTTTGATTACGGTTTTGGACCTTTCCGCTGGGTGTGCACATCAGGAAAACCGGAAGACCTGGAAACTACCGATAAAATAGCGGCTGACGTTCTTTCGGAATTGGCACAATCAGCACCTGAAGAAATTACCCAACAAATGGAAGATAACATTCACTGGATACGCGAAGCCGGTAAAAACAAGCTGGTGGTTGGTTCGCAGGCCCGTATATTATATGCCGACTGCAATGGACGCACAAAAATTGCCAAAGCTTTTAACGATGCCATTCGCGACGGAAGAATTTCGGCACCCATTGTTTTGGGTCGCGACCACCACGATGTATCGGGAACCGACTCGCCTTATCGTGAAACATCGAATATTTACGATGGCTCGTCGTTTACAGCCGATATGGCCGTACAGAATTTTGTGGGCGATGGATTCCGGGGCGCCACCTGGATTTCGTTACACAATGGCGGCGGTGTTGGCTGGGGCGAAGTAATTAACGGTGGCTTTGGGATGACAATTGACGGTTCATCCGAAGCGGAAGAACGCCTGAAAATGATGTTGCACTGGGATGTAAACAACGGTATTTCGCGCCGTAGCTGGGCACGCAACAAACCGGCTCTGTTTGCTATAAAACAAGCCATGAAGGAAAATCCAAATCTGAAAGTGACATTGCCGAACGAAGCAGATGAAAGTTTGCTGGATGGTCTGTTTTAAATACTACCGGCCTCTTCATTCGCTAAAGAAAAACGAACTGATAAAACAGTGTACTTCAACTGATAGCCAATGTCAGGCTAAAATTTGAAGGCCATTTTTTTCTTCCCGATTAACCAAAAAAGATTTAACTTAGGTTTTTAATAAAATAACTAAACCACTACCTATGAAAAGTTCCATCTTCTTTGTTCTGATGTTTGTTTTTACATTTGCCATTCAGGCACAGGAATCAAAAATAAATGTTGTTGTAATTGGAGCACACCCCGACGATGCTGATGTGGATGTAGGAGGCACCGCGTATCAGTTTGCTCAAATGGGACACAAGGTATTGTTTGTTTCGCTTACAAACGGCGATGCGGGGCATTACAGCAAAGGTGGCGGGGCACTGGCAAAAATCAGAATGGCGGAAGCACAGGAAGCCGGAAAACGAATTGGAGTTACCTACAAAGTACTCGATCATCACGATGCAGAACTGATGCCAACACTGGAACTTCGTCATCAAATCATTCGGATTATTCGAAACTGGAATGCAGATATTGTAATCACCCATCGTCCTTACGATTATCACCCTGACCACAGGAATGCGGCCATTGCCGTTCAGGATGCTGCTTTTTTGGTTACGGTTCCGAATGTGGCTCCGGATGTTCCTGCGCTGCGGGTTAATCCGGTGTTTTTGTATTCGCACGACAACTTTCAAAAACCCAATCCTTTTGAACCTCATATTGCAATAGATATCACGGCGGTGTACGATAAAAAAGTATACAGTATGGCTGCCCACCATTCCCAATTTTTTGAATGGCTGCCCTGGCTCAACGGAAAACTTGACCAGGTTCCGGAAACAGAAAAAGAAAGATTGGAATGGCTTGGCGAGGCTCGTTCACAAAAAGTTTCGCCTGAAGCAAAAGCAGCTTTAGTAAAATGGTATGGGAAAGAAAAAGCAGAACAGGTCCGAATCGCGGAAACTTTTGAGATTTGCGAATTCGGAAAACATCCAAAGGATGAAGAGATTCGGCAGCTATTTCCAATGATCGGAAAGTAAACTACTAAAGATAAAACCTTCAGCCTTCGAATTCAGACACAATCTTTATGTACATAACACATAAAGTCTGAAATAAGGAGATTATATAACGTTACAAGCTTAGTTTTTATACTTTTTTATCTTCCTGACAGAAGAAAGAAGTATTATCTTTAGCACTTCATTCTGAAAACAAAAAATTCAATCGAAATAAAAACCAAAATTATGAACGTACACAAACTCGTCTTATTCTTACTTTTTGTGAGTGCATTGGCAAGTTGCACCAAAACGACCTTTATTGAAACTCCTGTATTATTTACCGACCACATGGTTTTACAGCAAAATGCAGCAGTAAAAATTTGGGGGAAAAGCGATGCTGGAGCCGAAATTACAATTACAGGATCGTGGGGCGAGCAGGTAAGTTGCACCACCGGCAAAAACGGCGAATGGATGGCCGAACTACCAACCATTGAAGCAGGAGGCCCTTATGAAGTAACACTTTCGTCAGGCGATATAACTAAAACATTCGGCGATGTACTGCTGGGTGAAGTCTGGATTTGCTCGGGGCAATCGAACATGGAAATGCCGGTAATTGGCAACTGGGCCCAATTGGATAATGCGGAAGAAGAAGCTGCGAATGCAAACTACCCCAGCATTCGCTTGTTTACAGTTGAACGAAACATTGCTTTTGCTCCTATTGATACCATGAGTACCATAGGTTGGGAAGAATGCGATCCAACTACCATTAATAAATTCTCGGCTACTGCATATTTCTTTGGCCGCGAAATACACCGAAAATTAAATGTGCCTGTTGGATTAATTCACTCTTCGTGGGGCGGTACCGTTGCCGAAGCCTGGACAAGTAAAAACAGTTTGCTGGAAATGGGCGATTTTGATGCCACCTTGGAACACATCAGCCACATGGATGGTTCGCAAGAAAGTTTGATTAAGCAGTATGAAGTCGAAACAGAACAAATGAACCTTGAAATTAAAAAAGCGGATATTGGATTGGATAATGACAAAGCTCTATTTGCTGCTGAAGATCTGGACGATTCGGACTGGACAAAAATAGATTTACCAACTCTGTGGGAAGCTACTTCGCTGGGGAATTACGACGGCTCTACCTGGTTCAGAAAAGAAGTTACGTTAACTCCTGCCCTGGCAAAAAGTAAACTCACCTTACAATATGGTGCCCCCGACGATTATGATGAAGCCTGGTTTAACGGAGTAAAAGTAGGCGAAAACAAAGCGTGGGCCGAATTGCGCCAATACGAAATACCTGCCGGGCTGGCAAAGGAAGGCAAAAATGTAATGACCATCAGGGTGTACGACAATACTGGCGCCGGTGGTTTTATGGGCGAGGTAAAAGACTTTCAATTGGTAAGCGACAATGGTAAGAATTTGCCAATTGCCAAAAACTGGCTCGCCAAAAAAGGCTTCGATTTTAAAGACATTAAAACCATACCCGTTTCATTAACAGATCCGAACCAGCCAACAGTTTTATTCAATGCAATGATAAATCCATTGTTGCAATACACCATTAAAGGAGCTATTTGGTACCAGGGCGAAAGCAATGCCGGACGCGCTTACCAGTACCGCAAACTGTTTCAAACCATGATTACCGACTGGCGCCAACAATGGAATATAGGCGATTTTCCGTTCTATTTTGTACAGCTGGCCAATTACCAACCACGTAATGCACAACCGGTTGACGATACCTGGGCCGAACTTCGCGAAGCACAAACAATGGCTTTAAGTTTACCAAATACCGGAATGGCAGTGGCTATTGATATTGGTAATCCACTTGATATCCACCCGGGAAACAAGCAGGAAGTTGGCCGACGTTTGGCTTTAAATGCACTGGCAAAAACCTACAACAAAGAAGTAGCCTACAGTGGCCCCATGTACAAAAATATAGAGGTAAAAAACAATACCATCGAAATCAGTTTTTCGGATATCGAAGGAGAACTGAGTACCTCTGACAATAAAAACCCTGAAGGATTTGCCATTGCCGGAGCTGACAAAAAATTTGTTTGGGCGAATGCTCAGATCGAAGGAGATAAAGTAATTGTATCGTCACCGAAAGTTATAAATCCGGTGGCTGTTCGTTACGCCTGGTCGTCGAATCCGGCATGTAATTTAATCGACTCATCCGAATTACCGACCTCTCCTTTCCGCACCGACAACTGGAAAGGGATAACCGAATAAATTACGTTTTAATAAAAGAAGAAAAACCCGTTTGATGCTGAAAAATCACATTGAACGGGTTTTTTGCTTGAATTCAACTTATTCTGATTTACTTCCGTTTATCTGGACTATCACTTCATGTCAAGCACATTTATTTGTTAACTAATGTGCAAAAGGTTTGAATAAAAATACATTCTACACATAAGTCCCTGTCACAAAAAATAGTAAATTCATCAAAGTAATACTAATATGTACACTCTGAATGAGAACCTGCGGAATTGAAATAGTAAACGATACAGCCCTGCTTTTATGCATCGAAAAAAACGAGAATGGCAATGTTGAAATAAACAGACTTTCAGCAAAAATAAAGCTGGAAGAACCAGATAATTCAGTACATGTAAAAGAATTTGCCGCCACAATTTACGCCTGTCTCGATGAAATTAATGCGGATGCGATTGCCATTCTTAAACGACAATCGAAAGGACAGTTTTCGGCCGGAGCTCTTTCGTTTAAAATAGAAAGTGTTATTCAGTGTTATCCCAATAAAGATGTACGTATTGTGGCTCCGGCAACTGTAAAAGCTTTTTTACGCAAAAATCCGATCCAGATTCAAGCCAAATATAAATACCAGGAAAATGCGTTAAATGCAGCTCATTTCTCAATGGGATAATACAAACATAAACAAGTACCAAATCATGAAAAACCTAATCGAACTTATTTTAACTTCACTTATTCTGGGCGCATGCCAAACCAATGAAGAAAGTAACTGGACCACCTTGCTCGATAAAGATTTAACACACTGGAACCGTTACTTAAGCTACAAACATCAGCTGGGTTACGATGGCACAGTACCCAAAGATGAAACAGGAAAAGAGATTCAGCCCATTGGATTAAATCCGGAGGGTTACGACGTGTTTTCCGCTACCGAAGAGAACAACGAACCGATTTTAAAAGTAAGCGGAGAAATTTACGGCTGTGTAATCACCAAACAGGAATACAAAATTACCATTTCCGCCTACAGGTTAAATGGGGAGATAAGAAGTACGACCCGCGCAAAAACCTGTTAAAAGATTCCGGTATTTTATACCACTCCGTTGGACCACTGGGTGCCGAATACTGGCGCTCGTGGATGATGGGGCAAGAGTTTCAGATTATGGAAGGGCACATGGGCGATTACTGGAGCCAGGTAACTTCGGCTATCGATATCAGGGCATACCTGCCCGAATACATAATGAATCCGGTGGCACACGAAAGCCAGCCTTTCCTTCCAATGGGGCATGATGAAGAAATTCAGGGCTTTTGTTTACGAAGCAACAATTACGAAAACAAACCCGGCGAATGGAACACCCTTGAACTGATTTGTTTCGAAAACAAAATTCTGCACATTGTAAACGGACATGTGGTTATGGTGTTGCAAAATTCGAGGTATATAAATGACGGGGAAAGCATTCCGCTCGACAAAGGAAAAATACAGTTACAAAGCGAGGCTACCGAAGTATTTTACAAGGATATTGCCATTCGTCCGTTGGAAAAACTTCCGGCTGAATATACGGCGTATTTTGAGGAATAAACGGGGAATATGAATGATCGTTCTGCAATTTTAATCTTCAAAGATCATTGAATAAGGTCGTGCTATTTCCTGTTGCAGTCCTTCAATCCCAAAGGCCCGGCTTTTACGAATATATTCGCGCCCATCGAAGAAAATAAGGACAGTGGGTGCGGTAAACACGTTGTTTTGGGCAGCTACTTCGGGTAACACATCCGATTTTATATAAGCCAGTTTAATTTTGGGAAATTCGGTTTTAATTAGCGTTTCAACTTTTGGTTTTAAAACTTTACACACATTACATGCATCGGTTGAAAAATAGGCCAGCACTGCTTCCTCCTTTTCTTTTAACTGCAAAAACTCATCGAATGATTTTATTTCGGTAAACATCGATTGTAATTTTGATATACAGCAGGTGACTATTATTCTTAATCATAGTCAACTGCTGAATTTATTCTATTAATAATCGCCAATACTTAACAACACCAACGTACAGGCTTCTTCAACGGCAATGTCATTCTTTTCTAAAAGCTCAGCCAGTTCGTAGTTTTCGGTACCCGGATTAAAAATAACTCTTTTCGGGTTCAAATCAACAAGCTGGCTGTAATATTCAATCTGGCGCTGAGGCCCCAGATACAGGCTTACCGTATCAATTTTTTCGCTTTCGGGAAATTCGGTTTGAATGACAACGTCCTCTACTTTTCCTACTCGTTTTGCAAGTGCAACAACATCGTGGTTGTGTAAACGCAAAGCACGAATGGCTTTATTTGAGTAGCGTGCCGGATTTTCGCTGGCACCAATAACAAGCGTTTTCTTATTTGTCATCATGATTTTTTAAGAAGCACCACCGCATTCACCGACATTCCTTCTTCCCGGCCTTCGAATCCCAGTTTTTCGGTGGTAGTAGCTTTTACCGAAACCTGATCAACGTCGATTCCCAAAACTTCGGCCATGCTTTGTTCCATTACAGGAATATAAGGTAAGAGCTTAGGTTGCTGGGCACTAATCGTCGAGTCGATATTTACGATTTCGTATCCTTTTTCCTTTACCAGTTCGTATGATTTTTTCAGAAGGATTTTGCTGTCGATATCTTTAAACTCAGCAGCGTTATCGGGAAAGTGCGTTCCAATGTCGCGCAATTTTAAGGCGCCAAGCATGGCATCGCAAATGGCATGTATAACCACGTCGCCATCGGAATGTGCTACCGTTCCCTTATGGTGTGGAATCAGAACACCGCCCAACCACAGGGTTTCTCCCTCGGCTAAACGGTGTACATCATATCCTTGCCCTATTCTATAGGTCATTAGCGCTGACTGCTAAAAGCGTCAATATCAAATGAGAGTGAAAAACGCAATGTATTTTCCAGTGGATGGTTGCGTTGCGTTGGCATAAGGTAGGCAAAATCAAGTGCAAAAACGTTCATTTTTAAACCCGCACCTGCCGTAATAAATTTACGGTTACCTTTATTTTCGTGCTCATAGAAATATCCTGCCCGTATAGCAAACTGCTTATTATACCAGTATTCCACACCAAGCGACCAGGTAATTTCCTGAAACTCTTCTTTGAATCCTCCTGGTGCATCGCCAAACGATTTAAAGATCCCCTCGATTACACCAACATCAGAATTCACACCTCCCGACCAAATTACATCACCATCGCCATAATCAACTGAATCAACCGGCGGTGTTGGCACCAACAATTTATTGGCCTCAACCGTAAAAGCAAAAGAGTTGTAATCATCCATCTCCATGGTATAAGCAGCACCCAACTTTAAATTGGTTGGAATAAAGTCTTTTACCTCACCTTCGGTATATGAAATCTTTGCACCAATATTCTGAATATTTATACCTGCAGAGAAAGCATTATTTTTTCGACTTCTTCTGAACTCGTTATAATAATAAAAAGCCACATCGGCAGCAAAAGAGTTACCGGCATGCGTTTCTACCCCATTCACCAATTGTCCTCCGGTAAGATCCGACCGAATGTATCGAACAGCAACGGCGCCCGAAAACACGTCGGATAATTTACGCGAGTATCCTAAATCGATAGCAAATTCGTTCGGACTTTGCTGCCCGTTAAATTCACCAATATCACTAGTAAAAACAATATCTCCAAGAGAGAAATACCGCAGAGAGGCACTCACTGCCTGCACTTCGTCGATTTTTTTATACCCCGACAAATACGCAAGGTTTATGTCGTCGACCAAATTACGAAGCCATGGCGAATAGGACAATCCAACTCCCATGTCACTCTCCATAAAAATATATTTTGCCGGATTCCAATGCTGCGAATTTACATCAGCTGAAGTTCCAACACCTGCATCTCCCATACCTCCTGCTCGCGAATCGGGTGTAATTGCCAAAAACGGAACTGCTGTTGTAATTGTATTTGCTCCTGACAACGTTCCCTGTGCCATAACAGTTTCAGCAACAAGGGTTATCAGAGCAATAAGACAGAAATAACGTAACAATTTGATCATAGTTTAATAAAATTAGGGTTGCAAAGATAGAATATTTGTTTTTGCTACCATATAAATTTAAAAAAGAACGAAAGTTTTGGAAAAAAATTTCATCAGAAGAGAATATTTATCGAGAAATTATCATCTTTCCTGATTTCGAAACAATTACACCATCAGCATTCTGAACAATTGCATTGTAGATATATACTCCGGAAGTGACAGCCACACGCGATTCTGTAATATCCCAACGAACCGGATTGGTGCTGTTCCCATTCGAACTAACCTCGGTTTGAAACTGGTCGATTTTTTGTCCGTTCTGATTGTAAATATCAAAAATGGCTGTTAATGAAGCGTCCGGTTGATTGTGTTTAAGGACAAAATACGTGTAGTCAGAAACAGGATTCGGATAATTACTCACTTCATCAATACTAAAATCCCCCGATACTTCGAATTCAATTTCAACCTCCGACGAATTATTGGCCACATCCCACGCCTTAAGTTTTAAGGTATGTTTTCCTTCCGTTAAATCGCGTAAAGGGTATTGCAATGTTCCCGAGGTATAATCGTCTTTTTCTGCCTGATAATACTTATTCAGAACAATAACATTTGAATAATCATTATCGATTACAGCCGTAATATCGTGACCTATTCCCGTGCCCACAGTATTTATTCCATTTTCATCGGATAAAAAAGCCAGCATCGTTGGATTTTTAGTCGTTTTGTCGCCCGACTCAAAATCCTGCGAATCCAGGTACAATTCAATTTCTGGTCCTTTGTTATCCGAAACATCTGATCCATTTCCACCCAGATAAAAATTATCAAAAACCCCATGGGCATCATCGGTTCCATTTTGGGCGTAATACACTATTTTCCCTTTTCCTAAATTATACGATATGTCTTTCGGCACAACGAAACTAAAGGAGAAATTGCCGTTTTTCACACTAGCCAATCCTTTGTAAATCACATTCTCCTGAACTTTAAATGTGATCGGATTTTCGCCACCATTCCCAAGTGTTTCCATTTCAACTTCTTTATCGAAAACAGTAGGAATAATTTCGCCATTGAAATTATCCAAACGGTTCCCGAAATAATCGCAAACTTCTCCAGTAATTGTTACTTTCTGAAGCGTTCCTAGCGTTTCCGGGTCTTGTCTCGTCTCTTCCTGGTTAACAAAGGTAGTGTTTATCCTGTATTTCGGGTACGACAGTTTTAAAGCCGGATCAGCAAACAAACAGAAGTTTCGTTTATTGGTTGAACTGCTAATATTGGTTTTGGCAAGTCTCAATACATCTCCCATTCGGTAATGTTCTCCGTTTTGGTCCTGTTCAAAAATAAAACTGTAGAAACTTTTGCTGAGTTTGAAATTCGCTGATGAAAATACAACCCGGGTAGTTGAGAACAGGCCAATACCTCCCCCATTCGGGTTAAGCAGTACATATTCGCCCGCCGATGTATCATCATCATCGAATCTACTAAATTCGCAGGTTGCCGTAACAAAAATTGGCAGCTGGCTGGTATTCGACCACGAGTTGATATCGCTTATATCCAATACTTTTTCGTGCGCCAAAAATCGTTCATTGGCATGTCCGGTATAATTTAGTATTAAAACACCTTCTTTTACCCGCTTATTTATCTCATCATTTACATCGGGATACCTGTCTCCAGCAGGAGTTGTTTCTTTCACATACGCATCGAAGTAAATTTTATCGCTAATAAATTCGCTGTGATTTTCATTTAAAGAATCGGCAAGTTCTTCAGACTGCCGCATGTGCAAACCACTATCACCGTCATCGCCAATAAAACAAATAACATTGCGCCAATCTCCCAACGCCTCAGTGTTGTAATAGCGTTTTACTTTATCCACAACCAACTGAGCTTCGTAGGTAGTTGCAGCAGGTATACGCCCAATTCCCAAATCAATGGCACCGTTGTACACACTTTCATTTGCATCGAGCATTACAAAATAATCATCGGTAACAAAGGAATAGATAGGTGACAAAGAATTCTCCGATTGAAAGGTGGGAATAAAGTTTTTGCTGTCGGTACTTATACCTTTATTGTCGTAACTGCCATCGCCAAACAGAAGTACATATTTTAACGTAGTTCCACGGTCGTAAAACATTTTAATAAAATTACGTATTCCGGTAGCACTTTTACTCCCCGAACTAAATTCGTTATACACTTTCTCCACATCCACAACTTCTACGCTCATTCCGTCGTATTCGCGATGAAACGCTGCCAGTTCTTCTGCCGAACTCATAAATTTTGAATGCGATACAATTAAAAATTCGGGTGTATTTAATCCGTGTAGATCCTGATTTTCAACTTCATTAACAAAAGCAGGTTCTTCAAAATTTCCATTCGAATTAAACAACGCATATTCTTTCAGGTTATCAGCCTGGCATTTTACTGTAAGTGTTGATCCGTTTAATTGCGAAGGAATTTCAGTAAGATTATAGATATCGGAAATATCAAACACTTTTGTTGCAGAGCTTCCATTATCGATGGTAAATTGAACTACATTTCCAGAGCCAACCGTTTTTGAATCGCGAAAAAATACAACTTCGTTACCTGCCCGTAATACTCTGCGATAATTTAACTCCATATAATCGAGCCAGGCCTCAGCATTACTATTTGATGCGTTGTAAGTTACTGTCATCCCTAATTCTCCATTACCTAGAGCAAACCCGAAACGACCGTTTTTTTCGCTCGCATACAAACCATATGTATCGGTTGTTGGCACTGCACTAAATTGAACATTTCCGATGGAAGTGCCACCTGCAGTAATTTCCATTTTTGAGGTTATATACGAACGTCCGGCCGCACTAATTTTCAGAAAGGCAGAACTGGTGTCATCAATATCATGAATTGTAAAGCTATAATTACGTGCACTCCCCTTCACATATTTGTCACCAAACCATTGTTTTCCCGACTTGAGCAAATTATACACTTCATTTTCAATCAACCCAACTTCATCAAAAGTAGTAGTTGTTTGTGTAGGAGTTTCGCTTATTTCGCTCTGTAACTCTACAGTTTTTTGCGAACTGCCAACTTCACCTAAAAAGAAATAACCAATTCGTGTATAATTGTTCGATTTATGCATAAAGTTACCTTCGCCAACGGCGCTCCATTCATTACACCCCGGGGCATAAAAGAACAAACAGTCCTCTCCGCTATTCGTGTTACTCCAAACCGCACACCGAACCAAATCATCGTAAGCTATATCTCCGGGGTTTTCGGATAAAGGCGTACCTCCACTACCAAACACACCTACCTGCGCTGGTTGTGCAAATCCCCATTCCTTTAGTCTTGAATAAGGTATTTTATAAATTCCTTTCCCGGCAGTACTAATTTTCACCCATTTCCCGGCGCTCAATACCGACTCCGTTTTCCAATCCATAGCAACCGCCGCACTTTTCTGCACATCAGGTATTCTCTTCAATTCAAAACTTTTCAACCGATAAATTTCTTCTCCCTCCTTTTTTAAAGGAATAATTTGAAGCTCTATTTTTTGAGTGGTTCCTGATTTTAAGATTCGGGAAGATATTTTTATATCCGCAGTTATTTCGTCTTCATAAGAAAGTTTGTTTTTCGCATCCACCAATTCAAACACCTGATTTTCTATAACAAAACGCAGTGTCTTATTCGTGTTATTTAAATCGTACAAACGAGTATATACAGGCAACTCATTTTGAGCTACAGACAGGTCTGCATTTTCGAAAAAAACAGTTGCTTCCACCTCTGATTTCCCTGCAATTTCAGACCACTCAAGAGTTATTATTTCTTTCTGCACATCGTCTACCGAGAAACCAACCAAAATAACGAAAAACAGGAATAGATATTTTTTCATTCGAACAATATAGTTTGTAACCACATGAACCAAAGCTTAACGTCTTCTTCAGAAATATCCTAAAGCCGTTTCATGCACACTTTCAAAACATTATAACAATTAAAACGACCACAAAAACCAAATATTGTAGCATTCAATTATTTATGCCACTAACCCGTTGTTGTGATTCGAACGACAAAGATATTAACATCCGTTAAAATAAAACTTCATTAAATAATAAAAAGACTGAACAATAAGAATTGAACAAATTAGTTATATTTGTGTCGACGAGAAAAAATTAAGCTAATTATGAATTGGAGTAAACTGAAACCGTTGTTCATCGTAAGTATTGCCGCAATCATGTCTGGTTGTGGTTTGTTTGGTAAAGGCGGGGGTGAAAGTTCCCGTACAACCGGCTGGGAATATAACGCAGAAGAAACCGGAAATATCCCAAATATTTCGGGCTACGAACAAGAAACCGGACCAGGTTTAGTTTTTGTACAGGGTGGTACATTTAGTATGGGACGTGTAGACCAAGATGTGATGTATCGCAATGACAACTTTCCGAGAAGAGTAACTGTGGCCTCTTTCTATCTGGATGAAACTGAAGTTTCAAACCAGGATTACCGCGAATTCACGCATTGGACGGGTAGAGTTTACCCGGGCGATGTTGCTAAACTTAAAGCCATTACTCCCGACTCGAGTGTTTGGCGCGAAGAACTGGCCTACAACGAGCCATACGTAAATAATTATTTCAGGCATCCGGCATATTCAGACTATCCTGTTGTTGGAGTTACCTGGGAACAAGCAGAAGCATATTGTGAATGGCGAACTGACCGGGTAAATGAACAGGTGCTTGTTGATAAAGGCATTCTTGCCCACGACAATTCACAGACCGGACAAAATATTTATACAACAGATACATACTTAACCGGATTGTACGAAGGTTCGGCCGGTGATAAGCCAATTGAATTGGACGACGGTACTTCAAGAAGACCAAAATGGGAAGATGGGATATTGCTTCCCAACTACCGCCTGCCCACAGAAGCAGAATGGGAATATGCGGCCTATGGATTAATTGGCAACACAGATGGAGAACTTCTTACCGATCGTAAAATTTATCCATGGAACGGATCTTACCTGCGTCAAGACAAGAAAAAAGAGAAAGGAAGACTGAAGGCCAACTTTGTTCGTGGACGAGGTGATATGATGGGTATGGCAGGCGCATTAAATGATAATGCTGATATTTCTGCTCCGATTTTTTCTTATGAACCCAATGACTACGGACTTTACTGTATGGCTGGTAACGTAAACGAATGGGTTTCGGATGTTTACCGCCCAATGTCGCTCCAGGACATAGAAGAATTTAATCCATACAGAGGTAACGTAATTACCGAATACCGTCGCGATGCTAACGGAGAACTGGTTCGTAACGAATATGGAGAATTGGTTAAAGATACCATCGAAAACATGGATTATAGGAATATTCTTGATGGTGATCCAAATTCACAAATTATTGAAGATAATAACTGGAATGCACACCAGAATAACACAACTGAGGGAATGTATATTCAAGACGAACGTCCCGGAGCTTTTTCATCCTTGATTAGTGACGAAGTTAGAGTTTACAAAGGAGGTTCGTGGCAAGATCGTCCCTACTGGATGAATCCTGGAACACGCAGGTACCTTGAACAAACAAAAGCCCAAAGAGATTTGGGATTCCGTTGTGCGATGACACGTGTCGGAAGTCCGGAAGGATTTTAAAAAGATAGAAACACCAATAAAAGAAAGCTTTGTTTATAGAAACTAAGCTTTTTTTATGCCAAATTGAATCGTATTTTTGAAATATGAGTACTGAAGAAATTTATGAACTTTTCGTCGAACACCCAATCATTTCGACCGACAGCAGACAAATTGAAAAAGGATGTATATTTTTTGCCTTAAAAGGCGAGAATTTTAACGGGAATAAATATGCAGAAAGTGCCATTTCGAAAGGTGCAGCGTATTCAATCATCGATGAAGAAGAATACAATACATCCGAAAATACAATTCTGGTAAAAGATGTTTTAAAAGCATTGCAAGACTTGGCTGCCTTTCACCGCAAACAACTCGCAATTCCTATACTTGGAATAACCGGTACAAATGGTAAAACAACTACCAAAGAATTGATTGCAACTGTACTCTCTAAAAAATTCAAGGTTTCTTTTACTCAGGGAAACCTGAATAATCACATTGGCGTGCCGCTCACCTTATTAAGAATGAATTCGGAAACGGAATTTGGAGTTGTTGAAATGGGAGCCAATCACCAGGGAGAAATTGCTGAACTCTGCCAAATTGCGCTTCCTGATTACGGAATTATCACAAACATCGGTCAGGCACATTTGGAAGGTTTTGGTTCTTTTGATGGTGTCAAAAAAACAAAAGGCGAGTTATATAATTACATTTCACAAAAAAAAGGAGTTATTTTTTACAATTCAGACAATCCCTTATTAGAAGAATTAAGCGCGTCCATCAAAAATAAAATCTCATACGGCACAAAAGACGCAACATTCACAGGAGTACCCATTCAAAGTCCGCCTTTTATACACGTAAAAGCCAATTTCGCAAAAGGAGTATTGTATTTAAACAGCAACCTGATAGGCGATTTTAATTTTGAAAATATTCTGGCAGCAGCCTGTATTGCGAATTATTTTGGCGTTGATCCGCTGAAAATTCAGGAAGCCATAAAAAAATACCACCCCACCAACAACCGATCACAATTAATTAAAAAAGGTGATGTGAAAATAATTATGGATGCCTACAATGCCAATCCAACAAGCATGTCTGCATCGATAAACAGTTTTTTATCAAATCTATCGGGAAAGAATTATTTAATTCTTGGTGACATGCTGGAATTAGGTGACTATTCAGCAGCAGAACATTCAAAAATAATAGACCTGATTCCTGAACTTATAGCGAAAAACACCTTCCTTGTAGGTAAGGAATTCTATAAATCCGGCAAAAATTCGGCCTTAAAAACCTTTTTAAATGTGGATGAGCTTTATTCCTATCTGAAAAGTAATCCAATAAAAAACGGGAACATTTTAATAAAAGGTTCCCGCGGTATTCGGCTCGAAAAAATTCTTGAAATCTTTAGTTAACCACTGGCTTTTCAACTTTCAACACATCGGCTATAGCCTTTTCGAATGTCGCCTTTGGTAAAGCTCCCATTGCCATTTGTGGTTGTCCTTCCTTAGGCACAAACAACAACGAAGGAATGCTTTGAACACCAAACATACCTGCCAGTTCTTGCTGGTCTTCGGTATTCACTTTATAAATTACAATGTTATCGCCATATTCCTTTTGCAATTCTTCCAAAACCGGTGCTACCATTTTACATGGACCACACCAATCGGCGTAAAAATCAATCAAACAAGGTTTGGTTCCCTCATATTTCCAGTCTTTGTTCGTTTCAAAATTGAAAACTTTCTCTTTAAACGTTTCTTTTGTCAAATGTTCTAACATGATTCTCTATTTTTTCAATTATTATATTCACATATCTACATTTCTAGATATCAAATATAGTACCATCTTTTTTCATTTCACAAGTTACCACATATTTCTACTAAATAATTGTAATTTTGTCACGATTTTTTTACAAATGGCAGAAATTCACGAAATAGTATTACGTTTTTGACAGATGGAGAAGAAACTGAAGCTCAAAATATTTCAAGAGATTGCGGCAGTGGCCGATCGCTTACAAATGGAAACTTATGTAATTGGCGGTTACGTGCGTGACCTTCATTTAAAAAGACCGTCGAAAGACATTGATGTTGTAACAATTGGCAGCGGAATTGATTTGGCAACAGAGGTTGCTAAAAACCTAACCCCCCGGCCCAGAGTAAACATATTTAAAAATTTTGGCACCGCCATGCTTAAATACAAAGACCTTGAAGTCGAATTTGTGGGAGCCAGAAAAGAGTCATATCAGCGAAGTTCGAGAAAACCAATTGTTGAAGACGGTACGCTGGAAGACGACCAAAACAGAAGAGACTTTACAATAAATGCACTTGCCTTAAGCCTGAACAAGAACAATTTTGGCACCTTGGTTGATCCTTTTGGTGGCATCGAAGATTTGAGCAATAGAATAATTAAAACGCCGCTCGATCCAGACATCACTTTCTCTGACGACCCTCTGCGGATAATGCGCGCTATTCGTTTTGCCACACAACTCGATTTTGAAATTGATAACGAAACACTTAAAGCAATTAAACGGAATAAGGACCGCATAAAAATAATTTCGGATGAACGGATTATCGATGAGATAAACAAGATAATGATGGCGCCAAAGCCATCGAAAGGATTCAAGCTTCTAGAAGAGACCGGCCTGTTGGCGATCATCTTTCCGGAGTTACAAAACATGAAGGGTGTTCAACGCGTAAATGGCATAGGACATAAAGACAATTTCTACCATACGCTGGAAGTACTCGACAGAATTGTACCTAACACCGATAACCTATGGTTGCGTTGGTCGGCTCTTCTTCACGACATTGCCAAACCAGCTACAAAAAAGTATATAGAAGGTCAGGGTTGGACATTTCATGCACACAATTTTGTGGGCGTAAAAATGATTCCTAAAATTTTCAGGAGAATGAAACTGCCTTTGAACGAAAAAATGAAATATGTGCAAAAAATGGTTCAGTTACATATGCGTCCTATCGTTCTCTCAGAGGAAATAGTGACCGACTCGGCTGTGCGGCGCCTGCTTTTTGAAGCCGGCGATGACATTGATGACCTGATGACACTTTGTGAGGCAGATATTACATCGAAAAATGCCAGCAAGGTTAAACGCTACATGAAAAACTTTAAGGTGGTTCGGCAAAAACTAAAAGAGATAGAAGAGAAAGATGCTGTTCGTAATTTCCAGCCACCTGTTGACGGAGAATTAATAATGAAAACTTTTAACCTTACACCTTGCCGCGAAGTTGGCCTAATTAAAGATGCCATAAAAGAGGCTATTCTGGATGGTGAAATTCACAATGACTATGAAGAAGCTTTTGCTTTTATGATGAAAAAAGCAAAAGAATTGGGATTGAAAAACTAAACTTAACGAACTTGCAGTTTCAACAAAACCGGAAGATGGTCGCTAAAGCCGCCATTGTATTTATAGCCAGTGTAAGTTCGTTTCGGTTTAAATCCACCATATTTTTCATCACTCTCCAGTAAATATGGGAGCTTACAAATTGTTGCCCATTCAGGTTGCGCATACAGGCCTTCCTTTGCTACAAGCATAGCACCTGACACAATTACCTGATCGAAAACAAACCATTGAGATTGATACTTTAAAGTTCCTTGTCCGTTTGCCTCCCAGTCTTCCGAAAGATTGTACAATTCGTGTGAAACAAGCTCTGTGGTTACCGCTTGTGCCTGCAAACATTTTTCAATACTATCATCATTGGGTTGATCATTAAAATCACCAAGTACTATTATTTTTGCATCAGGTGTATTTTTCAATACCAGTTCGATTTTTGCATGTAACAAACTTGCAGCCTCCTTCCGCAGCTCTCGTGTCTCCATGACACCCGAATATCTGGATGGCCAGTGATTAACAAAAACATGTATAGTATCAACCCCTCCCATTACACCCGAGACATAAAGAATTTCGCGCGAATTCATCATTTCTCCATTCCTCTTAATAAGTGGATAATACTCGTAATTCAATGGATAAAACTGAGTGTCATTATAAAGTAATGCCACATCAATTCCACGAAAGTCAGGGGACTCTTTGTGAATTATTTTATAGGGAACTGTTTTTAGGGGTGTCTCTTTCAAAAGCTTTTCTAACACATACCTGTTTTCAATTTCGCACAGGCCAACCAAGGTTGGAACCTTCCACTCCGATAAACTTAAAATTATTTTTGCGGTGTTTTGTAACTTTACATTCAGCCTTTTATAGGTCCAGTGTCGTTCCCCTTCAGGAGTAAATTCATCGTCGTCCGTTATGGAATCATTTTTTATATCGAATAAATTCTCGACGTTGTAAAACAATACAGAATATTGATTCTCATTTTGTTGTGCTTGGCCATATAAAATCAGAAATAGGAAAACGATGAAACTAAAACTAGTTTTCATCTTGTTTTTCAATCCGTTCATACGCCCCCAGATCGGGGCCACTGTCGTCGGTACGTATTTTGTTTAACAGATCGAATGGGAAATTACGGGCATATTCAATGGCACCAATATCTTTCGCCGCAGATAATGTATCGAGCTGATAATTAAAATTATTATAGGGATCGATAAAATGAGGGTCATAATCAGGTCCTTTCCACACATTTTTAAAGTGGGTTTTATCGCTGGTATTCATGGAGTCGGGCACTTGAAGGATACAATGATCAAAAAGAAAATTAAATACATTCTCTTCGTTATTTCCTAGCTCCAGTTCATTCTCAGTATTCCCGTAAACTATGCTGTTTGCAAAAGTTGCCTTTACCAAATCGCCATTATACGATACTTTGCTTCCTTCTGAATCTTCCACTATCAAAACATTCGACAGCACAAGCGAAGCTGAAGATCTGATTTTCGAACTGTAATTTCCCCAGTAATTTGCAATTGTAGTATGATAAAATTCGTATTCGCCTCCTACTAGCAGTGCCGCCGCATAATAACCGCAATTGGCAATTACATTATTATATGCATAAATTTTCGATTTCATGGCAAACACCCCGGCATACGCCATATTTTCAATCTTCGAGTTGCCTAATTCCAATGAGGCGAATCCTTCGTTCTCGATTGTTCCTACCTGCAACCCAATATTGGCATTTTTAATGGTTACATAGTTCATTACATTGTCGTGACTACCAGAATACAATACTATTCCATTCCATTGGTCGGGGATATTGGCATACGATGGCTCCAGCCTATCAGCCAAAAAATGTATTTGATTCTGAAAATCGCCTTTTGCCATCAAAGTCCCCCTCACATACATTCCGGCATCTTTATGAAAGTAGATTTTTGTACCCGGCTCAATTGTAAGAGTGGAAGTACTGTCTACATAGGCATAATCATAAACCAGGTATGGTTTTTCGGCAGTCCATGTGGTTGTTCCAATAACTTCACCTTTTACCAATTTAAAATCCTGCCCGTATGCAATAAGGTTTATTGTCTGAAAATTGGTATTGGTAGTAAACTCAATTGAATCCTGCACTACCATGGGCAAATTCTGTCCTGTCGGATCAATCGTTACCTCAACAAAAACAAAGATACTGTCTTTGGCAGGCACTTCAAGTTCGTACAATTCATTGCCAACAATACCATTTACATTCAGCCTGAAATTTGAAACATCACCTCCTCCCAAACGAATCCTTGATATCAGTACATTTTCATCGTATGGGTTCCTAACTGTGAATCGCTGTGTTGTTGAGCCAATTGTTGTAAAAATAGTATCGAATGTTATTGTATCTACCGAAAATTGTAGCTGTGCATCGGTAGACGACAAATATCCCTCATCCTCGCATGAAAAAAGCGAAATGAACAATGCACCTGCCAGCAATATTTGAAGTAGATATCGGTTCAAAATTTTAAGTGTTCTATCAATTGTTAGATTATAACGTCACTTTCTTCCCGTTATTTTACAAATATAAAAAATCAATTTACATTTTTTAACATTTATTTGCATTCAAATCTATTCTTCAACATGTTTTTTAGAAATTAGTAACAAACCGGCCATAGTTAATAAGCCATTTACTATAAGAAGTTCAAATCCGAACTTATAACCGTGGAATATTTCTTCAGAATAGTTTGATATAAAAAAACAGACAATAGGGGCTGATAAACCAACTACCGGCACCCACTTATCAATCACTTTTCTTTTTGAATATATACCAAAAGTAAATAACCCTAAAATTGGACCGTAAGTATATCCTGCCACTTTAAAAACAGCCGTTACTATACTCTGATCATTTATAGCTTTAAATAGCAGAATTACTAGGATCAACAAAACAGAAAATAACAGATGCGATGCCATTTTTATGCGCTGTTTTTTCTTTTCATCAAAACGTTCAATCCTTATAAAATCAACACTAAACGATGTAGTTAAGGCTGTTAATGCTGAATCAGCACTGGAGTATGCGGCGGCAGTAATCCCTAGCAAGAAAGCCATACCAACAGGCAATCCAAAATAGTGTAAAGCCAAAAGCGGGTACAAATCATCGGTACTGGAAGGAATGGCAATTCCATTTTTTTCAGCAAAAATATAAAGCATCACTCCTAAACTTAAAAATAAACAAACAGTAACTAAAAATGAAAGGCTAAAAACCATCATATTTTTCTGAGCATCCTTTATATTCTTGCAAGTCAGGTTTTTTTGCATCATATCCTGGTCCATTCCAACCATTACAATCGTTATAAAAATACCTGCCAAAAACTGTTTAAAAAAGTTATCTCCCGAGCGCCAGTCCCAAAAAAAGATTTTTGAATTTGAATCCTGTAATATTTCTTTTACCAACGCCCTAAAATTTAGATCCAGACCTCTTGAAATAGCAATGATCGTAAAAATGACTGCACTCACTAAAAATAGCGTCTGTAAAGTATCTGTCCATACAATGGTTTTAATACCACCCCGAAAAGTATACACCCAGATTAAGGCAACAGTCATAATTACAGTAACAGAAAATGGTATATCAAATGCATCGAAGAAGGCAATTTGAAGCACACCTGCTACCAGAAACAAACGGAATGCTGCTCCTATTAATTTTGAGATTAAGAAGAAAAATGAGCCGGTTTTATAGGAATGTACACCAAACCGCTGTTCCAAAAATGAATAGATAGACACAAGGTTTAGTTTATAATAAAGGGGGAGTAGAATTCCGGCCACAACCCAATACCCTACTATATTTCCAAAAACAAATTGCAGATACGAAAAGGCCGAACGACCAACTTCGCCAGGCACCGAAATAAAAGTTACACCCGAAAGGGTGGCGCCAACCATTCCAAAAGCCACCAAATACCAGGGAGATTTACGGTTAGCAGTAAAAAAAGCCTGTGTGTCGGCATTACGCGATGTAAGCCACGAAATACCAATTAATACAAAAAAGTATCCTAAAATTATTCCTAGAACGAGGTATGGATTCATATGTTAGTTATTCAAAATCGGGATATAATAAATATTTTTTACGAAGCGCTTTAAATTGATCCAATTCCGGTTGCCAGCTTTTTACTATCTCCTCCTCGGTCTTTCCTTCCCTAATTTGTTTTATTAATTCATCGGTTCCGGCAAGCAGATTGAACCAGTTTTCACGGGTTAAAAATTCTTCTTCATTCTCGTAACTGGAATAATAATCGATAAAGTATTTTAGAGTGAATCTTGGGATTTCCTGCAATACACGTAAGTCAATCCCATAACACTTTTTATCCATATTGAGTGGATTTATGGCCACACCCGGAATACTCTTTGGCGTAAATTCAAAATCACCTAAATTCTCATGTAATCCTCCTAAAACCTGAAATGGGAATTCAGTTCCGCGACCAACGCTAACACTTGTGGCTTCAAAAAAACACAACGACGGATACAACCGAATGGCTAAATCATTGGGTAAATTTGGAGATGGCCGCTCTGGCAAAGAATAACGCATTTTATGGTCGTAATTTTTTACCGGAACAACCATCAACTCACATTTTTTCCCGGCTTTATGCCAGCCTTCTTCGTTTATCATTTTGGCCAACTCACCTACCGTACAACCGTGCACAACTGGTATCGGGTCCATTCCCACAAACGATTCAAATCCGGGTTTTCGAATTGGTCCGGCAACATAATCACCATTCGGATTAGGTCGGTCGAAAACCACCAGTGGCAAGTTGTTCTCGGCGCACGCTTCCATCACTAAATGTAAAGTTGAAATGTAAGTATAGAACCTGCACCCCACATCCTGAATATCATAAACAACCACGTCAATCACGTTTAAATGTTCCGGTGTTGGTTTTTTGTCCTTTCCGTATAACGACAATACCGGCACGCCGGTACGTGTATCCACACCATCCTCTACATTCCCGCCGGCCGACACATCGCCTCTAAAACCATGTTCCGGAGCAAATATTTTTACTATCTGAAGTTCATTGGCCAGCAAATAATCAACAAGATGCACTCCCTGAACTAAAGAAGTGTTGTTTACAACCAAACCAACTTTCTTATCTTTTAAAAAAGGTAAGTATTCTTCAGGTTGTTCTGCACCTACTTTTATATCTTTGGCACGACATGATTGCAGGCTCAAAAAAACAAGAAGTAATACAAATACAATATTCCTACACATAAATTAAATTAGCTACATTTGTTGTCACAAAGTTATATTTTTTGATTTTGGTATTACATATTTACCAATATTAATATTAAAAAGATGAAAGTCACCAACTATACATACATAATTATCTGTGCATTTTTATTTAACACCTTCGAATTACATGCCACAGAACCTCCATTTAGCAAATACAAAAACGATGATTGGGTAAATCAACAGTTAGAACAACTTACTCTTGAGGAAAAAATTGCTCAACTAATGATGATTACGGTTTATCCCAAACAAAATGACGCCAGTAAAGATGCCATCCTAAAAAAAATAGAAAGCTACAAACCCGGTGGAATTTTAATTATGCAGGGCACCCCGTGTAAAACAGCAACGTGGATCAACCAATTCCAGGAAGCCTCTGAAACGCCATTATTAGTTGCCGTTGACGGAGAATGGGGACCGGCAATGCGCATCGACAGTACCATTATTTATCCCTACGCACAAACACTCGGAGCCATTCAGGACACTACTTTTATTTACCAGATGGGACGCGATTATGCCTACCAGTTAAAACTGTTGGGCATTCATATGAATTTCGCTCCGGTTGCCGACATTAATACAAATCCAAACAATCCGGTTATTAATTTCCGCTCGTTTGGCGAAGACAAAGAAAATGTAGCCATAAAATCGTGGATGGTAGCCAAAGGGATGCAGGATGCGGGCGTAATTCCAGTGGCCAAACATTTCCCCGGACATGGCGATACCCAAACAGATTCGCATAAAACCCTCCCGCTTGTTCCGCATTCAAAAAAACGTATCGACACAGTTGAAAGTTATCCGTTCCGTTATCTTGCAGAAAAAGGAATATCGGGAATTATGTCGGGACACCTGAATGTTCCATCGCTTGACGAATCGGGCAAAACCTCGTCGCTTTCGAAAAAAGTAATTAACGAATACTTAAAAACCGAAATTGGATTTAAAGGATTTGTGGTTACCGATGCGATTACCATGAAAGGAGTACAGGCCGCACCAGGCAAAGCCGAATTTGAAGCCATTAATGCGGGGAACGACATGGTTGAGTTTGTACCAGACCTTGAAAAGGCTATAAGTTCGATAGTTGGGGCCATTTCGAAAAACCAGATTTCGGAAAAAGAAATTAATGAAAAATGCCGTACAATACTGGCATTAAAACGCTGGGTAGGTTTAAACGAATACAAACCAACCATCATAAAAGATCTGACTTATCGGTTAAATTCGCCCTATTTTGAAGTAACCAACCGAAAACTAATAAAAGGCTCGTTTACTGTGTTAGTCAACAATGATGCTTTGCCGGTTCAGGATTTGGAGAAAACAAAAATTGCCACTCTAATGATTGGAAGCGGTCAGTACACTGCCTTTCAGAAAATGCTGGCAAAATATACTGAAGTAGACCATTTCCGGATATCGAAAAATGCCACAGAAAAAGAATGGGTCAACTTGCGTCAGAAATTAGAAAATTACTCGCAGATAATTGCCGGAATAGACGGGATTCACAGATATTCATCACAAAAATACGGTACAACAGAAATTCAGCGTAAAGCAGTTTCTGATCTGGTGGAAGAAAATAAAACAACATTTGTATTTTTTGGCAATGCCTACGCTCTAAAACATTTTGAAAACATTCATCATGCCAAGGCTTTAATTTTAGCTCATCAGGACAACAAACTAACGCAGGAGCTGGCAGCACAACTTATTTTTGGGGCATTCGATGCTAACGGGAAATTGCCCATCACAATTGACCAACGCTTTAAATTAAACGACGGGCACGAAGTAAAAAAAAATAGCTGTTTTTCGTACACCATCCCTGAAGAGGCCAAAATAAACTCAAAAAGACTTTATCGCCAGATAGATTCGATTGCAGAACTGGGAATAAGCGAAAAAGCCTATCCGGGCTGCCAGGTTCTGGTGGCGAAAAACGGTCAGGTAATATTTCATAAATGTTATGGATACCAAACATACGACAGTATTTTAGAAGTAACCCAGGAAAATATATACGATTGGGCATCTGTTACAAAGGTTACCGGCCCACTGCCGGTAATAATGAAATTGGTAGATGAGAAAAAGATTAATATCGATGCCAAATTCAGTGATTATTGGCCCGATTTTAAAGGATCAAATAAAGAAAACCTAAAATTCAGGGAAATACTGGCACACCAGGCACGTCTGGCCTCGTGGATTCCGTTCTGGTCGACCACTCTTGACAAAAACGGAAAACTCGACAAACAGGTATTTAGTGATCACCCGAGTGAAAAATTCTGTGTTCGCGTTTCAGAAAAGATGTACATGAATGTGGATTTCAAAAAAGAGATGTTCGATACCATCCGAACTTCAAAACTTGAAAATCGACATCGTTATCTGTACTCGGGACTTAGCTTTTATTTATACCCCGACATAATTGAGAATATGACAGGCCAACCCTACGAAGACTACCTCAAAGAAACTTTTTTTAAACCCCTGGGCGCTTATACTGTTACCCACAATGCTTACCTTCATTTTCCGCTTAAACAAATTATTCCCACCGAAAACGATGACTTTTTCAGGATGGATAAACTGCACGGTTTTGTTCACGACGAAGGAGCTGCCATGATGGGAGGTATATCTGGCAATGCAGGTCTTTTTGGGAATACAAACGATTTGGCCAAGCTATTTCAAATGTACCTGCAGAAAGGTTATTTTGGCGGCAGAAGATATATTTCCGAAAAAACAATAGATGAATTCACACGCATCCAGTATGCCGAAAATAAAAACAGGCGAGGTTTAGGTTTCGACAAACCCTTAATTGATAACAACAAAAACAACTTAAAGGACGCCTACCCGGCCGTATCTGCAAGTCGCAGTAGCTTTGGTCACAGTGGATATACAGGAACTTTTGCCTGGGCCGATCCTGAAAATGGGTTGCTCTATATTTTTATGTCGAACCGCGTTCACCCCACACGCGAAAACCCAAAACTGTACGAGCTCAACATACGAACTGCCATTCATCAAGCCATATACGACAGCTTTGAGAAAAAGGCATTCTAACAGAACATTTCTCGCCGTGAATAACTGATTTTTTTAATTCAATATTAATTATTATACAAATCAGCCTAAAACCAACAAATCAATGACTTAAAAAATGTTAATAAATCAATGGCCCAATAACCGCCTCAGAATAGACCGAAACACATAATCAATTGCGATTGTGTACATTACACAATCCAAAGTCACTTATAATTTACATAAAAAAAACGCTTCTTCTCAGGAATAAACAATACATGCTCTTCAGACTTTTATTATTAAATTATTAATTCTATTTTTACCTGTACGAGACATTGTTCTTTAAAAGAACCATATTTATTAATCAAAATAATACTACAGCGATATGGAGAAAAAAATAACATTTAACGAGCTGCGAAAAATCAAAGACAGCTTACCTGACGGAGCAATTAGACAAATGGCGCAAGAATTTGACGTATCAGTAGCAACCGTCAGGAATTATTTTGGAGGCGCGAATTACAGAGAGGGGAAAGCAGTTGGAATCCATATGGAACCAGGTCCTAACGGTGGTATTGTACTCTTGGATGACACAACAATCCTCGACAGGGCAAAAGAATTAATCAAAGCAGAAGCAGTTTAACAAAAAACAAAAGTTACCAAAAATATTTAAGAAACTGTTCTATATTTATAGGGCAGTTTTTTTATGCCTTTATTCATCTAAACTTTATATTATATCATGAAGAAATTAGTATTCTTTCTTTCACTGGCCATTTCGGCAATTCTATTCAACTCATGCGAAAAACCCTGGCAACAACTCTTTAATGGAGAAAATCTGGACGGGTGGGAAACCTATGTTGGACCGACCGAAGAAGGAGGAGACCCGGTTGGGTTAAACAAGGACCCTTTGAACCTGTTTTCAGTTGTCGATCTTGACGGCGAAAAGGTAATTCGGATATCGGGAGAAATAAATGCCTCGCTGGCCACTCTCGAAGAATTTGAAAATTATCATTTACAGGTTGAGTTTAAATGGGGCGACAAGGTATTTAAAACCAGAAACTCAGGATTGTTATACCACAGTTATGGTGATTTTGGAGTTGGACTTGGCGTATGGATGAGTTCACACGAATTACAATTGTGGTCTGGAAATATTGGCGACTCGTACCGTATGGGGAAATCGTATTGCGAAATTCCAATGAAGAAAAACAGCGAAGGAAAATATGGTTACGCTAAAGGTGCAGATAAAATCCCTTCGATCCCTGATACTGAAACCAGAGTTGTGGCAAAAGACGCCGATTATGAGAATCCGGTTGGAGAATGGAATACTGTGGAACTGTATTGTGCGGGAACAACTTCGGCACATGTAGTTAATGGAAAAGTTAACATGATTAATTACAACTCGGGGAAATACCTGGGTGAAGGAAACACAGAGCCACTCTCGAAAGGAAAAATTCAATTTCAATCGGAAGGTGGTGAATTGTATATTCGAACGGTTAAAATAAAGCCGATAAAAGAAATACCGGCTGAAATACTTCAATAAAAAATTGTTTTATACCCATTTCTTTCGAAGTGGGTATATTTTTGTGCAAAATTTAAAATCAGATAAAAAGAAAAGTATGAGTGGTAAAACTTTACAAGAACAGTTAACCTTTAAAAACACCGTATTGGGTGTTCAGTTTTTATTTGTTGCTTTTGGAGCAACCGTGCTTGTTCCGTTGCTGGTAGGTATCGATCCGGCCGTAGCATTATTTACAGCAGGTATTGGCACCTTGTTATTTCACCTGATTACCAAAGGACAGGTACCCGTATTTTTGGGAAGTAGTTTTGCTTTTATTGCACCAATTATTGAAGCCACAAGATTATATGGCTGGCCGGGAACGCTGTCGGGCATAATTGCAGTCGGTCTTGTTTACGGCATTGTATCGACCCTGGTAAAACTGCGCGGAATTACATTTGTAGAGCGCCTGTTTCCTGCGGTTGTGGTTGGGCCAATTATTTTACTTATTGGTTTGTCGCTGGCATCAACAGCTGTCGACATGGCCAAAACCGATTGGGCAATTGCCGTTGTTACTCTTTTTACTGCCATTATAGTAGTAATTTTTGGTAAAAAAATGATCAAACTGATTCCTATTTTTATTGCCATTGCCGTTGGCTACGCTGTGGCATTAACTTGGGGAAAGGTGGATTACTCCGCAATTCAAAACGCCGACTGGCTTACCTTACCCCAATTTACCACTCCAAAATTTAGCTGGCAGGCCATTTTATATATGGTACCGGTGGCCATTGCTCCAATTATTGAACACGTGGGCGATATGTACGCCATTGGCGGTGTATGCGATAAGAATTTTATTGAAAAACCGGGTTTACACCGCACCTTACTTGGCGATGGTATTGCAACCGCACTGGCCGGATTTTTTGGGGGTGTACCCAACACAACCTACTCTGAAGTTACCGGAGCAATAACACTGACTAAAGTAACCAACCCTTTTATTTTGCGCGTTTCGGCCATTACAGCCATTGTTTTTGCCTTTGTAGGTAAAATAAGTGGTTTCCTGAAAACCATTCCGCAGGCAGTTTTAGGCGGAATTATGCTTCTGCTTTTTGGAATGATTGCTTCAATCGGCATTAAAACCATGATTGATTCGAGAACAAATATGGCAGAAACACGCAACCAGGTAATTGTTTCGATAGTGCTTACCGTTGGAATTGGTGGAGCCATTATTTCGTATGGAACTTTCTCTCTGGCCGGAATTGGTTTGGCAGCAACTGTTGGAATTATCCTGAATCTGATCCTGCCAAAAACGAAGGAAGAAGACAAATAGAGTTCAGCATTTAATCGCAGTTGACAGTAAAAAAAGATCCGATCCTTATTTATTTGATATCGAAAGGATCGGATCTTTTTTATAAACTTCATTCGCTCTGAAAGCCCGCAAAGTTACTTCCATTTGTTGCAACTGTGCTCAAAGGCAGTTTTGAAAGAGAGTAAGAAAAATAAGCTCAGTTGCTGTCGACACGTTTAAAAGACCATCCCTTCTGCCGAATGGATAATTAATTTCCGCCTTTACGGAAACCTCGTTATAAGTTGAGTTGCAATTTTCCGCAGCTGCGGAAAGTTTGTCTGAATTTCAGTTTAGGCTTTCCGCACTTGCGGAAAGTCTGTTCTTATTCTGGTTCTTGTTTTCCGCAAGTGCGGAAATGTTCTTTTAAATCCGGTTCTGACTTTCCCAACAGCGGGAAACCTTCATTGCGCATTAGCAGAGACTTTCCCATGCCCGGGAAAACCTGCCTACTATTTCTTCTCCCCCTGTTTTTCGGGCAAATACCGCCAAAACCGCCGGGGCATGTGCTGGCGTTGCAAACGCAGGTTTTTCCGCTCTTCAATAGTAATGTGCTTAAAATACGAGCGCCAGAGTTTTTGGTAAAAATCTTCGCTATCGTCCAATAATTGCTTATTCACTTGCCCGGTCAGTGTATTAAACTGTTTTTTCGAAATTTCCACTTCCTCCACTTTGTCTTTGTCATAGAAAACTCCATAGTTCCGTTTCAGGTCGTAAATCAGCCACTTCTGATCGGCAAAGCGTTTTTTATAATGATCGAGAATAAGCGGAACAACATCGTATTTGGGCTCAATACCACAAAAAAACATCCGGTCTTTTGTTCGCTGAAAACGCACAAACTGTAACATACGCATAGCTTCCTTTTTAACCTTTTGCGAGGTTTGTGTAAGGTACAATACATCCGAATCGCCATAATCGGTTTCCAGGTTCAGGTGCCCGCTAAACAACCGTCGCAGAAAACGGTAAATCTTCATTTCTATTCCCATTTCTTCCGAAAGGAAAGCATAAAACAACAGTTGTTTATTTTTTCCCGAAAGCTGTTTCTGTATCCCTTTCCAAACGCGCTCTGCCTTTTGGGGATTGGTTTCAATATCAATTTTTTCAACAAACAAATAACGCTGTTCACCAGTGCGCGAGCAAATATCAACCGGAAAATCTTTGCGGTTATAACACTCAAAAACACAGGTAAGCAACCCTTCAAATGTATTATCGTAGGTGTATATTTTCATGACATGATTCTGAATACCTGATGTAGCATAACTTAAACTTACAACTCCAACAACCCCCTCGTTGTTTCTCTTCGTCTCCGTCCGATGGTCTTGCCGGGAGGGCTTCCATTTCTTCAACAGGAAGAGAAATGGGCTGACATTTTAACTCCTGTTTCATAAAAACGGAACACCCAACTCTAAACTTTGAACTTCAGTGCAGAGGCGGAAGAGCCTGCCGGAAATCGGTAAAAAGTTTCAGCTGTGTGTCCAGCGATTTTTTGTATTTCGAATCCATTTCGCAAAGCAGTTTATGTTTTAAGCGTTGCGGCTCCCAATCTATTCGGTGGGCCGGCAGCTCGTTGCAAGTAATAAAGTACTTGGCTCGTTTCATTACAATTCCTATATTTTTTAGATGCAGCGAATTAAGTCGACGGTGTTTGCGGGCCAGAATAATTTTTTGTGCCGACTGCACCCCAACTCCCGGAATCCGCAAAATCATTTCGTAATCGGCCCGGTTAATATCCACCGGAAACAAATGCATGTTTCGCAGGGCAAATCCAAGTTTTGGATCTACATCCAAATCAAGGAAAGGCTGGTCTTCCGACAAAATCTCTTCGGCTTTAAAATGATAAAAACGCATCAGCCAATCGCTTTGGTACAGCCGGTTTTCGCGCACCAGCGGCGGACGGTTTATGGCCGGCAAACGCTGATCGTAACTATTTACCGGCAGGTAGCCCGAAAAATATACGCGTTTCAGGTTTTGTTTTTTGTACAATCCCGACGATAACAAAATAATTTGCCGGTCAGTTTCGGGTGATGCGCCAACAATCAACTGTGTACTTTGTCCGGCCGGAGCAAATCGCGGTGCCTTGCGGTATTTTTGCCGTTCTTCTTTAGCCATTAGAATTGAATCGCGTATTTGCCCCATCGGAGAAATTATATCGGGATAGTTTTTTTCAGGTGCCAATTTTTTTAGGTGAAGCTCTGTCGGGATTTCCATATTTACACTCAACCTGTCGGCCCAAATTCCTGCTTCGTTTATTAACTCGCGGCTTGCTCCCGGAATGGCTTTTAAGTGAATATAACCATTGTAATTCTCTTCGTTTCTGAGTTTTTTGGCTACCTGTACCATTCGTTCCATCGTATAATCGGGGCTTTTAATTACGCCCGAACTCAGAAAAAGTCCTTCAATATAATTACGGCGGTAAAAACCAATGGTGAGATCCACAATTTCCTGAGCCGTAAAAGTAGCACGCGGACGGTCGTTGGTGCGTCGGTTCACACAATAGGCGCAATCGTATATACAATTGTTGGTCATTAATATTTTAAACAAACTCACACAGCGTCCATCCTCGGTAAAACTATGGCAAATTCCACAAGCTACACCTGTACCAATTCCTTTGCCTGTATTGGCACGGTTGCTTCCACTCGACGCGCACGACACATCGTATTTGGCCGCGTCAGAAAGTATCTTTAGTTTTTCATGAACTTTGTCCTTACTCATTTTCATTATTCATTTCACACACTCTTATCTCATCCAAAGCAGAAATCCCTTAAATCCATTTCCTTTCGCAAAAATCCCCGGACAAAACCGGGGATATTTTACATCTACACAGAGGAGAACACTTAGGAATTTTTAGAGAGTCATCTTTACTGTCATATCACACGTTGATAATATTATTATCATTTATACCGATAATAATTTAATCATTTATTTTATTTCAGCAATAATATTTTGTAAATTTGAGTGCTATTTAGAATTAAAAAAGATTAAAGACTTAAGCCCGGGATTAACGAGGTTTCCCCGCCGATGGACTTTAGTCATTAACAAAACGATACAACATGAACTATTTCAGCAGCAACATAAAATTATTGCGAAACCGCAAAAAACGAACACAAAACGATGTGGCAGTGGCACTCGATATAAAACGAACAACTGTAAATGCGCTGGAGAATACCATTAGTCAACCAACGGTAAATCATTTGCAGTCGTTTTCAAAGTATTTTGGAATTGCAATCGATACATTAATTAATATTGATCTGAGCCAACTTTCAGAAAGCCAGTTTACCGATATACAGAACGGCTTTGATGTGTTTATCCGGGGTAGCAATTTGCGGGTAATTGCCACCACTGTTGATTCGGGCAACACCGACAACATTGAATTTGTAAACGAAAAAGCCAAGGCGGGCTACGTAAACAGTTTTGCCGATCCGGAATACATTGGCAACCTGCCCGTGTTTCAGTTGCCCTTTTTATCGAAAGAGAAAAAGTACCGTGCATTTTCTATTGAAGGCGATTCGATGCTGCCTATTCCGGATGGGTCGATTGTGATTGCCGAATTCATACAGGATTTTTTCGATATAAAAACCAACCAGGCCTACATTATTGTTACCCGCGATGAAGGCATTGTTTTTAAAGTGGCTGAAAACAATATCAGCGAAAACAGATTGCTTCGGCTGATTTCGTTAAATACCGACTTTGAACCTTACGATGTGCCCATTTCGGAAGTAAAAGAAGCCTGGAAGTTTGTGTGCTACCTAAACACCGAACTCCCTGATCCGGAGACGGATTTAAGCAAGCTTGTAAAACAAGTGGAACAAATGAAATCTGACATTAATTTACTTACTCAAAAAATGTAAAATGAAATTTAAAGAAATTACCCAGCAAGATATTCCAGCCATTTTTGAAGTAAGAGTGGCAACCGATGAGAACAATTTCACTTACGAAGAACTGGAAACGCGCGGAATCTCAGTTGAAACAATAGCCGAAAAACTTAAAACTTCTTACAAAGGCTGGCTGTGCGAAGTTGAAAACGAAGTAGTTGGTTTTATTATTGCCGACAAACTGACAACCGCAATTTATATGCTGGCTGTTTTGCCAACTCACAAAAACAAACAAATTGAAACCCGGCTTTTAAACCTTGCCGAACACTGGTTACTTTCGAGCGGTAAACAAAGTTTGCGAAATACCGGCACAACCAGGAAAAATCCGACCTCCCTCCCCTTTTGTTAAGGACTGCTCAAGGTCAATTGTCAGGCTTTTTGTACCTTTAAATAAATTCGGAAAAAATGAAAGAGGCTCTTTTTTATACAAAATTGAAAGAGAACCGGGTAAAATGTGAGCTTTGTCCGTGGAATTGTATTCTGAATATTGATCAGACAGGAAATTGTAAGGTACGTACCAACCAAAACGGCAGGCTGATTACAGAGGTCTACAACAAAGTTGCTGCTCTGGGTTCCGATCCTATTGAGAAAAAACCACTTTATCATTTTTATCCCGGCACCAGCATATTATCGATTGGAGAAGTAGGGTGCAACCTGCACTGTAGCTTTTGCCAGAACCACCGGATTTCGCAATGCGAGGCAAAACAGTTTTCAGGATTTCACAACATCGCATCTGACCAAATTATTACCGAAGCACTTAAAACCTGGAACAATATTGGAATTGCCTACACCTACAACGAACCTTTTACGTTTTACGAATTTATGCTGGAAACCGCAGAAAAAGCAAAAGCGGCAAATCTTAAAAATGTAGTGGTTTCAAACGGCTATATCAACACTGAACCGCTTCAGCATTTAATTCCATTTATCGATGCCTTTAACATCGATTTAAAAGCATTTTCGGAAGAATTTTATCAGAAGCACACCAAAGGGAAACTTCAGCCGGTTTTAGAAACCTTAAAAACAATTGCACAAAGCCAAACACATTTAGAGATTACCAACCTTGTAATTCCAGGGCTAAACGATAACAAACCCGAGTTTGAGAATATGGTAAAATGGGTGGCTTCGGAACTTGGGGAGAAAACTCCGCTGCACCTTTCGCGCTACTATCCACAATTTAAAATGACTATTTCGCCTACCCCCATTGAAACGTTAACTTCGTTTTACAACATAGCAAAGCAGCATCTTCAGCATGTATATTTAGGAAATGTGAGCGATGTTGAAAGATCATCGACTTTTTGCTCTTCCTGCGGAGAGGTTTTGGTGACCAGAAACCGGTACAACACAGAACTGAATCGACTTACAACCAACGGAAATTGTACAAATTGTGGTACTCCTTCCAACATTAAACTTTAGCCAGCTTTTGCATCTTTTCAAACAAAACACCTTCGCGAAGGGCAAAATCGGTCTGAACGATTTTTTTGATCCCAATCTCAGCAACCAAACACTCAATTAAAATCACCGCCGGCACAATTAAATCCACACGAACATAATCCATACCTTTCATTTGCATTCGCTCTTCACGTGTTGATTTTAATAATGTTTTGTACACCGTATAAAAATCATCCAGTGTAACCTCCTGTTTTATCCGCGATTTTTCACCCGGATCAACCCCGTCGATCAAATCAACAACCGTATCGAAAGCACCCGAGCAACCGATAAGTGTTTCTACTAGTTTCTGCTTACAATTTTGTATGGCTGCCACATGTTGTTCTGCAAAATAGTTTTGCAGCCCTTCAACTTCAGATGCCTCAATTGGATCCGACAATTTAAATTTATTGATAATGCGAGCCATACCGGTTGGCCGGCTTTCTTTCCAAACCACAGTTTTGTTGTGCGCCAGAATTATTTCGTTGCTTCCTCCTCCGATATCAAGAATAACAGATGGATCAGACAAACTGCCAAATGCCAGAAGTACACCTTTAAAAATTAACTCAGCCTCTCTTTCTCCCGACACTAATTTTACTAACCAACCATTCGATTCGCCCAATTTTTCAAGAAACGGAATTTTATTTTCTGCGGTTCGAACGGCCGAAGTTGCTATTACTTTTACATAATCAACCTCCAACTCCTCAATAATTTTGCCGTGGGCACAAAACGAATCAATAGTTCTTTGAGTCGCTTCCTTGCTGATCTCATTTTCTTTAATCTTATCGTCACCAAGCTTCACCAACTGCTTACTTTGGTGCAATATTTTGTAGCCACCATTCTCTAATTGGGCTACCAGCAAGTTACATGTATTTGTCCCTAAGTCGATTACTGCAATGCGCATAAAATACTCTCTCCAAAATCAAATATACAACGAAGTTAGAAATTACACATTTTTATTTCCTATAAATTACATCGCTATAAAAATGGGCATTCATAATTGGTTCCACACCTTAAATATTGCTAATTAATAAGTTTGGTCCAGTTGTTTTTGACCTGACTGTGCCCTTTTTTACTTAATACCGCTGTACTATCGTTTCATTTACCATGGCCGGTTTAAAATAAAATGTTTAGTTTTATTTCTGCAGAAATTTTAAACAGTAAATGAAAGCCGGGCAAGACGAAATAATCAGGAAAATAAAGGACAAAGCAAAAGAATTAGGTCTGGAGGCCTGCAACTGGGTACCCGCATCTTCTCTGAATGAAGAAAAAACTCATTTCGAATCGTGGATTTCAGGAGGGATGCACGGAGAAATGGGCTATATGGAACGAAACACAGATAAACGTCTCAATCCTGAACTACTGGTTGAAGGAGCCAAAACCATCCTTGTGGTTTTACAAAACTATTTCCCCGAGAAAACACAGGATGACAAGGAGGCACCCGTGATTTCGAAATACGCTTACGGAACCGACTATCATTTTGTATTGAAAGATAAATTACGAAAATTACTCCAATTTATTCAAAACGAAATAAATCCTTGCGAAGGCCGTCCTTTTGTTGATTCGGCGCCGGTATTGGAACGTGCCTGGGCAAAAAAAGCAGGTTTGGGATGGATCGGCAAAAACAGCAACCTGATTTCGGTAGAGCACGGCAGTTTCTTTTTTATCGGAGAATTGATTATTGATATTGAACTGCCTTACGATGAATTCGGACTGGTGCGCAACCACTGCGGAAACTGTACAAAATGCGTGGATGCCTGCCCAACAAAAGCCATTGTTGCCGAACGGGTTGTTGATGCCCGCTTGTGTATATCGTACCAAACCATTGAACTACGTGGCGAACTGGACAAAAACCTCGGGGGACAGTTTGAGAATCGTATTTTTGGCTGCGACATTTGCCAGGATGTTTGTCCGTGGAATTTAAAATCGGTACCACACAGCGAACCCGGGTTTGAGCCTCATCCCAAACTACTTCAGTTAAAAAAGGAAGATTGGAACACAATGGAAAAACCGCTCTTCAACGAACTTTTCAAAAATTCGGCGGTTAAACGAACCGGATTTAAAGGTTTACAGCGCAACCTCAAATTCCTTGGAAATGGCTAAAAAGTTTACCTACGAAACAGTTTTAATCAACGGCCCGTTTAAGGGGGTTTATGCCGAATTTCCGTTTGACAGCATTGCCGAGTTTGGCACAAAAAAACACGTTTGGTGGAAGGTAGAGGTGGAAGGTGCAAGGTATTCGATGAACCTGCTCCCAAACGGCAAGGGAGGCCACTGGATTCACCTGAAAAAAGAAATATTAACGGCTGTAGGGAAACAGGAAGGCGACAACATAAAAATTCAGGTGGAACGAGACACTGCGCCCCGCACAATTAAAATACCTGACTATTTACAATGGCTGCTCGACAACGATTCGGAAATGGCAAATTACTTCGCCAGGATGCCCGTTTCTGCTAAAAAGTTCTGGGTGGGATTTATTGAGGAGCCCAAAAACGATGACATAAAAGTAAATCGCATCAACCGTTTGTTCCAGTTCCTGATTGAACAATATGCGGGGAAAAAATAAGTTCCTTTCAGATCAACCCGTAATATGCATTAAAAAGTCTATTGCGCATTGAAACCACTTCAAAACAAGGCGCTTCACTCACTTGCCCCAACTCACCAGAACAGTGCTATACCTCGTCTCAGCAAGTGCTTGTTTTATTGTATTTTCAATGCTCATAACAACTCCTTCATGCATAATCCGGTTTAAATCACTACTTTTAGCAATCAAAAACCAACAATAAAAACCGAATGAAGACATTAATCATTTCCTTTTTTGCTGCAATACTTTTAACTGCAGTTTCGTGTTCACCCAAACCCGAACAGAAATCGGCAACAATTGATCATACCAACTTTGTAGTTGTTTTTATCGACGACATGGGTTACGGCGATATTGGCACCCAGGGAGCCACCGGCTGGACTACTCCCAACCTCGACAAAATGGCTGCCGAAGGAATGCGTTTTACCAATTTTTATGCAGCACAACCCGTATGCAGTGCCTCGCGCGCCGGATTGATGACAGGCTGCTACCCCAATCGAATTGGATTTTCGGGCGCTCTTTTTCCGAATGACCAGGTAGGCATTAATCCAAACGAAACCACCATTGCCGAAATGCTGAAAGAAAAAGGATATGCCACGGGTATTTTTGGGAAATGGCATTTAGGGCGTCCAACCGAATTTTTACCCCTGCAACATGGTTTTGATGAATATGTGGGAATTCCCTACTCCAACGATATGTGGCCGCTCGACGATGTTGGAAATCCTGTTCCGGAAGGGCATGGACGCTTAAAAAACCCGGATCTGCCGGTTTTAAATGGGAATGACATAATGATGACCATTACCGACCTAAAAGGCCAGGATACACTAACAACATTGTACACAGAAAAAGCGGTAGATTTTATTAACCGCAATGCTGACAACCCATTCTTTTTGTATGTACCACACAGTATGAGCCATGTTCCGCTGGGCGTTTCCGATAAATTCAGGGGAAAAAGCAAACAAGGCCTGTATGGCGATGTAATGATGGAAATTGACTGGAGTGTTGGCCAAATTGAAAAAGCATTAGCAGCCAATGGTATTGCTGAAAACACCGTTTTTATTTTTACTACCGACAATGGGCCGTGGTTAAATTATGGCAATCATGCCGGATCGGCGGGTGGTTTGCGCGAAGGAAAAACAACCAGTTGGGAAGGTGGACAACGGGTACCTTTTATTATTAAATGGCCGGCAGCAACCCCTGCCGGAACTATTTGCAACAAGCTGGGCTGTGCCATTGACATACTGCCAAGTTTTGCCAAAATTGCCGAAGCAAAACTACCTGAATTAAAAATAGACGGGTTGGACATCACAGATCTCTGGAAAGGAAAAACCGAAACAGAACCACGTGAAACCATATTGTTTTACTACGGCAAAAACAATCTGAACGGCGTGCGCAAAGACAACTGGAAACTGGTATTGCCGCACACCTGGGCTTCGTATCATACTCAGCCCGGAGAAAATGGCTACGGAGGAAAACGAATTAGAATGAAAGTTGAAGAACCCGAGTTGTACAACATGATGCGCGATCCGGGCGAGCAATACAATGTGATTGAGTATCATCCGGAAAAAGTAGCAGAATTGATGAAACTTGTTGAGGAAGCCCGCGCCGAGCTGGGCGATTTAAATGTGGGTATTGAAAAAGGGGCAGGAAACCGGGAGATCGGCAGAAAATAAAAATGTTCCTGCAAATTTCACAAGACCTTCAAGGTTGCAAAAACCTTGAAGGTCTTGTTGTATCCGGCAGATTTCAAAATTACCGGACGGAAATACGACAGACCACCAGGGAACGTAAGAAACCGCCGGAAAATGCAACACGACCGCACAGAAATGCAAAAAACGGGAAATAAATGGGATTAACCAGTCAGAAATGCAACACGACGTGGTTGTGTGCCATTTCTGAGTGTTTTTTTGTGTTTCCTCGGTGTTTTTTAGGTTTACGTGCTATTGGATAGTAGTGTAAATCTTCAAGGGTTTAAAAACCTTGAAGGTTTACCTATTCCAAAGTTCCAAACTGTAGAAAAGATCTGCCTGCTTCCACCAAACCCAATAACCACTAACTTTTTTCAATTTTTTTTGCGTCGCAAATCCTTTGCAATCTTAAAAATACACATTGGTGTAACTATATGCAAACAATGTAACTTCTTGTTTTACTGATATTTTCACTTTTATTTTGCACACGAATTTAAAATAATATAAAATGAAAAACATATCAGTATTAATACGTGTTGCTTTAATAATGTTGCTTGCAACACCTGTTTATTCACAAAAAACAAATAGTATGAAAAATAGAGATGAATCTTTAAAAACCTACCCAAAAACTTTCTCGCATATTGGAATTACCGTTCCGAATATTGAAGAAGCTGTTAAGTTTTATACCGAGGTAATGGGCTTCTATGTGATTATGGAACCAACTGTTGTAAAAGAAGAAAATGAAACAGCCATTGGTCAAATGTGTATCGATGTGTTTGGTGAGGGATGGGGTACTTTTAAAATTGCGCACCTTTCATCAGGCGATAAAATTGGCTTTGAGCTATTCGAATTTAAAGAGAGTAAAGAACTGAAGCCTAACTTTGAACCTTTCAGAAGTGGTTTGTTTCATTTTTCGGTACAAGATCCCGATGTTGAAGGATTAGTGAAGAAAATTGTAGATGCCGGAGGTAAACAAAGAATGCCAATCAGGGAATATTACCCGGGCCATAAACTCTACCGGATGTGTTACGTTGAGGATCCATTTGGAACGGTTTTCGAAATATATTCTCACTCGTACGAATTACATTATTCGGTTGGAGAGAACAAATGATGTTCAGTGGCAAAGCTTTGTCCCCATTTGTTCAGCTCAAGAATAATGGGGATAAGCGATTTGCCATCATCGGTTAATTGATATTCAACCTTTGGTGGCGTTACCGGATAAACCGTTCGTTTCACCAGCTTATCTTTTTCCAGCGCACGAATCGAGTAGGTAAACATTCTGTTTGAAAGATCGGTAATACTCTTTTGCAGTTCACCCGACCGCTGCGCACCATCTTTTAGGTGATAAAGGATTAAACTTTTATACTTGTCTCCAATTAAATGAAGCGCAAATGCCAACGAACAGTTAAATGCCTTATCCTGATATTTAATTCTTTCTGTCTCCATACTTCCTCTTTTTGCAAACATTCATATCGCGAATTATGAACCTAACACATCGTAAAATAACACTTTTGCCTGACAATTTGATCATTGACATTTGCAAATACGCAAAAGAGTTGAAAGCCACTGATGAGTACTACAATTAATTCGATACATCAGCAACGGGCTTACACCTTTTCCAAAGTCCTAAATTGAATGAATACTTTTTCAAACCTTCAAGGTTACAAAAACTTGGAGGTGTAGCTGTTTCTTTCAAAATGGCTGAATAATCAACCTATAATTCCCAACATGCGGCCGCAAACGGTATTTTTGCAACTGTCTGATTGCTGTCCCTCCAACACCCGAAACCTCGTAATCGACATTTAACAGGGTGTTTGATGCTTCTTCCAGCTGATAGGTGTACATGGCCCTCGAGAGGTTATCGGTTGAGTATTTGTGCAGACTGAAATTCAGCAGATTATCACTTTTAATCAGCAATCCGTTCCCCTCTTCATTTTTAACTTTTAACCAGCGCACATCGCTGCGATTGCCATATTCCTGCGGAATAATGTAAGGGACATACATCGAATCGGCAGTAGAACTATACAATCCCACTTTTGCTCCGGTTTTCCGGTCGGGGTAATTTTCGAACGGGCCACGCCCGTAATATTCAACTTTATTAAACGTTTTGGGCAATTGAAACTGTAACCCCATTTTTTGCAGCATATCGGGCATTGGCCCGTGTGGAATGATTTCCTGTTCCAATTCAATGGTACCGTTCGCTAAAATTGTCCACTTTTCATTTCGCTCGAATGCCGAAGCATAACCACCCCACTGAAGGCGTCGGTTGGCGGGCAGCGACGAATTTGAATAGGCTTTGATTTTTACGGTCAGTTTATTATCGTTAATCTGCTGCACTTCTATATCATCCACCTCCGAAAGCAGGTGGCGCATACCAAGCGTTCGCAGCTGATTATCGATGCTGCGCCCAAAACCGGTGGTTCGGTTTTCGCGGCTAAACATATAACTTCCCCAGGGATCGATGTCGTTTGCAATGGGTGCGCGCCAAACATTAAAAGCCGGCCCGCCTTCCAGATACTCAATCCCATTGTATTTCATCGACACAAATTCCCCCGTATTTTTATCGATGATATATTGAAAATCAGTACCGCTAATTTTTAACTGTGTTTCGTTCTCCGAAGCGATTACCCGATTGGTATTTTCAACCTCATCAACAAAATACAAATCGGTTGGAACCGGAAACTGTTCCCAGGCGATCTCATGTCCTTTTTTTTCCCAATTCAAATCCTCTTTTAGTACAAATGAAACCAGTAACAAACACTCTGCTTTCGAATCGATTCTTGGCCGGCGGTAATCAATGGTAATTTCCCCTGATTGCTGCGCAGGAATATCACACGTAAAAAATCCACGCTGAGAAGGTTCTCCATCTACCCAGATTTGCCAAACACCACCTAACTCACTCAGATTTTTAAAATGATGACGGTTGGTAACTTTCAGGCGTCCGGTTTCAATATCGATGGCCTCAATTTTTATCGGTTGTCCTGATTTTTTTATCTGATTGATTTCGGGTTGAACTTCCCGATCGGGCCAGATAATTCCATAAGTGCGGCCTCCCATACCAACGGAATAAAAATCACCGTCTTTTTTATCTGCTTCAAAATCGAGATACAAAACTTCATCGCTAACCGGTTTTTCAAAATCAGAAATAGTAACAGCTTTATTAAAAATCTGCACCTCGTCAATCACCATTCGCGACATCCTTCCGGAATACTCTCCCTGATCCTGGGTTTCTGCTTCGCGGCCAATACACAAAGGGAAAGGCGTTGAACGAATATCTCCTAAAAAAGAGGTACTTGCTGCTCGTTTCCCATCGATGAAAAGCTGCAGTTGCCTGCCATCGTAAATTCCTGCAATATGGTGCCAGTTGCCGTAAAAATTACTTCCAACTTTTGCTTTTGCAGAAATACGTTTATCACTCTGAATATAAAATTCCAGCGTTTGTGCATCTTCCATTTGAATTCCGTACTGGTGTTTTCCTTTTGTTATAAAAACATTGGCTTGCGGAATTTCTGCAGGTTTCACCCAAAAACCTATTGAAAGCTGTTTCCCGGTTATATCCAGACTCTTATCGCGATAAAACTCAATCCAATCGTCGTGCCCCGAAAACTCCATTCCCCAACCGATCGCCCCTTCTGCAAAAACAGGCCGTCCCATAATTTGTCCATCATTTTTATTTTCCGATCGATCGGGCAAAATCCAACGCTGTGTTTTTATCCCCGGGCTAATCCAATCCCAAATAGCACCACCCGATAAACGCGGATATTTCCATATCAGTTCCCAGTATTCATCCATGCCGCCCAGGCCGTTACCGGTGGCAGCCAGGTATTCGTCCATAAACGAGGCACGCAGGTCGCTTTCATTCAGCACTTTCCCCTGTGCCAGGTTTTTATAATCGATTGGCGACCAGTAACGCGGCCCTACAATATCTTCAAAAGGAATATAAAAGGTATTGCCACCGTACATCCATGCAGGCCGGCTCGGATCAATGGCTTTCCCTGTTTTAATTACCTCGTGAATATTAAACCCACTTCCCGATTCGTTCCCGGCACTCCAAACAATTACCGAGGGGTGATTTCTGTCGCGATACACCAGTTTCCGCGAGCGGTCGCGGTACATTTCGGTCCACTCCGGTTTTTCAGAAAGTTGCGTATTGCTGTGTGCTTCGTCGCCCACTTCATCAAAAATATACATACCTAATTCATCGGCCATAGAAATATATTCGGGTGTTGGTGGATAATGGCAGGTACGTACACAATTTATGTTATGCTGTTTCATCAGCAGCAAATCCTTTTTTAGTGTTTCCAGCGGAACAGCCTGCCCATGTTCGGGATGGTGCATGTGACTGTTTACCCCATTCAGTTTTACCGGAACGCCATTCACCGTAAGTATTTTGTTTTTATACTCCACCTCGCGGAATCCAATTTTTTGCGTAAAAGCTTCCGTGGTTATCCCCTCGGCATTTTTTAGTTGAACCAGCAGCAAATACAAATTCGGAAACTCGGCCGACCATTTCTCCGGATCGACAACCAAAGTTGAAATCTGCACTTTTTCGTGCGAAACAGAATCTACTTTAAATGTATACTTTTGAACTCCTTCGACTAAAACAGACCGTCCTTCATCTGTAAAAACGTCGATTTCAATTGTTCCTTCAACGGCCTCAAGCAACTTGTTTTGAACATCAATTTCAACGGTTAGTGTGGCATCTTTGTAATTGTCATCCAAATCGGTAGTTACGTAATAATCGTGAATATATGTTTTGGGTTTTGCGTATAATTTTACATCGCGAAAAATCCCCGACAGCCGCCACATATCCTGGTTCTCCAGATACGATCCGTCGGAAAAACGGATGACCTGTACTGCCAAATCATTTTCGCCCTTTCGAAGAAATGGTGTGAGGTTAAACTCTGCCGGCTCGAAACCTCCCTGATTGTAACCCACCCGGTTTCCGTTCAACCAAATGTACGAAGCCGATTTTATTCCCTCGAAACGAAGCATTACTTCCTTTTCTTCCCAACTTTCAGGTACTGTGAATTTGTTTTTGTAACATCCAACCGGATTGTAATATTTCGGGATATTGGGTGGATCGCTTTCAAAACTCAGCGCCACATTCCTGAATTTTGGATGTCCGTAGCCCTCCACTTGCCAGTTGGATGGTACTTTTATTTCGTCCCAGTCTTTCACATCAAATTCGGGTTGCCAAAAACCATCAGGAACCTGTTGTGGTGTTTCTACCCACTTAAATTTCCATTGCCCGTTTAGTAATATATAATTCTCACACTTTTTGGGCAGGTTCTGAATGGCCGCCTCCTTCGAAGAATAAGGGATAAAAAAAGCATGCGGCTGGTTTTGCCCTTTTTCAAAAACCGCGGGATTTTGCCAGTCGTTCGGAAGAAATTCAACTTGCTGTGATATACAATAAAAAGGAAAACAGATCAGGAATAATGCCAGGTAACGATACATATGAATTTGGTTTGCTTAATGTTTACTTTTCAGAATCCTAAATTTACAATAAAAAGAGATTCTGAAAAGATACTCAAAACTAAACTTTTATTGTATGATTTTCCTGTCCTTTATTGAATTCCTGGAAATAGGCCGTTGGTGTAAATCCGGTATGTTTTTTAAAAATGCGGTTAAAATTCGAGAGGTTGTTAAAACCACTTTCGTAACAAATTTGCGAAACCGATATTTTGCCTTCAATAATTAAACGGCAGGCATAACTTACGCGCATATCGTTAACAAATTCGGAAAGCGACTTTCCCGATTTTTCTTTAAAATACCTGCAAAATGCAGAAGGATGCAGGGTTGCCACCTCGGCCACCTTTTCCAACTCAACTTTTTTAAGGTAAGTTGAATTTAAATAGTACATCACTTTTTTCATCCGGTCGCTAATAAAATTATAGTTCTCAATCTGGTATAACTCTCCAGCCAAGAACCGATGATCTTCTGATGCCGTTAACATCTGTAAGAGTTCCAAAGTACGCAAGGCCCTTTCAAACCCCTTCGATTCAACCACCTTCATTATTTTTGGTTTTACCCGCCTTGAAAAGGCTTTTGAAAAACTTATTCCGCGGATAGAGCGCTCCAGCAATTCCTTTATTAAATGAAACTCCGGGTATTCTGAAATTGCCTCCTTAAAAAACTCATTTGCAAACTGAATGACAACGTATTTCATCTTTTTAGTTCCTTCATTCCCGTAAAACGTGCTGTCGCTTTTCCAAAAATGAGGTAAATTACTGCCAAGCAAAACCAAATCGCCCACCCCGAATGGTTCAATATTATCAGCGATAAAACGGGTACCGTACCCTTCCATCACATACAACAACTCATATTCGGTATGAAAATGCCAGGGATAAGTAAAATGAGATTTTTCCTGTAATTTGACTTTTACCGCCGCCCTGCCGGGAAAGTCAATCTGCTCGTGCATAATTTTCATACGATCGAAATTAAAAGTTTTTTGCTATCCGCCAGCTGGCAGTTGAAACCTGCACAACAATAGTTCACCACTTTGTAAAGTATCTTCGTCCACACTCGTTTCATTCCCTAAAAATAGTAAAAATGTTAACAGAGTATAAAGCCTTGCAAATTTAATACTGTTGAAGTATTCTGTACAAACCTATATTTGTATGATTTAAACCAATAAAGTATGACGAGTGAACAATGGGAACTGTTGCTTAAAACAGTTCATGGCGAAATTCCACAAAAGCCTGTTACAGGGTTTATTATAGACAGCCCATGGATTCCGGGATGGGCAGGGATTTCAAATCTGCAGTATTATTCTTCTGAACAAATCTGGTTCGAAGCCAACAAAAAGGCCATTGATACATTTCCTGAAACAATGTTCTTGCCGGGATTCTGGTCGGAATTCGGCATGTGTACCGAGCCCTCTGCCTTTGGAGCAAAAATGGTATGGAACGAATACAGTTTGCCTCATGCCGACAAAATTATTAGTGACATTTCGCAAGCCGGAAGTTTGCATAATCCAAATCCAAAAACCGATGGACTTCTGCCTTTTATCATCCAGCGACTGGTAAATTACCAAAAACCCATTCAGGAAATGGGACACGAAATAAAGTTTGCCATTGCCCGTGGCCCCCTGAATATTGCATCGTTTTTAATGGGGACCACAGAATTAATGATGGGTTTTATGATGGATCCGGAGAACAGCCATAAATTGCTGGAAACAATTACACAATTTAGCATCAACTGGATTCAACATCAAAAAGAAATGTTGCCGGATATTGAAGGTATTTTACTCTTAGACGATATTGTTGGTTTTATTGGCGACGATGAATGTCAGCAGTTTGCAGTGCCATACATCAAACGAATTTTTAACTCAATTGATTCGAAAATCAACTTCTTCCATAACGATGCACCCGGATTAATTTCATCGCCTTATTTAAAAGACATGGGCATTAATTTATTTAACTTTAGCTTCGAGCATAGTATGAAGGAGATTCGAGCGTTGGCCGGACCTGAAGTTGCGTTAATCGGGAACCTGCCCCCACGCGATGTGCTGGCTGCCGGAACACCGGAACAAGTTCGTGCAGAAACGCGTAAAATGGTAACCGACTTTGGCGATCCACAGCGTGTTATTTGGTCGTGTGGTGGCGGAATGCCTCAAAATGTAAGTACCGAAAACATTCGCGCCTTTAAAGAAACCATTGACCAGGTTGTACCTGAAATAGAACAAAATAAACAATAGAGCTATGAGACTAAAACTACTAATCATTACACTGCTGTTGTGTCATTCGCTGTTTGCACAGGAACTTGTAAAATTTAAAGTTCAAATTCAAAAAGACAGAATCGATGCGCCGGTTGCTGTTTCACTCGATGGCTTAAATTACAATACCGACAAAGGAAACCTTGTTTTATATGAAATAAATAAAGCAGGTGAAATGCAAATTGCTTCTCAACTTGAACCAGGACACTCTGCACGTTTATGGTTTATTTTAAAAGGCGAATCGAAAAAAGGATCGGAACGGAAATTTGTCCTGAAACGGGAAGAGAAGGCAGCCCTTGCAGAAACAATTGTTTCGTTAAAAAAGGATAGCAAAGATTTGAGTTTACTGGTAAACGAAAAGCCTGTTCTCAACTACCGGTTTGCAACAACTTATCCACCCGATGGAGTTGATCCGCTATACAAACGTTCGGGATTCATTCATCCGCTGTGGTCGCCGGGCGGAAAAATATTAACCCGTATTCAGGCACCCGATCATTACCATCATTACGGCATTTGGGGTCCGTGGACAAAAACCCACATCGACGACCGTGCTGTTGATTTCTGGAACCTGAAATCGGGTGAGGGAACCGTAAAATTTGCCGGATTTCTTTCGGAAGCGGAGGGGGCCGTTTACAGCGGATTTAAAGCATTACAACAACACATCGATTTTGGCGGTTTAGGCGAAGACCAGATTGCCATGAACGAAATACTGGATGTACGGGCCTGGAACCTGGGTGAAGGTGTTTGGATGGTCGATTACACGACTTCGTTAAACAGCCCGCTGAAAAATGGAATAATGCTCGATGCTTATCGTTATGGTGGCGGAATTGGCTGGCGTGCTACCGAAAAATGGCACAAAGACAACTGCACTGTTTTAACATCCGACAATAAAACCCGGGTGGATGCCGATGGCTCGTATGCCCGCTGGTGTATGGTTGAAGGCGAATCGGAAGTTAAAGAAGGTCGTTCCGGAATATTGTTCCTGAGCCACCCATCGAACCGGATGCACCCCGAACCCATGCGTGTGTGGCCTTTGGACGCCAACAACGGACGTGGCGATATGTATTTCGAATTTGTGCCTATTCGCCATGATGACTGGAAACTGGAACCCAAACAAAATTATACTTTAAAGTACAGAATGATTATATTCGATGGGAAACTGGATGCAGAAACGGCTGAAAAGTATTGGAACAGTTTTGCTGCGAATCCGGTTATCGAGTTTGAAAACAAGTAGAAGAATATATTATAATAACTTAAATCAATAGATAGATGAAAAGAAGAAATTTTTTAAAAAACACGATAGCAACTACTACCGGAGCTATCGTAATTCCGACTATTGTTCCGTCATCGGTTTTTGGAGCCAGCGCACCCAGCAATAAAATCCATGTTGCACAAATTGGCTGCGGCCGTATTGCCCGCGACCATGATACTGCTGAAACCTTAAAATATGCACACGCACAATTTGTTGCAGTTAGCGATGTAGACACAAAACGTATGGCCGACTCGAAAAAACGTATCGAAGGTTATTACAATAAAAAATCGGGTAGCGACAATGCTGTTGATGTGAAAATGTACCAGGACTACAAAGATTTACTGGCAGATAAAAACATTGATGCAGTGCTTATTAGTACACCCGACCATTGGCACTCGCAGCCTGCCATTGAGGCCGCTTTGGCTGGCAAAGATATTTACCTGCAGAAACCAACTTCGCTTACAGTTGAAGAAGGACGATTGCTTAGCGACATTGTAAACCGCACAGGCGTTATCCTTCAAATGGGTACCCAACAGCGTTCAATGCCACAATTCCGTATTGCTGCCGAATTAGTTCGTAATGGACGGATTGGTAAAATACATACGGTCAAGATTGGATTACCCGGCGATCCAGGAGGCCCTGTTTTTGAAACCGGACCTGTTCCTGCAAACCTCGATTTTGACATGTGGTTAGGTTCAACACCGGAAGTGGAATACAAAGAAAAAATGGTTCATCCACAAGACGGTTACAGCCGCCCGGGTTGGTTACGCCACCGGAATTATGGCGCAGGTATGATTACAGGATGGGGACAACATCATTACGATTCGGCAGCCTGGGGAATGGATACCGAGCATACCGGACCAATTTCGGTTGAAGCTATTGCCGAATTCCCAAAATCGGGCGATTGGAATGTACACGGCGATTTTATGGTAAAACACGAATATGCAAACGGCATTACCGTATTAACAAGTGGCGGATTTACCAATGGAATAAAATACATTGGCGACGATGGATGGATATTTGTATCGCGTGGAAGTTACACTGCATCAGCCAGCGATCCTGTTTCAAAGGAAAAAAGTTCACAAGCTTTAAATGCCAGCGATCCTAAAATCCTGGAATCGAAAATTGGCGACGATGAAACAAAACTATACGTGAGTAAAGAACACCATGGTGATTGGTTAAATTCGATTAAAACACGCAAACAACCAATTTGTACAATTGAAGTTGGACACCGCGCATGTACAACATGTTTAATCAGCGACATCGCCATGCAAATTCCGGGAGTACTGGAATGGAATCCGGCAACAGAACGTTTTAAAAACAACGACCTGGCCAACTCAATGTTAAGCCGTCCGCAACGTTATCCTTATGGTACCGACTATATTAAACGATAACTTAAAGCAAATCCATCAGGATTAAAGTCCTCTGTTAAAACAAAATATCTTCCCCCGGGCTTAAACCCGGGGGAAAACATATAATTTAAATGTGGGCTTTGGCCCTTAAATTTCAGAAACAAAATGACTAGAATACTATTGGCAGCTGTATTACTGATTACAGTTATTACAGTAAACGCCCAAATAAAAGAGTTTAAATGCTCACCCGAATGGGTACAGAAAATTGAGAAAATTGCTCCGGATAAAGCAGAAATACAACCTCAAAAAACAAGAAAAATATTACTATTCGACCGGTTTACCGGTTTCGACCACTGGGTTATTCCACATACCAGCCAGGTTATTAAAGTATTGGGGCAAAAAACCGGTGCTTACGAAGTTAGAATAACCAAAGATGTTTTTTGTTTTGAAAAAAGTAACCTGCAAAACTACGATGCAGTTGTGCTGAACAGCGCCTGTTCCATTGGTCCGCGTCGTGATTTAATTCTCGATTGTCTGGACATAGACACCAGCATGGGCGAAGAAGAGAAGAAAACAAAAGCCGCTGAATTGGAAGCCAATCTCATTGATTACGTAAAAAAAGGTGGTGGATTAATGGTTACACATGGGGCCATTGTAATGCAAAACAACTCGATGCCATTTAGCGAAATGGTGGGTGGAAGTTTCGACTATCACCCAAAACAACAGGAAGTTACGCTTGAGTTATGCGAAGCTGGTCATCCTTTAGCAAAAGCTTTTGAAGGAAAACCATTTGTACATATCGATGAACCTTATCTTTTTAATAAAGCATACGAACAAAAGAACTTCAAACCACTGTTATACATGGATACCGACAAACTTGAAGGAAAAAGAAAACCTATTGAAGAAAATATCCGCTATGTAGCCTGGATAAAAAAACATGGAAAGGGCCGGGTATTTTATGTGTCGCCATCGCACAATGCACAAAGTTTCGAGGATGCACGTTTGCTGAAGTTCTATTTGGATGGAGCTCAATATGTATTAGGTGATTTAAAATGTGACGATTCGCCAATAAAACAATAATGACAACTTTCGCAAAATAATCAGAATTGGAAAATGTGGACAGTATCCATAGGTTAATAAAAATATTAGGGTTCGTTAACGCAAACGATGTTTATCAATTTTATGATACTTTGCAATAAAAAGCACATGATCTCGCAAATTTCATATCAGCTTTTGCAAATAAAATACTAGCATCAAAACGTTTTCAAACTTAACTTTGAGACAAACATTAGACTATAAACAAAACCTGATTATTTTTATATGAGAAGAACAAATCCTAATATGTTTATATTCAATAAAGAATTTCAAGAAACTATATAACTAACTAGAAAAGGAGAAATGCTGCAACATTTCTCCCTTATAATTTGCTTAATCAAATCGTACTTTAACTAAACAATTCAAACTTATGAAAAAACATCTTCATTACCTTAAGACATAGCATTCTATAACTATTCTTAACAATTGCGAAACAGACAACCTGTTTCGCCTCAATTCTATACACTGGAATTAATTTCTACATTTTAATAAACCTATAAAATCAAAATTTTATGCGAAAACTACTATTGCTTATTGTAGTGCTTGTGACTACTATTGGTAGTGCTATGGCACAAAAAACGCTTAGCGGAACAGTAACCGGCAACGATGGAGCTCCCATGCCCGGTGTAACTGTTATTCTAAAAGAAACGGTTACGGGTACAGTAACCAACATCGATGGTAAATTTACCTTCACGGTACCAGACAATGCCAAAGTTCTTCTATTCTCCTTTATCGGAATGAAAACCCAGGAAGTTGAGATTGGTGATCAAACAACGTTTAATGTAACCATGGAACCCGATGTTATTGGATTGGAAGAGGTTGTGGCCATTGGTTATGGTACAGTTAAAAAGAAAGACCTTACCGGTGCGGTTACCCAGGTAAATGCCGAAAGCCTTGAAAAAGAAGCTACCGCCAATATGACCGATGTATTACGTGGTGCAGTGCCCGGCTTAAACGTTAACTTTAGCAGCAGTGCTAAAGGTGTGAGCAGTGCCAGCGATATGCTGGTACGTGGTGAGACTTCTGTGCGTTCCGATAACGATGACCAGAAAAGAGCCAACGCCCCATTGATTGTTGTTGATGGAATGATTTACAACGGCGACCTTGCCGATATCAACCCGAACGACATTCAGGCATTTGATATCCTTAAGGATGCATCATCTGCTGCGATTTACGGATCGCGGGCTTCGAATGGTGTTATCATCATTACTACTAAAAAAGGAAAAAAAGGGAAACCTACCATTAATGCAAGTGCCAGTGTGGGTGTTGCAGTAATTGCACACACTGCATTAGACTGGATGAGTGGCGAAGAATTTATCGACTGGCGTATTGCAGGTTTCGAGAACAAAGAAAGACACCAAATTGACAAACCTGGATACTACAGAAATCCAGATGAAGCCGGTGTTGATTTACAAACCTGGAAAGAATATGATGGATCGGGTTCCGTTGACGATTTAGACCAGATTTGGTTGAACCGTTTAGGTTTTTATCCACTGGAAATTGCCAATTATAAAAGTGGCCACCAGGAAAACTGGAAAGACATTATGTACCAAACCGGATTGCGCCAGGATTATAGTTTAAGTTTAAGCGGTGCAACTGAAAACGTAAGTTACTACTGGTCGTTGGGATATACCAACAACGAAGGTATCCGCTATAACGAAAAATTTGAATCGTATCGTTCGCGTATGAACCTCGAGGCAAAAGTTACCGACTGGTTAAAAGTGGGAACCAATACACAATTCTCCATTCGCGACGAAAGCAATGAAGTTTCAAGTGATAACTGGGGACGCGTTACACCTTACTCGCAAATGTACGAAAGAGATGCCGATGGAAATTTTACCGATGTATTGGAATATGCACCGACAGGTAACATTTCAGCATCACGTAACCCTTGGCTGGAGCTTGAATATCGCGACAGACTACGTACTTTCACGAACCTTTACAGTAAACTGTATGCGCAGTTAACCCTGCCGTATGGATTTAGCTTCACTTCTGAGTTTATTCCTCGTTTCTCCTGGGACGAATACTACCGTCACCAATCATCAGCGCATCCCGACTGGGGAAAGGAAGGAGGTGTAGCATTGCGTCAGCACCAAAAACGCTTCGAGTGGCAATTGAATAATATTTTAAAATGGAATAAATCCTATGGCGAGCACTCCTTCGATTTTACCTTCCTGCAAAATGCTGAGAAAAACCAGTACTGGAAAAGTTACATGGAAAGAAGGCAATTTCAGCCTAGCGACATCTTAGGGTATCACCGCATGCAAGCTGCTACCGAAGATATTGAAATATCAAGTGACGACACTTACAGTACTGCCGATGCCCTTATGGCCCGGATGAATTACATCTATAAAGGACGTTACCATTTTACCGGTGCATGGCGCCGCGATGGTTATTCCGCCTTTGGACAAGCCAATCCGCGTGCGAATTTTGGCTCAGCGGCAGCAGCGTGGACTATCAGTGAAGAAGATTTCTTTAATGTTTCCTGGATGGACATGTTGAAACTGCGTGTTTCGTATGGCGACAATGGTAACCGAGGCGTGGGTACCTACGATGCGATGTCGCAACTGGCCACCGGAAAATATGTGCTGCAAACCGCTGGTACTGCACACTATGTCTCGCAACTGTATTCCAACCGTATGGAGAACAAAGAGCTGAAATGGGAAAGAACATCCGCTTATAACGTTGGTGTCGACTTCTCTACTTTTAATGGCCGACTACGTGGAAACCTGGAAGGTTACTTAATGGAAACTACTGACTTGCTTATCCCTCGTAAATTACCTACAATTACAGGATACAACAGCGTATTCTCAAACTTAGGTCAAATTAATAACCGCGGATTCGAGCTGTCATTAACTTCAATTAATATGCAGAAAAACGATTTCGAATGGTCAACCAATTTTGCTGTAGCATTTAACCGGAATGAAATTGTTAGCCTTTATGGCGATTACGATGAAGAAGGTGTTGAATTGGATGATCCGACTAACGGTTGGTTTATTGGCCATGCTTTGGATGAAATATGGAACTACCAAACCGATGGGATCTGGCAATTAGACGAGGTTGAGGAAGCAGCCAAATACTCACGTAAACCAGGTGATTATAAAATTATGGATCAATTAACAGAAGATACTGATGGGGATGGCATTCCTGATGCACCGGATGGATATTATACCAACGATGATAAGGTCTTCCAAGGCTATTCAAAACCACCGTGGCGCTGGAACCTGAGAAATGATTTCAGTTGGAAAAACTGGGAAGCATCGATAAAAATGTATGCGTATACCGGTTTTAAAACAGCCAATAACCATTTACGTAATAACGACGTATTTTACGACAGGGGTTCTTCTTTCGATGTTCCTTACTGGACACCTGATAATCCCAATAACAAGTGGGCAAGTGTTGAGAGTTACGAATCGGGTTTTAATGTATACGAAAACAATTCTTTCTTAAGAATTGATAATGTTTCATTAACTTACAATGTACCGAAAAGTCTGTTGGAACGCATTCAGGTTGACCGATGCAGAATATCGTTTGTAGCATCAAATCCATATGTATTTACTACATGGTCGTGGATGGATCCGGAAAGAAACTCTACATGGGGTTATACTCCATCAACTTATTCGCTTAAACTGAACCTTACACTTTAAAAGATGAAGATTATGAAAAAGAATAAAATAATTTCAATTGTTACCCTGGTAATGGTTTTAATGTGGACCAGTTGTTCAGAAGATTTTCTTGAACCTAAACCATTATCGTTTTATGAGCCAAGTAGTACCTTTGTGAATGAAGAAGGATTGGATGCTGCATTGGTTGCCTGCTTACGTAATGCCCGTCATGAATTTTACGGAGATGGTAACCCAATGATTACGGAGAATATTTTTTCGGATGTTGCCGTTGAAGGAACAACGGATAAATCGGGACCGGCAATGGACTTACCGGCACAGATTTTACCCGATGCCAATTTAAACAATACCAACTACAACCGTATTGGCTGGTATTGGCAGGAAGGTTATTACCGGATCAAATATGCCAACACTGTGGTTTCGCGTATTGATGTAGCCAACTGGAAAAGCGATGCCGACCGTAATAATATTCTGGGAAAAGCTTATTTCCACCGCGCCCGTGTTTATTACCGTTTAACGCAGCAGTTTGGCGATGTACCTCTTCTTTTAGAAGAAATTACTGCACCAAAACTTGACTTCTATTCCTGTACACGCGAAAGTATTTTGCGTAAAATGAAAAAGGATTTGGAATTTGCAGCAATGTGGGTCAAACCTGAATCAGAAGGCGTTTCTGTAGGTGATATCAATAAAGCAGCCTGTAATCACCTGCTTACCAAAGTGAACCTGGCTTTACACGAATACGACGATGCGATTGCTTCGGCCAGTGCCATTATTAACGATGGCTACCACCATCTAATGACCGATCGTTTTGGAATTGACAAAGATGACCCAACCAAAAACATTACCTGGGACTTACACCAGGTACCGAACAAAGCTTTGTCGGAAAACCGCGAAAGGATTTACTTATTTACTTCGCGCGAAGAATTAACCGAAGACGATGCAAGTGAGCGTATTTCAACGATGCGCCAATGTGTTCCATTCTGGCCCAAAAACATTAAAACACCTAATGGCAACAACGGAATGTCTGACAAACCGCTGGGGAGTAAAGTTAGTGGCAAGGAGGTTGAAATTGATATGGTAACAACATATGGTCGTGGTATTGGTCGTTGTCGTCAGTCGCCTTATAGTCATACTACTAACTGGGATGACCCGAACGACTACCGACATGCCGAAGGAAACTGGATGGATATGGAAGACATGGTCTATAACAATCCGGATTTAAAAAATAAGAACGATGACTACTATGGGAAAAACCTTCAGTTATATACCGATGCTGGTGGAATCCTCTGTACCGATACAATTCGTTCGTGGTTTGGATGGCCGCACTACAAATTGTATGTACCCGATCCAACCGACAATACTCCTGACGGAGGTAATGGCGACTGGTATGCATACCGTTTAGCCGAAACCTACTTATTACGTGCTGAAGCTTATTTCTGGAAAGGACAAACACAAATGGCAGCTGATGATTTAAATGCGGTACGTACCCGTGCAAATGCTGCTCCGTATCCTGCCTCTGAAATTAACTTAGGTACCATCCTCGACGAACGTGCCCGTGAGTTATTCTACGAAGAACCACGAAAAACAGAAATTACACGAATGGCATTTATGCTGGCTGAAAGTGGAAAACCCTGTTATAACGGGAAAACGTACAGCATGAGCAATTTCTCTGAAGACAATTTCTGGTACGATCGTGTTATTGAGAAAAATTCATTTTACCGCGACAATGTGGTTGCACCTCACTATACCTACCGTGCAGCTCCCTGGATTGCACTTTGGCCAATACCTGCACCGGCAATCAACTCCAATACCAAGGGAGTAATCAACCAGAATAAAGGATATCCTGGTGAAGAAGTTTACCGCGAACCGGTATATTGGCAAGACGGTGAAGGAGAAGGAACAATTGTTGATCCAAACGCGACTGAATAGATGCGTTTTTTATAGAAATAGTTTTACATTCCCAGTAATGTAAAAGTTTAGTTAGGTTTGATTTGAAAGCGCCATTCGTTGATAAACGGATGGCGCTTATTCAATATTTTAACTACAGAATACATTAAAAATCAACAGAAACTTACAATTAACTGACAAACTGCTTATTATGTAACAAAAACAAACTAATTTTACGAAGAAATGAAAGTAGGGATAGATGATCGTAAACCCCAAAAAAAGTAATGATGAAACTAAAAATTGACTTTAAATCCGTTTTGTTTTTTGTTCTATTTCTTTCTGTATCCTTCATTTCGGCACAAGAAAAAACACTTGTTGGGAAAATAACCACTTTTGATAGTATTCCACTTATTGGTGTTAATATTCAGGTTAAAAGCACAGGGGAAAGTGTACAAACAGATACCCTTGGCCGATTTCAAACGTTTTGTAATCCAAAGGATAGAATTTTGGTTGAAGCGGATGGTTTCTTTCCCAAAAGAGTAAAAATTGAAGAACATATTCGGATGATTTTGGTTAATCTCGACTTAAAAAGAGGTGAAACGAATCTTGACCGGGCCGAACGTTATGTAAATGTAGGATATGGTTATTCAAATTCCAAAGACTTACTTTATGCAGTTTCTCACGCCAATAACAACGACATCGACTTTGCAAACTATGATAATATTCTCGATGCTATTCAAGGACAATTCCCCGGAGTTTCAGTTCAAAATGGCACAATTATAATCAGAGGTGCATCAACATTTTATGGTTCGCAGGGAGATGCTGCACTTGTTGTTATTGATGGTGCGATCACAAATTACAACGATTTGATAAATATGTCGCCTCACGATGTCCAATCAATTGATGTTTTAAAAGATGGCTCTTCCTCGGTTTATGGTTCACGCGGTGCCAACGGCGTTGTAATTATTACCACAAAAAAAGGCAGGAAGTAACTTTTGCCTGCATTAACAATAAATATCACCTGACATAATTATAGACGTATTCAAATAAAATTATAATTTTGCGTGAACGTTAACGGGAATTTTTAAAATCAACTAAATATGAAGAATTTATCAATGCTGGTTTTTGCCCTTGTAATCATGCTTTCGGCATGTACAGGAGGAAGCCAAAAATCAACTGAAACTCAAAAAGAAACTAAAGCAATGTTTACCGGTACCAAAGGCGAAGTAAAAATTATGACCCTCGACCCGGGACACTTCCATGCCGCATTAGTGCAAAAATCGATGTACGAACAGGTTGATCCGGTGGTTTATGTATTTGCACCCGATGGCGAAGATGTGGTGGATCATCTGAAACGTATTGAGGGATTTAACACGCGTGCTGAGAACCCAACTTCGTGGGAAGAAAAAGTGTACAAAGGCGATGACTTTTTTGAAAAAATGATTTCGGAAAAACCCGGGAATGTAATGATGACCGCCGGGAATAACGCGAAAAAAACGGATTACATTTACAAAACCATTGATGCCGGAATTAATGTTTTGGCCGATAAACCAATGGTAATTACACCCGATGAATTTCCGATGTTGGAAAAAGCGTTTCAGCTGGCCGACGAAAAAGGAGTTTTGCTCTACGATATTATGACCGAACGTCACGAAATTACAACTATGCTTCAACGCGAGCTATCGCAACTTCCTGAAGTGTTTGGGAAACTGCTTGTGGGATCTGAAGAAGAACCGGCCATTACCAAAGAAAGTGTACACCACTTTTTTAAATACGTTTCGGGGAAAGCATTAAAACGTCCGGCGTGGTTTTTCGACACTGCTCAACAAGGCGAAGGAATTGTAGATGTAAACACACACCTGGTTGACTTAATTCAGTGGGAGGCTTTTCCTGAGGTAATTCTTTCAAAAAGCGATGTTGAAATTGTTTCGGCCAGGCGTTGGACTACTGATTTAACTCCCGAAATGTTCAAAAAGGTAACTTATCTTGATGAATATCCTGAATACCTGAAAAAAGATGTTGATGGTGACGTACTAAAAGTGTACAGCAATGGCGAAATTAACTTCAAACTAAAAGGTATTTATGCCAAAGCATCGGTAATCTGGAATTTCCAGGCACCTGAAGGCGCTGCCGATACACACTATTCAATTATGCGGGGCGAAAAATGTAACCTGGTTATTGAGCAAGGAGAAAAAGAAGGATACAAACCAAAACTTTACATCGAATCTACTGCAGGTGATGTAAAAGAATTTGCCGGAAGCCTTTACAATGCTGTTGAAGGTTTAACTGCCAACTATCCGGGTATTGCGCTTGAAAAAATTAGCGACAAAAAATGGACTTTAACTATCCCTGACAAATACAGCGTGGGTCACGAAGCACATTTCGGACAGGTTACCGAAAAATACCTACAGTACTTAATCGACGGTAAACTACCTGAGTGGGAAGTTCCGAATATGATTGTAAAATACTACACTACAACAGAAGGCATGAAGGCTGCCATGAAAGATTAGTAATGAGTGGCTAGTAGTAAATAATGAGATAGTAAAAAGGCGGTTTACAAAAAATGTAAACCGCCTTTTTCTTTTACCTACCTGTACCATAAAATACTCTGAGAGCTTCATCCATTCATAAAAACCGGAAGTAGTTATTCTGCCGTATTATCAACTTTAATACGTGCTTTCTGGTTGGCCACTTTATCAGCAACTAAAAAGGCATACTGTGCCACGCGTTTCATTTTTGTGAAATCAATTTTATCAATTTCGTCGGTGGTTTTATGGTAATCGTCGTGCATGCCGGTTGATAGCCCAAGAATTGGAATTCCGTTTTTATAGAAATGATAATAATCGCTTCGGGTTAAAAAGGCTTTTGTCAATTCATCGCTTGGAATAAGTCCCAGCTCTTCGCAAACCTCATCGCTTATTTTCATCAGTTCCGAACTTTGTTTTCCGGAAACTATATACAGCCCGTTTGGTCCTGCAAGTTGTTTGTTCATTTCGTCCCCCTTTTCGGGTTCCTTTTCAGCCGAGCGCCCTACCATATCGAGGTTAATATTAGCCAAAGTATTCGCAAGCGGAATTACCGGGTTTTGCGAATAATAACTGGAGCCAAACAAACCCTTTTCCTCGGCGGTTACCCACGCAAAAACAATGCTTCGTTTGGGTTTCTTTTTCATAGTCTGAAAAGCCTCGGCAATTTCGAGCAAGGCTACAGTTCCGGTTCCGTTATCGTCGGCACCGTTGTACACTTCCCCATTTTCATCAACACCAACGTGATCGTAGTGCGCCGAAATAACCACACATTCATTCTTTAACACCGGATCGCTGCCCTCAACAATGGCGATCACATTCTGTCCATCAACAGGTTTTGTAATTTTTGCAAGCTGTATTTTGGCCGTACATTCTTTCAGTTCAAAAGATTTTGGGGCGCCGCTTTCATTTATCTCGTTCTGAAAATCTGCCAATGTCTTTCCCGATTCTTTTACAATCTCATTACCCAATTGTCTGCTTCCAACAATCAACGTTATGGGAACAAACGGCCGGGCTTTGGTATCTTTTAACTGAAACATTCCTCCATTGGCATATTTTTTTATCTCGTCTAAAACACCGGCTTCAGTATCCATTGGATCGGGAACCAAAATAAGCGCTTTGGCACCACCCATCAGAGCCTTCTGCATTTTTTTCATTTCAATATTAGGATCAACCTTCCCCCCTTCTTTTGCAAGTTCCAGGTTTCGGGTCATTACCAGAACCACTTTGCCTTTTATATCCAGGCCGTCGGTATCGTTGTATTTTGTTTCGTCGTTATACCAACCGTAGCCGGCAAATACAATGTCACCGGTAATGGTATCCGACTTTGTTGATCCCCCAAGTGAAAAAATATCGCCGTTTGAATAAATTTCATTCCCGGTTTTATCCAGAAGTTTACAGGAAGTATTTGCCAGATCGGGGATTACCGAAACCATTTCTACTTTCTGAAAAAAGCCATCGACACCCGGTTTGAGCCCCATCTTTGTACATTGAGCTTTTAAATAATTGGCGGTGATTTCGAGCCCCGGAACCGTGGAATTAAAATCGCGGCCCTGCAAATAATCACTTGCAACAAACTCCAAATGCGCTTTCAAATCGTTTTCTGTAATGGTTTGCATTTCCGATTTTTGCGCTATAACATTCACCGAAACGAAAAGAAAAAGAAGGACCAGGTTAATTTTTGTGTTCATCATTTGTTTGATTTAATTTGTTTTCTCCGAAAGCGCAATTCACTAATATGTACTAAAACTCTTCCATACATTACAAATCAGAAAATGCAGCAAGCCTGTTATTCCTGTTTCCCGGCAATTTCTATGTGATCAGTATTGGCCACTTCGAGCCCCACTAAAAAACAGAGGTCGGCCACACGTTTTATTTTATCGAAATTTATTTTTTCCACCTCATCGCCAACCTTGTGGTAATCGGCATGGTAACCGGTGGCGTAATTTAAAATCGGCACCCCGTTTTTATGAAAATGATAATGATCGCTGGCCCGTAAAAAAGGATCTTTTGGCAACGAAGTATCGGGAACCAAACCAAGTTCTTTACACTTTTGGTCGTTTATTTCAGCCAGTTTGGGCCACACATCGTTCGACAGGGTATACAAACCATCAAAGTCTTTCACTTTTTTAGGCGAATCCTTCCATACATCATCCCGAGGCCCGTCGTAAACGCGTCCTACCATATCGAGATTAATAGCTGCTACTGTTTTTTCGAGCGGAAATATGAGATGATCGCAATAGTACATAGAACCAAAGTGCCCAATCTCTTCGCCGGTGACCCATAAAAATACGATGCTTCGTTTGGGCTTTGTTTCCAGGCTCATAAATGCTTTAGCCACTTCCATAATAGCCACTGTTCCCGAACCATTGTCATCGGCTCCGTTAAACACTTCTCCATCCTTTCCCATTCCAATGTGATCGTAATGCGCCATAAAAACCACATACTCATTTTTTAACTGCGGATCCGATCCTTCAACAACCCCAATTACATTTTTACCCGCAACGGATTCAACCTGTTTTTCTACCTTTAGATTTAACTTTTTATTGGCCGGCAAATCTGCATTCGTTATTTTTCCTTCAGCTATTTCTGTGAGGTATTTTTTGAATTTTCCTTTTCCTCCCAATAGTTTATCTGTAAAATCCGGTTTTGTCAGAATTACCAAAGGCTGATCGTTCCGGGCTTTGTATTTTAAGCTGTAAGTTTCGCGGTTAATCCATGAATCAATTTGTTTGAAGGTTTTGTTTTCTTTATCGTTTGGATTGGTAACTATAATTATCGCTTCAGGCTTTTTCTCTGAAATCATTGTTATTTTACGTTGTTCCATTCCCCTGTTCCACCCAAACACATTGCCCTTTTTAAACAGTTCGGCATTTCCCTGAGCCACTACAACAACTTTTCCGTTCACATCCGGTATTTCATTCTCGCCAAAACCAAGCAGAATTGGATCTTTCATTTCAATTTGTTGAGTTGCCTGTGGTCCGCCAATTGCAATCAACGAATTTGTTTTAAACAGCGATTTCCCTTTAGTGTTCTGTATTTCAATAAAACTGTTTTCTCCGGGTTTTACCGATAGAATATCAACTGTTTGAAAATAATTATCGGCTCCGGGTTTCAGCCCGGTTTGTTTTGCAAAATCGGCAATATAATTGGCAGTAATTCCTAACCCGTCAACTTCGGTTCCCAATTTTCTTCCTTGTAATTCATCGGAAGCAATAAACTTAAGGTGCCTTTCTAAATTGGCTTTATCAATTTTTTTCAGCGCATCAGTTTGCGCAAAAGAGCTAAAACTAATCAGACATAAAACATAAAAAATTTGTGTGATCTTTGTTAAAAACATAAAAGAGTAAATAATTTATTAGAGATACTTATCTTTGCGTACGAGTTAAAATTAATAATTAAGACTAAAGTCACAACAATCGTCAATTCAAATTGGCATTATTTATTAATAAGCTAACTAATTTTGATCAAAAGTTTACCAAATATGAAGACATTAAAATCATTTTCAATTTTAATCCTTATCGTTTCGCTCGTTCTTTTGGTTCCTTCGTGTGCCGTTAACCCGGTTACCGGTAAGTCGCAACTCATGTTTATGTCGGAAGAACAGGAAGTTGCTTTAGGAACACAATACGATCCTTCGGTGGTATCAACATTTGGGCTTTACGAAGATGATGTCCTGTTGAATTTCATTACCCAAAAAGGAACTGAAATGGGAAAAATATCGCACCGTCCCAACTTACAATATCATTTTAAAGTTCTTGATTCGCCGGTGGTAAATGCTTTTGCTGTTCCCGGTGGATACATTTACCTCACACGCGGAATACTGGCACAATTTAATAACGAAGCCGAGCTAATGGGGGTGCTGGGGCATGAAATGGGACATGTTACGGCCCGACATACGGCGCAACAGCAAACACGCCAACAATTGGGGCAGGTAGCTCTAACTGCAGGGATGATCGCTTCAAAAGAAGTGGCACAGTTTGCCAACGAAGCCATGCAAGCTATGCAACTTTTGTTCTTGAGTTTTAGTCGTACCAACGAACGCGAAGCCGACCGTCTGGGGGTTGAATACTCATCGAAAATCGGATACGATGCACATAAAATGGCCGATTTTTTTGAGGTACTAAATAAAATGTCGATGGCCAGCAGCCATGCAGGTGTTCCAACCTGGATGTCGACTCACCCCGATCCGGGAGAAAGAAATATTTCGGTGAATCAAACTACCAACGAGTGGCAAGCCAAACTCCCCGGAAAATCGTTTGCTGTAAATACAAACAGCTACCTGAAAATGATCGACGGGATTGTATATGGCGAAAATCCGCGACATGGTTTTGTTGAAAACAGTATGTTTTATCACCCCGACCTTAAATTTCAGTTTCCCATTCCAAACGGGTGGGAGTTGATAAATTCGCCCTTACAGGTACAGATTGTACCGGCCGACCAAAATGCAGCCATGATTTTTTCGCTGGCCAGTGAAAAAAACTCAGAAACAGCGGCTCAAAAAACATTAAGCGAATTACAACTTACAGTTATCGATAGCAAAAATGTAAAAATAAATGGCCTGAATGCGACAACCACACTCTCGCAACAGGTGTCGCAGGCCGACAATGGCCAGCAACAAACCTTACAAATACTTTCATATTTTATCGAAAAAGAAGGTATGATTTATACGTTCCATGGCCTGACATCTGAGGCTTTGTTTAACAGCAACAAAGCTGCTTTTGAAACAACCATGATGAATTTTGCACCACTAACCGACAGCTCGAAACTGAATATACAGCCCGAGAGAATTAAAGTGATTACCATACGCAGTGCTTCTGTTACGGTGGCCGATGCGTTTAAATACTACAAAGTTCCCGAATCGAAATTCAACGAGCTGGCTTTGCTCAACAATCTGGAACTCGATCATACACTTAGTAAAGGCGATATGATTAAAGTTATCGGGCAGTAATGTAAATGTTTTCTGAATTAAACAGTTTATCTATACTGGCACCTAAAAATATATACACTGTAATATCGTGAATTCCATGAACGCCTGTCTGATCGGGGGCAGGCACAATTATACAATAGAAAACAAACAATTTTTTTGACATGAAAAAAGTATTGAAACAAGTTTTAATTATTACAACGCTTCTTATTGGAGCAGTGTATGCAGGAAATGCTCAGGAGGTAGGAGTTCGGTTTGGTGATGTTTCTGCCGGAAGTGTTGCCATTGATGCCATTTTTTCGACCGGAGAGTTTAACCGTTTACACGCCGATCTTTCGTTTGGCAACGGGGTAGCTGCCGATTTACTATGGGACTTTTTATACCGTCCGTTGGGCGACGAAGCATTTAACTGGTACATGGGTGTAGGACCTTACCTGGCCATACTCGACAAAAAGGTAAAGGAGGATGGTATATATAAGACCAAAACCGACTTTAATTTGGGCGCAGTTTTCGAGATTGGTTTGGAATACCGCTTTAAGGCAGTTCCGATTGCCCTTGGAGTTGACTACCGCCCTGCCCTGGAAGTGATTGACCATACTTCGTTTCACGGGGGTGGTTTTGGGTTTAATGTACGTTATGTATTTAACTAGCAGAACAGTAATAAATATAGGAAAAGGCAGTCATCAGGCTGCCTTTTTTTATAAAGGTAACTTCCTTTCTCAACAGTAAGCTTTCTCAAACCTGGTATTAATCCTTCGTCTGGCCGATCTACGGCCACCTCCTTATTAATAAGAAGGATTAGCCCAAAATAGCTTTTGCTTAACCGAAGGTTAGTTCCATCTGCCTACCTGCAGACAGGTTTGCCGAAAAGGGAAATGAAAGGAGATTGGTAGCTTTCATTCCCGTTAGTGATTTCGGGAAATCATAAATGTTTTTTTTGACAGGTACAAACCTTACTTTAAGGCTCCATTCCCATTGCCTTTATATACTCCTCGTTTATGCGACATTTTGAAACTTTCAGATTTCCAATATAATCGAGCATGGCTTTTTTAACCATTTCCTGATTGGGTCGCGCTTTTCTTATGGCATTAAAATCACCTCTTGGCGCTTCAGTAAACTCTACAATTTTGTCCCAGTTCTCAGGAGTTGGGATGGTAACCATACAACGGGGACTTCCCATTTTTTTATAAGGCCAATAGTGGTAGCCGATATTGTTTTTAATCATTAAACGTGTCCATGCCGAAATCCACTCGTCGGTGTTTTCGCCGGTTTCGCCCATATAAATCGGGAGATTTACTGAATCTCTGAAATCCACAAAATCCTGGATATTGGCCTGCAAGGTATCGCACCAGTACCGGTGACAAGTTTACATGATGTTGTCGTCGAATTTTGAGTCAGTAAAAATGCTAAAATTACTGTTCCACTGTGCACCACCCAGTAACACAATATGATTTTTATCCACTTCGCGAATAGCAGCAACCGCGCGCATATAAAGCGGCTCAAGCTGTTTGTTTAATTCCGGGATTTCATCTCCAAAATATGTGGCAATGGGTTCGTTTAACAGGTCGTAACCCAAAATAAGCGGTTCGTCTTTATATCTGTCGGCAATTTCCCTCCATATCCCGACAAACAGTTCCTGGCTTTTTTCACTCACCATCAACCACGGATACCCGTAACTATCGTCGATATTATCGCCGGTTTGCCCGCCGGGAGCATCGTGCATATCTAATATTACATACAACTCAGCTTTGCTACACCAGGAAAGTAAACTATCGATACGTTCAAAACCATCCTGATTTGCGCTAAGTCCCATGTAGTCTTCATCGGTAAAAAGTTTGTAATGAAACGGCAGGCGAATGGAATTCACCCCGGCACTTTTTATGTACTGAATATCCTCGCGAGTAATGTAATTGTCTTTAAATAGTTTCCAGAATTCGTTGGTAAAATCGGGTCCTGCCATTTCTCTGAAAGCCTGATCGATTAAACGTGCCGAACTGGTTTTCCGAAACTGAAACATATATCCTTCGGGATTAAGCCAGTTGCCAAGGTTAATTCCCTGTATAAATAATTTTTCGCCCGATGGTGCAATCAGATCAGGACCATCGATGGTAATAAATTTTGGTGATTCAGTTTCCTGAACAAGTTGTTTACACGAGTTAAAAGAAACAATCAATCCAACAAAAAGGAATAATACACAAAGTTGGTTTTTCATAATTCGCTTCAGTTAGTTTAGCCGTAAATTTAAATATAAAGTTAAGAATCCACGATGGCTACAACCATCAATCTTAAATATATGTCAGATTCAATAAAATCTCGGATTCATAATAACCCGGATAAAAAATAATATGTTTCTTTGCTTTTAATAATGACAACAAATAATATCCATATCATTCTCGTCTCAGCGGCAGCGGCAATCGCTTTCAGCTAAACGGAGTGTGGGTATAAAATAAACAATACAATAAAGGCCATTCTCTATAGCAGAGGATGGCCTTTTTAAATTTAAACAAATGAATCAGGTTACAAGTATTATCAATATTGCAGCAATCGTCGCACTTGCCCTTGTGGTTCTTACCATATAGGAACAGGCTTGTATAGCACATTGTAAAAGCCCTTTCCGGTATGGTAACCGGAAAGGGCTTTTTTTTGCCAATTTTTCAACTTAAAATAAAACCGTATGAAAAATCAATTTTTTGAAGAGAAGTTATCCGGACAGTATCGCAACATTCCGCCGTCGTTTGTACGAAGTATATTAAATGTTGCCGGAAACAAGGAAATGATTTCGTTTGCCGGAGGGTTACCCAACCCCGGGTTGTTCCCGGTAAAGGAATTAGCTGAGTCAGCTCAAAGTGTAATGCAAGAAAGTGGCCCAACCATTTTACAATATGCAGGATCGCTGGGGTATTATCCGTTACGGGAATGGATTGCCAACCGCTACCGGCAAAAGTACAACATGGATATAAGCCCCGAAATGGTTGTCATTACAAATGGGTCGCAACAGGTACTTGATATAATGGCCAAGTTATTTCTGAATAAAAATGATTCGGTGATTCTGGAAAAACCCAGTTATTTAGGAGCTATACAGGCCTTTTCGGCTTATCAACCCAATTTTTATGAAGTTGACATGGAAGCCAACGGAGCCAATTTAATGCAAGTGGAGGAAGGATTTCTAAATCACGATATCAAATTAATGTACACCGTACCCAATGCACAAAATCCATCAGGGATAAGCTACTCAGAAGAAAAACGATTGGATTTGGCCATGCTTTTAAAAAAGTACAATCAATTTCTTTTGGAAGACGATCCCTACAACGAAATATGTTTCGAAGGTGATTTCCCGGCACCCATAAAAAAACATGCTCCGGATAATGTGGCCTGGACAGGCTCGTTTTCGAAGATGGTAGCTCCCGGTTTACGAAATGGCTGGGTAGTTTTGCCTCCTGAGTTGGTACCTCATTTCGACAAAGCCAAACAGTCGACCGACCTGAATCCGAACAACATTACACAATACATGTTGTTTCACTTTTTAACGCATAACAATATTGACGATCATTTGGCGAAGATTAACATCAAATATGCTGAGCAATGCCTGTTTATGCAGCAAATGCTAAAAAAATATTTACCTGAAAATGTGCAGGCAACACAGCCTTCGGGCGGAATGTTTATCTGGCTTACCCTTCCCGGAAACATCTGTTCGGATGAGTTGGTGAAACGCACCCTAAAAAAAGGTGTGGTATTTGTTCCCGGTAATTCGTTTTTCACCAATGGACAGGGAGCCGAACACATCCGGCTGAATTTTACAAATGCCGGTTTTGCCGAAATTGAAAAAGGGATAAAAATTATTGCCGAAGAAATGGAAGAGATGCAAAAAGAGACTACTGTTATCGCATAATACCTGGCACACGCAAGGATCCGATCCGTTTATGCGTCAACATATACGGATCGGATCCTGATTATTCATGATGATGCAAAACCTTAAACCACCGGCCCCAACTGGCAGGGATTGCAGCGGCACCCTGTTGCAGACAAGCGACTGGTTTTGGATCACATTGAAATTCCGGTGGAGTAAAAATAGATAATATCGAAATACTGGTAGGAACAATACAAAAGGCATTTTTATGTGTTGCATTCCAAAAAACATTATTTTTTGTCTTTCCAGACAGGAAATACTTTTTCCTATAGCTGAAAAAGTATTCAAAAAAGCCACAGCTGACGATAAAAAGCTAAAAATAAATTCCATTCACTAAAATCAAGAAACTACTCCTTTTAGCCTTTCATAACTCAGGCTAACGAGCGTCAAACAGACTTGATTTTTTAACGTTCTCTCCATTTATTTTCTTTACGCTTTTTCTCGAAGGCGGACCCAGCAGGCTACAAATCTTGGAATTTCTAATGACGTTTGTTCGTGAACCGGCCTCTTTTGTCGAGTGCTGAATCAAAACAAAGCCTTACTGAGAGCGGGAAACTCCGAGGAACCGAGGAGATTCCATAAACTTAGCTTTATACAAAAAATTTCATCAGAGTAGGACACAAAAAAAGCTCCACAATAAATTGTGAAGCTTTTCTGTACAGAGCGAGAAACGAGACTCGAATGCTGACGCCTCGGGTCAGCATCCTGACATTCCAACGGAATCGTCAGGGCCCGCGACCTCCACTTTATATTTTGCAATAAATTGTTTTGTTTTTTCTCTTGACAAGTTTTTGAGCTTTCATTCCAAGAGAAGAGCTTCTCCTCTTGTGGGCTTTTCTGTAAACCAAACCAGATTCCATGGGACGCCAAACTTTGTAGCCTTTTCTTTACCCCAATTATGGCGATGTAATCGCTCCTTTATATCCGATGTTTGCCCTTTATAATAGGCATCAGTTCCTGAAGAATAGAGGATGTAAACAAAATAACTCATGAAAGCAAGTTACAAATTTGACACAAAAAAAGCCTCACAAAAAATGTGAAGCTTCTTTTCGAGCGAGAAACGAGACTCGAACTCGCGACCCCGACCTTGGCAAGGTCGTGCTCTACCAACTGAGCTATTCTCGCAGTAGTACCCAGAGGGGGACTTGAACCCCCACGAACATAATGTTCATTGGATTTTAAGTCCAACGTGTCTACCAATTCCACCATCCGGGCATCCTTGTGTTCGTACTGAGCGAGAAAAAATCGACTCTATACAGAGCGAGAAACGAGACTCGAACTCGCGACCCCGACCTTGGCAAGGTCGTGCTCTACCAACTGAGCTATTCTCGCATATTTAAAAGAACTTTTCTTTTTAAGCGCTGCAAATATATTGCTATTTTTTTATCTCGCAAAATTAAATTTGCCGCTTTACTTAATTCCTGTCAATTTTTTTATCTCATTCAGCTTATTTAAGGCTTCAATCGGAGTAAGATTATTTATATCCAATCCTAAAATCTCGTCTCTAATTTGCTTTAAAACAGGGTCATCTAATTGAAAAAAGCTTAATTGCATTCCTTCGCGGTTCTCGCCAATTTCTTCCAAAGGTTTTGCTAAATTTTCTTTTTCTTTTCCGCCTTCAAGTTTTGTTAATATTTGTTCGGCACGTTTTATTACCGATTTTGGCATGCCGGCCATGCCTGCAACGTGGATACCAAAACTGTGATTACTGCCCCCGCGAACCAGTTTTCGGAGAAAAATTACCTTGTTCCCCACTTCCTTTATAGAAACATTGTAATTTTTCACTCGTGGGAATGCACCTTCCATTTCGTTTAACTCGTGGTAATGCGTGGCAAACAAGGTTTTTGCTTTGGCGTAGGCATGTTCGTGCAGGTGTTCCACAATCGACCAGGCAATTGAAATACCATCGTAGGTTGATGTTCCGCGCCCCAACTCATCAAAAAGAATCAGGCTGCGGTCGGAAACGTTATTCAGGATGCTGGCCGCTTCGTTCATTTCAACCATAAATGTTGATTCGCCCAGCGAAATGTTATCCGATGCGCCAACACGTGTAAATATTTTATCGACAAACCCGATTTTGGCCACCTCGGCCGGAACAAACGATCCCATTTGCGCCAGCAATACAATTAAGGCTGTTTGACGTAACAAGGCCGATTTACCCGCCATGTTTGGCCCGGTGATGATGATGATCTGCTGGTCTTCCTGATCGAGCAATACATCGTTCGAAATGTACGACTCGCCAATGGGCAACTGCCGTTCGATTACCGGATGGCGGCCTTCGCGAATATTAATTTCAACCCCCGGGTGTACTTCGGGGCGGAAATATTTATACGAGGTGGCACAGGTAGCATACGACAATAAACAATCGATTTGTGCCAAAATATTTGAATTTAACTGGATAGCTGAAATGTATTCGGAAAGCGCAAAAACCAACTCCCCAAACAACTTACTTTCCAGCGACTGTATTTTCTCTTCGGCCCCAAGTATTTTTGTTTCGTACTCTTTTAATTCCTCGGTTATATAACGTTCGGCACTTACCAAAGTTTGTTTACGAATCCACTCCGCAGGCACTTTGTCTTTGTGTGTATTCCTTACTTCAATGTAATAGCCAAACACATTGTTAAAACTAATTTTTAACGAAGGAATACCGTGTTTTTCACTTTCGCGCTGTTGAATTTGCGCCAGGTAATCTTTGCCCGAATAGGCAATCTTTCGCAACTCGTCGAGCTCTTCCGAAATACCTTCGGCAATTACTTTTCCTTTGTTTATTGCCGTTGGCGGATCGGCAACAAGTTCATGCTGAATTTTTCCGCGAATAAGATCACAGGGGTTCAGCTGTTCTGCAAAGCGGTTCAAAGCGCTGTCTTCGGCATTGGCACAAACCTCTTTAATAGGGACAATGGCGTTTAGTGCATTTTTTACCTGAACCACTTCGCGTGGATTGATCCTTCCGACCGCCACCTTCGAAATCAATCGTTCCAGATCGCCAATCTGGCGCAGATGTTCCTCCAGGTTTTCCTTTGTCTCTGGTCTTTTCAGAAAGAGTTCCACCACATCAAGCCGCTCGTTAATTGGCTTTATGTCTTTTAAAGGCAAAGCCATCCAACGTTTTAGCAAACGCGAGCCCATGGGTGAAATGGTCTTATCAATCACAGCAATCAGCGACTTTCCACTTTCGTGTAGAGGTGCAAAAAGCTCCAGGTTACGAATGGTAAAACGGTCGAGCCACACATAATGCTCTTCTTCAATCCGACTTAATCCCGAAATATGGCTTAAACGCAGGTGCTCGGTAAGATCGAGATAGTGCAACACTGCACCGGCCGCAATAACTGCCAGTTGCAAATTTTGTACGCCAAACCCTTTTAACGAGCTGGTTTCGAAATGACGTATCAAACGATCGTTGGCTGCATCGCTTGTATATATCCAATCTTCGAGATTAAAAGTGTAATATTTTGAGCCAAAAATGGCATTAAATTCTTTTGTCCTGCCCCGCTGAAACAACACTTCTTTGGGTTGAAACGAACTCAGCAGCTTATCAATGTATTCGTAATTTCCTTCAGCAGTTAAAAACTCCCCTGTTGAGATGTCGAGGAAAGCAACTCCTGCCCTCTTTTTATCAAAATGAACCGATGCTAAAAAATTATTTTCGCGGTTTTCGAGAATGTTATCGTTGATGGAAACTCCAGGAGTAACCAACTCGGTAATTCCGCGTTTTACAATTTTTTTGGTGAGTTTCGGGTCTTCCAGTTGCTCGCAAATGGCAACACGCTGCCCTGCCCTTACCAGTTTTGGCAAATACGTATCGAGCGCATGATGTGGAAATCCGGCTAACTCGACATAACTGGCTGCTCCGTTTGCACGACGCGTTAAGGTAATTCCAACTATTTCGGCTGTTTTTATAGCATCTTCTCCAAAGGTTTCGTAGAAGTCGCCCACACGAAAAAGTAAAATCGCATCAGGATGTTTGTCCTTGATGTCGTAATACTGTTTCATCAACGGAGTTTCTGCGTATTTTTTTGCGGTTTTTGCCATAGGTGAACAAAGATAAACGTTTCCATTCAGGAAGGAAACTTAGCAACAAAATGTTCATCCAATTTTTTCAACAAGTTGTTTACGCAACACTTTGTTGCCCGAATTTAAATCTTTTAAAAATGATTATAGAGTGCGCCAGCGAACGGCTTAGAACCATTATTACAAAAAGATAGAATACCGGATGAAAATATTGTGGAACAAAGGAAGCACAACAAATAAAGGCTATTAACCACACCGAAATAAATACATGGTAATAGTTTAAAACAGGCCTCCACTTTTTAATCGACCAGGCAAAAGCAAATACAAGGTTAAGCGGTACTCCCCACAGCAAGTTATAGTTTGGGCTCATGGCCGGATGTTCGGAAAACAGCACAAACCAGCCCATTACAATTCCCATTAAACCGTTAAATCCAAACACAAAATAATCCATCCCGTTTTTTATCTTGCCCTGCCTGAATTCTTTTACCGAGAAATAAACAACAAAAAGAGTGAGCAACAAAAATACCACAAAAGGGCTGGTTATTTTCGACGATTTAAAATCGTTGTTGGGAGCTTTGTAAATGGTTGTTAACTTTTTGACCACCGGAATTCCTTCCCCATTTTTTTTTGCATTTGCGAAATGTTTCATTACATAATCGGGTAAAAACATTTCTTCCAAAACAGTTGCTTCCCTATCCGATTCGGAACTCACCAGAAAATCGATTCCAAAGTTCAGCCACAACAACTTACCATGATAATCTTTTGTAAGTCTTCGAAGCGTTTTATGGCTTTGATCTTCCAGATTAAACTCCAGCCCTCCTTCTATGTTATCGGCCAATACATCTCGGATTCGAGTGGCGCAATTATCAAAAAAGAAATTGTATCGATACACGCGATTTTCGGGTTTTGCGTTCCAGAGTAAAAAATCGAATATCTTTTGTTTCTCGGATGGAGTTAGATCCAGTGTCTGCTCAAAAACGCTCCGTTTCTCTTTTTTGTATCCTTCTACAAAAGCATCGAACCGGTACGCACCTAATAAATAATCTGTTTCGCCGGCAGCAAACCTGTAGATAAAATTGGGTGCACTAAAATCGAATATTCCATAATTGAAAACGATATCGTAATTGTAAGCTGCATCATGCACCCGAATAGCCGAATGCCCATACACCGAGTAGGCTTCGTTTCCCGGGCTACAGGTAACCACACTAATTTCTGCCTGACCTGAAAGTTGAAAAGCCCGGCTTTTTAAGGGAGATAACACTACTGCGCCAATCAACATTGCAAAAATAATCAGGCCTCTTTTATAAACTTCAATTCTTTGTTTCACCATGTATGTTTTTAACCGACCATAAAGGAACAAAAAGAAAAAAACACTCCCCAAAAAAAAGAACAATATCTTAATTTAGACCGATTCCATATTAGGATATTAAATTCTTTTTCTGATCTTTGCCCCGAATTATTTTATTGTGATTGTGAGTATTGGACAATAGGAGGCGAATTTTACACCCCCATTTTTCACGCAATCAACAGAAAGCTAGAGAGGATTTTATGAGTTGCAATGGATGTTCATTTAATAATTCAACAAGCGATACCTTAGCCAACAGTTACGACTGGCTAAACGATTTGCCTGATACTTCTGACCAATCAGATATTGTTGAAGTTAAATTCAAAACTACCCGAAAGGAGTATTTTAAAAATATAGAAGGATTGCCCTTAAAACGTGGCGACAAGGTAGTTGTTGCAACTTCGCCGGGGCACGATGTAGGCGAGGTTACCTTAACCGGTTACCTGGCGGAAAAACAGTTTAAGCAAAAAATCAAAAACCCGGGCAGGTACACCCTAAATTCGGTGTACCGCAAAGCTACTGAAATGGATATTGAAAAACTTCAGCAAGCCCGTTTGCGCGAAAAAGAAACGATGATTAAAGCCAGACAAGCTGCGTCAGAGCTTGGCCTTAACATGAAAATCGGTGATGTTGAATTTCGTGGAGATAACAAAAAAGCCATTTTCTATTACATCGCCGAAGGCCGTGTTGATTTTCGTGAACTGATCAGGATTTATGCCCGTGATTTTCGCATTAAAGTTGAAATGAAACAAATTGGCGCACGCCAGGAAGCCGGACTAATTGGAGGAATTGGATCGTGCGGCCGCGAACTTTGCTGTTCGAGCTGGAGAACTGATTTTTCGAGTATCTCATCAGACGCAGCACTAAAACAAGGACTTTCACCATCGGCACAAAAAATGGCAGGAGCCTGCGGAAAACTCAAGTGTTGTTTATTGTACGAGCTGGACGCCTATATTGAAGCCGGAAACGAATTCCCACGCGAATTACTCAACCTTGAGCTGGCCAAAGGAACCGCCAAACCATTTAAAACAGATTATTTAAAGAAAGAAATCTGGTATATACTGGAAGGCAGTGTTGGTGTAACTTTTAACCTTTCGCTAAAGCAGGTTAAAAATATTATTCAGAAAAACAAAAGAGGTTTAAAACCCGAGGTAAATACGTCTACGGAAAAGATAGAAGAAAAAGAAACCAAGCTGGAAGTAACTCTGGATGAAAGCCTGGATAGATTCAACAATAAAAGGCCACCGCGAAAAAAGAATAATAAACGTAGGAATAATCGTTCTAAAAATGTTAATCCAAAATTTACGGTAAAAAAGAAACAAGAAAAGTAAGAATCGGAGTTATACCAACCCAATTCTAAAATTCCATATTGGATATTGAGTTGGTGTTTGTTTATGGAAGGCGAAAAATTGTAACGTTGCCACGGTTACGGTATAATTTTTCAACGAATCAGAGAAAAAAAGAACCCAATGCATCGTTTTGTAGTTATACCAGCGATTAATATTCCTCCTGAAGACATTTGATTATTTTTTTGCGAAAGACGTCAATTGAAATCGGCTTTGAAATATAATCATCGCATCCGGCACTAAAGGCTTTTTCCTTATCGCCCTGCATTACAAATGCGGTTTGAATAATCACTGGAATTTCAGGAAATTCAGCTTTTATTATTTGTGTTACCTGATACCCGTCCATTTCCGGCAACTGAACATCCATCAGAATCAGATCAACCTTATTGCTCCGAACATATTCGAGTCCTTGCGTCGGATAAACAAAGTTTACATGCCTGCACCCCACCATTTCAGCCACGGTACCTAAAAACTCGGCACTCGGAATATCGTCTTCGAACGACACAATTGTTTTTGACTGTTCTACATCTTCATAATCCATTCGATGAGGGGTAATCATTTCTATAGTATAACTGCTCAGTTTATGCTCATTACGAGGGAAGCATACCAAAAACTCAGTTCCCTTGTTTAAGGCGGAAGTAACAGAAACCGATCCTTTTAATTTATCGAGGATACCTGAAACAATGGCAAGACCAAGCCCCGATCCGTCATACTTCCTACCCTGGCCTTCCTCAACCTGACGAAAGGTTTCAAAAATTACCTGCTGCTTGCTTTCTGCAATTCCGATACCCGAATCCCTCACATATAGCTGAATTTCATCAGCTTCAACCTTCCTAATTCCAAATTCAATAAATCCTTCTTTTGTAAATTTAAAGGCATTATCTAAAAGGTTTTTTAAAACTTGGAAAATCCGGTCTTTATCGGAGTAAACAAGAATCATTTTTGAATCAGAAGAAAGCACAAACTTAAAATCTATTTGAGCTAATTTTTCCTGATTTTGTTTTTGATAGACCACATAAATTTCTTCCAGTAAATCCACCAAATCAAATTCGTAATTATCGATTTTAAGCTGGTTCGACTGAATCATTGATATGTTCACAATATCATCAATAACCGTCATTAAACGATGTCCTGAATTTTCAATAATTTTCCCGTAATACTGACGCTGTTCATCATCCATACCATTGCTGGTTAACAGGCTCGAAAAGCCAAGAATTCCATTGAGCGGAGTCCTTATCTCGTGACTCATATTGGCCAGAAACAAGGTTTTTAAACGATCGCTTTCAATCGCCTTTTCTTTCGCGGCTACCAAATCCATTTCAGTTTTCTTACGATTGGTGATGTCAGTAAAGCTAACAGCAAAATATTCTCTACGTGGCGAAAACGCGGCCACCTCGAAATATTTATCGAGATCCTTTGAGTAGTCGGTAAAAATAGTAGACTTGCCGGTTAGAGCAACTTTACCATATCGCTTAATCCACGAATTTTCAGCGTTTGGCAGAACTTGTCTTAAGGTTTTATTCAGAATTTGTTCCTTTTTCAGGCCCGTTAATTCTTCAAATTTATTGTTTACATCCAAAAAAATATAATCGACAGGTTCGCCCTTTTCGTCCGTTATAATTTTATGTTGGCCAAAAGCACTGTTCATATTGTCAAACAACAAATTCAAATACTCCTTGTTTTCCATCAGTGCTTCGTGGGCTACTGCCGCTTCGGTTATATCAAGCACAATACCATAGCCCATATTCTTTTCTTCCCAGAATTCAGCAATTGTATGAATGTGTCGTATAGCATCATCAGAAGGCCGCCTGATCTTATATTTTATATTGAAAGAAACCCCCTTTTGAATAAGATTTGTTGTACTCTCATCCACCTTTCCCCGGTCCTCCGGCAATGTATATTCTCTTACTTCATCGAGGGTTACAGTATTTTGTGTAAGCCCATAAATGATCTTACTTCCCAACGACGGTTTGATTACTTCTGTTTCACAATCAATCTCCCAATATCCAAAGTTGGCTAATTTTTCAACCTCCTCCAGGCGTTTTTTGTTATCCTCAATTTCGTTGCGCTGTTGAATACATTCCGTAATATCACTATAATTTAATACAACCAAATCCTTCTTAATCATGCCCCCAAAGGATTTAACATACCTTTTTATACCTTCAATTTCGCTTTCCAGTATAAAAACAAATTTATTAGCCCCCTTCGATTGTTGCTGGCAAAAGCATTTATGATCTTCTATTAAGCAAGGTTTATCGAGGTTAAAAATAGCCTTATAACAGCAATTACCGGGGAACACTCCCTTGTAATTCGTCTGAATTATTTTTCTTGTCTTTGTGTCAACTACAAAATATTGCGTTGGAAATGCATCTAGAATCTCTTGAGGTTTTACGTTATCCATGGGTTAAATTCTATCGGGTTTGTTAATCAGTCACAATCTACACACCTGATAATCAATCAAGTTTGAATCAATGAAATTAAAACTTCTTGATAAGGAATACAAATATTCTGGCTAAAAGTTACGCCCCCGACAATTCCGAATATCGTTGAACCGTGTTTAGCCTAAAAAAAACCAATATGTTTATTTCTTTCGGATTAAGGTCATTCCATCGCGAAGTGGCAGAATTACCTTTTCAACTCGGGAATCATTTTTCACCAGTTGATTAAATTCAAGAATTCCCTGGGTTTGATAGTCGTCGGCTTTGGGGGTTACCAATACTTTGCCATTCCAGAGCGTATTGTCGGCAATTATATAGGCACCGCTTTCCATTTTATCAATTATTAGTTCGTAGTACTTTATGTATTCGCGTTTGTCGGCATCGAGAAAAACCAGATCAAACTTTTCGTTTAGAGTTGGAATAATTTCGAGTGCCGAACCAATTCGCTGGTCAATTTTATCCTGTAATCCGGCCTTTTTGAAGTATTTCTGAGCAAGAGTTTCCAGTTCATCGTCAATTTCAATAGTAATTAGTTTGCCCTTCGCCTGTAATCCTTTTGCAAGACAGATTGCCGAATAACCGGTAAATGTTCCCAGTTCAAGAATAATTTTAGGACGAATCATTTTCGACAGCATGGTTAAAACCTGACCCTGAAGATGCCCCGATATCATACGGGCACCCAATACTTTCAGGTTGGTTTCCCGATCCAATTCGCTTAGTACGAAATCTTCGTCATCGATGTGCTCTCTTATATAGTTATCTATGTCTTTTAAACGATTCATTGTAAGGTACTCTTCAATGCCACAACTTATCATTTTATTGATAGATGAGCGTACTCATTTTTTCTTTATCCAACACAAAATTGGCAACTTCCAGCACTTCTTCAGCAGTTATTTGCTCAATTTTCTTAAAAATCACCCGAAGCGGATCAACCTTATCATAAACAAGGTAACTTTTACCGTTGGCAAGCATTAAATCTTCATGGCTTTCGGTTGAAATAGCGATTTGCCCGATTAATTGTTTTTTTGCACGGCTCAACTGAACACCACCCAGTTTTTTATCGCGGAGTAAATCAAATTCTTTTTGCACCAGGGCCAATGCTCTGTTAAGGTTTTCCTTATCTGTCCCAAAATATACATTAAACAAACCAGTGTCGGAATACGCCGTGTAGCTCGACTCTACATTGTAAGCCATTCCCCGCCTTTCACGCAAAGCCAGATTCAAACGCGAATTCAGTGCCTGTCCACCCAAAATATTATTCAAAAATACCATTGCTACCCGTTTGGGATGTGTAATGTCAAATGCTGTGTTTCCCACCAAACAATGCGATTGAAAAGTATCTTTTGTAACGATCTTCTTTTGAGGTATGTAATTTTCAAATTTCACCCTCGTATTTGTTCGCGCTTTATGATCGACATGCCCAAAATGTTTATCAAGCATTTTAATCAATGCACCAAAATCGATATTTCCCACCGAACTAATTACCATATGGTCGGTGTGATAATTATTTTCAATAAAACGCAGTATGGCATCGCGATCAAATTTGCGTACGTTCTTTTTTGTACCCAGAATATTTCTTGCGATTGGATGGCCATCAAATACCAATTCTTCAAACTCATCAAAGATCAGCTCCGATGGCGAATCTTTGTACGAATTAATTTCTTCAACCACAACTTCCTTTTCCCGGGTTAATTCCTTTTCCGGATAAACACTATTAAAAAGAATATCGCTTATCAGTTCGGCGGTACGCTCGTAATATTCATTTAAAAAAGTAGAGTAAAGTACGGTTTCTTCTTTTGTTGTATAGGCATTCAACTCACCTCCAACACCCTCAATCCGGCTTAGCACATGAAAAGCTTTCCTTTTTTTTGTGCCTTTAAAAACGGAGTGTTCGATAAAATGCGCCAAACCGTGCTCACTCTCCTCTTCGTCGCGTGAGCCGGCATTAATCAATATTCCCAAATGCGCCACTGGCGAATCGGTGTATTGATGTATTACCCGGATGCCGTTATTCAATGTATGTATCAGAAAATCAGTATCAACCATTACTTTATATATAGGCGTGCAAAAGTAAAAAAAGAAATTGATTAAATGTTTTTTGTGGTGAATGAACCGCGGGGTAATTGTAAATTTCTGTTCCTCTTAACGTTACATACTTTATTTGAACTGCCCTGATTTATTTTAAAATGCAACTTTTTAGATTTTTTTTTAGAAGAAGTAATTTTTTCTTTGTGATTAAAAAAAAATATTTACTTTTGTCACACCAAAATAAAGGGGGTGCTACTAAAAGCCGCTTTTACAAGGTGCCATAGCTCAGTTGGTAGAGCAACGGACTGAAAATCCGTGTGTCCCTGGTTCGATTCCAGGTGGCACCACAAAAGGGAAAAACAATGTTTTTCCCTTTTGTATTTTATAAGAATTCCCAAATCATTTTTTCAAAATTATCGGACATAAAGAAGCGCTTCTTCTTCTCTTTTTCTATTTTTGGGAGTACGATCAAATCAGAAACCAATAATGAACCTAAAAATGAAATCTTATCCTGATCAAGTTTTTGTCATTTTCATCTTCCTTGTTATCGCTTCTTGTACTACAAAAAAAGAAACAGACGGACCCTATTTTGGGAATGGTTTTCACAATGGCTGGGCCGACCAAAACTCCATTGTACTTTGGACACGTTTAACACAAAACCCGGATGGAAATTCCAAAGGTTCGAAGTTTATAGACATATCGGCTGACAAAATGCGGGCTTTGGATAAAGAAGCTGATGCCGCAAAAATACATGCTGCACAAATTCCTGAAGGTTTAACTTTAAACGACATGGAAAGTGCTTGTTCGGGAGCAGCCGGTGAAGTAAAACTTACCTATTATCCATTAACAAACAGGGAGCAAAAAACAGAACTGGATTGGATAAAAGTAGATAACGAAAAAAATTTTACAACGCAGTGGAAACTTAGCAACCTGACACCCGGCTCAAAATACGTAGTCGAAATTGAAGCACGGCTGAATGAAAACTCAAAAGTATCGGATAAAATTGCAGGGGCTTTTCGAACTCCTCCGGCGCAAGAAGTAACTGAAGAAATAGAATTTTGTGTGGTAACCTGTCACGATTTTTGGAGAAAAGACACCACCGACGGACACAAAATTTATGATGCCATGATGAAACTTTTTCCTGATTTTTATGTGCACACCGGCGATATTGAATATTACGATAAACCGCAACCCTGGGCAATGACAGAGGAACTGATGCGCTTTAAATGGGACCGTATTTTTGCCCTACCTTTACAACGAAGATTTTTGTCGCAGGTAACTACTTATTTCCAAAAAGACGATCACGATGTATTGCGCGACGACGCTTATCCGGGAATGCGATATGGAACCGTTTCGTGGGAACGCGGACTGGAAATATTTGCAAAAGAACAGTTCCCTTCGCACAATAAAGACTACAAAACGGTACGATGGGGAAAAGACCTCCAAATTTGGATTACCGAAGGCAGGAATTATCGCAGCCCAAACAACATTCCCGACGGACCGGAAAAAACAATTTTTGGCGATGAGCAAAAACAATGGCTGTTTAAAACGCTTAAGGAATCGGATGCAACCTTTAAGGTGATAATTAATGCCAACCCGATTTTAGGCCCCGACAGGGATTCGAAAAACGATAATTACTCCAACAAAACCTACCAAACTGAAGGAGACGAAATCCGCGATTATATAAACCAGTTCGACAATGTGTATTTATGCAATGGCGACCGTCATTGGCAATATGTAACCCATTTTGAAGACACCAACCTTTGGGAGTTCAGTTGTGGTGCCGGTGCAGATATGCATGCTGGTGGCTGGAAGCAGGAAGACCTGCGCCCGGAACATCGTTTTTTGCGCGTGAAAGGCGGCTTTTTAAAAGCCAATGTAGAACGAGTCAACGGCACTCCAACATTAACGTTTGAGCATTGCGATGTGGACGGCAATGTGGTGCACAAAGAAGTTTTCACAAAATAATTGCCTTTTATTTGACTTTATTCGCCTTCAGGTCCGACTTTGATTTTTGGCGATCCCAGTTTACCCGAATAAAAAAGTAGCCAATGGTTAAAGCCGCGTAAAGTGCTGCTTGCTTATAAAGAAAAAACAATTCGGGTTTTATATCGGTGAGTTGAACTCCCATAATCCGGAGACGCAAATACGCCGGAACCACCGTGGTTCCCGGCAAAAGTTTGGATAAGCCGACCAACCACCCGGGCATTGCCGAAACGGGCCACGAAATTCCGCTTAAAAACAGGGCAATGGGCGATATAAAAATCATAAATACAATGGCCGATTCGCGGTGTTTAAACAGCGTTGACAGACCAATTCCCAGGAAAATAACAGCCAGTAAAAATGGAAATAACAACATCAGCACATTCAGTATGCAGGCTTTATCGGGGTAGGCAAACCAGTGATGTACCAAAATTACAGCCAGGCAAATATTAAAAATTGAAATCAAAATATAGGCGCCTGTTTTGCCCAGCAACAAAGGAAGTACCTCTTTGGCTCTTTTTTGCGGGGCAAGTAAAAAAGGAGAAGCTTTCGACTCGGAAAACGAACCGCCAAGAATACCGATACCAACTAACAGGGTTTGCTGAATGATAATGAGAATCAACCCAGGCATTATAAAACTACCATATGCCGACGAAGGATTGTACAAAATATGCGTTTGTACATCGAGCGGATTGCTGCAAATCTGCGCCTGCCCAAACGATTTCCCTTCGGCCATGTAATGTTTTACGGCAACGCCGCCATTAAAATAGGCATTTACATACGAAGCTGCCATGTACTCAGTTTTATATTTCAGAAAATAACTGCCGTCGGCATAAACCGCTACATTCGCCTGTTTGCCCGATAGCAGATCTTTTTCAAAACCGTTGGGAATAAGAATAACCCCGTTGATTTTATTGTCCATAAAAAGCTGCTCGGCCTCTTTTAAATCAACTGGGTTGCATGTAACCTTCAGTTCCGAAGTGGCATCCAGCATCCCGGTATATTTACGGCTGGCAACACTCTGATCGAGGTCCACCACTGCAACTTCCATATTCGTGAGCGTTTCGTTAACATATCCAACAGAATACACCAGCGGATAGATAAGCATTGCTCCAATAAGGATAAGCAGAGCACCACTGTCGGTAAAAACCGACTTGAGCTCATTTTTAAAATGAATCGCTGTTAATTCGAAGCTGTTTATTTTATTCCAATTTCCCTTCATGATTGTTTTTACGATTTTCCCCACTGTTTTGGATCTCTGAGGCAACGTTTGTACAAACTAAAAGATGCAAAACTCACCAACATAAAAATGAATATATAACACATATACACCAGTGCTTCACCAACGGGTGCACCTCGTAACGACTGCGAAATCATTATTTTTTCCCACCAGGTAAACGGAAAAAGGCTTGCAAAACCACGCGCAACAGCCGGCATTCCTTCCAGCGGAAAAGTTAATCCCGAAAAAGTAATCCCCATCATGGAGTAGGCACTACCTACCGACAAAGCCAGCCGCAGGTTTTTGGTAACCGCCACAATCATTACTCCCATTGCCTGGTAGGTGATAATCGTAACAAACTGCCCCAAAAAGATTACCAGGTAGTTCCCGTTTAGAGGCATTCCCTCCACCTCGTACAACAAATAGTTGATCAGCACGGCAAACCCTGAAAATAAAATGGTATACGGGATTATTTTCCCGGCAACGGCGAGTCGTACACTGTTGTTGCTTGTTTCGAGCAAAGCCATACCAGTGCCGCGTTTTAATTCGTTTCCAAAGGAGTAAATAGCTGCCAAAAAAACAAACAAATACAGCATTACATATACCATTGCCGAGTTTAAAAAGTAGCCGTAGTTGGTATAGGGATTAAAAAGAACGTGCTTTTGTATATCTACAGGCATTATTCTTGCCATCGCCTGCTCACTGTTTTTACCTTCCAGCAAGAGTTTTTTCAGCTGAACACCGCCAGAAATGGTTTTTATGGTAGTCAATACCGAGCTTTGAATTAATCCCGATTTTAACACATTGGTGCCATTAATATACACCAGTACCGGCGCTTCAGTTCCCATAAAAACATTTTTCTCCAGCTCTTTTGGCAGAAGAACAATGGCATCAACAACAGCCTGTTCCAGCATTTTTTTTGCCTCAAACATATCACAGGCCATTTCAACCACGGCAACATCGGCCGATGCATTTAAGGCGTTGCTGATTTTTATCGAGAGCGTCGAGTTGCTTTGGTCGACCACTGCAATTGGTAATTTTTGTGTAGTGCCCTGATGAAAAATAAAAAACAGCAGCAGAATACCGATCAGTGGTCCGCCAAACAACAGGAAACGATAAGCAGGATTAAGTTTAATCCGTTCGATTTCCCGTAAAAGAACAAGAAACATGGGATGATTCGTCATTCCCTTCATAGGATTATTGCTTTTCGGGCAAGGTTACAACTGCCGACATTCCAGGACGCAAGCCTTCGATATGGATCACCGGACGGGCTTCAATTTCAAACGATTTCAGATCAAACTCACCCGAGGTTTTTGTGGCATTCCAGCGGGCAAAACTTCCGGCAGGACTAATGGAACTTACCTTAAAGTCGTACGATCTATTTTCCAAACCGGGTAAAATGGCTTTAAAAGTACTTCCCATTTTAAAATGACTTAAATAATCTTCGCGTACGAAAAGTGTTACCCAAATATCGTCGAGATTTAAAATTGTTACCACAGGAAACCCGGTCGACACCAACTCGCCTGTCTCAACATTTACACCCGACACTTCGCCATCGGCAATGGCATTAATGGTGGTTTCGTCAAGGTAGGCCTGCACCTGATCGATGGCAGCGTCGGCACGTTTTACAAGAGCAGCTGCGGTGGCCTTATCTTCCTCGCGTGCTCCTTTTTCGGCTTTCTGCCAAACGGCTTTTGCTGCATTGGCTGACTCACGGGCGGCCTTCATTTTTGTTTCCACCTCATCACGTTGTTGCTCCGGCACCACACCTTCGTTGAATAAATTCTGAATACGTGTAAATGATTTTTCGGCAAACTGTGCTGCTGCTTCAGCTTTTACATATACACTGTAAGCGGCAACAATATCTTCTTCCTGGGCTCCGTTTTGAGCTTTCCGGCTTTGTGCACTGGCAGCAGAACGTGCAGCATGTGCCTCGGCCAGTTTTGCATCAATTTCAGGGCTGCTGATCGAAAAAATAAAATCGCCTTTTTTTACTTTTTGTCCTTTGTTTACGGCTACTTCCTGAATTCGTCCCGGAACTTTTGAGGCGATGCTAAACTGTTTGGCCTCCACTTCGCCCTGCAAAATTACGGGTTGCGGTTTTGTTACAACAATAAACGTGTACGCTATAAAAGCGAGAATAGCGAGCAGTACAACTATTGTGGTTAATGTTTTTTTATTCATTTTATATTGTATTTATATTTTAGACAATGAATTGAGTATTCTATTTTATAGAACCGGTTATTACATTTTCACCCGAACAAAAGTCAATATATTCTTCGGGAGCACCAGCCGTTTGCATGAAGCAGGCCAACGCCACATCGTACTCGTACAATACTTTTAAGCTTAATGTTTTTACCTGGGCAACTTTCGTAAAGGCATCAACCACTGCTGTTGATGTTGCCAAACCTTCGTTAAAAGCGGTTTGTGTACTTCGCAGGTATTCTTCCGACAGGTCGAGGGTAGTTTCCAGCTCTGTCCTTTGCTCTATTTGCATCTGAAGTTCCTGGTACAATTTGGTCAGATAGGCTTCTAAATCGTTGTGCGCTTTTTGTTCTGCAAAATCCACCTGGTTTTGCATAGTCTCACTGGCTTTGATATCATTCTTTCGGGCCATCCCATTAAAAACCGTCCATTTCATACCCACTCCAACCAGCCAGTTGGGCATGTATGGCGACAAATTCTTATCCACCATGTTGTAGGTTCCCATCATAGCAATGGTTGGTAAATACTCTTTCTTTTCAATACCGTGTTTAATTTCTACCAACTCTCGTTTCCCCTCAATTTGCTTCAACTGGGGATTGTTGATTTTGGCTTTTTGTATCCAGTAAGAAAGATCTGTTAATTCTTTGTTCATAAACAAATTACTGACTGGCACAACCTGTGTTAACGAATCGCTCGCAAGAGTTGCAGCCAGTCCCGCCTGAATAATTTCGATGTTGCGTTCGGCCATTTTCAACTCCCGTTCCGCTTCGTTTCGCGAAACCGTTGCATGCAACAATTCCACTTTGGCAATCATTCCGTTATCAAAGAGTTTTTGCGCATCGGAATAATGGTTTTCCATTCCCTCCAGTATTTGCTGGCGAAGTTCGCGAACCTGTACCGCAAGAGCCAGCCCGTAATAACGCGAAACCAGTTCGGTTAATAAAGCACCTTCGGTGTTGCGCAATTCTTCCTGGCTCATTTTAACCTCTACATCGGCCGCATCGTTGGCGCCACGGATTTTCCCGCCGGCATAAATCGGCCACATTACATTGGCCGTTACTGCCGCAAAATTTTTCTCCTGAATCATTTTATCCCATTCGCCAGCCATTATTGTCTGTTCAGCATCCAATAACTGTTGCCGAACCACAGCAGTACTCACATCGTCGGGTAAAACCGTGCCCGGATTACCGGGATTGGGAACGCCGGAAAACACACCATAATTACCCAAAGCACTGTACACGGGTGTAATTGCATCGCGTACTTCTGTTAAATCAACATGCAGTGCATCCGACATGGAAATGGCCTGCGCACTCACTGACACCTGTGGTAAATGCATCCCCCTTTTGGCTTTTACCTCGTATTCCTTTTGTTTTATCTCTTGCTTTACACGCAAGAGTGCCGGGTTTTGCTCTGTCATTATGTGCAGTGCATCCTCAAAGGACAGAAGCTGCGTTTGCTGCTGCGCAGCCCCAAAAAAAGGACACAGCATTAACAGAAACAATGCTTTAATTGTTTGCTTTTCTATCATGGTAAATCTAGCTTAAAACCTTTTTAAACACATACAGCACATGCTCGATGTCGTCTTCCGAAATGGTGACTTTTTGTGTGCTGTTTTTATAACGTTGGTTGATGAACTGAATGGTATTGATAAATAAAATGAGGAATAAGTCTTCCTCGCCCAGCTTTTTATCAAGTACCCCGGCGTTGTGTCCCAGCTCCTTAACTTTTCGGATTATCTCATACGTTTTTTCCCTGATATGCGGGTCGATAACAAAACTGTAATCGTTGGTTAAAACATAAAGGAACTTAACTTTTATGGGTTCCGAATTCGCGATTGTAACAAAATGCCGGACCATTTTTCCGATGAGTTCCCAAAACGTTAACTTCTCTTGCAGAAGGAGCTCAAACTCTTCAAATACTTCCTGGTAAACTTCCTGTAAAATAGAATTTACCATTTCGTATTTGCCTTTGTAATGCATGTAAAAATAGCCCGATGCAACCTCGGCTTCTTTTGCAATTAAAGCTGCCGATGCTCCACCAAAACCGCGTTCAACAACCAGTTTCATAGTTGCCTGCTTCAAGCGCTCAATCTTTTTCTGATCTGTAATTCGTGCCATAACATTCTTTTAATAAATGAACGTTCATTCATTTTTCGTGCAAATGTAATAACATTTTTAAATCAGACATCACATCTTTCCGGTATTTAAGACTAATTTAAAGTTTGGATTTTGACTTTAACTTTTTTGAAGAGGTTGATTCTGTGAAGCGCAACCAAAGTCTCTTCCTGAAAATGATTTTGGCGGAGGGCTGCAATGAAGGGTGTAATTGGGAACAAAAAAACCGGATTCAGATGAGTCCGGTTTCCCTGTAGTTCCACAAAAAACTATACAAATATTTTACTTTGGATATTTTTTATACTGGTTCCGATTCCTTCAAAGGGTTTTCCGTTACCCTGGTTGTCATCTTCTACAAATAAATATTTCATACCTGCAATATCGCGGGCATCGTAAATACGTTTAAAGTCGATATGGCCTGCTCCCACTGAAGTAATATCGTCTTTAATTACGTCGTAATAAGGTTCGGCTTTTTGCCCGGCATCTTTAAAATGCAACAACTGGAAGCGTCCCGGATATTTTTTAAACATCTCAACAGGATCTTGTCCGGCTTTGGTAGCCCAATATAAATCCAATTCCATTGTGATTAAATCGGCATCCATTTCCTTAAGGAAAATATCGTAATAAGGTACCATTCCATCGGTAGGCAGAAACTCAAAATTGTGGTTGTGGTATCCAAACTGAATTCCAACATTTTTCATGATCTCGCCCACTTTATTCCAGTCAGCAATCATTCTTTTATAGGTTTCAACATTTCTGTCTACTTCTTCAATCCATGGCTGTACACAATATTCAACATCCATTTCGGCATGTGCATCTGCCATTTTCTTTGCGCTCTCAGTAGTTATTCCTTCAGCCTCAACACTGGTATGACTACTTTTAATTTCCATACCAAGGTCAGTAATAATCTTTTTAAATTCTTTTGGTGACTTGCCGTAAAATTTGCCATCGTTGTAATCGGCAAGTTCTACAAATTTAAAGCCCAGTTCTGACACCTTTTTTAACGATCCCAACAAGTCGGCAGCTATGGCATCGCGAATAGTATATAACTGCAAGCCCACTCCAGGAACAGGTTTTGATGCAACTGATGATGCACAAGCCATCGGTCCTAATGCCATTGCTCCAAGAGCTCCAACCGTCGAAATTTTAAGGAATTCCCTTCTGTTTTTCATGATTAATCTTTTATTAGTTAACTATTGAATTTTTGTACTTTTTGTGTAAAACGTTAATAAATATAACGCAAACCCATTAATTTAAATACGAATTCATTATTTTTTCGAATATCCGTATTTTGTCAGATCCTTTATTTACACGCCATGCCGGACTTGCCCAACACCCTTACAGCTTTGATATTCTGTCAATTACAACCATCATCGTGAAGCAAATTCAGGGTAACGTTCGCTTTATGACGCATAACGGACATTCAAATTATTTTTCGAGAACGTTTCCGATTGAACCAACAATCTGGATAATCGGTAATTCTATAAGTAAAGGTAAAAAGAGCCCGCATATTACATCAATTTATTTTTTGAATAGTAGAGGCATTACTCAAAACAGAAGCCCCCAGCTAACATCTCCCGGCCAGTTCTCAAACGATAAAAATGCCTTAAATAAGTTTTTATGTCAACCGGACACATTCACTTACAAATATATAAAAATAGATTTTACTTTCAAGAAAAACGCTTAGAACGGAAATCCGATACTAAAATGGACACGGGTTTTACTATCTCTGTTATTGTCAGAAATAAGTAACTGAATTGGACCGAGTAACGAGTTATACTTTACACCAAAATTATATCCCCAAATGTAATCGTCGATGTTTTTATTCGGCAGATCGTTAAAAATATAGTTATATCTATTGGCAGTTGTTGCCATATTTAATGTTCCTGATAAATACAATCCAGTAGTTAATTCAATATTTAGAGCCCATTTTACACAAGCAACATTGGAGGTGTAAATTTCGCCAAGGTTGAATCCGGCCAGGTTTTTGAACTGTAGACGAGAGTCTCCCAATTGTGCACCACCAAGCAGAAACAAACCGTTGGTCCTGAGTCTTCAGAGGTAAATCCTGCACCTGCTCCAAAATTAAATGTCACCCGACGAGCAAAGGTCTTAAACCAATTATGGTCAATCATTAATGTAGCATAAGGCGCGTTACTTTCAATAATAAAATAATTGATCGATACATCTTTCACCCCCTTCATTTTTGAGCGAACGGCCATTGAATGGGCAAAATCGACTTCCAACTTTATTCCCTTTTTGGGGAAGTAAAAATCGTCGGTTGTGTTCACCTTGTAAAACAGTCTGTATCCCCAATCTCCGGACTGAAATCGATCGAAATCTGCTTCGGGATAAATGGACCGTAAATCGGAATGTGGAATTAATCGGTTATGTTTGAAAAATCCATTCGCACCAATTTGATGGTTCAGCCCCAATAAATACCGCAAACCATAACCTCCTTCAAAAAATCCGTGTTTATAATTGCCCAGGCGATCGCCTTTATCGTAAAAAGGAAGATTATATCCGTAGCTTCTCAGGTAAAAGCAGTCTGATAGATTTTGTTTTTCCCCTACCGTTTTATTAAGCGATATTTCCAATCCCGGATTTTCTGCTATATACATCGAAACAAGCATTCGTGTGGCCGGACCAACCATATTGCGTAATGTAAAATTGGTTACGATACCAACCCCCAGATCGTCGTCGTACGATGGTGCAATTTTGAACAAGGCTCGGGAATTTTCGATGACGTGAAAAACCAATATATACCCATTACGATCCTTGTTTTCTTTCAATGCAAAAGTAAGCTTTCTGAAATGCTGTGTTCCATACATAAATTCAATGGCTTCATTTATATCTGCGATACTTAGCGAGTCGCCTTTATGAAGTCCGGAAACTGACAACACAAATTTTTTACTTTGGTATTGTAATCCTTCCACCTCAAAACCACTTACCAGAATCCTTTCCGCTTTCTCCAACTTTTCAACCGGCTTAAACGAACTTTGTGTACTTGCTGCAATAGCTTCCAACTCATCAAATTGTTTGCGGGCAGCATCTTCTCCCAGTTGCTGAATTATTGTGCTTTTATTAAAGTCACCAGCCCCGTAGTCACCCAAATCAGGTACAATCAGCACATCGCATTTAGGCAATTGTTTTCGTGCATCAACAATTCCGGCAAGGGCAATCGATCGTGATAATATATCAGTCATCGATTGCAGATCTGCAGCCTCAACATCTTCCTGAAAGCCAACGTAAATACCAATAATAATATCGGCTCCCATATCAATGGCCTCCTGCACCGGAAAATTACGAGCTACACCTCCATCAACCAGTAACATACTGTCGATAAGCACAGGCGAAAACACTGTTGGGATAGCCATGCTCGCACGAATAGCTTTTACCAGATTTCCCGATTGATGTTCGATAACGTTACCAGAAACCATATCAACCGACATGCAATGAAAAGGGATGGGTAAATTATTAAAATCTTCGTGGGCAGTAAGCGGCCAAAGTAATTTTGAAAAATAAGCTTCTAACTGTTGTCCTTCAATCAGACCTGCCGGCAGATTAATTTTATTATCCTGAATGGGAATTACAAAAAGATATTTTCTTATTTCACGTTTTTCATCCATTGCCACTTTACGGAGCCGAACATTATCGGTTAACAGATACTCCCAATTGGCATTTTTGTTTATATCGCTAAGTTCGACGGCGGTATAGCCAACAGCATACAAACTCCCGATAATACTTCCCATACTGGTTCCGGTAATAATATCGGGTTTTATTCCAGCCTCTTCCAAAACCTTAATTACCCCAATGTGCGCCATTCCTTTTGCACCACCACCACTTAATACCAAGCCAATTTTTGGTTTTGTTTTGGCTGCATCTGTTTCCTGAGCATAACCTTTGTATGCATAAACAAGAATGAATGCCAAGAATAGAGCGGGTAAAAATCTGATCATAGGCACAGGATTAGAATCAGCATATCAGGCGTGCCTTTAAAGAATTAGTCAGGCGGCCTTTTTAATCATACGAATTTAAGAAATTCACCAATTCTCTTACTTCTTTTTCAGAAGAAAAAGGATAACCACCATCTACCTTTAAAGAATATATATTGTGATACAAAATACTTTCTTTATGCGGGGTAGATGATTCAATGAGTGAAATGGCTTTGTTGTAAAGTCGATCACGTTTTGTCATAGTCTGTATTTAATGTTCTAAATATTGATATTATTTATTTCTAAGCGTAATAAAATTCAATTTATTATCTACCAACCCATTCTTTAAAGTCTGTTGCTTTTAAGCGGCTAATAATTATAGGTTCGTTAAAAGGATGTACCAGGCGCAGAATTAACTTTCCTCCAAAGTGATTTTCGAACTTTCGTATAGAATCTATGTGAACAATTGTACTTCGGTTGGTGCGAAAAAACACTTCCGGATCTAGTTGTTCTTCCAGCTTTTCAATGGTTAAATCAATAATATGCGCTTTCCCATCGAGCGTAAAAGCTGTAGTTACCCTGTTTTCGGTGCTAAACCATACAATATCTGCCACATCGAGTTTGCTGTACGAAGTAGCTCCATTCACCAAAAAACGTTTCCGGTACTTTTTTTCGCCCTGCGTAATTGCTTGTAAAATTTCGTGGTAATCGGGGTTATTGTCGACTTTCTTCTCCGGCTGATAAAAATGGTTCTCAAATTTTTCGATTGCCAACCTGAGCTTTTCCTCTTTTACCGGTTTTAACAAATAATCAATGCTGTTTACCTGAAACGCCCGCAAAGCATATTCATCGTAGGCTGTAGTAAATATTACCATACTTTCCACATCTACTTGGTCAAATATCGAAAAACTGATTCCATCGGTAAGCTGAATATCCATAAAAATAAGGTCGGGTGCCGGATTTCTTTCCAGCCAGGTCACAGTGCTTTTTACGCTTTCAAATCCTTCAACTATTTCCCATTCAGGACGCAGTTTTTCGATCATCCCTTTTAGTAAACGGTAATTGTGCAGTTCGTCTTCAACTATAATTATTCGCATTGCTGTGATTTTATGATTACAACAAGGGTACTTTAACTTCAAATCGTTCATCGTCATACTGCACCACAATTTCTTCTGAGGTCAGCATCTCATAACGTTTAACCAGGTTTTTCAAGCCCGTTTTTGTGGAGTACGACGAAACACGGCGATTCAAACTATTTGATACGGTTAAGTAATTGGCATCTGTATCAATTACAATTTTCAAAGGAGTTTCCCTACTTGTTACATTGTGCTTGATTGCATTCTCTACCAAAAGCTGCAAGGTTAAAGGGGCAATTTCCAAACCAAGGTCTTCGGTTAAAATTGAACTTTCAACCTCCAAACCTGCCCCTACTCTTTCCTTATGAAGGCTGATATACGATTCAATAAATTCAATTTCTTCAGCCACTTTCACCAGACGTTTGTCTTTGCTCTGAAGTACATATCGATACACATCTGTAAAATTCTCCGTAAATTTTAAGGCGGAATCCGAATCATAAATAATCAGCGATTTTAATACACTCAGGTTGTTAAACAGAAAGTGCGGATTCAGTTGATCTTGCAGCGAGTTGTAATCCATACGAAGTTTTTCGCGTTTCATTTCAGCTATTTGCTCCTGCGAGTCGACCCATTTTTGAGTAAACCGGGCTACCGCCAACGAACTGGCTGTCATTTGAACGAAAAGCAGTCCTAAAAGAAGTCCCATAAAAATGCCGGGCCGTGTGCTTGCGTCCAATAACTGAGGCTCGATAAACCGCAGCAAAACTTTCAATACCAAAATAAGCACAAGTAAACCCGAAACAAACTGGATGGCTAATCTTAACTTTATTTTTTCGGGAACAGGTAAAAATCGTTCCAATATATTGTCCAGAATAATTTGAGATTCAGCCACCATGTTAAACGAAATAATTATCAGAACATAATAGTAATAAGCAGGCTTAGCGGCCTGACCTCTTGTTCCAACCAAAAACTCAATAAGATTTAAGACGCTAATTGCAATAATACTGACAATGATAAACCGAACTAAAATACTCAGTGGTTTATAGCTGGGTAAGCGCATTGCAAGTGCCTGTTTTTTCCTGTTATGTAGATCTAAACACTTCATTTACTGTTCAAAAATCCTAAAAACTACTTTTCTCCGGCCGGAATATACAAATTCCCCGTAACTCTTTCCCAGCTGGTTTCTAACACTTTATACTTTGCCACTGCCTGAATGAGCTGAGCCTCGGCCTCTCTCCACTGTGCCTGAGCATTCAACAAATCGGTAGTTGTATTTAAACCAACATCAAAACTTGCTCTTGTTTCTTCCAGACTTTCTTCGGCTTCGGCTATATTCTTCTGTGCAATAACAATCGATTGATACGCTTCCTCCACCTGAACCTGAACCTGCATTACTTCAAGGTTAATTAATTCATTTGTGTTTTGCAAATCGGTTTGCGCCTGCTGAATCCTGAATTCTGCTGCACGTTGTTTTTTCTTCCCTTGACCCCATTGGAATATTGGAATAGAAACCTGCGCTGCCAACATCGTTCGAAAATTTACTTCTTCGTTTAAATCCTTTATCCAAAAATTGGTGTATTGAGCTCCAAGCCCAACTGTTGGTAAATAATCAGCCCGCGTAATTTTAGCATCCAGCACTGAAATTTCCTTTTGCTTCTCCAGGATTTTTAATTCGTTACGTTTGCTACCTGCCTGTGTAATTCCGTCATCGGTATTAAAAAGTTTTACATCCTGACCCGGATCATAATTTATCCGGATATCCGTATCCAGGCTCTGTCCCAATATCTGGTTTAAATTCATCTTAGCCAAGCGTAGTCCGTTTCTTGCTTGCAACAAACCTAGTTCTGCCTGGTTTTTCTGAACACTTACACGCAATTTTTCGCTGGCGGGCTGTAAGCCAACCTCATACATTGCAGTCATCTGGTCTTCCAGTTCGTTTAGCATCTTTATATAATCTTCAGCAATCTCGATATTCGACTCTACCATAGCCACATTCCAAAATGCCTGGTCGGTCATTTCAATTACTTCCGAATATTTCATGTTTAATGCCAAATCTGAAATTTCGACACCTGCATCGGCTTGTTTATTTGAATACTTTATTTTTCCGCCTGCGTAAATGGGTTGCGAAACCGACAAACCTGTCTGAAGCAGACTAAGTGAATTCATATCGATTTCTGTTCCAGGTTTCCAAACATTACTGGTGCCCGAAAAGTTTCCGTTTAAAGCATCGGCTTCGCTGTCGGCGGTGGGTAAAAAATACCCGGGTATTGAAATTCCGTCGAAACCCGGACTGTGTGTTAATGAAAGGCTACCACTCAAACTCGGTAAATAAGCCGTTCGTGCCACTTCCTGATTGGCCAGGGCTTCTTTATTTTGTAATGCAGCAATTTTTAACTCCCGATTAAATTCAACAGCCTGCTCCCTGCATGCTTCCAAAGTCATCACTTTTTGAGCAGTAGCTGAACTCACCACTGTTGCCAGGATAATAACTGTACTGATGATATATTTAATTGATTGAATCATTTTTCTTTCCTTCTGAATTTATTTTTCCCTTTTCTGATCCCTTTAACTTCTTATTTTTTTTAATTCACTGCTATCAACCCGGTAAAGTACTGTATACAATACGGGGACCACTACCAGTGTAATTACCGAACCAACTGCCAAACCAAACATGATTACAATGGCTGTTGAACTAAACATGGCATCATTAATCAGGGGCGTCATACCCAAAATGGTAGTAAGCGAAGCCATCATTACCGGGCGTAATCTTGAAAGAGCAGCGTCGATAGTTGATTCCAACCGGGGTTTCCCAGTTCGCAAGTTGTGGTTAATCTCATCCAGCAATACCACCGCATTTTTAATCATCATTCCAATTAAACCAAGTGCACCGATAATTCCGGCAAATGTTAAAAAGGTTCCGGTGCTTACCAGCCCCAATACAACCCCTACAAAAGCAAATGGAACAACAAGGAAAATAATAACCGGCTGTTTCAGATTATTAAATAGTCCGATAATAATTATCGCCATCAAACCAATCGCCAGAGGCAAGAACATAAACAAGGCTTCGTTTGCATCGCCCGACCGGGCTGTTGCCCCTTCCCAGCGAACTTTATATCCTTCGGGGACATTAATTGCCTCAACCTTAGCCTGAAATTTATCTTGTACTTGCTGAGCCGTAAAACCTTTAGCAGCATCGCACTGGGCTTTAATTGAACGTTCACCATTTAAACGATTGACTAATTCATATTCCCAGGTCACTTGCATGGTATCTACAATCTGTGCCAGCGGCATACTTGCAACACTCCGCTGCCCCCAAACCGGAATGGTCATCAAACCTTCCATATTCTGAGCTACATCATTTGATGTTTTTAGCACAATAGGCATCATTTTATCTCCTTCGTAGATTGCACCGATTGGCATACCATTGGTGGCAATTTTTATTGAATTACCCATGTCGGAACGAGTGAGACCAAGTGGCTGAGCCCTTTCAACCGAATATTTGGGTACGATCTTTTTAGTCTGATTTTTCCAATTATCGGTAACGTGAATCGCTGCCGGTTCTTCTAAAAAAATTTGTTTTGCCTGGTTGGCCAGATCTTTCAAAACAGCAGGATCAGGACCGGTAAATTCCACCTCAATGTCAGCATCGGCAAAGGCTGCACCATATTCAATTACACGCGTAAAAGCATTTGGATAATTTTTGTTCAAATAATCCTCAATTTCAGGAATCAAGATTGGTACGCGTTCCGGATCATTGGTTTGAATGATAAATTCGCCATAATTTGCACCTCCTTTTGCCATTCCACGCATTAAAAGATAACGAGCCGGTGGGCGTCCAACAGATCCTGTTACAGAATGAACTCCATCCATTTTCAATATATCTTCCTGGATAGATTCCACATCTGCTTCAACGGCATTAATATCAGATCCTTGAGGCAAGTAATATTCGACATAAAACTGGTCGTAATCCATTTTGGACATAAAATCGACCGTTACAAAACGAAAGGAATAAAACGCAAAAAAGAGAATGGCAAAACTACTCGTAGTAAAAAGTATTTTATGACGCAATGCCCACTCAAGGAAACGACGAAAAGCTGTATAAAACTTATTGTCGTAGTGTTCTGCGTGTTCGCCTTTCGGACGCTCTTTACGGTAAAAATATTTGGCATTAAATGGTGTTTGAATCATAGCAAACAACCAACTCAGACTCAACGAAATAATAAGAACTGTAAACAATGAAGCCAAAAACTCACCGGCAGCATTGGGAGACATTCGTAATGGCAAAAAGGCCAGAATTGCTACCGCAGTTGCCCCTAATAAAGGCAAAGCTGTTTTTTGTGCTGTATTAACAAAAGCCTTGCTGCGATCCATTCCATTTTTCAAATCAACTAAAATGCCGTCGGCTACAACAATGGCGTTATCAACCAACATACCCATTGCCAAAATAATGGCCGCCAATGAAACACGATGAAGCGGCAAATCAATTGCCAGCATTACTATTAGTGTACCCAAAATAGTAAATACCAGTCCGCTTGAAATAAGCAAGCCCGAGCGCAGTCCCATGGCAAACATCAGCACTACAATCACAATACCAACCGATACAACCAGGTTCATCATAAAATCTTTAACAGCTGCGTCAACACGATCGGGCTGATAATACACCTGGTTCACTTCGATTCCAACGGGCAGTTCCTTTTGAATCTCCGCAAGTTTGGCATCAAGTTTTTCGCCAAGTTTTACAACATTTATTCCACTTTCGTTCGAAAGTCCCAGTACCAAACCCGCCTTATTGTTGTAATATAAAGCTTCCTGTTTTGGTTCCATGTACGAACGGCTAATGGTTGCAATATCTCCCAAACGAAAGTTGCCCCCACCGGGCACCTGAATCAACAGGTTTTCAATTTCTTCAAGGGTTGTAATCTTTTGTCCTACACCAACCCGGATCGATTCTTTCCCGGTCACAATTGATCCGGGATCAATAATCGCAGTTTCGTTTTGAATTGCCGCAGCAATTACCATCGGATTTATACTTAATCCGGCCAGTTTTTCAGGCGAGAAAGTAACATCGACTACCTCCATCTCTTCACCAAAAACCTGCGAACGGCGAACTCCCTCAATTCCTACAAGTTCCCGTTCGATGTACTCGGTATATTTAATCAACTCTTTATGAGAAAATCCTTCGGCTGTTATTGCATATAAAATGCCATAAACATCTGCAAAATCGTCGTTTACAATGGGCTCCATGGCACCGGCAGGAAGACTTCCTTTTACATCGTTCACTTTACGGCGGAGGTGATCCCACAGCTGGGGCAACTTTGGCGTTTTAACTGTCTCCTGAATATCAATTGTAATCATTGAAACACCGGGACGTGAAATCGAATTAATTTCATCAACATTTTCAAGCTTCTGAATGGCTTTTTCAAGTACATCGGTAACTTCCAGTTCCACCTCGTGAGCAGTTGCTCCCGGGTAAACCGTAATTACCATAGCTGACTTAATCGGGATTTCAGCATCCTCCAGCTTCCCAATATTATTATACGCAATCAATCCTCCAAACAATACTGCAAACAGTATGGTTGAGATCATTGCTTTTTGGTTCAATAATTTTTCCAGCATTACAATAATCCTCCAACGTTAGTTACAGATGGGTTCTGGATTGTTTTTACTTTTTGTCCATCTACAAGGTAATGAACACCGGCAGTAACTACCTGCTCGCCGTATTTTAATCCGGCCTTTATCTGAACCTGAGCCTGTGATTTCAGCCCACCCAGTGCAACCTCTCGTTTCTCAACTTTATTTGTGGCAGAGTTATATACCCACACGTAATTGCTGGTCTTTTCATGAAAAACAGCAGTTGCAGGAATCGTTAAACTATTCTCTTCTTTGTCGCAAATAAGTGTCACCTCAGCAGTCATTCCCGGAGCTATTTTTAACGCTTCGCTGTTTTTGAATGAGAATTTCACTTCGTAGAGTCCATCAGGCATCGCCTTTTCTCCCACACTCAACAACGATACAGGAAGCATACTGACATTTGCATTTGCCACAGTTAAATAGCTTTCCTTATCGCTTCTCACTTTTTGTAATTGACTCTCGGAAACCGCCACAACAGCTTCCAGATGCGACATATCGATTAGCGACACAATGGGGGCACCAGGCCCAACCGTTTGATGCGCCTCACTAAATTTCTCGTAGATATAACCTGAGAATGGAGCTTCTAACTCAGTATCGCGTAACTGGTTTTGCGCATTTTCGTAGGAGGTTTTTGCCATTAAATATCCCGACTTAATTTTCTCAAAAGTATTTTCCGGAATTTTATTTTGTTCAACCAGTTGTTTGTAACGTTTGTATTCCGACTCCAATTGCTCATACTGTGCTTTTGTTGTTTCAAGCTGTAATTCGTAATCGCGTTTATCAACCACTGCGACTACCTGTCCGGCACGTACATAATCACCTGGTTCAACGTTCAGTTTCGCAAGCGGTCCTCCCACACGAAACGAAAGAGAAGTCAGGCTCTTTTCCTTAATCTTCCCATTCAACACCATTCTCTCACCTGAATCATCACCACTTATGGTGTGTACTTTAACATATTTAACTGTTTTGACCGGAGGTGTTTCTCCGTTTGTTTTACATCCGTTTAATGCCAGGACCGAAGTTAGGAACAATAAAGCTGTTTTCCAGATTTTCATTTTTGTTTCTATTTTTTGTTTTTTGAATTCTGATTTTTTGTGCGAATTTATAGTGTCTGTCTTTTAGCTATTTCTAAAATAACCTGAAGTGCTAAATCCCGATCATGAAATGTAATAATCAGTTGATCAGTTCCATTTTTCGGTTTTTCTCCTTGAGGGCTTTCATTTTTTTATTCAGCTCCATTTGCACGCTGCTTATGGTCGACTGTGTATAATTTTGTGTCTTCAGAATGGTATTTTGAATACGTTTTGTGATCAAATCGACATTTGTTAATAAGGCATTGGCAATTTCCAGTTTGGCATCATCAGCAACTGAAAACTGTTGATCACTAATTTCATCAGATTGGTTTTGCAAACCGCTAAGCATGGCAAAATGTACACGTTTCCTCTGGCTCTGATAGTAAAGAATAATAAAGGATTCAACACCAAATCGGATTTCTCTTAAATCATTCAATATTGGCATTAGATCGGTTTTCAGCATGGCCTTCTGACCAATTACCGATTTGTATGGGTTCAATCCGAAATCAACAGTAAATCCAGATGGTCCGCCCAAAACCAGATCAGCGTCTCCCCGATATATCGGGTCGATTAAACTGTTAAAATGTTGCTTTCTTACCTCTTTTACATTGGCATCCAGAAACAAGACGATCTCGTTTGTGGCATACTCTATTCCGTAAGCCATTGCATAACTTCTGCCATAGTTCTGGCTAAGTTTCAAATACTCAAATTTGTGGTGAAACGCTAAAGTTTCTAGAATTGCCTGTGTATTGTCGGTAGAACCATCGTCGACCACAATTACTTCGGCTTCGTGATTGTGTTTGCAACATGCAGCAACAACGCCAAATATTGTTTCAGCCTCGTTGTATGTACAAATAATAATGCTGGTATTCATTGTTAGTTATGTTTTCGTGGCAGCACAAATTTTAAACTTTTAAAAGTTATAAGTATAAGGTCATTGGTTGAAGTGCTTAAACTGCTTCGTGAAATGAAGATGGTGTGATTGAAATGATATTGCTTTTGACCACGATCTGGAAAAACAAGGGCAGATAACTGGTGTTTTACTGTTGGCCATATACAAAAACCACTACATGAGCAGTACACGGGGTTGAAACGGAATGAAATTCAGAAAAACACGAAAAACAGGAAATGTGAGTGATGCGTATTGAAAGAATCTGATTTAAAGATTACTATCCGGATTATTTATTAAAAATATCCATGCTCCATTCAGCCATCCATTCCAGATAGGGAATTCCTTTTTCGTTAAACTGAAGAGGCAACCAAATATAACGACCGTCAATTGCATTATCCGGAATCCATCTGTCGCCCATGTATATAAATGCATCCTGTTTGCCATTAACCGGCAAAATGAATGTGCTTTGCGAGTGAAAAGTCAGATTAGCATCTTCGCCAATACACGGATTAGCCAACTCTTCCCAGAGGCCAAAAATATTTGGTGCCCATGCCAAACGGGCTGCATTCGGATCCCAGCCGGTACAGTCTGATGCTATCAGAAAATATTTTCCACTGTATTTAAACATGGCCGGAGCCTCCATGTACCTTCCCGAAAAAACACGTATATAATTTCCTGAATCTGTCAGGAAATCGTCGCTTAACTGAGAAATATGCAGCGTGCTGTTTTCTTCCGACGAATAAATATGATAGGCTTTCCCGTCGTCGTCAACAAACAGGTTTTGGTCTCGCGCCATTTGCCCTATTTCAAAGTCACGCCCCAGAAGATTCACGGTATCCGGATGTGCGGGCAAACAGCCCTTGCCACCACAATAATGTTCTTTTACATCAGGCCCAACAGGCAACTTATGAACTGCTTTTACATTTTGCGGCCAGTGTTCGGCATTGGGTCGGTGACTTTTCACAAACTGATAGGGACCAGTAATCTGATCAGCTACAGCAACTCCCGAACGTGCAGCATCGTATCCCTTTCCCTTTAGTTCAAGGTGAAACCACATCACAAACTTTTGGGTTTGGGGATTGTAAATCACTTTTGGACGTTCAAGAATACAGCCTTCCGCAATATCCGAATCAGGATCATCTTTTACTACTTCCAGAGCAATCCCTTCATCTTTCCAATCAACCAGGTTCTTCGACGAATAGCAATGAACACCAACCATAGCCCTATTCCCTGCCTTTCCTTCTATTTTATGCTCACCAAACCAGTAATATTTCCCTTCATAAAACATTACTCCCCCACCATGCGCATTTATATGTACCCCATTGTTATCGGGCCAAATTTCACCGGGTTTTATCGTTTTTGATTCCTGGCAGCAAGAAACAACTAAGAATGCAAGCAATCCCAAAAGAATTTGTTGAGTGATTTTCATGTTTTATTCGTTTGAATTAAAAAACGATCTCTCTACTTAAAAGAGGAGAAAAATTTAATTTTTATGTTCAAAATCATTTGGAACCAATGCAAGACTTCCTAAAAAATCCATGCAGCCGGCCTGTACATTATAGTTCCTGTTCGGCTGTTCATAAGTTGCCCTTATGGTTTCAACAAACGATTGTTTGTCATTCATATACATCAGAAGATTTATGGCTAAAAGTACAATGTCATTGTTTTCATCCAGGCAAAAACGCTTTAACGAACTTTCTGCTTTGGGATTTTGAAATTCTTGCAAAACAATTGCCGAAGCAACAACTGCTACCGGCGGATATACATCGTTCATCGCCTGTTCAATTTCGTTTTGAAAAGGTTTCAGTGTTTCCGGCATTTGCGATCGTAAGCCAACAATAGCCCAGTAGCGGATAATCTTATTTTTGCTTTTTAAGAGTTGTATTTGTTTTTCCGCAATACCTGCACCTCTTTTCCCTGAAAGCGAAGCTGCTGCATAAATGGATTCTAAAGGATATTGGGTTTTATCCATTCTGAACTCGTAGGGAGTTCCTGTTTTAGAAATCATAGCAATTTCATATTCCGGCAGAAACATTACATCGCGCGCCTCCATAATTTGTTGATCGAGCTGTTTGCGCATTTTTGCCAAAACCTTTATATATTTTGGATTGTCAACCAGATTTTTGGTTTCCCAAAGGTCGTTTTCAATATCAAAAAGAAATTCTGCCGGGCGTGCCTCGAATATACTTTTTTGAAGCGGATTTAGCAGATCGGCTTTCCAATCGGCCCGCATTTGATTTACAATTTCAGAGATTTCCATGTACCTGATGTAGCGTTGCTGTGGAATAAAAGGCATAAAATTTCGGGAGTACATGTATTTTCCATCTGTAATACTTCTAACCATATCAATTCCGTTATCCGAACGGTCGGCTGACAAAATGAGGTGATCGACTTTTTTCGAGCGATTTTCCCCAATCAGAACACGACCTTTCAAATAATCAGGAATTGTTCCGCCGGCAAGGCTGATTAAGGTTGGCGCCAGATCTTCAAAATCAACCAACTCATCCGTCACCACACCACTTGTTCCCCAAGGCGAAAGGTGTTTATACATTTCCGGAAACCAAATAATAAAAGGTACACGGTAACCATAGTTTATTCCGTTTGTTTTCCCACGGGGTTCTCCTTCACCATGATCTGCGTAAAAGAAAATGATGGTACTGTCGCGTAAATTATCTTTATCTAATTTTTCCAATAACTCACCAATTCGGTTATCGGTTAATTTTATCGAGTTGTAAACCCGTGCAAAATGTTTTCGCATTTCCGGGCTGTCGCGATAAATCGGGGGCATTTCAAAAGCATCTTCCCCAATTCTGTCACCCGTGGGCAACTGCTCCCAAACATTTTTCAGATACCACGAATATGAATTTGTCATGGTTCGCGACTGGTGCGATTCGTTAAAATTAAAAACCGAGAAAAAGGGTTGCCCCGGTTTTCGGTTCCACCATCCGGCTTTAGCCGAACTTTCGTGCCAGGCTTCTTGTATAAACGCTTTTACATTGCCAACGTTATAATCGGTTTTGGCATTGTTGGTTACGTAATATCCCTGTTGCTGCATATAAAAAGGAAATCCGTGAATAGTAGAAGGAATTGAATAGTTGCTTCGGTGATTCCCTGTTCCCATTTTATAGGTGCGCACGCCTGTAATTATGGTGCTTCGGCTTGGCGAACAAACTGTTCCGGTTGAAAAAGCATTGGTAAAACGTACCCCCTCGCCGGCCAACCTATCAATTATTGGCGTACTTGCATCCTTATTTTCGTAACAGCCAATAAATTGTGGCGAAGTATCCTCAATAGTTATCCAAAGTATATTGGGTCCTTTCTGCCCAGATGAAATGAAACTAATTAAAATAAGCGCGAAAAACAGAATCCCTATCCTTTTCATACTATTGTATATTTACTCGTTAAATACTGATTAATAATTGCTTTTACTAAAATAATTCTGACAATGTTTACCGGAGTTATTTTTTGTCTGATATATACTCCAGCCAATCCTTAAAAGTAGCAGAAGAAAAATTGTATTAATGTAATTTTTCATAAAGGCCAAATTGTTTTACGTTTTATTTTTTGTAGCTGAACCAAAGTTATAACTATGTGCAAGATTATAAAATGATACTTTAAAAATTTAAATATTCAGCTGTTAAGCTTTATCTAATGTTATGACGACTGAGAAGCTTCACACACTTAAACAAATTGCATTTTTTAATCACTAAACCTTTATATGCCTGGTAATCTTAACCATATATTAAAAATAATTTTAACCCGTGATTTTACAGTCGGAGTACGTTCCATGTTATAAGCTGTAATTTTTAAAAGTGTTAAAAAACAAAATCCGGATTATCATTCAACTAAATCAATAAAAAGATGGTCATTCATTTTTATTAAATCCCTCTTACACAATCTTTTCATTTTACTATCTTTAATATCTAAAATGCAATATGACAAGAAATAAAGTAGCCATAATAACCGGAGCAGGTAAAGGCATAGGAAAAGCTATTGCAACCGGTCTCTCTGCACTTAAGTATCAAACAATTCTTATTGGCCGAAACCTGGAAAACCTGGAAAAAGTAGCTGGTATAATTCGTGCAGAATCCTGGTTGGAGTCGAAAGTTATACAACTCGACATTACACAAACTGCCGAAGTAAAAAATGCAATTTCCACAATTGTTTCAGAATACGGGCAGATTGATATTTTGGTAAATAATGCCGGCATTTATTTCGACGGTACGGTTGAGATTTCAGAAACTGATTTTTCTACAATGCTGGCTACCAATTTAACCGCCCAATATGTGATTTTAAAAGAAGTGGTACCGGTTATGAAGGAGCAAAAATCGGGGTACATTTTTAATGTTGCATCGCGTTCGGGGAAAGTGGGCTTTGCCGGAAGCGGAGCCTACAGCGCTTCGAAGTTCGGAATGATTGGGTTAAGCGAAGCATTGTATCGTGAATTAACGCCGCTTGGAATTTCGGTTACGGCACTTTGCCCGGGCTGGGTAAATACCGAAATGGCAACCGAAGCCGGCACTCCTCTGAAAGCCAACGAAATGATTCAGCCCGACGATTTATTTCAAACAATTAAATGGCTACTAAGCCTTTCGACCAGCGCCTGTGTAAAAGAAGTGGTTTTAGAAACACCTTTCAGCATAAGTTAAAAAAGAAACCTAAGTACAATACAAAGCAAAACTTACTTAAACAAAACACCTATGAAACCAACAAAACGACGGGATTTTATGAAATCGATGCTGGCAGTTCCTTTGATGGCTTCCGGCCTCTCGCCTTTGCATTTCAATTCAGTTTCGGAAACTTTTAGTCATAAATTCAAGTTTAGTTTAAACGTTTACTCGTTTAACCAGCTTTTACGCGACGGCGAAATTGATTTGTTCGATGTATTGAATTTTTGCGCCAAATATAATTTCGACGCCATCGATCCAACCGGTTATTATTTCCCTGGCTATCCGGAAGTTCCTTCTGCCAATTTTATGCGCGAATTTAAACGACAGGCATTTCTGCTCGGTCTGGATATTAGTGGAACAGGAGTACGGAATGACTTTGCCAATCCCGACAAAACGAGTCGGCAAGCCGATATAAAATTTATTAAAGAATGGATTATTGCCGCAGCAAAAATGGGAATACCTGCGATTCGTGTATTTTCCGGAACAAATAAACACGAAGGTTTTTCGCGCGACCAGGTATTCACCTGGATGGCAAAAGATCTACAGGATTGTTGTATGTTTGGAAGAGAACACGGTGTAATTATAGCCATTCAAAATCACAACGATTTTCTGAAAACCGCTGCCGATGTGACCCGGATATTTGAAATGGTAGACTCTGACTGGCTGGGATTAAATCTCGACATTGGTAGTTATCGTCAACACGATCCGTACGAAGAAATTAAGAAGAATATAAAATTTGCCGTAACCTGGCAGATAAAAGAGAATGTTTGGATTGATGGAAAAGAAACTCCAACTGATTTTGTAAAACTTTTTAAAATAATAAAAGAAGCAGGGTATCGTGGTTATCTTCCATTAGAAACGTTGGGTGCCGGCGATCCCTATGAAAAAATTCCTGTACTGCTGGAAAAAGTACAATCTGCACTTCAAAAAATTTAATTATGCCTGAATTAAAAGAAAAACCAACCCTTTCCGATTTTCAGGAATATGTAACTGAACTCGAATACGAGCGGAATTTTATAACCCAAACCACCATTGACAAATGCCTATTGCTGGGAGAAGAAGTTGGCGAACTTTTTAAAGCCGTAAGGAAAACTGAAGGTTTGTTGGTAGATACAAACTCAACTATCTCAGAAGTTGGAGATGAACTGGCAGATATATTTATTTACCTCTGTGCTATTGCCAACCGAAAAGGAATAAAGCTGGAAGAAGCCTTCCGAAAAAAAGAAGAAAAAAATAAAATCCGATCGTGGGAATCAGTTTAACTCTATTTTATTGAGCAGGTGATTATTCTCCACCTGCTCAATAGTTTTAATCATATTGCTGAACAATCACGCCTGCTAAACGCAGTAATGATGTTTGTGCATCGATAAAATAATAAATGGCCTGCAACTCGCCCTGTGCTGCATTTAAATAAATCTGCTGCACATCGCGATAGTTAAACGAGTTAATAGCTCCTGATTCAAATTTTTCTCTCGAAATTTGCATATTTAAACGAGCGGCTTCCAGGTTTTCTTTCGCCAAAACCAATAGTTCTTTCCGCACCTCATAAAATTCGAATAAATTGGCTAACCGGTTGGATAAATTGTGCTGGATATCAGCCAACTGAACATCTCCCAACTCGCGATCAATCTCTGCAATCTGCACGGCACGTTTGCGGTTTCCACCACTAAAAAGATTCCATCCTAAAGTAAAATTGCCATATAAAGTTGCATTCTTGCTCCAACTTGCATCTTGCTCTACAGTCTTCATCCGAGTTGTTGTTCCGGTAACACCACCATTAAAATCGAGGTATGGCGAATAAGCGCTTTTGGAAGATGCAATCTGATTATCAAGCAAACGTAGATTTATGAATTGCGTTTGAAGACTTTTATTATTCTCCAACATTTGCGTCAATAAATCCGCCAGCAAATACTCTTCCAATACTGCCTCAAATTTTTCACTTAGATGATAATCAGTATTCTCTTTTTCTGCCATTAAATATCCCAGATTACGCCTGGAATTTTTATATGCAACCTCTTGCAACAGATAACTGGCACGATCTTCAAGGTAGGCATTTTGTGCCTGTAAAACTTCGTAAGTCACCGCCGAGCCATATTCTTTTCGTTGCTTCTCGCGTTCGTATCTATCGTTCGAAAGATTCATTACCTCTTCGTAAGTTACTAGTTTCTCCTTTTGCAGTAACACATCGTAATACGCCAAGATTATAGATTGAATGGTACCTTCAACCATTGTGGCCGTATTATTTTTCGAAATATTCTCCAACTCATCAAGTCGTGCTTTACTAATTTTCACTGAAAAGCCATCGAATATCGTCCAGCTGAGCGATGTTCCTCCTGAAAAACGATTGCTGATATTATTATCGCTTTCCTGAATTACATACGAATTATTATCGCTTGCCGATAAATTTATATATGGATAGCGGCCGGCAGCTCCCCAATTATTTTTTATTTCAGCCACTTGCTGATCTCCTTTTGCAAGTAGTATATCGTAATTATTTTCAAGCGCTTTTGCGATTGCGTCCGTAAGTGAGAGTGGTTGTTGTGCCTGTACAATCAATCCACTCAACAGTAAAAAGGCAAATATTTTAAATTTCTTCATGCTGTTTATTTTCTTCATCTTCTTGGTAAAGGCTGTTATCAATTTTTCGTTGCGAATGTATCCACGCAATCTCTACATGTTCAGGTTCCACGTCTTCACTGGTCCAAAGTTTTTTAGATACTCTTCTGATGTCGTTTAACACCATAATCAAAGCAGGGAAAAAGATCAGGATAAAAAAGGTTCCGAAAGCAACACCGTAAACCAGCGAGATGGCCATTGGGATTAAAAACTGCGCCTGAAAACTTTTCTCCAAAATCAGTGGAAACAGACCAAATGAAGTGGTTAAGGTGGTGAGTATAATTGCACGAAGTCTAGATTTTCCAGCTTCTACAATCGCTTGTTTTACTTTTACCCCTGACTCAATAAGGAGATTGTATTTGGCCAGAAAAACCACAGCATCGTTCACAATTACTCCCGTTAATGCTACAATTCCCCATAAACTCAATATAGAAAGAGGCTTCCCGTGTATGCCATGTCCCCAAACTGCACCTAGTATCGAAATCGGAATCATTATCAGAATGATTATTGGCTGTTCAATCGATTTAAAATTCACCATCAGAATAAAAATAATAGCCAAAAATGCCATTGGAAACAGGAAGAGTAAATCTCCCATATTTCGCTGACTTTCTCGTGACTGCCCCTGAAATTCGACAGTAATACCCGGATACATTACATTTAGTTCAGGAATCACTTCAGACCGGATAATCTCGAGCATATCGGTTACTGAAGCATCTGGATCAACCATTTCGGCATTCACTCGTATTTCGCGTTTGCTGTTGTAACGGTTAATATTAACCGGGCCACGTTTTTTAGAATAATCAACCAATTCGGAAAATGGATATTCACCTTGTGCGGTTACAATCTTCATTTTTTCGAGTTGTCCTAATTTCGCTCGTCCTTCAGCAGGGTAACGCACCCAAATACGTATTTCATCGCGCCCCACTTGTAAACGTTGTGCCTGACCTCCATAAAAAGCCTGACGAATCTGATTGGCAATTATTATCTCGTTTAATCCCAACATATAGGCCTCGGGTTTTAGTTCGAGTAAAATCTCTTCTTTACCCATGGCATTGGTATTCACAACATCTTTTAGTTGCGGGTATTCTAAAAGTCGCTCCATTATAAAATCGCGCCCTGCTTCCAGCTCTTCAATATTCCGTGAAAGCAAACCGATTGAAACCGGTGATCCAAATCGGCCACGTGCTCCGATTGTGAATTTATCGGCCTCAGGAACCGACCCAATATGTTTTCGTAAACGATTAATAATTTCAAATGAACTAATTCCTGTTTCTTCCGAATTTCGTGGAGAAACATCAACATTCCCGGTATGCGCACCACTTTCAGTACGATCAAATCCAGAGCCCAAATTAATGATACTACTTTCGATATATGGGATCGTATCATTGTATTCTTTCATTAACTCATGGTTCACCACCCAAACAATACTATCAAAATGAGTAAGGTATTCCATGGTTTGCCTTTCGCCCGAACCAGGAGTAAAAGCAATATTTATATTAAAGTCGTCAAATTCCATACGCGGGAAGAACGTGGTTTTAATAATCTGTCCTCCAATTAGTCCCAGTGTTATTACAATCATTGCAACCGGTATTCCCATAACAATGTAGCGCCATTCTATTATGAGCTTGATAACACCATCATAGGCATAATCGCGTAACCAGCTAAAAAAGCGTTCAATATATTTTCTAAATCCCTTCCCTTTCCGTGTTAGAACTTTACGATTTAAAACGTGTTTGTTCCCCAGGTGGGCAGGTAATACAAAAAACGCTTCCACCATTGAAACAAGCAAACTGAATGTAACAATCAGTGCCATTTCATACATCATCTCCATTCTTCCGGTAATAAAAATAAGCGGAGAGAAAGCAACGACAGTAGTTAATACCGATGTAATTACAGCCGGTATTACTTCTACTGTTCCATCCACTGCTGCTCGCATGGGGCGTTTCCCCCGCTCAAAATGCTGGAAAATATTTTCACCAATCACAATTCCGTCATCTACAAGAATACCAACAACCAGGATCATCCCGAACACCGACATCATATTAATGGTAACCCCCATAATGTTCACTATAATGAACATACCAAGGAAGGACGCCGGAATACCCCATGCTACCCACAAGGACAGACGCGTGCTAAGCATTAACCCCAAAATAAGTACCACCAGAATCAATCCCTGTCCTCCGTTAGTATACAATAAGCTTAACCTCGATTTCAGAAGATCGAGATAAGAACGCGACAAAATCAGTTTAACACCGTAGTCTTTGGCATTAAAATCTTCCACATAATTCGTAATGTACTCATCAATATCATCAAGATCTTCCGTTATCAGCTTATTTACACGCATGCTAATCACCGGATTACCGTTTTCAAGTGCTTTGTTTGGTACATCTGAGAACTTCATTTTAACCGAAGCAATATCCCTAATCCGAATCACACTTCCATCAGCATTTGCACGAAGAATAATATTGCCAATTTTATTCGGATCGGCGCTTCGTGAGCGCAATCGAATAAGCAATTCTTCTTCCTTCGAACGAATTTGTCCGCCCGATACATCACGGTTGTTATTGGAGATTGCATTTTGCAGATCGCTAAAGGTAAATCCGTAACGTAACATATCCTCTTCAGAAGCTTCTACCGAAATTTCGAGTGAAGGAAAACCGGAAATAGAAACCTGACTCATCAGGCCGGAAGAAAGGAAATCTTCTTCTACTTGCTGCGCATAACTTTTAAGGGTCATTAAGTCAACGTCGCCGGTAACCAACATACGAGCGGCCGGCGATGTAGTCCGTGACTTGGCAACAATAGGCCGTTCCGATGCCGTCGGCAGTGCCGATATTCCATCTACCGCATTTTTTACTTCGATTAAAGCTTCATCGATATCATAACCAGGCTCAAACTCAATGGTTACCCTGGCACTGTTTTCCGACGAAACGGAATTGATCTCATAAATGCCGGGAATAGAACGAATTGCTTCTTCAACCCTTGACGTAATTCCTTCCTCCATTTCAATAGGAGAGGCTCCCGGATACATAACACTTACATTAATATAATGCGATTCCCGTTCGGGGAAAAACGACTTTTTCATGGAGTAAAGACTAATGCCCCCTACAATCACAAAAAAGATTAGAATCAGGTTAGCGTAAAATGGGAACCGAACAAATAGCTCAACTGCTTTTTTCATAATGAAGCTTGCTCTTTAGTTGATTTAGATTTTCTGTTACCCTCTTTAACAACTTCTTCTCCTAAAATATTTACAGGGGTATTTTCTTTTACGTTGATTAAGGGCTCAACTACCATTTTTGTACCTTCTTCAATTCCATTAAAAATCAAAGTGGTTTCCATGGTCTTTAGTATATTAATTTCCCGCTTTTTGAGCTGACCGTTTACTACAGCATAAACCACGTTTGAATTAAAAACCGCGTTACGTGGAATTTCCATCGAACGTGCAATTTTATGACCGGGAAAATCAACTACTTTGTATTCTCCGGTAAGTAATTCATCAGCTGGGCTACTTTGTACTTCAACAAAAATACTTCGCGATTGTGTGGCTTCATCAATAAAGTTTGATTTCCGAACAACTGTTCCTTGTTTAATTCCATCCGAATCATTATCGTAAACTTCCACTTTGTCGCCAACTTTAATCCACTTGCTATCGCCGTTGGGGACCGGAACCTCAATTTCAACGTTGTCAGTTCGTATCATTCTACCAATTTGGGCGCCGGTATTTACATACGCTCCAACTTCGTAATTTATCTGGGTAAAAGTTCCATCGAATGGAGCATAAAGCGAATGACGCGACAATTTTTTCTCGTCCTGCAAAATTCCATAGTATTCGTTAAACACTCCCCTGCTGGCTAAAAATATTTTTAACTTTTCATTTTTTACTTCCGGCAGTGCAGGCAGATTTTTGTTTAAATCAATATTGTGAAAGAAATTCTCATAGGTTTCGAGCACCTCCGGGAAATCAACTTTAATATCGGGAAGCAACGAAATCATTGTTGACAAAAAATTGCTCTTGCGTGCTTTCAATGCCAATTCCGCTTCATCCTTATAAATTACGGCCAACAACTGTCCTTTTGTAAATTTGGTACCTTTTCGAAGCCTTACCGCCCCAGGTTCAATTTTCCCTGCTGCTTCAGCAACCAAAACAACTTCGCTCCCCGACACGGCTCTACCTTGCACTGTTAGTGGAGAAACAATATCTGAATAAACGACTTCCTCTACTTTAACAGAACGTTTTAATGTCTGCTCCGGCTTTTTCATCGGCTCCGGTTTCATCGACACAAATAACTCTGAAAGAGCTGCTGAACCACCCAGCAGAACAATCAGGGCCACAATAATGAATGTAATTTTCCTCCAACTCATGGTTTTATTTTCTAATTAAAATGTTTAATCAAGTTCATTTCTATCAAGTTCCAAACTTATATGCAAGTTACACAAACAGCTTATTGCTTATAGTAAGTTATTTTTGTCTTTATAAAGTCTGAAAGAATTCTTTCAGACTTTATAAAGACTACTGGGTTACCAAAAAGGTTTAATTTGAAGAATATTTTATTTTAATTTAGCCTTTAAATTAATTCTTGAAGATATGTTTACTAAAAACAACTCTCGAAATTTTCGCCCTTTAATAAAAGGTGTTGCCATGCGTCCCTTAGCGTTTGAAGAAAAAACTATTTTGTGCGAATTCAAACTCGATAAAGGAAGTGATTTGCCGGCTCACCAGCATCCATACGAACAAACCGGCTATTTGATTTCGGGGAAAATGGATTTACGAATTGGCAAAGAATGGTTCGTGGCAGAAAGTGGCGACAGTTGGAGCATTCCCGAAAATATGGAACACGAAGTCAAGATTTTAGAAGCCTCGATTGTGCTTGAGCTTTTTACACCAATCCGCACTGATTATCTTCCTAATCAATAAACAATCTGCACAATTCAATCGCTTTACAAAAGTTCCTTATCTACCCGATAGCAAACAAAACCTGCCAATGATAAATTAAATTGCAGAAATGTAAATTATCAGCTTTCTAATAGGTATTTGCATAAAAGAAATACTAACTTTGCACGCTCGTTTGCAGAAAGCAGAAACAATGCAAGTACTTGAATTTGATACGGTTGTAATAGGAAGCGGACTGGCAGGACTGTCAGCTGCATATCATTCTTCAAAATTTGGTTCGGTGGCAATTGTCACCAAATCACAGCTCGACACGAGCAATTCATATTACGCACAAGGCGGAATTGCTGCAGCTATTGCCGATAACGATTCTCCGGAACAACATGCGCACGACACCCTTGTTACCGGACGCGGTCTTTGCGATCACGATGCAGTTGACGTGTTGGTTAAAGAGGGGAAAGAACGTGTGCTGGAACTCGTAAAAATGGGAATGCCGTTTGATAAAGAAGGTGATAATTTTATACTTGGTCTGGAAGGTGGACACACAAAACGAAGGATTTTACATGCAGGAGGCGACGCCACAGGGAAAGAGCTAACCTGTTTTAAGCTTGATTTAATTAGAAAAGAAAAAAATGTTCAGGCTTTCGAATTTGTTGCTGCCATAAAATTACTTCATAAAGATAACTGTATGCTTGGCGTACAGGCTTACGATTTTAAAACAAACAAAAACATCGTTTTTAAAACCAAGGCTGTAATTCTTGCAACCGGAGGCTTGTCAAGGATTTTTTCCCGTTCAACCAATCCGCACACGGCAACAGGCGACGGTATTGCAATGGCCTACGAAGCCGGAGCAAAACTTGCAGATCTGGAATTTATCCAGTTTCATCCATCGGCATTGTACGTCCCGAAAAAAGAAGCTTATTTAATAAGCGAAGCAGTTCGCGGAGAAGGAGCATGGCTGTTAAATCAAAAAGGCGATCGGTTTATGAAAGACATTCATCCGCTTGCCGAACTTGCACCGCGCGATGTAGTGGCTTACAGTATCTTCCGCCAGATTCAAAAGTCGGACAAAAAACACATTTACCTTTCGCTAAAACATCTCGACAAGGAAAAGATAAAAAACCGATTTAAAAATATCGACAAACATTTGCAGGAATATGGTTTTAATTTAACCGAAGATTTATTGCCGATATCACCGGCCGCCCATTATATGGTTGGTGGTGTTCGAACAAATCTTGATGCAGAAACCAATATCTCGGGACTGTTTGTTTGCGGGGAAGTAGCATCAACCGGTGTAATGGGAGCCAACCGACTGGCCAGCAACTCCCTTTTAGAATGTCTGGTTTTTGGCAAACGTGCCAGCGAGAAGGCTGCAAAATTAAAAGATCCACACTTCACGCTGGAAGAACCTGAGCCAATTATTCTGGATGCAGACAACGAAGAGTTGTTTTTAAACTACCAAAACGAACTGGCAACTTTAATGAGCGAAAACTTAGGCATTGTAAGAAATAAGAAATCGCTTGAATACGCACTGGCACGTTTCAATGAAATTTTGAAACAATTCAGTAAAGAAGAAAACAAATACAATTTAATTAAAATAAAAAATGCGGTGAACATCTGTAAACTTATTGCCACGGCAGCTTTAATTCGCGAAGAAAGTAGAGGTGGACACATCCGGGAAGATTTTCAAAAGGAAAATCCTGATTTTAAAACACACATTATTCAACAAAAAGATAAAAAAATACATTTTGAACCGATAAGAAATTAGTATTATGATGGACGAGAAAACATTAAAATCGGCAGAAGTACTATTCGATTTAGCTTATGCCGAAGATATAGGCGACGGAGATATAACTACAAACAACCTGATTGATCCAAACCAGAATAAAACTGCACAGTTGATTGCCAAAGAAGAAGGAGTAATTGCAGGCTTGCAGGTGGCTGAAATGGTTTTTAAACGATTTGACAAAAACATGGAATGGAACGTACTGATTCCCGATGGAAACACGGTGATTCCAGGAGATGTTATTGTAGAATTTAAAGGGAACTACCGTGCTTTATTATCCGGTGAAAGAAAAGCATTAAATTTCCTTCAACGTTTATCAGGAATTGCAAGTTACTCTCGCCTTTGTATGATTGAGACCCAGGGCACCAAGGTTGAGATTCTGGATACCCGCAAAACTCTACCAGGCTACCGTTATCTCGATAAATACGCTGTGCGTATGGGTGGTGCTTCGAACCATCGTTTTGGCTTGTATGATATGGTAATGATAAAAGACAACCATATTCAAATTGCCGGAGGAATTACCCAGGCAGTTGAAGCCATTCGTAAAAAAATTCCGAAAAGTATCAAGATCGAAGTGGAAACAACTACTATCGAACAGGTAAAAGAAGCTCTGGCTGCCGACGTTGACATAATTATGTTGGACAATATGCGTTCTACTTTAATGAAAGAGTGCGTAGAAATTATCGATAGAAGAGCAAAAATTGAAGCTTCGGGAAATATGACCATAAAACGAATTCGCAAAGTGGCACACACCGGAGTTGATTATATTTCAATCGGGGCATTAACACACTCGGTAAAAGCATTGGATATCAGCCAGCGCATAATAGATTAAATGAACCTGGTAATCGATATCGGTAATACGCGTACCAAATTTTCGGTTTGTAACCGGGGAGACGTTTTAACAACCGTACCCGTTGATGAGTTTCTGCCATCGCACATTGATGCTCTGAAACTTGAATACGAGCAACTGGATAATGTTATACTTTCAGCCGTTAAAGACTATCCTGGCGAATTGAAAACCACGCTTCAAAACAAGTTTAAAACTTTTATTGAACTGGATGCTGATACTCCTCTGCCGATTGAAAACTGTTACGAATCGAAAGAAACATTGGGTAAAGACCGAATTGCGGCTGTTGTTGGTGCTTTCGATCTTTATCCCAAAACAAATGTTTTGATAATTGATGCAGGAACAGCAATTACATACGACATCTTAAGCAAGGATGGCAAATATTTAGGCGGCAATATTTCTCCGGGCCTGGAAATGCGTTTTAAAGCATTACACCAATTCACCGGGAAACTGCCAAAAATTGAAAAAGCAGAATTTAATAAATTATACGGGAAAACTACAGAGCAGGCCATAAGAGCAGGTGTACAAAACGGTTTCTTATACGAAATAGATTCCACAATTACCTCGTTTAAGGATTTTTATAATAATTTACAGGTTATAATCACAGGGGGTGATGCTGATTTTTTTGCTAACAAGTTAAAAAATTCTTTCTTTGTACACTTTAATTTAACCAGCTTGGGTTTAAACCGCATTTTACAACATAATGGGGAGATATAGTAGAGTAAGTTTTTTAATTGTCGGGTTATTAATTTTCCCGGCCGTATTATTCGCACAATTTAACAATAATACTTCATCGCCGTATTCGCGATATGGATTAGGTGATCTGCATTCGTATAGTTTTGGAAGAACAACCGCAATGGGAGGTGCGTCATTGGCCAGCAGGAACAACCTTCAGATAAATTCATCGAATCCGGCCTCGTACACAGCCATCGACTCGTTGAACTTTCTTTTTGAATTTGGACTTCAAGGAAACTTTTCAACATACAAGACCAATGAGAGTAAACTGAAAACCAACGATATTAATTTCAATTATTTTTCGATGGCTTTTCGTATAACTGACTGGATGGCAACATCCATTGGTTTACAACCATACTCCGATGTTGGATACCAGGTACTGGTTAATGACACGCACGAAAACATTGGCGACTTTCAGAACAATTATTATGGTACCGGAACCATTTCGAAAGCTTATATAGGAGTAGCTGTTGAGCCAGTTAAAAACATTTCGGTTGGAATGAATGTGAATTATTTGTTTGGCAATTTGAGCCGAAATTCGGAACTGGCATTTGCAGGAGCCGGCTTTTATGCAGTTCAACGCTATTCAACACTTCGTATGCGTGACTTTTCCGTTGATTTTGGATTACAAGCAACTCTTCCGCTGAAAGACAATAAAGAACTTATTTTTGCTGCCGTATTTGCGAACCAACCCGAATACACTACTTTATATTCCGATATTATTCTAAAAAACACATATTACGGGACATCTTATGACCAGGACACCTTATTTCACCAGGAGGAAACCAAAAGTTCCATTCAGTTCCCCTACACTTTAGGCGGTGGAATTTCGTTCCGAAAAAAGGATGTATATGAAATCAATTTCGACTATTTCCATCAAAACTGGTCACAGTCCACATTTTTTGGAGAAGAAAGTACTTTTTTAACAGATTTAAATAAATTTGCAATCGGTGCAGAATGGATACCGGACAAGTACTCAATCAGAAGCGCATTAAACCGTATAGCTTACCGCGCCGGTTTTAGGTACGAGCAAACTTATCATTCGTTTGATGGCTATCAGATAAATGACTTTGGCATAAGTTTTGGTGTTGGAGTACCGTTGTACCATTCGGCTTCAACAATAAATATTGGAGCAGAAATAGGAAGAAGAGGAACAAAAGACAACAACCTTGTTCTACAAAATTATGCAAAAGTTAATTTAAGCGTGAACTTACACGACTTGTGGTTTATGCAACGAAAAATTGATTAAATCGGAATAAAAAAACAAATAAACTATTATGAAAACTTTTTTACGCATATCTCTTTTATTTGTATCGATTGTAATGACTGCCATTACAGTTGCACAGGCACAAAGAGTAATTAAGGGAACCGTCTACATGGAAGGAGAGCCGGCTGCAGGAATAACTGTTGAAGCTCACAAAGGGAGTAGTATGATGACAAGTTTTGACGGAAAGTACGAGATTGAGGCCGATGCTAAATCGAAGTACATTAAATTTACGTTTATCGACGAAAGTCAAAAACTTGATATTGAAGGCAAATCAGGTGATGTATTCGATTTTGCCTTTTCGGGAAAACTTCCGTCTGAAGGTGGTAATGAAGAAGTAAACAGTGACGAAATAAACCTGGGCACAGCCGAGGAATTAGTAAAGGCACAGGATAAAGACTTTATGAACGAATTATCGATGTACCGCGAGTTCTTCAAACAAGATGATTATAAGTCGGCCTTTCCTCACTGGAAAAACCTGTACACCAAATACCCAAAATCCTCTTCCAATCTCTACATTCACGGAGGAAAAATGTATGAGTCGATGCTGGAAAAAGCAAGCACCGATGCCGAACGCGACAAACTGATTGAAGAGTACATGAAATTGTACGACAAAAGAATAAAGTACTTTGGACAAAAAGGGTATGTATTAGGAAGAAAAGGTACGTCATGGTTAAAATACAAACTTGATCCAAGCAGAGAACAATCTCCTGAAGGGGCCGACCTTATAGCGATTCATAAAGCAGGTTACGAATGGGTTAACGAATCGATAACCTTACAAGGAGCTGAAACTGAACCACCGGTACTGATCCTTTTTATGAATACTACTGTTGCCTTGTTCAAACTTGGAGAAATGCCAAAAGAACAAGTTGTAAAAAACTACGAAAGATCAGTTGAAGTGGCCAATTCAATTATTGCCGCAAACGAAGATCCTAAAACAACTGAACAAACCCAGGAAACTGTGCTTCCTTACATCGAAACATTGTTTGGAAAATCGGGGGCTGCAGATTGTGAAGCGTTGGTAAATATTTATGCTGCAGAATATGAGAACAAAAAAGACGATGCAGAATTTATTAAATCAATGTTGCGCCGTTTAAGCCGTGCAAAATGTACCGAAAGTGATCTGTTTGCGCAAGCTACTGAACGCCAGTACGAGTTAGATCCATCAGCAGAAGCTGCATTTAACATGGCACGTCGTTATCTGAAAAAAGACGATATGGAAAAAGCCAGGGAATATTATCAGATGGCGATCGACCAGGAAACTGATAACGAATTACTGGCAACTTATTACTACGAAAGAGGATTGTTACGTTATGCACGACTTAACAACCTTGTAGGTGCACGTGAAGATGCCAGAAAAGCACTTCAAATAAAATCTGATTATTGCGATGCAAATATGCTGATTGGTAATATTTATGTTGCCGCTTCACAAAAATTCGAAGGTAGTGCATTGGAAAAATCAGCGGTATTCTGGTTAGCCTGCGATTACTTTGCCAAAGCCCGTCAAGGTGAAGATTGTTCATTTGACGCTGCCGAAAATTTGGCCAAGTACAAAAAATACTTCCCTAACAAAGAGGAAGCTTTTATGGAAGGCCTTCAGTCGGGCTCAACGTATAAAGTTGGAGGTTGGATAAATGAAAATACGAAAGTTAGATTCTAGGATCTTTCAGCACATAAAAAATATTTATATTGCAGTTCTCGTTATGGGGACTGCAATACTTTTCTATGCGTGTAACAACAACAACATAGATAAAATTCAAGCATTTAACACACAGGAAAACCTTCCAATACAGGAAGCTATCAATTTCGAAACCATTTATACCGATTCGGGACAGGTGCGTTTTTCGCTTAAAACACCCAAACTGCTCCGTTTTGAAAACGACGGAAAAGAATACACTGAATTTCCGATTGGTATGCAGTTGATAAAATACGATGCCAACCAAAATATTATTTCAAGCATTACTGCCGACTACGCCAAACAATTTGTAAAAGATTCGAAGTGGGAAGCCAAAAATAATGTAGTGGTTACCAATGCCCAGGGCGATTCGTTAAAAACGGAACACCTGATTTGGGAAGAAAAAACGGAGAAAATTTACACCGAGGAATTTGTTCGAATAATACGTGACAATCAAACCATCACTGGCATCGGACTTGTTTCGGACCAGGACATGCTCAACTGGAAAATTAAAAACCCACAGGGAACCATTTTAATTGATGTTGATAAAAGTAATGCGCCTGTTGAACCGGACAAACAACCTGCACCGCCAGCAGATATGCATAAAAGCAAACAACCTGAAACCCAAAAGTTACAATTCAAGTAATATTTACTACCATGAATCTTTATTTGCTGATTCTTATAACAATTCTACTTTCTGCTTTCTTTTCGGGGATGGAGATTGCTTTTGTATCGGCAAATAAACTCCGACTGGAGCTCGACAAACAATCAGAACCTTTTAGTTCGCGAATTTTAAAGTTTGTTACTGCAAACGGAGGGCAATACATAGCCACAATGTTGGTAGGGAACAATATTGCTCTTGTAGTGTACGGTATTGCTTTTGCAGCGATTCTGGAACCCGTTTTGGGATCCTTCGTTCAGTCCGAATCGATAATTCTGTTACTTCAAACAATTATTTCAACACTATTAATTTTGTTTTTTGCAGAGTTTCTGCCCAAAACCCTGTTTCGTATTTTCCCCAATACGCTGTTAAATATCTTTTCGGCTCCACTGGCTTTCTTCTACATTCTATTCTACCCTATCACCCGTTTTTCTATTGCCATTACAAACTCATTATTAAAGAAATTTCTAAAAACTGATGTGAATCTGCGGAATCAGAACCTGGTTTTTGGCCGGATTGATTTAGATGAATTTGTAAATGAGTCCGACAATACAAGAATGGAAAAAAAGGAAAACGTCGAAACAGAAGTAAAACTCTTTAAAAACGCCCTCGACTTTTCAAAAGTAAAACTACGCGAGATCATGGTTCCGCGCACCGAAATTGAAATGCTGGAAATTGGCGTATCCATTGCCGAACTTCGCCAAAAGTTTGTTGACACGGGGTATTCCCGCGTTCTTCTTTATAATGAAAACATCGACAATATAATTGGATATGTGCACTCCTCCGTTTTATTTCATAATCCAACCTCTATCGAATCGCATATAAAAAAAGTACTGATCGTTCCGGAAACCATGTCGGCAAATAAATTACTGAGTACCTTTATTCAGGAACACCGCAGCATTGCAATTGTGGTCGACGAATTTGGAGGAACTTCAGGGATGGTAACCAGCGAAGATATTTTAGAAGAAATTTTTGGTGAAATTGAAGATGAACACGACACCAGGGATATTGTGGAAAAAATGATCAGCGAAACCGAATTTATTTTCTCAGGTAGAGCTGAGATTGACCTGTTAAACGAGAAATATTTTTTAAACCTTCCTGAAACTGAAGAGTTCGAAACACTTGCAGGATTTATACTTTTCCATCACGAAAGTATACCCAAAATAAATTCCCTTATCAAAATAGGAAAATTCCATTTCAAAATATTAAAAGCTACCAATACCAAAATCGAATTGGTAAAGCTCACACTTTCAGTGGAATAAACACGAAGTACTCCCTATTCCAAATCATTACCTGTCAACACATTACATACACCAAAATAGCTTCGCTAAAAAAAAAATAAATATCGAGGTAAAATAGTTAAAATTGTTATCTTCGTAGCTCGAAAAAATCAAATAAAATTTGCATTAATATAATTGTAAATCAATGGCAACTTTACAAAAAATCAGAACAAAAGCAGGATTATTAGTAGCAATCGTAATCGGCGTTTCATTGGCAGCGTTTATACTTGGCGATATGTTACAGGGAGGTTCGTCGATGTTTCAACGTAACCGGTTAGAAGTAGGGGTAATTGACGGAGAATCAATTCAGTATCCTGAGTTTCAGAAAAGAGTAGAAGAATTGGGTGAAATATTCAAACAAAACTACCAAACAAATCAGTTAGACGACAACGCATGGACGCAAGTTAGAGACCAAGCGTGGCAAACCAGTATTGGCGAGATTGTTATGGGCGATGTGTATGAAAAACTCGGAATTGAAATCAGTTCAGAAGAGCTTTTCGATATGTTGCAGGGATCGAATCCTCATCAAATCGTTCAGCAAATTTTCCGTAATCCAGAAACAGGTCAATTCGACAGGGCTTCAGTTGTTGGTTTCCTGAAAAAACTGGAAACAGGGGTTGCTCAAGACCAAAGAGCTTACTGGTTAAATCTTGAAAAACAGATAGAGGATGAACGTACCCAGTCGAAATATGTAAATATGGTAGCAAAAGGACTTTATGTTACCAACGAGCAGGCACAGGCAAGCGCTACCGCCGGAAATAAAACCGTAAATTTCGACTATGTAACCCTGGCACACAGTTCAGTGGCCAACGATAAAGTTACCGTTACCGAGAAAGATTTAAAAGCGTATTATAACGCACACCAGGACGATTATAAACAAGAAAAAAGCAGAAGAATTGAATACTTAACGTATGCAGTTACTCCGTCTGATGCAGATTATAAAAATGCAGAAAAGTGGATTAACGATATTAAAAGCGATTTCGAAAAAACGGAAGACAACGTTCAATTTGTAAACTCGAACTCGGATGTAAATTTCGAAAACGTTTGGAACAAAAAAGATGATCTTCCCGAAAATATCGGAAACTGGATATTTGATGAAAAAGCTGAAGTTAATGCAGTTTATGGTCCTTATGCAGACGGCGATGCGTTTACATTGGCAAAATTGCACAAATCGGAAATGATGCCCGACTCAGTTGAAGCCCGTCATATTTTATTACAGGTAACAACACAAGCTGAATTGGCTGCTGCTCAACTATTGGCGGACAGCTTAAAAACAGCAATCGAAAACGGAGCTGATTTTGCAAAACTGGCCCGCGAGAATTCTACCGATCAAGGTTCAGCAATTAATGGTGGCGACCTGGGTTGGTTCCGTCGCAATCAAATGGTAAAACCTTTTGAAGAAGCAGCGTTTAACAATACTACAGATAGTGTTACAATTGTTGGAACTCAATTTGGTCTTCACCTGATTCAAACCACAAAACGAGGGAAATTAACTCCACAGGTTCAGGTAGCTTACTTAACCCGCAATGTTGTTCCAAGTACTAAAACATACCAGGACACTTACGCAAAAGCTAGTAAATTTGCAGGTGAAAACACAACAAAAGAAGCATTTGATGCAGCAGTTACTGCAGAGAATTTAACCAAACGTGTTGCTAACTTTGGCGAAAACGATCGTCAGATTGTTGGACTTGAAAATGCCAGACCACTTATAAAAGCGGCATACGAGGCAGAAGTTAACGGTATTTTGCAAACAACGCAGGAATCACCGATTTTTGAATTGGGCGATAACTTTGTAGTTGCTGTTCTTACGCAAGCTATTGATGAAGGTGTTGCTGCATTCGAAGATGTAAAAGCACGGGTTGAATTGGCTGTTGTGAAAGAGAAAAAAGCAGAATACCTGGTTGAGAAAGCCAACGCCGCCTTATCGGGTAATTCAGATTTAACTTCAATTGCAACTGCACTTGAAACTGAGGTTCAAAGTGCCAATAATATAAACTTCAACTCATTCTCAATTCCGGGAATTGGACTGGAACCAGCCGTAATAGGAACCGTTTCAGCTTTGGAAGTTGATAAAATTTCGAAACCAATTGCAGGAAATAACGGCGTATTTGTTGTGATGGTTACTTCGGAAAGCGAAGGTGCCGGAGCAAATGTAACCGCTGAAAAAATGCGTTTGGCACAAACAAACGGTTACCGTGTTGCCTCGCAAGCTTTTCAGGCTCACCGCAACTCTGTAGAAATCGAAGACAAAAGAGCTAAATTTTATTAATAGTAAGCTTACTACGATATTTAAAAGCCGTTTCTGTAACTTGCAGAAGCGGCTTTTTGCATTTTTAAACAGAACATTCTGTTTGTCAAATCGTAGCAAAACAATATTAAACAAAACTCATCGTTAAAAAGGTATCACCAGAATAAATCAACCTGCTATGAAAAACACTGTCATTTCGCTAAGTATTTTACTTATAATAATTTTTTCGGCCTGCCAGAATATTGAAAAAAAAACTCTAACATCCGGCGAAGCTCAAACGTTACTTACTGAAGCGGTAACTGCATTCAGCATTTATTCAAAAACCCAGGAAGATGCAACCAAAGCTGCTTTTGAATCGGAAAACACCTTAAAAAGTGCGGAGACAAATACTGACGAATATCCTGTTATTACGATAGATCCTTTTAACCTTACAGAATGGCCCAAAACAATTACAATCGACTATGGCCCGGAAAATCATTTGGGAATTGATGGCCGCTACAGAAGAGGCGTAATGCTAATAAAAGCCCATAATTTTGCAGAAATTGAGAATACAGTTTGGGAAATTACATTCTCCGATTATTACCAGAACGACCACAAAGTTGAAGGAACACAAACCATTAAGTATACAGGTTTGAATACCAGTAATAATCCTGAATATGAATGTTCCATCATCGATGGAGTGATTACCACTCCTGCCGGTAAGTTATTTTACTTCGAACAGGATACAAAACGAGAATGGATTTACGGACACGACACACACTACGTAACCACCGGCAATATAGAAGATCTGTGCGACGACGAATACCTGATTTCTGGTACACACAGCGGTGTAAGTTCCGATGGTTACACCTATACCATGTCTGCCTTAAATGATCCGCTGCATGTAAATGTTTGCTGCAAGTATGTAATGGAGGGTATTTTATCGGTTAGTTTACCAGATAATAATTTAAGCTGTGAAATTGATTACCGCCCCGATTCGGATGTGGGAGATATGTGTAACAGCGAGGCAGCCTTTACCATTTTTGGCATTACTTATCCTATCACGCTAAATTAGGTTTAAAAGAATCCTGACGAAATTATTTTGCTTTACGAATTCGGCTAAGCGTTTCGGGGGCAATACCCAAAAACGAAGCAATCTGGTGTTGTGGAGCCACTTTCAAAACTTCGGGATACTCAATTACGAACTGTTTATAGCGTTCCTGTGCTGATTGATTCTGCAATGACAGGGAACGGTATTCCATTTTTACATAATAATTTTCGATAAGAATACGACCGACTTGCTGCCATTTCCAGTTTCCCTCATATAACTGAAACAGATGTTTGCGACTAATTACAATCACTTCAGATTCCTCCAGGGCCTGAATGTTTTCGATGGCAGGTTTGACTTCTAAGAAACTAACTAACGATGCTGCGATAGTGCCCGGCGTTAAAAAAAAAGTTGTAACTTCTTTGCCCTTAATCGTATAAAACGATCGTAAAAGGCCACTGCTTACAAAACCAATTCTGTCGGAAATACGACCTGCTTTACTAAAATAATCATTCTTTTTTACGGGAATCCTCTGGTAATAAGGAAGCGCGTCTGCCAGCTCATTTTCTGTAAAAGGAGCCAATGAAATAAGCAGGTTTAAAAAGGCGTCGGTCATAATCCACAAATATTGGTTAAATATAGTCAGATTATTAAATCCAATAAAATTACAGAAATACATAATTATCTTCATTTCTTGATTTTTGTCAAAATCATTAGCCCGATATCATAGTAACTTTCAGCAAACTTTTTCTAAATCGCTTATGGTATACGAACGAATAAAAGCAGGTATCAATCTATATGCTGTTTTAAAGAATCTGGAAGATCTGGTTGAGCTGGATCAACACTGTAAGAAATTGCTTGCAGGTAAAAATTTATCCATACAATTTACGGTAAAAAACGGCCCCGCTGCCTGGATAAGATTTGAAAATGAAACTTGCCATGTTGGTCAGGGAAAAATGAAACGTCCTGGCGTAAAACTTTGGTTTACCTCACCTGCTCACCTCAACAAAATGTTTGATGGAAAGGCAAATCCAATTCCATTGAAAGGACTTACAAAACTTGGCTTTCTAAAAAACGAGTTTAGCGAAATTACAAGTAAACTGGAATATTACCTCAAATCCGAAGAGGTTAAAACTCCATCTGAAGAATATATTAAAATAAATACCAGGTTTACGTTGACTGTAGCTGCCTTTGCACTATCAGAAATTGGCAGGTATGACCGTAAAGCAGCAATATCGGCAAGCCAGATACAAGATGGGAAAATTCAATTAAAGGTTTTACCCGAAGGTCCATCGGTTTACCTTACAATTGAAAAAAGTTCGATTTCAGCATTTAAGGGAATTGCAGAAAAACCCGATGCTGTAATGGAAATGAAAGATTACCAAACAGCCAACGATTTTTTAAACGGCAAATCCAATCCGTTTAAAGCCATTGCCTGTGGCGAAGTAATGATAAAAGGTCAAACGCCCATGCTTGACAATTTAAGTCACATCCTCGACAGAGTACCCCATTATATCTCATAAAATTTTACCCATAGATGAAAACATATTCCTATACAAAATCACAAGAGCTATTTAAAAAAGCAGCGGATATAATTCCTTGTGGCATTTACGGCCATTTTAGTCCTGCCCCGCTCATCCCTGCAAGTGATTATCCGTTTTATGTTGCCAAGGCAGAGGGATCGAAATTCCACGATGTCGACGGTAACGAGTTTATCGATTACATGTGCGGCTATGGCCCCATGGTACTCGGATACAGCAATCCGGTAATAGATACGGCGGCCAGAACACAACGCAAAAACGTAAACTGTGCCACCGGGCCTGCAGAAGTTATGGTAGATCTGGCTCAGGAACTGGTAAATACAATTCCCATTGCCGACTGGGCTTTCTTCGCGAAAAATGGTGCCGACGTAACTGCTTATTCTCTAATGATTGCACGTGCTTATACCGGACGCGACAAAATAATACGTCTTAAAGGAGGATACCATGGAACTGCACCCTGGGCACAATCACCAAATCATCATGGCATTACATTTAACGATGCCAATGACATTGTTATAGGAGAATGGAATAATTACGATGACCTTGAAAAATATGTACACAAGCATAAAAATGAAGTGGCAGGAATTATTTCAACGCCTTACCATCATCCCACATTTGCCGATAACGAATACCCCGCAGATAGCTACTGGAAAAAGGTTGAGAATCTTTGCAAAAACGAAGGAATAGTATTGATTGTTGACGACGTTCGAACAGGATTCCGCCTTGATATGGGAGGCTCCAATGAGTATTTTGGATTCAAACCCGATCTAATTGCATTTTGTAAAGCCATTGGTAACGGTTATCCAATTTCGGCCCTGGTTGGAACCAATGACTTAATGAATGCCGCGAGCAATGTTTTTCATACCGGAAGTTTCTGGTTTTCGGCCGAACCTATGGCTGCCGCCCTGGCTACAATTCGGGAATTAAAACATACAAATGCTGTAAAAAAAATGTTCGATACGGGCACAAAATTGAACAAAGGATTGACCGAAATTGCCAAAGATCACGGGTACGATTTAAAAATTACCGGACACCCTGCAATGTCGTATTACAGAATTACCGATGATCCAAGCCTTATGCTGCACCAAAAATGGTGTGGCGAATGTACTAAAAGGGGTGCCTATTTTACCTCGCATCACAACTGGTTTATTTCTGCCGCCCATTCTGATGAAGACATTACCAAGACACTATTAATTGCTGATGAAGCTTTTAAAGCCATTAAAAAATGACGGTCGAATTTTGTAATACCAAAGAATAAAATAAATATGCTTACAAAAACAGAACATAACGATTTACTGCAAACCGCACGTACCATCAGGCATTTAATGATCGAAACTACCATAAAAGCGGGTGGAGCACATCTTGGCGGAGGGTTGAGTATGATTGACATACTGGTAGCACTGTATTTTAAACACATGAACGTAGATCCTTCAGATCCGGATAATCCCAACCGCGACAGGTTTGTACTAAGTAAAGGTCATGCTGCAATAGGCTACATCCCCACACTGGCCGAACGTGGATTTTTTGATAAAAAACTTCTAAACTCTTTTAACAAATTCAAATCGCCTTTTGGAATGCACCCCGACAGTTTAAAAATAACGGGGTGCGACGCTTCTACCGGTTCGCTGGGTCATGGTCTGCCCATTGCTTTAGGAATGGCCCTCGGGGCAAGAATACAAAAAAAGAACTTTCGCACTTTCTGCATTGTTGGAGATGGCGAATTACACGAAGGTTCAAACTGGGAAGCTGCCATGACTGCTGCTCACTACAAAGTAAATAACCTTACCGTATTTGTCGACAGAAACATGCATATGATCGACGGTAAGGTTGAAGATGTAATGAAACTGGAACCACTTGCCGATAAGTGGAAGGCTTTTGGTTGGGTAGTGCTCGAAATTAACGGACACGATTTTCACGAGATAGACGCCGCAATTGAACTGGCCCGAAATACCAAAGATAAACCAACCGTAATTATCTCGAAAACGATAAAAGGCAAAGGAGTAAATTTTATGGAAGATAAAACACAATGGCATTACGGTGCTATCGACTCTGAAATGGCTGAAAAAGCACATGCATCAATCGACGAGATTTATTATGAATAAGAGTTTGAACTTTTAATTCCGGAATCCGGAATTATATCAAAAAAATATAAAAATGAGTAAAGAAGTAACCGGAACAACCTGGAATGTTTACGATGCCAATAAATTAACCCAGGCCGAAATATACGGACAAGTTTTATGTGAATTGGGCGAAAGCAATCCTGAAATTGTTGGGCTCACCGCTGACCTCGCAAAATCCACAAAAATAGGCTTGTTTCAGGAAAAATTCCCCGACCGTTTTGTAAATGTGGGAATTGCAGAACAAAACATGTTTGGAATTGCAGCGGGTATGGCCAAAACCGGGTTATTACCCTTTGTTTCAACCATGGCTGCCTTTGCTTCCATGCGCGCTGCCGAACAGGTGCGCACCGACATTTGTTATCAGAATCTGAATGTAAAAATAATTGCTACCCATGGCGGCGTTTCTTTTGCTTCGGCAGGCACAACGCACCACGCTACCGAAGATGTGGCAATTATGCGGTCGTTTGCAAATATGACCGTTATTGTGCCGGCCGACGGAATTGAAACGGCCAAAGCAGTTCGGGCTGCTGTTAACCACCAGGGACCTGTATATATACGTATAGGCAGAGGTTTTGAACCCTTGTACTATAAGAATGAAGATTACGATTTTAAAATTGGCAAGGCTATTGAAATACGCGATGGTTCCGATATAACCATAATCGCAATGGGTATTGCAGTGCTACAGGCTGCCGAAGCTGCTGATTTTCTTGCAAAAAACGACGGTTTGAGTGTGAGGGTAATCAACCTGCACACCGTTAAACCCATTGATAAAGAAGCGATATTAAAAGCAGTTACCGAAACCCGGCGAATTTTAACGGTTGAAGAACACAATGTTACCGGAGGACTGGGAACTTCAGTGGCCGATGTAATAGCAGAAAGTGGCAAAGGTTGCGCTTTTTCAAAAGTGGGTTTGCAAGACGAATTTGCAGAAATTGGTTATCCGGAAGATTTGTATGCGCATTATAAACTCGATGCCAGCGGCATTATTGAAAAGGTTCGTGAAATTATGGGGAAAGATTTTGAAGAAGACGAGAACTGGGAAGATGAAGTATAATGTGAAACAAGTTCATTTCCCTTTCCTGACCTGATTTGTAATCATTAAAAAGTAATTCGATGGCAAGCAACAAAGATTTATTAGTCGCTGATCTTTATTTAAAAGCTGTTCTTCCGGTTTTAAAAGTTATAATCCAAGACGATCCTAAAACGGCCAGAAAGTTTGAAAACATAACTGCACATGTTATATTCAGAGCCAGACATGAAGATAGTTACCTTGGTGCAAACCTGTATTTTAACAAAGGCAAATTAAGTATAACTGAAGAACCGCTCAACAGTGGCGATCTTATTTTCACATTCGGTTCGGTAAAAAAAATGAACACTTTTCTGGCAGGTGGACTGGCACTTCCATCCATAAAAGGTCTGTTTAAATTCAAACTACTAACAAGCTTTATTTCAACCTTGTTACTCATGAAATTAATGATGCCCGATGCCCGCCCCAAAGATGAACAGAAAAAATATTTAAAGGTTAAAATGGCGCTTTACATGGTAACCACGGCACTCAGTAAACTCAACAAAAGCGGCGATCTGGACATGACAGAATGGACAGGCCAGCAACCCGACCGGATTTATCAATTGTCGGTAGATGATACCGACATAGCTGCTTACCTACGTGTAAAAGCAGGCAAAACAAAATCGGGCAGAGGTTTTTACCAACGAAAAAGACCGTTTGTTCATATGCGGTTTAATGGAGTTGATAACGCATTAAAGGTACTTTTAAAAGACGCTGAATTTGTGGAAGCCGTGGATAACAAATACATTTGTATTGAAGGTTCGCCGGAATATGCGGCAAACATTAACGATTTTATGATGCGCATTCAGGCATTAACAACCTGAGTTTTCAATAGTAAAAATAAGCAGAAATCAATAATAACAGATTCTAAAAGTGCCTTTATGACTGACGGGAACAACAATACAACAGTGCTGATTCAACCTGTACTTCAGGACGATAAAAACAAAACAACCACACCAACAAATCCTTTCAGCGAAATAGTTTCGAAACAAAAGGAATATTTTAATACGAATGCGACAAAGGATATTGGTTTCAGAATAGAGCAGTTAAAAAAGATAAGAGCACTTTTACGAGCAAATGAATCAAAACTTTACGAGGCAATTTATAACGATTTTAGTAAATCGGAATTTGAAACCTATGCCACTGAACTTGCAGTTTTGTACCACGAAATTAACCTGAACATTAAAAATATAAAAAAGTGGAGCAATCGAAAACGGGTGACTACCGGATTGGCTAATTTCCCCGGGAAAAGCTTTATTATACCTGAGCCTTTAGGAAACATTCTGGTTATCGGTCCCTGGAATTATCCTATTCATTTGACGTTAATGCCAGCTGTTGCAGCTCTGGCCGCAGGTAACCCGGTTCTGTTAAAAACCAGCGAGCTTCCTGCCAATACATCAGCAGTGATTGCTCAACTAATTAACGATAATTTTAGCAAAGAATTATTTTGTGTTGTTGAAGGGGGAGTGCAAGAAACAACAGCGCTTTTGGAGTTACATTTCGATAAAATATTTTTTACAGGAAGTGTTCCTGTTGGAAAGATTATTTACCAGGCAGCAGCCAAAAACCTAACTCCCGTTACGTTGGAATTGGGAGGAAAAAGTCCGGCAATTATTATGGCCGATTGTAATATCAATATTTCGGTTAAACGCCTGGTGTGGGCTAAATTTATCAATGGCGGGCAAACCTGCGTGGCACCCGATTATGTTCTGGTTGAAAAAACAATTGAAGAAAAATTTCTACTTGCACTTCAGATTGAGATAGAAAAGTATCACCCCGACACTGATGAATCACGCGAAAATTACCTGCAAATAATTAACACAAAAAACTTCGACCGGCTCGAAAAACTGATTGACCGCGACAGGGTCTATTTGGGAGGCAGAACCAACCGTGAAAAAAGATACATCAGTCCAACAGTTTTAAAAGATGTTTCGTTTGAAGAAGAAATTATGCAGGAAGAGATTTTCGGGCCAATTCTTCCCGTTCTCTCGTTTACCAATCTGGATACAGCCATCCGTAAAATAAAAACCAAACCAAAACCTCTGGCGTGTTATATTTACTCGAAGAATAAACGAACGGTTAATAAAGTACTAAATGAAGTTTCTTTTGGCGGAGGCGCTGTAAATGATAGTGTAATGCACCTCTCGAACAGCAACCTTCCTTTTGGCGGTGTAGGATTTAGCGGTATTGGGAGTTATCACGGGAAAGCCGGCTTCGATACTTTTTCGCACCAAAAAAGCATCATGCAAAAGCCGTTTGGATTTGAGCCGAATTTAAAATATCCTCCTTATTCCAAATTAAAAATGAATTTGATTAAATGGCTAATCGAATAAAAAATTAAAAGTTGTTAGAATTAACAAATCTCCACCAAACGAATATCGAAAGCTAAAACGGCATTGGGAGGTATTTTATTTCCGGTGCCTTTTCGACCCCACGCTAAATCAGCGGGCACCCAAAATTTGTAACGGCTGCCTACGCTCATCATTTGTAAACCTTCCTGCAATCCTTCTATCAGCTCATCAATTTTCACTTCGGCTGGTTGGTTCTGACGATAAGTATCTTCCAGAATTTTTCCGTCGAGTAGCAGAGCGCGCTGATGAATAAGAACCGTATCAAACATGCCTGGTTTTGCACCCGATTTCTCCTCCAGAATTAAATATTGTAAGCCCGAATCACTTTCAAAAACTCCTTCTTTTTGTTGGTTCTGAAACAAAAAATCTTCGCCTGTTTTTCGGTTATTACCTGCCGAACCCTTATTTCTCGATTTCTTTTCTCGTCTGGCCATTATGTGTTTCTACAATAGTCTGATAAAATATTGAAAGCAAAAATACGCCATTTTGTTTAATTGCGAGATCACAGTTAACATAAACTCCTAACGAGTTGTTAATACACTGCAGAAAAATGCCTTTCACGGTCCTATATTTGGTTTGAAATTTTAATTTAGCGGCGTATTTCAATGAAGTACGTTATTTGTAAACCAACTGTTTGAAAACCTAATCTTAAGGGAATAACCATGATTTCTAAAAATCTATTCATCATTTTTGCTTTGCTCTTTTTTAGCACTTCTGCAGCTTTTGCTGGCAACGGCAATACCGATACTAAAGTAAAAGCAAAAGGTGTATATTCGTACGATAAGCGCGAGGGCAAGCCTAAAATTTATATCGAAGGTATAAGATTAGATATGGATTATATGCTTCGAAATATGCGTTTTGTTGATTTTGTAAACGATCCTGCAGTAGCCGATGTACACATTATTATAAACAGCAGGATAAGCGGATCAGGCGGGCAAGTGTATTCGCTGATGTACAACAACAAAACCTTCGAAAATTTAAGCGATTTTACAATCACTGCAACAACTGCATCGAGCGACACCTACGAAGAACAAAGAAAAAAAATAACTGATGCCCTTACGTTGGGATTAATGCCCTTTGTGAACCAAACAGAAGCATCGAACAACCTGGTTATTCGGTATCGTTCGAAAGACGTGGCAGCAGAGGATTTTGCTGTTGATGATCCGTGGAATCACTGGACATTCAGAGGCGACGTAAGTGGAAGTATTGATATCGAGGAAAGCAGGGAAATATATAATTATTACTTTAATGCAAGGGCCGACAAAGTTACCGAAGATTGGAGATATCGGAATAGTGCCCGCCGATCGGTGCGAACAAAGAACTATACAAACGAGGGCGAAGAATACAGTTCAAACAACACCTCAAACTATTTCACATCGAGTGTGGTAAAAAGTCTTTCATCGCGGTGGTCAACAGGGTTATTTGCCAGTTACAGCAACAGTAATTACAGCAATATCTGGTACTCAATATCGGTAAAACCGGCCATCGAATACAACATTTTCCCCTGGGATATTTCAGACCGGAAAGTATTTACAATTGCGTACTACATTGGCCCCGAATGGAAAAAATACTACGAAGAAACCATTTACGACAAACTTCAGGAAAGTTTATGGGAACAAACACTGCGCCTGGATCTACAAATTGTACAAACCTGGGGAGAAATTGAAGCCGGATTAAACGCCTCAAATTACATGCACGACTGGAGTAAAAACCGGATTACCTTCGACTCTGATTTATCGGTGCGGATAATTCGCGGACTTTCGGTGAGATTTGGATTTCGGATTGAGAATGTACACGATCAAATCTATCTGCCCAAAGGCGAAGTTTCGCTTGAAGATATACTTCTAAACAAAGTGCAGCTACCATCAACTTTTGAAGTGGGAGCCGATTTTGGTGTACGCATTCAATTCGGATCGATTTATAACAACATTGTAAACAACAGGCTGTAGTAGTTCTTCGTTCTAAAATATTACACCCGCAACAAGCATTAAAAAGTCTATTGCACATTGAAACTACTTATGCATAATCCGGGTTAAACGGAATCAGATTATTAACTCACCACGCCAATAATAACAACACGGGTTGCCATAGCAAAACCATGCAACTTTAGGCCTGCATTAATCTCTTTGGCTTCCGCAACAAAATTGGGGTATTCAGGTCGGTGTGAGATCGTATCGAGCAAAACATTCAATTTTGCAATCCGCTCGTTAATCTCCTCATCAGTAGTTGGTTTTCGTTCCTTTTTGTTTTCAAAATGATGAAGAATAGTTACTCCCGAATTTTCGACCAGCTCCAAAATTTCAGCTTTTGTTAAAGTTTCGTTGTGGCTAACACCGTTTAGGCGGTCGATTTTACTTCTGAAATGGTGCATTAATTTATGTACTTCCTGCGCCGGATTCAGATTATCGCTAAATAACTCATTTACAATTATCCAACCCCGAGGTTTCACTACACGTTGCATTTCTGCCAGTGTTTTCGTAATATCCGGTAAATGATGCAATGCCATTGAGATTGAGGCCACATCAAACTGATCGTCAGCAAAATCCAGGTGTTCACCTCCCATATCAACAAAATCAACACCGGGAAATAATTTGGCAGCTTCTGTCAGCGACTTCGTATTTGGATCAACGCCGGTAATTTTTGCTTCGGGGAAAACCTCTTTTAATACAGCTACAAAATCGCCCGTACCTGTTCCCACGTCAAGGACAGTTCTTACCTGCTTATTCTGAAAAAACGTTTTTAGTGGTTTCATTAGATTAAAAGTAAAAAGGCCGATAAGGCGGTTATTATAATTACTGCGGTGCGGTATAAACCCTCCGATATACGTTTTACCAGTTGTACTCCCAGAAAGGCGCCAATGGCAATACCTGGCAACATTAAAAGATCGAGCGTTAAGGTATGCCAACTGATGGTTTTCCAGACAAAAATATGAAGCGGAAATTTTGAGAAATTAACAATGAGAAAAAACCATGCCCCGGTTCCGATAAAACTATTTTTTGGAAGATGCATAGCCAATAAATAAATAGCAAAAATGGGTCCTGCCACATTACCAATCATGGTTGCAAATCCTCCTAAAACTCCCATCGATGCAGCAAACCACAAAGTGTCGGGGAAAAGGTTGTTTCCCTTCCGGCGATCTTTCCAAAGCATTAAACCAATACATAGAAATACCAGAATGGCAATTATATTCTTAAACCAGATATCGTTTACCACCTCGCCTACCCACAAAGCAATTCCGATCCCTACAAATGCCCAGGGTAGTAGTTTCCATAAATATTTCCACTCGGCATGACGATGGTAATAACTTACGGCAAAAATATCGGCCATCATTAACATTGGGAGTAAAATGCCGGTAGATGCTTTTCCCCCAAAAATAATAGCCAAAGTGGGCACAACCAACATGGAAACCCCGGGTATCCCTACTTTCGACATTCCCACAAACATACCACAGACGGCAAGCAGGATCCACTGAATAACTGAAAAATCAAATTCGAGCATATAAATTTTGAAAAGACACTAAAGTATTGAAAATTTATTCAACGCAAAACTTTGCCCGAAAACGAATGAACATTGTTTTATTGAAATTAACATATAATTTTCGGTTAGCGCTTTCCCCGGAGAAAAGAATCCCGAAACCATCGCCTGTTAGTTTGTTTTGCCATTGCCGTAAAAGTGGCCGGTATATTGGCTTTGTATTAAATATTCGTCATGTGGATACGGGTTAAATGTAACTACAGTTATAATTTTAACTACGTATATAAAGAAGTTTTGTGTAAGGTAAAAAAGCATAAGGAACCTGATAATGAATCATCAAGCAATTGTTGTTTTATTGCAGGATTGATGTAAAGAGATAAAATTGATTCGTCGATTTATTGCCGGACTGTTCTAATCTAGCTGAGCTTGGAGCGAATTTTCCATTATACTGAATTATTCAGAACAAAACCGTAAAAAAATAGCCCCGCATAACGGAGCTATTTAAGCTAACAATTCGAAGGAGGGGAACCTTCGTAATAAAAACAAAAAACAAAAACCATCTTTACAGTTTAAACTGTAACTTAAAACTTCTACTCAGTCCTATCTGTATTAAAATATTTTAATTGCAACATATGCAACTATCTGCATCTTTGCAAAGCACGTGCCATAACATACAGAATCCAACTACTTTAACCTCTGTTAACCTAGTAGTGAAAAATTCCTAAATAGTCTTATTTTCTATGTTTTGAAGTTGGTCAATATCAATCTCTCCAAACCAGTCATATAACTTTATTCGGGCTTTTTGCTTTGCTTCAGGCGTAATACTGGCCGATACCTGAGAAAGGATAAAAAGTAAAACCCCTAAATCATCTGAAAAACCAATTAGAGGAGTGAGATCGAAGATTGCATCGGTGGGTAAAATAAAATAGCCAAGCGCAGCAGCAATTCCGAGTTTTGCCTTTGCACTTACACTTTTATCCTGCATGGTGTAAAACAACAACAAAACGGCGTAAATTACCTTTTCTCCGGCTTCTTTCGAATACCTTTTAATCTTATCCCAAAGCGATTTTTCTGAAAAGTATTTTGAATATTTACCGTCCATGTTTTTGTTATTTCGACTGCTTATTTTAAACTGGCGTTTGAAAAATCAAGTTGAAAACCACCGTACTGTTCCACTATTTTTTCAAGAATTAAATGTACCTCATCGTTTGTTTCGGCCCTTAACAACTGTATTTTTAATTCCCTGAAATTCGGAAGGCCGGGAAAATATTTTGCAAAATGCCGTCGCATCATTAAAATACCCGATCTTTCATTATCGCGCCATTTCAAATTTAAACACAGTTGTTCCTTTAATGTTTCAACTACTTCGGCAACGGTTGGATGTGGCAACTCTTCACCCGTTTGTAAATAATGTTTTACTTCGCGAAACAACCAGGGGCGGCCAATGGCTCCCCGTCCAATCATCAAAGCATCAACCCCGGTTTCATCCATAAATTGTTTTGCCTTTTTACCGCTGTTTATATCGCCGTTGCCAATTATCGGGATCTGTATTTTCGGATTGTTTTTCACTTCACCAATTAAAGTCCAGTCGGCAACACCGGTATAAAGTTGCTCCCGGGTACGCCCGTGAATGGCCAACGCCTGGATTCCTGCATCCTGCAAACGTTCGGCAGCTTCGGCAATTGGTTTGTCGCTTTCAGTCCAACCCAGGCGGGTTTTGGCGGTAACCGGAATTTTAACGGCTTTTACAACTTCGGCAGCCATTTGCTGCATCTTCGGAAGGTCTTTTAACAGGGCAGAACCGGCTCCGTGACGAACGATTTTTTTCATCGGACATCCAAAATTGATATCCAGGAAATCGGGTTCAAATTCTTCAGCAACCTGTGCAGCACGTACCATCGAATCGATATTGTGTCCGTAAATCTGAATAGCAACCGGCCGGTCGAACTCAAAAAGATGCATTTTCTGTTTGGTCTTTTCAATGTCACGCACCAGCGCTTCCGACGAAATAAATTCGGTATACATGACATCGGCACCAAATTTTTTGCACATCCAACGGAACGACTTGTATGTAACGTCTTCCATGGGTGCCAAAAACAAGGGCACTCCTTCCAAATTAATGTTCCCGATCTTCATTTCCATTTTTTTAAACCGGTGCAAATTTAGCTAAATATTTTTGGTTGAGAATTCCACTTACAGCAAGCGTTTTACTTTTGAATTTGAAGTGAGTTTCATCTGCCTGAAATTGATTCCTGTAAGAAGGTTAACTCCGGGTATTTGGCCGGATTCAAAGCTACCGTATCTGTTTTCAACACCCAAAGCTTTGGCTCCGTTAATGGTTGCCCAGCTGATTAGTTCGCTAAGTTCAAGTTCAGGAAAATGAAGTTGAAGTGTTATCATTTCATGCAAAACCGAAAGCTGGTGATTGGAAGCCAGACTATCGGTGCCCAAACAAATATTCAATTTATGGTTGCGGAACAATTGTACCGGCGGCAGTTGATCTTCGATGTACAAATTGGCATTCGGGCACAAAACAAAACAGGTATTTTCCTTTGCACGGTTTTGTTTCAGCACCTCCAAATCTTCCTCTTGGGTAAACGTATTATGTACCAAAAGCAGTTTGTTCGCTGTTGGAATATATTTCAGTATTGACTGCAACGAACTTTTCCCGCTGGGTTGCCAGTGCGATATATCGATACCCAGGTTATTTTGTAAATGCCCGGCTATCGGACCACCGCCTTTTTTAAAAAATACATTTTCAGCTCTGCTCTCCTGATTATGAATGGTAATAATACTTTGTTCCGTTTCCGCTTTCTGCATTATTTTAGTGAAAAGCGGTTCGGAAACCGAATAAGGTGAATGTGGAACGATGGAAGCCGAGAGCTTGTTCTTCTGAAACTCGGTTAAAACATTCGCTGAATAGCTAAAGGATTTTTCGGCGCGCGAAGGATGAAATCCAAACGACTCAACAAAAGTGTGGTAATGAATTTTACTTTTTAACTTGGTTCCGACGGTACGTACCGAGTTGGAAATATCGCCAACTGCAGCTGTACCAGCGGCCCACATTGTTTTATCGGCAATTTGGATTGATTTTTCCCTTGTGTTTTCATCGTCATCTCTCAACTGGTTGATTTTGCCGATAAAACCACTGAGTCCTGTTTTTTCCGGTATTTTATCTTTTAAATGCGAAAATTCGAGATGACAATGTACATTTACAAAACCCGGCACCAAAATTCCACTATAAAATTCCACGCCGGCTTCTTCACGAAAGTTTTCTCCGCGATCTATAACTTCGACAATTGTACCATCATCGTTACAAACTAAAATGCCATTTTTTATTGGAGCACCACTTACCGGGAAAATATATGTGGCAGCAATTTTCCTCACATTTACTTTCTTTTTATTTCCTCTTCCAAATTCAGTAGTTCTTCCTTACGCCCCGAAAACTCCTGTTCGATTTGACTAAGGTTATTCATTACCTTACGGTACATCTTTTCAAAGTTTTTAGGTCCGCTTGCATAATAAACAAACGACTTCTCAAAAACCGAATCGGGAATCTGGTATTTATCCAATACCGAATAGTAATAATTTACAGATGAATTATTCTGCATAATAGAATCGTAACGGAACTTATTGAAAGTAGCCTCTGCCAAATGAATGTCAACCAGCATGTCAATCATTTGTTTTTCCTTTATCAGATCCTTGGGTTTTGGAATAACCTCATCTTTTTTACACGCCCCAAGTGCAAAAATCAGTACTAAAAATATGAGTTGTAGTTTCTTCATAACCAAGGTGCCAAATTATAAATAGTTGTTACAGATTTCAAAAAACTTGCGTTAAAAATTATTATTTGCTCTTTTATAAGTTTTACATTTTAAAAAACCACCGCCGTAATGTGTGCTTAATCAGGCAAAAATGGTTTTAAATACCTCTTCTACCCTGCTTACTTTTACAATCTCAATATCGAAATTTTTCACATCGAATCCTTTGTTTAGCGTTGGCACATAAATCCGCTTAAATCCCAGTTTGGAAGCTTCGGCAATACGTTGTTCAATTCGGCCTACAGCACGTATTTCACCCGTTAAACCCACTTCTCCTGCAAAACAGATTTTATGGTTTATGGCAATATTTATATTCGACGAAAGAATGGAACAAATAACAGCCAGATCGGTGGCCGGATCGCTAATTTTTAAACCACCGGCAATGTTTAAGAAAACATCTTTTGCAATGAGTTTAAAACCTGCCCGTTTTTCCAAAACCGCTAAAAGCATATTCAAACGGCGCAAATCAAACCCGGTAGACGATCGTTGCGGTGTTCCGTAAGCAGCAGAACTTACCAGAGCCTGAATCTCGATTAAAAACGGTCGTACTCCTTCAACCGTTGCAGCAATTGCGGTTCCGCTTACATCTTCGTTAACTTTGGAAATCAGCTGTTCCGAAGGATTTGTAATTTCACGCAATCCGTCGCTGCGCATCTCAAAAATACCCAGTTCGTTGGTTGAGCCAAAGCGGTTTTTGTTCGATCGCAAAATCCGGTACATATAATTCGTGTCTCCTTCAAACTGCAAAACGGTATCAACCATGTGTTCCAGCACTTTTGGCCCGGCCAGGCTTCCCTCTTTTGTAATGTGTCCGATTAATATTACTGCCACATTATTCTTTTTTGCGAATTTAAGAATAGCCGATGTACATTCGCGCACCTGCCCTACCGAACCTGGCGACGACTCAATTAACTCGGTTGATACAGTTTGAATAGAATCAAGAATCAACAATTCGGGTTGAACCTCTTCCGTATGTGCAATAATATGTTCGAGCGAGGTTTCGCTTAAAAACAAACACGAACTGCCGTTGCTGCTCAACCGTTCCGCCCGTAATTTTATTTGCTGCAAACTCTCTTCTCCCGAAATGTAGAGAATCTTTTTGTCGCTTAATCCCAATGCCAGTTGAAGTGCCAGCGTTGATTTTCCAATTCCGGGATCGCCACCTAAAAGAATTAGGGAACCGGGTACAATTCCTCCTCCCAACACCCGATTGAACTCTTCAATACCCACCGAAATGCGCTGGTTTTTTACCATCTCAATCTTATCCAGCGTCAAGGGTTGGTTACCCGAAATTTGCACTGACAATTTCCCTGTGCTTTGTTTCTTTTCAACAATCTCCTCAACATAGGAATTCCACTCGTCACAAGAGGAACATTTGCCCATCCATTTGGGTGATTGTGCCCCACAATTCTGACAGGTATATATGCTTTTCGTTTTGGCCATTATCTTAGTATTTCCATGTGCCGGCTTTGCGCAAGTTTCTGGTATTAAAAGAACACAAAGAAATCAAAACCTTGTTTATAGTTTTTTTATCCGGTCAATTATATCAGTTGTAGAAATTCCATCCACTAGATCCAGAATTTCAACTTTCCCTCCATTACTCAATACAGTGTCGTGACCGGCAATTTCATGAATTTTATATTCTGCACCTTTTACCAAAACATCGGGTAAAATTTTTGCAATGATTTCTGCCGGAGTTTCCTCCTTGAAAATGATTACTGCATCAACACATTCAAAGGCAGCTAAAATTTCAGCACGTGCTTGCTCACTAAAAACAGGACGGTTCTCCCCTTTCAAAAGTTCCACCGATTGATCAGAATTTAAACCAACGATCAGTCGTGTACCCAAAGCCGCCGATTTTTGTAAAGAATCAACATGCCCGTGATGTATTATGTCGAAACATCCGTTTGTAAAGACAATGGTATTATTACTCCCCTTCCAAATGGTCAATAAAGGCTTCAGCGACTCAAAATCGTAAAATATTTTCGATTTACTAACTACGTTCATTTAGTTTATTTCAAAAGGTTCAAAACCGTTAATTCAAGCCCAAAAGTAGTTATAAAATCTTGAAATAAAACGGATATCTTTCCTCTTCTAAATTACCTGTGGCGATAAATGGATATGTTTACCTATGTACTTCATCCTCTCAAATAGCAAAAGCTGTGTTTGTATTTTATATCGAACCAAGATTATTACCTACGTTTTCAGTTTTAACAAAATGTGTCGCGGTAAATAAATACACGAACTTCTTAAATTTTTTTATAATATCTTTATTTCTTTGTGTAAAATTGTATAACAAAAAAAGTCATGATAAGAATTAGCTATTTGTATTTTGTGCTCTTTGCACTGCTTGCATCCGGATTTGTTTTGCAGGCACAACCTTATAAAAATCCAAACCTGAGCGCTGCTGAACGCACACACGATCTTCTTTCGCGAATGACATTGGAAGAAAAAGTGGGCCAGATGCTGTGCCCCATGGGTTGGGAAATGTATGAACAAAACGGGGACGAAGTGAGCTGTTCAGACAAATTTAAAAACGAGCTGCAAAAAAAACATACGGGTATGCTTTGGGCCACCTACAGGGCAGATCCCTGGACAAGAAAAACGCTGGACAATGGACTAAATCCGGAAATGGCAGCCAAAGCCGGAAATGCACTGCAGCGTTATTGTATTGAAGAAACCCGCCTTGGAATTCCTATTTTTCTTGCCGAAGAAAGTCCACACGGACACATGGCCATTGGAACTACTGTTTTTCCTACAGGAATTGCCCTGGCATCCAGCTGGTCGGAAGACCTTTTAACCGAAGTTGGAGCCGTTATGGCTAATGAAATTCGGTTACAGGGCGCCCATATTGCCTATGGTCCGGTGCTTGATTTGGCGCGCGATCCACGATGGTCAAGAGTAGAGGAAACATTTGGCGAAGATCCGGTTTTATCGGCAAAACTTGGAGCTGCCATGGTAAAAGGAGAAGGCGCAGGAGACTTGAGCAATGAAAACAGTGTAATTTCTACCCTGAAACATTTTGTGGCTTATGGCGTTCCTGAAAGTGGCCAAAACGGGAATGCCTCTTCGGTTGGCATGCATGAGTTACACCAGAATTTTCTTCCACCATTTAAAGCTGCCATCGATGCAGGAGCCTTATCAGTAATGACCTCGTATAACTCAATTGATGGAATTCCGTGTACTGCAAATTCGTATCTATACCGCGACATTCTGCAAAACGACTGGAATTTTTCGGGATATTCAGTTTCTGATTTATATAGTATTGAAGGCATTCATGGCAGCCACTATGTAGCACCTACTATTCAAGATGCAGCAGTGCTGGCACTAGAAGCCGGAGTTGATGTGGATTTGGGCGGCGATGCGTATACCAAACTAATTGCTGCTGCCAAAGAGTCGAAGATTAAAGAAGATCTGATCGATTCGGCTGCATACCGTGTACTTCGTTTAAAGTTCGAAATGGGTTTGTTTGAAAATCCCTATGTCGATCCTCTGAAAGCAAAACAAGAAGTACGAAATGAAGCCAACATTACCATAGCCCGAAAAGCGGCCCAGCAAGCCATTGTGTTACTAAAAAATACAAACAACCTACTTCCTTTGGATAAGAACATTGGTAAAGTTGCCGTAATTGGCCCAAATGCACACAACCGTTACAATATGCTGGGCGACTATACAGCTCCCCAGGAGGACAGTAATGTAAAAACAATTCTCGACGGAATTTCTACTAAAATAGGAGCCAAAAATGTTGAATATGTAAAAGGTTGTTCTATTAGAGATACCACCTGGCAAAATATTGAAGAGGCGGTTGCCGCGGCAAAAAATGCCGATGTTATAGTTGTTGCTGTTGGAGGATCGAGCGCCCGCGACTTTAAAACCAGTTACAAAGAAACCGGAGCAGCAGTAGCCTCTTCCACTACCGTAAGCGATATGGAGTGCGGCGAGGGTTTTGACCGTGCAACACTGGGGCTGCTCGGGTATCAAATGGATTTATTAAGGGCCGTAAAAGCCACAGGCAAACCATTAATTGTGGTTTACATTGAAGGACGTCCTTTAAACATGAACTGGGCTGATGAAAATGCAGATGCCCTGCTAAATGCATGGTATCCGGGACAAGAAGGAGGAAACGCAATTGCCGACATTCTGTTTGGCGATTATAACCCGGCCGGTCGTTTACCGGTAACCGTACCCCGCAACGTTGGGCAGGTACCGATTTATTACAACAAGAAAAATCCGAATGCTCATAACTATGTCGAGCTGTCGGCTACTCCGCTATACCCGTTTGGCTACGGACTAAGCTACACCACATTCGAATACAAAAACTTAAAGGTAGAAAAATTGGCAAACGATAAGTTCAAGGTTTCTTTTGTGGTAAAAAACACCGGAAACTACGATGGCGATGAAGTGGCTCAACTGTATTTAAGAGACGAATATGCTTCGATGGTACAACCCATGAAACAGCTCAAACATTTTAAACGTATTTTTCTGAAAAAACAAACGGAAAAAGAACTGAGCTTTACTATTACGGAGGATGATTTATCGATAGTAAACCGAAATTTGAAACGAGTTGTTGAAACGGGAAGTTTTAAGCTCATGATTGGTTCCGCATCCGATAATATTCGTTTGGAATCGACATTGCGCGTGGATTAAGGCAAACGGTACATATTAATACTATATAAAATAACAGCCTGCCGATAACATTCGAGGGTGTTGTTACTGGTTATTCGAAAACAGAAGGCCGAAGATTATTGCCAATGGGAATATCTTCGGTCTTCTGCTATATAAAGTAGCATGAGCAATGAATGGATCGCTTTGAAATACGATGAATAGATTTCGAACATAAATAAAAAAACCTCGTGGCTTAATAAAACCACGAGGTACTATCTTTTATATTTTATTACTTTTCAAACTACCGTATTGGTCTCAATATCAGGAAAAATAAGGCTGGGCTTAAACGTTTTGGCCTCTTCAAAATCCATTAAAGCATACGAAATTATTATTACTACATCGCCAACTGCGACTTTACGTGCAGCGGGTCCGTTCAGACAGATTGTTCCGGTTCCCCGCTCCCCTCTAATAACATATGTTTCTAAACGTTCGCCATTATTAATATTTACCACCTGAACTTTTTCGTTTTCAATCAGGTTGGCTGCATCCATTAAATCTTCATCAATGGTTATGCTCCCCACATATTGCAGGTTTGCTTCGGTAACGGTTACCTTATGTATTTTCGATTTACAAACTTCAATTTGCATAACGTTGCTTTTTCTTAATTAAAAACAAGGTTGTCAATTAGTCTTATTTTGCCACAAAACACAGCAACACATCCAACCTTGGTACTTTCTTCGTTCCAGCTTTTAACTGGTTGCAGTTGCTCGTCGTCAACAATTTCAAAATATTCAACATCTAGAAATGGATTTTTGTTGATTTCATCAACAACCCACCCGGTCAGTTCTTCTACGGATTTTTGCCCCATTAGTTCTTTCGCCTTAAATAATGTTGTTGAAATTACTGAAGCATTTTCCCGCTGTTCTTTAGTCAATAATTCATTCCGCGAGCTCATGGCTAAACCACTTTCTTCGCGAATTATGGCGCAAGGTACAATTTCAACCGGAAGTTGTAATTGTTTTACCATATTTTTAACAATCGCCAATTGCTGGAAATCCTTTAGTCCGAAGTACGATTTATCGGGTTTAACCATGTCAAACAACCGGCTAACCACCTGTGCCACACCATTAAAATGTCCCGGGCGATGTGCGCCTTCCATTACTTCTTCCAATTTTCCAAAGTTAAATTTTCGTAAATCGGGTTCAGGGTATACTTCTTTTGCATTGGGAGCAAAAACAATGGAACAACCCGTAGGTTTTAACAATTCCATATCCCTTGCCAGTGTACGCGGATAACGTTCCAAATCTTTAAGATCATTGAACTGTGTCGGGTTCACAAAAATGCTTACAACTACATGCGGATTCTCTTCCACAGCTTTTGCTACAAGCGACAAATGCCCTTGATGCAAAGCCCCCATAGTTGGCACAAAACCAACGGTTTCAGCCTTGTCGAAACTGTCCAGCTCTCGACGTAAATCTTCTAATGTTTTAACCAAGATCATACCCCAATTTTTGCGGCTGCAAAGTAAATAAATTTAATTGTTAAAACATCGAAAAAAACAACTATAGTAACTGAAGCTAACGAACTTAACTTGAATTTTCGTTTATTTTTATTACTTTTGCACCCTGTTTTTAACTGCACATTTGGTTCATGGAAAAGAAAAGAATCCTTTATATTTCACAAGAAATTACACCGTATTTACCTGAAAGTGAAATGTCGGAAATTGCCCGTTACTTACCTCAGGGCGTTCAGGAAAGAGGTAGAGAAATTAGAACATTTATGCCCCGTTATGGCTGTGTAAATGAGCGACGTAACCAATTGCATGAAGTAATTCGTTTGTCGGGTATGAACCTTGTAATTAACGATACCGACCACCCGCTTATCATAAAAGTTGCCTCTATCCAGGCTGCTCGTATGCAGGTATATTTTATCGATAATGAAGACTATTTTCAGCGAAAGTTTGTCTTAAACGATGCCGATGGGAAGGAGTTTGAAGACAATGACGAACGTGCTGTATTTTTCGCCCGTGGAGTACTGGAAACAGTTATTAAATTGCGTTGGGCTCCGGATATCATCCACTGCCATGGCTGGTTAACATCATTGGTTCCGCTTTACATTAAAAAGTATTATTATAACGATCCGCTTTTTGCAAACTCAAAAGTGGTTTACTCGGCCTACGACGATGATTTTAAAAATACGCTTGACAGCAATTTTAACGAAAAACTATTGCTTGATGGCATTACAAAAGAAGATGTTTCTATTATTCAGGATCCAACATACGAGAATGTGAATAAACTTGCTATCGATTATTCAGATGCTGTAATTCAGGGAACAGAGACAATTAATGCAGGTGTTAAAAAATACATCGCCGAATCGGGCAAGATGTTCTTAGACTTCCAGCCTAAAGAAACTTACATTGATTCGTATAACGATTTTTACGACAAAGTATAGTGTTCCGTATTCGTAAAAAAATCAATATTTATTTTAAATAGTTCAATTATACAATGAATTCAGAAAGCTCTCGTTGATTTTTCATACGTTTGTGAAACGTAGTAGAAAAAACACAACAAGAGTATCGAATTTAATAAATCAGAAAATTGGTGAAAAATAATATTAAGCAAAATTTACGTGTAATTGCAGGCATGTTGTTATTAGCCGTAGCTTTTACTGCTTGTGATAACAGAAATGATCTGGGTTTTGAAATGTTACCGGGCGAAGATCTGATAAACGTAAAAAACGTTGTTATAAAAGATGACATTTCGGCTTATACACATACTGAAGACGGACTAATAAGCAGCGGGGGCACAAGTTTACTTGGGAGTTTAAACGATCCTGTTTTTGGAAGCTCACATATAAATTTTGCTGCCCAGTTCAGACTTAGTTCTTATCCTGCATTTGGAACAAATCCTGTTCCCGATTCTGTCAGGCTGTTTTTATACTTTCGTACGGTATATGGCGATACAATTACGCCACAACACCTGAAAGTATACGAAATGGCAGAGTCGATTGATCCTTATACCGATTACACACAGGATATTGATTTAAAATCGATGGCCTACGATAATGTTCTGGGTGAGATTGATTACCTGGCAAAAGTCAAGATGGATTCAACAGAAACAGACACACTTTATCAGTTAATTAGTATTCCTTTGGACAATTCGCTGGGAGAAAAGCTCGTTAATCTTGATTCGCTGTCACTTATAAGCAACGATGTATTCCTTAAGTTTTTCAAAGGATTATATATTGAAGCAGAGAAGCTTAATGGCTCGGTTGGCAACATGATCAAACTGGAAGCGGCATCCAGCAGTTCTTTTCAGGGCTCAGCGTTAGTGGTATATTACAATAACGACGAGAATATTGAAAAAGAACTGGATCCGGAGGAAGATGCGGATACTTTGTCGCGTGCTTTTATAATTACTCCATACAGTGCTCGCGTGAACAGTATTGAACACGATTATACAGGAACTGTATTTGAAGGAAACCTGAACCAGGAAGTTGTAATGGACGAATATTTATACATTCAGCCAACCGGAGGATTAAAATCGAAATTTTACATTGAAGGACTTGAAAACTGGAAAGATTCGACCAATACAGCAATCAACAAAGCTGAGCTCGTATTTCAGGTTGACACTATTGTAACAGACAAGGATAATTTTGCACCACCGTCTCAACTGTTAGTCACATTTATTGACGATGACGGCGAAGAACGGATTCCCGCAGATTACTTCTTTAATCCGTTATTTTATGGTGGATATTTAAACAGCAATTATCAATACCGCTTTAATATTACCCAGCACATGCAACGGGTTATTGAAGGCGATGTTGGCAATAATGGATTTTACCTTTCCACCGGCAGAAAAACCAGTTATGCTAACCGTGTTGTGTTGGAGAGTCCGCTTAAAGGTAGCGGTGTTCAGTTAATTGTTACCTACTCTAAATTATTAGAATAGAAATGAATAGTAAGATGATATAAAAGAAGGGGCAAAATTGTGATTTTTGCCCCTTCTCTTTTATCAAATATCTGTTTGCATCCTCTGCCCAAAAGGCAAAATTTAAAACTATTTAGTTGTAATTTTTATCACTGTTTTCCCCTCTTTATCATCGTGTTTTTTTACTACCTGCTCTATTTCCTCATCTTGCAACTTCTTCTTTACGTCTTCCGGCTTCACTTTTTTCCCATTAATATAATATACCGTGTTGGTATCGCCTGGTGTACTTAAGAAAATAGGCTGACGGCCATATTTCTCAGCCATTTCGCGGTATTTTTCAGCCATTTCCATTTGCTTTTGAGCCTGAAACTGTGCCTGCTGTTCAATTTTTGCCCGCTGTTCTTCTGATAGCTCGACATGTCGTTCCGCTATTTCACGTGCCCGGGCTTCCATTTCAGCGATCCTCTCTTCTGTCATTTCAAAATGTCCGGACGACGGGAATTGCCCGAAATAAGGACCGCTGTTATCGATTTTATACAAATTTTCCAATCCCCGCAAATTAATAGCTTTACTTAAGGAGGCCACAGTTGTTAAATCAATATCCCCCTGCAACTCCACCAGGTTTGTTGCCATCGACGATTTTGTGATCAGCGCCAAAGCTTTTATCCCGCTGTCGTTCTTCTTCAGATAGACTTTAATGTCCTCTCCCATTCGCTTCTCGGTTTTAAAAAGCGTATAATTATTACTTTTATAGTAGTTCAAAATCTCCTGATGCATCAAATCCGAGTCGTCTTTCGAACGTTTTTCCGGCTTCATTTTATCTTCCGAATTACCCACTCCAAAACTATTTTCGGTGCCAAATGGAAATCCCTGAACATTACTTTCGGAAACTACCAGAATATTATCCAGGTTTTTAAGTGCAACTGCCACCTCCGACGACTCCTCCACATTCTTCTTTCTCAAATACAGATCGAACATGTCCTTTGTTAACCGACTTGCACTAAATCCATCTTTGTCAGCATATTTTTCGGTTAGCTGCTCAAATAAATTTCCGGATTGCTGTGCCAGCACAGGGAATGAAATTCCAAGTACCAGAACCATTAATAGTATCTTTTTCATTTCTATTCTTTTTTATGTTTTTACTCTATTCTTTTTTGAATTCTTCAAGACCTGCAGTTCCTTTGAAACTCAATTTCCTTTTCTAATTAATAATTATTTCCACCTCATCATCAACCCAAAGCACCAGCATCTCTTCAGGCTCCTGCGGCGGTTGCAAACTCTCGGAAACCTGAAACAGTGCCTGCTCCATTACAAAAAAGTTGTCAGCCATTTGTGTTTTTTTGGTTTTCCTTGCATCCAGAAAAACTGCGAGTACAATTAGAATTACAGCGGCCGCCGAGATTGCAGAATACAGTCTTATTCGAATTGATTTCTTTTGTTTTTGGATTTCAACAACGACAGATAAGAGGTCTTCCTCCAATCCTTCCGGAAGAAAGGCTTCATTGTCGAAATAGTCAAAAACATCTTTCTCTGCTGATTTTTCGTCACTCCCGCGAACCAGTTCTCTTAATTCCTGCTCCTCTTCCAGCGATGTTTCACCTTTATAGTATTTTTCAAACAAACTGTTTTGTTTTGTCATAGTCGTAAATTTTTTCAACTTCCTCTTTTACTTTCTGCCGTGCCCTCGATAGAATTACGCGAAGGTTTGGCACCTCAAAACCTGTTATCTCCTTTATCTCATCAAACGAAAAACCATCTATATCGCGCAATTGGATCACTGTTCGGTATTTTTCAGGCAATTCGGTTATCACCTTGTGTACACATTCAAATTTCTCCTTTATCTCCGGGTTGGCACCTTCGTCAACCAGGTTTAAAACCTTGTATTCTTCGTTCTTGCCAATCTTTGCAGGACGTTTCTTTTTTACCAGATCGAAGCTGTAATTACGGGCCATGGCAACAATATATGCCGGTTGATTTGTACAGTTATTTAAATCGTTTCTTTTATTCCACAGCTTCACCATTAAATCCTGCAAAGCATCCCGCGTTTCCTCTTCATCTTTCAGAATTCGGAACAGCATCGGGTATAATTTCCTCGAGAACGGAATTACCTTATTTTTAAACTCTTCTGTGGTCATCTGTTAGTATCGACGATTTACGTTCAAAGTTATAACAAAACCTTTGTACCCTTTTTGAAATAAGTCGGATTTTAATTGATTCAAACCCTGTAGATTTTTCTGAAATATGTATTTTTGCGCCCATTGAATGACGATAACTCAACTCATAACATTTGTATTTCTTGGCATCGGACTAAGTTTTGATTCGTTTGCAGTATCGGTTTCGTGTGGTTTAATGAGACGTGAAATCAAGTTTGGCCAGGCAGCAATTGTAGCCGGATTTTTGGCATTCTTTCAGGCACTGTTCCCTGTTCTCGGATGGTTTATAGGAGAAATTGTAAAAGATCTTATCTCCAGTTTTGACCATTGGATTGCTTTTGGACTCCTTGCCTTCATCGGTGGAAAAATGATAGTTGAAGGTGTTAAAAAAGATGGCTCGCTTACCAATTTCAATCCTTTCAGATTAAGAGTATTAATTGGTTTGTCAATCGCAACCAGTATTGATGCACTGGCAGTTGGCCTTAGTTTTGGCTTTCTTGATATGCCGATTCTTTTCCCGGTTGCAATTATCGGTTTTGTAACTTTTGTTGCATCGATGCTTGGGATGTTGTTTGGAAAAAACATCTCGGCCAAACGCAGTCACCAATCACTAATTCTGGGTGGAACTATTTTAATAGCTATCGGAATAAAAATACTTGCCGAACACCTTTGGTTTTAATAGTACCTGGTAATTTTCATCAAAACAATATAGTCTTCCGGTTCAATCTCTGAGACAATGTCAGGATATGGAGCAACAGTACACAATTCAAAAGTATAAACTCCCGAATTACCTGTTAATTCATCAGGAGAAGTAAGAATTAATGTATCTAAAGCCGGTTTTTCAATTGCAATTTTAACTTCCACCTCTCCGGCCCAAACGCACATCGCTCCATTCGGACAACGCGAATCGTTAATTTCAAAAATGGTAAACTGTAGATTTTTGTCATTCGACGAGTATTCCTGAAACATTCGGAATTCTGCTTCTTGTCCAAAATCGAAAATACCACTATCATCCTCCTCTTTTTTACACGAAGCAAGAAACAGGAAGAGAAGAAAACAGTATATAATCTTCGAATTCATACCATGTTTTTTATATAGACGCAAATTTAAATAAAATCGTTGCGTTCATTTTTCCGCTGATCCTCAAAAATGATTACCGAAAAAACTGTACTTTCACCTGCAAATTCAAGAAACATTAAAATGTCGATAATTAGAGTTACCAAGAAATTTCATTTTGAAATGGCACACGCCCTATACAATTACGATGGTTTGTGCAAAAACATTCATGGCCACACCTATAATCTTGAAATAACTTTACTTGGTGAGATAAGGAAAGAACCGGGACATCCCAAAGACGGAATGGTAATCGATTTCGGGAATCTGAAAAAATTAGTCAAATCAAATATTATTAATGTATTCGACCATTCGTTGGTGATAAATCCACTATTCCCAAAAGAGCAGATTGAGTCGATGAAAAATGCGACAGAACGTTTAATAATACTTGATTTTCAACCCACTTCTGAAAACATGGTTGTATACTTTGCCGAAAAATTGCAACAAGTTCTCCCTTCAAATGTTTCACTTTTTAGCATCCGCTTATACGAAACTGCAACTTCGTATGCCGAGTGGTTTGCATCCGACAATGAATAAAACAGAAAAATTGATTTTTGATAAAATAAGATAAACTGAATTCATTTTCTCGAACTCTGTCAACATAAAAAACACGTATAAAACAATCAATAGTATGTCTGAATCCGGTCAGCAAAAACTTTTTCTTTTAGATGCCTTTGCACTAATTTACCGTAGTTATTTTGCATTTATCCGCAATCCTCGTTTTAATTCAAAAGGATTAAACACCTCGGCAATGCTTGGAGTAACCAACACCATAATTCAGGTTTTGGAAAAAGAAAATCCGCATTACATTGGAGTGGTATTCGATGTTTCGGCGCCAACTTTTCGCCACGAAATGTTTAAAGAATACAAAGCCCATCGCGAAGAAATGCCGGAAGATTTGCGCAAGTCGATTCCGTACATCCGGAAAATTATTGAGGCCTTTAATATTCCTATAATAGAAAAAGCCGGATTTGAAGCTGACGATGTAATTGGAACACTCGCTAAAAAGGCCGAAAAAGAAGGTTTTACTACCTATATGATGACGCCGGATAAAGATTACGCACAATTGGTTTCCGACAATATTTTTATGTTTAAACCCGGCAAAGCAGGCGGCGATGCCGAGATTTGGGGTTTGCCCGAAGTACAGGAAAGCTTTGGAATTGAAACAGCAGAGCAAGTAATCGATATTTTAGGTTTAATGGGTGATTCGGCCGATAATATCCCGGGATGCCCCGGTGTTGGACCAAAATCGGCACAAAAGCTGATTGCCGAGTTCGGCAGTATCGATGGCATTTACCAAAATACCGATAAACTAAAAGGCAAACAAAAGGAGCGTTTGATTGAAAATGAAGAGCAAGTGCGTCTTTCGCGTGTTTTGGCTACAATTATTCAGGATGTACCCATTGAATTTGAAAAAGAAAAGCTAATCCGTGAAGAGCTAAAAAAAGAAGAACTCAAAAAGCTTTTTGAAGAGTTGGAATTCAGAACGCTAATTTCGCGTTTGAATTTAGGTGAAGCACCCCAACTGGAAATGAACATGCAGGGAACCCTTTTTGGAACACCCGAAGTTGCTGCACCCGAAACAAAATCAACTGAAAATATCAATTCCGTTCCACATCAGTATTATTTGGTTGAAAACGAAATGCAACGTGCCAGTTTACGCGCTGAACTTTCGGTACAGAATGAATTCTGTTTTGATACCGAAACCACCGGATTGGATACTCAAATTGCAGAAATAGTTTGTATGTCGTTTGCATTTCGCGAGCATGAAGCATATTGTGTTACTTTGCCAAAAGAGCGCAGTGAAGCACAAATGATTATGAATGAATTTCGCGAAATTTTTGCCGATGAGAAAGTGACTAAAATCGGGCAGAATTTAAAATACGATATTGAAATTCTGAGTAACTATAATATTCCCGTAAAAGGGCCGCTTTACGACACCATGATAGCGCACTATTTAATTCAACCCGACATGAAACACGGTTTGGATTTGTTGTGCCTGCAGTATCTGAACTACGAAAAAGTTCCAACCGAAAACCTGATTGGCAAAAAAGGGAAAAACCAAATAACCATGCGTTCGGTACCTACCGAAAAGTTGATGGATTACGCTTGCGAAGATGCAGACCTTACGCTACAGCTTAAAAATGCACTCGACCCGGAACTGGATAAAGCAGAAGTGCGCGAGTTATTCGAGACAATGGAAATGCCACTTATTCCGGTTCTTGCAAGCATGGAAAATGCTGGTGTAAAATTAAATTCAGAAGAATTAAATGCCTACGCAGTTGTTTTGCGCCAACAAATTATACAACTCGAAAAGGAAATAATTGAACTGGCAGGCGAAGAATTTAATGTATCGTCACCCAAACAATTGGGCCCTATTCTTTTTGAGAAATTGCAACTCGACAACAAGGCAAAAAAAACAAAAACAAAACAATATTCAACTGCTGAAGAAGTGTTGATTCGTTTGGTTGACCGCCATCCGATTGTGCAAAAAGTTTTGGATTTCAGGGGACTTAAAAAACTACTTTCCACTTATGTTGAAGCACTCCCACTGCTGGTAAATCCAAAAACAGGGAAAATACACACTTCTTACAACCAGGCAATTGCAGCAACTGGCCGGTTAAGTTCGGTAAATCCCAACCTGCAAAACATTCCAATTCGCACAGAAAATGGTCGCGAACTAAGGAAAGCATTTATACCTTCCGACGATGAACACACTTTCTTTTCGGCTGACTACTCGCAAATAGAACTACGAATTATGGCGGCACTTAGCGAGGACGAGGAAATGCTGCGTGCTTTTAACGAAAACAAAGATATTCACGCCATAACTGCGTCAAAAATTTACCAGGTACCGCTCAGCGAAGTGGATTCGGACATGCGCCGAAAAGCAAAAACCGCCAACTTTGGTATTATTTACGGAATTTCAGCTTTTGGTCTTTCGCAACGGCTGAATATTCCGCGAACCGAAGCCAAAGAATTAATCGACGGCTATTTCGATAATTTCCCGAAGATTAAACAATTTATGGACAAACAAATTGAACTGGCCCGAAACCAGGGATATGTGCAAACCATAAAAGGACGCAAGCGCTATTTGAACGACATTAATTCGGCAAATGCGGTTGTTCGTGGTATGGCCGAGCGAAATGCAATAAACGCTCCAATTCAGGGTTCGGCAGCCGATATTATTAAACTGGCCATGATTAATATTCATCGGAAAATGGAAGAACAAAACCTAAAATCGAAAATGATTTTACAGGTGCACGATGAACTGAATTTCGACGTTTACAAACCCGAATTGGAACAGGTACAAAAATTAGTTAAAACCGAAATGGAGCAGGTAGTGAACATTGGTGTTCAATTAACTGTTGAAAGTAATGCAGCAGATAATTGGTTAGACGCACACTAGGTTTTATGAATTACGAGATAGAAACAGAGGACGATTACAGAAATGCGATGAACAGGTTTCTTGAGATCTGCGTGGCTCCAAAAAATGAAAATGAAGTAAAAGAAATGTATTTACTCATGGATTTAATGGGTAAATACGAGCGGGAAAACTGTTCGGCCAACTAATATAAGTGATAAAATATTTTTTTGACTTCGGATTTATATTGCAATATATTCTTTGATTTTTTAATATGCTTCAGAGCTTTCGCTGGATTTGGGAAATTGTAGCTAAAATAAAACCAAAACTGTTTCATTTTATTCAATGCGTTACCCTCGTTATCCATTATTTCCAGGTAGCTTTCCAACATTAACCGATGAAAATCGAGCAATTTTTCACGCCTTATTTCCAGTGTTAAGTCAATTTCGTTTATTTCAGAAGGCAGAAATGGATTCATTAAAATTCCACGACCCAACATCCATTTATCAGTTGCAGGAAATTGCTGCTTACGTTTTTTATAATCGGAAAAAGTAAAAATATCTCCATTAAAAACCAGCTCAAGTTTTAAGTCTTTGTAAGCTGCCAGAAAAGTTTCATCGAGTATGGTTCCCCCATACAGTTGTTTTGCAATTCGTGGATGAAGAATTACTTCTTTCAACGGGAATTTATTCAGCACCGGAATAATTTGCTCCATTTCACTTGCCGATTGTAATCCGGCACGAAGCTTTACTGAAAGTCCGCTATTCCATTTTTCAAAATACGAAGTTAAAATCGATTCAATTTTATCAGGATAAGGCAATAAGCCCGAACCTTTTCCGCGATTTGTTACCATGGGATAAGGGCAGCCAAGATTGAGATTTATTTCATTGTAGCCAATATCTTTCAACTGTTTCGCCATAAGTACCATTTCGTTACTGTTGCCCGGTAAAATTTGCGGAATAACCCTTGCTTGCGGATTATTAATCACGGCAATTTCTTTCGCGTATTTCGAAAGGATAGTATCCTTTTTCATTGAAATGTAAGGAATAAAATAAGCATCAACCCCCTTAAAAATCCGGGCATATGCTTTCCTGTAAACAAAATCAGTAAAACCCTGTAATGGTGCCAGATAAATCATGTACGAAAATAAGCAGCAAAATACAATTTCCAAATCTCAAATTTGCGATTTGGAATTTATTATCTTTGTCCCCGTCAGAAGATGGATGTAATTGTAACATATCAGCAAGATACGGTTAAGGTAAAAAACCTTATTAACCAAGCTCCTCAAAACAGAGAGTTGAAAAGTGTTGTCAGTCGTAAAAAGCCGGCTTCCATTCTGGATATTCCGGAACGTGAACAAGCTGCTGAACTGTCTGAAAAAAAAACATATACGCCTGATCAGATCCGGAACTGGAGAATTCTGCAAGAAAATAAACTACTGATTAACAATTCGAAATATATCACACCTCTGACCGACGTAAATTTTATCCAATCTGAAAAACCTGATCCGGGTTTTGTTTTACCTATTCGTTTGCGCAACACTACCGGCACCGATTGGCTGACCCTTTTAATATTTTTCGGCATTGTTCTTTTTGCGTCAATTCGTGTTGCCTACGCAAAATACATGGGACACTTGTTTCTTTCCTTGTTCAATTATTCCACCTCGGTGCGCATGTTGCAAGAGAAGAACTATCCTGTTTTTCACGGGGCATTTCGTTTGGAAGCCATTTTTTATATTTCATTATCCATTTTTGTTTTTCAGATACTTCATCTGCTAAAATGGGAAAATGCAGTACCCAGCCCATCGTATTTTTTTATGATACTAGGGATTGTTTTACTCTATTTCTATGTAAAAAAGCTGATGTATTTAATGCTTGGATCGCTGTTTGAAGCCCGTAACGAAACCCGTGAGTACCTGTTCAATATGGATAATTTTAACCGTTCGACAGGATTATTATTACTTCCTATTGTAATTCTGATATCTTTCGCACCGACCAAAACACCAGTGTTCATAGTATTTGCGGGGATAGCAATCTTAATATCATCCAATCTAATATTACTTCAGCGAGGTATTTTCATTTTATTAAAAAAACAATTTTCTATATTTTATCTGTTTTTGTACCTTTGTACCCTTGAATTTTTACCCTTGCTTTTAATTTATAAAGTAGTAGTAGTTGAATGAGAAGGGGAATGTTTCATTAAAAGCATAACAATTTTGAAAGTCAAGAGCATTTTAGTATCACAGCCAGAACCGAGTACCGCCAAATCGCCTTATTTCGAATTGGCCGAAAAGAACAGTTTAAAGATTGATTTCAGGCCCTTCATTCAAGTTGAAGGTGTTCCTGCTAAAGAGTTTCGTCAGACCCGGATTCAGATTCTTGATCACACAGCGGTAATTTTTACCAGCCGTACTGCAATTGATCATTTTTTCAGAATTGCACAGGACTTACGTTTAACCGTGCCGGACTCAATGAAGTATTTCTGTATTTCAGAGGCAACTGCCTTTTACCTGCAAAAGTATATTGTATATCGGAAGCGAAAAATATTCTATGCGGACGGGAGGTTTACTGATCTTGTTAACGTGATGAAAAAGCATAAGGATGAAAAATTCCTGGTGCCACTTTCGGATATTCACAAACAAGAGATTCCGATGTTGCTTGATCAGGAAGGTTATACCTATACAAAGGCAATTTTGTATCGTACTGTAAGTGCCGATCTCTCCGATTTGGCAGATATCAAGTACGATGTTCTGGTATTCTTCAGCCCATCGGGTATTAAGTCGCTTTACCAAAACTTTCCCGATTTTGAACAAAACTCAACACGTATAGCATGCTTTGGGCCGGCAACCGCAAAAGCAGTTCAAGAAGCCGGCTTGCGTTTAGACATTCAGGCGCCGACGGCACAAGCTCCATCAATGACGATGGCACTGGAGCAATATATTAAGAAAAATAAGTAGACAAAGAAGAAATTATATATACTTTTAAAGGCTGTCTGTCAATTGATGGATGGCCTTTTTTCTTGTTTAAATGAATACTATTCCCGGAAATACCGCGAAAGAAAAAAGCTTTTCGCTGACGAAAAAAGAAAGGCTCAGCAGTAAAAAAATCATCGACAAACTGTTTGCCGAAGGCGATTCTATTTTGCAATACCCCATAAAAATGGTTTTCCTGAAAACGGATTTAACAGCAGGAGTTAAGTCTCAAGCAGGTTTTACTGCAAGCAAAAGAAACTTTAAACGCGCCATTGCCCGAAACCGGATTAAACGGTTACTTCGCGAATCTTATCGTTTAAACAAACATATGGTTTACTCTGAACTGAACGATGAGCAACTGGCCCTGTTTTTTATTTTTATTGGAAAAGAACTTCCCAAATACGAAGCGATTGAGTTGGCAATGAAAAAAGGGCTCTCAAGAATTATTCAAAAACTGAACGAAAACTAAAGGCTAAATAGAAACATTAGATTAAAATAGTATCCGTTTTTTTGATATAAAAATGCCCCGAAGAAACTAATCAACGGGGCATCCATAATTTTCTTTCTTATTTTTCAGCATCCATAATTTCAGTTTGCATACGAACTGAATCTTCATGAATTAACTGGAAAAGAATTTTTACAAAAGTGTCATTTAAATTCAGTTTGTTACCTAAACCAACCCGGTTCTCCATTAATTGAGTCCAACGGTTAATTTGAAGAGCGGTTACATTATTGTCTCTTTTATACTGACCAATTTGTTTCACAATTTCAACCCTCGAAGCCAACATTTCAAGTAGCTCTGAGTCGATAGCATCGATGCGGTTACGTAACACATCAAGTTGATTTTCAAAATCAGGATTATTGGCATTTTCATTTCTAATTACCAATTTATCAAGCATTTTGCCAAGATCGGCCGGAGTAAGTTGTTGCGACGCATCACTCATAGCGCAAGACGGATCTCTGTGAGATTCTACCATTAAACCGTCCATACCCATATCAAATGCTTTTTGCGAGATCTCAAGTAAATATTCGCGGGTTCCGGCTATGTGGCTTGGATCGCAAATTATTGGAAGATTAGGCATATTCCTCTTTAATTCTATAAAAGTCTTCCAATTCGGGTAATTTCGGTATTTGGTTTCACGGAATGGGGTAAACCCTCTGTGAATGGCCACAATATTTTTAATACCTGCCTGCGAGATTCGTTCAAGCGCACCCATCCATAATTGAACATCCGGGTTAACCGGATTCTTTACCATTACCACAGCATTGCTGCCTTTCACAACATCTGCAATTTCCTGAACAACAAATGGGCTGGCAGTCGATCGTGCTCCAATCCAAACTACATCTAATCCGGCTTTCAAAGCCTCCTCGGTATGTTGTGCATTAGCAACTTCGGTACCAACCGGTAAACCAGTCTCTTCTTTTACTTTCTGAAGCCACTTTAAACCGATCGACCCTACTCCTTCGAAGCTTCCCGGTCTTGTTCTTGGCTTCCAAACGCCTCCGCGGAAAACAAATACACGTTTGTCCTGTGCCAGCAACCTGGCTGTTTCCAACGCTTGTTCTTCCGACTCCAGACTGCAGGGACCTGCAATCAGCAACGGATTATCGATATTTGGCAACCACGCCTTAATCGGGTTAATGTCGAGTTTTACTGTCATGATTTTTTTGTATAAAGTTTTGTTAATTTTTCTTCGTTCTTCACGAAATGAGGATTCTCTCCGTCAAGTATTCCTCTTATATTATTAGCATTTTCAATTAAAGCCAGCATTTTATTATCGTCTTCATCTCTCATACAATCTCTAAATTCAATAAGATGTTTGATATATACATTTAGCGATTCAACAACATACTGTCGGTTTTGTTGAAAGATGGGATGCCACATAGAAGCAGAACTTTTTGCCAATCGCACAGTTGATCTGAATCCCCCACTCGCCAAATCGAAAATAATATTTCGGTCTTCTTTTGCCTGAACCGCATTTGCCAATGCGTATGCTGCAGCATGAGGCAGGTGCGAAACAAAAGCCGTACTGTGATCTTGTTCATCCGAAGTCATGTACGCTATATCCATTCCAAGGTTCTGAAACATTTTCTCGATCAAAGCGACATGCTGTGGCCCAGAATCCTCCTGGTCGCACAAAATGGTTATTTTGCCTTTAAACAAGCCTTCCAGCGCAGCATTTGGCCCGGAATTCTCGGTGCCCGACATGGGATGAGCAGGAACAAAATTCTTACGACGTTTATGTGTTGCCACCGAATTGACGAGGTATTTTTTAGCTGATCCCATATCGGTTACAGTTGTACCACTATCGATTAAATCAAGCACTTTGGGCAACACTTCCAAAACCTTGTTTACAGGAATAGCAATTATCACCAGATCGGTATTTTTAACCCCAACTTCAAGGGTTTCAATGCGGTCTACGAGGCCAATCTTCAGAGCTTGTTTTGCATGTTCTTCATTTGCTTCAACACCAATAAACTCAGATCCAAATCCCGATTTTCGCAGATCTTTGGCAATTGAACCACCAATTAAACCAAGTCCTATTATTGTTATTCTCATAATCTGTTTATGTTTTTACTAATTTTTTAATATAAAAAAAGGTCCCGAATTTTTTCGAGACCTTTCTGTATAATATCTTAAATTTAAACAATATCCTACTTTTTGATCCCGGGTTCCGGTCCATAATAAAAATAAAAGTAGAAATAGTTGTTGTTAAAACTTGTCATCACTATCTGATTTTATGGCAGCAAATATAGAGATATATTTTTAAAATGAAATTTTTCACCCGTTTTTCATTAAGAAAACAAAGTAAAGTTACATTAAATTAGTTTTTAACTAACTTTTTAGACAGAAGCGTTTTCCCGTTTTCACTGATTTTAATAAGAAACATTCCTTTGTTTAAATGAGCCAGATCAATGCTTTCTTTAAGTCCACCAAAAACATCCTTTTGCAGTTGCGAATGTACTTCCCGCCCAAACATATCATATACTTCGATTTGAATATCGGTGGTTTTATCAAAAGTATCCATATCTATCATAATTGAATTATTAAATGGATTTGGATAAACTTTTACCTTTCCACCAGCGAGCGTTTTATTACTGGTGGCCGTCGGCTGTTGAATTATCAAATTATCAATCGCCCACCCCCAACCCGATGCATAGGGATCGGAATAGATACGAAAGCGAATTAATACAGTATCTCCTACAGCAAAATTATCTTTTTCAAATAAATCTATTTCGCGGTTAAAAAACATCTCTGAAGTACCTGCAGTTTGCGAAACCTGATCAACGATATCTGCATTATAACTGACTTTCCAAAGCGTTTCAGCTCCTGAATCGTACCCGTCTGTAATTTCTTTCCAGGTTTCGCCATGATCCTTGCTTCCTTCAACAATTACATAATCCCAGAAATCATCGTCGCCATACTTCGAAAATGCTTCACCTGGTTCCACCAACACTACCTCGTCAAAACTCATAGTACCCTCTTCTTTCAAAATTATAGGGTATTTTAAGAAGGTTGTGAAATTAAATTCTTTGTTATCATCTTCGGGACTAGTATAAGGGTGCGCACTATGCAAGGCTCCGTTTGCGAAATCAGTTGCAGTATATACACTAAAATCGCTGAGTACAAAATCTGAATTAACTTGATTATAATCATTGGAGTAACTACTTACCGGATCAAAAATTTCCTGAATAGTAAAGTTAAACCTTTCTTCTGCCAACGGTAACCTTGAACTGTTTTGTGCTGCTGAGCTATCTTGTGCAAAAATGACATATTCAACTTTGTCTCCGTCACTTAAGGTCGCAATATCTGCGGTAAAAACACCGGAATAATAATTATTTGCATCCTTCGAGAGTCCAAAGGGAAGCTGTTCAACACCATTAATAGAATACTCCACATACACTGTATCAATTCCAAAGTTGTCGTTGGCCTGAACAGTTATCGACATCGGTAGTCCCCTCAACAAAAAATAAGCTGGCAGCGTGTGAGAGATTACCGGTTTTTCATTGTCAGGACCAATATTTACACTGTAAAATTTTTTGGGTGCAGAAGTTGGTGCAGTTTTCAGCCGCCCCATAACATCTCCTGCCTGAATGTAATAACTGATGCTATCGATGCCACTTTCAGGAATTATAAATGCATTATAATAACCTCCAGTTTCGGCAGCGCCTAACAACAGCGTATCGGTATGCGATGTGAAGCCATCGGTTGAATAAATCACTTTCAGGGTCCTGGAATCAATTTCGTAATCGCTTTCCAAAAAAATATCGAATGAGATGGGTTTAATCTCTTCTATGTCTTTGGGAGGTTCGAAACGAATGAAAATATTGCGCCATCCAATATCATCCATTATTCCAAGGGAAAGTGGCCCGGGATCATGTATTGCTTCGGCTTTTCCGACAGCATGTGTCATTAAAGAATTGTCGTTGCCAAACGGATAAGTTGCATCGTTTAAATGATATACACTGGATCCACTATCAAATGAACCTGGAGCATATAACGATGGATAATTCCCATTGTTCCTTTTACTGGCCACAGGACTTTTCGCTACCAGATTCGAGGATTCCAGAACCGTTTTAAGTCCAGTCGATAGATTATCGTAAAAAGAAGTATTTACCAACTGTCTTGAAACAGAATCATGAACCAATTCATCGAAGGAAGTGGCATCACCATATTCATAAAAGCCATAATACCCCAAATTATCATCCACATCGAAAAAACCGGTAAAACCCAGGCCATGTGTAATTTCGTGCAGAACAACCGAAACAAAATCGTACTTGTCATCCGGACATTCCATATCGATTCCAAAATACCATTCTATATTTTTATTAAAATTTGCAACCATATCATATCTCGACTCACCATTCAATTCCTGTTTTGCTATTTTTTCGGCAATTGCAACGGGGTAATATCGTCCTTCAACAGGAATGTCTTTAAAATCGGTGTAATAGGTTTCAGGACCACAACTTCCCAAAACATTTCGATCAAGCGAACTACTCCAAACGGCTTTCATACGAATAGGCATGTCAGACTCTATCAGGCCTTCCCAAATACTTACTGCATAAGCAAAAGCTTTTTTTGCTTCTTCAGTAAAACCAATATAAGTTACATCAATATTACTGGTTGCATTTTCTCCTGATTTCAATAAGAAATCTTTAGGTGGTGGTATTCTTGCCTTCTCCACTTTCCCCGAAGCATAGCAAACCGGATGGGATATTTTTACTCCTCGTTTATATACTCTTTCCTGTGCATTTACAACTATGGGAATGGCACTAAAAATGAGAATAAATAGTAACAGTTTCTTCATCAATATAAAATTATTTGTATCATAACTTGAATCGCAGACAAAAGTTCGAATTTAGATCAAGAATGTCAAATAGTATTACCATCATTTTAATGTTTCGCATAAAAAAATGCCGGAATAAATTCCGGCATCTCCTAATTTAAGGTTGCAATATCAATCATCTAATATTCTAACCTATGCGCTTTCTTTTCAGTCAATAATTTGTATAAAACTACCGTTGAAGCACCAAAACTTACAAGTGCCACACAAAATGCAATCAGCAATAAAGTTTCCATAGCTCTATGTTTTAATGTTATCCATTTTCTATTCAATTGATAGTTTTTCCATAAAAAACCTTTGGCTATGATTAAAATTCCAGCCGGTGTGTTTTTTTATGAGTTAGTAATTTGTACAATACCGCTACCGAAGTAACCAAACCTACCAGTGCTGCAACAAATCCGATCATTAATAAAGTTTCCATAATTGTTTTTTTATAATTTTTATTCCTTAATAATTTCATTTTGGGCTAACCACAACTGCTAACACTCATCATTATGCCAGTTGCTAATATTTTAGCCGTCCAGCATTCTTGTCTGTTAATAATCTGTATAAAACTACAACTGAGGTTACCAGACCTAAAAATGCGGCAACAAATCCAATCATCAATAGAGTTTCCATATTCTTAATTTTTAATAATTTTTTGGGTTATCGTGTTCGAGTGATTATCTGTAATACATGCCATGTAAATTCCCGGAGCAACGTTTGGCAGGTCAATTTTCATTTTGCGATTATAACTCGCATCATATCTTGTTTCGCGGAAAACAGTTTTTCCATACAAATCAGTAACAATTATCTCAACATCCGAAAGATCTTCGGCTGTAAAGCCTTCCACATATATACTTTGTTTGAATGGATTGGGATAAATCGCTACCTCAGCTTCTGCTTCAATATCATTAGCAGCAGTAGTCATTTCCTGTATACTCAAATTATCAATGGCCCAACCCCAACCTGTTACAGCCTTGTCAGATGCCAAACGAAAACGGAAAATTACAGTATCTCCAGCTTCAAATTCTGTATTATCAGTTAAATCAATGGTTTGGGTAAGAAACATATTTTCCTGTCCATTGGCCTCCGAAACCGTACTTTTTAGTGTATTCTGAAAGTATGAAGTCCATAATTCATCAACTCCTGAATCGTAACCTTCCGTAACAGGCAACCAACTTTTACCGTTGTTTTTACTGCCTTCAACAATTACAAAATCCCAAAACATTTCTTCAGTATATGTAGTACCCTTTTCTCCTGGTTCAACCAATACCACCTCATCAAAGGTCATCAATCCGTTTTCTTCAAGAATAATCGGGTACTTCAACTGAGCGATTAGATTATATTTTTCGTTCTCGATACTTGATTCGGGATAAGGATTGATTGTGTGCAAGTTTCCACTTGAAAAACCTTCCGGTTTGTTCATTTCAAAATCTGAAATTTCAAAATCACTGTTTTCTGAATCGAAGTTTGAATAGTAACCGGTTAATGGTTTTTGCGATTCAAAAACATCTACAGTATAATATCCGGTGGCAGGTGCAAATCTTTTGTTACCTCTGGCCGTATTATCCTGAGCCAGAATCCGGTATTCTACCACATCGTTGTCAGTTAATCCGAAAGGTAATTCTACCTGACCACCATACAAATCGGTTGCTTTTTTATTTAAGGCCACCTGCTCTTTCACTGCGCCATTAATTCGGAACTCAACTGTTACGGCTTCAATTCCAACATTATCAGTGGCTATTGCATTCAAATCGAGAACAGGATGTGCAGTGGCGACCAATTTTTCAGGATTGTGTTTTAAAACTGGTGGATAGTAATCGGGACCAATCGAAAAACTATAAATACGTTCCGGAGCTCTGTCGGGGCAAGTAAATTTAATGCTGTTAGTTGATGTGGCCTCGTAATAATATTGAATTTTACCTTTTTGGTTATTCAACGTTATTTCGCCTTCAAACTGATTGGAAGTACGATTAAATGCCAGCGTTTCGGTTTTTGAGGTTGCAAATTTATCGGTTGAATAAGTGATTTTTACCGATGACATATCAATATCTAACTCACTGTTAACCTGCACCGAAACTGGAAGTTTCTCACATGTTTCTTCAAAATCTTTAATCTCTGCACCTTCGATACTTAATGATTTCCATCCAAACTCGGCCAACAAGGCTAAAGTTTTATCGCCTGGATGATGAATCGCTTCTCCTTTGAAAATATAAGGACTCATTAATGCATTTGCATCTCCTTTTGCGTAACCACTTTCATTGTAGTGGTAAATACTGGTTCCCGAATTCCAGCTGGAAGGGGCATAAATGTTTTGTTTGGTTTGCTCATTGTTGCTTTTTAACAATAAAGCTTGCGATACCAATTGGTTTTTTAGTGCTGCGGAAGGAATAGCGAAAGTATTCTCATCTGCCACCTTCTGATTAAGCGAATTGTAAATATATACATCGTAAATACTCGGAACTCCATTCGAGTTTTTTAGATTCCCTTCTCCGTTCTCCACATTAAAAAATCCTGAAAAACCAAGACCATGAATTATTTCATGCAACGCAACGGTAACCAGGTCGTATTCGTCGGATGGACCGTCACCATTGGTTCCTTTATACCAGTTAATATTTTTATTAAATGTACAAATGATATCCGCCTCTGAACCATTAAACTCCTTTTCAGCAAGTTTTTCAGCCAAGGCCACCGGATAATACACATCAGCCAAACGTGCTCCATCGAAATTCTTGTAGAACGACGAGGGTTTTGTTAATGCCAATACATTCGTTCCCAGAGTTTCCCAATTTGCCTGAACCTTAATCGGCACGGGTGACGAAATAAGATTTTCGTAAATTGAAATGGCATACAAAAATGCGGATTTAGCATTTTCGGGGAAGTTTACGAACTCTACCTGAAAATCAGAATTTAATACTGCACCCGACTTTAGATTAAAGTCTGCAGGAGGGATAAACGATTTTCGAGTCTCTTGTGAAGCGATGTTTTCCGGAGCATTTACTTCAGTAAGTTTTTCCGGTTGTTGCTTCTGTGCCCAAACATTGCAAGCGCCAGCAACGATTAGAACAATTAATAAAAAGCGTCTCATTACAACTTAAATTAGGGTTTGTAAATCAAACTCTAATCGAAGCTTCGATAAAAGCGTAAGATTAATATAGCATGCATCATACGTCAGTTGCAGTTGCCTGATTTTCTAACACTTCCTGGTTTACCGGATTGATGATGATTGAAAACGATAATCCAGTGGGTTTGTGAAGAACTAAAAAATCCTAAACAAAAACACTAACTTCTGCTCCAAGCTAAACTATGTAATAAAAATTTCTGAATCCTTAAAATTGCGTCCAACAATCATAAGAATGGTTAAATGGTTCTGCTCCATCTCAACTTTAATTAGGGTTTGTAATCACTCATAAAATTGAAACTTCTTTGGCGAATCTGCCATTTTTTTGCCGAATAATTCAGTAATAAATGCTTAAAATTCTTTAAGGTGTCTACCCGGTTTTGATTCTTTTATACTTACTTAAAACCAGTGGGTTTGTAAACCTCCTAAATCTATTTCAAAAAACATTCCCCTGTTCCGCAAATTTCAAAAGTGCTCTTGATTGTTGATGATTGATGATTTAATGTCAACCAAAAGCGTCCGCTAAAATAGTTTCTCAAATATGGGTTTGCGGAGTAAATGTATGAATTAATTTTATAAAACCAAATTTTTTTTCATAAGTTTAGCCTTGCAACAAAAAAGACAATAGAAAATTTTATGAACTTTTTATCAACATCCTTACTGGCTATCCTGCTGGCAGTTACGCCTTCACCGAAAAAATCGGAGAAAAAGCCTTTCGACGAAATATATCGCCCTCAATTCCATTTCACGCCGGAAAAGAACTGGCACAACGATCCAAACGGTTTAGTATATTTTGAAGAAGAGTACCATATGTTTTACCAATACAACCCGAAAGGAAACGAATGGGGCTACATGCATTGGGGGCATACCATAAGCAACGATTTACTTCACTGGAAGCACCATGACATTGCCCTTTACCCAGATGAGAATTCGGAAGACAAAGAAAGATGCACAGCTTATTCGGGATCAGCAATTGTAGATAAAAACAACCTGCTTAAGAAACAAACAGGCAATACAAAAACACTTATTGCCTTTTACACAAGCCAGCACTGTGGACAACGAATTGCATACAGCACCGACAAAGGCAGAAACTGGGTAAAGTTTGAAGGAAATCCTGTTATTCCTTTTGACGAAACAGATGAAGCCCGTGATCCTAAGGTATTTTGGCACGAAGCTTCGCAAAAATGGATAATGGTACTTTATCGCAAATTAACAGAAAACGACAACACAAAAGGTGTTTCTATTTATACTTCAGACAACCTTGTTGACTGGAACTGGGAAAGTCATATCCCGGGATTTTACGAATGTCCAGACCTGGTAGAATTTCAGGTTACCAACCGACCAGACGAAAAAAAATGGGTACTTTTTGATGGAGACGGCAGTTACCTGATGGGAAACTTTGACGGAAAAAGTTTTACTCCTGACTCTGGCAAACTTAAGAGCGATTGGGGCAAAAATTATTATGCAACTCAAACATGGAGCAACATCCCAAACAATGATGGACGCACCGTACAGATTGCCTGGATGCGTGGTGGTACCTTCCCCGACATGCCATTTAACGGGCAAATGTCTTTCCCTTGCGAATTATCTGTCACTAAATTTCCAACAGGATATAAACTGGTTCGAAAACCAATTGAAGAAATTGAACAATTACATACCAAACACTTTTCATTGGAAAACAAAAATGTTATTCCCGGATTGAACGACAATAAACTGAAAAAAGTTTCAGGCGACTGCCTTCATATCATTGCAGAATTCGACCTGAAAACAAGCGATAATTTTGGATTTATGTTGCGTCACAGCAGCAAAAATGCAGGTACTGAAATTTTATACAATGTAAAACGTGGAACACTTTCAGTTTTAGGAACAACCACTCCGTTACCAGCAGTTAACAACAAGATTAAACTTGAAATTTTGCTCGACAGAACATCAATAGAAATTTTTGCAAATGATGGACAAACAGTAATATCCAACTGTTTTACTCCGAACGAAAAAGCGATGAACGCGGTGCTTTTCACCAATGGTGGCGAACTTGGAATCGATAAACTTGACGTTTACAAAATAGAATCTATCTGGAACCAGGACTAACCATTATTTATCATGAAATCAATCTATTTCATCACTTTTGTGATACTGTTTACAGCACCATTATTCACTTTTTCGCAAGCAAGCCAAGTTTACAACCCCGGAGCCGACGCCACAGCCGACATAAAAAAGGCTGTTGAACTGGCTCAAAAGGAAGGGAAACATGTTTTCCTGCAAATAGGTGGAAACTGGTGTCCGTGGTGCATTAAATTCCACAATTTTGTTACAGCCGACTCAGAAATAACAACCTATTTAAAGCAAAATTTTGAAGTTGTAAAAGTTAACTACGACCAGAAAAATCGACAAGAAGAATTGTTGGAAAAACTGGGATTTCCGCAACGGTTTGGATTTCCGGTTTTTGTTGTTTTAGACAATAATGGAAACCGAGTACATACGCAAAACAGTGCTTTTTTGGAAAAGGATAAAAGTTACGATCGCGAAACGGTTCTTCGGTTTCTAAAAAACTGGTCGCCTGCTGCGATTGATGCCGAATCATACAAAAAATAACGTTTTAGAAAAACATCGTTATTAACTGAACAAATACAATTAAAAGCACCATTGCCACCGGATAAACCGTTGCGTAAGCAATCGAGTGTGCGTTGGTATCGGTCATTGAGTCGGCAGCGGCAAGTCCCGGTGTGCTTGTCATGCTTCCACTCAACGCACCGATTAAACTTAAAACATTCATTTTAAAAATCCATTTGCCGGCTATACCTGCAATTAACATAGGCAGAATAGTTATTGCTCCTCCATACAGAAATAATTCTATCCCATATTCGTTAAACGTATCTACAATTTTCTCCCCCGCTCCTGTACCCACAGCAGCCAAAAACAGAATTAATCCAAACTGCCGGATGAGTTGATTCGCCGCACCTGTCATTGTCCATAAAACAGGCCCTGTCTTGCCTATCCTGCTTAAAACAAGCGCCACAATCAGGACCCCTCCGGTAAGCCCCGCGCTAAACGAAAACGATCCCAGATTAATACTAATCTTTCCGACCAAAACACCCAGAATTATTCCCAATGCAACGGGTAGAATATCGGTATCGGAAAGTCTTTTTTGATCATCTCCAAAAATCTTAGCTACCATTTCCATATTTGCTTTACTACTGGCAATCACCAGTTTATCACCAAACTGTAATTTCGAATTTGGCGAAGGAGAAATATTAATCCCCGACCTGCGAATACGTGTAATGGTTGCATTGTAGGTATGTAATAAATTGAGCTGTCCGACTGTCATATTCACCACTTCTTTGTTGGTTAACAGTACCGAACGTACATCATATTCTGGATTTAAAGCAATTTCCTCTTCAGTTACAGGACCAATCAGTAATTCTACGTTTTGTAAAGCCCCTTCTGTTCCCACGGCCTTTATTAAATCACCTTTATGCAGAACGAGCTCAGGAGTAGGAGTAATCGCTTTGCTATCGTGCACCACTCTTGATACTACTGCCTTCGTCATAAAACGAATACGCAGTTCTCCAATGGTCTTTCCAACCACATTTTCGTTCTCAACAACAAAGTTTCTTTTTAAAATTTCGGGATATTGCTCTTTTAACTTCGAAGTATAATCTTCCTCCGACTGTTTAACAGAAACACGTAAAATTTTTGGCAGGAACCGAATAAACAGAATAACACCAATAACGCCGAACGGATAGCCTACTCCATAACCTATTGAAGCCAGCGGTGATCCGGTATAATCAATCGCAGCTGCCAAACCCGGCGTACTGGTCAATGCTCCGGTTAGCAGTCCCACTGCAATATTTGAGTCGATACGAAATACTGAAATAACTACTATTGTAATAAGTGCAGCAATAACAATTAGCAAACTTGCGAAGGAAGCAAGTTGCCTACCTTCTTTTTTAAACGACTCGAAAAACCCAGGTCCGGCCTGAATACCAATGGTAAAGATAAAAAGAACCAATCCCAGGTATTGAAAGTCGGTGGGAATAATAACACCATAATGTCCAAAAACGAGTGCAACAAAAATAACGGCAGATACATCTAATGATAAACCGAAAATTTTAATTCTTCCAAGAATAAAACCTAAGGCAACAATCAGAAATAGTGCAAAATAGCTGTTCGTAAGTAATTCCATTTCTTCAAATAATTTTGTGCAAAGTTAATGATTTGCCTGCAACACCTTTTCTGTTAAGAAATGCAAAACCTACTTATTCATTTAATTTAATACTTACACCGATTTAAACTACTGAATTTCATTAATTAACCGCATATGCACCTAAAAAGGAGAAGATTGAAACCAGCAACCAGAAAATCCATTGAAACATTTTGAACAACGAAATCTGAGCACGCAATGCAATAAGAACCTGCACCACAGTAAAGAATAAATAATTTACACCAATAAAACCAAACAATGGTGTCTGATCAAACATACAATCTGCTCCCCTTATTCCCGGCATTATCAGGAAATAGGCCGAAAGCAGCAAAAAACGGTAATGTAATGAAACACACTATGCATTACTTTTTTGGCAAGATGATCAAATTCAGCATCTAAAAAGGGCTGTAAAAATTGTTTTTTACCAATGGTAAGATGACCAATACTTGCAAAAGCAGCCAGTACTCCGGCAATAACCGCATAAGTATTCATACTTGTGATTTTTAGTTTAGTTACTACAAGATATCGGAAATAGAACGACAGGCTGCGTCAAATGTTCAGCCAAGCAAGAACCTGAAATCATCTCCAGCCGAGAGTTCAATTGGCTCATTTCCTTTTTTGAAAATACGACACGAACGACTTCCTATTAATTCAAGATTTCCATTTTCCAATTTAAACATGGTTCCTTCGCGAAGTCCGGCAACATAACATTTTGGATTAATTTCAAGGAACTCCTCAATGCGCTGCTCACGCGTTTCGCCTCCATGCCCTTCCGGATTGGCATCCAAATAATGCGGATTGATCTGGAAAGGAATCATACCTGTGCAATCAAATCCAAGCGGATCGATAATTGGCATATCGTTGGTTGTTCGCAGTGTTGGACAAGCTACATTCGAACCTGCACTCCAACCAATATAGGGAGTTCCGTTAAATGATTTTTCCCGAAGTGGATTCATCAACTTTTTTTCGTGTAGCATTCGCACCAACTGCCAGGTATTCCCTCCACCTACAACAACCGCTTCTGCTTCTTCAATGGCTTTCACCGGATTATCAAAAGTATGGATACCAACAACGTGGTGCCCAATTTCGGCAAAACGTTCTTCCACCTTTTCACAATACGTATCGAACGAAAAAGTTACTGCGGCATAAGGAATAAAAACAGCAGTTACAGGTTTATCACCCAGGAATTTTTTTATCTCGTTTTTCGGGTAATCCAAATAAGGTTCGCCCGGCATTGTTGAGTTGCTTATGAGTAGTAGTTTCATCTTTTTGTAATTATCGGTATTCGGAAGACCGAAGACCGGAGTAAAAAAAACAGGATTAATATTGAGGTGCAAGTACTGAAATCTGTTAAAATCTATCAATGATAATTATCGGGTTTTATATCTTTTATGTCATATAAATCGTAAATATCACACTTTGCCAACTCAACAAAATAATCCGCAATTTTTGTGGAAACATCGTCAACAAATTTCTTTCCTTTTTCTGCTGTTGCCTTTTTCGGATTTCCCACACCGGTGTCTTCCGAAACTTTGTCCCACCGACGTGGTGCCCACGCAATTTTATTTTTCAGGCCATCCAGTTTAAAAGCTTTCACATCGCCATTCCCGGCCTCGTGCAGCGGCAAAACCAAATTCGAGAAATAGTGCATTATAATACTGGTTTCCATCTCGTTTGCATGGTCGCCAGCTTCCTCAAAATAATCATCAGGATCTACTATTTGAAACCATTCAACAAGCGAAATAAAAAGTTCCGGAAATTTAGGTTGAAGTTCACGAACCAAAGGTTTGAAATCATTGCCACCATGCCCATTCATTAACACGAGTTTTTTTATTCCCTGCCTGTTAAGCGCAAATAAAATATCTTCTAAAATGATTAATTGCGTAGAAGGGCGTGTATGTAAACAAAAAGGCAAATCAATCTGCCCAACATTTTGTGCACCAAGTGGAATTACCGGAAGCACCATAACTTTGGCACCAAGCGCCCATGCTTTTGCTGCAGCTTCTTCGGCAATTCTGGCTGTTTCCAGCGAATCGGTTCCGTAGGGTAAATGATAATTGTGTGGTTCGGTCGCTCCCCATGGTAAAATAGCCACATCGTATTTTTGATTTTTTACCTGCTTCCAGTTGGTTTGTTCTAAAATATATGGTTTCATAAGTATCTGTTTAATTCAAATCAGGAAATATATAGTTCCTATTTTATTAAAATAATTATGGTTTATTTCGGATGAATAATTTCAGCAATAGGAACCACCTGATAAGTTAAGTCGGCCTGGCTTCCTTCATACAGAATTCCAATATGTGTGTTGTCGATTTTGGTTAAACATGAATAACCGCGGCCATCCAATTCATCGAGCAACAGGTTGTACTCCGGAGGCCATGTCTTCCCGTCATCGAAACTAATTTTTATTGTCATTCGTTCGCGACGTTGTTTCGAGTCGGGATTACTAAACAAAACTACATCTCTAAGTTCGCCGTCAATCTCAAACGTCTCTTTTATCAGGCTTGCCATACAATTTGGTTCATGTAAAGCTCCATTCGATGTTGGATGCTCTACCCAGGTTCTCCCCAGATCGTTTGTAATAAAAACCGAACGCCCGTTTGTTTCCGATTTATTCGATCTGTTACGATCATCCCGCATGTTCAACATTAAACTGCCATCGTTTAATTCAATAACCTGCGCTTCAGTGGTATTTGTTTTTGCGCCTGTTCCAATTTTCCAGTTTTTTCCTCGGTTTTTACTCCAGATTATTGTTGAATGTGGCACCTCTTTCTTGTCTTTAAACTGTGCAGGAAAAACCAATGTCCCGTTTTTCATAGTGATTCCCTTACCCGGCCCCTGCAGCAGTAAATGCCATTTTGGATCCTTAATTTGTGACGTTATATTTATGGGATCTGACCACGTAAGACCATCGTCTTCCGATTTCACGAGAATAAACTGGCTGGTTACTTCAGGCTTTAATCCCTGTTGCGAAGCATTCCAATTCCTCTCTCCGGCATGACCATGTGCCCAAACACCTGCCACCCAGATCGTATTGGTTTCCCGATCAACCAAAACGGAAGGATCGCCAATCCCGTTTTCAATATTCGGCTTGCCTCCATATTCGCCCATGTCCATAATTATTTTCATAGGTTCCCAGGTTTTGCCTCCATCCGTACTTCTACTCATTCCAACATCAATGTCTTCCTGCAAATCTACCGAACTGTTTTTGCGCACATCGTAAACGGCAATTAAAGTACCTTTATTTGTAGTTTCCAGCCCAGGAATCCGATAAGTATCAACACCCTCGTCCATATGGCTTCGCAAAGCAATTCCAAGCGCCAGATATTTTACTTTTTTTATAATTTTTGGCTCATACTTTTTATCCGAAATAGTTACTGAAAAACAAACTGCATTTACATGATTTGAAATATTCGCGTTTTGTTTCAGTTTATACGACACCCAAAAAATATTTTCACCTTCAACCAGTTTCTGATGCCCCGAAATTGCCATTAACTTCGTAGGAGTTTCAGGTATTCCAAACCGAATTCCACCTTGCAACTGCGGGTCGTTTTCAGTATAAAAAACACCAACTTCCTGAATATCGTTTTGAATATCAGTTCCTGAAACCTGCATTAGAACCTCCCGCAATATAAGCGGTTTTCTTTTTCCACTTGTTACAATCCGAATTTGCATAACCGGACTGTTTGCCTTGCCTTTTAAAACAGGTATTTGAAATTGTTGAACACTTATCGATTCAACTTTCATTTCCTGGGCAGATAAGTAATTTACATGCGACAACAGAAGCAGAATAACAAGTTTAGTTAGTTTCATTAGCAAAAAGTTTTAATGTTGTTAAATTAATCGATTCAGCATTACAAAACTGAAAATAAAATGTGTTTAAAAACGCATCAAGGTCACACCAAAGGTAAAAGGAATTAATTCGGGACCTTTATTTTCCTTAAACATTGGAACCAGATCGTAGCTGGCAAAAACATTAAACCACCGATACCCACCGCGTACCATTATTGAATACTTAAACCGATGCAGAGAAAAATGATCTTCAACTTTTAGTTTTTCCCGTTGTTCTGCTTTGTATTTAATTTTCGTGTGGCTACCTATTCTCATACTTCCCAACAATCCGGCAGAAAAATAAATGCGATTATCGTAATGATTAACCGGAATTTGCCACTCGGCTAACAGTGGAACATTTAACCATACCATCGCTAATTTCGATTTTTGATTATTATCGAAATACAGTTTCTGAGGTTGAACCACATTGTTCTCGTCCAAATAAATTGTGGTATTGTCATCTAAACGATAACTCTGCAAATGCAAACCTAAACCAGTTACCAAGCCAAAAATATTTTTGTTTTTTTGCAACCCGATACTTTGCTGAACCACATTAAAATAAGCCGAATTAGATCGAAAGATATCGTTATCCAGAAATTCAGAATCATAGTCCAAGTAGTCCGAATTCAAGAGCATATTAAATCCAAAATCAATTCCGGCGTAATGACCGGAGAATTTGGTCTTCCATGGAGTTAAACCGTTTCGGGTAATTTTAGTAATGTCGATCTTTTTTAATATTTTCTCTGGATCCTTTTGAACCGGGACAATAGTATCGGTTTCCTGCGCGTATGAAACCGGTAAAAATGCAATGAAAAATATAAGACACAGCGATAATCTCAAACCCGACAATATTGTTTTTAATGGCTTCTCAATATTCATAATCCATTTTTTTGAATAGAATAAGAACAAACACAAATGTAAGTCAATCCTGTTTTTTATCGAAATAACCGTTCAAAAAAATCAAAAAACAATTTCTAATACCTGAGAATAAATCACCTTACGCCTTCACGTTAAGTTTATATACCAATTGATTTTTTCATAATTGTCTGAATTTCATTTAAAAAGAATACCTTTGCGCCCAAATTTTAGAAGATTAGAATGACATTATTTAAAGAAATGGGGCTTAGTACCGAAATTCAATCGGCGATTGAAGAACTTGGTTTTGAGCAACCTACTCCAGTACAGGAAGAAACGATTCCTTTTTTACTGGAAAGCACGCAAGACGTGGTCGCATTAGCTCAAACCGGAACCGGGAAAACAGCTGCATTTGGTTTGCCAATCATTCAACAGATTGATACGGCAAAAAAATCTATTCAGGCTTTAATATTAAGCCCTACACGTGAGTTGGCCATGCAAATTGCCAATGATTTGAAAAAGTATTCAAAGAATACACCACAATTCAAAAGCGCCGTAGTTTATGGTGGCTCTGATATTCGCGCACAAATTAAAGAACTCGAAAGGGGGGCACAAGTAGTTGTGGGAACGCCCGGACGCACACTTGATTTAATTAAGCGCAGTAAATTGAAAGTAACCGAAATTCGTTGGGTAGTGCTCGACGAAGCTGATGAAATGCTTTCGATGGGATTTAAAGACGATTTGGATGCGATTCTGGAAAACTCTCCGGAAGAAAAACAAACATTACTTTTTTCGGCTACTATGCCCAAAGAAATAGTTGCCATTTCGCAAAAGTACATGAAAGATATTCATGAAATATCGGTTGGGAAACGCAACATGGGTGCCGATACAGTTGAGCATAACTACTACTTGGTACATGCCAAAGACCGTTATCTTGCCTTAAAACGTATTGCCGATGTAAATCCAAATATTTACGGAATTATTTTCTGCCGTACACGTGCAGAAACTAAAGATGTTGCCGATAAGTTAATGCAGGACGGATACAATGCAGACGCTTTACATGGCGACCTGTCGCAGGCACAGCGCGATCATGTAATGGCTCGTTTCAGAGGTAAACACTTGCAAATGCTGGTTGCTACTGATGTTGCCGCTCGTGGTTTGGATGTTAACGATTTAACTCATGTAATCAACTACAACCTGCCCGATGATCCGGAAGTGTATGTGCACCGAAGCGGACGTACCGGACGTGCCGGAAAACAAGGGGTTTCGATCACCTTAATCCACATGCGCGAAAAAGGCAAACTAAAACAAGTTGAACGTTCGATTAACAAACCATTTGTAAAAAAGGACGTGCCATCGGGAAAATTAATTTGCGAGAAACAACTTTTCAGCCTGATTGACCGGGTAGAGAAAATTGAAGTAAACGACGAGCAGATTGGTGAATTTATGCCGGTTATTTATAAAAAACTGGCCTGGCTCGAACGCGAAGAATTGATCAAACATTTTGTTTCGGTTGAGTTTAATCGATTCCTTAAATATTACGAAAATGCTCCGGACATTAATGTTGACGAATCGCGCGAAAGAGAATTCGGACGTGACGATCGCGACCGTGGCCGACGCGGACGTGATGACAGAGGCAGAGATCGGGATAGAGGAGACAGAGATCGCGGAGATAGAGGCAGAAATCGGGGACGTGACGAAAGAGTACGCGGAGACCGTGGAGAAGGACGCCGAAACAGCGGTTATGAATTCTCAAGATTTTTCTTCAACATGGGGAAAAAGAGCGGAATCAGCAAACGTACCATTATTGATTTGGTAAACCAGAACATGCCGGGTAAAAGTGTTGAAATTGGCAGCATTGAAGTATTAAAGGGTTTCTCATTTTTCGAGATTGACAAACGTCACGAAAAAGAAATAATTAAAAACTTCAAAAACGCCACCTACAAAGGTCAGCGCGTTGGAATTGAAATAGCCGGAAAGAAAAAGTAGATAACTTTAAGCTATATTATATAAGCTGCAAATTTATTTGCGGCTTTTATTTTGCCTTTTTCTTTTTGCCCGATTTTGCTTTCGGATTAAAATCCAGACAACGTTTCACCCATTTATCAAGATCTTCATCCATATCAACTCCTTCGGCATCTACATACAGATAACCTTTCATCGGACGCCGTGTAAAATCCATTATCCGGCAACCGGGTTCCTGCAAAAACTCCTCTTGATTTTCAGGGTCGATGCGTACCATTAAATCTTCCTTTATTATTCCAACACACATCTTTTCATCCACTAAAAAACAAATTCCACCAAACATAAGTTTCTCCTCAAATGCAGCATGAAATCCTTTAAGTGCGCTCCGAACGCGATCGGCTAAAAATTCGTTGTAGACCATAATTACTGAATTTAATTGGTTATAACAGAAATAACCTTTGAATGCAAGATCTTATTCGAAGCTAGAATTTCAAAATTTCGTCCATAGTCTTCATCCGTCACATAAAAGTCCAATGCATTTCCCTTCAAATCGGTTGCAATTCCTCCGGCTTCCTCAATAAGTAAAACAGGCCCGGCAATATCCCAGATTTTTGTGGTCCGGTTGGCACAGCCTCCAAGTTTACCATCTGCCGTGTAACAAAAATCGATTAGACAGTTGGTCGATCGAAGATTTCGAACATTTTGAACCAACATCTGAATTGTTTTTGCTTCCTTTTCTGTTTTCCCCGGTTCGTCCGAAAAATCGAGCGAATACGACATAAGAATATTTTTCAACTCAACTTCTTTTGAAACTGAAATTGCATTTCCGTTCAAAGTAGCTCCTTCCCCCTTTTCAGCAAAATACAGCTGATCCGGAACCGGCAGATAACAACCTGCCATGTATGGTTTAAAATCTTTTAGCACACATATAATCACTCCAAACCAGGGAATCCCTGCGGCAAAATTAGAAGTACCGTCAATGGGATCAACCACCCAGGTATACTCCGATTTTTTATTCCTAAAACCTGTTTCTTCGCCCAAAAGATTATGCAAAGGAAACTCTCCTTCAATAATTTCCATGATTCGTTTTTCGGAATCAATATCGCTTTTTGTTACAATGCTGCTTTGGCTTTCTTTAACCTCATAATCGCTGATTTTGCCAAAATTGTCGAGCAATATTTTCCCGGCTTCGTAAAGTGCTGTATGCAATATTTCTTTCATCGGTAATATTTTTATTAAAAGTTTACTCTCCCAAGTTTACTCTACTACGAAATTAGGTAATCCGAACAAGAAAATGTTTGAATCGTTGCAAATTCCCACTCGTACCCAAATATCCCCCACTCAGCAAGTCTTTTTTTCATATCCTTCAAAAAGGAAAGAATTTTAGTTCATCAATTAACAATTAAAATTCAGAATCATGAAAACACTAAAACTTTATCTCGCAGCAATTTTCACCTTAACTGCATTATTAACAGCAGCTCAGAAAAAAATCGATCTAAAAATTCTGGAATCGCTGCCTCAAAACCTGGAATTAAGCAATGAAATTCAAAAATTTAAAGTAACAACCACCCATTACAACGGCGACATATTTGGAAATTTTTTTAACAAACAACAAATCTGCGGCGAATACAACCGAGGTTTGGCAAATGGGAAAGTAAAATGGAACAATGTTTCGTTTTCGCAATCGATGAACCGCGAGGCAGATTTTCCGGAAGGAACACCCATAGCATATATGGAAGATTTTACTTACGAGCCGGGAGAAGATATGATTAAAGCCGAAAAATTTAAAAACTTTGGAGAATACAGCGACTACACCAAAAATCTAGTCTGGGACATGCTCGCCATTGAAGGTTTTGCCTGGTCGGGTTTTGAAAAGCTACAACTAAACGAGCCCTATTCTGCCGATTCGTTTAACGGGAAAATAGATTTAGCCGGACAAGGTTTTTTCGAAAATAAGGACATTCAACTTACCTGGACCGGTATTTCGAAACGTAATGGTGAACTTTGTGCCACAATTGAATACCGCACATTCAACAATCCTCTGGAAGTTAAAACAGGTGGAATGGAAATGAAAGGCCGCAGCCACTATTGGGGAACCATTTGGGTAAGCCTGGAAGACAAACAGATTGAACATGCCGTTTTATACGAAGATGTTGTAATGGAAATGTTGTTACCCGGACAAACCCAAAAGCAAATAATGAATGCCACGCGTGAAATAAGTTTTGTTCGGGAAATATAATCTTGCCGGTTAAAAGTCATTCTGAACTTGATTCAGAACTTTAAATACTGTATTTAGTTGCTGAAATAAATTCAGAGTGACGTTCAGACTTTTAGTCAGGATTTTCGTAATTTCAAACGCATTAAAAAACTAAAATGCTACATCCAACAAATAATAAAAGCCTATCTCAAAAAATATTCTGGCACCTGCAAGTAATACTCGGGGCGGTATTAATTTCCTTTGTGTTTAGTTTCATACTGCAGCGCAAAATAATTCATTCAGGTTTACCGAGTATGTTGGTCTTAACCTTTGCCCAACTTGAGGTATTTATTGCATTAGGCACCTGGTTTTTTCAATCAATAAAATCCGACGACCCAAATTTTATTCGGAAAATGTTGTTACGCCTTGTACTGTTTTATCTTACTGTTTTAGGGATAGCTTTTATAATGTTTTTGGCACTTTTTACCTACCATTTTATAAAAAATGGTCTTGACTTTTCAATGTATTTCGAAAGTTTTATTGAATTGAATTACGAACTGAAGAACTTTTTTATCGCCACAATTGTCGGTTTTTCGTTTGGCGCCCTCTTCTTTTTTTACTCTCAATGGACCGATGCATTAAAAAATCTGCAAAAGCTCAGGGAAGAAAAACTCATTTTTCAATACGAAACATTAAAAAACCAGGTAAATCCGCACTTTCTTTTTAATAGTCTGAATTCGCTTTCGTCGCTTGTAAAAACCAATCCCGATTTATCTGAAGAGTTTATTCTAAAATTATCGTCGGTGTATCGGTATATTGTAGAGAATAGCGAAAAAGAAATGGTTCCGCTTGCAAGCGAACTGGAATTTGTGAAGAATTATTTTGACCTTCAGAAAATCCGTGACGGAGAAAAAATTGATATAAAAGTTGAGATTATAGATGCAGATAGCATGCGTATATTACCGGTATCGTTGCAACTTTTGGTCGAAAATGCATTTAAACACAATGCCGCAACCCGAAACAATCCTTTGGAAATTGTAATACACAACGAGGGAATTGACAAATTGGTAGTGCGAAACAATCTGCAGGAAAAAACACAACTAAAAAATTCATCGAAGATTGGCTTAAAAAACTTAAACGAACGATGCAGGTTGATATTAAACCGCGAAATTGAAATACAGGAAACCGTTCATGAATTTGTTGTTAAAGTGCCTGTAAAATTGAAATAAATTAAACCTTAAAAAGGAATTCCGAAATTGTTTTTGGGTGGTATGTCTTCCCGCTTTCGACTTCGGTCTTCCGACCTTTTAGTATGAATATCGTAATTATAGAAGACGAAAAGCTGGCAGCTGACAAACTGCAACTTTTACTTCATCAAATTGATTCTCAGATCGAAGTTTTAGCCGTTTTAGAATCGGTGGAGGACGCTGTAAACTGGCTGGCTTCGAATCCATCGCCCGATTTAATTTTTATGGATATTCAATTAGATGATGGAATTTCGTTTGAAATTTTTGAAGCTGTAAAAATTGATTCACCGGTAATTTTCACAACTGCTTTCGACGAATATGCCATTCGTGCATTTAAAGTAAACAGTGTTGATTACTTGTTAAAACCCGTTGAAACAAAAGTACTGGAACTCGCACTTCAGAAATTTAAAACTATTTATGCTGAAAAAATAAGTTTTGAGGAACGGGTTTCTCAGGTTTTCGAACAAATTTCGAAACAATATAAATCGCGGTTTTTTATAAAAATCGGAACACGTTACCAGTCGGTTCAGGTGCCCCAGGTTTGTTCCTTTTTTGTAGAAGAAAGAAATACTTTTTTACAAACCATTGAAGGGAAAACCTACGATCTGGATTATTCTCTCGATCAATTGCAAAAAATGGTAAATCCTGAGAAATTCTTTCGCATCAACCGTAATTTTCTGGTAAATATAAATTGTATCGACGAAATTATTAGCTATTCATCGAGCCGCTTAAAGCTTAAATTAAAAAGCGAAAGTTGTGGCGATTTAATTGTCAGCCGCGACAAAGTTTCGGAATTTAAACGTTGGATGGACAGGTAATTTAATGACGAACAAACGATATCATACAAAAGAGGAGCCTTTCGACTCCTCTTCTTATTTTTTATCATTGACCTAAATCAATTTCCCCATACAAGTTCTTACTCTTTCTTAAACCAGTTTTGCATCCAGTTCAATTGAAGCAGTACCGCCGGCGTATAATCTAGAGATCGGACATTTTTCTTTTGCTGCAACCGAAAGCTCAGCAAATTTTTCCTGCGAAAGTCCTTCGCATTTCACAACTGTTTCCAGTTTAATATTAGTAATGGCCGGACCGCCGTCTAATTCGCCCAACGTTACCGAAGCCGAAGTTTCTATGCTCTCTGGATTTAATCCTTCACCACTAATAAGTGCAGATAAAAACATCGAATAACATCCCGATTGTGCTGCTCCGACTAATTCTTCAGGATTGGTACCTTTTGCATTCTCGAAACGTGTTGCAAATGTAAAGGGGCCACTGTAACCCGTAATATCCATTTTACCACTACCATCTTTTAAGGTACCGTTCCAAACCGATTTTACTTTTCTAACTGTCATGATCTTTAATTTTTCAGGTTAATTCTTTTTTTGGTTTTTGTTATAAAGTTGCATCACCAGGTTTCCAGTCGCAACCGGTTAACCCAGGATTTTGAGTTGCTTCCAAAGCTCTTAACACTTCAGCTACGTTACGACCGGTAGCATCGTTATTACAGTTTACCCACTGGATTACTCCTTCAGGATCAACAAGAAATGTTGCACGGTAAGCTACTTTGCTTGGTTGTAAAATACCTAATTTTTTGCTCAACGATTTTGAAGTGTCTTCAATCATCGGATAAGCCAGATTCGACAATCGCGGATCGTTTGCTTTCCATGCCAGGTGAACTTCCTGAGTATCGGTTGATGCACCATAAACTACTGCGTTAAGTTCTTCAAATTTTGCATGGTTATTGTTGAACTCAACCAATTCAGTTGGGCAAACAAAAGTAAAGTCTTTGGGATAAAAGAAAATTACCATCCATTTTCCATCTTTTTTATGATCTTCTGAAGTTATGGTACCAAATTGGTTATCTGCTAAAACTGCCTGCTTTTTAAATTTTGGAAATTTTTCTCCTACTGATTTCATGATTTTTAGTTTTTTATATGTTATTAATTATTTAGACTTATTTAAAATTACACTGCAAATGTAGGTGTTATAACAGCACGTGTCAAATTGATTTTTTTTAAGTGGTATAGAAAAAAGCTATTCTTTTAATAGAAAGTGTTTGTAAAAGAATGAAATGATAATTCGACTGATACCAAATTCCGATATCCACATGTAAACGGATTATAAAAATTGTATTTGTTTAACAAAAACAATTCTTGTCGACTCAGCTAATATCACTATATTTAACCGTTTTTAATCAAATATTCTTAGGAGTAAAAATACCTATCCAATTAAAACGAAAAATAATTATGGAGAAAAATTCAAACAAATCTTCAGTTTCAAGAAGAGCCTTTCTTGGAACAGCGGCAGCAGCTGCTGCAGGCATGACAATTGTACCTCGCCATGCTGTTGCTGGCCTGGGGCACAAAGCTCCAAGCGACAAACTTAACATTCTTGGTATCGGAGTTGGAGGCATGGGATTCGGAAACCTTAAAAACCTTGCGTCGGAAAATATTATCGGTCTTGTTGATGTTGACTGGAAATATACTGGCGGAAATGGTGTTTTCGATCGCTTCCCTAAAGCCAAAAAGTACAAAGACTGGAGAATTGCCTACGAAGAACTAGGCAAAGAGATGGATGGTGTAATGGTAGCAACAGCTGACCATACTCACGCAATTATTGCTGCAACAGCCATTGAAATGGGCAAACACGCCTATGTACAGAAGCCATTAACCCACACCGTTTACGAATCGAGATTGCTTACTAAACTGGCAGCAAAAAACAATGTTGCCACACAAATGGGTAACCAGGGTTCATCAGGTGAAGGTGTTAACCTAACAACTGAATGGTTAGCAAATGGAGAAATTGGTGAAGTAACAAAAGTAGAAGCTTTCACCGACCGTCCAATTTGGCCTCAAGGATTAAATACTCCTGAAAGAGGAGATTGGGTTCCTGAAACTTTAGATTGGGATTTATTTACCGGACCTGCTAAAATGCGTCCTTACAATCAGGTTTATCACCCATGGAACTGGCGTGGCTGGTGGGATTATGGTACCGGTGCATTGGGCGATATGGCTTGTCACATCCTACACCCGGTATTTGTTGGTCTTGAATTAGGCTATCCAATTCATACGCAAGGAAACTCTAGTTTATTATTACAAGACTGTGCTCCTGTTTCTCAATCGGTTAAACTTACATTCCCTGCACGTACACCAAAACGTCAGTGGAAAGGAATGAAGAAAAATGCCCAATTAAAACAGGTTGATGTATATTGGTACGATGGTGGTATTAAGCCGATGCTTCCTGAAGGTTGGCCAGACGGAAAAAATCCGAATAATGCCGGTGGTGGTGTTATATTCCACGGAACAAAAGACACATTAGTCTGTGGTTGTTATGGAAAAGATCCATGGTTATTGTCAGGTCGTGTACCAGAAGCTCCTAAATTCCGTCGCAGGGTTGAAACCAGCCACGAAATGGATTGGGTACGTGCATGTAAAGAATCACCTGAAAACCGCGTTAAAACTGCTTCTGACTTTAGCGAAGCTGGTCCATTTAACGAAATGGTTGTAATGGGAGTACTTGGTGTACGTTTACAGTCGTTAAATAAAGAATTGGATTGGGATGGTGAAAAAATGGAATTCACTAACCTGTCAGACAGTGAAGAAATCAAAACTGTTATTAAAGATGGTTTTGCTATTCACGATGGTCATCCAACATTCAAAAAAACATGGACTGATCCTGTTCCTGCAAAAGAATTTGCAGCTGAATTGATTAAGCATACCTATCGTAAGCCATGGAGTTTACCTGATATGCCTAAATAGCAGAATAATTTTCAAAGATATAGGGTGTCGGTAACGGCACCCTTTTTTTTTGCTTGTAAAAACTCACTTTTTGCTTGTTTAATTTCATACAAAATTGTAAACTTGCACTCCGAAAATCGTATATTACAATACAGTTTTCATTTAGGGCCTATAGCTCAGTTGGTTAGAGCACCTGACTCATAATCAGGTGGTCCCTGGTTCAAGCCCAGGTGGGCCCACAACAATATAAACAAGGCACTTTCAGCGATGAAGGTGCCTTCGTCATTTTAGGCGGGTACAACATAGGTACAACAAAATTTTCTGATTCATCAAACACGGTCTTACCATATGCCGAAAATTGACAATAACTTTCATCCAGTCTCATGTGGTCAATCACGTGCTTCATTTTTAAGATTCAAGGTTATAAATTAAGTGTTTTTAGTTTAAAAAACTGGTGAGATACAAAATCCATTTATAAGTTCGTGTAAATTAAATCGGTTAATAAACACAAGAAAAATTCGATAATATTTGGTTCAATTTAATAGTACTTCATGAGCGATGAATACCTAGCCAAATTAAAGTATTAATTTTCAACTGATCCCATCTACTTAGCATATATGCAATGAATGATGACAACTCCCCAATAATCACATTATTCAAACTTGTACTATTTCTGATCTAAGAAATGATTTGAGAATCTAACATTCTGATATTATTTATCCCAATCCAGCAATCGTTGCTGACCTTCCAGTTTCTGTATTTCTGTAATTTCCTGAGACACTTCGATCACGCCTTTATAAGTTCCATCATCCTCACGCACTGCAAAATATTGTATGAGCAATTTTTCTCCTTTCATATCGATCCAGAAGCTGGCTGAGTCTTTTTTGCCGGCTTTAAAAGCCGCTACAATTTGCTCTACCACGTGTTCACTTTCCGGCGGGTGGCAGTTGTGAACTTCACGTCCCAAAATGGCATTGGTACGACGGAAAATCCGCTTTGGCGGTGCGGAATAATAACGCACCTTGTTGTTCTCATCAACAAAAGTAATGTCAACCGGAAGATGGTTAAGAATAAGCCGTATTTGTTCCGCATCAACACTTCCTGTACCCAGATCTATTTTCCCGGCTATTCCCCTGGCTTTGATGCTTTTTTCAAAATTACCCGCAGGTTGATAATAAGGAAATCCAATTTCCAAACTTTCAGAGAAAAGGGCTTCCAACTCGTTCGCCGGAATAATTTCAGCAAGCAAAGGATACAGAATCTGTTCCTCGCGGAATTTTATGGCATTCATATTAAAATACAGGTCGCCCGTTAATTTGTTGAACGCCTGCAGATCAAACATTTTACCTGTAAGTTCTTTTACGGCTGCTTTAAGGTTACGCCTTATATCATCGTGGAATGACCACATAACAGACAAACAGCGAAACTCAGGCAGGTGTTTCTCAATCATCGGGAAAAGCACATTTTCTTTTATTGCATAATACGATTCAAATTTTAGAAGCTCTCCCAATAGTCTTGCTGCCTCTGATTTTGTTTTATTAGTCTGATCTTGTCGCTGATTAATTTGTTTGACAAACGGCTTTAACTCCTCCAGTTTTTTCATCATAACAGCATTATTCCTGAGCATCACCCACAAATAACTTCCCTCAGGAGGATGGTAGGCTGGATGTTCCGATATGGTTCTATACAACAGATTCAGAATTTTATTGATTCCTTTTTTAAGCGCAGGCATAGGAATCTCCTGCCCCACAAGTTCGTGAACCAGGTACACCACATCAGAAGGAACACACTTACAGATCGTTCCCTGGTGGATTTCATACAGCGTTTTAACATGTTTGCCTTTGAGAATGGCTTCAAAGATCTCTTTTAACTTTTCGATCCTTTCTTCTTTATGACGGGTAAACTCTGACATGAATTTTCGAATATTTTGTCAAATTGAATAAACTGCTCAGGATTTCCTGTTCAATGCGAATATCAATTCTTCTTTCCCGGTTCCGGCCAGTTTCTGAATGGTCTCTTCTTCCATAAGTTTATTTATGGCGTCACGAATTGGAGCATAGGAATTATGCAGGGGGCAGGGATGGTTTTCATCACAAGCCTTCAGTCCAAAGCCACACCCTTCAAACAGGTTGTTTCCTTCAATGGCTGAAACCACTTTTTTTAACGAAAGTGTTCCTTGTGCCGGGTGAATGGAATATCCCCCGTTTTTCCCTTTTGCAGATTCCAAGAAACCCATCCTCACCATCCTCTGCAGGATTTTTGCCATAAAATGTGGTGGCGTTTCTACTTCCGAAGCAATTTCGGCAATTCCCGGCCTTAACTCGTTCAGGTTCTGTAACTGAATGTACACCAGGCCTCTTAAAGCATATTCTGTTTCTTTTTTAAACACTTCGTAGATTTTCATACAAAGATAAAAAATAATTCAATTGACTAATGGACCTTTTTGTCCATTTAAAAAAATACTTTATATTTGCTCCAATAAAAGATTGAAATAATGGAAAAAATTGAATTTAAAAATAAGTATGTTGGGGCAATCGTAACCGACGATTTTCGTACCTCCACTATATTTAAAAACGCAGGAATTGACTTTTGCTGCGGAGGAAGACAAACAGTTTCAGAAGCCTGTGCCGATCATCAAATTAACATTGCTGAGCTTGAAAAACAAATCAGCGAACTTCAGAAAAGCCCGGTTTCGCCATCTCTGGATTTTAAGGAGTGGGAACTTCCTTTTTTAATGGACTATATTGTTAATACACACCATAAATATGTGATAAAGACTTTACCTGACCTGGTATTTTATACCCGTAAAATTGCAGAGGTGCATGGAGACCATCACCCCGAATTGATTGATATCGCGCAGAAAATAACCGAAGTTGCAACAGAATTGGAACAACATCTTAAGAATGAAGAAGAGGTACTGTTCCCTGCCATACGCAGCTTTCTTATATCTAAAAATGAAAAAGATGCTAAAACCATTGAATCGGAGATTACCAGGATGTTTGGCGAGCATGATTTTGCCGGTGGCACCCTGGATGAAATCAACCACATAACAGAAGGGTATAAATTACCCGACGACGCCTGTAATACCTGGCATGTGGCCTTTAAAACACTCGAACAATTCGAGGATGATATTCATGTGCACGTACACCTTGAAAACAATATCCTCTTTCCCAGGGCTCTTGAACTAAGTAAAAAATAAATCTTTTAACTGAACCTGACAAAATGACAACAGCAACAAAAAATTTGGAGAACGACCATGAGCACATTCTTCAGCTCACAGATATAATGTTAGCAATGACTAAGAAACAAAGTGCAGATGTTGGACATGTTGAACTGGCTTTGGATCTGGTACGAGAGTACGCCGACAAGTTTCACCACGCTAAAGAAGAGGATTTACTTTTTCCTTTATTGGGAGAAAAAGGCTTTCCGGTTAAAAACGGCCCGGTAGGTGTAATGCTGGCAGAACATGAGGAAGGTAGAAATTTCATAAAGGGGGCAGCCGAAGCCATTCAATCCTACAAACCCGGAAATAAGGAGGCCCTCACCACTGTCTTCCGGAATTTGTCCGGATTTGCCTTATTACTGCAAAATCACATTTACAAGGAAAACAATATTCTTTTTAAAATGGCCGACGAAGCATTAAATCCAGCCGAACAAGAGCGGCTTTTAAAACAGTTTAACCTTGCTGAGTCGCAAGCCGAAACAGAATTCAATGCTGAGAATGCGATTAAAAAAATTGAGTCACTCGCTACAATTTACCTATAAATATAGGTTCATGGGAAGAGGTAATACCATGAGCTTAACTCGTGTATCAAACTGAACGAATAAAATACAAACTTAAATATTTAGCAAATTAAATTATGAAGACAAAAAATTTATGGTGGGGATTCATTGGAGTAATGGTAATCTCATTTGGTGTTTTATTGTATTACGGAAGAGAAATCTACAGGCAGGCGCCGCCCATACCTGAGAAAGTAATGACAACATCCGGCGAAGTTCTGTTTTCGGGGCAGGATATCAGTGACGGGCAAAATGTTTGGCAATCGCTGGGCGGACAGGAACTGGGAACTGTGTGGGGGCATGGTGCCTACCAGGCTCCCGACTGGAGTGCTGACTGGCTACATAAAGAGGCGGTTTTTATGCTGAATGAACTAGCAAAACAAAGCGAGGGGACATCTTATGATCGCTTAAGTGAAGAGAAACAGGCTTCTCTAAAAATTATCCTGCAAAAAGACCTACGCAAAAATACTTATGATCCTGAATCAAAGGTTTTGATCATTTCCGATTTACGCGCAAAAGCCATTCAAAGCAACAGTGAGTTTTATGCAGGGCTGTTCACGAATAATCCTGACATGGCTGATCTTCGTGATGCATACAGCATTCCCGAGAACTCTTTAAAAACAGAAGAACGTGTTCGATTACTCAACAATTTTTTCTTTTGGATTTCCTGGGCTTGTGTTACAGAGCGTCCGAACAAGGATATCACCTATACAAATAACTGGCCTGCAGAAGAGCTGGTAGGAAACAGACCAACCGGAGAATTGCACTTATGGACCGGTTTCAGTGTGATAATTCTTTTGGCCGGAATTGGATTAATGTCTATTTATTATGCCCGCCGACGCAACGAAGAGGAAGTGGCACCCAAATTATTCCCGCTTAAGGATGAAAAACAAACTCCATCCCAAAAAGCAACTGTTAAGTATTTTTGGGTGGTTTCTGCACTTTTGTTGGTACAGGTAATAATGGGCGTCATCACTGCTCACTATGGCGTTGAGGGGCAAGCCTTATATGGTCTTCCTCTATCCGATTGGCTTCCGTATTCTGTATCAAGAACCTGGCATGTTCAAATTGCCATTTTCTGGATCGCCACATCATGGTTGGCCACCGGTTTATACTATGCACCTGCCATATCGGGTATCGAACCAAAATTTCAGAAACTAGGTGTTAATTTTCTGTTTCTTGCTCTGCTCGTCATCGTTGTAGGATCATTGGCAGGTCAGTGGATGGGCGTAATGCAAAAATTAGGTTTGGTAACCAATTTTTGGTTTGGTCACCAGGGATACGAATACGTTGACTTGGGTCGTTTCTGGCAAATATTCCTTTTTGTCGGTTTAATTATCTGGTTACTATTAATGGGCCGGGCCATCTACCCGGCACTAAAACAAAAATCCGAAAATAGAAACTTGCTGATCTTATTTTTGATCTCAACCATCGCTATCGCAGCTTTTTACGGTGCAGGATTAATGTGGGGAAGACAAACTAACCTGGCCATTGCTGAATATTGGAGATGGTGGGTTGTACATCTTTGGGTAGAAGGATTTTTTGAAGTATTTGCTGCTGTGGTTGTGGCATTTCTTTTCGTTCGGTTGGAAATTATTAAAGCGGGTACGGCCACTTTAGCGGTATTATTTTCTACGATTATCTTTTTGTCGGGAGGAATACTTGGCACTTTTCACCATTTGTATTTTACGGGTACGCCAACCGCTGTAATGGCGCTTGGAGCAACTTTTAGTGCTCTTGAGGTGGTGCCACTTGTATTAATGGGTTTCGAAGCCTTCGATAATCTGAAGGTAAGTCGAAGTTCGGAATGGATTAAAGCCTATAAATGGCCCATTTACAGCTTTATCGCCGTGGCTTTCTGGAACCTTGTTGGTGCAGGAATTTTTGGATTTCTTATTAATCCACCCACAGCCTTATATTATATGCAGGGATTGAATACTACTCCTGTGCACGGACACACCGCCTTATTTGGTGTGTATGGAATGCTGGGGATAGGACTTATGCTGTTTGTATTGCGCGATATGAACAAAGATGTGGTTTGGAAAGAACGCTGGATAAAATTTGCCTTTTGGAGCATCAATATTGGTTTAGCCGCCATGGTTTTGATCAGTGTGCTTCCAATTGGCCTGGCACAAACTGTTGCCAGTGTAAAAGAAGGTTTATGGTGGGCACGTTCAGCAGAATTTATGCAACAACCATATTTGATCACTTTTAAATGGTTGCGTGTAATTGGCGATACCATTTTTGCCTTTGGTACCATTGCACTGGCCTGGTTCATATTCGGGCTAAAATTCGGATGGAGTACTGAGGAAAATAACAAATAATCTTCGGGAGAGAAAGAATAGTTTTTGGTTGTGAACACTTGTGCCTCGCTGTTTAATCAGCGATGGCACATTGTTTTTCCCTTATCCGTGTTCTAATTTTCATTAAAACGTCGTATTTTATAGTTGAAACGGAAAAATAGAAGTAATGAGCGAAAACATTGACAATTCGAAATTCAGAAAATCGAAACTGAAAGAGCTGATTCTAAAACTTCATAAGGGTGGTACACAGGAAAGCGTAAGACAAGAGCTTTTACAAAACCTAAGCAACATACCTTATGGCGAGGTTGTAGAAGTGGAACAGGAACTTATTTCAGAAGGCTTGCCGGAAGAAGAGGTGCTGAAACTCTGCGATGCACATTCAGCCGTATTACACGGTGCGGTTGATTTGTCAACCTCTAAATCAATTCCTGAAGGCCATCCGGTTGACGTTATGTTGCAAGAAAACAAAATGCTGAAACGTTTGTCGGACAATACAACAGAGGAATTGCTGACAATTAAATACCGTAAAGGAGAAGACTTTAAACAAGCCGTTCTGAAAATCCGGGGTGCTTTCAACCAGTTAATGGATGTCGACAAACATTATCAGCGCAAAGAATATTTGTTATTCCCATATCTTGAAAAGGTTGGCATAACAGGACCACCTAAAGTGATGTGGGGCAAACACGATGAGATCCGGGAACAATTAAAAGGAAGTATCGAAATTCTTCAGCTTGACGAGATTGAAAGCGAAGATTTGACCGCCTCGGCTGAGATTATATTGTTACCGGCATTAAAAGGTGTTTACGAAATGACCATCAAAGAAGAAGAAATACTTTTCCCGATGATGATGGACACACTTGCGGATGCTGACTGGTACGAAATCCAAAAACAATCGCTGGAAATTGGTTACTGTTTGTACGACCCGCCAATTGAATGGAAACCCGAAGGGATTGAGACGGAAAATATCATCGAAGCACAAAAAGCCGGTGGTAATATTCAGTTACCTACCGGTAACTTTTCAGTGGAAGAGTTACTTGCCATTCTGAACACCATTCCGGTTGACATGACATTTGTTGACCGCAATGATAAAGTAAAATATTTCACACAAAGTAAAGATCGAATCTTCCAACGTAACCGGGCTATTCTGAACCGTGATGTACGCCACTGTCATCCGCCGGCAAGTGCACATATTGTGGATAAAATCCTGGAAGATTTTAAAAGTGGCAAACAAAACCGTGCTCCGTTTTGGATAAACATGGGTGGACGGTTTATCCATATCGAATACTTTGCCCTGCGCAACGATACCGGTGAATATTTGGGAACATTGGAGGTTTCGCGCGACCTGAGCAACGACCGCAAACTGGAAGGAGAACAACGAATATTATCATACAAATAAAAAAATGGAAGCGAAAGAGATACTTATCATCACACCAAAAACAAAGGTGCTACAATTGATTGAGGCCTATCCACAATTGGAAGATGTTCTGATCGATTATGTGCCTGCATTCAAAAAACTGAAAAATCCGGTACTACGAAAAACGGTTGCCAAGATCGCTACCTTGCAACAGGCTGCCGCTGTAGGTAGCGTAAAAGTAGAAGATCTAATTAACGTTTTGCGCAAAGAAGTTGGTCAGGATATTCTGTCGCTGGAAGGCGATACCAAATACAATGCAAACAAACCGGACTGGTTTGATTTAAAAAAAGTCGTGAAAGAATTGGATATTCGGGAAATGCTGGAGGTGGGCGAACATCCGGTAAACCAGGTAATAGCTGATTTGAGAGCGCTTCATGAAAAGGAAATTTATAAGATTATTGCACCCTTTATCCCGGCGCCTTTGATCGATAAGGCTAGCAGCCTTGGATTTATCCACTGGGTTTCACAAAAGGATGACGAAACTTTTGAGGTTTATTTTACTACCAACTAAGGTCATATCTTTATCCGCCCGTTGTACACCACATCCTCGGCACGCGCATTTTCGTCGTTGAGCCAGTCGGGTATTTTGCCTTCAAATTCCAGTTTATCGCGTTCTTTTTCCAGTTCATCCTCACAATACGAATAAATAAGTTCAACCGAAAGTACATTGGCCATTGATTGCAACTTCCTGATGGTTTTAATCTCATCACTTACCGAATCGGCTTCAATGGTTACTACAATTTTTCCTTCTTTATGAGCGTGGTATTCACAAAAATCGCCCGTTTTAATTTGCTGAACTAGATGTTCTGCATTTTCAACTGAAGTAGTTATTATCAGACTTGATATATTCATTTTTTTCTATTCAGAGATTCCTTCTTTGAGTTTATCTTTTAACTGCGATTTATCACGGGACAGCACGTCGCGGAATTCAGGTGTAAACAGGTTTTCGATGTTGACCGTAACATTCGACAGAGGGACATGGCACTGCGAACAATTAAAGTAGGCATTATTAAAGTTTTTGGTTTCCGCTATCGCCATTTCCCCTTCAAATGTTGTATAATAAATCCCTCCTTTTTCACCCATATCAGGCCGTAAATCGGTAAAATGTGTTGGCGGGATTGGCACTGCTTTGGTTTCCTCAACACGTTCGGGCAGGTGGCACGAAAAGCAAATGTTATTTGTTCGTGTAATCGGGAAAAAGTTTATCGTAGTATGTGGAATCATGGGCGGCGCATTTTCAAATGCCCGTTCAATTACCTCACTCTGCCCCGGAATATCCATCCCAAATTCGGCCTTACTTTTCAGGTTGGTTTCTTCCGATTCTACATCCGCGTCAATAAATCCCAGTTTATCTTCATCAATCAATGCCTTTTCCTGTTTCTTTGTTTCTGAACACGAAAACAATAAAAAAACAGTCAACAAAAAAACCATTGTATTTTTCATAGAATTGAAATTACGTATCATTTTACTTTCTTTTTATTTTCGTTGATTCGAAGCGAAAAGCCCAGTGCTTTGTCGTCGCAAACTTCTATACAACGTGCGCAGTTTGTGCATTCACCACTTTTAACAAAACCATTCTGTTTACCAATTATCCCTAACACCTGTGGCTCCGGGCATACCTGAAAACATTTATTACAAAGTGTACATTTTTCTTTTTTATGATTCACTTTCAGCAAGCCAATGTTGCCAACAACTGAATAGAACGAGCCAAGTGGACACAGAAAACCGCACCAACCGTTTTTTACGATTCCCAGATCAAGAAAGAAAACCATTAACACCACAGCCCAACCAAAACCGGCAGCAAAAACAACTTGCCGATGAAAAAATCCAATGGGACTGATGGCTTCAAATGCTGCAATCCCTGTGATAGCAGAAAGTACCAGGCTCAATCCCAACAACCAGTATCTGAAATTTTTAGTTGCACCAAGTAAATTCCGTTTTATTCCCAACATGCTTCGCAGCCATCGTGTAAAATCGCTTACCGGATTGATTGGACAAACCCAGCTACAAAACATACGTCCGCTTAACAGGCTATAAAATACCAGAACTAAGAGTGCACTGATCAGAACGTCGGCACCAACCTGGAAACCGGTTGCCAGTATTTGTAAAACGGCAAACGGGTCAGTAAGATTTACCGTTTCAAGTAATTTTGCCGAACTGAAATTTCCTTTTAATACTGTCCATCCAAACCAGTTGCTTCCTGCAAAAAGAAACAGTGCGGTAAACTGCAGTAATCTACGGAAAATTAAAAAACGGTATTTATAATATATTGTCATTCGTTATCAATTAAATCATCCGCATTCAGATAATCGATGGCCGATTCTGAGTCCTCAGCTTTTTTCTTCTCCATTGCCTCTTTTTTTAGTCTTTCTTCGTCGCTTTTGTCCCAGCTCTTCAGGTAATGGTCACCCACTTCTCCAGTTGCAATATCACGAGGAAGAACTTTTATCGCTGCCTTCTCAACCACACAAACCTGCTCACACATTCCGCACCCCGTACATACATCGCTGTTTACAACAGGCTTTAAGTTGGCGTGCTTACCGGTTACTTCGTTTTTTTCAAATTCAAGACTGATCGCCTCTCCCATCAAAGGGCAGGCACGGTAACAGGCGTCGCACTGGATGCCCCAAAACGCAATACACGTTTCCTTGTGTACAATTGCCAGTCCCATTTCTGCATTATTGATAGAGGCCTTACCTTCCTTCGTTATTGCTTCTTCAGTTAAAGCCTTTGAAGGGCATTTAATTATACAGGGGTAATCGGTACACATGTAACAGGGAATTTCTCTTGCCTCAAAAAATGGTGTTCCGGCCAGTTTAGCATCCGATGCAGGTGCCAGTTTCAATGTATCGTACGGACAGGCTACCACGCATTGCCCGCATTTTAAACAGGCTTTCACGAAGCTCTTTTCGGGAAGGGCTCCAGGTGGCCTGAGTACTGGATTTGCTGAGGTGGCATCCTTTAACAAACTGCCCCACAAAAATCCACCCAGACCAAGAGCTGCCACACCATGTGGTAATTTTTCAAGCCATTTCCGTCGTGATATTTTGTTGTCCTTATCCACAGTAATTACGCTTTATAGATCTTAACAGCGCACTTTTTAAAGTCGGTTTGTTTTGAAATTGGACAGGTAGCATCCAGACAAAGTTTGTTGATAAACACCTTTTCATCGAACCAGGGCACATAAATTAATCCCTGCGGAACCCGGTTTCTGCCTCGTGTTTCTATATGAGCTTTCACTTTTCCGCGTCGCGATTCCACCCAAATCAGATCGCCTTCCTGCATCCCGAACTTAGCTGCATCTTCGGGATGCATGTAACACAATGCTTCGGGTACGGCACGGTACAACTCGGGCACACGCATGGTCATAGTGCCACTATGCCAATGTTCCAGAACACGGCCGGTACACAGCCAGAGCGGATATTCCTTATTCGGCATTTCCGGTGGATCCATATATGGACGGAAAAAGATTTTTGCCCTGTTGTCCATATCGGTTTTCGCCATCGTATCTTTAGGCTCAATTAAAGTTCCGCTAACAATAGCCTTACCTTTGTTCCCGTAAAAAGCAAATTCGCCGGTATTGGCCTTTTGGGCATACACATCGTATTTTGCATTAAATCGCCAGAGTGTTTCCTTTCCATCAACAACCGGCCAACGCAGTCCCCGCGCTTCATGATATGCCTCAAATTCAGCCAGGTCGTGTCCGTGGCCAAGCCCAAACAAGCGGTACTCTTCCCAAAGGTATTTCTGGATAAAAAATCCGTAACCTTTCCACGCTTGTCCATCCGCCCCCGAAATACTTCTTTTATCACCTTCTGCCTCGGTATTTAAAGTATCCTTTCCAACTTCAGCCGGCCATTCAAACGACCTGGCATAATCTGAAGCAAATAATACGTCATAAAGTGTACTGTTTGGATTATAACCGTGTTTGGATACTTCGGGAAGAACGTCAGGTAAACCTCCCTCCAGTCCAGGAATTGATTGGGGGCCCCAAACGTCGCGTAGTTTAAATCGTTTTGAAAGTTCGACATACTGCCAAATATCGGGCATGGCCTCTCCAACAGGTGTTACCTGTTGTTTCCAATGCTGAGTGCGACGTTCAGCATTTCCATATGCCCCCCACTTTTCGAAGATCATTGCCGTTGGAAGAATAAGATCGGATACTTTTGCTGATATACCAGGGTAAACCTCACTGCAGACTATAAAATTATCCAGTTCGCGAGCTGCCCTTAGCCAGTGGTTTGCATTGGCAGTGTTCTGATATGGATTGCACACATTAATCCAGGCGAATTTTATTTTCCCGTCTTCAATGTCGCGGTGCAGTTTCATAAGGTGCGACCCCACCTGAGGATTCAGCGTTCCTTCCGGCAACTTCCAAATGTCTTCAGTAATTTTCCTGTGAGCCGGGTTATTCACCACCATGTCGGCAGGCAGGCGATGTGCAAAGGTTCCAACTTCACGGGCTGTACCGCATGCCGAAGGCTGGCCGGTTAAACTAAAAGCTCCACTTCCTGGCTTACATTGTTTCCCCAAAAGAAAATGCACCATGTACGATTGCTCGTTCACCCAAGTTCCCCTTGTATGCTGGTTCATTCCCATGGTCCAGAACGAAACCACACGCCGCTGTTTTTCAACGTACAAAGCAGCCAGTTTCTTTAATTTGGCCTTGTACTCTTCCAGTGGTTCCGAATCGTCTCCTTTCGACAATTCTGCAACGAAATCAAGCGTATATGGTTTTAGGGCTTTCTTGAACTCTTCGAATGATATACCCCAATGTGCACCTGCCGCTGCATTATGTTTCATTTCAAGGGTATCACCTTCAGTATAACCTAAATATTCCAATGTGGTTCCTTCGGCCTTCGATACTCTTTTGGAAAGCTCAACACCCACAATCTCTTTTTCTTTTTCAGTGTAATTTTTATGATTCGCATCGCTGCGCAATCCGTAGCCAATATCAGCGAAACCTGTAGCAAAACGAGTGTACTTATTTACAAAATCCCAATCGATTGCCTCCGGATGGTTATACACAATCTCGTGTGCCAGATAATTCCATAATGCGAGGTCAGTATTAGGTTTAAAAATAATTTCAATATCTGCCAGGTCTGATGTTCGGTTCCGATAGGTTGACAGATTTACCACCTTTACCCGGTCAGGATTGGATATTCGGTTATCGGTTGCCCTTGACCAAAGAATCGGATGCATTTCTGCCATGTTAGCGCCCCAGCAAACTATCGTATCGGTAATTTCTATATCATCGTAGTTCCCCGAAGGTTCGTCAATTCCGAAAGTCTGCATAAATGCCGCTACAGCCGATGCCATACAATGCCTTGCATTGGGATCGATGTTGTTCGAACGGAAACCGGCTTTCATCAGCTTCACCATGGCGTAACCTTCCATAATGGTGTATTGTCCAGAGCTAAAAATCCCAAGTCCGGTAGGCCCCAGTTCCGTTAGGGTTTTGCTTATCTGGGCCTCCATCTCATCAAATGCCCTTTTCCACGAAACGGGTTTAAACTTGCCTTTTTTGCTGAATTTGCCGTTCTCATCCACACGTAAGAGAGGTGTTTTCAGGCGATCTTCACCATACATAATTTTGGCGTTGAAATAGCCTTTTATACAATTTAAACCCCGGTTTACAGGAGCCAGCGGATCGCCTTTTACCGCCACAATTTTATCGTCGCGGGTGGCTACCATCAATCCGCAGCCCGTACCGCAAAAACGACAAACTGCTTTATCCCATTTCCAACTCGCTTCTACAAGTGCCCCGGCTGCCTGAATCGTTTCGGGCAGATGAATGCCAATTGCGGTTGCCGCTGCGGTTGCTGCTGAATATTTTAAAAACTTCCGGCGCGATACATTTGATTCCATATTTCAGATGGTTTATCGGTTTTTCCCCTGAAAGGGACTTTTTTAACTTACTTTTTTTAGTCGGACCAGGCCAATAATAATGTAGATTATAATCCCCCAGATGCATGACACAATTAAGTTGAACACCACAATCAGCCAGATTGGGGCTTTCAATGCTTTGCTCCACAGGTGACGTCCGGCAATCAGGTCGGTTTTTACAGTTGGCTCAACTAGTTGCATGGTTTGTTCTGTTTTCTTTATGGAGTATCCTTCCTGTGCGCGAACCTGAACGGTAAGATTGCCCTCTTCATCTCCGGGCATTTTTCGATCAACGTTAAAATAGGCAATTCCGGTTTCGTTGGTTTCCTCATTTTCCAGAATGTATTTTCCAAACAGACCTTTTACCGCCGCACTAACTTTAATGCCACTTTTCATCTCACCATTGCTGGTTACTTTTACAACCAGTTTATCAACGTTGGCATCGTAACTTAGCGCCATGGCGAGTTCCGACAAGACTTCATCACCATAGTCAAATTCGGGTTGGATATACGCTTTGTTTAAACTCCGGAAATAGCCAATCAAACTCCATATTTCTTCTTCTTCCAGAGTAGGTTCGAAACCGGGCATACCACCACGTCCTTTATTGATTTTATAGAACATGGAGCCATCCGTTTGAGACTGAAATTTTTCTGAAGCCGGATCGCCGGGCGATGGGACAAATACCATAGGATTATTTTTTCTAACTGTCCCATGGCATGAAATACAAAGGTTTTCATAAAGTGCTTCTCCGTCTTTAATCAGGTCATCATCGAACACAAAAGGGCTTATTTTCTCAAGATTTGTTTCCGGGACAACCCATGTTTCCTGCGCTGCAACGAACAGCGGAAGAATAACTATTGTTATTAAAATCAATTTTTTCATAAGTCCGTTTTTAAGATTGATTTTCTTGTAGCAATTCTTCCTTCATCTCCCAAACCGACACAACCGGAAACAATTTGGTTAAAATGGTAATGACCATCAGTACCATTACTAGTGTACCTACTGTAATGGCAATTTCTGGGATGGTTGGTGTGTACGAATGGTAACTTTCGGGCATATTTTGAATAGGCATGTACGGTTCGAGCTGCGTTGGTACAACAATAACATAGCGCTTGAACCATGCTGCCACAAGGATAACTACCGATATCAGCATTGAAGGCAGGGGTTTCCGCATTTTGGGTATCATCAGCAACATAAATGGTATGATAAGACCTCCCGCCTGTACCAACCAGAAAAGGACCGAATCGTGGCCGTATAACAAATTCCCGATATGTTTAATCTCAGTTGGTTTGAATTTGTATGCCGGCACAATGATTTCATTGATGTTAAAATATACATACACCAGTGAAACCAGCACCAGCAGTTTCCCCATACGGTCGAAGTGCATGTCGGTAATATAATCCTGAAGCATATAATTTCGCTGTATGAAGTACATGGCAATAATCACAGCAGCACATCCTGCCACAAATGCTCCCGAGACAAAGTAGGGTCCAAAAATTGGCGAATCCCAACCTGTGCGTAAAGTCATAGCGAATAACCACGAGGTAACGGTATGAATAGCTAGTGCCACAGGAATAATCACGATTAAAAGAATTTGAAAATAACGTTTTATGGTTTTGTATTGTGCTTCGTTTCCGGCCCAACCCAACGAAAGTACTTTGTACATTTTCTGCTGAAATTTTGGCAAGCCGGTTAATTTATCATTACAAAGTGAGATATCAGGAATAAGCGGGATGTATAGCAACAGTAGGCTCAATGCAAGATAGGTTATCACTACAGCAATATCCCAAATTATAGGGGACTGGATACGCCCATACAAGACCAGGTGGTGCAAACGGTCGGGACGTCCCATGTCAGTGATAATAACAATTCCTGCTACCAGGGCGAAGGCTACTGCAATTATTTCGGCTATTCGGCTGATTGGTTTTATCCATTTATAGCCAATCATTCCCATTACCGAACTGATCAGCATCCCGATAAGACTGGCTGCTATAAAAAACACAAAATTGGATATGTAAATTCCCCACGATACGATGTCGTGCATTCCCGTAATTCCCAACCCTTTCCTTAATTGTTGGATGTAAAACCACAAGCATACAATCAGCAAAACGGTTAAAAAACCAAACCAGATTTTGAATTTTTTGCTCCAGTTCACATTTCGGAGCAGATCTTCTTCTATCCTTGATTCAGACAGAAGATCCATTTCTTCTTCACGGACTTTTCCCATAGTCAAAGTTTTTATATTCGTTTAGCTTAATCGTGGCGGCAAATAATATACACGAGGTTTTGTTCCCAATTCCGGCATAAGCGTATATGCTGCATTGTCCTGCAAAAGACGGCTCAATCTGACTGTCCTTCTTGTAGTTCCATTGGTTACCAGGTCTTCGTTCTCGTCTCCAAAATAGTAAACACCATTGGGACACGCCGATACACAGTAAGGCAATTTGCCCTCACGAACGCGATCTGCACTGAATGCGCACTTGGTAACGGTTCCTTTCTTCTGCGGAACATTTAGTTCCATATCGTAAGGAATATCTTTATACTTTTCAGCGTCGCGTGGTTCGATCCAGTTAAAAGTACGCGCTGAATAAGGACAAGCGGCAATACAAAAACGACAGCCTATACAGCGTTCGTTATCAATAAGTACAATTCCATCAGATCTTTTGAATGTTGCATCAACAGGACAAACAGTAACACAATTCGGATTATCACAATGCTGACAAGGTTTGGGCATGTAATAAGTTGCCTTGGTTTTTTCGTCTTCCATCTCCAGCACGTTAATATGGTGCTGTTCGGGTCTGAGTTGGTGTGCTCCCTGACATGCTTTCATACACTGTCTTGCATTTTTACATTTAGCCAGGTTAACCACCATTACAAACTTCCTCCCCGGAACACCTGTACGCCCTTTCTTTTTCAGGTATTCTTTGTCAGCCTGCAATGAAGCTGGTGAAATGTCAGAAGCATTCACTTCAACCAACTCTTGATTTTGATTAAGTACTTTGATTTTTTCTCCTGATTGACCGCTGCTGCTGTCGGAACAACCTGCCAGCAGAAGAGAAGATCCTGCCACACTCAGATTTCGAAGAAAGTTCCGGCGTGAATCACGGGCGCGGTTGCCATTTGTTTCAGCCATGAGTAAGTATCGGTTTAATAGTTGAAAAACGAAGTAATAATATACAACTTTTTACATGAAAATTGTAACAGATGTTACAAAATTGCAAATTGAAGTTACCTTTCTTTTGTAAAAGAAACTAATTTTCATTAGTCATCAGCGGCACGTCAAAAATCAGAATTTATATATATTTACATTTAAGTTCAAAGACATGATGCAAACAAAAGGTATCGAATTGGGGAGTTACAAAAACTACTATACCTTATCGCATAGACTATAATGACATGAAAAAAATAAGTTCAACCTAGGTGAGCCCACCATTATGAACAAAGAACTTTCAGAAGTGGAGTTCAGTAAGAGAATTAATTTTAAACATAGAAATCATAAAACTTATGAAACAGATCTACATGAGATCATACCATTACTTTATCGTACAAACGGTTAAAATGGTTTTCAAGATGATTTCGCATGGCATTTCTAAATTTAGTTGCATTGCCATTTTTTAATACTTCAACCAAATCCTTGTGAGAAACATGCTTTTTAGTGGAATTAGGTTTTGTGACTAATCCACTATCATACGCATAATTGAATACAGGGAGCAAAACACGTTGGAAATTTTTTAGTGTTTTATTCTCAGTAATCTCATATAATTTACCATGAAACAGAATTTCATGGTCTATTTCAAAGAGAACATCAGCAGTAAATACAGGCTCATTTTCAACGATTTCATCTAACTCTTCAATATCTTGCTGTGTAATATTTTTTAATATCAAATCTGCCATTCCAATTTCAAGGACCAAACGAAGTTCAAAAATATCCTTTAATGTACTGTTATCAAGAATATGTGGGATCATAGATTTTTGAAGCAATGCGGAAAAGTCCGGGCTTTTAATAACTGTACCTTTATGCTTTATCGATTCAACTATTCCCATTGTTTTCAGCCGATTTAGAGATTCTCTTATCACCGTTCTGCTAACCCCCATTGATTTGGCAAGTTCCATCTCCTTAGGAATTAAATCATCAGGCTTTAAATTTTTCGTTTTAAAAAAATTTAAAAGATTCATTTCTACTTTATCAACTAAGCTCCTGTTATCAACGATCTCGAAGAAATTTGTGTTTTGTTCTTGGCTCATTATTCTCTTATAGAATGTTCATTATGTATAACTTAATACGACAAATATGGCAAAATTATTTTGATTTATAAAAATTATCAATATATTTGTTTCGTATTATGTCCTACATAATGCATTTAAAAATTATTAAAAATTAAACCTTATGAAAAAATTCTTTAGAAACTTATTCTATTTTACGTGGATAGTTTTAGCTATTCTACTGAGTGGCAACACATTCGCCCAGAGGTCTATTTCTGGTCGAATCGTGGATTCTGTTAATGGAGAATCGTTGCCTGGAGTTACAATTGTTGTTTCTGGTACGACTACTGGTACTGTAAGTAACATTGATGGAGACTATCATATCAATGTCCCATATGACAGCAAACAACTCGAATTCTCAATGATCGGATTTGAGAAGCAGATAGTTACACTTGGTGTAGAGGATGTTATTAATGTATCCATGAAAACTAAAACCACGGCCTTAGATGAAGTAGTCATTACTGGTTATAGCACCCAATCACGTGCTGAAATGACAACATCAGTAGCCAAACTCGACACAAAAGTACTGGAAAGCGTACCACGATCAAATGCAGCCACGGCTCTCCAAGGCACAATTGCTGGATTGAAAGTTACACAAACCACGGGGCAACCAGGATCTACTCCAAGTTTGGTGGTACGCGGAGGTACCAGTTTTGATGGGACAGGTAATCCCCTTGTTCTTATAGATGGCGTACCGGGATCATTTTATGCTTTAAATTCCGATGACATTGAGTCTATGGAAGTATTAAAAGACGCAGCATCAACAGCTATTTATGGTGCAAGAGCTGCCAATGGTGTAATCTTAGTAACCACAAAAAAAGGGAAAGCCGGAAAATCAAACATTAATTTCAGGGCTAAATTTACTTCAAACCAACGACGCGATGATCCAATGGAATATTTGGGTGCTGCCGATTACGTTAAGTTTAACCGCTTGGGTGTTCGAGCTGCTCAGGACGTTATGGGATACCCTTGGCTTGATGTATTTTTGACAGGCGGACAGGCTGCTGCTACTGGGAACAATACCACCAACTCAATTTATACCACTATGGTTCTTACCGACGAGAACAAGTATTTGTTGAATTACGACGGATGGCAGACGCTTGAGGATCCTGTTAATCCTGGAACTACTCTTCTTTTTATGGAAAACCAAATGAACGAGTTATTTTACCAGGACAGTTGGTCACAAGATTATTCGCTGTCATTTGATGGTGGTAATGATCGAGGGACTTATTATCTTGGACTGGGTTATATGGATGACAATGGTCTTGTATTTGGATCTTCATTCGAAAGAGTTTCAGGAAGTTTTAATGCCTCGTACAAAATCAAAGAAAACCTGAAGGTATCGTCAAACCTGATCTATTCCCATTCAAAACGAAATTTACCATACGACAGTGAGTATAACCTTTTTCAACGTACTGCTGGATTAGCACCAACCTCCAGAATTTACAACAACAATCCAGACGGAAGTCTTTCTTCTGAATACCAACCAGGTACCTACCTTGGATTCGGAAATCCATTGTATTATCGTGATAAATTTATCAGAAATAATCTGGAAGAAAGACTTACTGGTTCAGTTCAGTTTGACTATAAATTCCTGAACGATTTTAATTTGACTGTACGCGGAAGTCATTTCTCAGTAAATAATTCGAATGAATCATTCGATAAAGCTTACTTGAATTCTGGTAGTTTAAGAACCGAAAGAAAAGCGTCGGCATCGCATACCAGAACCTTGCGAGACCAAATTACAGCAATGTTGAATTACAAAAAGTCGTTCAAAGAACACAACGTTAGTGCCTTGGTAGGTACTGAATATTTTAAGGAAAAGTATTTCACATTCAATGCGGCTACGCGCCTTTCGCCAACTGATTTGATCTATACAATGAATGTTGGTTCTGAAGCCAGTGGCGTACCTTATTCTTACAAAACCGGGTATGAAATTACTTCTTTGTTTGGTCAGGTAAACTATGATTTTGACTACAAATATCTGTTTGGATTTACTTTCCGTTACGATGGAACCTCTCGTTTAGGAAACAACAAGTATGATTTTTTCCCGGGAGTATCAGCTGGATGGAACATTCATAATGAAGATTTCTTTTCTAAATCGAAGATTAAGTCTACTATTAGTAAAATTAAACCCCGCTTAAGTTACGGTGTTAATGGTAACATCGATGTATTAAGTAATTTTGGAGTCTTCGGAACCTATGCAAAATCCAACATTTACGACACACAATCGGGTTATGCTAACACCCAACTTCCTTTACTCGATTTGAAATGGGAACGTTCAACAACTTTTAATATGGGTGCTGATGTAGGATTTTATAAAGATCGAATTACCTTGATCGCCGACTACTTCATACGCGAAGTAAAAGACAAACTTGCCGGATTAACATTACCGCTCTGGACTGGTTTTTCTTCTATAACAACCAATAACGGAACTCTTCAGAACCGGGGTTTAGAATTACAGGTTAATGCTGATGTTATAAAAACAAGCGATTTTAACTGGAACGTCGGATTAAACTACTATTCCGTAAAAAATTATGCAAAATCGCTTCCAGAAAACGGAGTTGAGAACAATCGCCAGGGAGGTACTGAAATCTATGATCCGAAAACTGGAGAAACCAAATATGTAGGAGGATTACAGGAAGGCGAAAGAGTTGGGCTGGACTTAATTACCGGATATGTGTTTGATGGCGTATACCAAACACAAGCCGACATTGATGAGCATGCCGGTAGAGTAGTTGAATTTGCGACAAAAAAAGATGTACGTTTCCTCGGAGATACACGTTGGAAAGATTTAAATGGCGATAATGTAATCAACTATCTGGATCGTGTCGTAATCGGCCGCAGAACACCTGATTTCACGGGGGGTTTTACAACCGAGCTGAATTACAAGAATTTCAGTTTATTCATGAAATCAGACTTTGCCATAGGTCATTATATTATCAATGGCCGCCGTGTAAAAGGTATTGCACAAACTCAAGGAAATCAGAACGGACCGGCAGAAATTGCAGATTCGTGGACTCCTGAAAATCCAACATCGGATGTACCTATTTTTACATTGGTTGACCGCCAACGAAATCACCTGGCTGCTGGAGGCGATCAGGGATCGATGAGCAGCAGTAGCTCTCGCATGTGGGAAAAAGGTGATTACCTGGCATTACGCGAAGTGACATTGAGTTATGATCTTGACGCAAAAATCGCTAAAAATGTTTTTCAAAACGTCAGACTTTATCTCAGTGGCTCGAATTTAGCCTATTTTAATGGGTTCTCAGGTAGCTCTCCTGAAGAATCTTCGTCTGGCCTCGATACGGGAAGATTCCCGCTTCCTCGTACCTATACGCTTGGATTACATGTAACTTTTTAAACAATAACAATTATGAAAAAATATATTCTATTATTTATATCAATCGTATTCCTAATGTCTTGCGATCTGGACATGAAACCGGAAAGTGATTTAACTTACAATGGGTTTTGGGATACAGAGGAAGCTGTTAAGGCGGCACATGTAGGCATTTATGCAAATTACCGTAATTACACTTTCACTCAATGGCAAATGGGAGAAGTTCGATCTGATATGTGGGGTGGAAATACCTTCGCAAATTCTCCTGCAGATCTTGATCTGATTGCGAACAATATCAGCTCAACACTGGTATATTTTAGCAACTGGGCAAATTTTTACGGATTGTTGCACTACATTAACGATTTCATACAAAGTGCACCCAATGTGGAATTTAACAACAATGAAGAGCTAGATCATATGCTTGGACAAGCCTATGGTTTGCGTGCCCAGGTCTATTACACCATGGTAAAATCATGGGGCGACGTGCCGATTAATACCGAGCCCTTATTAGAGGTTGACTTGATTGCATTAAAAAAACCACGTTCACCAAAAACTGAGGTTATGCAACAAATTAAAAGCGATATTGAGAAATCTCTTGAATACTTTGGTGGCGACAATAGCCTTTGGCTGGGGAAACAAACCTATTGGTCGAAAGCTGCAACACTGGCATTAAAAGGTGATGCATATATCTGGTCTGGCAAAGTTCTTGGCGGAGGTAACAATGATTTTAACGAAGCAAAATCTGCACTTCAGCAAATTACAGACTTCGAACTGGTCGATTACAATAATCTTTGGGGGCAAGATAACGAAAGCAATAGTGAATTCATTTTCACCATTGATTATCAGAAAGATCAGGCGGAGAATTTTTATGGCACGCTTTTTACAACCAGGGCTGTAGATTTGGCTCCTTTGTACGATGAAACAGGAAATTCGATGGGCAATTTTGTAATAAATGGATTAAGCCGTTATGGCGCATCAGAAAAAACATTGCTTCTCCTGGACGATTCACAGGATCTGCGTCGTAATACATTCATCCGTATTTACGACGATGGAAATACGCATGTTCCTTTCCAGGCCGGCAATCCTAATTACCAGGGTGCACTTTTAAACAAATTTTTAGGCATAGTTGGCGATGACGGTACACGCTGGAGTTACAACAACGTTCCGTTGTACCGTTATGCCGATGTATTGCTGCTACTGGCGGAAGCGAAAAATAATCTGGGAGAAGATCCCTCTGCAGAAATAAATGCAGTAAGGTCTCGTGCCTATGGAGAAAACTTTAGCGGACATGAATTCGCAAGCGGATCAAAAGAACAGAATGCAAAAACTATTCTTGATGAACGTTATAAAGAATTTATCGGCGAAGGAAAAAGATGGTGGGATCTGGTTAGAGCCGGAGGTACTTATGTCTTTGACGAAGTCGCATCACTGGACGCATCAGAGGCTTATAAAATCTATTATTCTATTTCTGAGAGTATGTTAGCCAACGATTCGGAATTAACACAAACAGAAGGATACTAAGTGATTTTTTTTGCATAGATTTAGTTTGGTTATTAAGAAAAGGGAGAGTCGTAAAATACGACTCTCCTCCTCAAAATCTGTTAAATGAGCAAATTACACATAATGAAAAAACTTATTGTTGCAATGCTAATTTTTATGCAATTGACATCGTTTGGAAGTTGCAGTAAGGAATCTGTAATTGGTGAAGAAACCTCAGCTCCAATTGAAATTCAGGTTCAAATCAACCATATACCTGTATTCATACAGCATCAAACGAATGATATCGCAACCTTAACCATTAAAAAAGCCGGGAACGATCAAGTTCAAATGATAACTGGAATTACATTTCATTTTTCAGATTCTAACGTCCAGAAGGTTATTAAAAGCATACATCTCCTGAGTACTCGTTCTGAGAATTCTGAGCATTCCACAAGAATCATAGGAGAAACGTCTGATATAAAGCAAGTAAGCAAAATAATAATGAATCAAACCATCTTGAATTCTCATAATTCATTATCCATATCCTTTACTGTTCATGAGGATGCGAATATTGAAGCTAAGATTCAAATTGAAGAGGTGATTTTGGAATTTGACAATCTAACAAAACAATCAGTTCAACCAAACAAGCATTCAATTAAACTGGCAAATGTTGTTCGTCAACAAGGTCAGGATAACTGCGATACGTATAGAATCCCTGGATTAGTAAATACAAATGAAGGTACTCTGATTGCAGTTTATGATGTTCGCTATAACAACAGCAAAGATTTACAGGAAGACATAGACATCGGTATGAGTCGTAGTACTGATGGCGGACAAACATGGGAACCAATGAAAATTATTATGGACATGGGCGAATGGGGAGGCCGGCCTCAGAAATTAAATGGTATTGGCGATCCCTGTGTCCTGTACGATAACAAAACAAATACATTGTGGGTTGCTGCTTTGTGGATGAGCGGAGCCAACTCAAATGACATGTTATGGTGGGCTTCAAGTCCGGGGATGAAGCCTGAAGAAACCGGTCAGTTTGTGTTGGCAAAAAGCACCGACGATGGATTGACATGGTCGGAGCCCATCAACATCACTGAACAAATAAAAGACCCGGCCTGGCAACTTCTTTTACAGGGACCCGGAAGAGGAATTTGTACTAACGATGGAACACTGGTGTTTCCAGCCCAGTTTAAAGCCAATATTGGTGAAAAAGCTCTGGATGGAGGACAGTTCACGAGCCACTCAACTGTGGTATATAGCAAAGATCAAGGAAGAACCTGGCACATTGGAAGAGGAGCGAAAACAAATACAACGGAAGCACAAGTGGTGGAGTTGACCGATGGAAGTTTGATGCTCAATATGCGTGACGACCGGAACCGCAAAGACAAAGGAAATACCAACGGGCGTGCCGTTGCCATAACGGGCGATCTGGGGAAAACATGGGAAATGCATCCTTCCTCAAATCAAGCATTGCCCGAATCAAATTGTATGGCAAGCATCATTAGTGCTGATATTATTTTGAACGGAAGCAAAAAACATGTTTTGTTTTTCTCTAATCCAAATAACAAAATCGAAAGAAAAAACATGACCATAAAAGCAAGTTTCAACAATGGCCTGACCTGGCCTGAAGAATTTCAGGTAGAACTTAATGAGAAAGGTGGCTATGGTTATTCATGCCTGACTATGATTGACGATCAGACAATTGGCATTCTTTATGAAGGTGCGAAAGAACTCTATTTCCAAAAAATTGCAGTTTCTGATTTCCTTAAAAACAATTAATTAGTAATAGATTGACAGCAACAATAAAATATCGGATAATCAACATCGTAATCATTTTTGTCGTGCTGCAGTTTTTTTCCTGTGGTAAAAGCAATAGGTACAATCCGGCTCTTATACCTTTTCCACAACATCTAAGCTGGAACGAGCAGACTTTTAATTTAAAAGACAGCAGCACTGCTTTTGTACAACGACTGGTACCTCAAATTGTAGGTGTACCTTACAACGAAAAAGAGGCATATCAACTTGCCGTTACTACCGATTCGCTAATATTAGAGGCCACCACAGAAAAAGGTCTTTACCGGGGATTGCAAACGATAAAACAACTGAGCTACAGCATAAGGGGAAATAGGTATTTAGCTGGTTGCACTATACTCGACTGGCCTGCATTCAAAGTAAGAGGTTTTATGCAGGATGTGGGTAGAAATTATCAATCGATCACGATGCTAAAAGAACAAATCGATGTGCTAGCGGCTTACAAATTTAACGTTTTTCATTTTCATGTAACCGAAAATCCGGGTTGGCGCCTTGAAAGCAAAATATATCCGCAGTTAAACTCGCCGGAAAGCATGACGCGACAAAAGGGCAAATTCTATACACAGGAAGATTTTAAAGAACTGGTAGCTTACTGCCGGGAACGGGAAATTACGCTGATTCCCGAGTTCGACGTACCCGGACACAGTGCAGCTTTCCGCAAAGCATTGGGATTTGAAACGATGAGTGATCCCCGTGTGCAAACGGTACTAATCGATTTGGTTGATGAACTGTGCAGCCTGGCTCCGGCTGAGGTGATGCCTTATATCCATTTGGGAACCGATGAGGTTTGGCACAGCTACGAAAAACCGGCACCAACACTTTTGCCGGCGCTGCTTGAGCGGGTTACCCAATACCACGGTCGCGAGTTAATTGTTTGGCGACCGGGACAACATATTGAGGGAGATTCGGTTTCCATAACGCAACTGTGGTCGTCAAACGGGCATCCCAAACCGGGGCACCGCTATCTCGACTGCCGCTTAAATTACCTGAATCACCTTGATCCGCTGTCCGGCATCACTCAGCTATACTTCGATCGCATTAACGGTGCCGCCCACGGCGATTCGCTGCGACTGGGAGGGATCCTGTGTTGCTGGAACGACAACAATGTAAACGACGAATACGATATTTTAAGACATAATCCGGTTTATCCGGGTATACTCACCTACAGCGAAACTTCCTGGACCGGACAGAAAGAAGATTTTGGCGAAAACTATCTCGCTAAACTGCCGGAAAAAGGGAGTGGGTTGTTTAACGAATTCAGCGCTTTTGAAGACCGGATGATTCAGCACCGCGATAAATATTTCGCCGGAAAACCTTTTTCATACATCAAGCAGACAAACATGGAATGGAAAATATTGGGGCCAATAGCAAATAATGACGATGTTGATGCACGTTTTTCAGTGGAAGATACTTTGCAGGAAACTTATCAGATTGACACAGCGAGCTATTCGTGGCAAGGGCCTTTTGTTGGTGGCACGATTCAACTGACCCACTACTTTGGATACCCTTCTTATTTTTCCAGAGAAGAGGGGACTTATTATGCTTACACCCAAATTTGGTCGTCAAAAGAACAAACGGTTGGTGCCTGGATTGGCTTTCACGACTGGTCTCGTTCCGGAGGAAGAAGAGGTGGCCCATTCCCGCATGATGGCGAATGGCACAATACTCATCCGAAAGCCTGGCTGAACGGTGAGCTTATTGCCGCACCCAAATGGAATAACCCAGGACTGGCCGGCAATTCCGAAGAAATTCCATTCACCGATGAAAATTACTTTTTCAGAAAGTCCAATTCCATTCACCTTAAAAAAGGTTGGAATGAGGTACTGCTCAAAATACCGGTAAAAAATGATACATGGAAACGAATGTTCACTTTTGTACCGGTTCAGGACAATAATGGGACAATAAAAGAGGTTGAAGGCTTGAAGTTTTCAGCCGAAATAAAATAGAAAAAGAGATTTTAAAATGAAATTGTCTGGGATAACTTTTGTAGTTGGTTTACTTATGCTCATTGTGGGTATCGGGCAAAATGCCATGGCTGGTTCATCAAAAGACGATGTCCATAAGAAAATAAAAGTAGCCTGTGTGGGAAATTCAGTGACACAAGGCTACTTGTTGAGCAACCCGGATCGGGATTCTTATCCCTCGCAGTTGCAGAAATTATTGGGCGACGATTACGATGTGCAAAATTTTGGGCACAGCGGAGCAACACTTTTAACCAAAGGGCACCGTCCGTATATCGAAATGCCGGAGTATGCCGGGGCTTTGAAGTTTGATGCCGAAATTATTGTTATCCACCTGGGCTTAAACGATACCGACCCTCGCAATTGGCCTAACTACCGAGATGAATTTCTAACGGACTATATGGACCTGATTGCTTCTTTCCGCAAAGACAACGACAACGGTCCCAAAGTTTATATCTGCAAAATAAGCCCGATTTTTAATGCTCATCCGCGTTTTAAATCCGGCACACGCGACTGGTTCTGGCAAATTCAGCAAGCTATCGAACAAGTTGCATGGAACAGCAAAACAGGCCTGATTGATTTACACGAGTCACTGTATTCGCATCCCGAGTTGTTTGCCGATGCCCTTCATCCCAATGTGGAAGGGGCAGGCATTATTGCGCAAACGGTTTACGAAAACATTTCGGGCAACTTTGGCGGATTAAGCCTGGCTCCTGTTTTTATGAACCACATAGTGTTGCAACAAAAGCAGCCCATACCTGTGTGGGGAAAAGCGAACAGCGGGACGAAACTAACACTGACTTTCGACCAACAAAAAAGGATTTGTACTGCCAACGAAAACGGTATATGGTCGGTTACTTTCGAGCCGGTTGCAGCCGGAGGCCCTTACCAGCTAGTAGTAATTACAGAAGATCAGCAGACCATTTCAATCGAAGATATTTTGGTGGGCGAAGTGTGGATTTGCGCCGGACAATCTAACATGGAATTTCAGTTGCAACAAGCTGTCGATGCTTCAACGCTGATTGACAATGCATCTAACTTTCCGAATCTTCGCCTGTATAATTTAAAAGGAATTGTGCGCCCCGATAATACAAATTGGAATTCAACAACGCTGGCGCAAATCAATCAACTTCATTTTTTTGATGGAAAATGGAAGCAAAGTAATGCCGGTGATGCAGCTGAATTTTCAGCAATTGGCTACACTTTCGGAAGAAAGTTGAATGAAAAGCTGGATGTTCCGGTTGGATTGATACAGATAAGCGTTGGAGGCGCTCCGGCGGAAGCGTTTATCGACCGCAAAACGCTGGAGTTTGACCCTTTTATGGTGGATATGCTTTACAACTGGAAATACAACGATTTTATCCTGGAATGGTGCCGCGAGCGTGCTGCTAAAAACATTGAATTAGCTGAAAACAAACTGCAGCGACATCCGTTCGAGCCCGCATATATATATGAGGCCGGCGTAAAGTTGGTAGCCGGAATCCCCGTGGCCGGAGTAATCTGGTACCAGGGCGAATCGAATGCACATAACGCAGAACACTATAAACCTGCTTTTTCGGCGCTGGTACAATCGTGGCGCTCGGCTTTTAATCAAGCAGAAATGCCTTTTTACTTTGCCCAGTTGTCGAGTATCAACCGGCCTTTGTGGCCCTGGTTCCGTGAAACACAGCGGCAATTGGCGCTCAATACCCCAAACACCGCCATGGTGGTAACGAGCGATTTAGGCGATTCGCTGGATGTGCATCCCAAACACAAGATTAAAATAGGCGAACGCTTTGCCAACCTGGCCTTATCCCGCAATTACGGGATGAAAGATGTTCCGTATGGCGGACCGCAAATTAGCGCTGTAGCCCAGGAAAATGGGAAGGTAATTCTTTCTTTTTCGCATACCATACAATTAAAAACTGCTGATGGAAATCCTGTTCGGGAATTGGAAGTGGCCGGAGCGGATGGGCTCTTCCATCCCGTTAGCGCAAAGCTTGAGGACAATAAAATCATCATCAACTCAAAAGATAAAACGATAGAACAGGTTCGTTATGGCTGGAAACCTTTTTCCAGAGGCAATCTGGTAAACGAAAACGGGTGGCCGGCATCTACTTTTCAGGTAGCTTGTCCACAGTAGCTTGATTGATAGGAAAGGATTTGAAAATAGTGAGAAAAATATCTAGAAATAATTGACGATTTAAAAACTGAAAATATGAATAAGTTTAACGGCCTTATTGCAGCACCCTTCACCCCGATGGACAACAAGGGTGAAGTGGTTTATGGAAAAATTCCGGATTACGCCGGATTATTGGAAAAGAATAAAGTGCATGGTGCTTTTGTAAATGGTTCAACCGGTGAAGGAGTTTCCCTTTCGCAAAAGGAAAAAATGAAAATCACCGAGGAGTGGGTAAAAGCTGCTTCCTCTAAAAAGGAACTAAAAATTATTAACCTGGTCGGGGGAACATCCTACAAAGAATGCATCGAAAATGCTCTGCACTCTGAAGAATGTGGGGTAGATGCCATTGCATTACTGGCTCCTTACTATTTTAAACCTCAAAATGCCAGTACGTTAGTTGATTTTTGTGCTAAGGTGGCTACGTCAGTCCCACAAATGCCGGTATATTTTTATCATATTCCCGTGCTTACCGGGTGTAATGTTTCTATGTTCGAATTCCTTAAAGAGGCTTCAACAGTAATTCCAAATCTGGCCGGAATCAAATATACCCACGAAGATTTTATGGATTTTCAGAGTTGTATCAATTTCGAAAATGGGAAATACGATATGCTTTGGGGACGCGATGAGAATTTACTATCGGCACTGGTATTAGGAACCCGGGGAGGAGTTGGAAGTACTTTTAATTATGCGACTCCACTTTATTTAAAACTTATTGAAGCCTTTGACAGTGGAAACCTGAAACTGGCTCGTGAACTACAACAGCTATCAATCAATATGATAAGGCTGTTGGGAAAATATGGTGGAATTGCAACCGGAAAAGCTTACATGAAATACATTGGTATCGATTGTGGCGGATTTCGTTTGCCGATAAAAAATATGAGTCAAAATGATTACGAGTCATTCGAAAAGGAAGTAAAAAGCCTGAACATGGAGGAATGGTTTTCAAAAAGTTAAGCAGGTGAAAAAATTTGGAACGATAGCAATTTTTTTGTTGGTATTATCGGTTTCATGCACTACGATAACAAAAGATATGAACTTAAACGTGGAATTTAGTAATTTCCCTGAATTGATTGCGGGAAACGGCCAGCAAAACCAGCCAGGACTTGCAGGCCCAATAACCGGTGTGATTTCAGATTACCTGATTATTGCCGGAGGTTCAAATTTCCCGGACTCGCTGCCATGGCATGGTGGAACAAAAACCTATTACGATCAGGTTTATTACGTCAACACAAACAATATTGATTCGGGCTGGAAAATTTCAACAAAAAAACTAAACGAACCACTGGCCTACTCAGCATGCGTTACAGTGGATAATAAAATTATTTGCGTAGGTGGAGAAAACCAAGATGGCCCCACCTCGCGCATAATAATGATTTCGAAGCATGCCCACGATTTTGATTTCCAGGAACAAACAAAACTGCCTTTTGCTGTTTCGAATGCAGGAATAGCCAACATCGACAGTAAGATATACATTGCTGGAGGAACAGGAGTAAACGGGGCGCTTTCTTCATTTTATTGTGCTGACATAACAACCGATTCCATGCATTGGAGCAGACTCCCCGAAATACCATTGCCACTTTCGCATGCTGTAGTAGTGAACCAATGGGATGGAAGCGAACAATGTATTTATGTTTTGGGTGGTCGGAATAAAACGAGTGAATTGACTGAATTTTTCAGTGCTGTTTGGAAATATTCTCCAGCAAAAAACAAATGGACAAAATGTGGTGAAATTACAAAGGGAGAAAACGAACCATTTGCTCTGACAGCCGGAACAGGTGTGGCTGTAGGTGAAAATTCCATTCTTCTTTTTGGTGGCGACCACGGAACTCTCTTCAATAAAACTGAAGATTTTATCAACCGGATTTTGAAGGAAAATGAAACAGAAAAAAAATCAGAGCTGGTAAAACAGAAAAACTCACATCTTCAAAATCATCCGGGATTCGATCGTGTTATACTAATCTACAACACGTTAACCAACGTTTGCCAACAAATGGGAACCTTGCCGCATGCAGCGCAGTTAACAACAACGGCGGTAAAAAACGACAATAACATATTCATCCCCAGCGGAGAAGTTAAACCGGGTATCAGAACACCTGAGGTTACCTGTCTTAAAGTTTCTAAATCAAGACATTAAAATGGAGTAGAATGGAGCTAAAAGAACTAAGCGAAAAATATAAGAATGAATTGCTTCAACGGGTAATTCCTTTTTGGGAAAATTACTCGATTGACCATAAATATGGAGGCTATTTTACCTGTCTCGACCGTGAAGGAAATGTTTTTGATACCGATAAATTTGTCTGGTTACAAGCACGACAGGTATGGATGTTTTCAAAACTTTATAACGAAGTAGAGCAAAAAGAAAACTGGAAGAAGATTGCATCCGATGGGGCTCATTTTCTTAATCAATTTGGTCACGACGATCAGATCAACTGGTATTTCTCTCTTTCAAGAGAAGGGAAACCACTGGTTCAACCTTATAACATCTTTTCCGATTGTTTTGCAGCGATGGCTTTTGGCCAGCTATATAAAGCTACAGGAGAAAAACAATACGCAAATATTGCCACCCAAACCTTTGAGAATATTTTAAGCCGTAGTGAAAATCCCAAAGGTCAGTATAATAAACTCTATCCGGGAACACGGCCACTAAAAGGATTTTCCTTACCCATGATATTGTGCAATCTCTCTCTTGAGCTTGAACATCTGCTGGAACCTGATTTAGTAGAAAAGACAATAAACACTTGTATTCACGAAGTGATGGAAGTTTTCTACCAGCCTGATTCGGGATTGATTCTCGAAAATGTAAATCCCGACGGAAGCTTCTCCGATTCGTTCGAAGGACGTCTGTTAAATCCTGGACATGCCATTGAAGCCATGTGGTTCATTATGGACTTATCAGAGCGGTTAAAAAAGCCAGAACTGGCACAAAAAGCAGTTGATATTGCTTTACGTAGCTTAAAATACGGTTGGGACGAAAAATATGGTGGTATTTTCTATTTCCTCGATATTAAAGGAAATCCGCCGCAACAACTCGAATGGGATCAGAAACTTTGGTGGGTACACATTGAAACATTAATCACCCTTATTAAAGGCTACGCGCTTACCGGAAACCAGGAATGTCTAAACTGGTTTGAAAAAGTGCACAACTACACGTGGTCGCACTTTTCCGATCCGGAACATCCCGAATGGTTTGGTTACTTAAACCGCCAGGGTGAAGTATTATTACCTTTAAAAGGGGGAAAATGGAAAGGCTGCTTTCATGTACCACGAGGTCTCTTCCAGGTATGGAAAACTCTTGAAAAGATAACAGACAAAACATTTTAAAACTACACAATCAGAACCTTATGAATCAAAGCAAAAGTAAATCAATATACCCTTGGATTGTAGTTGGACTTTTATGGGTTGTTGCTCTTTTAAATTATATGGATCGCCAGATGTTATCCACCATGAAAGTATCGATGATGATCGATATTAAGGAGCTGGAAACGGCTGAAAATTTCGGTCGTTTAATGGCTGTTTTCTTATGGATATACGCTTTTATGAGCCCTGTTGCGGGATTAATAGCAGACCGGATCAACCGAAAATGGTTGATTGTTGGCAGTCTTGCTGTTTGGTCTGGGGTTACACTTTCAATGGGCTATTCAAATAATTTTCAGGTTTTATATGTTCTACGCGCTCTGATGGGGATTAGTGAAGCGCTCTACATACCTGCTGCTTTAGCCCTTATTGCCGACTACCACAAAGAGGGTACACGCTCACTTGCCATAGGAATTCATATGACCGGTTTGTATTTTGGACAAGCAATAGGTGGATTCGGGGCGACAGTTGCTCACCAGTTTTCATGGCAAACCACCTTTCATTCTTTTGGGTTGGTAGGTATCGGATACAGTATAATCCTTATTTTCTTTCTTCGTGAGAAAAAAGACCGTTTTGTTTCAGAACCGGTTTCAGAAATAAAAACAGTAAAATCCAGTGGATTTTCATCCATTACAAAAAGCCTTGGGATGTTGCTTGGGACTGTTAGCTTCTGGGTCATTCTCTTTTATTTTGCAGCACCCAGCTTCCCGGGATGGGCAACAAAAAACTGGCTCCCAACCTTATTTTCTGAAAGTTTGGGAATGGACATGTCAAAAGCCGGTCCAATGGCTACCATTACTATTGCAGCTTCGTCTTTTATTGGGGTAATTTCCGGAGGGATAATTGCTGATCGTTGGATTTTAAGAAACCTGCGGGGAAGGATATATACAGGAGCCATTGGGCTCTCTTTTATGATTCCATCTCTGATTTTACTTGGTTATGGGAACGGACTTTTAGGCATTGTAGGAGGTGGTGTTATATTTGGAATCGGCTATGGTATGTTCGACGCCAACAATATGCCGATACTTTGTCAGTTCATATCACCCAAACACCGTGCAGCAGGTTATGGTTTGATGAATCTTACCGGTGTTTTTGCCGGAGCCTTTGTAACAGAACTGCTGGGAAAATCAACAGACTCCGGACATTTGGGAAGAGATATGGCATTACTCTCAATTCCTGTTGCAGCTGCAGTTCTATTTCAACTTTTTACCCTTAAACCAACTACTGCCAATAAGGAAAACGATTAATTGGAAACATATTTAAATGAGGTTTTTTCGCATAGTCAATACATTAAAAACTATGAGACATATTTGCTTTTCTCTTTTGCTGGTCATATTAAGCATAGTCCAGCTTCCAGCTCAAAACAATAATTTTAGTACGTACTATAACCAGCGACTAACATTGTTTGAAAAACTGCCGGACACTCCTAACGAAATCATCATGTTGGGTAACAGTATAACCGATGGTTGTGAATGGAGTGAACTATTTCAAAATCCCAATATAAAAAACCGGGGTATCAGTGGTGATATAACCGAAGGAGTTCTTTATAGACTTGAAGAAGTTACACGCTCGAAACCGACAAAAATATTTCTGATGATAGGAATTAACGACCTGGCACAAGACATGTACGCTGACATAGTTTTTCAAAACATTTGTAATATCGTAAGTAATATCACCAAAGCATCACCCTCGACTAAAGTTTATATACAAAGTATTTTACCTGTCAATCCATCATTCAGTAAATTTTCAAACCATGTGTGCAAAACCAACGAAGTTATAGCCATAAACCAAAAACTAAATAGATGGTGTGCTGAAAATAGTGTTGAATTTATTGATTTGTTTCATTCTTTCACGGAAGATAAAACCAACTTTTTAAATCCTGATTTCACCAACGACGGACTGCACTTAACGGCAAAGGGGTATTTAAAATGGGCTGAAATTATTTCTTTTGATATTGAGAAATAAATGGATGGTTTAGTATCTTTAAATTTTAAGGAAGTTCTTTTACGTGATGCAAATAAAAGGCGTAGAATTCGGGAGTTACAAAAACAGCACTACTCTATCATGCTGAAAGTAAGGACATTTGAAAACAGGTTCAAGCCCAGGTGGGCCCACGTACAAAAAAGCAGCTACACTAATGTGCAGCTGCTTTTTTTATCTCCCGATCTTGATCAATTTATATTGTATCTCTGGCAGTTGGCCTGAACTCTTTCTATTTTGAATAGCGTGCTAACACTAATACCTGTTATGTCTGATTTATCGGTTTGGTTAATCCAAAATACCTTATGTATATTCTTTACCAGAACTCTCAAACATTTCCTGCATGTCTTAACGTCTTTTCCAGTATTCAATACGCGGATTCTTCTTCACTTTTTCGTTGTACTCATCAATAAATTTCTGATTCAACTCATCGTTATCCTCGTATTGTGTTCGCAGTTCTTCCAGCTGTTTATGTATATCAGCCTGTACCTCGGCATAAGCCGGATCGTTATACACATCATTCATTTCATTCGGATCTTTTTCAAGATCATACAATTCCCAATCGTCCATATCGTAATAAAAATGAATGAGTTTGTACTTGTCAGTGGTAATTCCGTAATGACGCATCACATTGTGTTCCGACGGATGTTCGTAGTAATGATAATAATGTGCTTTTCGCCAGTCGTCCGGTGTTTCGCCTTTTAAGATTGGAAGCATACTTTTTCCCTGCATATCGGCAGGAACCTCTCCTCCGGCAATATCGATTAATGTTTCGCCAAAATCAAGATTTGAAACCAGATCGTTGTTAAGCGAACCGGCTTTGATTATACCCGGCCAACTGATCAGCAGCGGTGTATTCAACGATTCTTTATACATCCAGCGTTTATCAAACCAACCGTGTTCTCCAAGGTAAAATCCCTGATCAGACGAGTAGATCACAATCGTATTTTTATCCAACCCACTTTCTTTCAAATAATCCAGTACATTGCCAACACTTTTATCCACTGCTGAAATACAGGCAAGGTAATCGCGCATGTAACGCTGAAATTTAAAACGAACCAAATCTTTTCCCTGCGGATTTACCTCTTTAAACTCTCTATAAATAGGTCCGTAAACTGCATCCCAGGCTTTTAGCTGCTCTTCATTCAGTCCTCTTCTTGGCTGATCAGTCATTTTCAGGTCGCGGTCCAAGGTCATAGCATCTGCAATACTCATGTAATTCAGTGAGGCCGGTTCTCTTGTTGCATAATCATCAAAAAGCGATTCAGGTTCCGGGAAAATAGTATTCTCGTACATCCCCAATTCGTTTGGTCCGGGATCCCAGGCTCGATGCGGTGCTTTGTGCCACATCATTACCATAAACGGCTGCGCTGAATCTTTTACCGACTGTAACCAGTTGATGGTTTTGTCTGTGATAATTTCAGTGGTGTAACCTTCCATTTTGTACTGGCCTTCCTGGTTGATAAATGTAGGATTGTAATAGGCTCCCTGCCCCGGCAGAATATCGAAATAATCAAATCCCGTTGGTGTTCCTCCCAGATGAAGTTTCCCAATCACCGCCGTTTTATAGCCATTTTTTTGCAGTTCTTTTGGAAAAGAATTCTGACTAAAATCAAATTTCGATCCCATTGTATTATCAATAAAATCATTTTGATGACTGTATTTACCACTAAAGATGGTTGCCCGTGAAGGGCCGCAAATTGAATTTGTTACTAAACATTGGTTAAAGCGCATTCCGGCATCCGCAATCCTGTCAATATTTGGCGTAGGTGCAAGATCTGCCAACGGACCGCCATAAGCACTTATTGCCTGAAAAGCATGGTCATCAGCCATGATAAAAAGGATATTGGGGCGTTGTTTTGTTTGTTCTTCAGTGCCGGATTTACATCCTGATATAAAATATGAAATAACTATAAAACACAGTATTATTCTAAAATAATTAATCGATCCCATTTTTATTTCATTATTGATTTTTGTGACTTTTGCTTTGCCAAATTAAAGCGTTTCCGCATTTCTTCTAAAAGTTTATTCTGATCCGGGTGATCTATTATATTTTCAAGTTCTTCAGGATCTGATTCATGGTTGTACAATTCTTCGTTATTGTTATTGATATCCTCTCCCCAACGAGTGTATCTGTAATTACCGAAAACCAATGTACCTGCATTTCCCCTGTTTGTAATAGTGAATGCTTCCGCATTATTATCAACCAGATTCCCGTTTTCAATGTATTTAACAAGACTTTTTCCCTGCAGAATTTCCGGGGCCTCATCAGAATAGCCCCCCAATTCAACCAGCGTTGGATACAAATCAATCAACTCGGCTATTGATTCACATTTTACGCCATACGTTTTTTCCATTCCAGGAACTGAAATGACGAGTGGCACCCTTACGGTTCCTTCCCACAAACTGGTTTTTGCCCAACAATCATGCTCCCCCAGATTGTATCCATGATCAGAAAGAAAAATTACAATGGTGTTTTTACGCAGATCCAGTTGATCCATTGTTTCTAAAAGTCGCCCCACCTGCTCATCCATAAATTTTACACTGGCCATATAAGCACTTATGGTTTTCTTCTTCTGAAGTTCGTTCATTCCCCAAATATTGTTATTTTGTCTTATCAGCGCCTGTTTTGGGACATTATCTCCAACTACAACCGGAGGTAGAACGCTCTCTTCGTAGGGATAATTTGCAAAACAGCTCTCAGTAGATATCAAAGGGACATGCGGTCTTACAAATCCTACAGCCAGGAAAAATGGCGCATCAGGTTTTATCTTCACCTTGTTTGTGGCTCCGCTTGCAACCTCTTTTGCACGACTTTCGAGGATCGCAATTGCCTGATTTGCGGCAATATAATCGGTTTGATAGTATTGCAGGGAATCCGGTAATATCAAACGTGCAAAATTTGATCCGTAATGAAAGTTTTTGGGTGAAAGTAATTCCAACTCTCCCGGGCTGAGTGTTTCGGGTCCCATAACATTGAAGGCATAATCCCACGAATCAGGCTCATCACCTCCCGGATCGCCTCTTTCAATACCTCCTGGAACTCCCATATGAAATATTTTGGAAACTCGTGCTGTAAAATAACCATGTTCTCTGAAGAACCCAGCCATTGAAGGATGTTCCTTTAAACTTGGATTAATTTTTTTATAACTACCCGGACTATCATCGTTAACCAAAACACCGTTGGTAGACGGATACAACCCACTCATAATTGAAGCCCGGGAAGGGCCGCAAAGCGGGTACTGGCAGTATGCTTGGGTGAACATTACTCCTTCTTTTGCAAGTCTGTCAAGATTTGGTGTATGTTCGTCAATTCCCATATATGGTCCAATCCTGGTGTTCAGATCATCAGAAAAGATCAGCAGGATATTAGGTTGTGCATTTGTAAACACAGGAGTCAGAATCAAAAGTATTATAAAGAAATACCTCGAAAACGAGGTATTTCCTTTTAGATATAACTGGTTAAGGTTGAATAAAGCCATTGTTTCTAATTATTGTTGCGGTTTCTTCATTGTTCCTGGTGGTCGAGATATGCTTTCAGGTATTTCTGATCTAACTCGTCGCTGTCGCCATAGTTGGTGCGTGCTTCGGTTAGCTTTTCGTGTAGCATTTTTTGCACATCGGTATATTCAGGATCATTGTAAATATTTTGCAATTCCTGCGGATCTTTTTCCAGATCGTACATTTCCCATTCGTCAATGTCATAGTAAAAATGTATCAGTTTGTAACGGTTGGTAGCAATTCCATAATGGCGTTTTACCATATGGATTGACGGATATTCGTAATAGGTGTAATACACAAAATCACGGAATTTATCAGTTTCACCACTAACCAGTTCCCGAAATGATTCTCCCTGCATTTCTTCGGGAGCTTTAATTCCGGCATAATCAAGAAATGTTGGTGCAAAGTCGAGGTTTTGAACCAAATTGCCGATTTTCGTACCCGGTTCAATTTCTTTTGGATAGCGGATAATAAGTGGAGTGCGCAAAGATTCTTCGTACATAAAACGTTTGTCGAACCACCCATGTTCGCCAAGGTAAAATCCCTGGTCAGAAGTGTACACAACAATTGTATTTTCAGCCAATCCTGATTCATCGAGATAATCAAGTAGTTGTCCAACTCCCTCATCAACCGATGCAATACATGCAAGGTAATCCTGCATATAACGTTCGTAACGCCAATGCATGAGGGCCTTTTCGTCTGATTTTATAGCAGGATATAATTTTTTGAATTTCTCGTTAATTGGACGATACACTGAATCCCAAGCTGCTTTTTGAGCCTCATTCATCCGTCCGGTATTGTTATTAAAGGCATTTACACCCCAGCCTGATGTTTCTTCAATGCCAAGCTCTTCCATCACTTCAGGATACAATTTAGAATCACCGGCCCAGTTCTGATGTTTCAGAATGTTCATTTCTGCCTCTTTGGCTGCCGAACCTCTTCCTTCAAAATCGTCAAAAAGAGTTGCTGGTTCTTCAAATTCCATTTGCGTATATTGCTTGTAATATTTTTCTGCAGGCATCCATTCGCGATGCGGTGCTTTTTGATGATACAGCAAACAAAAAGGTTTATCTTGATTGCGTTTGTTTTTTAGCCAGTCAAGTGCTGTTTCTGTTATAATCTCGGTTACATAACCTTCTTTTCGAACCGTCTCTCCATCAATAAGGAAATCCGGATTATAGTAGTTACCCTGCCCGGGGAGAACCATTGAAAAGTCAAATCCCTGGGGAATTCCATCCATGTGGATTTTACCGATCATGGCAGTTTGGTAACCATTTGCCTGGAACAGTTTCGGAAAGTTAGGTTGATCCCAGTTAAAAGACTGGACGTTATCCACTTTTCCATTTAAAAAACTATGTTTCCCAGTTAAAAGGACAGCTCTACTAGGAGCGCAAAGCGAGTTGGTAACACAAGCGCGGGTAAAAATGGCTCCTTCGTCAGCCAACCTGTCAATGTTTGGTGTTTCATTTAAACCGTAGCCATAGGCACTAATGGCCTGGTAGGCATGGTCGTCACTCATAATGTAGATAATATTTGGTTGTTCTGCAGTTTGTCCCTTTTGAGAAGAACAAGAGTGAAAAACGGCACCAAATAGAAGACAGGTAATTACTAATCGAAAATTTTGGATCATAACTTAATTTTTTAGATTCAATATTGCAAAACAAATTACAATAGGCAAAAAGGAGATAGCTCCCAGAATAAAATGAAAGCTATCCTCTAATTTTTAACTAACTTAACTATACTATTGCCATCCGGGATTTTGCACTAACAATTGATTGGCATCCAACTCTGTCTGTGGAATTGGCATTAATGTCATAGCATCTTTGAAATTATCTTTTATTTGTAATTTCTGTGCTGCTTCAAAAGAATCAGTGAATTGGCTTTCATTTTCAGCATGTTCAAACATTCTTTCTTTAAGAATTCCCCAACGAACGAGATCAAACCAACGTTTACCTTCGTGCACAAGTTCCATCCAGCGTTCTCTTCTGATCCATTCCGTAAGGTTCTCTTTTGTTTTGTCTCCAGTTAAAATTCCAGCCGGATCGTCATGATATGCCCTGCTGCGAACGCGTTGAAGGTGTGTGTATGCACCGTCGGGATCACCACTTTCATTTAAAGCTTCAGCATAAAGCAAAAGTGCATCTACATATCTCAGAACAAACCTGTTAACTGCTGAGTTTGGCGCATTAAACTCATTCTCATCCCATGCTTTTGTGAAAATAGGTAAATCTACCCGATAAATAGTCGTATCGATAGGACTTGTAAATTCTTTACTGAAGTAAACAAATTTTCGTTGATCTTTATCGCTATACTGAGCATATAGTTCTTCGATAGGTATGTCTGCCTCATTCATTTGATTACGACCAGGTATTTGCTGTGTTTTGTATGTGGCCTGGAGTGCATATTTAGGACCTGAAAGCTGCATATCACCATTCCCGTTTGATGGGGGTGAATCAAATTGTACGGAAAAAACACATTCTTTACCATTTTCGGTGGCAACTCTGTAATTATCTTTTACGTCTTCCCAAAGGCCATAACCATAGCTTCCCTCATTGTTTACGACTGCTCCGAGTTCGTTCACGGCAGCGCTCCAGTTTTTCATTGTTACATAAACTGATCCGAGCAGTACAGAGGCTGCACCCGAAGTTGCCCTTCCAACATCAGAACCGCTATAGCTTTTGGGCAATGCCTTTGCATCATTAAGGTCGGAAATAATTTGAGTATAAACATCAGCAACCGGCTTACGTTCTGTAACCGTTTCCTCCACCGATGTCCCTAATGTTAAAGGGATGTCGCCAAATGCACGAACAAGATTGTATAAATACAATGCCCGTAAAAATTTAGCCTCATTCATCAACCTGGTTTTCAAGGTTTCATCCATTTCAATATTCGGAATTTGTTCCAGGGCATTATTTGCTCTAAAAATTCCACTGTAGCTATCCCTCCAAAAGTTTCTTATAAAAGTATTGTTTGGAGTGTAACGCATATATTCCAGGTTTTGCAGGTATTGATTTGGCATACCCCTACCGTTTTTTTCGTCGTCAACCGGAAGATCGAAAACCAAAAACATTAGTCTTTCATACAAACTATATAAACTATTATAGACTGACGTCACTGAGGCTATAGCCCCTGATTCATCTGTGTAAACATTACTAACGACATACCTGTCTACGGGATTTTCCTCGAGGAACTCGCTACATGAATTGAATAGCGTTACCGGTATAAGTATTAAAAGAATGCATATTATTTTTTTCATTTTTCAAGATTTAAATGTTAAAAATCAATTTGTACTCCAAACATTACTGTTTTAGATTGCGGATAGGTACTGTAATCTTCACCCATTGTTAGATTTGAAGCACCGTGCAAGCTAACTTCAGGATCGAAGCCTGTGTAGTTAGTGAAAGTAATAAAGTTGTTAAGGGAGGAATACAAGTAGAGTCGATCGACAAATTTCACCATGTTTTTAGGGAATGTATATCCAAACACTATGTTTTTAATTTTAAGATATGACCCATCTTCGATGTAATAGTCATTAAAAACTATCTGGCGATTTGTGCTGGCCAGCGGGAACTCATTGCTTGGATTTTGTGGTGTCCACCGGTTCACCATTGCTGCATAAACATTTTGCCCTCCTGTAGGCAGGGTTAATTGTGTTTTGTCAAAATTCAGTATATCATTTCCAACAGACCATTGCAGAAATACACTAAGTTTGAAATTTTTGTATGAGAAATTATTGTTCATACCTCCAATAAAATCGGGTAAAGCATTTCCGATGACCTGCCTGTCGGCATTATCTATCACACCGTCTGGTGCTCCAGTGTATTTACCATCGTCCGGATTGTCATCTTCGCTTGAAACATCTTTATATTTTCTTCTACCTGGACCTACCTGGCTAATTGTTTGGTCTATAGTTTCTCCTTCCTGAATGATACCATCAAATTGCCATCCAAAAAAACTACCGATAGATTCTCCCACAAATATTCGTCTCGACCAAGGATCGATTTTAAGGTGCCCCTGGTTTACACCAACGTCTTTATACAGAACGCCTGCCAGGCTAAGAACCTTGTTCCGGTTAAAAGAAAAGTTGAAGTCAGTATTCCACTTTAGTTCCCCTTTGAGAATATCTCCTCTTATCTCAAGTTCGAAGCCCTGGTTTTGCATACTTCCAATATTGTTTAAGTATGTAGTAAAACCAGTGGTGTATGGGACCTGTTCGCTGTACAGCATTTCTGTAGTTTTTTTATAGTAATAATCAAGTGTAAATCCCAATCGATTATCAAAAAATGCTACGTCAATTCCAGCATCGAACTGAGCAGTTTTTTCCCATTGAAGGTCTGCGTTAGCAATTTTGTTCGGACTAACACCAGTAGCTAACGATCCATCTCCAAATGTATAAGTTTGGGTTCCGGTTGTTGGCAAAGAATTATATAAACCAATTTCCTGGTTACCTGTATAGCCAAAACTGGCACGTAATTTTAGGTATGAAAAAAGGTTAAGATCTCGAATGAATTCTTCTTCACTAGCCCGCCAGGCTAAAGATCCGGATGGAAAAAAGGCATATTTGTTGTTTTCTCCAAATCTGGAAGAACCATCTGTACGTCCGGCAATAGACGCAAGGTATTTTCCTCTGTATGAATAATTTACACGGGCAAGATAAGAAATAAGCCCCCATCTTGTTTTTCCTGATTGTGGGCTATTGTATGTTTCTGCACCTTGAAGATTGTTTTCTTGCAGGATATCATTCGTAAATCCCTGAGAAGAACCGGAAACGTATTCAAAAATATTTTCCTGATAAGTAACCCCGGCAACAGCACTTACCGAATGTTCCCCAAATACGTTTAAATAACTTATAGTATTCTCGTTTAGCCAGTTTTGGTTTAAATTATATCTGATAGTACCATTGCCATTTGATCCCTGACCTTCGTTTGTATTACTCGCCAGATAAGTGTCGTTTTTAACATTTGAGATATCAGCTCCTCCTTTAATCTTTGCCGTTAAATTTGGAGTGATTTTAATTTCTAAGAACATATCGCCTAATATCCCGTTACGTTGTGTTTGTCGCACTACTTCATTCATTGTAGCAACCGGATTGTTAATTATAATACCATCGTTTACAAGGGTATATTCACTGGCGCTTGAACTGGGAAGAAAAGAATATCCCTGGCCAGAATAAACAGGAAGTATTGGGCTAAATTGAGTGGCACCGTTAACAACACCTAAACCATCAACGTTTTGTTGATTAGAGAAAATCCTGAATACAGAAATATGTGTACCTGCTTTAAGCCAGTTATTCATCTGGCGACTAAGATTAATCCTGGATGAAAAGCGTTCAAAATCTGTACTTTTTATTATTCCGTCTTGTTTGGTATAACCACCCGTGATCGCATAATTCGTTTTTCTGTCACCACCTGTAAACGATATATTGTATTCTTGCGTAGGAGCCACCTGAAAAACCTCTTCTTGCCAATTAGTTCCTAATTCCGGATTGTTTTTTATTTCTTCTAATTCAGATGAAGAATAAACCGGAGCACTACCTTCATTGGTATATGCCTCATTTTTTAACACGGCATATTGGTAAGCATCCATCACATCCATTTTTTTAGTCACACTCTGAAATCCATAATTGGCAGAAAATGAAATCTTGTCATTCCCGGCAGTTCCCGATTTTGTTGTGATAAGGATTACACCGTTTGCGGCTCTTGCTCCGTAAATAGCCGTTGCCGAGGCGTCTTTTAATATTTCAATGCTTTCAATATCGTTTGGGTTAATATTGGCTATACCACTAATATTTGACGAACCAGCCGCCGTACCTGCATTCCCGCTTCCTGCTCCTGCGTATATTGGGAAACCGTCAACCACATAAAGTGGTTCGTTAGCCCCCTGCAGCGATGTTGTGCCTCGTACCCTAACGGCAGGTGCAGATCCCGGAACTCCTGATGACTGAGTTACCTGTACTCCTGCTGCCCGTCCTGCTAAAGCCTGATCTATAGATTGCATTTTCACGCTTTCAAGGTCTTCCGTTTTTACTGATGTAACAGACCCCGTTAAATCACTTTTTTTAATGGTTCCATAGCCAATCGCTACCACTTCATCAAGTCCAATGGCGTCTTCTTCCATGGTTATATTGATCTGGGATTGATTGTTTACCTGTATTTCCTGCATTTTCATTCCTACAAATGAGAATCTCAACACAGCATCATCAGGGACTTCAGGTATTGTATACAAACCATCAACATCAGTAACTGTACCCTTGGTGGTTCCTTTTACAATTACTGTTACCCCGGGTAATGGTTTTCCTGCCTGATCTGTCACCTTTCCTGAAACAGATCCTTGTTGAAGCTCGCTAAAGGCATTGTCATATAAAACTTCTGGCGTTGCCAGAACGATGAATCGGTCCTTGATAGTGTACTCAACATCGGTTCCGGAAAAAAGTAAGCTTAAAACATCATCTATTTTTTTATTGTCGATTTCCACAGATACTACTCTGTCAACATCAATGATTTTACTGCTGTACATAAAGTAAAATTCACTTTGTTCTTCTATGGCTCCAAGAACATCTTTTACCGTTGAATTTTCTATTGACAGGTTTAGCTTTTTTGTTTGCGAGTAGGTTCTGCCTGCAAAAGCAGTGACCACTGAAATAAGGATGAGAAAGTTAGTTAGTTTCATTATCATCATAAGTTTCTTAAATCCAGGAGATATACCCCTCCTGAACGTACATGTGATATTTTTCATAAATTTGTATTGATTAATTTGTAACTGCCCTATACCACTATATAGGGGTAAAATTCAATCTTAACAGGGAAGTGTTGGCGCATTTCCCTGTTTTACTTGGTTAATCCATAGGCAATATTTTTTTTAGTTAGCTTTTATAGTTTATTTTCTTTTGTTCAGAATTATTTTTTGTTTTGAATATATTCCGTCGGCATTCTTCTTTCTCTTAAAAACAGTATATTTGATCGGAGTCGCAAGTGCCATCAAATCCAATATCTGATACAGGGGTTCATCGATAATTGTTACAGTATAATTGTAGTTTTTTATAGCGTCAGAAACGACTATATCAACATTAAACATTCGGCTCAACCGCTCTGCAACCTCTGTGATAGGAGTATCTTCGAAAATAATTTTTCCTTCGATCCACGAAATATATTTTTCAACTTTTCCCATGGAGGAAATAGCTGTTCCTTCTTTTTTATTGTATTTCATATGTTCCCCGGGAGTCATAACTCCAATTTTTTTATAATCCGGAGTATTTTCCAGAAGGACTTTCCCATCTACCAGAGTAGTTTCTATAAACTTTGCATCAGAATAAGCAAAGACATTAAACGATGTACCCAAAGCAGTTACATGTACGTCTCCTGTTTTTACAATGAAGGGCATTTGTGCATTATGAGCCACCTCAAAAAAAGCTTCTCCATTTAGCAAAACCTCTCGTTTGTCGCTTGTAAACGCCTGTGGATATTTTATCTTACTACCAGAATTTAAATGAATCACACTTCCGTCTGATAATTGTACAACAGTTCTCGACCCCCACGGAGCAACAATTTCTAACGAATCTATTACAATGTCCTCGTAATCAGATGCAATCTTACTTCTTTCTGAAAGTGTATAGGAAAATAGTAACAACACCGGAATTAACAGGACAGCGGCTACTTTTGTCAGTACAGCAAGAAATTTTGCACGTTTCGGATTTAATTCTCCGTCTTGAATTATTTTTGAATTGTCTGAACTGGTTTTTTGTTGAATTTTATCAAAAATCAAGCTTAAACGATAATCATCAACTTCATCTTTTTCGCTTGTATTTTTCCAAGCTGCTATAATTTGGTTCTGCTCATCTTCGTCCAAATCTTGTTCCTTTGCCCAACTAATAACCTCATTAAGTTCAGCAGTTGAACATTTATTATTTAAATATTTTATGAGTATTTCTATGTTCATTTGAATCAACAACAATATATATTGAAATGTAAAGGTTTAATCCTTTAACTAAAATTAATACTAAATCAATCTAGTCAATAGTATCTTATAGTAATACGTCCAAACAAACAGATGGGAGTACTCTCAATTGAAATTATTTCAAAAAAACAGGTAGATGAACAAAATGTTGGTCATCAAACTGCTGTTGAGGTTTGATTTTAAAAACGACAAAGTGTTTGCCATATGTTTTTTTACAGTGCTTGCAGATATGTTTAATTTCTTCGCTATATCTTGATACGAAAGTCCTGATTCCCTGCTCAAGCTGTAAATTTCTCTTTGCCGCGGAGTGAGCTCTGCAAGGAGATTATTTACTTGATTTATTAAATCGTTGAATTGAATTTCATCGATCAGATTTGGGGCTTTGTTCACTTCCTGCAATGAAGCAATGTGCTCAAAGTATTTCTTTTCAGAAAGACGCTTACGGAATAAACTGATGGTTGAGTTATATGCAACGGTAAATAAATAGGATTCAAAAGAGGAATACGCATCTATATTACGCCTTTTTTCCCATATTTTCACAAAAACTTCCTGAACGATTTCTTCAGTATCTAACTCCTGTTTTATAAAACGGAAAACAAAGCTATATAAGCGTTTACTGTAACGTTCATAAAGATTATAGAACGCAACTTTATCGTCTTGACTAAGCCGTAATATCAGTTCAGTATTAGATTTATTAGTTTTCATTAATTTAGATCAACACAAAATATGAAATTAATATTATAAAAAAAACACTTTTTTACTGTATTCTTTTAACTCCTAAAAAGATATGTTTCAATATTTTCAAACATATAAGTGGCAGGTATTTCGTGATTATCTCTTCTGAAAAGAAAGATGTTATTAAAAAGCCTATTATTGACAAGGACATGCCTTAGCGTTATAATTTTCATTTTTAACATGCATTCATACTCCACATTGTTTTCATTGGGGAGTTTCCTATTCTTGTAGAGAAGTTCTAAAGATATTGCAAACAATAGGTGTAGAATTCGGTAGTTTCAAAAACGATCCCGCTCCATCGTACTGTCCATAAGGTCATTAAAAAATAGATTCAAACACAGGTGAGCTCACAGAAAAACCACTGTCAGTAATGATCGTGCTTTTAAAATTTCTCTCATTGATTAGTCATTTCTAAACTCAATTTTCCACAAACCCCTAAAATCATTGATCTGGTAACCGGTTGCCTGATCGTTTGGATATAATTCATGAAGTTTTTGTAGCGTTGGTGTATTGATATCCGATTCCGGATTTCCATGACATTTTAAACAGACTGGCATGCCAATTTTTATGGTTTTATAATAAACAAGTTGTTGTTTATTCCCGCGAATAACGGTATCCGTCAACTCTGTTTGCTGAAAAATCATCCAAAGTGTTTTCTCCTGTTCAGACACCAGGGCATTATTCGGATTCCTGTTTTTTGCCGAAACACGTGAAATGGTGCAATTATATTGCGCATTTATATTTCCAATGATGTCAGCGGCTTCCAGATTACAAAATTCAACCGCATATTGCGGACCTCCCTTTTGAATAGCGCTGCCAACATTTTTCAGCAATGTGGTTTGTGCCACTGCCGAAACCTCTCTCCCCTTCTGCTGAATGCCAGCATAAGTCCCTGAATCGATTTTAGTTGAACAACCCAAAAGAAAAATAAACAAAACAAGGTGTATTGATTTTAGCCGCATAACGAATATTCTTTAATTAAGCGTTAATTTATGAAAAAGTCTTTAAGAATCATAAATATTGGAGAACCGGCTAATTGTAAATATGCAAAATCGATTAACTTTGTGGCATCGTCAAATATTCTTTCGCAATAGGGTGTTTGAATATACAGAAGAGTGAAGAGAGCGGGCTCAAAGAAACTCTGGCAACCTGTAGCCATAATGCATTGGAGATACAAGGTGCCAATACCCGGCCGGAAACGGAATTATAATTTGAACACGATCATGAAAAAATTACAGTACAAATTATTTTTTACAAGCTATTTGCATGGGGCGAATATGTGTATGCAATGGCGGTTTTAACCGCATAAAGGTCGCATTGATAAAGTTTGTTAATCTATAAAATATTAATGAAGACGAGGGCTGATTTTGGAATAGTTTTCTTCCGACTTCGAGCTTCCGACTTCGAGCTTCAAAATATGCCAAAAATAAAAACTTACGAAGAAATAAACAGAAAACTTAAATCGGGTGAAGCAGTGGTGCTTACGGCCGAGGAAGTTTCTAAAATGGCGAAGGAAATGTCGCCGGAAGAAATTGTAGAAAAAGTAGATGTGGTTACAACCGCAACTTTTGGAGCCATGTGTTCGTCAGGTGCCATTATCAATTTTGGTCATGCCAATCCACCCATTCGCATGGAAAAGATTCGTTTGAACGGAGTTCCCTGTTACGAAGGACTGGCTGCGGTTGATTCGTACATTGGTGCTACTGCCTGCGATCCTGACAATCCAAAATACGGCGGGGCCCATGTTATTCAGGATCTGCTGGAAGGGAGAGACGTGGTTTTGGAAGCCTGGGCAAAAGGAACCGACTGTTATCCGCGGAAACACATTAAAACCAAGATCAACATAAATACGATTAACGAGTTTACGCTGTTTAATCCGCGCAATGCTTACCAAAACTACAATGTAGCGGTAAATACAACTCAAAAAATGATTCACACCTACATGGGTACTCTGTTGCCGAATTTGCGCAATGCCACCTACTCCACTTCGGGTGAATTGAGTCCGCTGCTTAACGATCCGGAGTTTAAAACCATTGGTTTGGGAACCCGCATTTTCCTTGGCGGAACACAGGGATTTGTAGTTTGGCCCGGCACGCAATTTCATACAACCAAACCCAAAAATGAGCTGGGTGTGCCCGTAACCAATGCCGCCACCATTGCAGTTATGGGAAACTTAAAAGAAATGTCGCCCGATTATATTAAAGCGGCTTATTACGAAAAATACGGGGTGAGTATGTTTGTGGGGATTGGAATTCCGATTCCGATTTTAAACGCCGACATTGCCAAACGTGTTTCGATAAACAACAGCCAAATAGAAACTTCGGTTCTGGATTATGGAACGGTTGGCACGCCAAAACTCGGCCAAGTTACATACGAAGAACTGCAATCTGGCTCTATCAAAGTTGGAAACAAAAAAATCAGGACTGCTCCGGTTGCCAGCCTGGCAAAAGCACGTAAAATTGCCGATGAATTAAAACAGTGGTTGCTAAAAGGCGAGTTCGAAGTAACCAAACCAGTTCAAATGTTCCCAGGCAACACTTCGTTAAACGGATTAAAAGAAACGGAGGCCGACAATGATTAAAAAAAGATACATCCTGAATTTCCCCCCACAAAGCGGAGACAAAGCATTTACCTATCACTTGGTAAAAGATTACGATATTCGCATCAATATTCTGAAAGCCGAAGTTTACCCGGGCAAACGCGGAAGTTTGTTGCTCGAATTACAAGGGAAAAAAGAAAACATTGAAAAAGGGGTTGAATACATTAAAAGTCATAAAATTACCTGCGAATCGCTAGATAAACGAATTAGCTGGAAGGAAGAAAAATGTATCGACTGCGGAAACTGTACTGCCGTTTGTTTTGCAGGCGCACTGAACATGAACCGTGAAACATGGAAACTGGAATTCGACAAAAGTAATTGTGTGGTTTGCGAACTTTGTATTCCGGCCTGTCCCTTAAACTTGTTCGAAATAGACTTTAGATAAGCTCAAATAAATGAATCAGCCTTTTAAAAATTTACTGGGAGGTTTTCAAGCTCGCACATATCGCTCTCAATTCAATACTGAAAGGTTTTCAGGTATTGAAATTAAATACCTTGAAACCGATCTGTGGATTGGCGTCGATCCGGAATCATTCGACGAGCGGATGAAAGAAGTGGCGCTGGCAAAAATGGAAAGTCTTCGGAAATCTTTCGACTCTTACATTGAAACCGAACCCTTTTTCAAAAAAAGTTTGAAACCTTTTCAGCCCTCAGAAACGGCTCCAAAAGAAGCGCATGAAATGGCTGCTGCTGCTGAAAAAGCAGGCATTGGTCCGATGTCGGCAGTGGCCGGTTTGTTTGCACGCGAAATTGGAGAGGAAATTATTCGGAACTTTTCGGTAAAGGAGTTGGTTATAGAGAACGGCGGCGATATTTATGTGCTTTTAGAAGATGAATTGGTGCTTTCGGTTTTTGCCGGCGAATCAATTCTTTCCGAACGTATCGGTCTGGTAATTCCAGCCAAAAATAAGAAACTCGGAATATGTACTTCAGCAGGAACAGTTGGGCCTTCATTAAGTTATGGAATAGCTGATGCGGTTGTGGTTGTTTGCGAAGACATACTTTTAGCCGATGCTTTTGCAACAGCACTTGGGAATAAAGTAAAATCGCCTGACCATGTAGAGAAAGTGATAAAACAGGCTGAACAATATCCCGAAATAGAATCCTTGCTAATTATTTGCGAAGACAAGGTTGGAATTAAGGGTGGAAATGAAATAAGAATTTTGAAATAAGCTTTGTGAGGCTTTGAGCCTACTTTGTGTAACTTTGTGGTAATTTTTCACCACTGAGAACACAAAGACATCACAGAGAAACTCAGATAACAGAATGATAAAAAAAGACATAAAAGAAGAGCTACGATCCCGTGTTCTAGTGATGGATGGGGCAATGGGTTCATTAATTCAGGAATACAAATTAACCGAAGCAGATTATCACGGGCAGCGTTTAAAAGACCACCCCAACGATCAGAAGGGGAACAACGACATTTTGTCTATTACCCATCCTGAAATTATTAAGGAGATTCATAGAAAATACCTCGAGGCCGGTGCCGATATTCTACTTACCAATACGTTTAATGCAACACGTATTTCGCAGGCCGACTATGGCACTGAAGAGTTAGTGCACGAGATGAACCAAAAATCAGCAGAAATTGCCCGAAAAGTTGCCGATGAGTTTACCGCCAAAAATCCGGATAAGCCAAGGTTTGTTGCGGGTTCACTAGGACCAACCAATAAAACACTTTCACTTTCGCCCGATGTAAACGATCCAGGGTTTCGTGCTGTAAGTTTCGACGAAGTAAAAGAGGCCTATCGCGAGCAGGTAGAGGGCCTTTTAGACGGTGATGTTGACCTGCTAATAATTGAAACCATATTTGATACCCTGAACGGGAAAGCGGCAATTTTTGCCATTGAAGATGCCCTGGAAGCTCGTGGAATAAAACTCCCGCTTATGGTTTCGGGAACAATAACCGATGCCAGTGGCCGCACACTTTCAGGTCAAACTTTAGAAGCATTTTTAAATTCAGTTTCGCATGTCGAATTATTAAGTATCGGGTTAAACTGTTCGCTGGGAGCTACCGATCTTCGCCCCTATGTTAAGGAGCTTTCAAAAAAGGCACCTTTCCATATTAGTGCACATCCAAATGCAGGGTTACCCAACCAGTTTGGGGAATACGACGAAACACCTGAAATAATGGCCGTGCACATTAAAGATTACCTCGACAACAACCTTGTAAATATAATTGGCGGATGTTGTGGTACAACTCCTGCACACATTCATGCTTTTGCCGAAATTGCCGCACAAGCAAAACCTCATGCCATAAATCCCGTCGATTCAAACACCCGTTTTAGTGGCCTGGAACCAGTCACTCTTACTGAAGAAACCAATTTTGTAAACATTGGCGAACGCTGCAATGTGGCCGGATCAAGAAAATTTGCACGGTTGATTCGTGAAGAAAAATATGAAGAGGCACTTTCCATTGCACGCGCACAGGTGGAAGATGGCGCGCAGGTAATTGATGTTAATGTTGACGACGCCATGTTGGATGCAGAAAAAGAAATGGTGACATTTCTAAATCTGATTATGGCAGAGCCCGACATCGCCAAACTTCCCATAATGATTGATTCATCGAAATGGAAAGTAATTGAAAAAGGGTTAAAATGTTTGCAGGGAAAAGCGATTGTAAATTCGATTAGCCTGAAAGAAGGTGAAGAAATTTTTATACAACAGGCAAAAACCATTAAACGCTACGGAGCTGCAGTAATTGTAATGGCTTTCGATGAAGTGGGTCAAGCCGATAACCTGGAGCGTCGAATTGAAATTTGCACCCGTGCGTACAAGATTCTTACTGAAAAAGTAAACTTCCCTCCGCAGGATATAATTTTTGACACCAACATATTGACCATTGGAACTGGACTGGAAGAGCACAATAATTATGCAATCGATTTTATTGAGTCGGTAAAGTGGATAAAAGCACATCTGCCACATGCCAAAACAAGTGGTGGAATTAGTAACGTTTCCTTTTCGTTTAGAGGAAATAATATTGTGCGTGAAGCGATTCATTCCGTTTTCCTATTCCATGCCATTAAGGCCGGGCTCGATATGGGAATTGTTAACCCGGGAATGTTGCAAATTTACGATGAGATACCAAAGGATTTGCTCGAAAAGGTAGAGGATTTGGTATTAAACCGTCGTCCCGATGCTACAGAAAGATTGCTTGAATTTGCAGAGAACATAAAATCAGACGGTAAAAAAGAAGAGAAAAAAGATGAATGGCGCGAATTACCACTGGAGGAAAGAATTGCACACGCATTGGTAAAAGGATTTCCTGAGTATGTGGAAGAAGACATGGCCGAAGCACTTACAAAATATTCACCCACTTTAAATATTATTGAAGGCCCGTTAATGGATGGGATGAACATTGTTGGGAACTTGTTTGGCTCCGGGAAAATGTTTTTACCGCAGGTAATAAAATCGGCACGTGTAATGAAAAAAGCAGTGGCCATTTTGCTTCCTTACATCGAAGCTGAAAAAGCAAAATTAAAAGTTTCGTCGGCACAGAAAAAAATATTGATGGCCACTGTTAAAGGCGATGTTCACGACATTGGTAAAAATATTGTTGGAGTAGTACTCGCTTGTAACAACTACGAAATCATCGATCTTGGCGTAATGGTTCCAACTGAAAAAATAATTAACGAGGCTGTTAAAAACAACGTTGATGTAATTGGACTGAGCGGTCTGATAACTCCCTCGCTTGAAATTATGGTTGATATTGCAAAAGAAATGGAACGCCGCAAATTGGATATTCCGGTTCTTATTGGTGGAGCAACCACATCAAAAATTCATACTGCAGTTAAAATCGAACCTGAATATTCCAATCCCGTAATTCATGTAAAAGATGCATCGTTGGCGGTAAATGTAGTTTCAAACCTGATTGCAAAAAACGATAAATACATCGAAACGGTAAAAGCTGATTATACTCAAATCCGAGAATTCCAAGGCAAAAGAAAAGCAAAACAATACCTAACTTTAGAAGAAGCACAACAAAACAAATACAAAATAGACTGGAATAATACTCCAATCTACAAACCCAATTTTGTTGGTGTTAAACACCTTATCGATTTCCCATTGGAAGAGCTTCGGAATTATATCGACTGGACTTTCTTTTTTATCACCTGGGGATTAAAGGGACATTATCCGCAAATTCTTGCCGATGAGAAACAGGGCGAGGCAGCTAAAAAATTATATGCCGAAGCCAACCAGTTTCTTGACGAAATTATTGAAAAGAAAATGTTGCAGGCAAATGCCTCTTTTGGTATTTGGCCGGCAAATTCGGATGGCGACGATGTAGTTCTTTATGAAGATGAAACACAGAAAAAAGAATTGGGTAGGTTTTTCCACATTCGCCAGCAGGAAAAGAAAAAAGAAGGCGTTGCCAATTTCTGTCTAGCTGATTTTGTGGCATCCAAAGAATCGGGAAAAATGGACTATTGCGGAGGTTTTGCAACCACGGCCGGGATTGGCATTGAAAAATGGACAAAGAAATACCGCGAGGAAAACAACGATTATAAAGCCATTATGGTTGAAGCACTTGCCGACCGTTTAAGCGAAGCCTTTGCCGAACTGCTACACCTCGAAGTACGCAAAAATTACTGGGGTTATGTTCCCGATGAAAAACTTTCGTTAGATGATATTCTGAAAATTAAATACCAGGGAATTCGTCCGGCACTGGGCTACCCGGCATGTCCGGAACATTCGGAGAAGGAGAGTTTATTTAAACTATTAGATGCGGAAAAAATTGGGATCACACTGACAGAACACTATGCAATGTATCCAAATGCTTCGGTTTCGGGGCAGTTCTTTGTGCATCCCGAGTCACGTTATTTCAGCCTCGAAAAAATTGGCAAAGACCAGGTTGAAGACTACGCAAAGCGCAAAGGAGTAACAGTAGAATTTGTAGAGAAATTTCTTCCTACAAATCTGAATTACAAATAACAAAGCTAGAAGTACAAAAACCGAAGTTCAGTTAAAAAAACTGTCATTTCTCATGTAAATTCAACCTTATTCGGATGATTAGGTATGATTTTATTAAATTTGTATTTCAAAAAAAGAACAGACAATGAAAGTTATTGACACCATAAACCAGGCAAAAAGTACAGTGTTTTCATTTGAACTTTTGCCGCCGTTAAAAGGAAACGATGTTACTCGTTTGTATAAAACCATTGAGAGTTTAACTGAGTTCGACCCAAAATACATTAATATTACCACGCACCGAGACGAGTTGGAATTTAAAGAATTACCTGACGGTAAAATTGTAAAACGAACCGTCCGAAAACGTCCGGGAACTGTTGCCATTGCAGCCTCTATTCAGCATAGATACGGAATCCCTGTAGTTCCTCACATTCTTTGCGGAGGATTTACAAAAAGTGAAACCGAACATGTTTTAATCGATCTGAATTTTTTAGGTATTGATAATGTTTTGGCATTACGTGGCGACGGATTAAAAAGTCAGCATGTATTTACACCAACCGAAAACGGGCACAGCAATGCCAACGAACTGGTACGCCAGATAAAAAATCTGGGAAAAGGGAAATACCTTGAAGAAGATTTGAAAAATAATACACCACTTGATTTTTGTATTGGTGTTGCCGGTTATCCGGAAAAGCATTTTGAAGCTCCAAACATGGAGCAAGATATGTTTTACTTAAAACAAAAGGTGGATGAAGGAGCTGATTATATTGTTACACAAATGTTTTTCGATAACCAGGTTTACTACGATTTTGTGGACAAATGCCGCGCCAATGGAATTACAATTCCAATTATACCCGGCATTAAACCCATTAATTTAAAAAACCAGTTAACAGTACTTCCAAAAATATTCAGCATTGATTTACCACAAGAGCTGGCAACAGAATTAGCGAAATGTAAAAACAACGACGCTGCACGCCGGGTTGGCACCGAATGGGCAATTTATCAATCGAAAGACCTTGTTGCCCATAATGCACCATCACTTCATATTTACACTTACGGTATTTCCGATAATGTAAAAGAAATAGTGAAAGCCGCCTTTTAACCCGCAATATGCATTAAAATGTCTATTGCGCATTGAAACTACTCCTTAAGGCATAATCCGGGATTAAGATGATTTCTGAAATAAATAAAAAAGGAAGCGCTGAAGACTTAAATCTTCAGCGCTTCCTTTTTGTAGAAACAATCAACACATTAATGAATATTAACCTTCCACCTGAACGTCGAAATCCGATTGTTTATTCAGTTTGTCGTTATCCTTCTGGTTATTTAATTTCAATGAATAAATCATAGCTTCCACCTGGCGCAGATAATTTCGTTTGTTTTTACTGGGAGCATAAACATATGCATACGCATTTACCACTCTCTGGTTCGCAGCATCCAGTTCTGATATGGCAATATATGGTCCACCCATAAAATCGTTCTTAACCTTCCACAAACCACGCATTTCGGTGGCATAATTTCCGTTGTGTTTAAACACATTGAATACCTGTTCAAATTGTTTTTCAGTGGTCATGTAACTTCCGTCCAATGGGCCGGGAACATGAGATTTCAACAAACTATCGCGAATAGGCAACTGATAATTTACAGTAAAGGCACTGTCGGAAACATAAGGATAGGTATATACAATTATACCTTGCGATATTTCAGGGGTTTCGTATTTAAACCAAAGAAAATCCTTTTTCTGGATAGCAATTACAAAACCCGGGGGAACTTTCATCGTCACATTAAAATCTTTATCAAGAACATTGTAAACCCCCTTTTCATAGATTTTTTTGTAGTTCATTGTTATCCGCTTTTTCTCGGCCAACAAGAAATACGACAAGATTTTTTCCCTGTTTTCATCAAAAATATCGGTAAACTGAGCGTGGTTTTTGGCTTTAATCTGAACAGTTGCTTGTGGGTATGCCCACACATCGTCGGTAAACGAAATGCCGGGTTCTGCTACATCAGCAGAAATATTGGTTTGAATAATATTCCGGGTGCTTTTAAAAATATCTTTGAAGGCAGCATGCGGAATATTAATTACATCAAAAAGCGGTTCATCCTGGGGAAGTGCAACATGCGACTGAGCCAGAGTTTCGCGAATCACTTTTCCCGGAGTTGCATCCCATGCGTCTTTTGAAATTACAACAACTAATTCGCCGGCTTTTCCGGTAATATTTTTTCGCATCTGGGTTGAATTGCTACCACACGAAAACAAAAACATTGCAGTAACAACAACAACAAGCAGTTGGTTAAATTTGATTTTCATATTCATCAGTTTTATGGAATTTTAATAATCTCCAACAAAAACCTTACCAGTAAATTCGCAATACCAACCGGCGCATTCAAAAAAATCCCGTTCATTGCAGAACGGGATTTATAATTTTTGAATTGATATTACTTATTTCTCAATTTTTCCGGATTCCGATTTAGTATCCTCGTCTTCTTCTTCCTTTGTCGCATTCTTAAATTCCTTCATCCCTTTCCCAAGACCTTTCATTAATTCCGGAATTTTACGTCCACCAAAAAGAAGTAAAACAATAATTAGGATGATTATTATCTCCTGCGGTCCAACAAATCCTGCTATTACAAATAAATTCATTTCTTTCAATACGTTAATTGGTTCAACAACAAAAATAGAATTTTTTTATTAAAAAGTTCCGTTTATCATTTTTATAATATCGTTGGCGTTGGCATAAAGTACCAGGCCTAAAAGTAAAATCATTCCGGCAATTTGAGCATATTCCAAAAATTTCTCGCCCGGTTTCCGCCCGGTAATAATCTCACCAAACAGGAACATTACATGCCCCCCATCCAATGCTGGTATTGGCAGAAGGTTCATAATGGCAAGGATAATGGAGATGAATGCGGTCATATTCCAAAAATGTCCCCAGTCCCAAGTTGGTGAAAAAATGTTACCAATGGTAGCAAAGCCACCCAACGATTCATATCCTTTTGTTTCTTTATTAAAAATCAGTTTAAACTGTTTCAAATAATTTGAAGTAGTTTGCACCCCGCGTTTAATTCCGGCCGGTATCGACTCCAAAAATCCGTATTTTATCGTTTTGAACTCAAACAGATCCGAATTATTGAATGCGGGATTAAATCCTAACTTCCCCTCTTCGTTTACCGTAATGGTTTTTGTCATTTTATTACCATCGCGGGTAAATGCAATTTCAATATCCGATCCGGCTTTTGATTCTAAATATTTGGTAAACTCATCGTAATATTCAAACGCATTTCCGTCAACGGTTCCCAAAATATCGCCCACCTGAAGACCGGCTTTTGCTGCCGGATAATCTTTGGCCAGTTTGCCAATGTTTATATCGTAAGGAATTCGTTCGTCCCAAATACTTTTGCTTTTTAACAGAAGGGCTAAATCTTCACCTGAGATTTCAACATCAATTTTCTGTCCGTTACGCTCAACCTGCACCGTTTTGGCGCCATCGAGAACAATAGTTGGAACTACTTTGTGAAATTCTTCGACATAAATATTATCGACAGTTAATATTTTATCGCCGGTTTTAAATCCAATTTCTTCACCCTGTTCGTTAACCACAATACCGTATTTTACATTGGCAGTTGGCAAATATTGCTCGCCCCAAGCATATAAAACACCAATGTAAATTACCATGGCAAAGATAAAGTTCATTAAAACCCCACCAACCATAATCAGTAAACGCTGCCAGGCTGGTTTTGCCCTGAATTCGTAGGGTTGTGGAGGAAGTTTCATCGCTTCCTTGTCCATCGACTCGTCAATCATCCCCGAGATTTTAACATAGCCACCCAACGGCAACCAGCCAATTCCGTACTCGGTATCACCCTTTTTCGTTTTAAAAAGCGAAAACCAGGGGTCGAAAAAAAGGTAAAATTTTTCAACTCGGGTGTTAAATAACCGGGCAAACATAAAGTGCCCTGCTTCGTGCAACACAACCAAAATAGAAAGGCTTAATAGTAGCTGCGCCGTTTTTATTAATATCGATTCCATTCAATTACTTTCCTAAATTCTGTTTTCTGCTAACAATTTTGTTATTCTTCTTGTTTCGTCGTTGGTTGCAATTAAATCGTCCAACCCGGGTTTTTCAATAAAAGCGACCTTGTTCATTGCCTCTTCAATTATCTCCGACATTTGAAGAAACCCAATCTTTCTGTTTAAAAATTCCTCAACAACAATCTCATTTGCGGCATTTAATACACACGGAACATTTCCGCCTTTATCCATAGCCTCAAAAGAGAGTGCAAGGTTACGAAAAATTTTTGTATTTGGCTGCTCAAAATTGAGCGAGGGATAATCTAAAAAGTTGAAACGAGGGAAGTTATTCTTTATTCGCTTCGGAAATCCCATGGCATATTGAATGGGTAATTTCATATCAGGCAGTCCCATCTGTGCTTTCATCGAGCCATCTTCAAACTGTACAATGGAGTGAATAATGGACTGCGGATGAACAATTACATCGATTTTTGACGACGGCAAACCAAATAACCAGTGTGCCTCAATCATTTCAAAACCCTTATTCATAAGCGTTGCCGAGTCGATTGTAATTTTTGCACCCATATCCCAGTTCGGATGATCCAGCGCATCGTCGACTGTTACGTGTTGTAATTCATCCAACGTTTTTCCCCGAAAAGGACCACCGGAACAAGTCAGGTAAATTTTTTCAATGGGATTCATAAATTCGCCCACCAAACACTGAAAAATTGCCGAATGTTCTGAATCCACAGGCAAAATTTCAACCTTATTTTCCAACGCGGTTTTTGTGATAATTTCTCCGGCAACAACCAGTGTTTCTTTATTGGCCAGCGCAATATTTTTACCTGCTTTTACTGCATTGTAGGTGGGTACCAGTCCTGAGTATCCTACCATAGCCGTCAACACCAAATCCACAGTGTCCATTTCCACCACCTGATTTAACGCATCAACGCCGGCATATACTTTAATGTCTTCGTTTTCGAGTGCTTCCGATACAAAGGCATATTTTTCTTTGTTGGCGATTACCACCACATTGGGTTGAAATTGTTTGGCTTGCTGAATCAATAAATCAACATTATTGTTCGCGGTTAGAACCTCCACTTCGAAGTAATCGGGATTTTGGGCAATTACTTCAAGCGATTGTGTTCCAATCGAGCCGGTTGATCCCAAAATAGCTATCTTCCTTTTCATTTTAAAAATCAATGTATTGTTCGGGATTAAGCGCAGATCCTTTATGCCACAATTCGAAATGCAAATGTGGGCCCGACGTAAGTTCTCCGGTATTACCGATAATTGCAATTGCTTCACCGGCATTCACTTTATCTCCCGTATTTTTTAACAACTCTGCATTGTGTTTATACACCGAAATCAGATCGGCTTCGTGTTGCAGATAAATTACATATCCGGTTTCAAGTGTCCATCCCGAAAAAATTACAGTTCCTCCCAAAACGGCAGAAATCCTGGCATTAGGTACGCTCACTAAATCTATTCCAAAATGATTGGGAGAAGAATTAAAATGTTCGGTTATCACACCTTTCAGCGGCACAAAAAAATGAATCTGACTTAACTCTGTCGCCTTGTTCTCATTATTTTGAATGGAGAGACTTAATTGTTCGGCCAGGAGTTTGTCCTGAAAAACAGAGTCGTGGTTGTATTCTACAAACTGTACCTGTTCTTGCGGTGTTTCTTCCTGAATAGAGAGGCTGTCTTCGGGAATCTCGCCCGACATGATGCTCTGAATTCCACGAAAAAACCTATCGCGAGCGGCCAACTCATGTTCCAGCGAATCTACTTTTAATGCGTTGTGCACCAACATTTGGCGGTACTCAGCTTTTGGATAGCCCGGAATGTATTCGCGTAAACCGGTTGTGGCTATTAACAGAATAACCAACACCACAATAACTGCCGAGGCCAAACTGGTAACGGTAAACACCTTCAACATGGAGAGTTTCATGCTCCATACCGATTGAAAAGTAGTGTCGTTGTAAACAATTAAGCGGTACTGATTCTTAAGTTTTTCGTATAATTTTTTCCTCTTATCCACCCCAAATTTATTTTGAAGTGCAAATTTAACAACAATTGATTAAAACTACCGGTGTTTGGCCATTTTTAACCTAATCTCTTTAACTGCATGTTTCAGAGACGGTTTTATCATCCACGTAAAGTATTTAGCCGCAGAATGGTTAGGAGATTATTCCACAGGGTAACAAATTCGCGTAAGCCATTTTTCAGAATTTGGTTCTGTACCCGGATCACTTTCATAAATTTCAATAGGTGGGGCTGCCAGAGTAAAACCATGGTTTTCTATCCACTTTTGAACGGCAGAATGTCCATCACTCAAATTCTGATAATCTCCATAAAAATCAAGAATAGCACACCTAGTTTTTCGAAAAGTTCCTGTTTCAATTTCATCGTTACCGTCGAGAAGCGAAGTTGTAGGAATTCCACATTCCAAATCAATTCCATCTTCATCCATTAAATGATATAATGAATAAGGCATACCTGCCATTTCAATTTCCTTTTGCGCCAGGTAATTCCCAATTTTCTCATACATCTCCTCCATTTTCAGACTAATATCGATATACTGAACTTTTTCACGTATGCTTGCAAATGCAAATTCTTCCACATCATCGAGCAGTACAATGTATGCCTTATTTGTTTCGAGCCCTTTACAAAGAGCATTTAAATTCTGTAATCCTTTCTCAAAATCAGGCCCAACAAAATTATCCATAAATACACCCATCCACCGGGCAATTGGGTTTTTGCCTGTGTTATACTTAAAAAACCAGGTAATTTGGATCGAGCCATCAACTTCAGAAAGTAGAAATGTACTTGTTGCATTTGAATCTTTCATAAAATTCAAACTCACCGTTATTGATCTGAACGCGACAGCATCAGTAATTTTAACACTGCCGGTTCCCACTTTTTTATTTTCACTATCCCAAGTGTAACCAGCTCCAACTCCAACGCCATAATTCGAATATGTAATTTCCATTTCCGGATCCATCTGGTACCAAACCGACCATTTATTCCAGCTCTTCAAATCAATGATTTGCGAATACACGGTTTTTGGCAAAGCTTCAATAACAGCAGTTCGTTCAACATGAACCGTTTGGGGAAGGAGGTAAGCAATTCCAACAAAAAGGGCGGCCATTATAAGAACTGCAATATTTATTCGGATGAGTTTGCGCATGATTTTTTTGTTTAATATAAAGGTTTAAATGTAATTACTAAATCCTTTTATATACAAATTGTGTTGACCAAATCGATTAAACAAAAGAAAGCCTTTTGATTTTCCTGATTTTGTCCATGTTTTTATCTGTTTTAAATGCCATGTTCAGTTAATTGCAATGAACAAAAGCGAGAGATATCACATTGTAAAGACAATTGAAAAACTATATTTGCACATTCAAAAAAAAGGATACAAACAATTAATACAATATGAGAAAGTTTAATTTAATACTGCTACTTTCTGTATTTATCTACAGTACAGCAGTGGCCGACGAAGGAATGTGGCTGCCTTCACTTATTCACAAACTGAATATAAACACCATGCAAAAAATGGGCTGCGAGTTAAGTGCTGAAGATATTTACAGCATTAACAATTCGAGCCTGAAAGATGCAATAGTTGCCCTTGACCGCGGCTCGTGTACTGCCGAAGTAATTTCGAAAGATGGATTATTATTAACCAATCACCACTGTGGATTTGGCGAAATTCAGAATCATTCAAGCGTTGAACACGACTACCTGCAAGATGGTTTTTGGGCCATGTCGAAGGAAGAAGAGCTTCCAAATCCGGGCAAAACAGTAACTTTTCTTGTTCGTGTTGAAGATGTTACCGATAAAGTTTTAGCGGACCTTACTGACGACATGAGTGAAGCCGAGAGGTCGCGTAAAATCAGCGAAGTATCGAATAAACTGGAAAAAGAAGCACAGGGTGATACAGATTACGAAGTATACATTCGCGACTTTTTTAACGCCAATCAATATTTTCTTTTTGTAACCGAAACATTTAAAGATATTCGTTTGGTAGGCGCACCTCCACAAGCGCTCGGAAAATTTGGTGGCGACACCGATAACTGGATGTGGCCACGTCATACCAACGATTTTTCGATGTTCCGTGTGTATTCAGGTCCTGATGGAAAACCTGCCGAATATTCGGAAGAAAATATCCCATACCAACCCAAACACTTTTTACCGATTTCGCTAAAAGGAGTTGAAGAAGGAGATTTTGCAATGGTATTTGGTTACCCGGGAAGCACGAACCGATACAAAACTTCGTACGGTATTGATTATACGATGAAGGTAACCAACGCATCGCGAATTGAAGTGCGCGAAAAGAAACTGGATATTATTGCTGAGTATATGGCAACCAGTCAAAAAGCAAAAATTCAGTATGCATCGAAACACGCCCGAAGTGCCAACTATTACAAAAATGCAATTGGCCAAAACGAGGCTTTGGACCACCTGAAAATTATTGCCCAGAAAAAAGAACTGGAAGATGAATTTACTGCCTGGGTAAATGCCGATGCAAGTCGTAAAGCCAAGTATGGTGAAACTTTAAAATTAATTGAAGAGAGTTACCAGGATATCGAAGCAAGCAAAGCACGCCAGTATATGATGGAAGCCTTGCTGATGGGGCCGGAAATATTTTTGTTTGCAAACCGTGCACAGGTCTTGACCGATCTGTTGGAAAAACCGGAGGAAAACAAGGATAAAATTGCCAAAGTAAGCGAAAAAATGAAAATGGCATTGGATGATTATTTTAAAGATTACGATGCCAAAACCGATGAAAAAACTGCCGGAGCATTAATGAAAATTTATGCGGATAAAACCAGTTCAAGATTTCACCCTGAGTTTTATGCTGAAATAGAGAAAAAATACAAAGGCGATTTTGAGAAATACGCAGCAAAAATGTTTCAGAAATCGATTTTCGACAGTAAAGAAGAGTTGACCGCTTTCTTAGACAATCCGTCTTTAAAAGTATTGGAAAAAGATATGGTTTTCCAGGCTGCAACAGCCATTTTTGATAAATTCCGTGAGATTTCGAAAGAACAGGCTGGCAGTGGAGAACAACTGGAAAAAGGCCGTCGCCTGTTTGTTGCCGGATTAATGGAAATGCAGCCCGACAAAGACTTTTATCCGGATGCAAACTCCACCATGCGCTTAACTTACGGAACTGTAAAATCGTACGATCCTCGCGATGGTGTTCTCTATAAATATTACACAACCACCGATGGTTATTTGGAGAAAGAAATTCCGGGCGATTACGAATTTGATGTTCCTGCCAGAATGAAAGAACTTCTTCTTGACAAAAACTATGGCGATTATGCCGCTGCTGATGGCAAACTACATGCCTGTTTCTTAACCGACAACGACATTACAGGGGGAAACTCGGGGAGCCCTGTCATTAATGGCAAGGGAGAACTAATTGGTGTTGCTTTCGACGGAAACTGGGAAGCCATGAGTGGCGACCTTGATTTTGAAGAAAATCTGCAACGCTGTATCAACGTTGATATTCGTTTTGTGCTATGGGTAATTGATGTTTATGCCGGCGCACAAAACCTGATCGACGAAATGGAAATAAGAAGATAACAAGAAACTTATATAACTGTAAAACCTCGTCATTTATGGCGGGGTTTTGTTTTGTATGTTTGTTTATTTAGAATAATACTCACTTCTTTGTAATTACAATCTCAGTACTTTTTAAAAACATGGCTCGACCCAAAATAACTATATACACCGACGGTGCGGCTCGCGGAAATCCGGGTCCGGGTGGATACGGAGTAGTAATGCTTTCGGGAGAACACCGCAAAGAACTCTCTGAAGGCTATAAATTAACCACAAATAATCGCATGGAATTGCTGGCTGTAATTGTGGCTTTAGAAACCTTAAAAATTGAAGGTTGTGACGTAACCATTTACACCGACTCGAAATATGTTGCCGACTCGGTCACCAAAGGCTGGGTATTTAATTGGGTAAAAACACGTTTTAAAGGGAAAAAAAATCCTGATCTCTGGATGCGTTTCCTCGGGATTTACAGAAAACATGTGGTAAAATTTATCTGGGTAAAAGGGCACGCCAACAACCCACTAAACGAGCGCTGTGACGAACTGGCAGTAGAAGCTTCCATGCAACCAAACCTCCTCACCGATACAGGATACAAACCAGAGTAAAATTGATTATATTGCATTTTTATGAAAAATCTAAGTTTTGCATTCGTGCTTTTGGCACTTTTTTCGTGCCGGCAAGATTCGGAGTCAGAGAACACTGACAATAACAAAAATATCAAAAACAATGTAGAACAACCTAAAATGAATACAATATCATATATCGACAGAACAAGCCAAGAAACAAGAACTGAAAACGTTCCGAGCGAAGGCTTATTAAAATGGTTGTATTCGTCGTCAACAGGAAAAGCCGCACTGCATATATTGTTTAAGCGTAAGCTTGTATCGCAGCTTGGTGGTTGGTATATGGACACCAGACTCTCGGCCAAGCGTATTAAAAAATTTGTACATGAACACAACATCAATTTAGACGAATGTCAGATTAGCGACGCTTCTCAATTCAAAACATTCAACCACTTTTTTGCCCGGAAATTAAAAAAAGATGCGCGGCAAATCGGCGAAAATATTGTATCGCCGGCCGATGGGAAAATATTGGTTTTTCAATCGTTAAATGACGTACCTAATTTTTTTATCAAAGGATCGGAATTTACGCTAAGTTCCTTTTTACAAAACGAAGAACTGGCAAAAAAATACGAAGGTGGTGCAATGGCTATTATCCGGCTTGCCCCGGCCGATTATCATCGCTTTCACTTCCCGGCTTCAGGAAACGTTTCCGCTTCAGTCCCTATAAAAGGGTATTATTTTTCGGTTTCGCCTTTGGCGCTGCAAGGCAGCCTTAAAATTTTCTGCGAGAACTACCGCGAATACTGCACTCTGAAGACTCAAGAATACGGAGACCTGTTAATTTCGGATGTTGGTGCCACAATGGTTGGCAGTATAATTCAAACGTACCGGGGCAATTCAGAAATTACAAAAGGCGAAGAAAAGGGCTACTTTGCTTTTGGCGGATCTACGCTGGTTATCCTTTTCGAAAAAGGGAAAATTATTTTCGATAAAGATCTGATCTCGAACACAAAAAATGGTTTAGAAACCACTGTTCGAATGGGCGAAAATATAGCCTCGTAAAAAAGGGAGACCGTTTATTGTCTCCCCTAGCTGTTTAATTGTTTTCTGTGCTTAAAATGCTACCGACAGGCGAACCCCCGGGTAAATATTCTTAAAGAAATCATTAAAATACAATTCCGGTTTTATTATAAATGTGTCGTTAATCTTCTTATTCACGGCAACTTTAAACGTATTCTCCTTAAAAAAATCGTTGTTTCGTTTTACAAGATACCCAAAGGAAAATCCGTACCATTTATCAAGCTCCGGAGTATTCGAAAAATTATGCTCCCATGTTAACGAAAGAAAATGGTTTAACTCATAAAACTTGTTTTCATTCGATTCTGAAAAATCGTACATGAGGTTGTAATCTACCGCGTACATGTTTTTGAACATCCCTTTTTGACTAAACGAAACACCAAGCCTAAAATGAATGTCCGAAACAAACGTATTTTTTATCCATCCCGATCCAATTCCTCCCGATAGGAGAAGCATATCCAAATTTTTACTGGTATTGTTTTGAAAATATCCTTTTACTTCATCACTGCGTAAATCAAGCCAGGCATTGATCCCTTTTTTATACTTTGCTCCAAACTTCCCGTTCATAAACTGTTCTGCATGTTTAATTTTAGTTACAAATTCATCAGCTAAAAGGAGTTCTAAGTCTGCCAGGTCATCAGTAAATACATTGGTCTCTATATCTTTAAACAAAAAAGTAATACAGTACCGGCCAAAGTCCTTTTCAAAAGTTGTCCCATCTTCGAAAACCACAAGTGTTTTTCTATTTCTTTTGCTGCGCTCCAGTTCCACCTCCTTGTAATTCCAGACATACAAATCGTCTCCCATTTCTTTAAAACTGATGGTCACACGTTCATCTTTGGCAGGCTGATCAATCGAAATTTCATTCAAAATCTTCTGGATTTGTTTTATCCGATCTGAATTAGAGTCAATTTGCAGCCCTTTTTGTATGGCATCTGTAGTACTCACTTCAACCAGCATTTTATCAAACTTGTACCTGATTGTATCGCCTTTGTAATACCCGGCCATAGCCGATACTGAAATAGAAAAAAGGAGTAAAAGAATGAAAAGAAAAATTGTCTTAACTGTTTTCATGGCTTATTGTTTAAAAATTGTACGGTTTAAATTGTTTCTGTTTTCTATAAAGTTTTTCTGAAATATTTTCATTTCCATTTCCGGATCCTTTACCGATGGTTTTTTGGGAACATCAACTTCAATTCGTTCACTTTTTAAATGAAAAGGAGCCGCTTCCTTGCTCACTGAATGCTCTTTCAAATCAGGCTTAATTCTGGCAAGTTCTTGTTTTGCTTCAGCTAATTCCCTTGACAATTGCGTAATTTCATGCTTGTATTCTTCCTGCACGCTTGCCAATATTGTTTCTGTTGAATCAACTAAACTCAGGTATTTCTTTTTCCATTCATTGTTAACACCGGCACTTTTTTGAATAACCGTTTTATACCGATATACAATTTTCTCTTTTTCAACAATCTCTGTCTCCTTTTGGGCAGGAATCGAATATAAAGAATCAATGATAGCGACCATTTTTTCATTCTCAATCTTCAGTAATTCAAGGGTATTTTGTTGTTTTACCCGCATATTCAGGGCGGCACCGGCACCGGTTACAACTAAAAATCCCAGGAATAGGGCAGCAACACGCCAAAATAAAGCAACTCCTTTTTGTGGTCGCATTTCATTTTCCAAACGGTTCCACATACTTTTTTTATCAGCAAGTTTTGTTCGGGCTTCCTGTCCGTCAAAGGCCTCTTTAATATTATGTTCCAGATTGCACATATTCCTGATTAATTTTCTTTTGTAATAATTTACGTGCCTTAAAAAATTGCGAGCGCGATGTACCTTCTGTAATTCCTAAAATCTCAGCAATTTCTTTGTGCGCATAACCATCAACCACATTCATCAAAAAAACGGTTTTGTAACCATCGGGCAATTCATTTACCAGCTCAATCAGAGTTTCCTCGTTTGTTTTATCGAAATACAAAGTATCGTGTCGTTCTTCGTCAATTGTTTCAAGTTTGTAAAGTGTGTTCATCTCCTTTCGCCTGTCCATTAAAGCCTGATTGATAACAATACGTTTCAACCACCCAATTAATGCAGCTTCATTTATAAATTCAAAGTCGGACAGTTTTTCAAATATTTTCAGAAATGCCTGAAACAAAGCTTCTTCTGCCATTTCATAGGAATTCGAATAGCGTTTGGCAATTGCAAACAGCCGGTCGGCGTATAAATCGAAAAAATGTTTTTGCGCCCGCCTGTCGCCTTTCGAACTTTTATGAAGTAATTTATGAAGTTGCACTACTATCGATTTGGTTTATTTATGCTTACACCTTTAAAATGCAAGTTAATTATAAAACGTTGCCTGCTGATGAAAATAATTCGCATCTTTTTCTGATATTTATGTCGGCCAACAATATAAACCGACAATATTAATCAAATGAAAAACCTAATCGTTTCCGTATTGCTTCTATTACTTTTTTCGTGCAAACAACATTCCCTTTCGATTCAAAGCCCCGATGGAAAAATTGTGGTAAACTTTTGTATAGATGAGACTAATGGTAATTATTACACAGTTAGTTATGAAAATGAAATCCTAATACAGCCTTCGTTTTTGGGATTACTAACCGACAACGGGCAAGATTTAGGTGCGAATGTAAAAATCGTTTCCGTTCGCGAAACAAAAGTTGATAAAGTATGGAAACCAGTTTATGGAGAGTCTTCCGAAATTCGCGATAATTACAACCAGGTAATCGTTCATTTAAAAGAAACCGTAGCCCCCGAGCGGGAATTTGCCATTACATTCAGAGTTTATAACGAAGGTGCGGCATTTAATTATTCTCTTTTTCAAGAAAACAGAACGGATTCTGTTCTGATTGAGAGTGACCTTAGCGAATTTAATTTCACAAACGATTACGCAGCCTGGGTTTCAGACAGGGCGCAATCAGCATACAGGAAACAAAATATCAGTACAATCGAAAAACCGGCTGAACGCCCCTTGGTTGTTGAGGCAGGAGATAATTTTGTTGCACTTGGAGAAGCGAAACTGACCGACTTTGCCCGAATGAAATTTTTAACTGGTGACAAAAACAATTCATTACGTGCCGAACTTCATGGCGAACCAAAAGTTGCACTCCCTTACACCACTCCCTGGCGAACAATTATGATCGGGAAATCGGCGGCAGAGTTGCTGGAGAATAATTTCATATTGGAGAACTTAAACGATGAATGTGCCATCGAAGATGTTTCGTGGATAAAACCAGGGAAAGTAATTCGAGAGGTAACTTTAACAACAAAGGGAGGTAAGGCCTGTGTAGATTTTGCTGCAAATAATGGTCTTCAGTATGTAGAATTTGATGCGGGTTGGTATGGTTTGGAATACGATGATGCATCGAATGCCACTACCGTAACCGTTGATCCGAAACGATCACCTGGTCCACTGAATTTGCAGGAAGTAATTAACTATGCCGAAAGCAAAAACATTGGAATCATTCTTTATGTCAATCGCCGGGCCCTGGAAAAACAGCTGGATGAAATTCTTCCCTTGTTTCAGGCATGGGGGATAAAAGGTGTAAAATACGGATTTGTACAGGTAGGTTCGCAAGAATGGACTACGTGGCTGCACGAAGCAGTTAAAAAAGCGGCTACATATAAACTGATGGTTGATATTCATGATGAATACCGCCCAACAGGATTTTCACGAACATATCCGAATCTGATGACCCAGGAAGGAATCAGAGGCGATGAAGAATCGCCTTCAAACGAACACACTTTAACCACGTTGTTTACAAGAATGCTGGCAGGAGCCGGAGACAATACCATTTGTTATTTTGCACCTCGTGTTACCGAAAAAATGGGTGGCCATATATCGCAACTGGCAAAAGCCGTAATGATGTATAGCCCATGGCAATTTCTATTTTGGTACGACCGACCTCCTAATTCTTCTGATGTAATTGGTGGTGTACCCGGTTCCGATGGTTTTATCCAACTCGTACCTGAACTTGAATTCTTTAAATATGTGCCAACCGTTTGGGATGAAACCAAAGTGCTCGAAGGTGAGATTGGCAAATTTGCGACACTTGCCCGCCGATCCGGAAACGACTGGTTTTTAGGTTCACTTACCGGCGAGAATCCACGCAACCTTTCGATAAAAACGGAATTCCTTGATAAAAACAAAAAATACGAAGCAACAATTTATTCATTCGATCCCGATTCAGAATCAACAACCAAAGTGAAAATTGAAAATATTGAGGTGGAATCTGAAAAGAATTTAGATTTTAGTATAGAGGCGAACTCAGGATTAGCAATCCATTTCAGAGCCATAAATTAAAATTCGAGCGAAAGCTGCTCGTCCAGCAAACGGAACGTCATTCGATGGTATTTGGTAGTACCAAACTGTTTTATGCCTGCCCGGTGTTTTTTTGTAGGATAGCCTTTATTTTTGTTCCAGTCGTAAGCCGGAAATTCCTGATGAATTTCTTTCATAAAATCGTCGCGATAGGTTTTGGCTAGAACCGAAGCAGCCGCAATGGAATAGAACCGGCCATCTCCTTTTATCATACAGGTATACGGAATTGTACTTTTGGTTCGAAACCGGTTTCCATCAATTAAAAGATGTTCAGGACTAACTTTCAGTTGTTCAACAGCACGATTCATTGCCAGAAATGAAGCGTTCAGAATATTTACCTCATCGATTTCTTTATTATCAACGGCAACCACAGCCCAAGCAAGCGCTTCCTCTTCAATAACCGGACGCAGTTTATTGCGTTGTTTCTCGGTAAGTTTTTTCGAATCGTTTAGAAGATCGTTTTCAAAATCGGGAGGTAAAATAACAGCAGCGGCAAAAACCGGTCCGGCCAAGCACCCACGCCCGGCTTCATCGCAACCTGCCTCAATTGTATTTTCGTTGAAATAGGGTAGTAACTTTTGTTTAATCATCTTAATATGGAAACTAAAAACTGATCACTGATACCAACCACTGCTTATTGCAGGGCTCTTTCCACACTCATCCAAAGCAAACGCGCAGTTTCATCCCAGCTAAACTTATTCTTTTGCACAAAACCTTTTTCGATGAGTGTTTCACGCAGTTCTTCATTATTATGCATTTTAATCATTGCCTCAGTTATCTGATCGATCTTTAGCGGATCGGCATAAATTACAGCATTGCCACCTACTTCCGGGATTGAAGTTGTGTTGGAACAAATTACAGGAACTCCTGCACTCATTGCTTCAACAATAGGGATTCCAAATCCTTCAAAAAAAGGTACAAATGTAAGAGCAAGCGCACCACCAAAAACATCGTGTAACTCTTGTGTACTTATCCTGCCTGTAAATATAACATCCTTTTTACTACGCATATTTTCGTAGGTATCGAAAATCGGCCCGGTTTTGTGCATCTCGCCACCAACAATAACAAGTTTGGTTGTATTACCATTTATACTTTTAAATGCATCGAAAGCATTCAAGAGCCCACAGACATTCTTCCGGGGATGAAGTGCCCCAACAAATAAAAAATACTCTGAACCATCGGTATATTTATCCTTGACCTTCTGTTTTTCTTCCGCCGTAATAGGTTTAAATATCTGGTTTATGCCGTCGTAAACCACATCAATCTTGTCGTATTCCACTTTAAACGAACGTGTGATGTCTTCTTTCGAATAAAAGGAAACCGTAGCCAAACGTTTGGCAATTTTTGCAAATTTTGGGAAAAAATAATTGTAATACTTCGCTTTTAACCAAGGCAAATCATCGGGGCGGTGCACAAAATTAATATCGTGCATTACGGCCAATTGTGGTACTTTTGTGCGTTGCGACAAATAACCATCGGGTGAGAGGAACAGATCAACTTTGTATTTTTTCAGAATTCGGGGCACCTGGTAGTCGAACCACAAATACCATAGAAAAGGATGTCTGGCTGGCGGACCAATAACCACCGGTATCACATTCTCGCCAAACACATAATCCTGATTATAAGGCCGGTCGAAAATAAAGATGAATTCATGTTCCGGATGGTTTAAGGTCATCCGTTTTAAAGTCTCAAAAGTAAACCAGCCTATGCCCTCCAGCTTTCCTTTTAAAAGTAATCGGGTATTTACAGCTATTACCATGTGTATTAGTTCAAATTTGCGTAAATGTACAAAGAAACTGTTGATTATTATCGGTTCAATCTGTTCAATATTTAGTACATTTATCCATTCAAAATCTAACAGAGAAACATCAAAATAAGCGTTTTGAAACGTAAATTCGTAACCAATCTCATATTACTGCTTGCCCTCAATCTTTTGATCAAACCATTTTGGATTTTTGGCATCGATCGTACCGTTCAAAATACAGTTGGGGATGGAAGTTACGGAATGTATTTTGCGCTTTTCAATTTTTCCATGATTTTGAATATCCTCCTGGATATAGGAATTACCAATTTTAATAACAAGAACATTGCGCAACATAACTTTCTACTGCCCAAACACCTGGCAAATATTGTAGGATTGAAGTTTTTGCTTGCCATTATTTACACAATATTCAGTCTTACCATAGCAGCAATTATTGGTTATAACCAGATACAATTTCATTTGCTGTTCTTTTTAATTCTTAACCAGTTTCTGATTTCCTTTACACTCTATCTCCGCTCAAATATCAGTGCACTTCATTTATTTCGTACCGATAGTTTAATTTCTGTGTTGGATCGAAGTTTTATGATAATAATTTGCAGCATACTTCTGTTTACCAATCTGCTTAAAATCGAATTTACCATTAACTTGTTTGTTTATGCACAAACAATTGCCTATGCACTTACCATGCTAATCACCTTTACAATCGTATTAAAAAAATCAGGAAAAATTAAAGTACGTTTCGATCTCAGTTTTTTCATGGTTTTTCTTCGAAAATCGTATCCCTATGCACTTCTGATTCTTTTAATGTCGTTCTATAATCGTATCGATTCGGTTATGCTTGAACGCCTTCTTCCCGATGGGAAAGAACAGGCTGGAATTTATGCCCAGGCTTTTCGTTTATTAGATGCCGTTTCAATGTTCGGTGTTTTGTTTGCCGGGTTACTGCTACCTATTTTCTCAAAGATGATTAAAGAAAAAGAACATGTTGGGCAAATTGTAAAACTCTCATATACCCTGCTAATTGTTCCGGCAATAATTCTTTCCATTTCGTGTTTGTACTACAGTGCTCCGATTATGGCTCTTTTGTACACCTCTAATTCAGAAAATTCAGCGGAAATTCTTGGGATTTTAATGACAGGATTTATCGGAATTGCTACTTCGTATATTTTTGGAACTTTGCTTACAGCCAATGGCAGTATGAAACAACTTAACATTATGGCTGCTACCGGGATGGCACTAAATATAGCACTAAACCTCTTGCTGATACCACGTTTCCAGGCTTTTGGTTCAGCATGGGCAAGCCTGTCGACTCAACTTTTTACCGGAGCAACGCAACTCATTCTGGCACTGTATATTTTTAAATTAAAACCTGAAATAAAATACATTATTCAACTGGTACTCTTTGTAGGAATTGTTGCTGTATTGGGCACACTCTCGAAACAAATCGATCAGTGGTTTTATGGTTACCTGGCTATGATTGTCAGCTCGGTGATTTTTGCGGTGATTTTAAAACTATTTAATTTGAAAGATCTATACAAAATTGTTCGCAGCGAATAAAAATGGCAAATCCTACGATAACAGAATTACAAAATAAAGAACGATATGAGTTAATTGCCGAACTCGATCATAAACAGATTAAAGAATTTGTACTCGAACAACTTACACAGGGTGGCTGGATTGTTAAATCATTTATGATTTACCAAGTAATAATGCTTGCTTTCGGTTTGATGGTTTTAATATGGGCAATTACTCAAGCGGTAAATGCTTATTTACTGCCACTGTATTACACTCTGGCAGCCCTAATTTTCTGTATTAGCTTCTTAATTATTATTCACGAACTTTTACATGGAATTGCAATAAAACTTACCGGAGCAAAAAAGGTAAATTACGGAGCATATCTGAAAAAGTTCATTTTTTACGCCGAAGCCAACCAGCACGTACTTAATCGAAAACAATTTGCATTTATAGCATTAACACCTTTCGTTGTTATCAAATTCGTTACCATCATTGTGATTATTCTGTTTATTCATCACCCCATGGTTTATTTTATGGTTTTGGTAATGTGTGCCCACAGTTTGTTTTGTGCCGGTGATATTGGATTATTATCCTTGTTTTATAAATATGGAAATTCGCAGATTTTTACCTACGATGTAAAAATCGAAAAGAAAAGTTATTATTTCAGAAGGAAATAGTTAAAAAGAGGTAAAAAAAAAGGCAGCTTCTACAAGCTGCCTCAAAGCCATGAAAACAATTAAACAATGTTCAGAAAACAGAAAACTAGAAACAATTAAATAGTCATAATATCTTTTTCTTTAGCATCAACTAAAGAGTCTACTTTCTTCGTAAAATCATCCGTTAATCTTTGTACCTCGGCCTCTCCATCTTTTTCAAGATCTTCAGAAAGTCCATCTTTTTCTAACTTTTTCAGATTAACATTTGCATCTTTTCGTGCCCCTCTGATACTAATTTTTGCGTGTTCTCCCGCCTGATGAGCTTGTTTTACCAAGCCACGCCTTCTTTCTTCCGTCAAAATAGGGACATTGATTCGAATCACTTCGCCATTATTATCAGGATTTAATCCTAAATCGGCATTTAATATTGCCTTTTCAATAACCGTGATTAAACTCTTTTCCCAGGGCTGTACGGCAATGGTTCTTGCATCAGGTGTACTAACATTCGATACCTGAGCTAACGGAGTCATACTTCCATAATATTCTACCAGAACGCCATCCAACATGGTAGGAGATGCCTTCCCTGCCCTAATGTGCATCAACTCTTTTTCAAGGTGCTCAACTGCTGCACCCATTTTCTCTTTACAAATGTCTAAAACAAATTCAACTTCTTCTTGCATTAGGATAAGCCTGTATTTCCTTTTTTTGGACTGTTAGCAAATATAGAAAAAATATATTTACTCAAAACTTTTTTGGTTAATTTATTCCAAATTCATATAAAAAAAGATCAATTATGCACTAGCGTACCAATATCTTCTCCACTCATAACTTTCTGTAAATTACCTTTTTGATCCATGTCAAAAACATAGATAGGCAAATTATTTTCCTTACATAATGTGGTTGCCGTCAAATCCATAATTCGAAGATTTCTGTTATAAATTTCGTCGAAGCTAATTGTGTCGAATTTGGTTGCATTTGCATCTTTTTCCGGATCGGCAGTATAAATGCCGTCAACACGAGTACCTTTTAACATAACCTCGGCTTCAATTTCAATTCCACGCAAAGCACTGGCTGTATCTGTTGTAAAATAAGGATTTCCGGTTCCGCCCGAAATAATAACCACTTCCCCATTTGAAAGTGCCTCAACCGCTTTTTCTTTTGAATAATACTCACCAACAGGTTCCATACGAATGGCCGTAAGCACTTTCGATTTTACACCGGCATTTACCAACGCCGAATTTAGGGCCAGGCTATTTATTACAGTGGCAAGCATTCCCATTTGGTCGCCTTTTACTCGGTCAAATCCGTTTGCAGCGCCACTTAAACCCCTGAATATATTTCCTCCGCCAATTACAATTCCTACCTGAACTCCCCCCTTTACAATTTCTGCAATTTGTTCGGCATAATCGCCTAAACGGTTTTGGTCAATTCCATACTGTTGATCGCCCATTAACGATTCGCCACTTAATTTTAAAAGAATACGTTTGTATTTTGCCATCATTTATCGTTATTAGTTGCCCGTCATTAAACACGGGTTCTTAATTTTTTTTATTGTAAACAGGAAACCGAGTTGATTCTGCCCACGCCGGTTTAAAAGTCGGCGTTAAAGATAATTCAAATTTGTAAGTTAATGGGCACTCCACATAAAACAAAAGCCACCTGCGAACTCACAAATGGCTTGAAAAAATGCTGTGCTGTCTAATATACTTACCCTTTACAAAGGCATATATAAATACTATTTCTCTGAACGGCTGCGAAAGTGGTGCTTTTTTGAATTGCCTCCCATGATAATAATCAGCTTTCCCAAACCAGTAAAAAAACAGGTAACTGCATTCTGGAATTTAAATATCTATTACATCTCTAATCATTTAATACAGCCCTGCTTGCATTGCCAAATTGTTAGTAATATATCAGTTTCTGCTCCGAAGTGAAAGCGAATAAAAATGTGTGGTCCTACATTCAGTAATTTCAATATAAAACCCCAATCATATAGAAAATAATGATCGATATTGAATTTAAGTCCTACACAATCTCAATTCCCTTTTGCTTACATAGTTCAACCGACATTTGACTAAGTTTATATTTCTGTATTTTACCACTTGCGGTCATCGGAAATTCATCGACAAAAAAGATATATTTTGGAATTTTAAAACGTGCAATATTTCCACGGCAAAAGTCAACCACCTCCTCTTCCAGAAGATTTTGACCCATTTTCAATTTTATAAAAGCACCAACAGCTTCACCATATTTTTTACTCGGAACACCAGCCACTTCAACGGCCTCAATTTGAGGCAAACTATAGAGATAGTTTTCAATCTCGCGCGGATAAATATTCTCACCACCCCTTATTATCATATCTTTTATCCGACCCGTTATCTGATAAAAACCGTCCTTGGTTTTTACTGCCAAATCGCCTGAGTGGAGCCATCCTTTCTCATCAATGGCTTTGGCAGTGGCTTCCGGATTATTATAATACCCTTTCATTACGTTGTAACCACGACAGCAAATTTCACCCTGTTCTCCTTGCGGGCAATCTTCACCGGTTTCCGGATTTACGATTTTCACTTCCACATTCGGAAATTCGAAACCGACGGTTGTAGACCGCACTTCTGCCGAATTATGCGTTCGGGTAGCTGTCATTCCCGGCGACGATTCTGTAAGGCCATATACAATGATAATGTCCTTCATGTTCATTTTTCCCATCACCTGGGTCATGGTTTCGATGGGGCAAAGTGCACCTGCCATTATCCCGGTTCGCAAGGAACTCAGATCGAACATATCGAACATGGGGTGATTTAACTCGGCAATAAACATAGTTGGCACACCATACAAAGCCGTACATTTTTCTTTCTGAACGGAGGCAAGCACCATAAGCGGGTCAAAGTCTTCAGTGAAAACCATGGTTGCTCCGTGCGTAATAATTGCACACACAGCCAAAACACAACCAAAACAATGAAACAGCGGAACACAAACCAGCAAACGATCATCTTCGGTATATTTCATACACTCGCCGGTGGCAAATCCATTGTTCAGAATATTATGATGCGAAAGCATTACTCCTTTTGGGAAACCGGTAGTTCCCGACGTATATTGCATATTAATTACATCGTGGCAGTTTAAGGTTTCTTTTACACTTTCCAGTTCCAGATCATCAACGTGGCTGCCCAGCAGAATTAACTCTGCAGTGTTGTACATCCCCCGGTGTTTTTGCTGCCCGATAAAACCAACATTCCTTAACTCAGGAAATTTATCGCTTTTGAGGTCGCCTCTCGCCTGGGTTTTTAATTCAGGAACCAGCTCAAAAATCATTTTTACATAATCGCTGTCGCGATAGCCATCAATTAAAAACAAAGTATTTATATCGGCATTTTTGAGCAGGTAATCAAGTTCTGCCAGTTTGTAATTGGTGTTAATAGTAACCAGAACTGCACCTACTTTTGCAGTGGCAAACATCAGTGTCATCCAGTCAGGAACATTTTTGGCCCATATACCAACCTTGTCGCCCGGCTTAATTCCAATAAAAAGCAATCCCTTGGCCAATTGATCAACACGCTCGTTAAACTGTGCATAAGTAAAACGTAAATCGCGATCGGGATAAACAATAAATTCTTTATCAGGCGTTTCGTAGGCCCACTTTTCGAGCATTTGCCCTAATGTATAATCGAGTAACTGCATTTGTCTTTTTTTCAATTGAAATTAAACCGGAGTATATACCACTGCCAGAATTTTTGCCGACTGATTGGCTGCAGCATGTACATTGTGTGCCACCACAGAATCGAGATAAATAGTATCGCCCTTATCGAGCTGATAAACTTCTTTTCCGTAGTTAATCTCAACTTTCCCCTCCAAAACAAAAATGAACTCCTCGCCTTCGTGCGACGAAAGTTTATAATCAGACGCGGCTGCCGGTTCTATTTCAACGATAAAAGGCTCCATGTGTCGACCTGCTTTTGCCTGTGCCAGCGAGAAGAAGTTTAAATGTTCCCGACTACTCTCGTTTTTGGTCGAGAAACTTAATCCCGCCTGTGCTTCTCCGGCTTTCACAACAGCTGGACCAATTTGCTCCTGATCATCAAGAAAAGTACCAATACGAACACCAAAAGCACGCGAGATTTTTATGAGATGCCCCAGCGAAGGGACAATTTCCTTTTCCTCAATTTGCTCAATTTGTAAAACATCGAGATTTGCCTGAACAGCCAAATCCTCACGCGATATTTTTCTAAACTCACGAAACTCTTTTATCTTTTTGCCAATCCTTTTACGGCCCATTGCTTTTTGGTTTAAAAATTAAGTTCTACAAAAGTAAAGTTTGAAATAAAAATCGCAAAAATAAAAAAGGTGCCTTTGGAGCACCTTTTTTATACTTATCAAAAATAGTTTTAACTAATCCACTTTACGTATTTGAAATCCTGTCGGTGAGGCAGTGCTTCATGTTTTGGGAATAAGCGGAAACTGTAACTAAACGATCCCGGGTGATCTGGTGCAACTATACTCTTGTAACAGCACACATTTCCTTCACACTTTTCGCCTTCAAATTCCAGAGTAGCAACAATGTTCTCATTACCTCCGTCTTCGGTTTCGGTAATTACCACTTCCAAACCAACTTCGTTGTGTGTTAATCCGTTCAGATCAACACATACACGTACAGGATATTTGTCGCCCATTACCATTTTATGGGTAATTCCATCAATAATTTCGATCTTCTTCACTTCGATGGCATCCCATTTCGAAGCAACTTTTGCTTTCCATTCGGCCAATTCTTTTGCCAGTTTAAAACTGTCTGCTTTTACTTTTTTTGAACGATCGAACTGCGGATTATAGTACCTGTCCTGGTAGTCTTTAATCATGCGTCCGGTAGTAAAATGAGGTGCCACATTGGCGATCGTATTTTTTACAAATCCCACCCATTTTTCAGGAATATCCTGCGAATTGCGTTCGTAATATGCCGGAACTACTTCCTGCTCAAGAATATCATATATGGTTTCAGCATCCAGTTCATCCTGGAAATCCTGCACATCGTAGGTACGCTCTGCCGGTAAAGCCCAACCGGCATTTTTCTGATAACCTTCAACCCACCAACCGTCAAGAACCGAAAAGTGAAGCGTTCCGTTCATAACTCCTTTTTCGCCACTGGTACCCGAAGCTTCCAACGGACGGGTTGGTGTATTCATCCAGATATCGACACCTTGAAGTAACATTTTGGCCAGATTCATATCGTAATTCTGAACAAAAAGGATTTTTCCTCTGAATTCCGGCATTTTTGAAACCTCAACAATGTGCTTAATCAAATCCTGCCCTGCTTTATCTGCCGGGTGTGCCTTTCCCGCAAAAATGAACTGCACCGGACGATCAGGATTATTTACAATTTTGGATAGATTATCGAGGTTGCGAAACAAAAGATGTGCACGTTTATAGGTAGCAAACCTGCGTGCAAAACCAATTGTTAAAGTATTCGGGTTTAATTTCCCCATAACCTCGGTAATTAGCTTTGGATTCTCCGAACGTTTAATCCAGTTATCGGAAAAACGTTGTTTGATATAATTAATCATTTTCTGACGAAGCTTTTTACGAAGCTCCCAGATTTCTGCGTCAGGCACATTATAAATGTTTTTCCAAACATCAAAGTTTAACTGCGTTGATGGAAACTCTTCGCCAAAATATTTTTTATGAATGTCTTTCCATTCCTGAGCTGCCCAGGTAGGATAATGAACTCCATTGGTTACATAACCTATTTCCAGTTCTTCTTCCATATACCCTTTATACAGATCTTTTAATACCGCCTTACTCACATCGCCGTGCAACATACTTACACCGTTAATTCCGTGTGACAAGTTGCTGGCCAGGTAACTCATATTAAAATGATCTTCTTCTTTTCGGGTTTTTCCAAGCATATCAAATTCTTCCCATACCAATCCCAGTTTTGCCGGGAAAAAGTTCATGTAATGTCTGAACATGTCATTGTGGAATGAGTCGTGACCGGCAGGAACGGGTGTGTGAGTAGTAAAAACGGTAGATGCACTCACTGCTTCTTTCGCTTCGGCAAAAGTTAAATTTTCATTCTGAATAAGGCCGGCAATTCGCTCAATACCAATAAAGGCAGCATGACCTTCGTTACAGTGATAAACATCAGAGTTATATCCAAGTTTATTCAACGCTTTAATACCTCCCAAACCAAGAAGCATTTCCTGTTTTAACCGGTTTTCGTTGTCGCCGCCATAAAGATGGTGCGTTACAAAGCGGTCAGCTTCGCTGTTATCGTGATGATCGGCATCGAGTAAATAAAGTTTTACTGAACCAACATTGGTTTGCCAAACTCGTGCAATTAATGTTCTTCCCGGATATTCCACTTCAACACTTACCCAGTTTCCGGCTGCATCAAGCGCCGGTTGAACCGGAATCTTTGAGAATTGCTGCGCATCGTAATTGGCCATCTGCTCGCCGTGCAAGTTCAGGGTTTGTTTGAAATATCCATAACGGTATAACAAACCAACAGCTACCAGATTTACTTTCGAGTCGCTGGCTTCCTTTAAGTAGTCGCCCGCCAAAATACCCAAACCTCCTGAAAAAATCTTCAGACTATCGTGCAGCCCGTATTCCATACTGAAGTAGGCAATCTCCGGTCCTTCCAGAGTTTTTCGTGCCTCCATGTAATTGTTAAACAATTCGGCAGCATAGTGCATTTTTCCAAGAAAATGCTCATCTTTTTCCAGTTCTCTGTAACGATTGTAGCTTACACGGTCCAATAATACAATCGGATTGTGTTCACATTCTTCCCAGATTTCAGCATCAATATATTGAAATAATTCACGCGCTTCTGTATTCCAAACCCACCACAGGTTTCTTGACAAGATGCGCAGGGGCTCCAGAGTTTTTGGTAAATTCGAATCAACAATTATCCTCTTCCACACCGGTTCCTCAATAACCGGATTCTGTATAAATCTCACTTTTCCTTTTTCCATTTCCTTACTTTTTATAATTCAGCCTATTAGAGCATTTAATTTAAGGTCAAAAATAGACTATCCTTTGCAATTATTGTTTGTTTTACAAAAATCGTTAAATGAATTTAATGTTGCATAACATATAATGTTATTTTTTTCGAGGATTACTTTTCCTCCTTTTCGCCTTATGCAGCCGAAGTAGGTCTGCTTCCATTTTCTTTATTTTTTCTTCCTTTTCTTCTACCAATTTGTGCAATGCCGCAATTTCGCTTTCCACTTCATTCTCGGGCACAAAAGTATTTAGCCTGATCTTGAAATCGCTTAACACATTCATATAATTAATGAATGCTTCGTATGGTGAGTCAAACGGATTGAATGATCTATGCACCTCCCCGTCAGAGAAATATTTGGTCGACATATAATAAAAATGGTTGCTCCCCTGGAGGTAATTCCAATCCTTTAGCATTTCCGGATCGATACATTTAGCCATTTGCTGTTTCATATCGTATAATTTGGCAAAGGCCTCCTTTTGCATGCCGTTTCCAAGCCATGCAGTCAGGTCGCGCTCTTCGTCGGCCCACGAAATAGGATGTGGCACACTTACTGCCGAAACAGGCTGTAGATTTTCTACTACTTCTGACGGCGTAACAAATTTCAGCTTTTTACTCTTCACAATTTTTTCTGAAAATGCCTCAAGAAAATTAAAAACCCCGGTATCTTCAGTTTGTCTTTCGCCAAATGCTTCGTAACTTAAAAATAGGTTTACCACTTCTTCTTTAGCATCAAGTTTTTCGAGCCAATCAACATACTTATCGGCTGTTAAAGGAAATTCCGACCAGTTTTTATTCGAAAAGCGAAAGGCAATATCATCACTGAGTTTGAAGTTACGCATCAACACTTTTAGCCGCGGATTAATGGCATTTACATACATAAAATTCGGACTTTTCCACCCCAGAATATGTTTAGCGCCTTCGGTTAATATTGCCGAATAACCCATATTGGCAATACGTTCGCCGATTTCGTCGGAATAGATCATTTCTGTGTTTCGGAACACACGGGGTTTATGGCCGAACAAGCCAAAAATCCGTTCGTCGTGCTGTTTTACCTGGTCTTCAAAAATAGCTGCGTCTTTTAATGAAGCCAGCGAATGGGAATATGTTTCAGAAAGAAATTCGACACACCCTGATTTGGCCAACTTCCGAAAGGATTCAATCACCTCCGGGGCGTACAATTCAAATTGTTCGAGCGCTACTCCAGTAATAGAAAAGGCCACTTTAAACTTTCCCTCAAGTTTATCGGCCATTTCTAGTAACAACTTATTAGTTGGCAAATAACTTTTTTCGGCAACTTTTCGCATGATCGTCTCATTTGAATAATCATCGTAATAATAATGATCATTGCCTATATCAAAAAACCTGTATCGGCGATGCCGAAACGGTTGATGTACCTGAAAAAATAAACAAATTGATTTCATTTCATTAAATTTGTTTCCTTTTATACGCGTTTTTTATCGCTGTAATACTGAAGCATACACTTGTTTTACATGTTGTGCCGAATGAATCCATCTTAAAGCTTCCACTTCATGTTTCCCTTCTTCTTTAAAATACTTTGCCAATGATGCGTACTTTAACACACCGTGAATGGCATCGGCCATAGCATACGTATCCCAAAAATCAATTTTTATAGCGTTTTTAAGAATCTCGGCAACTCCCGATTGATTTGAAATAATAACGGGCACTTTCAGTTGCATGGCTTCGAGCGGCACAATTCCAAAAGGCTCCGAAACCGAAGGCATTACAAAAACATCTGTCATATTAAACAAATTTTGCACGTCGTTACCTTTTAAAAAACCGGTAAAATGAAATTTATCCGCTATGCCCAAATCTGCAATACGTGTAACCATAGCATTCATTAAATCGCCACTTCCGGCCATTACAAAGCGCACATTTTGAATCTTTTTCAAAACCAGACTGGCCGCTTCAATAAAATATTCCGGACCTTTTTGCATGGTTATTCTGCCTAAAAAGGTAACCACTTTTTCACCTACAGCTTTGGGAGGCAATTTTTCCTGTGCTTCCGGCACCTGATCAACAGCATTATAAACCGTCACTACCTTTTCAGAAGGGATTCCATATTTTTCAATCACAATTTTTCGGGTCAAATTACTTACCGTAATAATTTTATCGGCCATCTCCATTCCCTCGCGCTCAATGTTATAGATCTTTTGATTTACATGTCCTCCACTGCGATCGAAATCAGTGGCATGGACATGCACTACCAAAGGTTTCCCCGTCGCATTTTTTGCTGCCATTCCTGCCGGGTAAGCCAACCAGTCGTGGGCGTGAATCACATCAAAATCATTTTCGAGGGCGATAATCCGGGCTACCAAAGCATAATCTTTTATCTCCTGCATTAAACCCGGGCCATAGGTTCCGCTAAAATTTATCTTCGAATTATCGTCGGTTTTTACAAATTTTGCCTGCCGCGAGTACTTAACACTCTTTAGTTTCCAAAATTCTTCTTCGCCAACATATGGAATAATCTGCGAATCAACTTCGAGGTATTCAATCGTTTTATTTGTTTCTGCAAATTGAAAATCCTTTTTTGAAACTGCCACTGTATTGGCACCAATTAACTGCATTGCCGTTTGGTCTTCGTCGCCAAAAGCCTTTGGAACTACAAAGGTTACATCCACATCTTCAATTTCAGACAAACCTTTGGTAAGCCCGTAACAAGCTGTTCCAAGTCCTCCTGAAATATGTGGAGGAAACTCCCATCCAAACATTAATACTTTCATCTGTTTAAAATTGTTTATTTGTTTTGGTAACAGATCAAACTCCCCTAAAATCTAATCATTTTCGTACGTGTGAAAAGTTTTCTCGAGGTCGTTTCATTTCCGGCTCCTTATTCGTTATATTTTTGAATTAAATTAGCGGCATACGAAATCCCTGCTACACTCCATGCCTGCGAAATGGTACCTTTCCCCAAGTGAGGCGGATTTCCATCGTACATTTCCGAAATATTGCCGATGCAATTCTCGGTCATCTCATCTTCAAAACTCTCAATTATTTGTTTTACCAGGGGTAAACCACCCCGTTTATGAATTTTCAAATATCCTTCTACAAAAAACTGAATCAGCCAGGGGTAAACAGCCCCCATATGTACTGCTGATTCGCGTTCTTCAGGACCACCTGCAATCAATCCTTTGTACCGCAAATGGTCGGGCGATAACGACCGAAGCCCACGATTTGTAAGTAACTTTCGTTTGGCCATGCTCAGTACTTGTTTCTGTTGTTCTATCGATAGCGGAGTATAATCCATGGCAACAGCTATCACCATATTTGGCCGAACTGCCCAATCTGCGTGGTTATTATATACAACATCGGCCAAATAACCATGGCCTTCGCTCCAAAATGTTTTTAAAAAAGCTTTCGCCACGCTATTACACATCTGCTTCCACTCATCGATAAACGCGGTATCACCGGCCATATCTGCCATATCCAGTGCAAAACAGATGGCATTAAACCACAAGGCATTTACTTCGACCGCCATACCCGCCCGCTGAACTACGGGATTACCGTGAACATATGAATCCATCCATGTTAGAGCGGTATTCTTTTTCCCGGCAACAATCAAACCTTCCTTGTTTAGGTTTATGTATTCCGATGTGGAATTCCTGTATGCATTCAGGATACGTTTGATTGCCTCGCCATACAGTGCCCATAGCTCTTTTGGATCGTTTTTCTTTTTAAAATACTGCTGAACCACCCAAATAAACCACAACGATACATCGACCGAATTGTATGTTAGTTCTGACGCATTCACCTGATCGGGGAAAAAACCATCATTAAAATATTTCAGGTACGAATCCAGTATTTTTTCACACAGCTTTGGATCGTTAAAGGCCAAACACAATCCGGGCAAGGAAATAAATGTTTGTCTGGTTATACTATTGTACCATGGAAATCCGGCAATAATATCGGCCGTATTTTTCCCATGTAGTACAAACTGGTGCGCGGCGTGTTCCAACGAACTGGTAAAAGTTTCTTTTCCTCCTCGTTTATTCTGTTCGCGTGTGAACCGTTGTTTTAATCCCAACGGATTCACCTCTTTTAATCCGGCGGCAAATATTATCGATTCGCCTTTTTTAATGGAAAATTCGAAATAGCCCGGCACAAAAAGATCTTCCAGATAATCATAACCGCGATGTAATTCTTTTATATATTCAATATCGTAATACCAGTCAGGAACAGCAACAAAATCAGAATTGTTACTTAATTGCATATGAAGTTCGGGGAAACCATCGTAAAGCTTAGTTTTTATGCCACTTTTAACCTTTTTGTATTTGGTATTTACAAACATATTAGCCTTGCTCAACTGATGAATGTTCCGAAATGCAAGAAAAGGTTTCAAACGTAAGGTTGTTGGAGAATGTGCTTCTTCAAGCGTATATTTTATAAGAATCTGTTCTTCTTTTTCAACCAGAAGACGTTCTTTGGTAAGAACCACACCTCCCACACGATAGGTAATTTTTGGAATACTCCCAAACTCCACATTTTTAATGTATTTGTGACCTTTGGGTTCGTAGGTGCCACCTTTAAAACGATGAATCCCTAGATTGAACTCGGCCTCATTCTGAATAACCGTTTCGTCTAACGACGACAAAAGAACATGTTTTTCGCCGCCAAAATTTTTAATCGGGCAGACCAACAGCCCATGATATTTTCTTGAATTGCAACCATTTAAGGTGGTACTTAAATACGAACCTGCCCTGTTGGAGCGTAAAATTTCTTTATACATGGAATACTCCAGATTCACTAACTGTTCCTTATCGAATTGAAGGTAATGCATAACAATTAATTATGGATTGTTGTATATTGGTTGTTGTCGTGCAGAAAAAAAGGACTTTTCCTTCTCTTCAAATATAACTGATTAATATCATGTTTCTTAATCCAATAGCCTGAATTCTTTTAATTGAACATTTAAATAATCTTTTTCTAACTTTAAATTAAAGTGTAGCGATTTTTCTTCCAGCTCAGCGATCATCTTCGCTGTTTTTTGTAAGAAATTAAGGTATTCGGCCGACCTTTTATTAAACGGTTTATGATTGATCGCCAAAACAATTTTTTTGATCTCTTTTGCCACCCTTTTACTTTCCCTGTCAATCAGCGATTCTTCAAATATTTCCCAGATATGATTCACCGCCACATCGGTTAAATGCAGCATATCTTCGGCATAAAAACGATAATCGCGCAATTCGTCCATCACAATTTCATACGAAGGGAAATAAGCACATTTGTCGTTGGCAAAAAGCTGCACCAGTTCTTCAACGGCTAATAACAAGGTAGCCTTACTCCGCTGATTTTCGATGGCGCCGTCTTTCCAGTGCCGGATCGGACTTACGGTAAAAATTACTTTCAGTTTTGGATTGACCTCCCAAAGCGAATGTAAAAGTCCGGTGTATTTTTCCACAATTTCAGTTACCGAAAGCCGTTCGCGAGTAAATTCTTTTGCCGGTATTTTATGACAATTGGAAACCACTTCCCCACTCTTTTTATACCGATAGATCCATGCAGTTCCAAAGGTTAAAAACAAAAAATCGGTGTGCTTTAAAAAGTCGGAAGAAGTATGGATGCGATCGTTGATTTTTTGCAGGGCTTCGTTTTTTTCGTTGGCCGAAAAACGACCATGATGCGAAAAACTATGCCACAAATCGTTGTGCCTGATCAAATCGTTTTCTGAAAATACTTTTTCGTTCAGCAAAAGTTCCAGAGCGTTTGCCACCGACATGGGGTTGTACAAAATTCCAAAAGGATTGATATCGACCACGTATTTTAAAGCCGCCATTTTATTGCCCACATTTTCGGTAAAACACGAGCCCATAAAAAGGTTCTTCTTTCCATAGCCGGTTTCCCACAAAAATTTAGGGACCTCAACAATCGTTTGAAATTTGGATTTAGCCATTTACTTCACTTTTGGAAAATCAATTTTTTTTAACACCATTGCGGTTCTTGCCGGAAGATACAGGTTCAGATAATGCTGACTTGTAATGCCACCGCTTGGCATCGTGTAATAACTAATGTCTTCATCCACCAAATCGTGCCCGCCAAACCTGCCGTTATCGGTATTTAATTCAATTTTATACTTCCCGGCGCCAAGCGGAATACCATAATCGGTAAACGATTGGGTTGGATTAAAGTTGAACACAAACAGAAATAATCCCCGGTGAAAGGCCATTATTTTATCCGGTTTGTTATCCAGAACCAGATCAACCGATGAAACGGTGAGTAACTTATTTTGATTGATTAACCGGATCATTTCTTTATCGAAATCGTAAAGCCAGTGGTATTTTAACTCCTGATTTTCGGCAATGCTCCAAATCCGGCGGGCATGGCTGTACGACCAGTTATTTCCTTCCCGCGGGAAATCGATCCACTCCGGATGCCCAAATTCGTTACCCATAAAATTAAGGTAGGCTCCGCCAGCTGCTCCGGCAGTTGCCAGCCGTATCATTTTATGTAGTGCAATACCCCGGTCAACAATAAGGTTCGGCTGATCTTTTCGCATGCTGAAATACATTTCCTTGTCGATGAGCCGGAAAATTATGGTTTTGTCGCCTACCAGTGCCTGATCGTGCGATTCGGCATAACTCACCACTTTTTCTTCCAGACGTTTGGAGGTAAGCTGATAAAAAATATCGCCCACATCCCATTCGTCATCCGATTTCTCTTTTATGGTTTTTATCCAGAAATCGGGCATTCCCATTGCCATCCGAAAATCAAATCCAAGTCCACCATCCTCAACCGGAGCCGACAAACCAGGCATCCCGCTCATGTCCTCGGCAATGGAAAGCGAATGTGGATTAAACTCTTTCATTAGTTTATTGGCCAGTTTAAAATAAGTGGTGGCCTCATGATCTACGTTGGCATTAAAATAATCGTCGTAACTGGTAAAGGCAATTTCCAGTCCGTGATTAAAATACAACATGCTGGTCACCCCGTCAAAACGATAACCATCAAACTTAAACTCGTCGAGCCAATATTTTATATTTGAAAGCAGGAAGTGCAGCACCTCGTTTTTACCATAGTTAAAACAGTACGAATCCCAGGCCGGGTGTTCGCCTTTTGCTCCATCGTGGAAAAACTGAAACCGGGTACCGTCGTAGTTCCCCAAACCTTCTACTTCATTTTTAACAGCATGCGAATGCACCAGGTCCATAATTATAGAAATGCCCATTCCATGCGCTTCATCAATCAATTGTTTTAATTCGTCGGGGGTACCAAACCGCGATGAAGGAGCAAAAAAGCTGGACACATGATACCCAAAGCTGCCATAATACGGATGTTCCGGAATGGCCATTAACTGGATGGTATTATACCCATTCTCCTTGATACGCGGAAGCATTATTTCGCGAAATTCATTGTAGGTATGCACCCTTTCCTCTTCTCCCGCCATTCCAATGTGTCCCTCATAAATCAAAGGGGGTTCATCCTCTCTTCTGAACTCCGGATTTTTCCACTGATAAGGATTTTCGGGATACCATACCTGCGCGTTGAACATGTGTGTTTCAGAATCCTGAACCACCCTTTTCGCCCAGGCCGGAATTCGTTTCCCAAAATTTACTGCCCAGTGAACATGAAGAGCATACAAATCGCCGTGCGACATATCCTGTTCATCCAAAAGTAATTCCCACACACCGTTATCGATGTACTTAAACGAATACCTGGCTTCTTCGTTCCAGTTGTTAAATGTTCCAACCAAATATATATGTGTGGCATTGGGTGCCCATTCGCGAATCACCCAACCCCCGTCGGTTTTATGCAGGCCAAAATAAAGATACCCCGTTGCAAAATCAATTAATGGTATTCCGTTGGTCAACTCCTGTTCTTTCCGATCTGCAACAATCATTCTGTCGGAGATCACACCCGAATAAGGTTCAAGCCACGAATCGTTTTGTACAAGTTTTGGAAGATATTTCTTCATAGATAGTTTTTTTATAAAGATATAACATCAGGACTTAACTTTACGGGGTTTCCGAAAAAATTAATGAGGAATTAAAAGAAGAACTTCACCTCTGAATTCCGCAGTTCTATTTAGCTTAGCGGAATAATTGCTCTGATAAATGATGATTAATCGTCTTCTAAAAACGGATTAATTACGGGTGTTCCAATTTATTTTTCAACTTGCATATAACGAAACAAAACACTGACTACCAACACCTGGAACAAGATAAACCTGAAAAGGAAAATCATTACAGGAAAGCCGTTTATTTATAGTTTTGAACCCGCGTGTTATATTTTTTAAACAAAAGCAGATGTCATTTCGCCATGTTCGTCCCAATATATTCTGCCTCACAAAACTTTTTTTACCCTACATTTGTTCCCCAGTCAACCAGCGCGGAATTCGCATTTAAAATAAAAGCACGAATGAAAAAAACCGGATTTACAACCACTGCCTTAAATGTCCCTTATTCAAAAGATGATCCTCATAAGGCGTTACAAATGCCCTTGTACGAATCGGTAGCCTTCGAATTTGATTCGGCAGAGCAAATTGAAGCCAATTTTAAGGGAGAATATGTGGCACATGTTTATTCACGAACATCAAGTCCAACGGTAGAATATTTTGAATTAAAACTAAAAGCGCTTACCAACAGCAGTGGTGTTTTGGCGGTAAGTTCGGGAATGGCTGCGATTTCGAATACTCTGTTTGCCCTTACCAAAGCCGGCGACAATATTATTGCCGGAAATCGTTTGTTTGGACACACTTATGCTTTGTTTAACCAAACATTGCCGGAATTCGGTGTTGAAACACGTTTCTCGGATCTGCAATCGGAAACCGATATTGAAAACCTAATTGATACAAATACGCGTGCCATTTATTTTGAAACCGTAACCAATCCGCAACTACAGATTGCCAATATTGACATGCTGGCACAAATTGCAAACAAACACAATTTGCTGTTGATTGCCGATAGCACAATTACCCCTCCCAATGTATTTCGGGCCGGAAAATTTGGAATAAACATTGAGGTGATTTCAACCACCAAGTACATATCGGGTGGAGCAACCTCGTTTGGAGGAGCAATTATTGACCATGGTAATTACGATTGGAAATTAAATTCGAACCTCGACCAGTATACCGAAAAATTTAAGCAGAATGCATTTATTGCCAAATTGCGGAAAAACATATACCGAAATACAGGTGGGAGTATGGCGCCGCAAACGGCACGTTATCAAATTCAGGGATTGGATATTTTGGAACTTCGTGTGGAAAAATGCCACAAAAACTGCCTCGCTTTAGGCGAATTCCTACACTCCGAATCGAAAGTAAAAAGTGTGGTTTATCCGGGGTTAAAATCCGATCCGGGCTACGAAGCAGCTCTTGCTTATTTTAACGGTGTTCCGGGTACCATTATGAGTTTTGAGCTTGAATCGAAAGAGGCCTGTTTTGCTTTTATGAACCAGTTGCAAATTATAAGGCGGGCAACTAATCTTAACGACAATAAAACATTAATTATCCACCCGCACTCCACAATTTATTCCGAGTTTTCGGAAAACGAAAGGGCAGCTGCCGGAATTCGCAATACAATGATGCGCCTTTCGGTTGGCATTGAGAATGTGGAGGATTTGATCGGGGATATTGAGCAGGCCCTGGAATAGTACTCTCAATAAATTTTACCGCAGAGACGCAGAGACGCGAAGACTTTATAAATTTTCTTCTTTGCGACTCCGCGTCTTTGCGTTTTAGTTATATTTTATTTTGGTATTAGTACGCCAACATTACCGTACCATTCTTAACCGTTCCCAGTCCATCATTTAATATAAGTACATAAATGTAGTTTCCGGCGGGCAAACCTCCCGATCGACCAATGGTAAGCCTGTTTTCAGACGTTCCCCACCACCAGGCATCGTTCCAGCCCCACACATCGTAGTTACCGTAATTTTCTTTCTCGAATAACTTTTGTCCGTTACGGTTAAAAATCATCATTTTCGCATTCGGATAACGCGGATAGATACACAGAATCTGGAAGAAATCATGAACACCGTCGTCGTTTGGCGAGAATCCTTCAGGAATAAACAATTCGCAATTAATTTCGGTATCCAAATAATCAGGATAGCCGTCTAAATCAAGGTCATCATCACTCCAATCATTATTCTGGTTGTAATCTTCATTCCTTGTGGTAAAATCATCACCGTCGTCATTCGGATCACGCCAGTCTCTTATATCATCGCCATCGAAATCCTGCAACGGAGCATTACTGTTGATTGAGTTAAATGGCAAACTCCAACCTTCCTGCGTATCGTATGCATCATCCAAACCATCCAGGTCAGAATCCATGTACGTTCTGAATACGTCTGCAATACCGTCGAAGTTTGCATCGTGTCCTTCAATGTAATCAAATACACCGTCGTTGTCGGAATCAATATCCAGGTAATCCGGAACTCCGTCTTCATCAGTATCAACAGCCTCATAGTACACACCAAGTATACCGTTCGAGGTATCCCAGATATCGTAGGCATCGTCCCAGCCGTTTCCATCTGAATCTCTGCCTGTTGGCGGCAAATAAGTACCGTCTTCTTTCTGCCACTCTATATTATCCGGAATTCCATCGTTATCGGAATCAATATCGTAGGCATCTGCTATTCCATCGCCGTCGGAATCGATCAGGCCGTCTCCTTCATCCCAGTTCAGAATACCGTCATTGTCCCAGTCAATATCTATCACATCAGGTACACCATCGCAATCGTAGTCGGCTATACGGGTAATGTAAACCCATGCAGTATCGTAATAAGTTGGCGTTACGCCCACGTCGTGAATTTCGTACTGGAAACTATCTATTCCATAGAAATCGAGGAATGGTTCGTATTCGAAACTTCCATCTGTATTCAGTATTACAGTCCCGTTTGTTGGGCCTATCAGCGGAATCGGGTGTGCTGCAATCTCATCGTCATCAATATCTGAATCGTTATCCAATACATTTCCGGTAAGTGTACCACACAATAAAGTATAATAATCATCCACAGCTTCCGGTGGCCTGTTGGCCGGACGAACCGTAATAAATACAAGAGCCTCTCCACACATTTCTTCACAAGGAATAGCATCGTCGCAAATTGTATACTTAAAAACATCCGGTCCGTCATAGCCCGGATCAGGCGTATAGGTCACGATTCCAGTAATATTATCGACAACCACTGAACCATGATGCGGATTGATTACTACACCCAAAGTAGCCCGATTGATATTTGTTTTCAGGTCGTAATCGTTGGCTAAAACATTTATATCAACAGGTACATCAACGCTTGTAACAGCCGAGTCGTTCACTACATTTGGAGGAATATTTCCAAACACTTCGAACTGGGCCTGGCAAGAACTGGAATTGCCGTTTACATCGTAAGCAGTGGCAGTAATAATTGTTGTACCAATATTTTCACAGTCCAACTCATAGTCATCCAGCAATACCGTATCAATACCACATTCATCCGAAACACTGTCGGTTACCATATCCCAGCGAAGCGCATACTTACCGTACTCATCCAGCTGAATGGTTTGCAAAGGTTTACAAACAATAACCGGATCAATCGGATCGATTACAGTAACAGTTGCTTCACACGTATCGCGTAAACCATATACATCAACGGCAATTAATTTGATCAGATTATCGCCAACATCATAACAATCATATTGTGCCGGTATTGCCATAACCGTATCCAGCTTACAATTATCGAAAGAGCCGTTATCAATCATTGCACCGGTAACAGTAACCTGTCCTGTTTCATCGAGGTAAACGGTTATATCCTTACATAAAGCAGTTGGAGGCACCATATCCACCACAAGAATTTCGGCCATACAAACGGAAGAATTACCGGCTTCGTCGGTTACTACCACATTTACCTTTTTGCCTTCTTCCACATCTTCACAGGTAAACTCAACGGCATCAACCTCAACAGTCAGATCTTCAGGAGCGGTACAATTGTCGTTTGATCCTTCTGCGATGGTCAGCATGTCAATTTCAGTAAGTATATAGTTGCCGTTCTCATCAAGGTAAACCGTAATGCTGTTACAAACCGCTTCCGGAGCTTCAAAGTCGGTACTTACATAAGTAGTTGAATCAAACGCTATATTTCCACAAATATCCTGAATGCTGAAAACATAAGTCACTTCGGTTTGACCCAGTGACCTGACAGGCTCCCTTGTTACAACAGTAAACGAGGCGATATCGAGCGTACAATTATCATAAGCGTCTCCACCAACAGCCAGGAATTCACTAAATGTGGTAAGGTTTGGAATAACGCTTGACAAACATTCGGCAGTATCGCTTTCAGGAGCCGTTATAACCGGTGGCACAATATCGTAGAAATCTATAATCTGCGTACACGAATCTATTCTGCCATAAATATCCTGTAGTACATAGGTACGCTCCAGGCTCAAACAATATCCGCTTGTAATGGTATCATCGAAGCTGTACAGCGAGCCAACAATATCTACAGGGTTATAATATCCTCCTCCGGCTATGAATCCGGTAATGGAAACAAAAGCAGGATATTGAGTAACATCGGGACATTCGAATGAAGTATCGGGCGGACAACTGAATTCCGGATCGTCGGAGGTGATGGTCACCGTTAAGCTGTCTTCGCAACCAATGGCGTCTGTAACATATACCGTATAATCGCCGGCATACAAACCGCTCAGGTTTTGCGTAGTTGCGCCATTGCTCCAGCTAAAGGAATAAGGAGCCGTACCTTCAGCAACCGTTATATAAATTTCGCCCACAGGATTCGGGTTGTAGCCCTGATCAACGTGCGTCTCAGAAAGTTCCAGAGCAGGCGTTACTTCAATCTCCATACTTACCGGACCGGCACACTGACCGGAATCCGGATAGAAGATAAATACAAAGTCGCCCGCAACATCTGTAGCTACCGTATCCGGCAACCAGTAACCAGTAATACCATTTGCAGAAGTAGTTGGCAAAACAGGAGCCGCACCAAACTGACAAATCGGATCGATGTCGTCGAACACCGGCGTATTTGTAAGCTCAATGGTAATTTTCTGAATTACCTCAACCCAATTACAAGGATCACTAAACCTGTAAATACGATATACCACACCCGGTTCATCCACACCACCCAATGAATCACGGTATGCAATATCAATCGGGCCACAATCGTCGGAAACATACAGACTTGCATCGGTGTATGGATCAGGAATATTACATTCGTCTGAAATCTCGTATGGGAAATTGCCAGCCACAACCGGAGGAATGGTATCGTATACATAAATTGTTTCAGTTGCCTCATTCCGATTCTGACATTTATCCCATATTATATAGTATCGCGTAATTATAGTCGGACATCCGGGTTCAATATCCGGCTGTTTGGCCGGAACAACTCCCTCGATGTTACTAAGGCCACAATTTTCCCACATTAATTCAGTGGCCGGAATACCCACATGACCATTAATTACATTGGCGGGACTATAATATGAGGAAGGTAATTTTTCTGTACAATAAATATGTTTATCCGGTAAAATTAAAGTTGGTGGTGTTTCATCATAGATTACATAAGTTTTTGTACATCCTTCAATATCTCCATTTTCGTTTCTGATGTAATATGTGCGAGTTATAGTCTCCGGACAAGTCTGGCCATTGCTAACAGTGCTTACCCAGAAGGAATCAATATCGAATGGAGAACTATAGGCATAACCTCCGTCAGCCCTGAATTGCGCCAGATTATATTTAGGCAATTCAGCTTTACATTCGTAAGAAATATCCGGCAATCCTTCACATTCAATAGTAAATTCTGCCGTCAAATATACTTCGATCTTCTGCGTACAGGTAGCCACGTTACCACAATAATCAGTTACCTCGTAAACCCGTGTTATCACCTCCGGATCGGAACCACCATCCGAAACATCTGTTCCCACCTGACGGAAGCTTACCACTCCGCAATTGTCGGCGAACAAACCTCCGTCTGCGCGGAATTCAGCCGTATCGGCATAAGCAGGAGGCACCACATCGTTGGTAACGACAATGGTTGGCGGGCAGGTCATTGTTGGTGCTTCGGTATCGTTTACAATAACGCGTTGTATACAATGGAAGAGTGTATCGCTGCAATCATCCAGTAAAGTGTAATAACGAAGTTCTTCATAACAATATATACTTCCCACTACTTCTGAGAAATCGGAGGCGAAGCTTGCTGTATCGATTCCGCAGACCGGATCAATATCCTGACCAGGTTTCAGCAGGGTCACGTAATCTTCCAGCGATGTTACCAGCGGATAAGACCCTAAATCCTCGAAACAGGTGAGCAGCGTATCTTCCAGACAAGGCGTTATCACCGGTTCTTCAATTGGATAGGTTTGTGCGGTTTTACATTCATTTGCATCAGTCACGGCCAGGGTATACGTTCCGGCCGGTACATCAAACAGATCTTCATCCGTGCCAACAATATTACCCGATCCATCGGTCCACTGATAAGAATAACCAGCACCCGGTGTACCACCTCCAACGCTCACTTCAATGCTACCTGTTGATTCTCCGGCAACCAGTACATCTGTTAAAACATCAAGAGTAATCAGGATCTCTGTAGGTTGAATAATCTCAACATCCAGGGTTTTTGTACATCCCAGCGAATCGGTAACCGTTACGGAATACGTTCCTGCCGGAAGGTCACTCAGGTTTTGCGTAGTATCGCCCGTATTCCATAAGAAGCTTACCTGCCCGATCCCGCCGCTAACCGTCAGATCGATGAATCCGGTGCTGTCGCCATTACAAAGTACGTCAACCGAACCGGCTTCAATGACCGGATTACTGATCACCAGATGTAACCAGGCACTGTCGGCACAAGCCGCTCCGGCGTCAAGTGTAAACAGATAATCATCCGAAACGGTATAGGTCAAACCGGTTCCTTCGGTCCAGGTATATTCTTCACAGGCATAAACCGTATCGTAGGTAGTAGTTCCGTTAATTAAAGTAACGTTTAAAATCACGATAGAATCACACCCCAAATCAGTTTGCAGGCTAGCTTCATAAACATCTTCTGCGGTTGTAGACACTGTATACCCGTTCCAGTCGTACTCCTGATCGCCAACACAGAGTGTATCGTATACCAGGGTAGTATCAGGTGGAAGTATGATTACATTATACGTTAGTAACGAATCGCAACCAAAGCTGTTTGGCAGGGTATCGAGATACGTACCACTCACACTACCCGAAATCAGGCGGTTGTTCCAGTTGAAGTCACCAAGTCCGTAACACAGTGTGGTATCCAAAACTTCATATGTCACAGGCAACACGGTAACTTCATAGTACAGCAGCGTATCGCAACCCGACGGATCGGGTAATAACTGGATATAAGTACTGTCGATAATCGATGAAATCGTTTGTCCGTACCAGTCTGCTATCGGATCTCCATAGCAGACAGTTGCCGGGAAAGTATCTTTAACTGCCGGAACCACCTGAACATTCAGAGCAAGCGTTGAATCACAGCCCCATACATTGGACAGTGTGTCCAGATAAGTACTGTCGGTAAATGTTGAAATGGTATGGCTGTTCCAGGCAAACTCCGGACTTCCCTCACACAATACGGTATCGATAATTGTATCGGAAACCGGATGCGAGATAAGCGTTAACTGCAGACGTAAGGAGTCGCAGCCGGCAGCATAATACAGTGTATCGGCATAAATGCTGTCCCTGTCGGTAAGTATATCCATCGAATGCCATACAAAAACCGGTACATTTTCACAGACTTCTATCGTATCCAGGATATACGCAGGACGAAGGATCTGTACATCGAGATTAACAATGGAATCGCAACCAAACTGGTTTTGAAGGATATCGGTATATAAACTGTCGGTATAGGTATCAACCAGATAAATCGTATTTACGCCCCAGGCAAAAGGCGGAACACCTTCACACAAGGTAGTATCGATGTTCACCGTATCCGGGTACATCACTTCAACGTTGAGGGTAAGCAGCGAATCGCAACCCCACTGGTTCACCAGCGTATCGAGGTAGGTGCTGTCGTGTTGTGCAAAAATTACAAGGTTGTTCCAGGAATAAGGCGGATTATCGTAACACAACAGCGTATCGATAGTTGTATCGGTTACCGGAAGCAGTTGCACATTCAGATTTACCAGGGAATCGCAACCATACTGGTTTTGCAGCGTGGCTTCGTAGGTGCTGTCGTGCTGTGTTAAAATGGTAATGCCGTTCCATACAAATTCAGGTTCATCCTGACAGAATGTTGTATCCACATAGAAAGTATCCGGCGGAATAATGGTTACATCGTAGGTTAACAACGAGTCGCACCCATAGATATTTTCGAGTGTATCGAGGTAAACCTGGCTGAAATCGGTCTGTATCCAGCGGTTGTTCCACTTAAATGTATCAGCTCCTGAACATAGGGTAGTATCCAGATCGGCATAGGTTACCGGCTTAGTAAATACATTTATGGTGATCAGCAGCGAGTCGCATCTCGAAGCGGAATAATACAAGGTATCAAGGTAAATGCTGTCGTGATCCGGATATATCGTAATGTTTCCATAAGGTTGGTAAGGTTCCAGGTTTTCACAAACGTAAATGGTAGTATCGTAAAATTCAGGGAAGAGCACTTTAACATCGAGCGTAAGCATCGAGTCGCAACCGTACTGGTTGGCCCCCACCAGGGTATCGAGGTAGATTCTGTCGGCATCACTCAAAATGGTTCTGTTGTTCCATGGGAATGGATCTGCCCCGGCACAAACCTCAATCGATTCGTAACTTTCCGAAGGCGGATAAACATGTAATACAATACTGTCGGAAGCCTCACAACCGGCCTCATCGCGAATGATATAAACCAGATTGTGGGTACCTACGGGTGCATTGTTCTTAAACACCGCAACACTGTCGTACCTGTAATCGAGGTAAATGGAACCGTCTCCTATCCACCGGTGATCGAGTTCGCCGGTTCCGCCCAAAGGATTGCCGTGCAGGGTCACCTCGTCGCCTTTACACAAAATGGTATCGGCGGCTGTAACATTCACCACCAACAACTCGGGTTCTTCAAGCACAATCGTATCGCGCACTGTACAAAGGTTCTCGTCGTAAACCACAAGGTAGTAAGTATCGGCAGGTAAGTCGGTAATTGCGTTTCCGTTGTAGGTTGTACCCAGCGCACTTCGCCACTGGTAGGTAAGGCTACCGGTGCCTCCTGAAGCCAAAACAGTTATTGCTCCGGTGGAATAACCATAACAATCAATTTCGATAACAGCAATATCATCAATGGTGAGTTCAGGCGGATTTACAATTTCTACCGAATCGATGTCGAAACACGAGTTGGCATCGGTTACGGTGAGTTTATACCACCCGGCGCCAAGGTCGGTAATGCTGTCGGAAGCAGAAGAAGTATAGCCATCGGGGCCGGTCCATGCAAAGACGAAGGGCGGAGCACCTCCAATAATATTTCCGCGGATAATGGCATCGCGGTCGTTGTAACAGAGTAATTCTTTTACAGAGAAGCTGATATCGGGTTTGCTGAACTCGAAGGTAACCGAATCGACTGCAGGAATACAGGTTTCGTTGTCGGCCAGTCCAAAGGCAGTAAGCACCAGCGTAATGCTACCGTTAAGGCTGTCGTTCGCTCCCAGGTAATAGGTGGGGTGTAATGCATACTCAGAACTAAAAGTACCGTCGCCGGTGGTTTCCCAGTAGAAGCTGCTGTAATTCCGGGCGGTGTCGCCGCTTACCACAATATCGTCGAGCGAACAGATCACCTGATCGTCACCTGCTTCAGCTTCCGGAAGCGGGAATACTTTTATGTGCCCCATTTCTACGGTATCGCAACCATGAACCGACCAGTGCAGTACAACCATATCGTATTCGCCCACCACATCCCAAAGCTGATCGATTTCGCTGCCCCAAATGGTATCCCCCGGGGCGGGATCGTCGTCCAGACGGAAATCGACGTAAGCCGGTGAAGCATATAAAACACCGTCGGAATCGTTAATCTTCCATTCGTAGGTTGAACCTTTTTCCCCGTTTAAACGGTAGGTTCTGGTGGCTCCAAGACATACCGAATCGATGACATAGGTTTCCTGGGCCAGCAGATTTGCCGCCAAACTAAGGAAGAATACTATGTACATCAACTTTTTCATACTATCAAAATTGTTTATTTTCAAAAGTATAGTATGTAACTCACATGTATTTTAATCATCCTTTTGGGTGCAAATATTTTACATGTTCGTTTCATCCGTTTATAATTTTTTGTTTTCAATTGCAACGTATGGAACTCTCGATGAAATTTAATCATGCTTGTTTGTGAAAAATCGCAGATTAAATTTCATGTTCCTTTCATATTTTGTTTTTAACCGCTAAGGCGCAAAGGCGCTATGTTTATTTCACCCGCTCTCTCCGTCTCCCAGTCTCTTCTTCTCCTCATCTCCAAGTCTCCTCATCTCTCCCTCTCTTCTTCTCTCCTCGTTCAAAACTGTCATTCCGAACGATAGAGAGGAATCTGTAACAATCTGCTCCGGAGTAACAGATCTCTCCTCGCTTACTCGTCGAGATGACAGCCATGACTGCGGCTTTCTTCACGCTTCGTGCATCGCGCTTCCAACTTTCTTCTTCTAATTTACAATATAACTCTTCCATACGCTAATCGTCTTTTAGGTAAATCCTCGACTGCGTGGGTTTTGGATAAATCACAATTCCCGTGCTCGGTCGTTCATCGCCTGTATATTCGTAGGCCTTACAATTGTCTTCCACCTTGATCACCCAAAACGTAGTTTCTCCCACCGGTAATGGCTGGTTTATCGGGATGGTAATTTCCGGATCTACTTCCGTACCATTCAGGTTGACCACACTCGGTGTCAGCTCATCGCCAACTGTATAGGTAATTTCGTAAGGTCCACGGCCGGTAAAGCGGATATACACATTGGTAGGTTCGCCAATACACACCGAATCGGCATACATTTCCATTACCAGTTCCGATTCCAAAACGGTCATTACATACATTTCAATGTTATCGGTACAACTTACTTCGTCCCACACATGAATACGTACATAGTATTTGCCCGGTGCCAGTCCGGTTACCTTCACCGTTCTGCCTTCGCCACTGGCATACATACCATCAACAAAATACAGGGCGGGATCGAGTGTTCCGGCAGGATCGAGTACATCTTTTGGTTGGTCGGAAGCGGTATAAATACCCCATACAAAATGCGTTTCCGGGATATTTGGCCGGCTGGTTACGCTAAAGGTCATGGTATCGCATTCATGCACTGTAATCTGGGCCGCGGATTTTTCCACGGTCAGTGCTACCAGGATGATTCCCAGTAGAACAGTTGTGATGATATGTGCGAACCTGTTGTTCATTTTTTTAGCTGCGAGCTTCCGGCTTCATGTTATTTCATTTGTTTGTCTTTTTTCTTGCAAAGGCGCTATGTTTATTTCACCCGCTCTCTCCGTCTCTCTTCTTCTCCTCGTCTCCAAGTCTCCTTCTTTGTGTTTCTTTGTGCCGTTCTTTGTGCAACTTTGTGGTTCAATTCTTTTTTAACCACGAAGGACACCAAGTTTCACCAAGCTTTTTTTTATTCCTGCCAACTGCGACTGAGCACTGATCACTTTCTTCTCCAAGTCTCCTTCTCTCCCTCTCTTCTCCTCTTCTCCTCCAAACCTGTCATTCCGAACGCCAGAGAGGAATCTGTAACAATCTGCTCCGAAGCAACAAATCTCTCCTCCTTTTGGTCGCCGGGATGACAAAGCCATGCACTGCCCCCTTGGGTACGCCCACTTTGCGCTTTCAACTTTTTACTGTTGTACAGGCTAAGTACTTCTACTAAAACGATTTTTGTATTGCTGTAATTCCACAAGCTAAAAGCGTCCATTCTTTCAAACTGCGTCTTTCGGTCAAACGAAAATACGTGAATTATAGTATTGCGCTTTTTTTCCATATATTGTTAACAATTACTTGTGAGACATTATATCTTATTCAACACCAGAGCCTTAAGCCTGCAAATTATTATTGATTACTTTTTCATTTTTATGTTAATTTTTTTATGCTTGTCAGCATGTTTTCCATTTTCTATGTTCCTGACTGCTAACTCCCTCAATTTCTTTCTCCGGTTTTTGCCGGCAGACAAACGCGGTACTGTGTACTGCATCTGCAGAAGCACCGACACGGCTTGTATCTCTTTCATTACATCCTCCTGCAGGCAGCCTGTTGCTGTGCAGTAATGGCGGATTGTGTTTGTTTATTACCCTGTGTTGCCCTGTGCTCTTCTGTTCTTCTGTAGTTTTTTGCTGAACCACAGAGGTCGCAGAGGATGCACAGAGGGGCACAGAGGGATTTCTCATTCGCGTAAGGACAGATGCGCTGCTCAGTAAGAGATCTCTCTGTCGTTTCTCCTTCGGGATGACAGAACTGTCGACTGAATACTGCTCACTGGCGACCGGGCACCGATCACTTTCTTTCGGTCCGTCGCGAAAATGTAGCATTGGCCTGCCCCTCATCCTACTTGTCATTCCGAATCCCGGTTCTTCGGGATGAGCCTGCCTGACGGTAGGCAGGGAATCTGGAACATTTGAGCTCCGCAGCAGCAGATCTCTCTGTCGTTCCTCCTTCGGGATGACAATACGCTTCGGGCTTCGGGCTTTTGGTTTACCCCTTACCAGGGGTGGCCCTGTCTGCCATTGTATACCTGGCAGGCCATTGCTTTTTACTATATGTATAAATTCATTCACATTGTTGTTTATTTTAAGTTTCTTCTTTGTGTGCTCCGTGTCTACTTTGTGTGCTCTGTGGTTTAATTCGTTTTAAACACAGAGGCCACTGAGGTCTTCACAGAGGTCCACAGAGTTCTTATTTCGTATGCCCTAAACCGGGCTTTTCTCTTAGTGCTCCGTTATTCACGGATGGTTCTTGTTTCAATCTTCCTTTTCATAACCTATTTTTAACCGCTGAGACGCTAAGGCGCCAGGTTTCTATTCCTGCCAACTGCGACTGATCACTGATCACTTTCTTCTCCCAGTCTCTCTTCCTCTCTTCTTAGTGTTCCTTTGTGCCGTTCTTTGTGCAACTTTGTGGTTTAATTCTTTTTTAACCACGAAGGACACTAAGTACGCACCAAGTTTCACCAAGTATTTTTTCACCGCTGAGACGCTAAGGCGCCAGGTTTCTATTCCTGCCAACTGCGACTGATCACTGATCACTTTCTTCTTCTCTTCTCCTTCAAAACTGTCATTCCGAACGATAGAGAGGAATCTGTATCAATCTGCTCCGAAGTAACAGATCTCTCCTCCTTTTGGTCGTCGAGATGACAAGCCTGATCACTGATCACTTTCTTCACCCAGTCTCTCTTCCTCTCTTCTTAGTGTTCCTTTGTGCCGTTCTTTGTGCAACTTTGTGATTTAATTCTTTTTTAACCACGAAGGACACTAAGTACTCACCAAGTTTCACCAAGCTTTTTTTTTATTCCTGCCAACTGCGACTGAGCACTGATCACTTTCTTCTCTTCTTCTCCAAGTCTTCTTCCTCTCTCCTTCGCGATAGAAGCGCCGGGCCGGGAGCAGGAGCGCTTTGCCCCTGCCCGCTGCCCTTTGCTTAAGTATCTTTGGTTATGAAAAAGCAAAATTCAGTCATAACATTAATCACCATTCGGAGTTTTATCTTCAAATGGAGTAGGAGTACTCTCATCAACATCAGGTCTCGGAGTAATTACGTAATCCGCGTTGTCACTTGTGAGATCATTAGGACAAGCAACACCTCCTCCATCTTCTAAATCAGGATAAGTACCATCATATGATGTAGTTTGTGCATTGATCATTTCACCATTAACCGTCAAATTAATAGTTTCAGCGGTAAGATTTTCAGTTGTAGAACCATGGTCAACCTGAACCCTGACAATAATACATCCTTCTGCAACAAAGCCGTTAACAGCACTTGCATATCCAGTTGCCAACACTGGGTCTGTTCCAACTGTATTCCAGGTGCCGGTAGTTGCAGCATCAGCAGGGTAAGCCCATCCAGTTACAGTAACAGTACTTGTACCATTAGTTGTAGCGGTGAAATTATCAGGCATCCATGAAGTCTGCCAGTTGGCAGCATTAACTGCGAAGAAAACGTAATCTGTACCATAATCTACTGTTAACATTCTAGCAGTACCATCATAAGATGCACTCTGAATTGGATTTACACAATCTTCAACAGCAGCTACATCACCTCCATTAACACCATCATCAGCTATACTAGCAATATCAAGAGTAAAATTGTACTGAGGAATAATACGGAAAACCTCCATATTATCTGTACAATTTACATCATCAACATTGTATACAACCAATATTACATTATTTGCCAAACCATCAAATGATTTCCAGGTGATGTTAACCGTTGCTGAAGTATTAGCAGGATCATTATATGCAGCATCTGCTGTTAAGACATATGGACTTGATCCATCAGCAAGTTCTATACCTGCAGCAATAGTTCCCTGAGCGCTTATAATAGAAGCATCATCGGTTACAAACCAATGAAGAGTACCTACCGAACTGGAGGTAATTGTGTAAGGATAAGAAACACCAGGCAATGGAGCTAAGGCATCAGTTCCATTTCCGCAGTCAATAGGAAGAGCAGGTGTACAGTAAGTAGGTACTGCATCCAAATAGTCAAGATCAGGAGAACCATCAGATAGCTGCCCAAAGGCATTGTTTCCGACTAATAAAGCCGCCATAAAAAACGTTAGAATTAAAATTTGCTTTTTCATTACATTTAATTTTAAAGTTAATGTGTTCCTTTTTTATTGGATTGGATTTCTGCCCTGGGGTTATCAGCCCTCTGTCCGTCGGTTAACGGTCATCTCCCTTTCCAGGGGAGAACGGTTGGTGCCCGTAGCAAAATCGTCTTTCAATAAAATCAGAACGTTCTTTTTTGTTTGTTGATTGACATTTTGTTTTTGTTAAGGTTATTTGTCAATCGGTTACACAATTCTTTTTAGTATTTCAATTTCACCTCTCTGCTTTTAGAGAGGGTTGGTTGCATCCGTCAGCTGACGAATCGGATCAGAATCAAGGGGTATCGTCTGTCAGTTGACCGACGAACTCCCTGATTTTCCTATTGAATGGTTCAGCCCCAGGGAAAAGCGGCATTTGTGGTGTATCGTCAAAATACATGTTGTTGTAGAGAAATAAACACCAACTTTACCCTTTGGCTGCAGGCCTCCTGTTACAAAGGCCCCTACAGAACCATACTTTCTGTCCGCCTGTTAACGGACCGAAAGATTTTTTCTTTTAGTCATTGCTCATAGGCATACACATTTTTAAAGTTGTTAGCTACTGTCCCAGACCCTTCTCTCCCCGGGGGGAGACTATTCCTGCCCAAGGCAAGAATCTGAAAGATTTGATTTTTTATTGGTTCTCTCATTCCCGCTGACTTCAACGAAGAAAGATGGGAAATCTTATGTTTACTCCGTACCCTCATCGGGGGTGAGTTATTATATTTTTTTGTTAATATGTTACTATCAGCTGTTTGCAGGGTCGATGCTTCGACTTCGCTCCGGATTGCCGGAACATCCACGCGATGGAATCGCGCGGTAGCGGGGAATCTGTTGCCGGTTAGCTCTGTTGTTACAGATCCTTCGGCTACGCTCAGGATGACAGACGAGAAGTGAGTTTGCGAAACCGCCAAGTTTTCGCCTGTCATTCCGAGTGAGGAACGAAGGAGGAATCTGTTGCCGCTTGGCTCTGTTGTTACAGATCTCTCTCCGTCAACTGACGGATCGAGATGACAGTATGATGTAGAGATGACAGACGAGAAGTGGGTTTGCTGAACCGGCAAGTTTTCACCTGTCATTCCGAGTGAGGAACGAAGGAGGAATCTGTTGCCGGTTGGCTCTGCTGTTACAGATCCTTCGGCTACGCTCAGGATGACAGGGTATGCCAACTGATCACTGAACACTGAACACTGAGCACCCAACTTCTCTGTCATTCCGAGTGAGGAACGAAGGAGGAATCTGTTGCCGGTTAGCTCTGTTGTTACAGATCCTTCGGCTACGCTCAGGATGACAGGGTATGCCAACTGATCACTGAATACTGAACACTGAGCACCCAACTTCTCTGTCATTCCGAGTGAGGAACGAAGGAGGAATCTGTTGCCGGTTGGCTGTGTTGTTACAGATCTCTCTCCGTCAACTGACGGATCGAGATGACAGTATGATGTAGAGATGACAGACGAGAAGTGGGTTTGCGAAACAGGCAAGTTTTCACCTGTCATTCCGAGTGAGGAACGAAGGAGGAATCTGTTGCCGCTTGACTCTGTTGTTACAGATCTCTCCTCTAAAGTCGTCGAGATGACAGAAGAAAACGGATCGCTGACCACTTTCTTCATGCTTCTTTCTATGTATATCTCGTTTCTCATCTTTAGTTCTGTTTTATTATTTGTGGTCGTGGCGTAATGGTTAACGGTCGCACTATTTCTTCACTCAAATTTCCGTTACAGTCGGTTACCCAATAGGTAATGGAATGTACCAGGGTTGTATAATCTACACCATCGCCCCACAATGGAATGTTGCTTCCGTAGGTGGATGGCTGTCCGGTTCCGCTTATGGATGGATTCACGATTGCAGCTCCGGTTATCGGATGGATCGTATTCACAAAATCGATTCTCCACTCAAGGTTATTTACCATCGACAACGAATCGCAACAATTGTCTTCCAATGATGTCAGGTCGAGATAAGTTTCTCCTGCATAGAATGTGCTGTAATCCGGACTTGGTGATTTTTCCAGGTTCGGATCAGTCTGGTGGTATTCCGGGTTCGGATTTGTTGGATTGTAAATGGCAAATTCGATCATATCCACACAGTCCGTGTACGGATCGGCATCGAGGGTTGGTGGAACGGTGTCGAGAACCAGAATATGGTGGCCACAGGTATCGGCACCGGAAACATTTTTAGCAGTCCAGGTTATCGTGGTGGTACCCAGCTCAAAATCATACTCATTTGGAGGAGCTGATACAATAGGTAACGGATCGGGACCATCATCGGGTGTTCTGCTGCTTCCTGTTATTGTCGATCCATCAGGATTCTCCAATGTCCATGTCCAGTCGATCGGTTGTACTCCTTCAATTAAGGTTGCCTCATCCGGGTAGAAAGGATAGGTGCAACCACTGTTATCCAAGTAGAGAGTATCGCTTGGCGGACACTCAATTTCCGGTGGTCCTGTAACTATAATATTGAATGAACAAGAATCCCAGTTTCCATGTCCATCTTCAAAACGATAGTGAATGGTTGTAGTTCCTATATTAAAGGTATCGGGCGAGTGCACCACATAAATACCATCTTCCAGTGTATCAGTTTCAAGTTCTGCAAAAGACGTTGCTCCACTAACAGTCCATGTGAGTATAGAATCACAATTATCGTAGAAATAAGGTATAGGAACATCAATACCTGATGCATAAGGTTTATCAAAGTCAGCTTGGTCCGTAATATCATCAGGACAATCCAGAACCGGCATCAAATCCAGAATGGTAACAGTGACATTACAACTGTCGATATTTCCCGACACATCGGTTATATACCATGTAAATGGTGTTACTCCAATCGGATAATCACCACTGGCATCTGAAGGACTTGTACGATAAGGTGAATTATTCCAAATTGAATCCAGTTCGTTACAAGGATCTGTCCACACCACAGTATCGAGGGTTACATATTTATCGCAGAAATCCGGATCAACAGTTTCTGTCACACTTGCCGGAGGACAAGTCAGTGTTGTAGTTGGGAAGTCGACATGTTTGGCCCAGGCAACCATCGAACAGGAATCAGCATTACCACTTGGATCTTCCAGAATGTAAAGGATGTCTGTTATTCCAACATTAAATAAAACAACTGAAGGATCAATTAATCCGGTTCCACTACCTGTAGTTGCACCACTCAATTCCCAACGCAAGTCAGCTCCGCAACCAACATTCCAGGTTGGATCAACCAGGTCGAAATTGTCAATATCACATTCAACAGGATCAACAATATCTACCATGGTATCCTGAGGACATGTAAGGAATTGCGGAGCGGTAATGTCTTCCACTATTACCGTTACATCACAGGTCACAATGTTCTTCGACACATCCAGTATATACCAGGTAAAATCGTGTACTCCAATCGGGTAGGTTCCACTGGCATCAGAAGGACTTGTACGATATGGCGAATCGTTCCATATAGAATCTATTTCGTTACATGGATCGGTCCATATTACAGTATCCAATGGAACAAAAACATCACAACTTAATGGATCGGCTGTGGCCCAGATGCTATCTGTTGGACAAGTAATGTTTGAGGTTGGGAAGTCGACATGTTTTGCCCACGCCCAGAAAATACAGGTATCGGCATTACCGGCAGGATCTTCAAGAATATATGTAATGGTTGTTATCCCTACATTAAAAGTCACCACAGAAGGATCGATCAAATCGATACCATTACCAGAAGTAGCCCCGCTCAGCTCCCAACGCAAATCAGCACCACAACCTACATCCCAGGTTGGATCGTCCAAATTGAAATCGGCAATATCACATTCCAGCGGATCTACAATGTCTTCAAGGGTGTCGTTCGGACAGGTAAGGAATTGCGGTGCATCTACATCTTCCACAATAACAGTTACATTACAACTGTCGATATTATCCGACACATCCAGTATATACCAGGTAAAGTCATGCACTCCAATCGGGTAGGTTCCACTGGCATCAGATGCACTGGTGCGGAAAGGCGAATTATTCCAGATGGAATCCAGTTCGTTACATGGATCTATCCATTCAACCGTATCAAGAGGGACATAAATATCGCAACTGGTAGGATCGGCCTGTGCCCAAACACTATCTGTTGGACAAGTAATATTTGAGGTTGGGAAGTCGACATGTTTTGCCCACGCCCAGAATATACATGTATCGGCATTACCACTCGGATCTTCCAGAATGTAAGTAATTGTTGTTATGCCTACGTTGAACGCCACAACCGAAGGATCGATTACATCAGTTCCGCTTCCTGTGGTAGCTCCGCTTAATTCCCAGCGTAAATCGGCTCCACAACCCACTTCCCATGTTGGAGCTACCAGGTTAAAATCGGTAATATCACATTCCAGCGGATCAACAATATCTTCAAGGGTATCGTTCGGACAGGTTAGGAAATACGGAGCTGTTTCATCATCAACAATAACTGTTACATTACAACTATCAATATTATCCGAAACATCCAGTATGTACCATGTAAAGTCAGTAACGCCAATCGGATATCTGCCACTTGCATCCGATGCACTTGTCCGGTAAGGTGAATTGTTCCAGATAGAATCCAACTCGTTACAAGGATCAACCCACCCAACGGTATCCAATAAAACATCAGCATAACAATCGGCATCAGCCACTGCCCATACACTGTCGGTCGGACATGTAATATTTGAAGTTGGCGGGTTCAGGTGTTTGACCCAAACAACAAATGAGCACGTATCTGTTAACCCGGCACCGTCGATTGCAGTATAGTGTACTGTTGTTTGTCCCACATTAAACAGTTCATCAATAACCTGTCCTGTTCCGCTTCCAACAGTAGCCCCTGTCATTATCCATTCCAGCGTTGGTTCCGAACATTGATCTACAGCAAAAACACTATCCAGATCCAAAGTTGAGACTGAACAACTATCTTGTGCAATAATATCTTCAAAATCACCCGGACAGGTAATAACGGGCGGCACATCATCAATAATGGTGAAAGTTGCTGTAGTTTGGTCTGAATTTCCACACTTGTCTGCCACGGTAAAGGTTACGGTAATAGAATCACGCGCGCCATTACCCACCCATATCTGGTCGGCAGCATCGTTGGTCCAGATCAAACTATCCGGTTGTTCACAATCATCAGTAGCCGTAGCTCCTCCGTGATTATCCAGCCATGCTATGTAATCGGGATGACTGTTTTTATCCAAGGCATTACAATCGACTATCTGATCCGAAGCCTCGATTTGAATTATCGGTGCAATATCATCCTGTATAACTATATAAGCCGAATCAAGCGTCTGGTTTCCACAGATATCATAAGCCCAAAAATAAATGGGCTCTGAGTGTCCGCATGATGGTGTAAATGCCAAATAGTTGTTAAATACTTCGATACTCGCTGTTGAATCGGCATATTCAAAGGCCTGAGCCGTGGTTATCCAGTTCACGATTACTGTTTCAAAATCAGACTGACTGCAATCGAGGAAGAGTGTATCGGGAGGAAGCAATAAGACCGGCCCTGTTGTGTCAAAGGCGATATTAAAATTGGTCAAATCGCTTGAACACCCCACTCCTGAAGTTATTTCCGTGACAACTACAGAATAGGTTCCCTCTCCCGGTGGCTGATAACCGCGTAATGTAGACACTACTGTCCCTGTTCCATCCGGACCATCGTACCATTGAAACGAATACTCTAACGACGGATCTTCGAAAGGCAATTCTGCATTAATGGAAGGAATATCATCGGAACATATGGTGGTCAGATCCACGTCCAGGTTAATTTTTACAGGTGGCAATACATTTACAACCACATCGCCACAAGCAGGAGGCATTGGCTCACCGTCACATTCCGGGTTACCAATCAAATCTCCACACACCTCATAAACGATAAGTGCCGGTGTTACTGAGTCGGGTCTGAACACCGGATTCTCAATATCGGTAGTATCCAGGTAGCGCAACAGGTCATCGCGTCCAACCGGATATTTAACCGACCAGTTAATAGTTGAAGGGATCAGACCTGTAACATGCAGGTCGCCAAAACATTCTACATCGGCACGGGTGGTTAATGAATCGGTTGTAATGGCGCCTGCCACCGACTGAATGCTGTAAATTGGTTTATCTTCTCCCGGTTTACAGAAGGTAACAGTATAAAACTGACCTCCGGCCAAACAGATCAGACCTCCAAGCGGAACTAGCGGTCCGCAATCCACCCGGTAATATTCCACACCTGACGGAGCCGGATTTTTAACATCAAAGATCAATCCCACTGCATGTTCATCGAGATACACATTAAACGACATACAGCCCCAGGCCGTATTGCCATCAACGTGCGTACAACAGGCACCTTCGCGTGTCAGGAATTTTTCATCCAGTACCCATAAACTGTCGGGTGCACCATTTAAGTCGGCCAAACGATACGGAACCGTGTCCTGACACACCTGGCAATCTCCGGGAGATGCTACGGCAATCACCTGGGTACAATTCGATGTCCGCCCACATTGGTCGTATACAATGTATTCGCGCCAAACCGTATCAGGACAAAAACCGGCCACGCCATCATCGTTAAACTTGTAATATTCATCCACAAGGAAAATGGTATCTATACCACAATTATCATACAGCTCAATTCCCCTTAAAATATCCGGAGCCCAGATACCGTTTGGATCGGGAACGGTTGTGTCGTGACAAATAATTACCGGATCGGTGTTATCACTTACATTTATGGTTTGAATGTCGGATCTGAAATTGCCGGTTGAGTCCGTTGCGGTCCATTTTCTTTCGATCCTGTAATTCCCCGGACAGTTTCCGGCTATCGCGGTAATGATGCTGTCTTGCCATATAACCGAAGCCAATGCACAATTATCTGTTGCGGTTGGAATACCTGTCGCAGTTGGAGAAAGATCTTCATGACATTCGCGGTTTAAGCTACTTACAAAGAAATTCGGATCATCCCATACGGGTGAAGTATTATCAAGAATTGAAACATTCTGTAGTTCAGTTGAATAATTTCCGGCACTGTCGATAAAGGTCCAGGTAATCTGGCTTGTACCGGTTACTCCGTAAGGGAATTCTACCGGTGTAGTACCCCAAATGGTATCGTTACAGTTATCAATGGCGATCGGAGGATCAGGACTGACGGCACACTGCGAAAATATCGGCGCAATGGTGAATGGCTCCGGCGCTTCACTGTCGTAAACCGTTACATCAAACGAACAGGTATTACCGGTGTTACCGGCCGTATCGCTTACACTAAATGTAATTGTTGTTGTTCCCAAGTAGAAAGTATCGCTGGCATTGGCACCTCCGTTGTTGTAATCATTGGTAATGATCACCTCCGAGCAGTCTCCTACTGATGTTACCTCCGATAAGCTTACAATGGCATAACACTCGTCCGGATCATTTGGCACCTGCACATTGGCCGGGCAATTTATTTGAGGAGGAACCGTATCGGTCACGGTAACATTAAATGAACAGGAATCTACATTCCCTTCAGCATCGTAGGCATAAAAGGTAACGCTTGTGGTGCCCAAGGGATATATTCCTCCGGCGTTGCTACCTCCATTGTTGTAACTGTTTGTGATACCGGCTACGGAACAGTTATCAGTTGCTGTTGCCACAATGCCCGAAATGTTGGCATCGCAACCTCCCGATGAATTGGCGGCCACTTCAATGTCGCCCGGACAGGTAACTTCAGGAGCCTGAGAATCGATTACCGTAATATCTACCGTGCAGGTGCTAAAGTTACCCACCGAGTCGGTGGCTGTATAAGTAACCGTTGTTGATCCTATTGGATAAATGCCGCTTGCATCCGATCCTCCTGTAGTATAGTTATTGGTAATGGTAAACGGTAAACAGTTATCGGTAGCCGAAGCTGTATCGAAAGCAACATAAGCCTCACAGGAATCGATCCCGGCATAGGTATTAACGGCGGCGGGGCAGGTAATTACCGGATCTTCGGTGTCTTTCACGATAACCACCTGTGTTTGATAAGTAGTGTCGCTGGCTGTGGCATACATCCAGGTTACAATATGGGTTCCCTGGGTGGTATAGGTAAGCGGATCTAAATTAACACCGTCAACATTTGCATTACAGCTTGATTTGGCTTTTGGATAAGGTGGCGCAATAGTTGCCTCGCATTGACCTGTTACGGTGGGTAAATTATCGTCATCGGGTGTTGGAGGTCCTGCACTTCTAATGTATACATTCTGATCCTGACGCGTGGTATCATCGTTTGATACATAAACCCAGGTAATAAGATAGTCTCCTACAGCATCAAATGTTGCAGTGCTATCCGTGTAAGCGGTAACAACTCCATCGCAATTATCGGTTGCCGTGGGAGCATTAACAGTTGTGGTTTCGCACACATCGCCCCAAACATCGTTTAAGGCAGCAACATCAGGAGTAGGTGCCTCGTCGTCGGTAATGGTTACTTTAACCGAACAGGTGTCGGTATTCCCGGCAGCATCGGTAGCGGTAAACAAAACGGCAGTAGTTCCTACAGGATAAACTCCGCTGGCATTGGCACCTCCTGAATTATAGTCATTTGTTATTGTTCCATCGTTACAATTGTCTCCTGCTAAAGTTGCAATCAAACCTGTAACATTTGCCTGGCATTCACCGGGATCGGCAGTTTGAGTAACATCTCCAGGACAATTGATTTCCGGAGCAATGGAATCTTTTATAGTGATATTCATTGAACAGGTTGTGGCATTTCCCGATTCATCAAGTACCGTATAAATTACAGTAGTTGTACCAATTGAATACGTATCGCTGGCATCACCACCTCCCGAATTATAATCGTTATACACTGTATCTACCGCACAGTTATCTGTTGTAGTTGGTAACGGAACCGACACAAAAGCAGTACATCCTCCAGCATCCACATTCTGGCTTATATTTGCCGGACAGGTAATCTCCGGGTCCTGGTTATCTAATACAGTTACATTTACCGAACAGGTTGAGGTATTCCCTGATGCATCAACCGCAGTAAAAGTAACAGTAGTAGTACCCACAAGGTACTGTCCGCCGGCGTTAGCTCCACCATTGTTAAAATCGTTATATATCGTATCTACAGCACAGTTATCGGTGTAGTTTGCCACAACCGATACATTAGCCTCACATGAATTGTTAGCAGCTGCTACCGTAATATTTCCAGGGCAATTCAAAACAGGCTTCTCATCATCTGCTACAGTAACCAAAGTGGTATCTCTTAAAACCGTACCATTAAAATCGGTAATGGTGTAGATTACCTGGGTGGTTCCAACCGGGTAAACGTCACTGGCATTTCTTCCCCCACCATTGTAGCTGTTTGCCATTGAATTTTGCGAAGGACAGTTATCGGTAAAAACGGCAAAAGGTAACGTTACAGAGGCATTACACTGGTTAGCGGTAGCACTAACAGTAATATCGGCAGGGGCAGTTAATACAGCAGGTTCAGCATCGTTAATGATAACATCAAATGAACATACCAGACTGGTATTACCAACAGCATCTTCCACAGAATAATTTACTGTTGTTGTTCCTATAGGAAAAACGTCTCCCGGGCTATGCGATTTCGTCCAAATCAAAGCAGCTTCAGATGTACAGTTATCTGTTGCTGTTGGTTCTGCCCATGTTACAACCGCATCACATTCTCCGGCATCATTATCCTGAGTAATATCCACCGGACAGCCTGCAATAACAGGTGCCTCATTATCAGCAACCGTTACAGTGAACAAACAGGCTTCCTCGTTACCTGAAGTATCTGTAGCAGTGTAAGTAACGGTAGTTGTACCGGTATAAAAGGTATCAAGCGGTGAAAAATTACTAAGCAATGTAGTAACATCAGAACATCCATCAGTTGCTGTTGGCGCGGTCCAGTCAACAATGGCATAACACTCTCCGGGCTCAACACTCTCAACAATGTTTGCAGGACAATTGCTGATAACCGGATCATCACCATCCAGTACAATAATATCAATGGCGCAAACAGTAAAATTACCCGAAGGATCACCGGCGATATATTCAAGTGTAGTTTTACCAACAGGAAATGGGAATAAATCTCCCGGATTTTGTGAAGGTTCAGACCAGGAAATCTGGTTCTTATTGTTGGTACAGTTATCTGAACTTGGTTTTGTTGGTTCTGTCCAGGTTGCATTTCCAAAACAAGTTCCCGGATTATTGTACACCACCACCGTTGTTTGCACAGGACAATCTGTAATAACAGGACCTTCGTCATCGTAAACAGTGACCCTTGTAGTACATGTAGATGAATTATTATAATCCGTAGCCGCAAACGTAATAGTGGTTGTCCCCACAGCGTAGGTTCCGCTGGCATAAGCATCATCGCTTCCGGTTCCGTTGTTTGTTATTACTACATCGTTTATACAATTATCTGTTGCGGTAGCCGGATCGAGTGTAACAAATGCATTACATACCCCATCATCAGTGCCAATACTAATATCACCCGGGCATGTAATAACAGGTGCTTCACTGTCAGTAATATCAATGATAATAGTTGTTGTAGCTGAACAATTATTGGCATCAGTTACAACTACAGTATAAGTTCCTGCTGTTAGTCCGGATTGATCTTCTGCTGTTGCACTTAATCCGCTTCCACCTGTTGTTGTCCAGAAGTATGAGTAACCTGGAGTTCCTCCTGAGACCGTAATGTCTATTGCACCATCACTGTCATAGGAACAGATTACATCATTCTGTGAGGTTAGAGATATTAATAATGATGCTGCAGGTTGTGTTATGGTTACATCAACGGTTGTAGTACATCCATTTGCGTCGGTGACAGTAAATGTATGTGTTCCGGCTGTCAATCCTGTCTGAGCAGGTGTTATGGTATAAGGTAATGTACCGCCAGATGGAGTTATTGTCGCCTCTCCATCATTTCCTCCAAAACAACTTACTGCCTGGCTCTCAACCCCCGTAGCTGTTAACGCAGCTGCAGGTTGGGTGATGGTTACATTAACGGTTGTGGTACATCCATTTGCATCGGCAACCATAAATGTATACGTTCCGGCACTCAATCCTATCTGAGCAGGTGTTATGGTATAAGGTAATGTACCGCCAGATGGGGTTATTGTTGCCTCGCCATCATTTCCCCCAAAACAACTTACCGCCTGGCTCTCAACCCCCGTAGCTGTTAACGCAGCTGCAGGTTGGGTGATAGTTACATCAACGGTTGTGGTACATCCATTTGCGTCGGTGACAGTAAATGTATGTGTTCCGGCTGTCAATCCTGTCTGAGCAGGTGTTATGGTATAAGGTAATGTACCGCCAGATGGGGTTATTGTTGCCTCGCCATCATTTCCCCCAAAACAACTTACCGCCTGGCTCTCAACCCCCGTAGCTGTTAACGCAGCTGCAGGTTGGGTGATAGTTACATCAACGGTTGTGGTACATCCATTTGCGTCGGTGACAGTAAATGTATGTGTTCCGGCAGTCAATCCTGTCTGAGCAGGTGTTATGGTATAAGGTAATGTACCGCCAGATGGAGTTATTGTCGCCTCGCCGTCATTTCCTCCAAAACAACTTACCGCCTGGCTCTCAACTCCCGTAGCAGTTAATGCAGCTGCAGGTTGGGTGATGGTTACATCAACGGTTGTGGTACATCCATTATCATCAGTTACCGTAAATGTATGTGTTCCGGCTGTCAATCCTGTCTGAGCAGGTGTTATGGTATAAGGAGATGTACCGCCGGATGGGTTTATTGTTGCCTCTCCATCATTTCCCCCAAAACAACTTACCGCCTGGCTCTCAACTCCCGTAGCAGTTAATGCAACTGCAGGTTGGGTGATGGTTACATCAACGCTTGTGGTACATCCATTATCATCGGTGACCGTAAATGTATGTGTTCCGGCACTCAATCCTGTCTGAGCTGGTGTTATGGTATAAGGTAATGTACCGCCAGATGGAGTTATTGTCGCCTCTCCATCATTTCCTCCAAAACAACTTACCGCCAGGCTCTCAACTCCCGTAGCAGTTAATGCAGCTGCAGGTTGGGTGATGGTTACATCAACGGTTGTGGTACATCCATTATCATCAGTTACCGTAAATGTATGTGTTCCGGCTATCAATCCTGTCGGTGTCGGTGTTATAGTATAAGGAGCTGAACCTCCGGATGGTGTGACTGTTGCCTCGCCGTCAGTTCCACCAAAACAACTTACCGCCTTGCTTTCGATGCCTGTTGTTGTTAACTGTGGATTTACATTAACAGTTATATTATCGGTTGCAGTCAGGCCATTTCCATCAGTTAGAGTAACTGTATAAGTAGTAGTACTCAGCGGACTGGCAACCGGATTCGCAGGATCAGTCAAATCTAAATTCAAGGTAGGATTCCAACTGTACGAGGCAACGGGGTCGGCAGAAGCCGTTGTATTAATAGTAACAGCGTCACCATAACAGATTTCCACGGGTTCGACATTGGTAATTGAAACTGTTGGTGCATCAAGTGCCGTAAATACCAAACTAGATGAAGTATTGCTTAAGTTTAGTGAATTGCCACCTATTGTTGCACCTGAAATTCGTGACCATCCGGATGCATAACTTCCTACTACCAAATTTGATGGGCCATTAACAAGGTCTCCATTTGTAAAATTGGCATCAAGAGAATAACCTGGAGACGCTATACCAACAAAATTTAGTTCCCAGAATCTATCAAAATAGCTTGTTATATTTTGGTTACTTGAATGTTTTGAATCCGTAGTTAAAACCTCAATATAAGCAGACGTAAATGAGCTAGCTGAAGATAAATTCACTACCACTGGTATCGAATTTCCTGATGCATCAGAAATCGGAAAAGTATAAATTCCTGTACCTGTAACTCCCAGCTGCAATGCATTCCCATTTAAATCAATGGTAGTTGCACTGTTCAATGCAAGGTCATTCACAAGCAGATCACTTTCCAAAACCAGGTCAGCATTCGCTGATGAAGTGATGCGATCAAGTGCTATCTCGCTTGAAATATTAAAGGTAGAACCTGCCGGTGTTGATGCATTCCCGAATTGAAAAGTACCGCCTGTGGTGTTTTTTGTTCCGCCACCATCGATCAAACCAAGATCCAATTCGGTACTTGCAGTGCTTGGATTTTCAAAAACTATAGTTCCCCCTGTAAAGTCAAAGTTTCCGGCAGAAGTTACATGTAAAGAGCCTGTGCTGCTTAAACCGTTGCCAGCGGTTGCCAGGGTAATTATTCCACCTGATATTGAAATACCCGAAGTTAAATTTAATCCGTCCGGATCAAGCGTTCCGGCAGCAGAGTTGTAGAGTCTTCCTGCGATATCAACAGTTCCACCAGTAACAATAAACGCTCCGTCGGTTTGCATGTGTACCTCATTTCCTGAGGCAGTACCAAAGCTCACAGTGCTTCCTGATGAAATTCGTATTAATCCTTCATTGGTAATGGTAAAGTTGCCTGTTGTCAAGGATCCACCCGTTACGTCAAATCCGGCAAATTGATCTATATCCAACCCTATTGAAGGATTTACAGTGAAACTACTACTGCCCGGCACAGTAACAAGGCCGCTGGTCATGGTGAGCAAACCGCTGCTAAGCACAGTAACATTACCATTAATCGTAAGGGTAGTTGAAAGTCCGCCACCTTTATTCACAATGAGTCCTTCAAAATTGGTTGTTCCGTTTATCGTGGCAGGATTACTTCCTGTAAACTCAACCACCCCGTTTGTGCCACCATTGTATGTGCCATTGTTTGTCCAGTTTCCGTAAACCTGAAGCGTAGTTGCCAATGATCCGCCATGGTTCAAGGTTCCACCACTGGCAATTGTAAGATTTTGACACACTGCTGCTGCATCAACGGTTACAGTATAACCATCAGGAATAGTAACATTATCAGTAGAGGTTGGTGCTGAGCCACAACTCCAGATTGAATCCACATTCCAGTTTCCTGAATGGATAAGGGTACATTCAGCCATCGCCGATTTCAATCCCACAACCGGTTCTGCCTCAACCACCTCTTCTTCCCCTACATAAATCAAATGCTCCACCTCACTTACATTCCCATAGCCATCGGCAATACTATAGGTACGTGTTATGGTGTAGGGGCAGCGGATTCCGTTGCTTTTTTGTCCCGCGTATTTAAAACTGCTGTAATCGATATTGCAGTTGTCGAAGGCCATTCCTCCGGCTTCGAAAAACTGCTGCCAGCTGGTTAAGGCATCGGGAACGGCATCGCCACACTGAATGTGCACGGCCTGTGGAGCAAAAATCTCAGGAGCTTCTTCATCGGTAACGGTTACGGTAAACTGGTAGGTTTCGTCGTTTAATTCCACACCATCGCTAACCAAATAGAGCACTTCGGTTGTACCCACCGGGAACGAAGTACCTGAATTGTAATTCGCGGTTATCAAAATCTGATCGGCAGAAACACAATTGTCGGCCACCAGCGGCTCGGGCCAGCTAACAAAGGCATTACAATCGCCCTGATCGGCTTCAACAGTTATGTTTTCGAAGGTCGTTTCCAGTCGGGGAACCTGGTTGTCGGCCACAGTAACGGTAAAGGTGCAGTAAATTGAATTGTTGTAACGGTCTTTACCCTGGTAGGTAACTACTGTTGTTCCTTCGTTAAACGCATAACTTTTTAGCTGATTGATACCCGAATTGGTTGAATGGTCTTCGGTAGCGCCTGTAAGCTGCCACGAAAGTGTTGCAATGTTTCCATCAGGATCTTCGAGGTTTAAACCCGAGCTGATAACAGCGGCACATGAATTTAAATCGGTATAGGTTGAAATATCTTCGGGACAAAGAAGCGCATTTTGATTATCGTTTGAGGAGGCCTGGATCAGGTTTGATGACAAAACAGTCCCGTTTACAGAAGCGGGTTCCATAAGCACAGCAGTAACAGCAGCTAAAATAAATAGAGCTATTCTCAAAGTCTGGTTATGTTGTAATTTAGTCACCTAAAACAATTTTGTTTTAAAAGGCTGTTTCTTTAATTTATCTATTGTTATTTCTTCTTCTCTTCTTATTCTGTTTTTGATCTAACCGATTTACACTAATTCGGTTTCTATTTGTTGTTTTAAAAATATCTTGCTCTTAAATAACTACGTCCAAAAAAGTCAATATCGTAGCCAATTGTAAATTCAAAGGTTCCGTTCTGGTAAGGATAAATTTCATTGTAGGTCACTTCCATGGCAAAACCCACGCGTAAATGATTACTAAACATCCAGTTTCCGGTAAAACACATGGCTGATCCTGTGCGGTACATTAGACCCAGCCATAATTTTTCGCGTATCATAAAATTTGCCGCCAAATCGAATTGCAAAGGAGCCCCCCAGGTTGTACGAACCAGAAGTGTGGGTTTAAAAACAATATAATTAAAAGGATCCAAAGGCTGAACATAGCCTCCACTCATATAAATGGTACGTACCTCGGCACTGGTTGAATAATTATGAAAGTTTTCTTTTAAATCGTTCTGCACAATTTTGGGGACCGATAAACCAAAGTAAAAATTCTCCTGATAAATAAACATCCCCACCCCAAAATTGGGTAGAAACTTCAAATCAACGTCTTCTTCAAAAGCCCTGTCGTATTTATTATCAGGATATAGTTCGTACTCGGTAAGTGGATTTTTGTAGTTAACAAATCCGAATTTGACTCCCAGGCGCATTCTTGTTCGTGACGAAAGATAAACTTCGTAGGCATAGTCACCCAGAATACTCAGCCGGTTTTCCAAACCAAAACGATCGTTCATAATATTAAGTCCAACACCAACGGCATCGTTCCTGAGAGGTGAATGAAATGAAAATGATTCAGTGAGCGGCGAGCGATTAATGCCGGCCCACTGTTTTCTTACTAAAGTGGTGAATCCTATCTTCTCCCACATCCCTGCATAAGCCGGATTAATGACCTGACCATTATACATATATGAGGTTAAAATAGGATCTTGTTGTGCACCACACTGAAGTGATATTAGCAAGACAAATATCCCTAAAACAACAATTCTTTTAATGACGATACTAAGTTTCTCTAGTTACAACTATGGAAAACTACGACAATTTATCAACAAAAGCAACCTTCTATACATAAAAAAGATATTCACAAAACCCTCATTAACAAAGGGAACTTATGTTTAGCATTGTTCATTTTCCCATTCTGGGAATTGTTAATAACTGCACATTAGCCCATTTTTTTTAATCCGTACACAATATTTTGAATTGTTTATGTCAAGAAAATCCAATGAAAAAGTCAGTATTCTATTCACTGCTTCCCACCTCCTGCGAGTCACCCATCTCGTGCGCCAGGTCATAGAAATCAGACTCCGTATGAACTTCACAACTAACCTAAAAGGGATAGAATCGCAGACTAAGTCGGGAGACTTGCGTCAGAGCAGATTGCTTCGGTTGGTCCTCCTTCGCAGTAACACCAGGATAGATACTAAACAGCCGAACGGGCAACTTTTATGTTTCAGTTTTGGTTGTTTATCGTCCGCCGATGATTTATTTAAATTAGATGTCATTGCGAGATCTTACCCAAAAATATTTGGGCATAATAGGGCAATGACAAAACTCTGAAGCTGTCATTTCGAACCTGAGAAACGCAGGTGAGAACTCTGTTTGAGTCTAAGATTTCTCCTCATTCTTCGTCGAAATAACATTTAATGGCAATCTCTGTACTTTATTCATATTAAATACTTTAATGAAATCTGTCATTGGCAAATTAGATGGCATTGCGAGATCTTACCCAAAAATATTTGGGCATAATAGGGCAATGACAAAACTCTGAAGCCGTCATTTCGAACCTGAGAAACGAAGGTGAGAAATCTGTTTGAGTCTAAGATTTCTCCTCATTCTTCGTCGAAATGACATTTAATGGCAATCTCTGTACTTTATTCATATTAAATACTTTAATGAAATCTGTCATTGGCAACCGATCCGTCAGCTGACGGAAGGTGAAGCAATCTATTTCACTATCTCGCGTGCCGGTTTATAGAAATCAGACTCTGCCTGGACGAAACTACTTAAGGTATAAAATGGCAGATTAAGCCGGTAGACTTGCGCCAGAGCGGATTGATTCGGTTGTTTCTCCTTCGCTGTAACACCAGGATAGATACTAATACCATCCTAAAAGGTATGCTTATTCAGGACTTCTAAGGAGTGTTTAAACTGGTTTTAAAAATATCTCGATCTTAAATAACGTCTGCCAAAAAAATCGATATCATATCCTACTGTAAATTCGAAAGTTCCGTTCTGATAAGGGTAAATCTCATTGTAGGACACGTCTATTGCGAAGCCCACACGCAGGTTGTTGTTAAATATCCAGTTTCCCGTAAAGCACAATGCAGAACCTGTTCGAAACATAACGCCCAACCACAACTGTTCGCGCAATAAAAAATTAGCAGCCAAATCCGTCTGCGGCGGAGTCCCCCAGGTGGCCCTTACCAAAATGGTTGGTTTAAATACAACATAATTCATATGATCCAAGGGAAAAACATAACCTCCGCTAAGATAAATAGTACGCACCTCGGCACTGGTTGAATAATTATGAAAATTTTCCTTTAAATCATTCTCCACAAGCCGAGGTATAGAAAAACCCATATAGTAATCGTCCTGATAAATAAAAACGCCAAAACCAAAATTGGGCAAGAACTTCAAATTTACATCGCTTTCATAAGCTCTGTCGAATTTATTATCGGGATACAACTTATATTGGGTAAGCAGGTTTTTGTAATTAATAAATCCGAATTTAATCCCCATCCGCATCCGTGTTCGTGGAGTAAGGTACACCTCGTATGAGTAGTCGGCAAGAACACTCAGTCGATTTTCTAAAGCAAAACGGTCGTTCATAATGTTTAAACCAATGCCAACTGCATCGTTTTTAAAAGGGGTATGAAAAGAAAATGCTTCGGTGAGCGGAGTGCCATCGATCCCTGCCCACTGTTTTCTAACCAAAGTTGTGAACCCTATTTTCTCCCACATACCTGCATAAGCAGGATTGATTACCTGCCCGTTAAACATATATGAAGTTAATATAGGTTCCTGTTGCGCAACACTCTTAAGTGCCATTAGCAAGACGAACATTCCCAGAATAATAATTCTTTTGATAAGGCTATTATGTTTTCGAGTTACAACGATGAATTGTGATGTTATTTTATTACCCACTTTTATGCATTGCTACCGTTTATAAACTCACTGAAGCATTAAACTGACACAAACATCTTTTCTGTTTATTCTAAACGACTCTTTCTGTTTTATACAGACCGCGGATTTTCTCATAAAAGATCATTCTTTAGTTCTTATTTAATTACTATATCATTTAATACACTGTTTGTTTTATTTTGCATGGATACTTTTTTTACAAGTTTGGGACGTGGTTTTATCACAAGAGGGCTGGTGGTTTTTGTCGAAATATTTCCAAAACAGTCGACTACCCAATAGGTAATTTCATGGATAACTTCCATATAGTTTACGCCGTCTCCCCAAAAGAAAATATCTGCTGCAGAGCCCGTTTTTGGATCGATATAAACCGAAGGCTGTCCCACACCCCGTATTGTATCATGCGAAATCAGATCCACTCCATTGGGACCAGGAGTGTCGGCAAAAACAATTTCCCAGTAAACTTTTATAGCTGCAGAATCGCAACAGTTGGTTTTTGGGAAGGTTATATCCAATGCTGTATTTCCAGCCCCGAAGGTATACCCATCGGGGTCAGGATCTATAAGCAAAACAGGATCTGTAGTTTCGTTGCCCGGAACATAGGTTGCCATACGAATCGGGTCAACACACGCTTCGAAAGGATAAACTTCAAACCCGGAAGCAAGCGTATCGACTATTTCTATGAAATACGCACAGGAATCAAAACCAGCTCCGTTTTCTGCTTTCCATTCAATTGTACTAACTCCCAACGGAAAGTTCATGTTACCAATGGCATCGGCAGAATAATCAGGTGCATATTTTGTGTATATATCTGAATTGGTTGAACCATCGGGATAAGTAATTTTCCACGACCAGGTGATTGGTGGTACACCCTGAACCAAATCAGGCACTCCCGGATCGAAAATAAATTCACAGCCGGTGGCGGCACGGTCGATATAAATTGTCGTATCCTCGTGGCATTCAATTTCAGGAGCTGCCTCAACGGTCACTAAAAAGAAACACTCATTTACATTACCCGCCTCATCAACAAAGGTGTAAGTAACTTTAGTGACGCCAATATTAAAGTCGTGCATTTTCAGTGTATCTATTCCGGTTTGTGAAGAGCTGTCGCTAGTTGCACCCGAGAGCACCCAAACCTGATCGACAAGGGGACAGTCGTTCTGATAATCAGGTGCTGCCAATTTCAGATTCTCAACATAATTCTTTCCGTAGTCGGCCAAAACTGTGATGTCATCAGGACATTGGACTGCAGGAGGCGCAGGCTCACCAAGGGAAAGTGTAATACTTTTTACTGAACATGCATTCTCGTCCATTACATAAACAAAATACACTCCGGCAGACAAGCCGGTTATTGTCTGTGTTGTATCCTCTGTGTGCCACCAAAATGTTGGATTGTTTCCACTGGTTACGATTACTGTAGCCGTACCATCGCTTCCGTTGTAACATGAAGGCTCAGTAACCTGCACCGTGTCACTCACTACCAATTCGGGAGGATCGGAAAGCGTTACCGACAAAGTATCCCAACATCCGTTTGCATCGGTAACAGTCACCTTATAAGTGCCGGCACGAAGCCCTCCTGCCGTTGCTGATGTTTGCTTCGGGGTACTATCCCAGAAATAACTGTAAGGCGCCACTCCTCCTTCTCCATGAACAGTAATATAACCATTCTTATCCCGGGGACACAGTGGATGAACGGCAGTATCAACCACTACCTCAACAAGCGGATAAATACTGATATTCACCGTATCGCTTACGGGCCCGCAAACTCCAGGAGGATCATCCGAAGTAAGTACCAGAGTAACTCCACCGGCCGCAATATCCGTATCACTAAACGTATAAGTTGTAGTTGGATCCGCAGCTGAAAGGAAACTTCCGGTTCCACCCGACCAGGTTACCGAAGTGGTTGATCCCCCATACGAACCGTTGAGAGAAACTTCATTCTCAGAGGCACAAATTAGCTGATCGCTTCCGGCATCAACAATGGCTGCCTCGTTCACAACAATTTGCACTGTATCGTATATCGGTCCGCAACCATATCCATCGGTTACGGTTACAATATAGTCCCCGGTAAACGCGGGATCGGTATTATATATAACCGGTTCTTTCTCATTCGAAGTATATCCGTTTGGTCCGGTCCATGAATACGTAAAAGGCTCTTTCCCTTTTTGGACATCCAAAAGTAATTGGACGGAATCACCTTCACAAACAGTTGTGTTTAATCCAGATGCTTCTATTTCGGAAGGCAAAGGCTCCAGCGTTCCAAAAGAAATATCGTCAAGGCCAAAATCATTACCTCCCAGCGCCGGTTCCAGATTAATGATTCTAACTGTTGCTTTTGTTGCATTTCCCGAGTTCCAGTTTCCATAAAAGCGATTTGTCCACGGATTTCTGTTGTTGTTTTGACCAACAGGAAGATTGGCTGTTGTTCCAATTTGAACACCGTTAATTTCGAAACGTAGTTTGACGAATGGAGCGACACTGTTTAAACTCATTGCCCAGGCAGAGAAATAGAATTCAGTGTTTGGGAGAATGTCAATTTCCTGTTCCCAAACAACCTGATCCGATCCCCAACCATTCACGATCATATAATTTCCAGAGCCGTTGGTATGATCAGATCCCCAAAAATTACTATGAAAATGCTGAGCATTTGTTCCCACCGAGTAGTACCCCTCGGGATTTAGCTCATTGTTTCTGAGAGCATCATCTGCCACGTATTGGTACCCGGTACTAAAATCAACATTTCCCTGTTCAAAATCTCCGTTTATAACCAGTTCGGTCGAAACACCTGTATAAGCCACATTTTCACATCCATACTCATCAATCACCTTTACGCTGTAAATATCTGCAACATCTACTTTGATTATCTGTGTGGTTTCTCCGGTACTCCACAAATAACTTGCTCCTTCGGTGGCGGTTAAGATAATATAACCGGGGTCAGAACAATAATCGGCATAAATTTGCACATCCGGTAATTCGCGAACAATTACCGTCACCGTATCCGATCCGGAACAATTTGTAAGCGGATCGGTGTAAGTAGCAATATAACTTGTGGTTTCTGTTGGATAAACACCGGTTGGGTTGCCCTCTGTAGAAGTAAATCCTGCGGGGGTGGAAGTCCATTGGATTTCTCTTTGCACCTGAGGAACTCCCGTTACCTGGATATTGTCGATTGCCCACCAGAATTTTTGAGCTATCCCAATAGTTGTATAAGCAAAACGAATTTGTACAGTAGATTCTCCCACCGGAAGATCTGTAGTTTCAACATATTCAAAACTATCAGCTTCACCCCTTGTATAACTATACTCTTCCGTTCCTACCATGTTCCAGTTCGTTCCATCTGTTGAATACTCAACAACAGCTTTTTCTACAGAACTGGTGCCTCGTTTATAATGATGCCAAAAGCTTAGTTTTATTTCGGTGTACCCCTTGGTATCGAAAATTTTACTGGTTAGATAGGATGTGGTATTCGTTAATCCAAATACGGATTCATGATGATTTGCCAGTAAAAACGGGGTACTGTCATTGGAATGAAAAATATTCTGAACAGTTTTCGTTCTGAAAGGAATCCAACTCATTACTTCTTCAGATGTATAAACAGAAGAATCGGCTTGCAAGCTCCATGCATATTGAGAACCTGATGCTGTCCAGTTTCCGGTCCCGGAATGAAAGTCATCCATTAATAGTTCGGTTTCAAGTGCAGAATTCAGCAAATCGGTGGATAAGGAGAACAGATCTATCGCTTCACCCGGACAAATTTCTGCTTCCGATGCCCGAACGGTAACCTCGGGCGAAGGTGTAACCACTACCATCACCTGGAATACAGTTGGATTGCTGCAGTTATTTGAACTCAGAGAATAATAATAAATAACCGATATCGGACCATTGGATTGATTCACCAATATTTCGTTGGGATCTCCGGTTCCGGAAGCTGCCGCATTTCCATAGGCATCTGCGTTTCTTGTCCAGTTAAAAACAGTACCCGAAACATTACTGGTTGGATTATAGCTCAGCACCTCGCCACTACAAATACCATCGGGATTTGTGCTTGTTAAGTAGGGCGACTGCGTAACCATAACTTTTACCTCATACACACTGTTACATCCATCGGGAGAATAAAGAGTATATATATAGGTAACCTCAATGGGATTTGAAGTTTCGTTTACCAATATTTCATCAATATTGTCTGTACCGGTTTCCGCCGGGTTACTAATTCCGGGAATGGCGGCCCTGCTCCATGTAAATACAGTGCCTGGCAGATTTCCGCTTGGTGTATAGCTAAATGGTGTGTTACTGCAAATTCCATCCGGAGTGAGCGTACTGGTAAGTCCTGGAACAGGATTCACTACAACATTCACCGGTTTTATAGTTGTACATCCTGTGCCAAAAGAGGCCATAATATAATAGGTTCCGCTTTGAATTATTGCATCGGGATTAGCCAATGAAACAGTGGCAGCCGTGTCTGCCCAGTATGTAAAATCAGCTCCGGCTGAAGACCCTGCCGTAATAGCAATATCCGTTAGATCAATGGTTTCCGGTTCACAAATTGTATCTGGATCTGTAATTAGTAATTCAGGGACAGGGTTTACCGTAATTGTAACAGGAGTGGGCATTATACCGGGACAGCCATTGGCTTCAACCGATACACGATACACCACCTCAGCCGGCGACGATGTGTTGTTTACCAGGCCTTGCCGGATGTAATTTCCTGCACCACCTGATGCTCCGGCAACACTTCCTGATGGCGTAACAGAACTTATTTCCCATGAAAAAGTTGCCCCGGCTGTGTTACTTGATATTCTGATATCTGTTGAATCTCCTGAACAGATAGTTTGTCGTGCCGGTGAAACGGATACATTAACAACCGGCTTAACTACAATAACAAAATCAACGGTTTCTCCGATACAATCATCCGTACGCGGAGTAATAGAAATGATAGCCGAACCGGGTTTTGTAGCCCAGAACGCAGGGATGGATGAAACACCGGTTTGGTTGGCAATTCCCAGTAAAGCTCCACCACTAATATCGAAAACCACATCACCCTGCGGATATCCTGTAAGTAAAATTTCAGAAACTGTATCGCCATAACAGTAATAAAGCGTATCGGCAGGACTCACAACCACCGGAGGAGGCAAAACAGTGACGGTTCGGATTTGTGCTTCCGATACATTGCCACTACAGTCTTCTATCCAGTAGCTAATTTTATGATCAGCATTTAAAAATGTTAAACTGTCGGCTGGAAATAAAATATCGACCCCTAAGTCGGAGATGTGTCCGGTAGCGTAACCACCTCCGGCCGGAAGAGAAGTGCTATCGGCAAAATCGATCCGCCAACGAATGGTATAATCACTAAAACTACAGGTTGCATAACAATCGTCACTCACTTCTGCCGGATCGATATTGAGCATCGTACTTCCGGCAGGAAGAACAAATTCCGGACATTCAACGATATTCTGCAGGGTATTAATTGCAGGTGCAATCGTATCGAATATAGAAAAAGTAGCCGTAGTTTGAGCCGTATTTCCACAATCATCAAAAACCGTAAATGTTATACTTATCTGGTTGTTAACCTGATCTCCACTCCATAAGGAAGTATCGGTATCAGTAATCCAGGTCAGGTTTGCGTCACAATCATCGTTTGCCGCCGCTCCTCCGTGATTTGCCAACCAGCCCAGATATGCAGCATTCTGATCCGGATCAATACCCGTACATTGTGTGCTGGCATCGGCTGCTTCGCGAAAAATTATCGGTGCAATTGTATCGATAACAACAATTAAAGCCGTATTTGTAGCCATGTTGGAACAATGATCGAATGCGGAAAAAGTCACCTCCAGCGTATCGTTACACGCCATATCAAGGTTATTAAAATCGAAATCATTCTCCGGAATAAATTCGACAAAAATTCCACGCGAGTTTGTATAACTTGCCTGTGCTGAATTCAGCCAGTTCTGAATACTCGTAATTACACTGCCATCGTTACATTGTACTGTAAGTGTATTTGGTGGAACCTGAATTGTAGGACCGGTATAATCGAAAAGAATTTCAAAATTATAAACCTCCGAACTACAGGGAATATCATGATCTGCATCGGTTACTTTCAATACATATTCTCCTTCGGCAGTTGGAACAAAAGTTTCTGCTGTTGAAAAAGGTACACCCGTAGTATCATTGCCCACATACCATTCAAATTCATACGAACCGACAGGAGAAATAACGGGCGCAATGGTATCCGGCGAATCTTCACACATCAAATCGGGTTCGATGTTAAGATCAATTGCGATAGCTTCTTTTACAAGAATTGTTACCAGGGCAGTATCTGCAGTTTGTCCACAAACCGGCTCTACTAAAGGTCCTGCAACCTCGTAACGAATTTCTCCGGGAGCTCCCGGAGGCGCTGAAAACACAGGATTATACGGATCTGAAAGATCGAGGTAACTGTTGTACTCTCCGCGAACACCGGGATAAACGCTGTTCCACACAGGATCAGCAATTCCTGAAATCGATAGCTGTTCGACACATTCCACCCGGGTTGTTATCTCATCATCGGGAACAGAGGCTCCGATTAAGGTTCTAAATGTATAAGAGTTAAGATTATTCCCCGGTTTACACAAGGTAAATAAATGAAACTGCTCATCGGTAGGAATACACAAATATTCCTTATTCAAATCAACCGACTCACAATCCACGTCCCATTCCTGCCCTTTTGGTGTAGCCCCGTTTACTGTTATTTCAAGACCAATAACATCACGATGAAAAAGAATATTAAAAGCCACACAACTCGAATTTCCTTCCGAACAGCAATATCCTGCTTTATGACGATCAACATTTTTTATTGTTTCTTCAGCCTCGGCACTATAGGTTAAATCCAGGTAAAAAAACGGTACACTTTCCTGACATTCGGCACAATCGGAAACATCGCTTACATAAATGATGTAGGAACCCACAACACTGTTACCGCATTGGTCGGATGCCCTGAAATACCGGGTAACCGAAGTGGGGCAAAAACCAGGTTTCGCATCCAGACCGGTAAATTCTTCATACAGAAACTCTATTGTAGGATTTGTATCAAAATTGTCAATCGCATTTGCCACAGAAGTGTCAACCAACGGAATATCATTGGGAGTAGCTACTGCAGTATCATTTGGAAGTATTAAAATCGGCGCTTCTGTGTCGCTTACCCTAATTTGCTGGAAAGCAGAAGACGAATTGCCACACCAATCGGTGGCCGTCCATTTACGAAAAACAGTATAAGGACATCCCACTTCGTATGAAATACTATCGGAATAACTTACTACAGGATTACTGTCGCAATTGTCGGTAACACTGGCTTGCCCGGTATATTGAGGTTCAGTCGGATCACCATACAGAAGGGCAACGTTTTCGGGTATCGACATCACCGGGTTGGTTCCGTCAACAACCGTAATCAACTGGTCTTTTGAAGTACTGTTCCCCAATTTGTCACTTACAGTCCAGGTACGGGTGATACTGTACTCCCCGCCACACAAACCTGCAATCGACGCGCCATCGGCATAGGTAACCAAAAGATCCTGATCTGCCGTACAGTTATCAGACATAACGGTAATCATTCCGGTTTTCGATGGCGTTACATCGGGAGAACATGAAGTACCTGCATCTAATGTTACTGAACCGGGTACTGTAAACGAAGGAGAAACATTGTCTACCACTAAAACCGTTGCTGTACATGTAGAATCGTTACCATTTGTATCGGTTACTGTAAGCGTAACTATATTATTTCCAAGATGCGAACAATCAAAATTTGTTTGCGAAAGCGAAATAGTTGCAATACCACAATTATCAGTACTTCCATTATCAATATCGGAAGCACTAATTACTAAAGGGCTGCTCCAACCGAGCGAAACGGTTTTGTTCTGACATTTTGGTTCGGGTTTTATATTGTCAACAACCAGTATTCGTTCCTCCCGACTTATTTCATTACAGGATTTATTGCCAGTGGATGTATTAATTGTTTCAAAAACAACACGCACCCGATAAACACCACTTTCCGATGCACCAACATCCGATATCGTTAATTCAGAAGTACCTGATCCTGAATATTTGCCCCCATCACTAATGGGAATCCAATTATTCGTTGAATTTGACTTTTCCCAAAAATAGAGAATAACATTGCCTCGCGTAACCACCTCGTAAATTACCGTTTCTCCATTACAGACTTCAAGTTGCTCCTGTGCAGGCTTTACCTCTATAATTTCGTTTAAACGCAATAGGGCTGAGTCTGAAACAGCAGAAGAACAATCGTCGGAAATAATTACACGATAAAACGTACTGTCCAGGCCAACATCGTTACTTCCAATATTGTCCAGTTTTAATGCATTTGAATTGGCGGAGATAATATCCTCAAAATCATTGTCGTTTGGACTTTTCTTTTGCCACTGGTAGCGGAATGTTCCTACAGCATTAATGGCCTCTACCTTAAATTCGACTGTGGCTCCGCTACAATCAACCTGGGCTTGAGGTTGACTTATTATTCTGAAATTAGGAGGTGCCTGTGTTATTACAACTTCTTTTTCGATCGAACATAAATTTGAATCACGAACCGTCACCATATAACTGCCAACTGCCAAGCTGGTTAACACTTCAGACACTTGAAATACAGCTCCATCAGAACTATACTGAAAAGGAGGTGTACCACCCGTAACAGCAACTGTAATATCACCATCATTTGTACCAGAACATGTAGTCTCTGTAACACTTGTTGTTATTGTTAAAGGAGAAGGATCAGCGATTGCTATTTTAGCAATTTCTCTGAAACAATCCAGGTTCACAGCATCACGAAGTTGAACAGAATAGGTTCCGGCTGTTAGTTCTGTAAACTCATACGGCATAGCCATACTTACATCATACCAATCAATGCCATTAATCGATACCTGATAGATTCCTGATCCACCAGTCGGAACTGAAACATTGATTTTCCCATCATCGGCACCAAAGCAGGTAATCTGTTTTTTAATAACCGACGCATCTAATATGCCGGGTTCGGTTACTGCAAATATTTGTGAGCTAACACTTCCACCAGCTGTAATTTCGAGCGTATAAATGTCGGCTGACAGCCCCGAAAGATTGAGTGTTGATGAACCATTATCCCATTCGATTTTAGTTATTTTTTGAGCAACACTAGAAGTATCCACTGTTATACTTCCATCACTTCCCCCAAAACAAGTTACATTATTAATACTAGCTGAAATAGCCGCAGTTGCGTTTCCTCCCGAGCCAGGATTTATCCCACTGAAATTATCCACATCAGACTCACCCGAATTTCCATTTGCACTCACTTCAATTACGTGCACAAATTCAGTAACATTCCTGTATATATCTTCAAGCAGATAAGTACGAGTTACGGTATACGGACAGGAAATACTGCTGGCTTTGTTCTGAAAATACCTGAAACTGTTATAATTTATCCCACAATTATCGTATGCACTTCCTCCTGCCTGCTCAAACTGCTCCCAGCTTGTAAATGCGTCAGGAACTGCCTCTCCGCAATATGATGTATCAACCGGAGGGGCACTTACTACCGGGCCCTCGTTATCCTTAACCGAAACAGTAAAACTAAACTCCGTACTATTCTTACCATCAGTTATACTGTACCGAACCACTGTTTCTCCAACAGGAAATTTTTCCCCTGATTTATAATTGGAAGTATACACCAATTGTTCCGAGTCCAAACAATTATCCCGGGCTACAGGATCACTCCAATAAACATGTGCAGAACATTCTCCCGGATCATTACTTACACCGATATCGCCGGGAGCACTAACAATTTGAGGCGCCTCGCTGTCAACAACTTCTATACTTATTGTACTTATGTTCGTTTCGCTAAGATTTGATTCAACAGTATAGGTAAGCAATGTTACTCCCACATTAAAAGAATAGCCACCAATCTGATTTACACCGTCTTCCGGAGAATTACCGTCAGTGGCTCCGGTCATTTGCCAGGTCAATTTCACTATCACATTATTAGGATCGTAAACTTGCAAGGCTGAGTCGATAAATGCCACACATGAATTCGGATCGGTTTGGACCTGTAAACTTTTTGGGAAATCAATTCCCGCATTTTGTTCAGTGCCCGTTTCCGAATTACACACATTATAGTCAGAACGCCTGCTAATTCCACCTTCCAGATGATCAGACATTCCTTCCCGGGAGCAATAAATGTCAGGAGTAAATTCCTTAGGAATCGCATCCATATTGCTCATAAAAATAATTATAACGCATATAATTATTTTTAGGGTTTGATTATATTCAATCTTAGCCGCGTCCAACAAACTAATATTTTTGAATATTATTGATTAATAAAAAATGCTTTTACAATCTCAAAAATATTCTTACGCTCGTTGGGTTTGATAAAAAATATCTTCTGTATTGTTTGCATAATGCATTAACGCACTATACAATCAATTTATTACGTTAAAATGATAATTTACTATGTTTTAACATAAATTTCCACTTTTTTAAATACTCTTAGAAAGTTTCCTCCCCACACCTTTCTGATTTCTTCTTCGGTGTAACCTCGCCTTAGCATTTCTGTTGTAATATTGGGAAATTCACTAACATCGGCAACACCGTCCAAACCTCCTCCGCCATCGAAATCGGAACCAATTCCGACATAATCAATCCCGATCAGGTTTTTTACATAATCGATATGGTCCACACAATCTTCTACAGTAGGCATCCGTTTGGGATATTTTTCAGACAAGGTATTCCATTCCTCTCTCAACTTCTTCTTTTCTGATTCTGTTTTGGCGTTAGCAAATTTGTCCCACAATTCCTTCTGCTTACGATAATTAACCGATGTGGTATCCGGATCTTTTATATAATCGTCTAACAGACAAATTTGTATAACACCCCCATTTTTCGCGAGTGCCAGTAACATTTCGTCTGAAAAATTACGTTTGTGATGTGCAATTGACCTCACACTTGAATGGGATGCAATAACCGGAGTTTTACTTAATTCCACTACATCAAAAAACGATTTGTCGGAAATATGAGATACATCGATTAGCATACCCAAATCATTCATTCTCTCCACAACCTCTTTCCCAAAATCACTTAAACCATTGTGTTCCGGTCCTTTTTTATCAGTTGACGAATCGCAAATATCATTGTTTGACGAGTGACAAAGTGTAATATACCGAACGCCTCTTTTATAAAATTCGTCCACACGGCTTAAATCCTTGCCCAACGGAAAACCATTTTCCATTCCAATATAAATGGTCCTTTTCCCCTTCTTCTCCAGTCGTAAAACATCTTCCGATTTTGTTGCCACCTCAGCCATTTCACTATTTTCTTCGCAAACTTTATAGGTTTCGTCAATCATTTGGTGAGCCAGACGATAAGCATTTACTGTATTTTCGGGCGTTCGTTCTTTTTGCCCCGTGAAGGCTGCAAAGAATATGGCATCCAGACCTCCGTCTTTCATTCTTGGAAAATCAACTCTGCTTTTGGGTGGCGCATTTCGTTCTCCAATATCAAAGCCTTCATCCAGCAAAGCCATTGGAGTATCGCAGTGCGTGTCTACAGTAATTACTTTTTCATGTATTTTCATCACTTTTTTGTCGACACCCTCACCAAAAACACTACTATTTGTTATCAGTCCCCCAACCATTAACAGAGAATAAACAGCCTTAATCATTTTCTAATTTTAAATTATTTTATGTGCAATTATAGCAAATGCGTTTATTAATCATTCTTTTTGCCACAAAAAGATGTTTTCTATTTACATCCAGGATTTCGATTTCATTCACTACAGATTATGCATGCAATTCCTATACATACAGGTTTTATTCGTTCAATGGGATCTTCTTTCTCATGCATATTTCATCTGATAATTATTTATTATTCTTATCCCTGTCTGTTATCTTTGCCCAAAAACAGCAATGCAGAAAAAAACCTGGAAAATAAGATTCAAAAAATGGCTTCGCTTACCAGCATTAGCAATTTTGTGTTTTTTAATCACCGAGGTTTTTAGCCAAAATCCTGATTTTGTTGAACGCTCGTATTCTCAATTTTTTTATCCTTTTGTTGCCCGGATTTTCTCAGGTATCACTTCTTGGTTCCCATTTTCACTCGACGATATTTTTTACCTCTTGCTGATCGGTTCAATACCTGTATTGATTTTTCTACTTTTTACCCGGAAAATTTCAATGAAATACGCCGGCAAGTTAATACTAAACACTTTGTCGGCAGTTTACATTCTGTTTTATGTACTTTGGGGATTTAACTATTACAGGCCACCATTAAACGAGCGACTTGAACTTGAAGAAAAACAACCCGACAAAGAGGCGTTTATAACAGTTATAAATAAGCTTATCGAGGACACCAACAATTCGCATTGCAGCTTTGGGAGAAGCGAGTACAATCTCATTGAAAACTCCATAGAAAACTCGTATAAAAACCTTGCCCCGCTTGTAAAGATTCCTTATCCGATGGGAATTCGAAATGATAAAAAAATTACACTCAGCAACTTTTTTGCACAAACCGGAATTGCCGGATACTTTGGCCCGTTTTTTAACGAAATTCATGTAAATAAAAAAGTTCTTCCACTTGAATATCCCTTCGTCTTGGCACACGAGAAAGCGCATCAATTTGGCATAACCAGCGAAGCGGAAGCCAATTTTTATGCCTGGCTGGTTTGTACAACGAGCGATTCGCAGCAGGTTCGCTATTCGGCCAACCTGGCCATATTAAGGCACTTTTTAATCCGCGCCTATCAAATGGAAGAATTTTCGGAGTTGATAGCCAAAATAAATCCGCATGTGAAAAACGACATTAATGCCATACGCGAACACTGGTTGGAGCTCAGAAATGAAAAACTGGATAAAGCGGCATCGAAAGTAAACGACGCTTATTTAAAAACCAACAAAGTAAAAGAAGGCGTAAAAGATTATCGCGGAGTTGTAAAACACGTTATGAACTTTTCGTTAGATTCTGTCTTTCAGGAAAAGTATAATCTTGCCAACCACTAAATTCATCTATTTTTGCGCCTATTATTAATGAAAGGTGGATTTCAGAACGGAAAAGCAAACTTCCGGTTTCTGACTTCCGGCTTCCAACTTTTTATTATGAAACTAATTCCGATTTCTGCAGGTCACTTTCATTGTGATGGCGGGGCCATTTTCGGCGTAATCCCGAAAATATTATGGAGCAAAGCGTATCCGGCAAACGAAAGTAATTTCACTCAACTGACTTTACGTTGTCTGCTGGTTGACACCGGCGAGCATAAAATCCTGATTGAAACAGGGGTTGGGAATCACTATCCCGAAAAGTACCTGAAAAACAATGGAGTTACTTCGGTCGTTGACCTGGAAAAATCGCTGGCAAAAAACGGGTATTCAACTGCAGATATTACCGATGTATTTTTTACGCATCTGCACTGGGATCATTGCACCGGCGCCATAAAAGATGTGAATGGAAAACTCGAACTGGCTTTTCCCAATGCCACCATGTGGAGTAGTAAAAAACAATGGGAGCATGCGAAGGTTTCAAATCCGCGCGAAAGAGCTGCATACCACACCGATGTTTTGAATTTCATCAACAACTCGGGTAGATTAACGTTGGTTGAAAACGAAGGCGAATTATTTCCGAATTTCGAAGTCAGGATTTTTGACGGACACACACCCGGGCAAATGATTCCTTATATTCACACCGAGAAAGAAACCTTTATTTACACATCAGATTTGATTCCAACAACGGGCAATATTCCACTGCTTTGGATTGCTTCGTACGACCTGGATCCGGTAAAAGTGATGGAAGAAAAAGAACATTTTTTAAATGAAGTTGTAGAGAAAAAACAAGTGCTGTTTTTCGAACACGATTATTATACCGAGTGTGCAACTGTTCAGAAAACAGCAAAGGGATTTGCGCTGAAGGAAAAATATAAACTTTCCGATTTACTCTGACACACGAGCCAGTTCAATCCAGCCCCACCCTTCAACTTCCAGGATTAAAGTACTGGTCTCAATCTCATAGCCGCTAACCTGCGGCAACATCGAGGTAAATTTTTGAGAAAAGTCGCTGTCGCAACATGCTTCGGTGCAGCCTGCGTCCGAAATTGAAAGCACCTGGTTTTCTTCCAGATCAAAATCACCAAAACAGGTATTCACATCTAAACCAAGATGATAACTGCCATCGTTCTTAAACTCGATAACCGGATTATAATCGTTGTTTTTTACATACAATACCGACTCAATCGACATAAACTCTTTTGCTTCCCACTTTCCGTAAATTTCATCATCGCATGAACAGTCATCGTTATCACACGCAGTCAGAGCGAACAAAAACATAAAAACAAACAAATTAAAAACTGATTTTTTCATAGCAATGTCTATTTCCTAAAAGATGTAATTCACACGTGTACGGTTGCGTCTTCTCAAATTTTTATCTCAAATAACGACATTTTATCCCACCAATTTTCTTATTAAACACCAATAGTAACTTTTCAACCCAAACCGGGCCAATCATTTTTTAAAAAATAAGGACTGATCTACTTTTAACGGCACATAAAAAGATTATCACAAAACTTTTCCATAAAACTATATGACCATTAGCGACTTCTATAGGGTACAAAAAAGTTATAACTGCAAACAATCAAAACGCATTCTTCTGCTATTTGCATTGTTGGTACCATTCTTTTTCTCGGCTGCACAACCTGCAGACGCATTAAAGGAATGGAAAATCGACTCCATCCAGATTCACAAAAACTGGCGTACCCGCGATAAGATCATTGAGCGTGAACTTCAGTTTTCAACGGGTGAAACCATTGATCAGGATTGTCTCGACCGATCCATCAGCCAGATCTGGAACATTGGCAATTTTGCGAACGTAGATTATTCCATCGATTCGATTTCCCCGGATGGGCACCTGCTGAAACTCACTGCAAAAGATGCATTTAATCTGGTACCCTACGTTACCATTAGCGGTAACAAAGACGATAAAAACCTGTCGATGGGCTTCTCCGATCCCAACTTTTTAGGCCGAAACATCAAACTCGACCTTAACGGACGAATAGGAACCTACAATACCGAATACCGAGCCGGAGTTACCATTCCACGCCAATTGCTTTATAAAAACATGACACTTTCTTTTCATGTTTCCAGCGGAACGGGAAATAATTACCGCTACTCCGGTGACCAACAAATACAAGCAGTTGCTTACCACTCAAAACAATTCTCGGGAAGTATCGGAAATCCCTGGCATACCGATTACGAATACACCTTCTCTCCTAATTTTAGCTGGAACTTTTTTCAACATAAAACCGACACCGCGTTGTTGAGCACCACCGTTCCGTTTGTTGACGATTACACCATTAATTACCTGGCACTTTCGGTGGGCGAATCGGTTGGATTAATTAACCGGCACCGCCACCAAAAAGACGGGTATCTGGTTTCGGGTGGTTATGGCATTGGAATTGGGCTCGATAAAAACAGCCCGTTTTATCATTCTTTTGGATTCGGCACTTCGTATTACAAAACGCTTAATCAAGTTGTTGAATTGTCGGCTTCTTATGCTACCGGATACTCTACCGCAACAACACCTTCGCTGCTGCACTATATGAGCTCGGGCGATGTGAAAGGCATAATTAACGGGCAAGAATCCGGACAGGGACATTACAATGCAAAAATAAATGGCAGCTTTACCTACATCTATTTTAACTGGTTTGCTTTGGAGCATTCTGTTTACACACAAATGGGCATGGCAGACGACCACTACATTGACATCTATAAACGGAAGCCGCGGATTTCGCTGGGAACTGAAATCAGAATCTGGACACCGATGATTCCCTGGCTGGCTGCCAGTGTGCATTTTACTTATCTAAAAGGAAACGACAACTGGTTTCATCTGGATATATAACAAGTTAGAAGACGGAAGATGGGAGTCCGCCTTTTTAAAATTAGGTTGTAATAGGATTAAACTCTCCTTTTTTAACTAAATTGCTCAGCCGAATTTCCTATTAATTTTTTGAGATTTGAAGATGAGCAAAACAGTTAAAATCACCCTGCATCCGCTTGGAAAAACGATAAAAGTTAACCGCGCAACTCCATTGATTGATGTTTTACACGAATTTGGAGTAGAATTTCCCTGTGGAGGAAAAGGAACCTGCGGTGCCTGCAAAATAAAACTTTTGGACGGGGAATTGGCGATCGACGCAAATCAGCAAAAAAGATTACACAAGCTAAAACTGGGAGATAACTGGCGATTGGCCTGTTTTTGCAAGGCTGAATCGGATATTACGCTTGAAATCTCACAATTCGAGCACATTATTCTGGCCGACAACACGCCATTTGATTTTAACCCGCAACATGGTTTTGGCATTGCAGTAGATCTTGGAACCACTACAGTTGTCGTTCAACTTATTAATCTCGAAAACGGCCATATCCTGGATTCGGTTTCTGATGTAAACCCACAGGCAAAATACGGTGGCGATTTAATTGCCCGCATACAATTTTGTCTGGACGGTAAACAAAATGAATTGCAGCATCTTATCCGCACTAAAATAGCAGCGATGATTGATTCCATGTTACATAAATACAGGCTGGAAGTTTCAAAAGTTGCACTGGTTGGTAACACGGTAATGCAGCACATCTTCTGCGGATTAAATGTGCAGCCCCTTTCGTTTTATCCGTTTGAATCGAACGAATTGGGCGTGAAAACTTTTACTGCAAAAGATTTAAACTGGAACCTGCCCAATGCTGCCAAAATCAAATTTCATTCTTCCATCGGAAGTTTCGTGGGAAGCGATATCCTGGCCGGAATTGCTGCCACAAAAATGGCTGAACAAAAAGCTTTTTCCATTCTAATCGATTTGGGCACAAACGGCGAAATTGTAGTTGGGAATTGTGATAAGATTGTTTGCGCATCAACCGCTGCCGGACCGGCTTTTGAGGGAGCAAAAATTCAGCAGGGAATGCGGGCAACAACCGGCGCCATTTCATCGGTAGAAATGGAAAACGGGAAGCTAAAAAGCCACGTTATCGGCAATGTAAAAGCCAAAGGTATTTGTGGTAGCGGCCTGATCGATGTGATGGCCATTCTGCTGGATCAACAACAAATTGGCATGTTCGGGGAAATCAACTCCGGGGCAGAAAACATTCCTCTTTCTCCCAAAGTGACACTCACCCAACAAGATATTCGCGAGTTTCAACTGGCAAAAGCCGCTATTGCCGCCGGCACTCAGATGCTGCTCAACCAACTTGGTATTTCGATGAGCGATGTTGCACATGTCTTTATCGCCGGAGGTTTTGGTAATTTTTTAAACACCAAAAATGTTATTCGCACAGGTTTGATTGAAGCAGTAGAAGAAAAAATATATAAACTCGGAAACACGGCTTTGATCGGCGCAAAAATGTTTTTGTTTGAAAATATGGAATTCACACAAGCTATTCTGGGAAAAACCACACATATCAATCTCGAAGGAGATGGTTCGTTCCAGGATATTTATATTGAGAAAATGATGCTTGTGTAAACCGGTTTTCGCCCGTCAAAAATCTAAAACTCCCTTATTTTTATTCCACATTCCATACTTTGAATATAATTTTTTGCAATGTTTTGTAACTTTTTTGCATAAATAACGCATAACTAAGGCATTAAAAACAACTACATTTTTAATTTTTCTTATAGATGAATGTGTTTGGCACTAATCAATTTCAATAAAAATCAAAAAACCACAATTATGAAAAAACCAGTATTTATTTTTTGTGCTTTCCTGTTTTGTTTGGCTTGTTCACAAGAGAAACCAATTGAAAAAACCATAGTCGGAATGTTTACTCCTTATACTTATTTCCCCGAAGTCTTGAACGGGAAACTAATGGAAGTAACAGAAACCAACTTTTTCCCCATTGAAAAAGAGGGTAAAATTGAAACCGGAATTCCGTTAAGCATCGCTGCCCGTGACAGCATTAACTGGACAAATGACTTTAAAGTACAATTCAATGCCTCTGGTTTGGCAGAGAAATCAATTACATTGGGCGATAATGGAGAAATTCTCGGAAGCTGGGAAATAAGCAGCGACGATAATTTTTACACCTCTGCCCAAAGATTAAGACAAGATTCAATTACCATTAAAGAAACAATTTCTAAAGTAGAAAATGGAACATATAAAATTGAACTTTTTGATCCGCTTACTGATACTTTGCGTAATTATCTGCTAATTCAACTGAACGATGATAACACATACCTAAATTTACAATGGTATAACGTTAAGGGAGAACCAACTTTTAGATATGATTACCAATATGACGAAGAGGGGGAATTCTCCGGGTACACATTTTCGAGAGCCGACACCGTGCGGGGAGGAATGAATTTTACACGCAATGACCAGGGATTCATGAAAGATCAGGAAGTATACAATACTGACCGTGGAACGTCAGAAACTACCAGTTACGAATATGAATACGATACGACCGGAAACTGGACTAAGTGTGTGGCATACCAAAACCAGAAGCCTTATATGGTTGCATTAAGAGAATATAAATACTATTAAGCAGACTATATTTCGTTTATAACCCAAAAACCAATCGTTTATACTAAATAAGTTGTGATGTAACGGTTGCAGCTATTGAAGTATCCTTTTGGCAACAAAGGTTGTTAATCCCCAAATATGAACAATCAGTTTTTCACTAACTCCTTTGTAGAAAGCAAACCACAAGCGGCATAGATATCTTCACCCCGCGATGCACGAACAGTAGTAAGAATTCCTTTATTATTCAGTTTTTCCTTGAATTTTAAGATGGTTTTCTCATCCGGGCTTTTTAGGGGCGTTCCAGGAACAGGATGAAAACGGATGAGATTGATCCGACATTTTAAACCATCCAGCAAGCGAACAAGTTCGTTGACATGGGCAGGTGTATCATTCAATCCGTCGAACAAAATGTACTCGAAAGAAACCCGGCGCTGGCGGCCAAAGTCCCAGGTTTTAATTTCTTCCACCACCTCTTCAATCGGGTAAGCCACCTGTATCGGCATAATCTTTTGGCGCTCTTCATGAAACGGAGTGTGCAGACTAACAGCCAGGTGTGCCTCGCTTTTTTCGAGGAAAGTCAACATTCCCGGAATGATCCCGATAGTTGAAACCGTAATCCGGCGAGGACTCATAGCAAAACCCCATTCCGAAGTTAAAATCTCGAGGCTTTTTAAAACCTCATCAAGGTTATCAAAAGGTTCGCCCATTCCCATATAAACGATGTTTGAAACCTCTTCCACCTCATCAATACTTTTTATCTGGTTGATAATTTCGCCCGCCGAAAGATGCCCCTGGAAACCTTGTTTGGCTGTGAAACAAAACAGGCAGCCCATTTTACAGCCCACCTGCGAGCTCACACAAACCGTTTTACGGTCGCGGTCGGGAATCATTGCCGTTTCAATAAATTTATTCTGAATGGTTGGGAACAGGTATTTTTTTGTCCCGTCAGTACTGGCTTGAACTTTTATATAATTGGTTAAGCCATATTCAAACCTTGCGTTTAAAAGCTCGCGTGCTTTTTTCGAAAGATTTGACATCTCATCGATCGACGAGATTTGTTTTTTGTATAACCAATCTGTAATTTGTTTGGCAGTAAACTTAGGTAAACCCAACTCCATCACTACCTCTTGCAACTCTGTCAATGTTTTTCCAAACAAGCTCTCTTTCATTTATCTAAAATTAGATCCAGGACACAAGAATCAAGATACAAGACAAGAAATAAATTTGTATCAAACTCTTTTATCACGAATATTCAATGCTATAACTTTTGGCAAAGATAACTCTAAACCACAAAGACACAAAGAACGCAAAGATGTGTAGAAAGTTTATTCCATCAACGATTTTTGAAAATCAGGAGCTTTACGATGTTTCGTAGCCTGTTCAAAACCATAGGTAATTTCAAGCAATTTGGGTTCACTCCAGGCTCGTCCAAAAAATGAAATACCAATTGGCAAACCGTTTACAAATCCCATTGGCACAGTAATGTTTGGATAGCCTGAAATGGCTGCCGGCGAAGAACTTCCGCCGTTAAAATTATCGCCGTTCACCCAATCGATTGTCCATGCAGGCCCGTTTGTCGGGGCAATTAAAGCATCCAGATTGTGTTCTTCCATTAGTGCATCAATTCCCTCTTTCCCCGCATATTTTTTTGAGTCTTTTAATGCGGTCAGATATTCTTCTTTGTTCAAATCGCCTTTCACCTGCGCTTCTTCAAATATTTCCTGATCGAACCAGGGCATTTCCTTGTCGGCATTCTGTTTATTGAATTCAATTATTTCTTTCAGACTTTTTACGGGAGCTGTATTATGCTTTTGTAAATAGCTGTTTAAGTCGGCTTTAAATTCATACAGCAAAACCTGATACGACGGACTGCTCCACTTGCGACGAGACTCAAATTTCAAATCTTCAATTAACTCAATACCATTTCGTTGCATGGTCTGAACTGCCTCAACAAACAATGCTTTCACCTTATTATTTGAAGGAATCATATCCGATGCAATTCCAATGCGTTTTCCCTGCAGTCCTTTATCAATCAGAAATTTTGTGTAATCGTTATGGATTTCTCCTTTCCCCAGGTGGGTTTCTGCATCCAATGAATCAAATTCAGCAAGTACACCAAGCAAAACAGCAGCATCAGTAACATTCTTCGTCATTGGCCCGGCCGTGTCCTGACTGTGTGCTATGGGAATAATTCCACGGCGACTCCACATTCCCAGTGTTGGTTTAATACCGACCACACCGTTTATTCCCGACGGGCAGACAATTGAGCCGTTTGTTTCGGTACCAATCCCGATTGTACATAAATTAGCCGAAACAGCAACTGCAGTGCCCGAGCTGGATCCGCAAGGACTTCGATCAAGACAAAACGGATTGTGAACCTGACCTCCACGGCCACTCCAACCACTGGATGAATTGGTTGAACGAAAGTTGGCCCACTCACTCAGATTTGTTTTCCCCAATAAAACAGCTCCTGCTTCGCGAAGTTTTTTTACAATAAATGCATCCTCTTTGCATACATTTCCGAACAAAGCCAGCGATCCTGCTGTAGTTTGCATCTTATCACCGGTATCGATATTGTCCTTTATAAGAACAGGAATACCATGCAACGGCCCCCTAACATTTCCTGCTTCCCTTTCCTGATCCAGCGTGCGTGCTAAATCCAACGCATCGGGATTAAGTTCGATTATTGAATTTAAAAGCGGATCGACCAATACAATTCGATCAAGGTATTTTTTACAGATTGTTTCTGAGGTAAGTTCACCCGACTCCATTTTTAGTTGCAGCTCCTGAACTGTAATCTCATTCAATTCAAAATCAGCCGGATCTTCATTTGTATCTTTAGCATTTTCAGTGGCACAGGCGGATATTCCTGAAACAGCCAGAACCGAGCCTCCAAGAGCTGTTGTTTTAAAAAAGGAACGACGTTTCATATTTCAAAGATGTTAGATTTGAAAGTAGTAGTATAACTAATGACTGAATTTAGAAATTATTCAGCAAAAAAAGGCTGAGAATCTCTATAAACCTACTCTTTCAACAAAACAATCCGGGTAATCATTAAATTGCCACCGGTTTCAGCTTTGGTTTTCAATATTAATTTACCATCGTTGCTGTCTTCGCGCATTACATGAAACTTTATCCAAACACCCTCACCTCTGTGCAAATCCAGTTTCGATTTGCGGCCTTCGAAATCAAGCATCCCGGTTCTGCCCTTGTTGTTCCAATCGTGAAAACGAACTAATAAAGTTCCCAGCATTCCTTCCGCACAATTTAATTGAAGAGTCATTTCATTTCCATGCCAGGCTGTATTTTGATTCTCTTTCCATGTTCCATCGGCCGTTAAACGGTACGTAACATTTTCTTCAATTTCAACCTCATCCAACGCAGGCTCCCACGCAATATTTTCACTACCGTTATGCACTTTTTTGGCTGCATTTACCAAAAGAATTGCCTTACTAAATTCCTCAGGCAAATCTGCCTTTTCCGCTTTCGGAATACTTTTAAATGTTTTGAGGAGCCACTTCTCATCCATTGCCTGCCCGGGATTAAAATCATTGGAGTTCATGTATTCCAGCAAACTTTGTTTCAATTGGCGCGCTGCAGGTTTTTCCGATTTCAGGTTGTAACCACAAACCAGCAATTTCCCTTCGCCCACTTTCAATTCGAAAATGGATCCCACTTTGTTGTTTCGGTGAAAATCGTCAACCGGCTGGGCAATTGGTTTATATTCGTGGGGCAATTCATTCAGAATAAATCCTTTGGCATCGGCCGAAATGGTTTCCCATTGCCAGTTGCTGTGAAACGAAGTAGGGAAATTGTTAAAGGCAGGATGTTTATCCTGAAGTAATAAGCCGATGTTGGTTTTCCCCTGCCCCGGGAAAAATGTTAACGACCAGTACAATGGATAAAACAAAGCTTTAACTGAAGTTTCGTTTGTTCCTAATTGATTGGCTTGCAACAATACTTTTGCGCCAGAATTTAGCTTTTTAAAGGTTTCAGCATTTAGTTCGTCAGCAACAATTATCGAATTCTTTTCAATTTCTGCCGGCTGTGAAGGAAATACCCAAATGTCCCATTCGTTGCAAAATTCAGTATTTAAAACTTCAAGATAAATGGTTAGTTTGGTAGCCTTTTTTATTTTATCCAGGGGAAATTCTATTTTCCCCACATTCTTTAAAGTGCCATTTCCAAAAGTCATTTTTTTAAAACTTCCCTTCGCAAGCTCATTGCCCGGATCATCAGTTACGGTCCAGTTTACCTGCCCGTTTAAATCCTCAACAGAATGATGCGAAAGTTGTACTTCGGCGCGAAAGACCTCGTTGTTTTCCCATACAAATTTTTCAAACAAAAGCAGCGGAACCGTTTCGGAAAAATGCTGTCTAAATTTTTCAGGAGTAGTAATTCCTTTGCTTTCCCAAAAGCAATCGAGCCAGCCGATTAAAGCTTCGCCCTGCCCCTGGTAATCCTGCATACTCAGAAGTTGAACCCCGGCACAGCTTGGTGTTCGTAAAAACGATTCTGTTTCGTACTTGTACATGATCTGGTTGAGTGCGCCCGAAGCATCAGCAAAATCGTCAGCCTGTGTGGCAATCCCATTCTTTTCTGCCTGACGTTTAAACTCCTCAAAATTACGGGCTTTTAACACAGCTTTATATTTACCAATTTCGCTCCAACGCGGATAAACCGGCCACTGCCCGATTTCATGGGCAATAATCGGGATGTCCATTTTACTGTAAACATCTTCGAAATTCCAGTCGGTACGGGAGCCATTTAACCCTCGGGTGCGGCCAAAATCTTTTATATAATGTGTTGCACAGTAATCGTCGACCTCAGTAATGGTGCGGGCCGTTGAAACTGCATATAAACGACGTGGATCTTTCTCCTTTAAATCGGCCACCCACTGTTTCATTACATTAAAATCAGAATTCCCAAGTTCATTCCCGATGCAGAACATTGTAAAAGAAGGATTATTTCCATAAGTATCCACCACCCGGTTCATTTCAGCTATAACAAATTTATCGCGTTCCGCATCGTGTCCCAAACCTGTTGGATGGCCTTTTGTATCCATTTCCGGACGGCCGCGTTCTATCATGTCGGTGCTCATCCACCAATCGATCCATATTGATGCCTCTGCCTGCAGATAAATTCCCACGCGGTTGGCTGCTTTAAATGCTGCTTCAGGCGGACACCATGAATGAAAACGGGCATGATTTAAACCATACTCTTTGTACGTTTTAAAAATTCTTATCCAGTCATTCAGGTCGCATGAGGGATAACCGGTTAACGGGAAATGAACACAATCCAGATTTCCACGTAAAAATACCGGAGTTCCGTTAACCAGTACTTTAGTACCGTTATGACTTATTTGACAATAACCGAATTCTGTTTCGTAACTATCCACCTTTTCTCCTGAATGCAACTTCAGTTTTAAAAGATAAACTTCAGGAGTGAATTCGCTCCACTTTGTTAATTTACCTTCGGTTTTTACCGGCCATTCGAGGCTTGTTTTTCCTCGTCTGATATTATCCGACTGGGTTCCGGAAAAAAGAACCTCATTTGTTGAAACCGACACAATTTCATAATCAAGTTTTAACGAACTCGACTCTTCGGTATAAATATCAGTTGCGATATGAAGTAACTCATTCTGAATATCTGAAGTAACTTTTACGCTCTGAAAAGAAATCAGATCTTTGGCGCGCAATTCCATCCGGCCAACAATTCCATTCCAGATACTTTGGGTGTATTCTCCATAAGCATGGCCTTTATCACCAATGTTATGAATCATTTCGTTGTCAACCTGAATGCTTAATTCATGCTTCCCGGTAGAAATTTTTCCCAGCTTATGAAGGTGCGGTGTTCCCAGCGCATCATGTTTCGAAAGCTCTTCTCCATCAACAAAGATCCGTGACTCCCAAAGTACCCGCTCCAGGAAAATCTCAATATCTTTCCCGGCCCATTCTTTCGGAATTTCAATTTGTTTTTTATACCAGGCCTTTCCAAGGTATTTGTATTCAGGCGTAAGAATTCCAAAATCGGAACCTGATGTTTTATAGCCGAAACCGTTTTCAGCCAAAGACCCGGGTAAAATAACCGTTCCACTGGTAATTGTTTCTGCCGGATATTTAACAACGAGTTCGTTCTGCATATCTAGATTTACCTGCCATTTCCCCGACAAATTGATGGCATTTTGAGCAAACACCTGCGTTACATTTAGAATAAAAAGAAATATACTGAGTGAGATTTTAGTTTTCATCTAATTAACAATTAAAATTTTCAAAGGTATTAGAGGGGGAATTTTGTGGTATTTGTTGTCATGGTCGTTTCCTATTCGATTTTTACTGAACTGGATTAGCTATTTTAAATGATTTAAGAATCGAGCCAACAGCTCCATCGCACCGGTATGCATTTTGTTCATACTTAAAATTTCCTCTAAAAGACGGATACAATTTGCTGTATTTCCAAGTCCGCTTTCGGCCAGTGCGATCAGGAATTTTGCATCCATTCTATCTCGTTCCTGAATATCATCGTCAAAAACCAGTAACAACGGTAACGAGGTTGCAAAATAGTCAATCTGAACTTCTTCGTTAAGCTTTGCTTCACCAAAGTTTTTCATTTCAGCAAACAAATGTTGGGCTTCTTCTGTCTTCTTCAGCTCAATTAACGACAAGCCACGATAATAGGTCATTTCCGAAAATACACTAACTGCCATATCAATAAAATCGTCCTCTTCCTTTATACTTGCATCGAAATGTTTCATTGCTTCCCTTTCATTCTGCAAAGTTTTATATGCCTTCCCTTTCCAGTAATTAATATGTGCAACCGCCTGTAAAGGATGGTATTTTTCGCCTAAATTATCGGGTGTTTCCATCGATTTTTGAAAGAACTTTAATGCTGTTTTTGCATCGCCTTTTAAAAATGCTTCCTGCCCCAACTTCAGGCAGGCTTGTGTAAACTGTTTCAACACCTGCCCTTCACCACCTTCCCAAGGGTGAAATCTTCGGTTTTCTGTCAAATCCAGTGCTTTTTGATATTGTCCTGTAAAATTGTAAAGTGCTGCCAGTTCCACACAAAAATCGTCGCGTGTAATCACCAAATCCTTTATCCACTCAAGATCTTTTAAACGCTCGCAAGGATCGTCGTTTAGTTTTTTTCGAAGCTGATCGAATTCATAACGAATTCGTGCATCTGCAGGCGATAGCTCTATGGCCTTTAAGAACCACTCTCTTGCTCTTTCTCCATCGCAACGTTTATTCCAACAGGCTATTCCCAGGTTACGATACAAAGTACCATAACTACAATTTGCGGTTGCCGCTTTTCCCCAGGCATTTATGGCATCATCGTGCCGTTTTAAATTGTAATAATAATTGCCTAATCCGAAAGCTGCTATCGTATTGTTTCCCGCTTTTGGTAATGCCCATTCCAAAACCAGCTGTTCCCATATTCTGGACGGGAAAAAGTAATCGGGCACTGCTCCGATGGTGCCATTTAGAATTTCAGATGCAGATGAGTCATTACCATTCAGCTCATGTAACCAGGCCAGAACAAATTGTGTCATCACCGATTTTCCCATTGGATTTGGGACAGCACATTCCGCGATTTCATTGTTATGATGTAACTCAATTAAATGAATTGCTTCATCGTAAAAACCCGCTTCTGCATAATCAAAAGCAATGTCAATTACCGTTTGGGCATCGTTTCTCGAAGATTGAAGAAAATCGGGATACGATTCGGTTATACATGCAAGTTCGAATTTTGCCCACTGGTCTAAAGGATCGGCCTTTAGTACTTCTTGCAATGTAGCTTTTGCTGCGGCCTTGTTATCCTGTTTTTTCTGAATAATTGCCTTCAATATGTTAGCTTTATTATTCTGGCGATTTGTATCCAACGCCATTTCAATATGCTCCAATGCCGTTGAATAATCAATGCGTTTACAATCCAGTAAAGCCAACTGATAATAAGCAGAAGCACGCCATTCGAAATTCCAGGTTGCTTTATAAAAAAGTGAGTAAGCCACTGTTTCCTTTCTCAGATATGAACAGGCTAATCCGCAAAAATAATGCGCCTCGCCCGATGCCGGATTAGGGTGATAACTGGTCATAATCTCGATGGCTGTTTTGAAGTTCTTTTCAGCTGCTTCAAATTTGCCATTTTTAAGTTCCACACGTCCTAAAGCAATCCACGATTTATAACTGTTCGGATCCCGTTTAATTGCTTCTTCCCAATATTGTTCAGGATAGCGTGTTGGGTGACGGTACAATTCCAAATGTTCACCAATCAATTCCAGTTCGTTCACACTTTCAATATCCTTTGGCGGTTTGGGCTCGACAGCCACTTTTCGGTTTCGCGACCAATCAATCTCACGATGATGGTAAACTATTTGCTCTTTCCCATTGCTGTCAACCACCCGTATCGATATCGTATTTTCCTCTCCTGGTTCTATTTTAATAGTATTTTCTTTCCAGGGATTATCGGGTGAAACAGTAATGTTTTCAATTATTTTTTGCTCGTTTCCTATTTTTAGAATGACTTTAATATCTTTGAATTTCTGACTACTCGCGACACCAATATCAAGCTTATTCCCCTGCTGAATTTCACATCGGATCGCAAAATCTTTATTTGCATTTTGTACGGGGCCAAGGTTTTTATAACTCCACCAGAACTGCGAAAAAGTCTTTGTTTCGTAAGGAAGTAAATAAGTAAAATCGGGTTGATTATCTGTATAAACTCCCGCCATCAATTCAAAATACGGGCCACCTTCATCGGTTAATTCGCGGTCCCAGGCCCTGCCAAATTCATCATCTCCCCAGGTCCACTGTTTTTTACCGGGAGCGATATGCCGGTTGGCAACATGAACAAAACCGCCCTGTGCCCTGTGATCGTAGCCACCAAAGAAATCGTATTTTGTATCACAAACCATGTAGCTGGTGGGTACCGGAATATTGGAATATTTTCGCAAATCGTTTTTCCCGGGGCGCTGATGATAAGGAATACCATAATAGTTGTTTTCAGCAAGAGGAAAACTGCTCATGGCACGTACTGCATGGTCGGCCACATAATGTACATCGGGCGGAAAAAAGCTTTCGTAATCATCGTGAACCTGTACTGCTACATTTGCCCACCACAAAAAAGTTTGAGTTAAAGGAGTACGGTTAAACAGTCTTCCCCGCAATTCTATTAACGCACTGTTTGGACGAATACGAATTCCGTGCATCCCTTTCAATCGATACATCGGGTCGTATTCCGACATCCAGATTGTTTTTGCTCCATCATTTTCCTCTTCAATATAAGTATCGGTAGGCAAATAAGTTCCGGGGCGATGGTGCTGTGGCCAGTTAAATTCCACACCTCCGCTAATCCATGGTCCGGCCAGTCCAACCAGTGCCGGTTTTATCACTTTTTGCTTATAAAAGAAATTGTAATTATTATTGGCTTTATCCTGTGCTTCAAAAATTCTTCCGCCTATTTCTGGCAATATTACCAATTTCACAAACTCATTTTCCAAAATTGCAGCATCGTACTTTTTATCCACTTTTGTATCGAAAACCTTATCAATAAAAGGTACGGGGTAGATTTTACCCGACGATCCCTGATAAACACGTTTTTCAAAAAAACCGGATTTATTTCCGACTTTCCCAACTCGTATGTTGGGATGATTAATTTTTCTATTTCTGCTTTTACTTGCTTAACCATACTAATCTATCCAAATCCTTACTTGTCAAATTCTTTCAGTCGCTGTTTACTCAAATATTTCTCTGATTTCATTTTCTGACAATTGGGTAAGCGGATTAAACTTCTCGCCGGTCATATAGTTTTCCAAACTATACAAAAGCTGTTGTGCTTCGGGTCTGTTTTTCAAATTATCAACAAGATCTATTCCCGTTACCATCAATTTCCCTTTTCCTACTTTCGCCTCAAAGATTAAGGCCAACTGGCGATTGGTTACCCAGTCGTCAATCACACGTAAAATAGGTTGCACAGGATTTGAAAAAACCTCCACATTAATCGCATTTGAATGACTCATTGCATCCCACCACTGCCAGTTTGAGTGGAATTCTGTTGGGAAATCTGCCAATGCCGGATGATTTGGGTCGCATAAAATTCCTAAGGTATGTGGTTTTTGTCCGCCGGTCCATGCTGTATTCCAGAAAATACTTGAGAAACCAATTCCAACTTCTCCGCCTTTCCCATTTTTTACACTTCCTATTCTGGCTGTCAGCAATACTTTTCCACCATTTTTCAAGGTAGTAATTGCCTTTTTATTGAGTTCCTGAACCACAAGAATTTCTTCCTGTAATTTGGGTTGTTCCGATGGATATACCCAAATGTCCCAACTATTAATAAAACCGGCAATTTCGACCTCCAAAGTAAATTGTTTTGCTTTTTCTGTCGGGATTGTTGTTTCAACAAAACCTAATTTTATTCCATTACCCCAGTTGAGATTTGTTGTAGCCAGGTTACCCTCCCTGACTACAGTTCCAAGCTGATCTGCAATCTTCCAATGGGGAGTTACACCAGCTAATTCCTTCGGCCCAAAATGTGCCACTTCAATCTCTGCCGAAATGGTTTCGTTACTTTTAAATATTCGTTTTGGCAGTCGTGCCAACGGAACTGTTTCATTACAAAACCTGCTGTATTCTTCAGGGGTAATGTATCCTTTCTCCTCCCAAAACGGATCGAGTACACCAACCAAAGCCGTTCCCTGCCCGGGGAAATCATGAAGATCGAGCAGCTGAAATCCACCAAAACCGGGGGTTCGAAGTGCTGCCTCAATATCAGCCTTGTAGCATAACGCCTGCAACTTCCCCGATGCCAATAAAAAGCTATCGGCAAGATGGCCCATTTGATGCGCATTTAAACTGCGCCTAAACAATTCGAAATTTTTAGCTTTTAATACGCCATCATACTTTTCACTTTCTTTTAGGTTGGGATAAACACACCACTGCCCAATTTCGTGGCTCACAACCGGGCGGTCGTTTTTACCAAGTCGGTTCTGCCAGTCGTAGTCATTTCGCGGAGGTTGTGCATTTATTATACTGCGGAGCCCTTCACCCCAGGCTTGAATCCGTGGTTGGGGAAGATTGTGATAATCATTCTGCTCAATTGCCGGCCAACCTGCACCGCCGGTATAAACTCTACGGCTGTCTTTTGTTTTCCAGAGGGTTACAAAATCTGCCAGAAATTGCTTCTGATTTTTACCTGCAGGCTCGTTACCATACGCCATTAAACAAAACGAAGGATGGTTCCCATAAGCCTTTATCATTCGCACACTCTCCTCGTACAACCATTTATCCACGGGCAATCCATCACCCAGCCTGCTTGTTGAATTGGCCCACGACGAACACTCCACCTGGTAATAAAATCCAAGTTCATCGGCCGCAGTAAAAGCTGCTTCGGGAGGACACCATGAATGAAAACGAATATGATTTAAACCGTGCGCCCTACAAATCGTAATGATCCGTTTCCATGATTCAACATCAGTGGGTGGATAACCGGTTCTGGGGAAAATGGCACATTCAAGTGTTCCCCGCAGAAAAACCGGGCGTCCGTTTACAGCAAAACGAGTGCCGTCTGCCTTAATTTCGCGCATTCCAAAATGTACCTCTTGTTCATCTTTTGCCGAACCTGATTGTACCTCAACAGTTAACTTATATAAATTCGGGTCAAATTCGTCCCACAATCGCACAGCATCTCCCATCGGATAATCGATTACAATTTTGCCAGAACGATTTTCAATCTTCATTTCAACCGGATTTACGCGAACTTCCTCTTCATTCCCAGCGCTGACAGCTTCTACACGAATAATCGTTTCCCCTTTTGTTTCGGCAATATCTTTTAATTCGATTTCAACCCGCACTTTTTTATTTGCGATGTCAGGAAAAACCTGGAGGTTAGAAATTGAAAGTTTGGCTCTTTTTACCAGTTTTATTTCGCCAACAATTCCGTTCCAGTTACTTTGTGTATGATCAGAAACACTATGCGAATCGGGACCAACATCCAAATCTTTTATTCTATTATCCACACAAACAGAAATCTTATGCTTTCCGGGAGACAAGTATTTAGTTAAGTCGTATTGATGCGCTGTACCCAGGCTGTTTTGCAGTCCCACTTTTTGTCCATCAACCCAAACCTGAGTTTCCCAATGACAACGTTCCAGATACAATTCGATATTCTGCTCCTTCCAATCTGAAGGAATATCCACTGTTTTTTGATACCACGCAGCGCCATAATAATGTTTATCAGGGATCAGCCAATACGGAAACAGGTATTCTTCATCGCTCAAAAAAGGCTTGTAATTTTCATCTTCGAACCATTCCATATTTCTTTGATTCCCCACCCAGTGCGTATTGGGGCCAACGGGATTACCTTTCCCATTTTCGACCATGGAACCGGGCAACTGAACAGTTTCGGACAAATCCAGATTGTACCAATGTTCGGCTATCCCTACATCCAGCGAATCGATCTGAAATTTCCATTCACCTGAAAGATCTATGTTTTGCTGAGTATTTTGATTGCATGCCGATAAAAAAACGAGCAATACAATAACAACACAATTGATTAGTTTCATTTTACGCTATTTTATAAGTTTTCTCTCCAATTCAGATGCAAAGCATCAAGTTCTTTTATTTTCTCCGGATATTCTTCGACTCGATTATTCTGCTCTCCGGAATCACTATCCAAATTACATAAGAGTGCTGGGCTGCTCACTTTTTTGCGTTTAAGCCATATTCTCAAGCACTAGTATCATTCCAATTAAAGTATTGTATAACTTTTTCATGATAGATGTTATTTTCTAACAGAATCCTTCAAAATCAACTTTGATCATAGCTGTGTTTCTATTTACCCTCTTGGTTAAACCGGTTATTATAGTCCGAATCCATTGGGTTCAATTTAAAAAATTGAGTACCACGCTTATCTGAGTTTACCCACCAGCAAACAATAAACTACACTACTTTACCAACTCCTTCTCCAGCTCTTCCAATGACTTCCCTTTCGTTTCGGGCAACTTTTTCTTAATAAAAACAAGCCCTGCAAAACATATTATCCCATAAATCCAGAATGTTCCGGAGGCACCCAAAAACTTATTCAGCAATGGGAAAGTATAAGTTAAAACAAATGAAGCTGCCCATAACGAAAAGGTAGCCACTGCCATTGCTGCGCCACGAATTTTATTTGGAAAGATCTCAGAAAGCACAACCCAGGTTACAGGGGCCAAAGATATTGCGTAGCAGGCAATAGCCAATAACACAAGCAATAGCAGGGGCCAGCCGCTTACCTGAAAATAATACAAACCTCCCATTACGGCATAAATACCCGCAAGTCCACCGGCACCTAATACCATTAAAGCCCTGCGCCCAAGTTTATCGACCGTGTACATGGCCACAAAAGTGAAAATCAAATTCACACTTCCAGTAATTACTATATTGAATAATATATCTGAAACACCATATCCGGCAGCGGCAAATACTTCCTGTGCATAATTGAAAATTACATTAATTCCGCACCATTGCTGAAAAGCTGCAAGCACAATACCAATAATCAGTACTCCTCTTAAATTAGGCTCAAAAAGATGTTTGAAATTTACCTTTCCGGTTTCACTCTTTAAGGTTTCCTTAATATCGGCATAAGCATGTTGAGCATATTTTACACCCCCTATTTTTCCAAGAGTTTTAAGCACCTTTTGTTCGTTGCCATTTTTAGCCAGCCATCGAGGACTTTCAGGGACAAAAAACATCAGGAAAAAAAACAAACCCGCCGGTACATTTTCGGCCCAAAACATCCAACGCCATCCATGTTGTCCATTCCAGGAATTAAGAATTTCAACATCCGAAGCTCCTGCAGCAACAGATTCTGCAATTTTCAGATTCACCAACTGAGCCAATAATATACCAATTACAATTGTTAACTGATTAAGTGAAACAAATCGCCCCCTAACACTTCCCGGCGCTACTTCAGCAATATACATTGGTGAAAGATTTGAAGCTAAACCAATGGCTATACCTCCAAGTATCCGATAGAACACAAATACATTAAAAGTATTGGCAGCCCCTGTTCCTACAGCAGAAAAGACGAACAATGCCGCAGAGAGTATCAAGAGGCGTTTCCGACCAAATCGATCGCTTAACATTCCAGACAACATAGCACCAAGCAAACAACCCACAAGTGCACAACTCATAGCCCATCCCTGCATTGCCGGTGAAGAAGCGATATTGAAAAACTGCTCGTAAAAAGGTTTAGCCCCTCCAATTACCACCCAATCGTAGCCAAATAACAAACCTCCAAGAGCCGAAACCATTGAAATAGCGAAAATGTATTTTGTGTTTAATTTATCCATAATCAAATAAGTAATAGCAAACATGATTAACTATTCAAAATTAGCCCTTTTCAAAACTTTCACAAATGGATACCATTTTGATTTAATGGATTATCTTATTATTTTGTCGTTCATGAAAACAAAGCATATTGAAGAAGGATTTGGCGGACAAAGATCAATTGTGATTCCGAATGAAGTATTACAAACCTTAAACAATACCCGTTTCTCCCAACTGTTTTATGTAACCGATATTGGCTATTACCCTCAAGCCCATTTTCATTTCAGGCAACGTAACGAGGGGTGTAAACAGAATATACTAATATACTGCACAAAAGGATCAGGCTGGCTGATTGCAAATAATAAAAAGCTGAAAATAAACGCCAACAGTTATTTTGTAATTCCATCGAATATCCCACACAGTTATGGTGCCGACAAAAACAATCCATGGACAATATACTGGCTCCATTTTGCAGGAAAACTAACGGCTCCGTTCTTTTCTGAGACTGATCCAACACCCCAAACTCTTTCAGAAAATGAAGTAAGGAAAAACTATCGGATTCAACTATTCAACGAAATATATCAGAGCCTGGAAATGGGTTACAGTTATGAAAATCTTGAATATGCGGGGATTTGTCTTTTACATTTTTTGGCTACCCTAAAGTACACCACTCAATTTAATCACGCACAAATCGGAACCGACTCGGATAAGATTTCCAAAAGTATTCAGTACATGAAGCAAAATTGTTCGGAAGACTTAAACTTAACCAAATTGGCCGAAATGCATCGACTCTCTGTTTCCTATTTTTCTTTGCTCTTCAGAAAAAGAACCAACCATTCGCCCATGGATTATTTAATGCAGTTACGTATCCAGAAAGCTTCACAAATGCTGGATAATTCAACGCTTCAGGTAAATGAGATTGCCCGCTCATCGGGTTTTGCCGATCCGTATTATTTTAGTCGGGCTTTTAAGAAACTAATGGGTATGTCTCCCCTAAAATATCGGAAATTAGAAAAGGGATAATTCTCCATTCCAGGTTAAAAAGAAAGGAGTTTAGAAATTTTCATGAATCCACTGCACCGCACTTTTTACTGAAATTTCAGTCATACATTTAAAATGCTTTTTCGGGCATTTGTGATAACCCAGTTTCGAGCAAGGTCTGCATTTCAAATCTTTAATTTCAAGTCGGTCCGATGCTTTGTCTGTTTCGTAAGGATACATGCCAAAGTCCGGAATTGTATTTCCCCAGAACGAAAGTATTTTCTTTTTAAAAGCTGCTGCAATGTGCATTAATCCGGTGTCGTTGGTAAGGACAAGCTTTGCTTCGCGAATCAGCGAAGCCGATTGATTTAAACTAATTTTTCCGGCATAATTCAGCACATTCCCCTTTGATTCAGAAAGTACCTTTTCACCCTCATCAACTTCTTCCTTTCCGCCTAAGAGGATAACAGGAAAAGGAATACTTTGGCAAATTTGAGAGACTTTACTGGCTGGCAGTTTTTTGGTGAAATAAGTTCCGGCAATAACAAAGGCAACATAACCATTTTGAAAAGGAGCCGGAAGATCGCCCTGTTCAAAGGCATCTTCATCATTTATAAAATAATCCAATCCTTTGCCATCGTTGTGCACATCGAATATCGTTATTGTTTCTAAATAGCGATCGACAATGTGTTGGTTGGGTAGTTTGTTGATTTTTAAACTCACCATCAGCATTTTCTGCCAATTGAGTTTATTAACCGAAAAGGCCTCTACTCCTAATCTGCGCCTGATTTTTTTACTTCTGAAATTCTGATGCAGGTCGATGATATAATCGAAATTTTCCTTTTCAAGATCGTGTACGAGGTCACTCATACTTTGTCCCAACAAATGCAGCTTGTCGATATATGGATTGGCTGTGAGCAAGCATGCATATTCTTCTTTTGTAACAAAATGTACTTCTGAATTTTTAACTTGTTGTTTTAAGCCACGAATAACAGGCGTTGTTAAAACAACATCGCCGATCGAACTAAACCTTATGATCAGAAATTTAACTTTCATTCAGTATACAGAAAGGTCGAAATTGAAAACAGGAATCATCGATCAACTAATCTGAAATTCCCTTCCCTTTAAATTTTTGGTATAAATAAACAAAAAAATCCCCGCAGAAAAATCTACAGGGAGATTACTATAATTTTATTTCTTTAAGCTGATTCAACAAGAACAATAATTTTGTTCGCCTTATTTTCGATTACACCTCCATCAACTTCAAACAACTTCTCCTCATTATTTTGATCTTTGATCTTTATGGTCCCTCTTTCAAGTGTTGAAATAATCGGAGCATGGTTTTTCAGAATTTCGAAAGCACCTTTGCTTCCGGGAAGCTGAATTAATTTCACTTCTCCTTCAAAAATCTTTTTATCGGGTGTAATAATTTCCAGGTACATTTTTTTCCTTTCCGAATTAGTTTTCAGCTAACATTTTTTCACCTTTTTCAATCGCTTCGTCAATGGTTCCAACAAGGTTAAATGCCGATTCAGGATATTGATCCACATCGCCATTCATAATCATTCTGAAACCTTTGATTGTATCCTCGATAGAAACCAGTTTCCCTTCCAATCCTGTAAATGCCGAAGCCACAAAGAAAGGTTGCGAAAGGAAACGCTGAACACGACGCGCACGGTGAACTACCAGCTTATCTTCTTCCGAAAGTTCGTCCATACCCAAAATAGCGATTATATCCTGTAATTCGGTATAACGTTGCAAAAGCATAATGACATCTTGTGCACAGTTGTAATGTTCGTCGCCAACAATTTCAGGAGTCAGAATCCTTGATGTTGAATCAAGCGGATCAACCGCAGGATATATACCCAACTCAGCAATTTTACGACTCAAAACCGTTGTTGCGTCAAGGTGAGCAAAGGTTGTAGCCGGAGCAGGATCGGTTAAGTCATCGGCAGGTACATAAACCGCCTGAACAGATGTAATCGATCCATTTTTGGTTGAGGTAATCCGTTCCTGCATAATCCCCATCTCGGTTGCCAGAGTAGGCTGGTATCCTACTGCCGAAGGCATCCTGCCTAAAAGCGCCGACACCTCGGAACCTGCCTGTGTAAAACGGAAAATATTATCGACAAAGAAAAGAATATCGCGACCACTACCGGCAGTACCATCGCCATCGCGTAAACTTTCAGCAATGGTTAATCCTGAAAGTGCCACACGGGCACGGGCACCGGGAGGTTCATTCATCTGCCCAAAAACCATGGCCAGTTTCGATTCTTTTAATTTCTCGTTATCCACTTTCGAAAGGTCCCAACCCCCTTTTTCCATCGACTCTCTAAACTCTTCACCATAATCAACAATTTTAGCCTCGATCATTTCGCGAAGCAGATCGTTCCCTTCACGGGTACGTTCACCTACACCGGCAAATACCGACAGCCCTGAGTGTGCAAGAGCAATGTTATTAATCAATTCCTGAATAAGTACGGTTTTTCCTACACCGGCACCACCAAACAATCCAATTTTACCTCCTTTTGCATACGGCTCAATTAAATCGATTACCTTGATTCCGGTATAAAGCACTTCAGTTTCGGTAGTTAAGTCTTCAAATTTTGGAGGTTGATTATGAATATTCAGCCCTTCTTTTGGAAGTTGCTCCAACCCGTCAACCGAGTCGCCCACCACGTTTAATAAACGTCCAAGTGCAATTTCCCCTTTGGGCATAATAATGGGGCTACCCAACGATGTTACTTCGGTGCCGCGTTTCAATCCATCGGTAGAATCCATGGCAACACAACGGATGGTATTTTCGCCAATATGTTGCTGACATTCAACAATTAAACTTTCTTTGCCTTCCCTAACAATTTCCAATGCATCATTAATCGAAGGAAGTTCGCTTCCTTCCGTATCAAAGCTTACATCAACAACAGGACCAATTACCTTTATTATTTTACCTTTGTTTTGAGCCATATGGGAATAGATTTGTGTAGATTTTAGATATTTTAACGACTAACAAATTTAGCATTGTTTTGCTTTTATGCAACTTACCCCCATTTATTTTAGGCGAAATTTAACGTTTACAAACGGGTGCTAGTGCCTGCGAATAAGCATTTTATTAGCCAGTTCGCGAAGTGGTTGTTTAATAACATCTTCCAGTTGAACTGCCTCTAAACAAGCAACGGCCTTTTTGAAATAGAAATCCACTTTTTCTTCTGCCAGCTGTTTAATCCCCAGCTGTTTATAAATGCCTGTAACCGCTTCAATTTTTTCATCCGGATGAAAAACTGATTTTTCAATCCAGTTTAAAAGTTCGGTGTTTTGTGCTTCAGAAGCATTCTCCAATGCATTTATCAGCAGGAAAGTCTTTTTATTGGCGAGAATATCGCCTCCTATCTTTTTCCCGAAAGTCTTTTGATCGCCAAAAGTATCCAGCAGATCATCCTGAAGTTGAAACGAAAGTCCAAGATTGATTCCAAACTCGTAGAGTTGATTGGCCACTTCGGCAGATGCATTGGCCAGCACAGCCCCGGCTTTTAAACTACAGGCCAAAAGTACAGCAGTTTTCAGGCGTATCATTTCCAGATATTCGTCAACGGTAACATCCATCCGGTTTTCAAAATCCATATCGAATTGCTGGCCTTCGCATACTTCAATGGCAGTTTTGGTAAACAACTCAAGTGCTTCAACCAACCGCTTCGATTTGCATTCTACCAAATATTTATACGACTGAAAGGCCATGGCATCGCCCGAAAGAATAGCACTGTTTTCGCTGAATTTTACATGAACGGTCTGCCTGTTTCTGCGCACATCGGCTTTGTCCATAATATCGTCGTGCAACAGGGTAAAGTTGTGAAATACTTCGATAGCCAAAGCTGCAGGCACAGCAGGTATAACGTCTTCAGAAAAAAGATTATAGGCCAGCAATAAAAGAACCGGGCGAAGTCTTTTGCCACCCATTTCGAGCGAATAACTAATGGGCTCGTATAACTCAACCGGATTTTGCTCCAACAGCTGTTTCGAGCGCGAAATGATTTCAGCTTCTATTATTTTTTGTAGCTCTTCAACCGAATACATGTTTTTCCTGTTTTGATTTTAGTTTTGCGAAGATTGGGAAAAAGCACCAAAACACAAGTAACAAATTCCAAAAAAATAAAATCTGCTTCTTGTATAAATGATTATTCCGGGTTATTCTACTTCGCAGCGGTTTCCGATTCTGATGCATCAACCTCTCCTAACGCTGCACTTTCAGCGTCGGGAACATAAATTTCCAGGTCATCCAGTTCAATGTCCTCTTCTTCGTCGTAAATATGCAACAGAGGTTCTTTAAAGGCTTCGGTTGTTGTCAATCGTTCTAATCCTGACAGCAACGATGGCAGCAAAATCAGGTTTGAAGTAACGGCTACCAAAAGCGTAAGCGAAACCAATATTCCCATGGCCTGGGTTCCGCCAAAACTTGAGATGGTAAATATACCAAAGCCAAAAAACAGCACTACTGATGTATAAAGCATACTCACCCCCGTTTCTTTTAGCGCCAACACCACCGACTTGCGTATATCCCAATTGGTAACATTAAGTTCCTGCCGGTATTTTGCCAGGAAATGAATGGTATTATCTACCGAAATTCCAAAGGCGATGCTAAATACCAGAATGGTTGATGCTTTAATGGGAATATCGGTAAATCCCATAACTGCCGCCGTAAATACCAGCGGAATCACATTCGGCGTAAGCGACATAATTACCATTCGCCACGACGAAAACATAATGGCCATAAACGAGGAGATTAACAAAATTGCCAATCCAAGACTGGTAAACAGGTTTTTCAACAGGTATTGGTTTCCCTTAAATGCTACAATACTCGATCCGGTTACGGTTACATCGTAATTGTCTGGGGTAAAAATCGAATCAATTTCGGCATAAAAACTTTGAGAAAGCTCTTCCATTCGTTTCGTTCCCACGTCTTTTACACGTATGCTAATTCGAGTGGTCTGAACCGTACTGTCGAGAAAAGAATGCAATAAATCGGCTTCGCCTCCTTCCTGGGGAACGTATTGCAGAATAAAATTCTTTTCGCGATTATTGGGTACACTGTAATATTTTTCGTGGCCATTGTAAAAGGCCTGTTTCGAGAATTTTAAAAGATTGAGCAGCGATGTAGGGGCAGACAATTCGGGATACTTGGCAAGCTGTGTTTCCAACTGGTCTATTTTCCGGAAAGTTGAGAGTTGCATAACACCCTGCGGTTTTTTGGTATCTACCATAATTTCGAGCGGCATAAGTCCATTAAAATTCGTTTCAAAGAATTTTAAATCCATATAAACCGGGTCATCTTCAGGAATATCGTCAACCATGTATCCCGAACTTTTCATCAGCGATATTCCATAAATACCAAGCCCGATAATCGCAAGTGTAACTATATACACCACCCGGCGGTAGTTTTGGGTAATATGAATAAGTTGCGTGATAACTTTTGTAACCATTTTATTATCGAGATGGCCAACATGTTTCGACGAAGGCGGCGTAATAAAACTAAAAATGATCGGTATTAATAAAAGCGAAAGGAAAAACAATCCCAGAATATTCAGCGAGGCAATTATACCAAACTGACGCAATATATCGCTTTTTACAATCACAAAAGTAGCAAATCCCGATGCGGTGGTAAGGTTGGTTAAAAAGGTGGCATTCCCGATTTTTATAATTACCCGTTGTAAGGCTTTCACCCGGTTTCCGTGTTGGACATATTCCTGATGAAATTTGTTCAACATATAAATACTGTTCGGGATACCAATTACAATCAGCAAAGGAGGAATCATTCCGGTTAGCAGGGTAATTTTATACCCAAACAAGGCCAGCATCCCCATCGACCAGACTACACCAACCAGCACGATCAACACCGGCACAACAACGGCTTTAAACGAACGGAAAAACAAGAAAAGAACCACAATACAAATAAGCAGCGCCAGCACACTAAAAAGATAGAGTTCCCTTTTTATTTTTACCGCATTAACAACACGTATATAGGGCAATCCGGAATAATGCAACTGCACATTTTGTTCTTGCTCAAAAGCATGACATACCTCCTGAATTCCGGCGACCATATCTTCACGGTCTTTACTTGCCATTTTGTCTTTATTAACGGTAATGGCCAGCAGGTAGGCTTCCAATTCATCGTTATAAACAAGCCCCCGATAAAAAGGCAAACTTCTGAACTCTGCAACATATTTATCCAACTCTTCCTGATCAGCAATAGTATCAGGAAAAATCATTTCTACTTCGAATTTCTTCTCTTCGGTATTCTTTTTAAGATTATAGGTATTAGAGATCGACAGCAAATTTTCAACACCTTCAACTTCGGCGAGATTATCACTCAATTCTCTCCATGCATTAAAGTGATCGATGTTAAAAAAGTCAGAATCCTGAATCCCGACAATTATCAGGTTCCCTTCTTCTCCAAATACTTCAACAAATTTCTGATAATCCTTGTACGCCTGATCTTTTTTGGGCAGCAACGAAGCATACTCGTACGACATTTCTACATTTCGGGCCATATAACCAAAAAAGATGGTAATTACTGCCAAAATTGAAAGTAGAAGAATTTTATTTCGAAGGATTATCCGGGATACCTTAATCCACATATTTTAAATAATATAAAGTCAAGTGAATATACTCCATTAAAAACATAACAAGCACAACACTTAAAAAAGTTTTCTAATATCTTGTAACTCAACCCTAAAGCGGTCAGGAATCGTTAATTTTCGTAATAACCCGACGAAAGTATAACAAATTCTCGGATTTTGAAAAGTACAAAGTTACCCAGTGCTTCTATTTTAATACTTTTTAATTATCTGTTGTTATTCTTCGTTAGAAATGGCAATTATATGCCCCGCAGTTCGGAAAAAAAGATAGTTTTCTGAAATGGCCGGAGTGGACATACACACTTCATTCAGTTTGTTTTCTTCAATTAGCGTATACTCAGGTCCGGCGTGAACGGAATAAACATTTCCATCGTTATCGGCAATATAAATTATTCCGTCGGCTGCCACCGGCGAGGAAGTGTAGCTGTTGCCGTCGCCAACCTTTTCAGAATACATTTCTTCCCCGGTAAGGGCATTGTAACAGGTTAACCGGCCATTCCACCGGGCATTGTACAAATAGCCGTCGTACAACAACACCGTTCCCATGTACGATCCACCCCGCAATTTTGCCCATTTTACATATTCATTCGAGGTTTGATTTTGTGCCAGCGTGATATCGCCTTTGGCACTTTTACTAATGGCATAAACTGGCGAAACCTTGCCGTGGGCGCTGTTAAAATAGATCAAATCATCGCCGATCACAGGTGTTGGAATAGGAATATCGCCGCCACCCGACATGCGCCAAATCTCTTCACCGGTTTTAAAATCGTAACCACCCCGGTGTTTGTAACCATTCACCACAACAATTGCTTTTTCTCCATCGTAGTATACATTTGGTGTGCACCAACCGGGATATTCATCGCGTTCCTGTTTCCAGATTTCTTCCCCGGTTTTTAAATTAAAAGTTGCCACAAACGAACTGTCTTTTACATCGCACTGAATAATGACTACATTTTCGTGAATTACGGGCGAACTGGAAAACTCCCATTCGGCATCCGGCACCAAAAAGAAAGTCGATTTCAGCACACCAAAATCTTTCGACCACTGCAAATTGCCATCCATATCGTAACAGAACAATCCTTCCGAACCAAAAAAAGCCACAACATATTCGCCATTGGTTGCGGGCGTGCAGTTGGCATGCGACGACATGGGATGCCTTTTTTGTTGAGGTACTCCAATATGTGAAGTTTGTTCCCACTTAATTTTACCTGTGCTTTTATCCAAACAGTAAATCTTCCACTGGTGCACCGACGAATCCTGCACCGGTGTAATCGAGCCATAAATGCCCGTTTCAACCGCCACCTTATCCTTGTCACTTACGGCAGTGGTCACAAAAACATCGTCACCCCAAACAATCGGGCACGAATTTGCGAGGCCCGGTATTTTTGTTTTCCAGGCGATATTTGTTCCCGATTTTATATCCCAGCTTCCCGGAAGATTGACATTGTTTAAAAATCCACTGGCATAATTTCCGCGGTACATGGGCCATTGGCGATCAGGATCAACAGGCTGACCACTGGCCGAAACAAACAAACTGGCAAGGAGTATGAACAAGAAGAAACGAACTTTCAACATGGTTTCAATTTTGATTCTTACAAATTACTGAATTTTATTGAATCGTGCGGGTGGCTAAAATTGTTTTTTTATTTTTACTTCAAAACCAGATAAACCTTTACCAATGAGAAGATTCTATCTTATCCATTTTACCGCACTCTTTCTGATTATCAACTCAGCCTGCACTCCAACAAGCAGAGAAGAAACTCAACAGAAACCCAATATTCTTTTTGCCTTTGCCGATGATTGGGGAAAGTACGCAAGCTGTTACGCCAATGTTAAAGGAAGCGAGGACTGGCAAAAACTGGTAAAAACACCCCACATCGACCGGATTGCCAACGAAGGCGTTCTTTTTAACCGTGCCTATGTAAATGCTCCGTCGTGTACGCCCTGCCGCAGTTCGCTATTATCGGGGCAATACTTTTACCGCACCGGGCGGGGGGCCATTTTGCAGGGTGCTGTTTGGGATGAGACCATTCCCACCTATCCGCTTTTGCTCGAACAGAACGGGTACCACATTGGCTATACCTATAAAGTCTGGAGTCCGGGGAAACCGGTTAATGCAGGGTATGGAGGCGAAAGGACAAAATATGAAACTGCCGGGCGAAGTTTTAACCAGTTCAGCCAGAACGTGACAAAAATGGTTACCGAGGGAAAAACCATTGCAGCCGCCAAACAGGTTTTGCTGGATGAAGTACGCGGCAATTTCCAGGCCTTTTTAAATGCGAATGAAAACGGACAACCTTTCTGTTACTGGTTTGGCCCCACCAACACCCACCGCAAATGGACCATGGGTTCGGGTAAAAAATTATGGGGCATTGAACCCGACAACCTGACAGGAAAACTCCCTCCGTTTCTTCCTGATGTGGATACCGTACGAGAAGATTTTGCCGATTACCTGGGCGAAACCATGGCTTTTGATGCCGGATTGGGTGTATTGCTCGAAATGCTGGAAGAACGCGGCGAGCTTGACAATACACTGATTGTGGTGAGTGGCGATCACGGTATTCCCGGCTTTCCACACGGAAAATGCAACCTCTACGATTTTGGAACAAGTGTAGGGCTTATGGCCCGATGGCCCGGGGTTATAAAACCGAAACGGGTGGTCGACGATTTTGTAAACCTGATGGATCTGGCTCCTACTTTTCTGGAAGTGGGTGGCGCTGTAATTCCTGAGTTGATGACCGGTAAAAGTTTGCTGGACGTTTTCAGAAACAACAACAGCGGACAGATTGAAAAAGAAAGAAATTACGTGATTACCGGTCGCGAGCGGCATGTGGCAAAAGCCCGCGAAGACAATTTACCCTACCCGCAACGCGCCATTCGCACCGATGATTTTTTGTACATCATTAACTTTCAGGAAGATCGTTTTCCAATGGGCGATCCGGGGGAAAAAGACGAAACCGAACTTGATTTTGATCTTTTAGCCAACAATACTTTTGCTACTTATGCCGACCTGGATGCCAGCCCAACCAAAGCCTGGATTGTTAAAAACCGAAATAACGGGAATGAAAAATTCTACCAGTTTGCTTTTGGCAAACGACCATCCGAAGAACTGTATGCCATTGCCGGCGATCCGTTCCAGATAAAGAACCTGGCCGACGATCCCAGTTACGAAAACATAAAAACCCAACTGAGGGAACAATTATTGAAAGAACTAAAAGCCACCGGCGATCCGCGTGTTACCGGCGACGGGCAGACCTTTGAACGGATGCCTTACATTACAACAGATTTCTGATTCTGGGATCACAATGAAATTCCGGTGGAGAAAAAATCGATCCAACAAAATTCTTTGTAGAACCAATACTAAAGACACTTTTCTGTAGTGCTTTCAAATAAATAGTTACCCTTTGTCTTTCCAGACAGGAAATACTTTTTCCTATAGCTGAAAAAGTATTCAAAAAAGCCACCGCTGACGATAAAAAGCTAAAAATAAATTCCATTCACTAAAATCAAGAAACTCCTCCTTTTAGCCTTTCGTAACTCAGGCTAACGAGCGTCAAACAGACTTGATTTTTTAACGTTCTCTCCATTTATTTTCAGTTCGTTATTATTGATTATTTTAAAGGTACTCACTGTAACTCACAAGCTCGTTTCTTTACGCTTTTTCTCGAAGGCGGACCGGGCGGGCTGCAAACCATGTAACTTTTAATGATACTTGTCCGTGAACCGGCCTCTTTTGATCAAGTACTGAATTAAAACAAAGCCTTACTGAGAGCGGGAAGCTCCGAGGAAACGAGGAAACGAGCTTGCGAGTTACACGAGTTGCCAAAAATTTTAATTCTAAAGGAGTGAAATCACCCGTCCGAAGTTTGGTTTTGTGAAGATGAAGTGCGAAGAGCAAAAGCAGCCTTGAACTTTCTGCTTCGTCTTTGCTTCAAGGCAAAGATGAAGGCCTCCGGCAGGAAAGAAGATATTGTTTTAAACACTTAAACAATGATAAATTGATAACGCTCATATAAAAAACACCGAAAATGGTTTCAATAAATTACAAATCCACTGGATTTTATGGGTAATCCTGATTATGAAACCAAAAGCTGCAGTTTTCAGTAAAGGTTGGTATGAACCAAAACATCCTGATCCTAACTGCGGCCTCGCTGGGATTTGTACACACTGTACTGGGTCCCGATCATTACATTCCGTTTATTGCCCTATCGAAAGCGAAAAACTGGGGGCTAAGCAAAACACTTGGAGTTACAACACTTTGCGGAATCGGGCATGTGTTGGGAAGTATCGTTATCGGCCTGATTGGTGTTCTCTCGGGTTTTGCCATCGAAAGCCTCGAAATAATTGAATCGTTTCGCGGAACAGTGGCTGCCTGGTTGTTAATTGCTTTCGGACTGGTGTACACCATTTACGGCCTGCGAAAAGCCTATACCAACCAAACGCACGAACATGCCCATGTTCATACCGACGGAACCGTTCATACTCATCAACACGTGCATAAAAAAGAGCACGTGCATATCCATTCCGAAAAAAAGAAGAAAAGTATTACCCCCTGGATTTTGTTTCTCATTTTTGTATTTGGCCCCTGCGAAGTACTGATACCGATTGTAATGTACCCGGCCGTTGAAAGCAATTACGGCTTACTGATTTCGGCCACCGCTGTATTTGCACTTACCACTATCTCAACCATGCTGTTTATGGTTGCCCTGGCATTGTTTGGTTTTCGGTTTATACCGTTTAAAAAGATGGAACGCTTTTCGCACGCCCTGGCCGGAATTTTGATTCTGATCTGTGGAGTGGCGGTTCAGTTTTTGGGGATGTAGGCGTAAAGCGAGAAGCCCAGAAAGAAGAAAACTCCATCCAAAAGGATTCTTTTTAGTTCAACTCCCCTTTGCTGGCATCATTTCTATTTGAAAATTTTCTTCCTGCAGGTTTGCGAGAATGTTTTCGTTGCACCGTATTGGCTCTCGCAGTTTTGCAGCAAGGCTTCCAACGTGTCAGATTTGCTCTCGCAGGTTTGCGTGCGCCTATCCGACAGAAAAAGTTAGCTGTCGCAGATTTGCAGGGGCCAATCTTTTGCAAAAAATTCGTTCCCGCAGATTTGCAGGAGCGTTTCCGTTGCGCCGGATTTGCTCTCGCAGGTTTGCAGGAGCGTTTCCGACGGAAAAAGTTGGCTCCCGCAGATTTGCAGGGGCCAATCCTTTGCGTCGGGTAGCCAGCCGCAGATTTGCGAGAGCTTATATTTCAGCGGGTTATGCATTTTTTGTTGGTTTTTAAACCTTTCAAGGTCTTGGAGACGCTTGAAGAGTTACTGCCAACGCCTTTTTATTCCGTGCAACTGTTCACTTTTATTACAACTAATTAACCTGCCGACTCAGCCACTCTATCCACTCCATCATCCCCTCGCCGGTTTTGGCCGATACTTCAAAAAATACCATTTCGGGGTTGAGTTGCCGGGCCACACGTTTTGCCTTTTCCACATCGAAATCAACGTAAGGCAGCAAATCGGTTTTATTGATGATACACACATCGGAAGTATGAAAAATAGTGGGATATTTTTCGGGTTTGTCGTCGCCCTCGGGTACACTGAAAATGAGCACTCGTTTTTGTTCACCCAAATCGAACAATGAGGGGCAAACCAGGTTTCCCACATTCTCGATGATCAACAGGGAGTTTTGTTGGGGCTGAAGTTTTTTTGCCGCGTCGTTCACCATTCGGGCATCCAAATGGCAACCGTTTCCGGTGTTCACCTGAATGGCTTTTCCACCGGCTTTTTGTATCCGGCTGGCATCGTTCGAAGTTTGTTGGTCGCCTTCAATTACATAAATGTTTGTTTCCGCACCCATTGCTTCCAGTGTTTTTTCGATGATCGACGTTTTCCCCGATCCCGGTGAACTGACCATGTTCAGAGCAAAGATTCCCAGCGCTTCAAAATACCCACGGTTACGTTCAGCCAGCAAATCGTTTTTGGTCAGGATATCTTTTTCAACCGTAATCTCCCGATGTTGGTGTTCGTGGTGATGATGGTGATGCGGCACATCCTGCTTATGCGAATGATGGTGCTCGCTGCCGGGTTCGTAAATTCTCACATTGTTGCTTTCTCCGCATCCACACGTGTCGCACATAGTATTTAATTTTTTGATATTTTCATACAATCATCTTAATTATGTCATTCGACGAAGTATGAGGAGAATTGAAAATCAGCGGAGCTAAATCTCTCTCGAAATGCGCAGATTTCTCATTCGTTTCCCTCATTCGAAATGACAGGAACAAATCTCAGACTACCAGCGATTTTATCCGCAACTGTTTGCCATCGGTAATGGTATAATTTGCCTGTTTACATCCCGGACAAAGTGCCAGCAGGTCGTTGGTTTCGAATTCCCGGTTGCATTCCCTGCACCTGGCTTTCCCGGGTAGTACCCGATAATTTATTTTCGCCTTTTCCAGTTTTGTATTTTTTACGCTGATCTCCATGGCAAACTCCAGCGCTTCCAACACCACCCCCGACAAAGCACCAATTTCAATATCGATGCTTTGTATCGGGCCGGCCTGTTCTTTTATTGCTACTTCCTCGGCCAACTCAACAATCGATTGTGCTATGGACATTTCGTGCATAATTTATAGTTACTAGCTGCTAGCTTCAAGTTCTTCGAACTTCGTGCTTCTGTCTTCCCTTTCTCTTTAACCACAGAGGTCACGGAGATTTCACAGAGTGCCACTGAGTCTGTCATTGGTCATTAGTCATTGATTCGAGCTTCGTGCTTCCGTCTTCCGACTTCCCGCTTCGTGCTTCCGTTTCCCTTTCTTTTTAACCACAGAGGACACAGTGATTTCACAGAGAAACACAAAGTTAGTCACTGGTCATTGATTCGAACTTCGTGCTTCCGTCTTCCGACTTCCTCAACATATCCTCGGCAACTGGTCGCCTACCAGCATATCGATTATACGTTTCCCGCCAATTTGGGTTTGCATCACCACTTTCCCGGGATGATCAGCCACCACTTCTCCAATAATCTGTGCTTCTTTTCCCAGCTCATTTTTTTGCATTATTTCCAGCACTTCTTCAGCATCGTCTGCCGGAACAATCAACACCACTTTCCCTTCGTTGGCCACATACAGCGGATCAAATCCAAAAAATTCGCACATTCCCCGAACGCTTGCACGAACCGGAATTTTTTCTTCATCGATGTGAATCCCAAAACTTTTATGCTGAACAATTTCTGCCAGAACAGTTGCCAGTCCGCCCCGCGTGGCATCGCGCATAAACCTAACATTTTCGGAAACCTGTAGCACCTCCGCGATCAGTTTATTCAGCGGGGCACAATCCGACAACACATCGGCCTGAACTTTTAATTCGTTGCGGACACTCATAACCGCAATGCCATGGTCGGCAACAAAACCATTTACCAGAATTTTATCGCCGGCTTGTATCGTTTCTCCCGAACTTATTTTTTTGAATTTTGGATCCAGTTCGCCAATGCCCGTAGTGTTGATGAAAAGTTTGTCGCATTTCCCTTTATTGACCACTTTTGTATCGCCGGTAACAATTTCTACACCGGTCTGTTTTGCTGTTTCGGCCATACTTATTACAACGCTTTCCAATACCGAAATCTCAAGTCCTTCTTCAATAATAAATCCAACACTTAAATATTTTGGAACCGCTCCCGACACGGCCAGGTCGTTTACCGTCCCGCAAATGGCAAGTTTTCCGATGTCGCCACCCGGGAAAAACAATGGGTCAACCACAAACGAATCGGTGGTAAATGCAAGATTTGCAGCTGGAGTTTCGAAAACGGCCGAGTCGCTGCCCTGACTCAAAATCTCATTCCCAAAATACTTGAAAAACAAATTCCGGATCAGATCGCGGCTGCGTTTCCCTCCGCTGCCATGACTTAATACTATTTTATTTCCATTCGACATGTTTCTAATTCATTATTGGCAAACAGGAAAAATGTTAAACTATTCTATTTTAAAATTGTAAATCAAATACTGCTTAAATTCATTTACCCTTTCCGGGCTCTTCAATTCCAATGAACGTCAAACAAAACTGCCTACTGCAACTGATCACTGATCACTTTCTACTCGTATCTAAAATACGCCTGACACGCTCCTTCCGCCGAAACCATACAAGCTCCCACCGGATTTTCCGGCGTACAGACCTTCCCGAATAATTTACAATCGGCTGGCCGTTTTAATCCTTTTAATATCGCACCGCAAATACAACCTTTTTCTTCTTCAGCTTCCGGCAATTCCAGATCGAAATTTTCCTCCGCATCAAAACATTCAAATTCCTTTTTTAGCTTGAATCCGCTTTTCGGAACAATTCCCAAACCCCGCCACCAATCGTCTCGTTGTTCAAACACCTCATCGAGCAATTTTAGTGCTTTTACGTTTCCTTCCGGTTTTACGGCACGTTTGTACTGGATCTCAACTTTGGGACTACTCATTTCAAACTGCCTGACCAGCATTAAAATTCCCTGCAACAAATCAACCGGTTCGAAACCCGTAATTACACAGCCCAGTCCAAATTTATCTACAATTCCTTCGTAAATTCCGGAGCCGGTAATCGTACTCACATGCCCCGGACAAATGTAGCCGTCGATCTGCACCTCTTCATCAATCAACACTTCCATGGCAGGCGGCATAATTTTGTGCGCACTCAAAAAATAGAAATTTTCGGTATTTTCTTTTTTCGCCCGAAGAACGGTCACTGCGCTGGCCGGCGATGTGGTTTCAAAACCAATTCCCGGAAAAATTACCTTTTTTGCAGGATTTTGCTTCGCTATTTCCAATGCATCCAGCGCGGAATACACCATCCGAACATCGGCTCCGTTGGCACGTTCTTTTTCCAGTGTTGAGCCAGAACCCGGCACACGAACCAGATCTCCATAAGTTGCAACAATTGTATCGGTGCGGGCGACCAGTTTTATGGCCTTATCGATATAAGATTTGCCGGTAACACAAACCGGACAGCCGGGGCCGCTGAGCAATTGAATGGTGGATGGCAACAAAGCAGGAATCCCAAACTTACGAATAGCGACGGTGTGCCCGCCACAAACTTCCATCAGTCGGATGGGCTTTTTACTGGCTTCCCAAATCTGCTTCAACAGCACATCAACCAGTTTTTTATCGCGGTATTCGTCAATGTGTCTCATCTGCCTACTATTTATTTCAGCCCGTTTATCGGGTGAGACATTGTTTACATATTCTCCTTTGTGACTCAGTTTACATCTCGGCCATGACCTGTTTCATTCTCGTCTTCCTTTTCCTTTTCGAGAACTTCGTTGAGCAAGCGCATGGTTTCCATGGCCTCCTCTTCATCAATCTTCTGAATGGCAAACCCGGAATGCAGCAAAACATAATCGCCCACTATTACATCGTCAACCAGGTTTAAAGCTGCGTTGTATTCAGCTCCTCCCAGAGAAACCCGGGCCCTGTCGCCGTTGATGGATAGTATTTTTGCAGGCACACTTAAACACATAATTGATTACTTATTATTGTCTATTTATTAATTCCGTGCTCCAATCAAACTTGAGCAATTTCGGCACATGTTGCTATTACACTTTACTGTACTTTCCGATTGTGCCGACTCTCCCTCTTATCTCTTATCCCCGGACTTCAGTCCGGGGTTATTTTTATTAAATCCCTTCGGTACTTTTTATATAAACTGCAATTGAGGCTGCACACTTCTCCTCTTGGCTGCCACTACCAACTGCCCCAGCGAAATTCCTCCATCGTTACAAGGTACAGAGCAATTGCTGAAAACTTTAAAACCCCTTGCCCGTAACTTTTGCTCGGTGCGTTCAGTCAGGTATTTATTCTGGAAAGTGCCACCCGACAAAACCACTATTCCGAATCCTGTTTCCTTCCTGATTATATCTGCACCTTCAACTACTATTTCAGAAATCGTATTGTGAAACTTTGCGGAAATAACCGCCGGATTTATTTTTTGAAGCAAATCAGAAATAATTTCGATAAACATTTCTGAAAACTCTATCGTTTCGGAAATTTTCCATGAATAGGTTTCATCCACATCACGGGCAATTCTGTTTTCAAGTCGCATGGGCGCTTCGGCTTCAAAAGTGGAGTGTGGGCACAATTCCAAAAGAGCTGAAACAGCATCGAACAAGCGGCCTGCTCCACACGTTAGCGGAGCGTTTATTTTATTGTCAATGGATTTGATCACCCGGTTCAGGTCGTTTTTCGAAACCGATTTCAGAAAGGGTAAAGAGAATTTTAAAAACTCGCGGTTAAAAACTTTGTACAACCAAGAAACAGCCATCCGCCAGGGCTCTTTCACAGCCAGGTCGCCTCCGGGCAGTGGGATGTATTCAAAATGCAATCTCCGCTCGTATTCCAGCAAATCGCAGATAAAAAATTCGGAACCCCAGCTGTTTCCGTCGTCGCCTAAACCGGTTCCGTCAAAACTAATTCCGATCACTTTTTCATCGAGCCCGTTTTCGGCCATGGCAGAAGCAATGTGTGCATGGTGATGCTGTACCCGATTCAGGGGCAAACCACTTTCCAGGGCGTATTTTGTTGAAAGATAATCGAGATGAAAGTCGGCAGCTATTAATTCCGGCTCCACTTGAAACATCTTTTTAAACTGCCTGATGTTCTTCTCATAAAAAGACCAGGTTTCAAAATCTTTTAAATCGCCAATGTGTTGACTGAGAATTGCCTGGTTTCCTTTGCCAATACAAAAGGTGTTTTTTAGTTCGGCTCCGGTTGCCAGAATCCCGTCGACTTTGACATCAAGAAAAACCGGGTTGGGCACCCACCCTCTCGAACGCCGCATTAATCGTGGCTTTTTATTTATAACCTGCAACACCGAATCATCCGTTCGGTTGTAAATCCGGCGGTTGTACGAAACCACCGCGTCGCAAATTTTAGCCAGCTCCTCTTCTGCCTTTGTATTTGAAACCACAATTGGCTCGTCGGGGAAATTACCGCTGGTAAAAATTAGTGCACGGGTTTTTAACTTTTCAAAAAGCAAAAAATGAAAAGGCATGTATGGCAGCAAAGCCCCCACCGTTCTGATTCCGCGACTAACGCTTTCAGGCAATTTCTTTTTCGATTTTAAAATTACGATCGGCCGTCTCCACGACGTTAGAATTTCTTTCTCTTCAGTATTCAGGTAACAATAATTCTGAACGGAATGAACATCCTGAAACATTACGGCAAACGGTTTTCCCTCACGGAGTTTTAGTTCGCGGAGTTGTTTCACCGTTTCTCTATTAGTGGCATCGCAGGCAATAAAAAACCCACCAATTCCTTTTATAGCAACAATTTTACCTTCATCGATCATTCCGGAAGTAAGCTCAAGCACCTCGTCCTGAATTTCAGTTTCTTGTTCCTTTGTTTTGATTTTGTAATGAGGTCCACAATTTAAACAGGCCACCGGCTGCGCATGAAATCGGCGGTTGTGCGGATCTTCGTACTCGCTTTTGCAAACCGGGCACATTTCAAAAACATCCATGGTGGTTTTAGAACGGTCGTAAGGCAGGTTGCGAATAATGGAAAACCTCGGGCCGCAATTGGTGCAGTTAATAAACGGGTAATTTACTCGGTACGCCTGCGTTTTCATATCTTCGAGACACTCGGTGCAAACTGCAATGTCGGGGCCAATTTGTGTGATCTCCCTTTGATTGGGATTTTCGTCGCTTGAATCGATTTGAAATCCCTTTTTATGTGCTTTTTTAGAAGCATTCACCTGAATATTCTGAATTTGTGCCGCTGCCGGAGAATTATTTCGCAGGTTGATCAGGAACGAATTTAAACTTTCCTCTTTTCCTGAAGCTTCAATCAGCAATCCGTCCTGCCTGTTTTTTACCCAACCGGAGATCCTGTTTTTTTCGGCCGCCCGATATACAAACGGACGAAAGCCAACTCCCTGAACCAGCCCCCTGATTTTAATCCGAACATTTTTTGTTGCTTGCCTGCTCATATTCAAACCATCATTAATTATTTTCCATTCAGCATAAATTATTTTAAGTGCCTGAATATCTACTCCCTTTTTAATTGTTGAGTAATCCATTTTGAATTCTTCTGCACAAAAGGTCTGGAATCATTTCCCAGATTTTTCAATTCATTCAGCACTACTTCAGGTTCAAAACGACACAACCCCACCGTCGCTTCGGTATGAACCAGCCAGTATTTATTTTGCAACGCCTCCACCAAAACCGGAACAATCGCTGCATCCTGCCGATGCCCCAATACATAAATTATCCTCCACTGCACCGTTTCATTAACATTCGGTTTTTTATAAACAGAAAGTAAAACTTCGGCATCAAAGAAGCTGGAACCTATAAGACTGTCCATTGCCAGGTTTGCAGTCATCCAGTCGTTGCCCTGCAGTGCTTTTAAAAACCAGGAGGTTGATTCTTCGGGCCTCAGTCGGGCAAGATTCAAAAGTGCACTTCGCTGTATATGCCCGTCCTGTGTTGTATACAATTCATAAAATGCTCTGTAAGCCAAAGCGGTATCGGCACCTACAAGCAAATGAGCCAGGTTCGACTTGTGAAACTGATTGTCAGCATCAGTAAACAGTCTCCATAATTCTGTTTTTACATCCGAAAGATTTTCACCCCTGAGCGCTGCTGTGGCATGATTTCGCAATACCGGGTCTTCATTTTCGTCGAACAGAATAGCTCGTGCAGGAGCCATCCATTGTGGCGAATGAATCTGGTTCAGCGTCATCATTGCAATTCGCCGGTTCCACTGTTTCAGATTTTTATCCTGCACATTTTTAATCAGTGCCGGAACCGCCGGTTCTCCGATTTTTATCAGAGGTCCCGCATAATTGTTCCATTCCCGCCCGGCTGTCCGCATTAAAGTTATCAACGAATCGATTTCGGTTTGCCTATCCTGTGCCAAAACACGAGCAGGAACCAGAAGTCCGAAAGTGAGTATTACTATAATCCACAGGCGTTTCATTAATCTGGATTTTGAGTAAAATGCATTGTAAAATAGCTGTATAAATCGCCACCAGCAGCAAAGTGTACCTTTTCGATCGATGTTAATCCAAACACCAGCGCAACGGTTACAGGATCAGGCCGGTACTCCGTGTGTCCTTCGTAAAATCCATAACGGTTGATGTAAAACAATACCATTTCACTGGTATGGAAATGCGATACCATTTTCTGTAACTCCTCAAACTGGTCTGATGAAAGCTGCCAATAATTTCGTTTCAGAAAATCAATTTCTTTTAAGCTAAGCTGACGCCAGATTTCGATGTGTCCGGTACCCAGAATCTCATCATCAAAAATTGATTCCTGCCACCCCCGGCTGCCCTGAATTTTGAATTCCACTTCATGACTATTGTAAAGCAAAACATTGATTTCTACCTGCTGTTTTTCAAAGTCACGTGCCAGATTCCAAAAGTGAAACAATGGTCGGGCAATATCAGGATGCGTCAGTCCGAGTTTTTTTACGGTTTGATTATCGGCGCTGATCACCGACATAATAGTTTCATCTTCGGCCAAAAATCCTACGCCGGATGAAGCCCATGGTCTTCCGTCAACCGTTATTTGCGACACCGACCGACCGGTTATCGTTTTTGTATTTCGCAATTCGGTTTCATCGTGCACTCCTTTTTCGGCAAAATGCGGGAAATCCGCTTTGTCGGCCATTAATTGGTTTCCTTTCCCCTGCAATCCCTGTTTGTAATTAAAAGGTTCGCCGTTTTCAACCGTGCCATCCATCCAGGTAAAACGCCCGTCATTTGTTTTTAAAAGTATCAGCTCCCGTTCTTCTTTTGTTATTGCCGGAGAAGCTAAATCAGGCTTTTCAGAATAATATTCAGGGGCAAACTTCAGGTTTTCTGAATTAATTTTGGGAAGCGATAGTCGATAGCGATTCTGATTACACGAAGTAAACAGAACAGCAAACAGGCAAAGTAGTAGTACAAGTTTTTGCATGAAATTAATTCTTCATTTTAATCATCAAAGCATTTTCATTGCCATAAGGGAATTAACTATTTTAATACGTTTTTCCCTCTTCATCCAACATCGGTACAAAGCGAACCAGCAATACCTTGTCTTCACGTATCTTTCCTTTTTTCTTTTCAAGTAAAACCAGGTTCTGGAACGGACTTTTTCCCACCGGAATAATCATCCTTCCTCCTTCTGCCAGCTGTTCTTTTAGCGGTTGCGGAACATGGGTTGGCGAGCAGGTAACAATAATGGCATCAAACGGGGCATGTTCGGGCCAGCCTTTGTAGCCGTCGCCAATTTTGCAGTAAATGTTATTGTAACCCAATTCAGAAAAAAGCGCTTTTGCTTTGTGCCCCAGCGTTTCAAAAAGTTCGATGGTATAAACCGAATCGCAAATCTGCGCCAGAATCGCAGCCTGATACCCTGAACCTGTTCCAATTTCGAGCACTTTGTCCGTCGGTTTCAATTCTAGTACATCGGTCATATAAGCTACAATGTAAGGTTGCGAAATGGTTTGCCCTTCGTCAATAGGCAAGGGACAATCATCGTAAGCTTCATTTATGAACTCGGGCAAAACAAAACGATGTCGTTCCACATGACGAAATGCCTGAATCACTTTTTTATTGGTAATCCCGCGTGCTTCAATCTGCCATCTCACCATCTGCTGGCGCTGCCCGCTATAATTATCCTGTGCTCGTAAAACCGAATTAAACGAAAAGAAAATGGCTAAAAAAGGACCAAGGACGAAACAATATGTTTTACAATTCCAATTCATACTCCTAAAATTGTTTGTTCTCAATGGTATAGTATGCCTGCCTGTTGGCAGATAAGGAACTCCCATGATTTGAATTATGCTTGTTTATGGCAAATTTTTGTCATGCTCGTTTCATATTACATTCAATATTGTGTTCAACGAATGAATAATATTGAAGGTTACTATTGCGTAATAGTAAAACCACTTTGTAAACCTGAGACTGATTTTGCCGTACATACAACAAATGGAATCTGCTCTACGGATTTTTATATGCTCTGGAACCTGTTTTAACGTGTAAAAAATAAAAAAATGAAAGTCATCAGGCCATCCTGCCCCTCTTGTTTGAGCAAGGCGCTTTCGTTTTTTAATGAACTCGACAGCTTCGATTTAAAAAACCTGAGCGAAAACAAAACCTGTAACTTTTACAAAAAAGGTCACATTATTTTTTATGAAGGAAGAACTTCAACCGGTGTTTATTGTCTGGAGCAAGGCCGGGCAAAAATTTACCGGGTGGGAATGGACGGAAAAGAACAAATTCTGCGTCTGGCAACGGCAGGAAGTTTACTGGGAATTCGTGCGTTGTTAAAAGGCGAACGTTACTCGGCTTCGGCTGCCACTCTTGAAGATTCAGTCATTTGTTTCATCAACAAATCCTTCTTTTTTCATTTAATTGAGAAACACCCCAAAATGAATGCTGAAATTGTAGAGCATTTGTGCGAATTGTTAAAAGATGCCGAGGATAAAATCATCTCGATTGCGCAAAAACCGGTTCGCGAGCGACTGGCAGAATCGTTGTTGATTTTAAACCGCGTGTTTAAACCCGACGGTGAAAATGAAATTAAACCCAACATTTCGTTACCGCGCGAAGATCTGGCAAATATTGTGGGTACCGCCACCGAAACCATAATCAGGCTACTTCACGATTTTAAAGAAGAAAAGTTGGTTGAAATTGACGGCCGGTCGATTATTCTTTCCGATATAGAGGGATTGAAAAGAACTGCGAAGATGTTTAAGTAGATTTATTTCGAATTGTTTGAGAATTTCAAGTTCACATTTTATTGTCATTTCGACGAAGTATGAGGAGAAATCTCTCCCCAAAAAATCAGACTTCTCAGTCGTACCTCCTTCGAAATGACAACCTTGGCTTTATCTGCCTGCCTGATCATTCCCAAAAAACTGACCCACATCAGTTTATTTGCTGATCTCTGTCATTTTATATTCTGACCTCAATCATGCCAAAAAAGACTCATTTTAAGTATCTTGAATATAAACAGTTAAACATCGCGCAAAGTCATGCTGTGTTTAATTTAGTCATGTAAGAACGGAAAACAATGAGAACACAAGAAACAACCGGGATGTTCCTGTATCACCCCGGAAACGGCCATTTAGACAAACTTAATTTTACCGAATTATTTGCCTATTCGGAGTCGCACGAGGATGTGGCTGTGGTTTGGGATTCAAAAACATTTCCCTTGTGGGATATCGAATATCTGAAATCACAAATTCAAAAGTACAAACTCTCTCGAATAATAATTGCCGGCTACGACACAGGAATGGTAAAACCCATTTTTGCGCGCGTTTTTTCCAACCTTCAGCTTAATGTTGAAAATATCCTTCTCGAAGATTTTAAGGAACACGGTATTCTGGAAAGTGGCAACACTGAACTGGGGAAAGCGTTACTGTCGTGCGCCATTTACAATGTTGCCCTGGAAGATATTTTGCCCGATGAAGAGAAAAAAGTTTGCACCGAAACACTGATCATTGGTGCCGGGATTGCTGGAATTCAGGCAGCGCTGGAAATTGCCAATGCCAACCACAAAGTACATTTGATTGAACGAACCGGAACCATTGGCGGGCACATGGCCATGTTTGATAAAACCTTTCCTACACTCGACTGCGCCGCTTGTATTTTAACGCCCAAAATGGTTGAAATTGGGCAACATCCCAGTATTAATTTGTTAACCTACAGCGAAGTTCAAAGTGTAACCGGCACTCCCGGAAATTTCAAGGTAAAAGTACTACAAAAAGCACGGCGGGTAAGTCTTTCAAAATGTATTGGATGTGGATCGTGTGCCGAAAAATGCCCAGGCAAAGCACGCAGCGAATTCGATGTCGGCACAACTTTCCGTAAAGCCATTTACATTCCTTTTCCGCAGGCGGTTCCCAACAAATATTTGATCGATGCCGAAGCGTGTCGTTACGTGCAGGGCAAAAAGTGTGGTGTTTGCGTGAAAAACTGCCCGGTGCCGGGTTGTATCGATCTCGATGAAAAAGATTCGGAAATTGAACTGTGTGTTGGAAATATAATTATCGCCACCGGATTTAAAACTTTCGAAGCAACAAAACTTGCCAACTATGGATACGGCTCCTTCCCGAATGTTTTAACCTCGCTCGAATTCGAACGACTGACAAATGCTGCAGGCCCAACGGAAGGCAAAATTACCTTCCGAACACAAAATAAAAAAGGCGACTGGATTTTCAGCCCTCAAAGCGATTCGCCCGAACGAGTTGGCATTATTCACTGTGTTGGCAGCCGCGATATTAACCACAACCAATACTGTTCGCGGGTGTGTTGTATGTACTCGCTGAAACTGGCTCACCTTGTAAAAGAAAAAATCCCTGATGCCGAGGTGTACGAATATTATATCGACATGCGCTCGTTTGGGAAAGGCTACGAGGCTTTTTACGAGCGAATTAAAAGTGAAGGCGTTCATCTTCTTCGGGGCAAACCGGCAGAAGTTCGCATGGACGAGAACAATTTGATTATCAGAAGTGAAGACATTGACGGAAGACGACTTTTAGAGCAAAAGGTAGATATGGTTATTTTATCGGTTGGACTCGAACCGGCAGCTGGATCGGCTGAAATTGCCAAACTATGTGGCGTAACAACCGACAGCGACGGTTGGATGGATGAAGCCAATTATGTAACCAGCCCTGTAAATACTTTTGCTGAAGGTGTTTTGATTGCCGGGTTATGCCAGGGGCCAAAAGATATTCCCGACACCGTGGCACAGGCATCGGCTGCCGCCTCGGAAGTGCTGCAACACATTGTTCGAACAAGCATGAGAAAGAATATCCCCGAATTGCCACTTGCCGAAATCAGAACGCGGGCAAAAAACTTATCACTTAAAATGGAGGACAGAAAATGAGTCAGCGAATAAATCCTGAATTAAAAAAGGAACTCCTGAAATTTGGAGCGAAAGACTGGAACGACTGTTACCATTGCGGGAATTGTACAGCCACCTGCCAGCTCACCGAACGGGAAATACTGTTCCCACGGAAAGCGATCCGGCAAGCCCAAATGGGACTGACCGAAAGCCTGGCCAGCAATGCCGATCCGTGGCTGTGTTACTATTGCGGCGACTGTTCGGATACCTGTCCGAGAGATGCCAACCCCGGAGAAATAATGATGACACTGCGCCGCTACCTCACTTCGGTGTACGACTGGACCGGATTTTCGGGAATGCTGTACAAGTCGGCAAAAGCGCACATCGTTGTTATGCTCGTTTTATTCTTAAGTGTTGTTGCGGCCTTTCTGATTTTTGGCGGTCCCATGATAACCGAGCTAACCTCCGATGGCGGTGTCCGACTTAACACTTTTGCTCCGGCAGAAATAATCGCCGGAATCGACCACATCGTGCTGCTAACGCTCTCCTTCTTTTTATTAACCAATATGATCAACATGTATTACAAGGTTGTCCTGAAAGATAAAACAGTACACATTCCATGGTATTTATATTTCACCGAAATTGGTGAAGCGCTGCTCAACTTCGGCACTCAGCTTCGTTTCTCAAAGTGCAACAAAAGCCGGATGTACTGGTTTGGTCACTGGTTTTTAATGATCGGTTATGTTACCATGTTCGTTCTTATCATCTTCTTTTTAAGCTGGTTTCAAACCGACAACATTAATGTCTGGTACCATCCCCAGCGTTTGATCGGGTATATAATTACAGCTGGTTTTCTTTTCGGGACAATCTTCTTTATGATAGGCCGAATCCGGAAGAAAAAACAAATATTTAAACACTCACACCACAGCGACTGGATCTTTGTGGTATTGCTTTTCCTTGTTGCATTTTCCGGAATCCTGATCCATATTTTCAGAATAAACGGATTGCCTTTCGCCACTTATTATACCTATGTTGCTCACCTTGCCTTTGAAATTCCAATGGTGGTCACATTTGTTGCTTTTTCGAAGTGGTCGCACCTGGCGTACCGGCCGCTAGCCATCTATTTCTCGAATATGAAAAAGAAAACACGTGAGCTGCAATTGAAATCGAAACTCTCGGTATCGTATTAAAAACTGTTCAAAATGGAAGAAATAAAAATAGGAGTTTATGTTTGCTGGTGCGGCACCAATATTGCAAAAATGGTTGATGTTGATCAGGTAGTTGACCAGATAAAATTTCTGCCGGATGTTGCAGTGGCCCGCAACTATAAATACATGTGTTCCGATCCCGGACAGGATATGATCATTCGCGATATCAAACAGCACCATTTAAACCGGGTGGTTGTTGCCGCCTGCTCACCACGCATTCACGAGCTCACATTCAGAAAAGCGCTGGCAAAAGCCGGGCTAAATCCCATGATGTTTCAAATGGCAAACATCCGTGAACAGGTAGCCTGGGTTCATACCGATCGTGAAAAAGCCACAAAAAAGGCGGTTTCACTGGTTCATGCGGCAATTAACCGGGTAAAATGGCACGAGTCACTCGACAAACGAACGATAGAAGTAAATCCGGCTACGCTTGTTATTGGCGGTGGAGTTGCCGGAATGTCGGCCGCGCTTGAAATAGCAAACGCCGGGAAACAGGTTTACCTGGTAGAAAAATCAAAAAAACTAGGTGGGTACGCGGCTCAGTTGGACCTGACCTTCCCCCATTTTTACAGTGCCCGACAACTTATAAAACCAATGATCCGACACGTTGAAGACCATAAAAACATCAGGATTTTTAAACCGATGCAGATTAACCAGATATTTGGTTATATGGGAAATTTTCAATCAACACTACAGCTGGCAAACGGCGATGAAACAAAGCTGAAATTTGGAAATATTATTGTTGCCACAGGATTACAACCTTTTGATCCTTCAGAAATCACAAGCTACAACTACGGCAAACTGCCCGATGTTGTAACGTCACTCGAATTTGAGAAAATGCTCGCAAAAGGCAGGATCGAAACCTGCGAGGGGAAAGAACCCAAAAATGTTGCGATCATCCACTGCGTGGGCAGCCGCAACGCCAACTATCATGAATACTGCTCGCGCACCTGTTGTATGACCGCACTAAAATTTGCCAACCAAATACGTTCGGCTCTGCCGGAATCAAATATCTTCGATTTATATGCAGACATGAGGTCTTTCGGGAAAGGCTGCGAAGAACTGTACACCCAAACATCACGCAAAAATGTAATATTTCTGCGTTTTGACCAGCAAAACGGATTGCCGGAAATCCGTTCAACAAACGGGGAAGAGGCAGTTTCCATGCTCATTGAGTTTACAGAACAATTCTCGAAAGAACAAGTTGAAGTGCCGGCCGATTTGGTTATCCTGATGGTGGCTATGGAATCGCACGCCGATGCAAAAGATATTTCACACATTGCCGGGATAAGCATGTGTGGGAACAGTTTTTTCATTGAAAAACACCCCAAACTCGATCCGGTTGCCACCACTTCCGATGGCGTTTTTATTGTGGGTACCTGCCAGGCACCAAAAGACATTCCCGATTCTATTTCACAGGCAAAAGCTGCGGCGGCTCGTGTTCTGGCCACCATTCACGTAGGAACCATAGAAGTGGATGTAATTACGGCCACGGTGAACGAAGATATTTGTTGTGGCTGCCAGACCTGTGTAAGTGTTTGCCCCTACAAAGCCATCTCGTTTAACAAAGAAAAAGGCGTATCCGAAGTAAATGAAATATTGTGCAAAGGATGCGGAACCTGCGGATCTACCTGCCCTACCGGAGCAATCCGTTCAAGGCATTTTACCGATCAACAAATCCTGTCTCAAATACAGGGTTTATTGTCGCCTGATAATAAATTTGAAAAAATGTAAGCCATGGATTTTGAACCAACAATCGTTTCGTTTTTATGCAACTGGTGCTCGTACACCGGAGCCGATCTTGCAGGAACTTCGCGAATGAAATATTCGCCCAATATCAGAATCATACGTGTGATGTGTTCGGGAAGAATCGATCCGACCTTTGTATTGGAAGCCTTTAAAAATGGCGCCGATGGGGTTTTGCTGTGCGGCTGTCATCCCGGCGATTGTCACTATCAATCGGGCAATTACAAATGCCTGAGAAGATACAACATGCTAAAAAAATACTTCGTGCAACTGGGTATCAGACCCGAAAGGATCAGGCTCGACTGGATCAGTGCCAGTGAAGGAAAACAATTCGCCAATCTGGCCGACTCGTTTACCGAAACCATCCGGCATCTGGGCCCCTGTAAAATAAAAAATGTGATTGAAACTTATACTTAGGAGGAAGAATTATGGCGGAGAGAAATGAAAGACCAAAAATAAAGCTCGCAGTTTACTGGGGAGCTGCCTGTGGCGGCTGTTGCGTTTCGGTGCTCGATGTGCACGAAAAACTGTTCGATGTAGTTGCCAATGCCGATCTCGTTTTCTGGCCAATTGCACTCGATATAAAATACAACGATGTTGAGGCCATGCCCGATCAGGACATTGACGTGACCCTGTTTAACGGCGCCATTCGAAACAGCGAAAACAAACACATGGCTCGTTTGCTTCGACAAAAAACAAAAATCCTGGTTGCTTATGGTTCGTGTGCTCACCTTGGCGGAATACCCGGCTTAGCCAATTTGTCTACAAAAACAGAAATCTTTGATCGTATTTACAAAGAATCGGAATCAACCAACAACCCAAACCACACCAGGCCTTTGGAAAAATATGAGGTTAAAGAAGGCACACTTACTTTACCCGAATTCTTTAACGATGTACGAACACTCGCTCAAACAGTTGACGTCGACTATTACCTTCCCGGATGCCCGCCACAAACCGAACGTTTATTAGAAGTTTTTATGGCTATTGTGAGCGGCGATGAACTTCCCCCCAGGGGGAAAGTGCTGGGCGCCACCGACAAATCGCAATGCGACGAGTGTCCGAGAAAAAAATCAGATAAAAAAACAATTAAGGAATTCCATCGACCATGGGAAATTAACGACGATGGAGAAACCTGCTTTCTTGAACAGGGAGTTCTGTGCATGGGACCTGCAACACGTTCCGGCTGCGGACACCGCTGTATAGAAGTAAATGCGCCCTGCCGCGGATGTTACGGACCGGCTCCCGATGTAATCGATCCGGGAGCAAAAATGATGTCGTCGGTTGCCACAATGATTGATGGGGATACTTCGGAAACCATCGAAAAAATTCTGGAGAACGTAATCGATCCGGCAGGTTATTTCTACCGCTTTAGTATGCCGGCGTCTATTCTTCGACGAAAAATACCGGAGAATTTACAGGCACAAGCACCACTTCAGAAATGAAAAATAAAAACGAAAATTGTATGATGCAGAAAAAATAAATTTTGGAGAAAAGGATGTTCCTGGCACTACAAACTGGCTTCGAGCTTCGGACTTCCGGCTTCCAACCAATTCTCAAAATTATGAAACAGATAACAATAGATCCTATAACCCGACTTGAAGGCCACGGCAAAATTGAAATTTTTCTGGATGATGCCGGCGACGTCGACAACGTCTACTTCCAGGTGCCGGAGTTGCGTGGTTTCGAGAAATTTTGCGAGGGCCGCCCTGTTGAAGAATTGTCGCAAATTGTTACCAAAATATGCGGAGTATGTCCGGGTTGCCACCACATGGCATCGGGCAAAGCCATTGATGCGGTTTTTGGAGTTGAACCACCTCCCACAGCTAAAAAATTGCGCGAATTGTTTTACATGGCTCATTTTATTCACAGCCACACAGCACACTTCTATGCCCTTGCTGCCCCCGATTTTGTAGTTGGTCCTACCGCTGCCAAAGCGCAACGAAACATTCTGGGTGTGATCAACAAGGTGGGCGTAAAAACCGGCACTGAAGTAATTCGGCAACGTCGGATGGCACAGGAAATACAAGCTATGTTGGGCGGACATCAAACCCATGTTGTAATGAACATGCCGGGCGGCGTGCGAAAAGGAATTACAGAAGAACAGCGCGAAGATATCGAAAAACGGGCTTTGGGATTTATTGAGTTTGGCCAATTTTCGCTTCAGCTTTTTGAAGATGTTGTGCTTGAAAATAAGGAATATGTAGATCTTATTTTGAATGGCCCTTACTCCTTAAACCTTCATTCCATGGGATTAGTCGATGAAAACAACCATGTGAATTTTTACGATGGCAAAGTTCGGGTGGTTGATACAGAAGGAAACGAGCACTGCAAATACAAATCCGAAGATTATCGTGAATTTGTGGAGGAAAGAGTGGAACCCTGGAGCTACCTGAAATTTCCATTTCTGAAAAAGATAGGATGGAAAGGATTTGTTGAAGGAATCGATTCGGGCGTTTACCATGCCACGCCCCTTTCGCGCCTAAACGCTGCCGATGGAATGGCAACGCCACTGGCTCAGCAGGAATACGAAAAAATGTACGGCGTACTGGGCGGCAAACCGGTTCATGCAACCCTGGCCATGCACTGGGCGCGCCTGATCGAGTTGTTGTATTCGGCCGAAAGAATGTACGAATTGATAACGGATAAAGAGATTACAGGGAAAGAACTAAGGACTCCCATCACAAAAATACCAAAAGAAGGAATTGGGATTGTTGAAGCGCAGCGTGGAACTCTAACCCACCATTATTTTACCGATGAAAGAGGCATTGTAACCAAAGCAAATATTATAGTTGGAACAACCAACAACAATGCAGCCATTTGTATGTCGCTAAAAAAAGCAGCACAAGGATTAATAAAAAAAGGAATTGTGGTTACTGACGGAATTCTGAATATGATTGAAATGGCTTTCCGGGCCTACGATCCGTGCTTCTCGTGTGCAACACACAGCTTGCCGGGCGAAATGCCAATGATTGTTAATATTCGCGAAAAAGACGGAACTTTAATCCGTTCGCTACAACGAAAATAGCTCTTTTTTCGTAAAATAAAATATGCCAAAAAACGATAAAAACATATTAGTACTTGGAGTTGGAAACGACATTTTAACCGACGATGGCATTGGCCCGAAACTCTGCGATTTTTTGAAAGAAAAATACCGTAACAAGCCTGTTGATTTCGAGAAATTAAATGTCGGCGGCATTGAAATCCTGGAGTTTATTCAAGGCTACAAAACCGTTATCTTTATCGATGCCATAAAATCTTTTGACGGACAAATAGGCGAAGTAAACCTCTACACTCCTGCTAATTTTAAAGAAACACTGCACCTATCCAATCTACACGACACAAATTTTATAACGGCACTTGAACTGGGAAAATCACTCGATCTTAAAATTCCGGAAAAAATGTACATCATTACTGTAGAAATTAAAGAAGACATGGTCTTCTCAGAATATTTTACAGAGGAATTGGCCATAAAATACAACGAAATCAAAGAAAAGATCGTATCCCTTTTAAATGAACTGATTCCGGAAATTCTTCATCCTAAAAACAAAAATGAAGATGAGTATATTTGATAAAAAAGGCATGCTTATTTTTCCTAATCCAAAGAAGCACCGGCCAATTTGCGATGAGGAGAAATTACTTGTTTTTACGGAATGTTATTGTCCGAACGGACACAATTTAATTACAAAAAATGCCCGGTTTAATGAGTTCGACGGAATTCTGCTTAAAATTTCGAAAGGCGAAAAAACAGGACAAATAGCGTTAAGCCCGGTGTATGGATGTGAATTGCGTGTTGCCATTGGAATTGAGCTGACCGAAGGAACTCAATACAACTTAAGTTGTCCTGAATGTGATGCTGCCTTACCGATTTTCTCGAAATGCCACTGTGGCGGAGATATTTTTGCACTTTTTCTGGACAAAGAAGTAAAGTTTGATTCGTTTATTGGTGCCTGTAATCGGGTTGGATGTGCCAATTCGTATATCCAGATTGGAAAAGAATTAATAACAAGCGCACGATTGGAAGCCATATAAAAGTGCACTTTTATTATGCACTACCGAAACTAAAAACAATAAAGAAAACAATGAAGACAATTCATTTCAGCTAACAACAACAATAGATTATATATCAGTTCTTTTTTATCATTTAACCAAAATTTTTAATCATGAAAATCGATGAATTCATTCACTTTGCCAAAGATAATCCGGTATGCTTTTTAGCTACAACCGATGGCGACCAACCTCATGTTCGGGCAATTCTCCTGTTTTTTGCAGATAAAACGGGATTCTATTTTGGAACTTTATCACCAAAAGAAATGAGTAAACAACTGCACAAAAATCCTAAGGTTGAGCTTTGTTTCTACAACAATCCACACGACTTTTCACAGGCTAAACAAATGCGTTTAACTGGAAAAGCTGAATTTGTAAAAGATCCGGAAATGATACACAAGCTGCACGAAGAGCGCCTGTTTCTTGACGATATCGCCGGCCAAAATCTTGAACCTTACAGCGAAGTTTTTAAAGTTACTGCCGGCGATATTCACTTTTGGTCGATCTCCGACGTAATGAATGAAACACATTTAGAACATCTGGTGTTTTAACGATTGACAGTACCGGGTTCATCGACATCGACCTCTCCCCATCTTCAAACTCCTGTTTAATCATTCATCGTGATTAAAACAATCTACATTTATGTTAACCCTGCCCCTGATTTAACGTATATGGGAAAAAACCCGGGCCGTATGAAAAACTTGAAAACAACGTACCTGCTGCTACTCATTTTTCTTGCAGCTTTATCAGCAACATCAGTTTGTCAGCCTACAAATATAAGTTGGCAAAAATATTCACAAATATATGGTGTGGACTTTTTTACCGATGTTATTGAAGATACAAATACGGGGTATACGGTTGCAGGAGCCAGAAAAGTAAAATCAAAATCGCTAGAATACTGGATTTTAAGATACAACACGAATGGCGATACAATCTGGACCAAAACGTTGGGAACTGAAAACAAAGACATTCCCAAACGAATTGCCCAGTTAGGAGACAAAAGTTACATTCTTGTTGGTTCCTCCGAAAAGGAAAACACAAACACGCCCTTTTTAGTCAAAATTGATGAAAACGGATCAGAATTGTGGCAGAAACAATTTACTATTGATGAGTATCTGTCTGTTGAAGATATTGTGGCACTCGATGAAGGAAATTGTGTTATTGTTGGAGGGAAGGGAAGCGATCCGGCTAACACAAAACTTTGGATGGCAGCAATGAATGGTAAAGGCGAAATTGTATGGGAAAAAACATTTATGGATAACTTAAATGGTTGTATAAAATCCATAAAAAAATTACCTGTTGGAGGTTTTGCCCTTACCGGAAGTGTTGCTGAACCCGGGAAAAACGACTGCGATATTTTGGCCTTCCGAACCGACGAGGAAGGCAAAGAAGAATGGTTCTCGTGGATAAAAACTCCAGGACAAAAAGCCTGGCCGGCTTGTATTTGCTGCTCACCTGACAGTTGTTTTATGGTAGTGGGCTGGAAAGGCAAATGTTTGAACGATATAAATTCGGAAAACCCGGTTTTTGATTTCGATATGGTACTCAACAAAATCAGTTGCCACGGAGAAATTCTGTGGACCAAAGGTTTCGACCGCGAAGGATCGGAAGGCGGCAACGGTGTTACCATTCGCCCCGACGGGAATTTTATAGTTGCAGGAATAAAAGCCACTTCGTTTTTAGGCAAAGTTGGTCCCTGGCTTTTACATGTTGATGCCGACGGCAACGAGCTGGATGAAAAACTTTTGCAACTCCATTTCAATAACGACCAGGCCAGCAAAGTAATTAATACCCTCGACGGAGGTTTCGTGGTAATTGGTCCCGGCATTCAGGAAGAAGACAACACCCGTAGCGATGGTTGGATCATGAAATTTTCGAGTTTCTAACTATTATTTTGTTGTTTTCTTTCACTACGTTTTTCCATCCAATAATAAATAATTGGAAGTACTAAAAGCGTTAAAAACGTGGATGTAATCAATCCGCCGATAACCACAGTTGCAAGAGGCCGCTGCACTTCGGAACCCGGCCCGGTGTTAAATGCCATTGGGATAAAACCAAGACTGGCCACCAGTGCGGTCATCAACACAGGACGAAGTCGATCAGCCGATCCTTCCAAAATCAGTTTTTTCAAGTTGCCTTTCTTTTCTTTTCGCAGTTCGTTAATGTGGTCGACCAGAACGATACCATTTAACACCGCCACACCAAACAAAGCCACAAAACCGATACTTGCTGAAATCGATAAATACATGCCTCGCATCCACAGTAAAAAAACTCCTCCCGAAAGTGCAAATGGCAGGTTGAGCAAAATCAAGATGGCATATCGCATTCTTCCAAAGTTCAGATACAACAAACCAATAATAATAAAGATGGATAGCGGAACCACCAGCAATAAATGACGCATGGCACGTCGCTGATTTTCAAAAGTTCCTCCATAATCAATAAAATAACCGGCCGGTATTTCGGCTTTCAACTTTATATCTTTTTGAAGGTTGGCGACATAGGTTCCCAGATCGATATTTTTAATGTTTATTCCAACGATCAGCCTGCGCCAGCCATTCTCACGCTGAATCTCGCGGGGTCCCTCCTGCAACTCTATTTTTGCCACTCGTTTTAGCGGGACAAACTCACCATTAGGCAAATGCACCGGCACATCCTGAATTTTATGCAGTTGATTGCGAATATCTTCCGGGTAACGCACCACAATTCCAAAACGCCGCTGACCTTCGTACAACTGGCTCACTTCCTGGCCTCCAATTCCGGCTTCGATTACTTTTTGTACATCGTCTACATTTAAACCAAACGAAGCCACGGCTTCCCGGTCGATTTCGATAGTAACATAAGGTTGCCCTACGGTTTGTTCCACATAAAAATTATCGGTTCCCGACATTCCAGGTAACATGGCCGAAATGCGTTCGCCAATGGCACTCAACACATCCAGGTCTTCACCATAAATTTTTACCGCCAAATCTGATTTTACGCCACTTGTCAGTTCATCAACGCGCATGGCAATGGGTTGTGTAAAATTATACGCCAGCCCCGGTTCAGTTTTTAAATAAGGCTCAATTTTTGTAATTATATCCTCCTTTGCCACTCCCTTTCGCCATTCTTCCTCCGGTTTTAAAACCACCCAAACATCGGTTTGGTGAACCCCCATCCAATCGTTTGCCAGATCTGATCGCCCGGTTTTTGGAACTACTGTTTGTATTTCAGGAATATTAGCAACCAGTTTCCCTCCCAGCCAGTTCGCATTCTCGATCGATTCGTTGAGTGTTACCGATGGCATCCGCACCTGTTCAATCAGAATTGAACCTTCGTCCAACTCGGGAAGGAATTCGGTTCCAAGCCGCGTCATTAAAAAGAGCGAAACCACAAAAATGGCACCGGCTGCAGAAACCACAAACCATTTCCGTTCCATGTATTTCCCAAGATTATTAGTATATATGGGTTTCAGCCAGTTAATCAGGTGATTTTTGCGCACTTTCACTCCTTTTCGGAAGACAATGGCTGAAATGGCGGGAACAAAAATCAGTGCCAGCAGCAACGATCCCAGAACAGCCGCAGCAACGGTAATGGCCATGGGCCGGAATAATATCCCCTCCATTCCACTAAATGTCATTATGGGGACATAAACCATCAAAATAATAAGGACACCAAAAAAGATGGGCCGGGCCACTTGCTGCGCAGCCTTTCGTATCACTTCATCCTTATTTTTACTTTTGTCTTTTTGAAGGCCATGAATAATGTTCTCGACCATTACCACCGAACCATCCACAATCATTCCAAAGTCGATGGCTCCCAAACTCATCAGGTTGGCTGCCAGTCCAAACTCGCGCATTCCGATAAAAGCAAACAGCATTGAAAACGGAATAACCATGGCAACAATTAAAGCACCGGTAATTTCGCCCAGCAAAAACAACAAAACAGCAATTACCAAAAACCCACCTTCCAATAGGTTAGTTGAAAGTGTTGCTGTAGTCCGGTTAATCAGGTCCGACTGATCGTAAAATTTCTCAATCGTCACTCCTTCGGGCAAATTGCTGTTTATACTTTCAATTTTCTCTTCGATGGCTCCAATAACCTGGCGGCCGTTTCCACCACGTAACATCATTACAATTCCGGTTACAATTTCGCCTTTACCATCTTGCGTAACCCCTCCCTGCCTGATTTGTGTACCAATTTCAACACTGGCCACATCGCGCACAAAAACAGGTTTGTTATCGACATTGGTAATGATGATATTTTTTATGTCGTCGATTTTATTGATCTGTCCAAAACCACGGATAATAAACTGCTCGCCGTTGTGCTCCAAAAAATTACCACCCGAAACGCTGTTGTTGTTTGCGATGGCATCCAATACTTCCGAAATACCAATATCAAACAAACGCAAACGACCGGGTTGCACCACCACATTGTATTGTTTTACAAATCCGCCAAACGAATTTATTTCAGTTACACCTTTTACTACTTTCAACTGTGGCGCAATAAGCCAGTCCTGAATTTCACGTAACTCTGTCAATGAATAATTTTCGCCGCGAACCACATACTGGTAAATTTCGCCAAGTGCTGTTGTAATAGGACCCAACTGAGGATTGGATACGTCGGGCGGCAACTCATCGGATATGGATTGCAGCCTCTGACTTACCATCTGCCGGGCAAAAAAGATATCGGTTTTCTCCTCAAACTCAATCGTAACCGCCGACAAACCAAATTGCGAAATGGACCGAACTTCGGCCACATCGGGTAAACCGTTCATGGCCGTTTCAATGGGATAACTCACCAGCTTCTCTACATCGAAAGGCGAATAGCGGCCAGCCTTTGTAATTACCAAAACCTGCACCGGCGTAACGTCGGGCAACGAATTAATGGGCAGCTGAATTAATGAAAAATAACCTGCAACTCCCATAAGTACCACTAACGAAAGCGCTACAAATTTCTGTCGTATACTGAATGTTATAATATTTTGAAGCATAATTGTGTATTTAGGTTATTCTTCGGCAATGATATCGAAACGAGAAAGTGCTTTCAAACTAAACACTTTTGTTTTAGCAATCTCCTCACCACTGGCAAGTCCGCTGTTCACAAAAACAAATTCGTCGCGTATTTCAGCCACTTCAATTTTACGTTTTTCGAATATGCCATTTTGCTTTTTCACAAATACAACTGCTTGATTTCCATCGTAGGTTATTGCTTCCACAGGAATGGCGATCACCTCTTTTTGCGATGATGTTATTATTTCCAGACGGACATTTTCTCCGGGTTTGGGCCAGCCATTTATGGTTGGCAAAATAATGTTTGTAATTACCGATCGGCTGTCTTCGTCGAGGCCAGGATTAATGGAGGTTACCACGGCTTTTGCCACTGCTTCGTTGTTTTCGCGTTTCGATATGGTAACCGAATCGCCACTAACAATTAAGCGTGCATCGTCGGGTGCCAAATAACCACGCACCAAAACCACACGTGTATCGAGCACGCGCGAAAGATTTTCCAGAGCGTTTACTGATTGTCCCAATTCAACAAAACTACGTTCGATCACACCGTCGATAGGTGCGTAAATTTTTAACACCGGATCTATTTGTTCCGACCCGGTAAACGATTTTATTTCCTGATCGCTTACTCCAACAGCTTTTAATTTTGAATAAGTTGCCCGCAAAGAAGCTACAGCCCTTTGGTATTCTGCTGTCGCCCTTTCCAACTCACTTCGGGAACTAATGGTTTCTTCAACCAATTGTTTTATTCGCGTTAACCGGTTGGTTTGAAACTGCTCCTCGGCAAATGCCTGCAAATATTCAGAGACCAGATTCCCGAATTCCAGACTTTGCACACGATAAAGTTCTTCTCCCTTTCTAACGCGGCTTCCTTCCTGTTTTAATATTTTGCTGATTTGCCCGTTTATGGGTGTACTTATTATACTGGAATGCTCCGGTGCATAAAACACAACTCCCGGCGCAGTTACCGAATAATCGATAAAATTACTACTAACTTCAAGCGTTTCAACGTGTAATTCATTCTGTTCTTTTTCTGAAAGACGTACCAGAAAAACGGCTTTATCAGCAGATTGTAACGAAGGAGGAAGTTCGGTTTGTTCCGCAGGTGTAGCATCATTACCGGCTTTTTTATTGCTGCAGGAAAATATTAGAACGGTTATCCCTATTCCGGCTATTATTAATAGTAAACGATTCATATTGTTTGTTTTTTATGTTCTGAAGATTAGTAAACAAGATCTTTTTCGAGAAAAACTTCGAGGGCCACCAACTGAAGGTAATAATCGCGCAGGGCGGTTAAATAGCGTTGCTCGCTGGTAAGATAGGTTTGCTGGGCATTTAACAATTGAAGTAAATCCATTTCGCCCAACTGGTACGCCCGCAACGACAATTCCTGCAACTGCGAGGCTTTTTCTTTCATATTTTCATTATAGCGGTTAATTATGCTGCGGCTTACCGAATAATTGTGCCAGGCATATTCAATCTGTTTTTTCATGCTGAGTTTGATCTCTTCCTGTTTCCAGTGAATTTCCTGTTGTTTTTCGCGGGCCATGTTTATTTTTCCCTTTTGTTCGAAAGGATACCAGATTGGTATTTTCAAACCCACTTCGAAACCGTTAAAATCGTAACCCGAGCCTAGATTTTGTTTGTAATAGTTAAAGCGAATATCGGGTAGGATATTGCTTCGGGCTTCTTTCAAAAAATATTCTGACGCGTTAAATTCGTGCTCCGAAGCCACATAATCCGGTTGGTTTTCCTGAACAGCAAGCGCAAATATTTGTGAAATCTCAATGTTTTCTGCAGTTAATGTATCCGAAAACTGAATGGAATATTTCTGCTCTTGCACAGGCAATCCCATGGCAAAAAACAACCCGTAACGCGCCTGATGCAAAATCCACTCACTTTGGTCGAGATCGTTTTTTGCCTCGTCCAGTTTTAATTCAGCATTTATCAAATCAATCCCGTTTCCCTCACCGGTTTCAAAACGCGTATAAACTGCATTGTATAAATTCTGCGCCAGCTTAAGCTGATGTTGCCTCGATTTTTGTAAAAACAGTGCATATAATACTTCCACATATTGACTTTTCACTTCGGCTTTAATCTCCTTCTCACGCGATAGAATACGGTATTCCAGCGCTTTAACCTCCTCCTTGATCCCTTTTAACCGATACGAAGTAGTAAGCGGAAAATCGATCTCTTGCGAAACGGTAAATCTTTTCTCGTCAAAAACATCGCCCGGACCGGATCCGATCCCTTCTTTGAAATAACTGAATTCGGGAGCAGAAATTCCCATTTCGGTGCGCCAGATATCTTGCTTTTGCTTAAGCTGCGCCCACATTTGTTGCAATTCGGCATTTCTGGTATACGCCGATTTTACTGCCTGTTGAATGGTGAGCAAACTATCTTGTGCAAACGCAAAGGAACTTCCTAAAAGCAATAGAAAAATTAGAAACGATTTTTTATACATGGCTCAGGAAAAATTATTCTTTTAAAGTTATCGACTTTTTCTGATACATAATCTTTTAAGTCAAATATTGTTCAATACATAAAAGATTAAGTTTATTAAAAATTCAAACAAAATATTGATATAAATTGTACTTGGATAGGACACCATAATCTCCCTAAACTTGCGCCCTTTCAGGATATCCGGATACAACCGGGAAGTTTTGCCGTTTGGAGAATTTATCAGAAGTTATCGTATGGCAGAAAAAAAACTGTCATATTTCATATGGATAACCCATCTGGCCAATCGTAATAAAATTGTAGCATTAACTACATGCCGATACTTTTGTACCGAACGAATTAACAAGAATTTCAATGAAACATTTTTTAGTAATAGGTGGCGGATTTGCAGGCGTTGAGGCAGCCATTAAATTACGTAAAAGAGGCTACAAAGTAACTCTGGTTTCCGACCGCGATTATTTATTTATATATCCCATTTCGATCTGGATTCCGGTGAAAGGAATAAGTTTCGACGACAGCACGCTGCCACTGGCCAAGCTGCAGAAGAAACACGGTTTTGATGTAATTATATCGGCGGTTAAAAGTATTGATTCAGAAAATAAAAAGGTTATTCTTGAAAACGGGGAACAAAGCTACGACTATCTGTTCATCGCTCTGGGCATGGAAAAAGTTCAGATGAAAGGCGCCGAAAACACCTTATCGATTTGCGGGAAACCGGAACAAGCCGTTAGTATTGGAGACAAACTGGACAAACTTATTCGCAATGGTAAAGGAAAAATATCGGTAGGTTTTGGCGGGAACCCGAAAGACACAAAAGGTTCGGCAGTGCGTGGTGGGCCGGCTTTCGAATTGCTGTTCAACATGAGTACTTACATTAAGAAAAAAGGACTGGCCGACAAATTTGAACTTAACTTTTTTGCACCAATGGCTGAACCAGGTAAAAAAATGGGTGAAAAGGCTTTTGGTAATTTGGGCAAATTCTTTAAACATTACAGAATTAAACAGTACGTTGGGAAAAAAATTACCGGATTTACTCCAATTGAAGTTCTTTTTGAAGACGGTAGCAAACTGAAAAGCGATTTAATAGTATACATTGCCGGAGGACAAGGGCATTCAGTTTTAAAAGATTCCGGATTACCTTTAAGTGAAGCTGGTTTTGTAAAAACACTTCCAACCTGCCAGGTTGAAGGACACCCGGAGATTTTTGCCATTGGCGATTCAGCTGAACTGCTGGGACCCAAATGGGCTGCCAAACAAGGTCATGTTGCCGAAATAATGGCCGACGTTGCGGCTTACAATGCTCATCAACAAATCGTTGGATCGGGAAAAACAAAAAGTTATGTAGAAAAACTGAATATCATTTGTGTAATGGATTCGGGCGACGGAGCTGCTTATGTTTCCAGAACCACAAAAAAAGAAACCATGATTATGCTTCCGATAATCGGACACTGGCTGAAAAAAGGATGGGGTTTTTATTTTAAAAATTCAAAGCTAAAACTAATCCCGCGAATTCCGGGCATGTAATATTTAGTTTGCAACACAGAACAAATTTACGTATTTGAAATGTAGTTAACATTAGAATCACTTTATTACCAAAGTTTAAAAAATTCATTATTTTCGCATACACATATATAGATATTTAAATATTATGAACATGAATAAATTATTGATATTAGCAATTAGCATTGTATTGTTTGCAGCTTGCAACTCAACATCAAACGACAAAAACAAAAATCAGAAAGTAGAGAACGCAACACAGGTAGAAACCTCAAAGGTCGCCGATGTTGTTGAATCAGACGGGAAAGTCATCCATCTTACCACGGAGACATTTAAGCAAAATGTATTTAATTACGAGGTGAATGAAGAGTGGAAATACGAAGGAACTGTTCCTTGTATAGTTGACTTTTACGCCGATTGGTGCGGCCCGTGTAAAAAAGTTGCTCCGATACTTGATGACCTGGCAAAAGAATACGATGGAAAAATTTTCATCTATAAAGTAGATACTGAAAAACAACAGGAACTTGCCGCAGCATTTGGCATCCGCAGTATTCCTTCAATTCTTTTTGTACCTGTTAAAGGTCAGCCGCAAATGGCGCAGGGTGCCTTACCAAAAGAAACTTTTGTTAAGGCAATAGAAGAGGTTTTGTTAGGTGAAAACAAAGAAAGTTAAATCTTTCCCGAATTTTAATTAAATCAAAATATTGATTATTCCCCGATTACAAATGAAACATTTCTTTTTTGAGGAAATTGCAAAACCTGTGGTCATACTTTACACCTAAAAAGAAATAAAAAAGTTAAACAGATTTTTAGATTCAAAATAAAAATGGAAAAAATTTTAATTATTGGAGGAGTTGCTGCCGGAGCTACAGCAGCCGCCAAAGCAAGGAGATTATCGCCTGAAGCCCAAATTACAATGCTTGAGGCCGGACCGGATATTTCGTTTGCCAACTGTGGTTTACCTTACTACATTGCCGGCGATATTGATAGCCGTTCGAAACTGATTTTACAAAGTCCTGAAAGTTTTGACGAACAATACGGCGTAAAAGTATTTACTAATACGCAGGTAATTGCCATTAACAAAGAAGAGCATGTTGTAAAAGCAAAAAACAGCCAAAATGGTTCGGAACAAAATTTCGAATATACCAAGCTGATTTTAGCCCAGGGAGGTTTGCCTTTGCAACCCGATATCCCCGGAGCCAAAGCAGATCATGTGTTTAGTTTGTGGACACTAAACGACATGGATAAAATTGACAACCACTTAAAAAACAATGCACCAAAAACTGCGGTAGTAGTTGGTGGTGGATTTATTGGCCTCGAAATGGTGGAAGCCCTGGTTAAAAGAGGTTTAAAAGTTCATGTGGTAGAAAAAATGCAGCATGTAATGTCGATTATGGAGGCAGAAACAGCTGGTTTTATAACCCGCGAATTAAAAGCTTTTGGAGTAGGTGTACACACCGAAACAGCTGTAACTAAAATAGATTCGAATTCAGTAGAACTGGACAACGGCAAAAAACTGGATGCCGATATGGTTCTGCTTTCAATTGGTGTTCGTCCAACTTTACAATTGGCAAAAGACGCAGGTTTAGCCATTGGCGAAGCAGGTGGTTTGTTGGTAAACGACAAACTGCAAACATCTGACACTGATATTTTTGCTGCCGGTGACATGGTGGAAATCGAACATCGTGTAAATGGTAAAAAAGTTCGCATTCCGCTGGCAGGCCCTGCCAATCGCCAGGGACGAATTGCGGCAGAAAACGCTTTAGGAGGTCAGCACAGTTACAAAGGAGCTATCGGAACCTCGGTAGTTCGTGTTTTTGAGGCCGTAGCCGGAACAACAGGACTTTCGCTGAAACAAGCACTTGCCACAGGGATGAATGCTGACGCAGTTGTGGTTCATAAAGAACACCACACCGCTTATTATCCGGGTGCCGAAACCGTAAGTGTAATGGTAATTTACGATAAAGAAACAGGTGTGGTACTGGGTGGTCAAACTGCCGGATATAAAGGAGCTGATAAACGTTTGGATGTTCTTGCCACCGCAGCAGCAACCAAATTAACGGTTAGCGAACTGGCTGACATTGATTTTGCCTACTCTCCACCAATTGGAACGGCAAACGATGCCATGAATATGGCTGCTTACGTGGCTGAAAACAAAATGTCGGGTTACGGACCCAGTATTCTGGTTTCGGAACTGGATGCTTACCTTGAAAGCAAACAGCAGGTTATTGTTTTAGATGTTCGCGATGTATTTGCACACCAAAAAAGTAAATTAAACGGTGCCTACCATTTACCGCTGGAAATGCTGCAGCCCAACATCGAACGAATTCCAAAAGATGTTCCTATTCTGATTTACGATGAAACAGGCAAAAAAGGACACCAGGCTGTACGCACACTTCTTGGTGCAGGATGTAAAGAAGTAATCAATATTTCAGGTGGACACACGTCCTTGCAACGTCATGCAGCAGCAGCCGGGTTTAAGAATTTTAGCATGACTTTGTTGCCAATCGAGAAAAAAAGTACGCAGGAAAAAGTATTGGAAGAAACAGAAACCAATAAAAATGTAAGTACCGAAGAACTGGAAAGATTGGTGATCGACGTACGAACAAAGGGCGAATTTATGAGTGGCGCGTTTCCAAATGCATTAAACATTCCGCTTGACGATATGATGTCGGGGCAGGTTGATTTAGGCGATAACATGGATCGTGAAATTATTGTGTATTGTGCTTCAGGAGCCCGGTCGGCATACGCCCAGCAAGTGTTAATGAGTAAAGGTTTTACCAATGTAAAAAATGGCGGAGGAATTTCTGCCATGATGTCGAGATATTAAAATCAGAGATTATATATTTCAAAACAGAGACAGAGAGTCGTTAGCTTTATTTGCTTTCGGCTCTTTTTTTGTTTCTATAAGTTAATTGCGTTTTTAGTTTCGACATTTAATTGGTAATTTCATTCAGAATAAAAAAAACAATGCCAACAGTTTTACACATAAAAAATATGGTTTGTCCCCGCTGTATCGAAACCGTGGATGGCGTTTTTTCGGCAATGGATTTCGAAGTCCGGGATATAAAACTCGGCAAAGTTGAAATTAATAAAGAACCCACAGGCAAACAATTACAGGAACTTTCAGAGTTGCTGCTGGAAAAAGGCTTTGAATTACTGATCGACAAAAAAAGTAAAATTATAAACCAGGTAAAAGCAGAAATTATAAGCCTCATTCATCATCAAAAGAATGAAATATTACCGGTAAATCTGTCTGAACATCTATCAAAATTAATTGGCGCCGATTATTCTTCCATTAGTCATCTTTTTTCGTCAGAAGAGGAAATTACCATTGAAAAATTTGTGATAAAGCAAAAAATAGAAAGGGTAAAAGAACTGCTATCGTATGGAGAACTAACCACCAGCGAAATTGCATTTAGTACAGGTTACAGCAGTGTTGCGCATCTTTCGTCGCAGTTTAAAAAAGAAACCGGCATGACTCCGGGACAGTTCAGAAATCTGAAAAATAAAGAACGAAAATCTCTCGACCAGATCGGGAACTGACCAAAATCTTACAACACTTTACAAAAATTGTGTAACATTTCAGCGAAATTCAAATTGTAACTTTGTGTGGTTAACAAATTACAAAATGGAAAGAGTAGTGCTAAAAACCGATTTAAGTTGTCCACATTGCATAAAAAAAGTGGAACCAATTCTAAAAAGTGAAAAAGGGGTAATTGATTATTCCATCGATTTGAATCATCCGGAAAAACGGATAACCATTTCGTCGGAAGAAATAAACATTAACAACTTAATTGCGAATATTGAAAGAGTTGGGTACAAAGCGGAGAGAGTATAATACTGTTAACGTATTGCAAACGAACAACAAAAGCAGAACATTTTAGTAAAAAATATGTTTCTTTGTTAAGAGCGAAAATATAATGTTAAAGAAATTAAGCCATATAATTTTATCTGTATTACTGTTGGTCTCAACGGTAGGAGTGGTAGTTTCCAAACATTATTGTAGTGGTTCATTTGTATCTGCCTCTGTTTTTCACGAGGCAGAATCGTGTTGTGGAGACAGTGATTGTTGCCATAACGAAGACAGTTTTTACCAGGTGAAAGATGATTTTTCTGCACCAGCTGTTTTAGCTACACCAATTTTGGCTGAGTTGGATATTTTAAGCCATGATTTGTTTGCCGATTTAATTTTAGAATCACCTGCAACTGAAAATTCAAGTTTTAGATTCACCGATTCACCTCCCCCCCCAACAATCCAAAAAGTGCTTTCTCTGAAACAGGTATACCTTTTATGATATTATTATGATAAGTTGAATCTTTAATTAAAAAGATTCTGATTGGGTATAACTGAATAAGTTACGGCCAAATATTTACCTATCAATAATAATTCATAATTGAATTGTCATGTTAAATAAAATCATACGTTTTTTTCTGGAAAATAAACTGGTTACTTTTTTAGTGCTGATTATTTTCATAAGCTGGGGGATAATAAATTCTCCATTCGGTTGGGAAACAGGCATTTTACCATCCGACCCGGTGCCCGTTGATGCTATTCCGGACATTGGTGAAAACCAACAAATTGTTTACACCGAATGGCCGGGAAGATCACCGCAAGATATCGAAGACCAGATTTCGTATCCACTCACAACATCACTACTGGGCATTCCCGGGGTAAAAACCATTCGTAGTAATTCCATTTTTGGCGTTTCCAGTATCTATATCATTTTCGATGAAGATGTAGAGTTTTACTGGAGCCGTACACGGATTTTAGAGAAGTTGAACTCGCTTCCGGCAGGAACACTTCCCGAAGATGTTTCGCCTGCATTGGGACCCGATGCAACGGCTCTCGGACAAATATACTGGTACACACTCGAAGGCCGCGATAAAAACGGGAATCCGGCAGGAGGCTGGGATCCGCACGAATTGAGAACCATTCAGGATTTTTATGTTCGCTATTCATTAACATCGGCAAAAGGTGTGGCTGAAGTGGCATCAATTGGTGGTTTTGTAAAAGAATATCAAATCGATATCGACCCAAATGCCATGAAAGCACACGGTGTAAATGTGGCGCAAATAATGGCTGCGGTAAAAAACAGCAATCTCGATGTTGGTGCCCGAACCATTGAATTCAACCGCGTTGAATATTTGGTACGTGCAATTGGCTACATAAAAAGTCTCGAAGATTTGGAGAAAAGTGTGGTCGCTGTTCAGAATAATGTTCCAATTCGTATTAAAGATGTAGCCAAAGTTAATTTTGGTCCGGCAACACGCCGCGGAGGTTTAGACAAAGGTGGCGCCGAAGCAGTTGGTGGAGTGGTGGTTGCGCGTTACGGCTCTAATCCGCTGGAAACCATCGACAATTTAAGAGCAAAAATCATAGAGATTGAGCCCGGACTACCTTCAAAAACACTGGCCGATGGAACGGTTTCAAAAGTTACCATTGTTCCGTTTTACGATCGTACCGGTTTAATAAAGGAAACGCTGGGAACATTGGAAGAAGCGATTAGCCTGGAATTGTTAATCAGCATTCTGGTAGTGATTGTTTTGGTGCTGAATTTGCGTGCCTCATTTCTTATTTCCAGTTTGTTGCCCATCGGAGTTTTAATCACTTTTATAACCATGCGGCGCTTTGGTGTTGATGCCAATATTGTTGCGCTTTCGGGAATTGCCATTGCCATTGGAGTTATGGTTGATGTTGGCGTTGTGTTTACAGAAAATATTATAAGGCACACCGAACTGCCCGGAAATTTAGGCGCACGTGGGAAAAAACTTTTGAATGTGGTTTATGAAGCTACTACCGAAGTGGCAGGAGCAGTAATTACGGCAATTGCTACAACTATTGTAAGTTTTTTACCTGTATTTGCCATGGAAGCAGCCGAAGGGAAACTGTTTAAACCACTTGCATTTACCAAGACTTTTACCATGCTTTCGGCATTGTTAATTGGTTTGATAATTATTCCAACGCTGGCACATATGGTTTTTTCCATTCGCTTCGATAAAAACAAGTATAAAAAAATACTGAGTATTGTGCTTGTGCTGGCAGGTTTGTTGTTATCGGCTTTTACAGGCAACTATATTGCACTAGCATTAACTGCTTACGGTTTAAATAATTTCTTTTCGGAAAAATGGCCGGAAACAAAAAAGGCCTGGGCAAATTATATTAACATCGGAATTACAGTAGTTATAGTTGTGTTTTTTCTGACCAGGGCCTGGTTGCCGCTGGGAGCACAAAATTCGATGTTTGCCAACTTCTTATTTGTAATTCTGATTGTGGGAACAATATTAGGAGCGTTGGCTTTGGTTGTTGTTTTTTACAGTAAAATATTACGCTGGTGTCTGGAATACAAATGGACTTTTCTGAGCCTTCCGATTTTTATTGTATTATTTGGAATTTCAAGTTGGCAGGGTTTCGACAAGTTGTTTGGTTTTATGCCTCAATTTGTAAAAAACACAGGCGTTTATCAAAGCTTAAACAATACACTTCCCGGAATCGGAAAAGAATTTATGCCTTCGCTCGATGAAGGTTCTTTCCTGTTAATGCCAACTACAATGCCGCATTCCGGAATTGAAGAAAACCTCGAAGTAATTCGTATTCTCGATAAAAAGGTGAATTCGATTCCTGAGGTTGAAATGGTTGTTGGGAAATGGGGACGTGTAAATTCTGCCCTCGACCCGGCGCCAACTTCCATGTACGAAAACGTGATTAATTATAAACCGGAATACATTTTAAATGAAGACGGACACCGGATGCGTTTTAAAGTGGATAAAAACGATGCATTCATTTTAATTGACGGAAGCACGTATAATCCAAAGGAAGAAGGGTTTCGACTAATTGGAAAAGAGAATTTGATTGAAGATAAAAATGGTGAATATTTCAGGCAGTGGCGCGATGAAATAAAATCGCCCAACGACATTTGGGATGAAATAATTTCGCAGGCAACCATTCCGGGATTAACTTCGGCGCCAAAATTACAGCCCATTCAGACCCGCCTTGTTATGTTGCAAACCGGAATGAGGGCGCCAATGGGAATAAAAGTTTTCGGGCCAGATTTGGAAAGTATTGAAAAAACAGGTTACGAACTGGAACATTTGCTAAAAGAAGTGGATGGCGTTCAGGGAATGTCGGTATTTGCCGATCGTGTGGTTGGAAAACCGTACCTCGAGATGGAAATTAACAGAGATGCCATTGCACGGTATGGAATAACGGTTCAGAATCTGCAAACGATTATCAGCAGCGCAATTGGCGGCATGAAATTAACAACTACCATCGAAGGACGTGAGCGTTTTCCGGTGCGTTTGCGTTATGCAAGAGAATACCGTGACAATCCCGAAGATCTCAAAAAAATACTTATTCCAACACCAACCGGAACTCAAATTCCATTGGGCGATTTGGTAGCCATCGAATATACACGAGGCCCTCAATTGATTAAAAGCGAAAACACCTTTTTGGTTGGATATGTAATTTTTGATAAAAAGGAAGGCTTTGCAGAAGTGGATGTAGTTGAAAATGCACAGCGTTTTTTAAAAGATAAAATCGATTCGGGTGAATTCCAAGTGCCTGCCGGAGTAAGTTATGTATTTACCGGGAATTACGAAAACCAAATCAGGGCCACAAAACGCTTAATGATTGTGGTTCCAATTTCGCTAATTATAATCTTCCTGATTTTGTACTTCCAGTTTAAGTCGGTTACATCAACAACACTCATTTTTACCGGAATTATAGTGGCTTTGTCTGGCGGATTTATTATGCTTTGGTTGTACGGACAACCGTGGTTTATGAACGGTGAACTGACAGGAATTCATCTGCGAAATCTTTTCCAGGTAAAAACAATAAACCTGAGTGTTGCGGTTTGGGTAGGATTTATTGCCCTGTTTGGTGTTGCCACCGACGATGGAGTTTTAATCTCAACATACATAAAACAGTTGCAGGAAAAACAGAAACCAAAATCGGTTAAAGAAGTACGTGCATTGGTTCTTGAAGCAGGTTCAAAACGAGTTCGGCCGGCAATTATGACCACCGCAACTACAATTATTGCATTGTTACCCATTCTTACTTCCACCGGAAAAGGTTCCGATATTATGGTTCCGATGGCCATCCCATTGTTTGGCGGAATGACAATTGAAGTTTTGACCATGTTTGTAGTTCCGGTACTTTACAGCATGTGGCAGGAAAAAGTGGTAAAAAAAGAAATCAAAAAACAAAAAGCTGAGAATCATGAAGAATTATAAATTAATAATCGGAATACTTCTGTTGCTGATTTCTTCAACGCTTTCAGCACAGGACGAGCTAAACAATTATTTAAAGATTGCTGCTGAAAATAACCCGGAATTAAAAGTACGGTTTAACGAATATATGGCAGCACTTGAAGTGGCGCCGCAGGTAAATGCTTTGCCCGACCCACAAATCGCTTTCGGATATTTTATTAGTCCGGTGGAAACGCGGGTTGGGCCGATGCAATTTAAGTTGACGGCCTCGCAAATGTTTCCATGGTTTGGCACTTTAAAAGCAAAAGAAAATGCTGCAATTGAGGCTGCAAAAGCAAAATACGAACTTTTCGAGGAGACAAAATCGCGTTTATTCAACGATGTAAGAGCGGCTTATTTCAATCTCTGGCTCAACAAAAAAGCAATGGCAATTACCATTGAAAACCTGGAGATTCTGGAAACTTTTCAAAAGCTGGCTGAGATAAAAATTGAAGCCGGTTTGGTTTCGATGGTCGATGAATATCGGCTTGAAATGGAAATAAATGAGTTGAAAAATCAGCTGGCTCTGCTAAAAGACAAGGAACGTTTTCTGGAAACTACATTTAATAATCTTTTAGATGTGAATAGCGATATTCCGGTTGAAGTTCCTGTTGATTTGTGGACCAACGATTTCCCGCTTTCAAAGCAGGCAGCACTCGATTCTGTAGCACTTTTTAATCATCAGTTGCTTAGTCTCGAGATTCAACAATCAGCACTTGCTTATAAACGCGAGGTGGCCGAACAAATGGGGAAACCCAATATAAATGTGGGTTTCGACTATACTTTTATTGGAAAGGGGAATAATAATATGTCGGGGAAAGACGCATTTGTTTTTCCAATGGTTGGCATTACCATTCCACTTTACCGGAATAAATACAAAGCCATGATTCAGGAAGTGGTTTACCTGGAAGCGGCAAAAACCGACGAAAAAGTGAACAAAACAAATCTGCTTGAAACACTTTTTGAAAAAGGGTGGAACAATTATCTCGATGCTAACCGGAGAATTGAATTGTATAAAATACAACTGGAGCTTGCTCAAAAATCGATGCATCTTTTGGAAACTGAATACATAACCGGAAGCAAAAACTTTGAAGAGATATTACGAATGGAACGAAAAGTTTTGGCATACAATCTTGAAGGAGAAAAGGCAAAAGCAGATAAACAAGCAGCCATTTCCTTCATCAATTATTTAATGGGGAAATAAGAAATTCATTATTGATTAATGATTATTGAATATTAATAGAATACAAAATGAAAGATTTAATTCAAAATATAAAACAAAACTACAAGCTGATACTTGGAGTTTTAGTTGTTGGCATTTTTCTGGGTTGGTTGTTTTTTCATTCAAATAGTAAAACTACTATGTCGGAGAATGCGATTGAAAACCACGAAGGGCACGACCACGAGTCAGAAGACCCAACTACCTGGACTTGTTCCATGCATCCGCAAATAAAACAGGATAACCCAGGCGATTGCCCCATTTGCGGAATGGATTTAATTCCGCTTTCATCAATGCAAACAGAAGGTGACAATGTAAATCCGAATGAAATAATGATGAGCGAATCGGCTGCAAAACTGGCTGACATTCAAACCATGATCGTAAGTTCAGGCTCTCCTCAAAAATCAATTCTTCTGCAAGGGAAAATACAAGAGGATGAACGACGCATTTCGGAAATAACGGCCCGTTTTGGAGGAAGGATTGAGGAGCTGTTTGTGAATTTTGAAGGGCAAAACGTTCAAAAAGGCGAAAAACTGGCCACCATTTATTCGCCCGAATTGGTTACAGCCCAGCGTGAACTTCTGGAAGCTGTTTCATACAAAGAAACACGTCTGGCACTTTATACTGCTGCCAAAGGAAAATTAAAACTTTGGGATTTGAACGAGAAACAAATCAAAAACATTGAAGAAAAAGGTGAACCACTTCTTTATTTTGATGTGCTTTCACCCATTTCTGGAACGGTTATTCTGCGGCATGTTGCACTGGGCGATTATGTAAAAGAAGGAACAGGTCTGTTTAAGGTAGTTGACCTGACACGGGTTTGGGCCTTGTTTGACGCATATGAAAGCGATCTGCCATGGATAAAAGTGAACGATAAAGTTGATTACACCATTCAGGGAATTCCCGGTAAATCGTATTCAGGAAAAGTTTCGTTTATCGACCCGTTTATCGATTCGAAAACCCGGGTTGCAAAAGTTCGTGTTGAATTAAATAACGCGAAACAAGAAGCAAAACCCGAAATGTTTACTACCGGAATGCTGGAATCAAAAATTGCAGGTTCGGGCCATGAAATTCTGATTCCGAAAACCGCCCTGCTGTGGACGGGTAAAAGAGCCGTAGTTTATGTAAAAGTTCAGGACAGAGAAAATCCATCTTTCTTATACAGAGAAATTGTTCTGGGACCGGAAGCAGGTAATTTTTATGTAGTGAAAGAAGGATTAAATGAAGGCGAAGAAATTGCGGTTAATGGTGTTTTCAAAATTGATGCTGCTGCACAATTACAGGGCTTACAGAGTATGATGAACCCAGAAGGTGGTGATTCAGGCGCAGGAAAAATGCCGGGAATGGATATGGGAAACGGTAGTCAATCGGGAAGCAAAACACTTCAATCTTCGGAAGATATGACCATGAAACCTGTTGATGCCGATCCTGCTTTTAAGAAACAGTTAACTGCCGTTTATGAAACTTACCTGAAGATGAAAGATGCCTTTGTTGCTACCGATGCTCAGAAAGTGAGTCAGGAAGCGCAAAAAGTTGAAAAGTCAATCCAATCGGTGCAAATGGAATTGCTGAAAGGCGACGCCCACATGGCTTGGATGGATCAGCTAAAAACACTAAACAGCTCCATTAATACAATTGCCAAATCTGCCGATATTGAAAAACAACGAATTGAGTTTGCCCGTTTTAATCTGGCTTTTTATAAAAGTTTGAAAATGTTTGGATTGGCAAACGACACAGCTTATTACCAATACTGCCCCATGGCAAACGGTGACAAAGGAGCTTATTGGTTTAGCGAAACGGACGAAATTCGAAATCCTTATTTTGGCGATATGATGTTAAGTTGTGGGGAAACAAGAGAAACAATAAAATAAAAAAGATTTGTTGGAAAAGAGCTTCGGCTCCTTAAAGTTATTTAAAATTTCTAATCATTAAAAACGTAAAAAAATGAATACAAAAGCAAAGTTATTTTTAGTAGTGGCCGTAATAATTGGATTGGCTGCTTGTAATAAAACAGAAGAACCAATTGATAATTCAATTGAAGGAACTTATGTGGGTACTTTAACTGTCAATGGGTTAAAAAGTGCCTCCGAAACTATGCAGGGGAGCACCAGTGCAACGGCCGATGTAACAAAAACAGGCGATGGGCAGATCGAAGTGCACTGTTACAACGATGACATTGATACCACTTTTATGCTCAACTATTTCGATAATCACGATAGTATAATGGTTTGCCTTAACGGCGACGACTTTGAACACATGTACGGACACATGTATGGACAGGGTCACATGGGCGGTGGAATGATGGGTGACATCACTAATGGCGAAACCGAATGGCAACATCACATGGACGACGAGCACAAGGACGGAGACGAACATTTTGGCGGATTTGATCCAATGAACCATACTTTTGGCTATCGATTTAGGATGTTTGAAGGAGATACTTCCTATATGCTCAATTTTCAGGGATCAAAAAGTAATTAAAAATGGCAAAAAAATAAAATTATGCAAATCTTTTAAAAAATAGAGCAATAGCTGATAATCAATTGTTTAGTAAATTTATAAAGAGAAAAGGAAGGATGAAAGTTCCCCGGGACAATTTGTCGCGGGACTTCATCGAAAAATTAAAAAAAATGGTGTTAAATCTTTTAAAATTAAAAAAATGAAAACAAAAGTTTTAAGTTTAGTAGCCCTCTTTGTGATGGGCGCATTTACCGTTTTTGCAGGAAATAAAACGGAAAAGATTAAAGTCTCAGGGAATTGCGGAATGTGCGAAAAACGTATCGAAAAAACCGCAATGACAGTTGAAGGAGTTTCAAAAGCCGACTGGGATAAAAAAACCAAAAAGCTGGAAGTGGTTTTTGATGATGAAAAAACCAGTTTAGACAAAATTGAAGTGGCCATTGCAAAAGTTGGGCACGACACACCGAACCATAAAGCTAGCACCGAAGTTTATGATAAACTTCCGGGCTGTTGCAAATACGACAGAGCCGACAACAAAAACTAGGCTGATTGGTTATTCCTTAAATAAAGTTATCCGGTGCAGGTTACTGGCACCGGATAACTTTTTACTATGTTTAAGTTTTTAGGGATGAACGAAGCGCATTTAGATAAAAACAGGAAACGCACCAGCTGGGTAGTAATTTTAACTGCCATTACCATGTTGGTCGAAATTTATTTTGGAATAACATCGGGTTCCATGGCACTTTTGGCCGACGGAATTCATATGGGATCGCATGTGCTGGCCATTGGATTAAGCTGGGTTGCATACATTTTTGTGCGAAAAGTTTCGAAAAAAGATTCCTTTACCGGCGACTCGGGTAAAATTCTGTCGCTCTCAGGTTATACCAGTGGTTTAATGCTTCTCATCTTTGCACTAGTTATTTTGGTTGAGGCCTTTGACCGCTTTTTTCATCCTCATGTAATTAATTTCAAGGATGCCATTCTGGTAGCCATTATCGGCCTCATTGTAAATATTTTAAGCGCCTTAATTTTACATCACAATCATGAACACTCCGATCATAATATTAAGGCTGCCTATGTGCATGTTCTTGCCGATGCACTTACCAGTTTAGCAGCTATTTTTGGTTTAACCGCAGCCATGATCTGGGAAATTCCTTTTATCGATACCATTGCAGCCATTATCAGCTCCTTTGTTATTATAACATGGTCGGTTGGACTTTTAAAAGACACAGGAGGTGTGTTAATGGATATCAAACAGAAATAGAAAACTTCATTACAAAAGGATTCTGTTACAATTGCCGACAAATGTCTGTTCTATTTTTTCTATTTTCGTGTGAAACTAAAACAGCCAACGACCAATGAAACAAGTCATCTTCTTTTTTACCACAGTAATATTACTAATCTCTTGTACTCCCAATCCCACTATTAAAACCGAATCCTTTAATCCGGAATGGCACGAAACTTTCCCGGGAGTCTGGAATTCGATCGTAAATCAACTGGAAGATTTCAACCTGCTTTCTGTTGCCAATAAGCCACCACGAAAAGAAACACTCAACCAAAAATCAGAACAGGAATTTCCAATTTCAGCCAACGAAATACAAGCATTTACAAAAAACGGGAAAACTTTTCTGAGGTTTCCGCTTGAAAAAGAAGAACAGATTTATGGTTTGGGCTTAAACTATAAAACCGTTCAGCAACGTGGACGAATTTTGCGTTTACACATGGATCACTACGGAGGTACCGATAATGGCAGAACACATGCTCCCGTGCCCTTTTATCTTTCATCGAAAGGATATGGAGTTTTAATAAATGCTGCCCGTTACATTGATGTTTATGTGGGGACTACAGTAAGAACCGATACGAAAAATCCACCCAAACTTTATGATAGAAATGCACGAGATGGCTGGACTGCACAACCCTATTCCGATAATCTGGAAATTGTTGTTCCGGCAGAAGGTGTTGAATTGGTTTTATTTGCCGGAGAATCGATGCTGGATGTGGTTCAACGATTTAACTTGTACTGTGGTGGTGGTGTGCTTCCTCCCAAATGGGGACTTGGTTTTTGGCAACGTACGCCAACTTTATACAACACAAGTGATATTCAGAAAGAAGTACATGGTTTTGTCGAAAACAACTTCCCGCTTGATGTGGTTGGTATAGAACCGGGCTGGCATAGCAAATCATATCCATGTACTTTTGAGTGGGACAAAAGCCGCTATCCCAATCCGGATGAATTTGCTAAAAACATGAATCAACAGAGCATAAAACTGAACCTTTGGATGAACCCGTACATTTGGCCTGAAGGTGAGTTGTATGAAAAAATAAAATCCTATGCAGGCTCACACACCGTTTGGAATGGGATTGTTCCTGATTATACCATTCCGGAAGCGCGAAATATTATGCAGGAACATTTTCAAACGCACCTGCTTGATATTGGAATCAGTGGATTTAAAATGGATGAAGTAGATGGTTATGATCGCTGGTTATGGCCCGATGTGGCCACTTTCCCCTCGGGACTGGATGCCGAACAAATGCGTCAAACCTACGGCACACAAATGATGACCCTCACCGATGAAATTTATCGTAAAAAAAATGAACGTACTTACGGATTAATACGGGCTGCCAATGCCGGATCGGTATCGTACCCGTATGTAATTTACAACGATTATTACAACCACAAAGATTTTATTACTGCACTGATCAATGCGGGGAATTGTGGTGTTTTGTGGACTCCTGAAGTACGTTCCAGTCGAAGCGGGGAAGAATGGATGCGGCGCATGCAGACCACTTGTTTTTCGCCTTTGGCCATGTTAAACGCCTGGGCAAGTGGCACAAAGCCATGGTCGTACCCAGATGTTTATGAAGAGTGCCGCGAAGTTGCCTTTTTACGCATGCAAATGCTTCCTTATTTATATTCAACATTTGCTGACTATCATTTTAACGGGACACCACCTTTCAGAGGGATGAACCTCGAAGAAGGATTTGAAACCACAGTAGATATAGAAGAAAGCAAATTGGATGAAACCCAAAATCCATATGCAGAAGCTGTAAAAAAAGAGGTAAAAGACCAATATATGATGGGTGATTTTTTGTTGGTTGCCCCACTTTTTAATGGAGATGAAGGCAGACAAGTAATCTTACCCAAAGGAAACTGGTACGACTTTTACACCGGTAAATTTGTGGGAAACGGAGAAATTATTCAGGTAGAAAAAGGTTTCGAACGAATACCCCTTTTTGTAAAAGACGGGGGTATTATTCCGATGATGCCGGCCATTCGCCAAACCTCCGACTGGAAAGAAGACACCCCGCTCGAAATCAGGGTTTATGGGGAAGCAAATGGTTCGTTTGTTTTATACGACGACGATGGAGCAACTTTCGATTTTGAAAAAGGAGAATACACAACAAAAATGCTAAAAACAGAAAATGGCAACGTCTCCGTACTCGACCTTCATCAATCAGAAAATTGGGTATATGGTGATTTAAGTTGGACGTTTATGACAAAATAAACTGCTGTGTATTCAAAACAAACAGATCAACTGTTTTAGAAAAACAATTAGTACAGCACTCAACTACAGTTCGTTAAACATTATTCGGCATTGAAGATTTATGGGAATCTCAATTGACTACATTATTTCACCAGGATTAAACGGCTAAAACAAAATAAAAATATCATACCGAATACTTTATGTGCCATTTTGAACGTATTGAGATAGTAAAATATCTTTATCTTTAAAGGTTTACTTTTAACTAAATCACAACTCATATGTCTGGATTGGCACATAAAATCTACCTCTTCTCCCTGGTAACAATTACGGTGTTTGTATTTATTTACCTGGCTGTTTATGGTACAGATTATTACCTCACCGATCATGACCAACGCTTTTTTCACGATCAAAATGAGCTTTTGAAACCAGGTGGTTTCATTGGCCACGGCGCAGGAATTATTGGTGCACTGCTGATGACAGTGGGTGTTTTCGGGTACATGGCGCGAAAAAGATTTCGAAGTCTGGCTCGTTTGGGAGTTCTAAAACACTGGCTCGAATTTCATATTTTCCTTTGTTCGCTTGGCCCCGTTTTGGTGCTCTATCACACCGCATTTAAGTTTGGTGGCTTGGTAGCCATCAGTTTCTGGAGCATGGTAGCGGTGGTTGTCAGTGGAATAATCGGGCGGTTTATCTACCTTCAAATTCCGCGAACCATAGAAGGCCGCGCCATGAGCATGAACGAATTAAACATTAAAAAAGCGAAATTCAACGCCGACCTTAAAACCCAGTTTTCGCTTGATAGTGCGTTTGTCGAACTTGTTAATGCTTCAACGATTTCAGAAGATGATTTATACAAAGGAACCTTCTTCAGCAAAATTCTCAAACGTTTACGATTTGAAAAACAACAGTTCAAACTAATCAATACCGAACTGCGAACAAGAAAAATACCCAAAAGTAAAGAGCGCGAAATTTTACGATTTGTGCGTGCTGAAATTGTTTTGGGAAGACGAATTGCATGGCTCACTACCATGCAAAACTATCTGAGGTACTGGCATGTTTTGCATTTACCTTTTGCTCTTATTATGCTGATCATTATGATCGTACACATAATAATTGCATTACTTTTCGGATCAACATGGATATTTTAAATATGGGAGCTGAACTCGATAAAATAATGATTTACGGCAGCGTTGGATTGTTGCTTTTCGTTGTATTCTGGATTTATATCCGAAAACAAAGAAAGGAATCAAAACAAGTTGACGAGAAAATTAAAGTGGCTAAAGAAGAGGGACTGTTCGAACCGGTTTCTCTTCATCCTGTGGTGGATGTAAACTCGTGTATAAAAAGCGGCGCCTGTATATTGGCTTGCCCCGAGCATGATATTCTTGGAATCCGGAACGGAAAAGCCACCGTAATAAATGCAAGTCGCTGTGTTGGTCATGGCGCCTGTTTTCATGCCTGCCCTACTCAGGCTATTTCGCTGTTTATGGGCACCGAAAAACGAGGTGTTGATCTGCCACATGTCAACCAGAATTTTGAAAGCAATGTTCCCGGAATTTTTATTGCCGGCGAAATGGGTGGAATGGGCCTCATAAAAAATGCCGTTGAACAGGGGAAACAAGCCATTGTAAATCTGGCAAAAGGAATAAAATCAAAACATCAGTCGGAATACGATTTAGTAGTGATCGGCGCCGGACCGGCAGGAATTTCGGCCAGCTTGCAAGCCCGTAAAATGGGATTAAAAACGATAACCCTTGAACAGGATACTTTGGGAGGAACGGTTTACACCTTCCCCCGCCAAAAAATTGTAATGACCTCTCCCATGGATTTGCCGCTGCACGGAAAAGCAAAATTGTACGAAACCAATAAAAAAGAACTACTCGATCTTTGGACTGAAGTGCTGGAAAAAAATAAGATTGAAATTCGGGAAAAGAAAAAAGCAGAAGAGATTACAGTTACCGACGGAGGTTTTATCGTTAAAATAAAAACAGGCGAAACGCTTTCAGCACAGAAAGTTTTGCTTGCCATTGGCCGACGCGGAACTCCCCGTAAACTGGGAATTCCGCGTGAAGATTCTGAAAAAGTGGCCTATCGTTTACTGGAGCCGGAACTTATTCATAACAAAAAAATCGTTGTGGTTGGCGGCGGCGATTCTGCCATTGAATCTGCCCTGCTTCTAATGCATGAGAATGAAGTAACACTCTCCTACCGCAAGGATAAGTTTTCGAGGTTAAAACCTAAAAACAATGAAAAGATCATTGAAGCTATTTCGAAAAATAAAATTAGCGTAGTACTTAATTCCAACCTGATTTCGATTGAAGAAAACAGCATCACGCTACAACTGAATGCAGCAGGAGGTGATTTAAAACTGGGAAACGATTTGGTGTATATTTTTGCCGGAGGTGAGTTGCCTACCGACTTTCTCCAAAAAGCAGGAATAAAGATCAGCACCAAATTTGGCGAAGCGATTTTAACGCATAAAAAATAAAAATAATTTGAGAAAGGGACTAAGATATTGTCTTTTCGTTTTATTCCTGATAAGCACACTTCAGGTATTTTCGCAACTTTCGCCCGGCGAATTATCCAGTGCACACGCCCATTTGGAGGGGATGAAAAACTGCACCAGTTGCCATATTCTGGGCGAAAAAGAAACCACTTCGAAATGCCTGGAGTGTCATACCGAAATACAGCAGCTCATCAACAAAAAAGAAGGTTACCATGCATCGACGGAAGTAAACGGGAAAAAATGCGCCGAATGCCATGGAGAACATTTTGGACGCGATTTTCAGATTACCCGTTTCGACAAAGAAAGTTTCGACCACAATTTAACAGGCTATCAACTGGAAGGAAAACACCGGAAAATAACATGTGTTGATTGCCATAAATCAGCCTTGATTCAGGAAAAGATTTCGCAGAAAAAAGGTGAAACATTTTTAGGCCTTGGAACTGAATGTTTGGCTTGTCACACTGATTTTCACCAAAATACACTTTCGGCAAATTGTACTTCCTGTCACAATCAGAATACCTTCCGCCCGGCTACAGGATTTAATCACAGTACAACCAAATTCGCATTAATCGGAAAACACAAAGCTCTCGAATGCGCTGCCTGTCATAAAACCTCTCAAAAGACGGGGAAGGAATTTCAGCAGTTTGCCGGAATTGAATTTGAGAGCTGTACCAGCTGCCACAAAGATGTACATGAAAATAAATTTGGTAACGATTGCCGGAAATGTCACAACGAATTCTCGTTTAACGAGGTAAAAAGTATCAGCAGATTTAACCATAACCAAACTGATTTTCCGCTGCTAGGTAAACATCAGTCCGTAAATTGCAAAACTTGCCACAAAACAAGTTTGACCAAAGCATTAAAACACACACGATGCACCGATTGTCACTCGGATTATCATGAACAACAATTTGTGAAAAAAGGAATTTCGCCCGATTGTAAGGAGTGCCACACGGTAAAGGGATTTTCTCCATCGAACTTTACAATCGAAGAACACAAGCGAACACATTTTCCACTGGAAGGTTCGCACACGGCAACGCCTTGTTTTGTTTGCCACAAAACAGAAAACAGATGGAATTTTGCCAATAAAGGAACACGTTGTATCGATTGCCACGAAAATTTTCACAAAGATGTTTTAGCTGTAAAATACCTTCCTGAAAATGATTGCAAAAGTTGTCATTCAACCTCGGTTTGGAGCGAAATTCAGTTTGATCATAATCAGACTAAGTTTAAATTAGAGGGAAAACACAAAGAAATAAATTGCCGGAATTGTCATTTTTCAGATCAAAACCAAACACTGACGCAACAGTTCACAAACCTTTCACCATCGTGTGAAGACTGTCATGAAGACACTCATTTTAAGCAATTTGAAGTGAACAAAAGAACCGAATGCCGCCGTTGCCACACTTCAAGCAACTGGAAGCCTGAAGAATTTAATCACAGCAATGCCCGTTTTAAGTTAGATGGTGAACATGTTGGATTGGATTGCGTACAATGCCACAAGCCAACCGACGGTTTGATTCATAACTATATCATTTACAAATTTGAAGATATTACATGCGCAGCCTGCCATTAAATATTGTATTTCTGATATTGGTATTTGTTGCAGCAGCACAGGAAAACCCACATGGCGAACAACTGAAACCGGATTGCTCGGATTGCCACACCACCGCAGGATGGGATTTTGTAAAAACCGAAAAATTTAACCACAGCACTACCAATTTTGCACTGGAAGGGGAGCACGAGATCACTAACTGCACAGCTTGTCACACTTCGTTGGTTTTTTCGGAAGCCAAAACCGGTTGTATCGATTGTCATACCGATATGCACAACACAACGGTGGGAATGGATTGCGCACGTTGCCACGATTCCAAATCATGGATCGTTTCGAACATTACCGAGCTACACCAAATGGGCCGTTTCCCATTGCTGGGAGCTCATGCCAACGCCGACTGCTATTCCTGCCACACTTCAGCATCGCGTTTGGAATTTGAACCTCTTGGAGTGGATTGTAATGATTGTCATCGCCAGGACTACCTTGCAACAACCAATCCGAATCACCAACAAACCGGGTTCTCAACAGACTGTATTGAATGCCATAAAATTGATGCCCATGAATGGTCGGCCACCGGAATAAACCACGATTTTTTCCCTTTAACCTTGGGTCACAAAATAAATGAATGTTCGGCTTGTCACACATCGGGTATTTCCGATCCTTTATCTGCCGATTGTTACAGCTGCCATCAAAATGATTATTTGACGGCCAGAAATCCATCGCATCAAAATTCGGCTTTCTCAACAAATTGTCTGGAATGCCACACCACCAACCCAGGATGGAATCCGGCAGATTTCAGAACCCACGATAATCTGTTCCCAATTTACTCGGGGAAACACAATGGAGAATGGGACAAGTGCACCGATTGCCACACCCAACCCGGGAATTATTCGGTATTTAGTTGTACCGATTGTCACGAACACAATAAATCAGAAACCGATGATCACCATAAAGAAATTCCCGGTTATTCTTACAACAGCACCGCGTGTTTTGTTTGTCACCCAACCGGAAATGAAGAATCTGCTTTTAACCACAATACCACAGGTTTTCCTTTAAAAGGTGCCCACATCGCAACGGAATGCGTGGCTTGTCATACAAACGGCTATACCGGAACCTCCACCGATTGCAACTATTGCCATACAACTAATTTTAACCAGGCTGCACATCCCAACCATGTAAGTGCAGGTATTTCAACCGATTGCACAACCTGTCATACTGAAAACGAATGGGCCCCGTCGAGTTTTGACCACACAGTAAGCAGCGGATTTGAGTTGAATGGCGGACATGCAGGCAGACAATGCGCCGATTGCCACCAGGGAACAACTTCGGCAGCCAACCCGGATTGTTTGAGTTGCCACCAAACCAACTATAACGAAGCAAAAGACCATGTTGCACAAGGATTTCCAACCAATTGCCTGCAATGCCATACGGTTAACAGCTGGGATGCTGCTAACTTCGATCATAACACTACCAATTTTGCACTTACAGGAGCTCATACTTCCACCGACTGTGCAGGTTGCCATTCTTCGGGTTATTCAGGTACTACCACCTTATGCTCCGAATGTCATAAAACGCAATACAACAACACTACCAATCCCAACCATACGGCCATTGGCATAGCAGTTCAATGCGAGGATTGCCACACAACCGGCCCGGAATGGGACCCGGCGTTATTCCCAAATCATAACGATTACTATGCTTTAAACGGAGCCCATGCCGCAGTTGCTGCCAATTGCTATCTCTGTCATTCAGGAAATTATACCGGCACTTCCAATACTTGCTTTGCATGCCATACGAACGATTACAACAATACGACAAATCCGAGCCATGCCGTGGCTCAATTTTCAACCGATTGCGAAACCTGCCACAACGAAAGTGCGTGGTCTCCTTCTACTTTTGACCACGATAGCCAGTATTTCCCGATATATTCAGGAAAACATCTCGACAGATGGAATTCGTGTTCGGAATGCCACACAGAACCAAGCAACTACTCCGTATTCTCTTGTACAACCTGTCATGAGCATAATCAAACCGATATGAATACGAAACACAACGAAGTAGCAGACTATATTTATAGCAGTACCAGTTGTCTGGCTTGTCACCCAACGGGAATAGCAGATGACTAGCTCTATTCAAAATAGCAGGATACTGTTGCTGTCATTAATGTTGATCTTCGGATTTATTCAGTTAAATGCACAGGTAACCAATATATTAAGCGGTGAGGTTTCGTATATAAGCGGACAAAATATTTATGTGAAGTTCAGCTCCACCCAGGGAATTGAAAACGGAGATACGCTTTTTATTCAACAAAACAGCGCATTAATACCTACTTTGCTGGTTACACACCATTCTTCCATTTCGTGTCTTTGTAATCCGATTGGGGATTTAACATTTAAAGTGGGCGATAAAATTATCGGCAGGATTCAATCCCCAGAACATACCATTCTCACGCCAACACAAGAACAAACCACCATTGATGAAGATCTGAATGAGCAGGTTTTAAAAACAACAATACCGGAGCAAACCCGGCCTGAATTAAAAAGTAAAGTCACCGGGCGATTAGCGCTCTCCTCGTACTCCAACTTCTCGAATGCCACCGATATTGATTACCATCGGTTTCGATACACATTTTCCATGCAGTCACAAAACATTTCCAACTCAAAACTGTCGGCCGAAACCTATATTTCGTTTTCACACAAATTAAATGAGTGGGACGTAGTTCAGGAAAACCTGAACAATGCTTTAAAAATTTACAGCCTGGCTTTGCAATACGATTTTAATAAGAACACATCGTTGTGGGCAGGCCGGAAAATCAACCCGCGAATTGCAAACGTTGGCGCGGTTGACGGCCTGCAGTTTCAAAAAAGCTGGAACGATTTTTACGCCGGAGCAGTAGTTGGCACCCGCCCCGATTATATGGATTACGGATTTAATCCTGATTTACTTGAATACGGAGCCTACATCGGGCACAACACAAAATCAGGAAATGGTTTTGCGCAATCGTCGCTGGCCTTTTTCGAGCAGCGAAATAACGGAAATACCGATCGCCGGTTTGTTTATTTTCAGCACAGCAATACTTTACTTAAAAATGTATCGTTTTTTTCTTCCTTCGAACTCGATTTGTATGCACTTGAAAACGGAGAGGCACAAAACACGCTGAGTTTAACCGGATTGTATCTTTCTCTTCGTTACCGGGTATCGCGTCAACTATCACTTTTTGGATCGTACGACAACCGCAAAAATGTAATCTATTACGAAACATTCCGGAATTATACCGATGAAATACTTCAACAGGCCAGCCGGCAGGGTTTTCGGGGACGGATAACTTTCCGTCCTGTAAAATATCTAAACCTCGGAGTAGATGGCGGCACGCGTTTTCGGGAAGGAGACGCCCGTCACACCAACACTTTACGTGGTTATACAACTTACACCCGGGTTCCCGGAATAGAAGCATCGCTTACACTTTCGGCAAATCTAATGCAAACCAGCTACCTCGACGGGCAGGTATATGGCGCACGCCTGTCAAAAGACCTTTTTCAAGGCAAACTATTTACCATGCTGAACTATCGAATGGTTAATTTTAACTATGTAAATACGTCTTCAAAATTAAAACAACACATTTCTGAGATCGATTTATCTTACCGGTTCAACAAAAAGCTATATGTATCTGTTAACTTTGAAGCTACATTTCAGGAGGAAAACATGTATAATAGATTATATTTAACCCTGAGAAGAAAATTTTAAACCATAAATTATTTTCAATGAAATTACAGCAAATATTACTTATCGTACTAATTTTATTTTCGAGTGCTTGTGTAAAAAATAAAAGCGGACAACCGGCAAGCAATCCATCTATTTCAAACCTGAAATCGTTTGAGGTAAATGAAGTTATCCAAACATCGCAATACACCTATCTTCGGGTTTCCGAGAATTCTGCCGAGCGTTGGGTGGCTGTTTCAAAAATGGATGCAACCGTGGGCAATACATATTACTACGACAGCGAACTGCAAATGACCAATTTCCACAGTAAGGAACTGGATCGTGATTTTGAAACGATTTATTTTATTAACACAGTGAGTACAAATCCCATAGCGGGGCATTCAACACCCCCTGCCGACAATACAATTGCCGGACACTCGGGCAAAACGGAGACAAAACAAGACGGTGCCGTTTCTTTTGAAAAAGCCGGAAACGAAATTACAATTGCCCAAATTTTTGAAAATCCTGAGAACTACAGCAATAAGGAAATTGAAATCAGAGGAATTGTGGTAAAGGTGAACAAACAAATAATGGGAAAGAACTGGATTCACATTCAGGATGGATCGTCCTTTAACAACAACTTCGATCTTACGATAACCAGCCAGGATCTTCCATCGGTAAACGACGAGGTGACTTTTAAGGGAACCATATTCCTTAACAAAGACTTTGGAGCGGGCTATGCTTACGATGTTATTATGGAGAATGCCGTGATAGTTGATAAAAAAACCACTGCTTTATAAGCTAATTTGAAAAAATACGCATAAAAAACGGGAGTGAAAATTCACTCCCGTTTTTACAATATCTCGTTTTGTTTATTTTACAAACGAAGCTTTCGCTAAATAATCATAACATTCAGCCACACCTTCAAATTGCGTTTTATCGTCTTTCCTTATTCCTTCGAGCTCTACAAAAAATTCGTCCAATCCATTTTCATAGGCTTTTGTGAATATGTTTTTAAAGTTCATCATACCTGATTGTCCAAGTACTGAACGATCTTTAATGTGAAGAACAGGGAAACGACCGGCATATTTTTCGAAATACTCCAACGGATCGTTACTTCCCATTACAGTCCAGTACACATCCATTTCAAAAAATACCAGTTTAGGATCGGTTCCTTCCAGGAACAAATCATAAATCACATCGCCCACAGGCATCCATGGATTTTTTTGTTTCTTTTTATCTTCTTCGGTAACAATACGCTCAAATTCGTGGCTGTGATTGTGATACCCCCATTTAATACCTGCCGCTTTTGCTATTTCACCTGCATTGTTAAATACCTCGCAAACCAGGGCAACATCTTCATGAGTTTCCACCTGTGGCATACCCGGTTGAACAAGTGTAGTTACACCAAGCTTTGCATGATCTTCAACAGTCGCTTTCCAGAAATCCGAAATTTCACTTTTGTTTTCTTTGGTATATTTACGAATAGGAGGATTAACATGCGATCCGGTTATTTTTAGTCCGGCGTCGTTGGCTATCTTTTTAAATTCACCAACATCGTAACCATACATTTTTCTGTCTCGGTAACCTGCAGCTTCAGCATTGGTATATCCAATTTTTACAAGTTTTTTCAAACCTCCGGGCACATCGTCAGTCAGCTCTTTTCCAAGCGAATACAACTGCAGTCCAATTTGCTTTTTTGCCGGCATATTGCCAACCATCGACGCAGCTGATATGGGATTTATGGCACTGGTCACCATTCCTGCGGCGGTAACCAGTCCAAGTCTTTTTACAAATTCTCTTTTGTTCATTGGTTTTAAAATTGGTTGATTATAGTTTATATGAACCTCTGTAATTATAATGATACAAGCGGTGTTCCCATGCCTCTTTATCCTTACCAAAACTTTCAGTAGCCGGATTCCATCTCACCGGACGCTGTAATTCGGTAGCCATATTTCCAAGACAACACAATGCAGCTGTACTTGCACCTACTTCAATCGGAGCAATCGTCTTTTCTCTTGAACGTACACAATCGATAAAGTTTTCCATGTGTGGCGAACTAATTTCAAAACTACCGCCTCCTTTGGCCTGTGCTTTTTGCATCTCTTCAAACATTTTTTTCCTTTCTTCAGGAGTCAGATTTCTTGGTCGGCGACCAGCCAGTTTTTCCGGAACCAAAGAAGAATCGGAACAGGCCAAATAACCACGGGCCACTTCAATCCATCCTTTATCTCCAACAAATTTAATACCCTGGGCATTAGGCATATCTTCAAGATAAGGCTGTTCTGTCATTACCACACCACTCTGGTATTTAAATGTAAGATAATCCTGTCCGTTATATCCTTTAGGAATAATTTCTGAAGGACCGGAACCGTCCATACCAATTGCAGCCTGTGCAATGTCGAACATATGCGCCCCCCAGTCGGCTGTAAACCCGTTTCCTGTTTCTCTATACCAACGCCACGCTCCCCAAAGTTTTTCTTTTTCCATTGGATCAAGAGAAATAGGAGGACACAAGTCAGGATGATAATGAATTTTAGGATCATTTAACGGCCCCATCCACAAATTGAAATTCAAATTACCCGGAATAGCTTCTTCAGGTAAATCAAGTGGTTTTGGAGGCTCACCAACTTTGGCGTAGATTTTATCGATATGGCCAATAGCACCCGCCTGAACCAATTCGATAGCTTTCTGGAATTCGGCACTCGAACGTTGTTGGCTACCTACCTGAACAACGCGCTTGTTGTCGTTTGCAACGCGAACCATCGTTTGTGCTTCGGTTATGGTAAACGAAAGTGGTTTTTGTACATACACATCTTTACCGGCCTGGCAAGCATGAATAGTTTGCAAAGCATGCCAGTGATCGGGAGTACAAACCTCCACGGCATCAATATCTTTACGTTCCAGCAATTCTTCGTACCGTTCGTACTTATCACAGCGTGCGGCTACATTTTTCGACTTCTGCCATTCTTCAACACGACGTTTAAAACGTTCTGTTTTCATGGTATCAACATCGCAACAGGCCGCAACTTGCAGCCCCGGTACTGATGAAAAACTTGCAAAATCGTTCATACCTTGTTGACCAAGGCCGATAAAACCCATTGTAACTCTATCACTTGGAGCAATTTTAACTCCATCAATTACCCAGCTTGGTAAAACTGTTAAACCAGTTAATCCCAAAGCCGAAAGTCCCAAAAATTTCCTTCGGTTTAATTGATTTGATTCTTTTTGACTCATTGGTTCAGATTTAATTAATTATTCATTGGAGAACAATTTTAATAAAAAAAAATTACACCACGACATGTATGTGTTGAAATGACACAATCATTTTGCAAAAAAAAAATTAGAAATCATATGTTTATGAACTAAAAATAGTAAGAAGCTTATAAATCAGTACTGGAACCCATTATTTGAAATAAGTACCAACGGCACCGCTTGCCAAACTAGTAGTATATAGTTTACCTCGAATTTTAATAGTGAACTTTTGTGTCGTCTCGCTTTTGTTTAAAACAATTACAACCACGGAACCGCCCGGTGTTTTAAATGCAACATTAGCCAACTCAGGTATACTATTTGAACCAATACGTTTCGAACCAGGACGAACAAATTTTGATGCATGTGCAATAATGTAATAGGCCGGATTGCGTGTTACCATATCTCCGTCGATTGTAATTGCCCCCAAACATCTTGTACATCCACCAGGCGTATGTGGCTTCATATCTGGATCAGCAGCAAGATTCCATTCCAAAACGGTTTTGCACCAGTTTCGTGAAGCACCTACAATTAAATTCTCAACATGCCATTTAAGATTTTCGGGGAAATCACCAGGAGCCCCAATCCACTGTTCGGTAAAGTATAAATTCTTATCGGGGTGCGCGTTGTATACTTTGGTTAAATCATGAATAGAACCACCATATAAATGAAATGCCGAACCATCAATATATTGTTTTGCATTCGGATCATCCATTATGGAAATCGGATAATCTATTCGATCAGCATTGTGGTCGTAAATAACAATTTTTGTAGAAATATTGGCTTGCTTGAATGCCGGGCCAAGTTGGTTTTTTATAAACTTCGCCTGATCTTCTGGCAGCATTAACAAACTTGGATTATTTCCTGGATGCAAAGGCTCATTCTGCACGGTTATAGCATCGATTGTAATTCCTTCTTTGGCCATACCCTGAACATATTTTACAAAATACTTTGCGTAAGCCGGATAGTATTCCGGGATTAAACTTCCTCCTTTTGAAGAATTATTTGTTTTCATCCAGCTTGGGGGAGACCATGGCGAGGCCATTATCTTAAGTTCCGGATAAATTGCAAGAATCTCCTTTAAAACCGGAATAAGGAATTTTTTATCCGGCGCCAAGGAAAACTTATCCATATTCTCGTCAGTTTCTCCTTCAGGCAAGTCGTCATACGAACATACTTCAGCATCTAAATCAGAAGCGCCCAAGCTAATACGCAGATAACTAATCCCAATATTATTCCCATCCAAACGAAACAGTTCATTCAGTAACTGCTTTCGCGTATCTTCCGACATATTATAAATATGATAGGCGCTGCCTCCGGTTAGCGAAAAACCAAAACCATCCATTTCCTGAAAAACGACATGCTCATTCACTTCAATTACAGGAGAATTATCTGTTTCGGCAAATGTTACTCCCGTATCTTGTTTTGCAAACAGAGCTTTTTTATCGGGTGTTGACAAATAAAATGAAACACTGTCCATTCTTGTGTTTCCGGTATTGCAAGCGGACATTAATGCCATGCTGAAAACAAGACAAAGTGTTTGAAATCGATTCATACCTAAATTTATTATTCAGTTTCCTCTTTTTTTCTGCGCGCATCCAATTCTTCCTGCATTACAACACAAGTTTGATGGTCGATACTGTAAAAAAACAGCAGAATTGCACATGACATATAGAGAATTCCGGGAAAGACAGAAATCATCAACTTAATGCCGGTAATTGCTATTTCGGTTTGCTCCACATTTGGGGTAAATTTAAAAATGGCTAACATCCAACCTGCCAAAGCTCCACCAATTCCCCATCCTGCTTTTTGTGCAAAGGTAGCAGCCGAAAAAGTTAATCCGGTTGCACGTCTTCCGGTTTTCCATTCCGAATAATCTGCAGTATCGGCCAACATGGTCCACAACAACGGAACTGCCGGGGCATAAGCCATTTTTGCCAAAATATTGAAGGTATAAATCATATAAATATCGTTTACACCAGGCAGGTATAACAAAATAAAAAAGAAACCGGAAAGCAGCGAACTGGCCAGAAAAACATTCCGTTTCCCGAATCGTTTTGCTAATGGTTTTGAAAAAGGAATGGCAACAATTAATGCAACCGTTCCGATTACATTAAACAACTGAACACTTTCTTCCTTACCAATATAATATTTGAAGTAATAAGCAACTGACAGGTTTTGCATGGCAAACATGATAAAAGAAATAATTCCCACAAAAAACAGAATTACCCAGGGTTTGTTTTTGAAGAGGTTTCGGAAATCTTCCTTTAAATTTTCTTTTTGTTTTTTAGGTGGCTGCACCCGTTCTCTGGTGGTTTTAAAAGTAATCATAAACAAAATAAAACTGACAATAGAAAACAGTATCAGCGTATACTGATAACCTTTTGCAGAATCGCCTTTTCCAAAATAATTAGCCAGATAAAGAGCAGTACCGGAAACAATAAACTGCCCCACAAAGGCAAAAATAAAACGATATGAATTTAAGCCGGCACGTTCATACGAATCGGAAGTCATTACTGCACCCAGGGAAGAATACGGCAAATTGATTGCTGTAAAAACGGTCATAAGCAAAATATAAGTAACTCCGGCATAAACTACTTTCCCGGTATTCCCAAAGTCAGGTGTTGAGAAAGCCAAAACAGCTAAAATACTATATGGAAGAGCCATCCATAAGATATACGGGCGAAATTTCCCCCATCTTGTTTTTGTGCGATCGGCAATAATTCCCATAATCGGGTCGCTTGCCATGTCCCAAAAACGAGCAATCAACATTATTGTACCTGCAGCTGCGGCCGAAATTCCAAAAGTATCGGTATAAAAAATAAGAATCCAAAAACCAACCATATCCCACACAAAGTGTGAAGCGGTATCACCCAAACTGTAACCTATTTTTTCCTTTAGCGAAAGTTTTGTTGCCTGTACGTTCATTTTTGTTGGTTTTAGTTTTTATTAATTGCTTTGATTTTACGATCAGATTGCTTCACCTCTCACGATCGGTTCGAAATGACGTTCTTGTAATAAGAGAAGGAAAAAGGAACGACTGAAGCAATCTTTTCTTTAACCATCTGTAATTTTTTATTTCAACTCCAAATATTTCTTCTTCACGACTTCGAAAGCCTGCTTTTTGCTCCTGTCGATTTTTACTATCCCCCAATATTCTTCGTTGGGAGCTCCATCGTAGGGTACACCACTACTATTGGGAGCCCAACCTCCCGGGTCGAGGCGATCGTTATTGCCTGCTTTCCACAATTCATCTACAAAGGCGAAAAGAGTAACACCCGAACAATTTTCCTGATTTTTGAAGATATCATCCAAAATATTTGCAATGGCATCGGCCTGGGCATTTTCATTTATCCCCATTGGGTAACCATCTTTTGCGATAGTCATATAACTATCGGCTCCGGCTTCGGAAAGGTACATGGGTTTGTTACTTATGGCTTTCCACTGTGCAAAAATAGATTCCGGGTTATCCCAGCGGTAAACGTTCATTCCCCAAATATCAATATTTGGGCAAGATGAGAGTGCCAGGGAATCGGGCAACTCGCCATGCGCAGTTGTAACCGGACGAGAAGGGTCGTTTTGATGAATCAGCTCTGACGCATTGTTTAGCGCAGCATACCAGTTTTTTATGTCCCCATCGAACCACTCGGGATGATAATTGTATTCGTTACCGAGTTCCCACATCAAAATTGCATTGTGATTTTTAAAGGCATTTACATAATCGATGAATGTTCCCGAAAGAATATCAAAACTTCCACCCTGATTGTATCCAAATCCAATAATAACTTTTAATCCGGCAGCATTAATTTCATCTAAAACTACCTTTTGAGAAATGGGTTCGTAAACCCGAATTGTGTTTATCCCAGCTTCAACCATTAAGGCCAAATCTTCAGTTAAGTTGCTAAAATCCCTTTTGTCACTTCCCTTTGGAACGGGGTGATAACAGATTCCTTTGATTAAACAGGGAACATCATTTACCAATACTTTTCTTCCGGAGATACTTACAACATCCGGTTTAGTACTGCTAGTACATGAAAAAAGGATGACAGAGACCAGCAAAAGTAGTATTGCTCTCATATTCTTAATTTTCAAGCGTTTCAATTATGCTTTATCGCCATTATGTTTTACTTTGCCTCGACGAGCAATCAGAGCTTCACGAATTTCGTGGGCTTTTGTTTCTGTTATATCATATTTCCAAACCAATACAATGGCCAATAATGCAGTAAATACAGGAATTACAATATCAGCAACTCGCAAGTTAGTCAACGTTTCTACAGTTTGAACATCTACTGACTGGTCGAATCCCACAAGAGACAGAACTACTCCACTTGTGAGTAATGCCAATGCCGTACCCAGTTTTACCATCCACCAGTAAACGGCTCCAAACATACCTTCACGTCGTTCTTCGTTATTTAACTCGTCCAGATCACAAACATCGGCAGTCATCGACATCATCAGGGTAAACAATCCACCAATTCCGAACGAAAGAAAAGGAATAGGAATAAACATTAACCAAGGGTTGGCCGGATTAAATCCCCACCATTTTAGCACATACCCAATAATTGAGATTAGCGTTGCGATAATAAAAGCATTTTTCTTACCTACCTTTTCCGATAGTTTGGTAACTACAGGAATAACAACAAATGCAGTAGCCATTGCACTCACCGTACCAAACCATGCAGGCCATGTTCCGGCAGCAACTTTATCGCCATTAAAAAGATAATAAACGATTATAAACATAGCAAATTGGGCAATGGTTTGGAAACCATTAAAAATAAAGAAAGTAGCACCACAAAGTTTTATAAATGGTTTATTCTTTAGAGTAAGTTTAATACCCCTAACAAATTCTTTTGTGTTTGCCGCAAGCTGTTTCATCGATAAATCTGCCATTTTATCTTTGTCAGGAACAATCATCTCTTTGTTAAACAGAGCAGGAAAAATGCCCAGTACCATACAGAGAGCCCCTACCCAAATAGAAAGTGTTTTTGCCCCTTCAGGAGCCGATTCAAAAATGGCAGGTTCGTAAATAATTACCCAAAACCAGGGTGCTATCATCCAGGCAATTTGGCCCATCCATTGCGAAACAGCCATTAACCGTGTCCGCTCGTTGTAATCGGGTGTCATTTCATACCCCAATCCGATTAAGGGAGTGGCAAAAATGGTATATCCGATGTAGAAAAATATGGATACAATTAAAAAATAAACAAAATTATAGGTTTGCGAATTTTCAGGATTCAATTGCCACATGACCATAAATGCCACACCTGTAATTACACTTCCCAGTAAAATATACGGTTTTCTGCGTCCCCATTTCGATTTTGTGTTATCCGAGATAAATCCCATAATTGGGTCCGACAACGCATCAATAAGCCGCGGCAGGGCTCCTAACAAACCTGCAAGAACAGGATTCATATTTAACGACATAACCAACACAACCATAAAAACTCCAAGCGCTGCCGGGAATAATTGGTTTGCCAAATGTCCTGATCCAAAAGCCAATTTCTGTCCAAAGGGAACTATATCTTCCTTTGCAGTTTTGTAATGTGCCATAAGTTTTGATTGTTATTGGTAAATTAGTTTGTTCCGCTTTAGTTTAGTTGCATCGCCTTTTTCGGTTGGCGATCTACCGTGTATAGTCCCCAATGCTTTTCGGCTCCCCAGGGGTCAGTCGGATTTCCTTTCCAGTCTTCATCAAATGCTTCAAAAAAGAAGGTGGTAATATTCATTTCCTCCGACCACTTCATAAACTCATTGTAATACTGAAGTTGTTTTTCCTCGTTTGCCCTTTCGCCAAATTCAGAAGCCACCGATGCCCAACCGGCCTCGCTAATTACAATTTTTGCATCGAGCAATGCATCGCGTACTTTTTGAATATTTTCGATGGAATACGATAATCCTTGGTTAATGTCTTTTCCTTCCCAAACCGGATACACATGAACGGAAATAAAGTCGATGGCTGCTGCTAATTTTTCGCCATGTGCAGCCCACCATTCGTAATTATCGGCAACAGTTACCGGTTGCTGAATGGCATTTCCTACTTTTTGACAATAGGCAATTACAGTATCAACATGCATTTTATGATCGTTCCAATCAACAAGAGCTTCGTTACCCACATTTACTGCTGCAACTATTTCAGGATATTTATTGGCCAGATTTATGCCTCGTTCTAATTCCTTCAGATTTACTACTTTGTTGGCATCCAGTTCTTCTTGCGGAATAGGTTCGGTAAGCCAGGCACAGGTTTCGTGGGCGCTAAGCTCAGCATTCATCCACATTCCAAGTAAAACTTTTATATCCAGATTATTTTCCTGAATAATTTGGAGCACCATCTCTGAATTCACTCCCGAATCGTACAAGCGAATGAGATTAAATCCCATATTTTTTTGTATTATTTGCAGGTCTTCCAACACTTGTTCTTTTGTTGGGTTATTGGCGCCGTCTCCGCGGTCGGGATGTTGTCCGGAACGAAAACCGGAGTAACAAACCGCTCTCGAAACTCCGGCTAATAAATCTTCTTTTTCCTGCTGAATTGAATGTGTAGCTGCATTATTCATGTTTACAGTTTCTTTACTTTTTTTACTTTTCTGAGCAGAAGTCGCAATGAATGCTACTGCAAGAAATACTATTGCCAAAAATGTAAATCCATTATATCTTCTAATCATCATTCCGTTTTGGTTTGTTCGCTAAATCGATTATTTCTGATACTTCAGTTTTCCGTGCTTGTCCCAAAGCCCCCAGTAAGCACCAACATCTCCTTCCGCTCCTACTTTCCAGCTTTCGTCGAAACTGGAAAAATACATCAACTCAATATTTTCTTCCCTGCTCCACTTTTGCGTATTTATAAAATAGCGTAAAGCATTTTCGGTATTTGGCTCCGCACCTTCGAAAGCAGTACCAACATTAGGCCAACCCGTTTCACTTATTATCACTCGTTTCCCGTTAGCAGCCCGTACAGCCTGAAAGTACATGTTTTGCATGTAAACGTGCGAGTAATCAATGTGGCAACCTTCCCAGAAAGAATAACAATTGGCAAAAATTACATCGCAGGCTTCGGTTATTGCCGGACGGTTTACAAACTCGTAATACGCATCAACATATCCGACTTCAATTCCGGGGAGCGCTTTTTTTACTTGCCTGATGTATCCCAACAATTCCTCTTCATTTAACTCTTCGCGATACAATACTTCGTTTCCAACAGCAACCAAATCGGCATCGCCGGCTTTTGCTACTTTAATCAGGTTTACAACCTCCTTTTCATTTAGCTCTTTGTCATCGCTTAACCATGCTCCAACCATAACTTTTAAGCCATTTTCTTTCGCTATTACCGGAATCAATTCATTCCCATCAGTACATGAAAAGGTGCGTATCCATTTAGTGTAAGGTTTTATAATTTCAATCCTTTCCTGAATTTGTTCTGCGGTAATTATCGAACCTGGTTCCTGACCGTCGAGGTAGGAGCTGAAACAAATTCCGTGCATTCCGTTTTTGAGATATTTGTTAAACTGCGCAATTAAATCGTCTTCTTTCGAATGATTAAAATCTACACCGGCTAACGACAATATTTTTTCGCTTCTAAATGACATGATTCTGATTTTTATAATTGAAAACTAAATTCGATAACCCGAACCTCTCCGTTTCGTGTGAAAATTTTTCTACTTGTATCGCGGTCAATTGCACGCCCTGTAAGAAATTTGCTACTACCATCGGAAAACTTAATGATTAGTTTTTCTTCTCCACCTAAAGTATAAACAACCGGAACCTGACAAAAAGTAAATCCCAATTGGTTGGCACTTAGTTTCAATTCCTGCTTGTTACCTTGTAGGTCGAAATAACTAAACAATTGTTTTTCAACCAGAATTTCGTTCTTATTTAGCAGAGAAAGGTCGAAAGTGATTTCTCCGCTGTGTATATGAATTCCCAATTCTCCAAAACGGGAAATTACATCCTCTTTCACCTGACCGGTTAAGCCGGGTTGTTTTGCTCCTGAATTTGCAGGTGTGTGCGAGTAAGCATCGGTTGGAAAAGCACCATACAATTCGGGTGATTTATACAAACCAATACCGGCTTTTATTTCGTAATAGTGTGCTTTAATGCATCCAAGCGTGTTTTCAGTTGCCCCCTCGTTTATCCCTTTAAAATAGCATTCCTGAGTTGCCAGCAATAATTTGGAAACCATGTGCCAGTATATGCTGCCCAGCCCTTCGTAGCCGTAAAAGGTTCCCGAACGCCCGGTAAACGACTGGTGGTCGAACATATTTTCATAAATATCAAGCACCTGCTTTTTCTCTTGCTGAACGAGTTTGCCATATTTTTCGCCATCAAGATTTTCCAGAGACTGGCTTAATACTTCCCCATTTCGGAAGATTCCGTTGAAGTGGCAATTGCCTAATTCGTCTTTCTTTAAAATTGAAGTACAACCATCGGCCAGTAAGGCCTTTAATAAATCCGACTGTTCAAATTGATCTGCCGGGATACTATTCTTTTCCACAAAACGGGGTAATTCGCGGTTGGGATAAAGGATGTAGCTGTATTGGTCTTCGCGGAACAAGGCGCTTTTTTTTAAGGCATCCAATACTTCCAGACTTTCAGTTGTTGACAAAGCCCCCGAACTTAGCACAGCCACTTGTCCTTCGAGCATTTCGTATAAATAACGCACTGAAATACTTTCCCCATTAAATGAAACAAGGTTGTAGGCATGGAAAAGCCCGTCTTCCCTTTTATTTTTATGAATGGATTGATTGATGTATTTTAAGGAGATTTGAATAAAATCGCTAACTGCTTTTTTCTTTAATCCTGATTTTTTACCCGAGAAAGAATTACCATAAATGGCTTCTCTGAACTCAGCTCCGGCTTTTCCCAATTCTGAAGTAATATCGTAACGGTCGGCATCAGAAAATCCCTTATCAAGCAATTTTATATTTGTCTCGAAAATAGAGAATGTTTTATCAAATTGCCGTTTTAATTCTTCCGAAATTTCAAATGATTCGGTTTCTATCGTATTGAATTTATTTTCCCAGAACTCCAGAAAACGACGGATGTAGTACAAAGTAACCATTGAAACCCCATTACCAACAAGTGCATTGTTTGCATCGTTCCATTCGGGACGTTGCGTATTCAGCCAAATTCCGGCTTCCGGAATAAAATTGCTGAGTTTGGCCAGTAAAGTTGTTAATACCTTTTCCAAAAGATTTGTGCGAACAATCTCTCCATCCGTGTCGCGCAACAATTTACCATCGGCACCGGTTTTTTGGGTTAAAACCTCAATTTGGTTGTTTAGTTCCGAATCGAAAACAATAGTATCTTTTGGATTCTTAACGATCTCAGCAAACGATTTAATACGATAAGGAACATTGGCATAAACAAAGATCTCTTTGCTCAGCAACTCATCCAGTTTTCCCGGATGAAACTGTTCCGATTGCTCCAGAAACTTCTGCAGATAAATTATCTGATGATCGCCCCAGTAACCAATGTATGCCCATGGATCTTCCGGGTCGGGACATTCCCAATCCAGACCTTCGCGTGTTACACGGTAAGGATTATAACCATCGGGGGTTGACGCATTTACAAATTTTGCAATTATACCTTCAATGTATTCCGGAAACGACAGGCACAATGCTTCCCAGTTCTGAAAAATATCGCGCCAGTTACCCTGGTAATTTAATTTATCGGAGCCGTCGTCGTTTTTTGTTTCAATGGAAAACTGGTTCCATGGCCGACTAGGATCGCCATGCCGGCGACTAAATGTTAAGGGCAAATATTCGTAACAAATTCGCTCCAGTTCTGGGTTCTCTAATTCCTTTGCCCAACTCAACAAATTCTTGAGTTCTATTGCCTGAGGAAGTCGATCTAATTCAGCTTTATATTGTTCTTTTACTCTCTTATTAATTTGACCAACAAATAAGTTAAAATCGTTGGTGTTTAGGGTGTAGCTGTTTGTGAAAATACCGCCACGCATGGCGTTAAAAAGCGTATTTGTAAAATGCCTTGCACAACCTAAATCCTCGTTTCCAAGTTGCAAACCATCGGCATTGGCAACAATCTTTATTAGGTTTTGTGTTCCAACATTAATATCGTTTTCCAGCTGCCCAACAATATCTTTTTCAGTTAAAACGAAGTTGGAAAGATTGGCCACATCGCCTGCATCCTGGTTTACTTCTGCTACCAGGTACCATTGCTGCTTTTCTTCTTTTTTCAGATTAAATGCGGCATTTATAAAATAGGCACCACGTGCAGCCCGAATATCCAGTTCTGTTTGAACTGGCTGTCCGCATTTAAATGCTTCTATTTGTCTCTCGGAAACCAGATAATTTACGTTTTCAGTAGGCAAAACCGACCAAATACTGGTAGTTTTTAATGCTTCGCTGGGTTCGGCTCGGTCAACAGGAATCGAGCTAAGCATAAACAAACCGAGTTTACTATCAGCTAATAGTTCGTTCTTTTTATAAGCATCCAACAGGTTGCTGTATTCATTTTGAAAAGCATAATCGACACCATAAGGAAGAAGATTGCAGATGCCATCGATAAGTTCAACTTTTACATCAGAATCGCCATGATTTTGAACAGTCGATTTTTTAACCCAGCCAAATTTTTCGCTGTTGTACCACCCGTATTGAAACCCAATTTCCAAATCGGTGTTACGTTCTTCAAAAATTATTTTGTTCCCATAAATACTTTTGTACAAATTTCGTTCAATGCGATATGCTTTTTCAGCCTCATCGGTAAACGGTTCCCACAAAAATGTTTTATTGTTTTTATCGACCAGGCAAATAGTTTTACTACCGGTTTTGCCTTGGTAATCGTGTATTTTATCATCGGTATAATAGGGGAAAAGTGCATTGTCACGGTTTTTTCTGCCGGCCGTAAGCGAACCATTACTCGACAGGTACATCCAGTGGTCGGAGTCGCTTACAATGGTCATAAAAAAATCGGGCATTTGATTGCAATTGCTGATTTTGTAAAACTTTTCTCCGCCAATTTCAACAAATTGTCCTTTAACTTTATTCTCTAACTTTTTCAGCTCAGTATTGCCTAAATATAAATTCTTCATTTTATCCCTATTCCTAAATTATTCAATAATAAACGATGCCTGTAAGTCAGCATTTGAACTGCCACCAATCCATAAATGAAATTCGCCTGGCTCGGTAACTTCCTTCATTTCGTTGTTGAAAAATGCCAGCTCAGAAGTGTTTATTTTAAAAGTTATTTTTTTTGATTCGCCGGGTTTTAACTGAACTCTTTGAAATGCTTTCAATTCTTTTACGGGACGAGTAACCGATCCTACCAAATCACGGACATAAAGCTGGACAACTTCTTCACCTATAAAATTCCCGGTATTCTCAAGCGTTACCGAGGCAATAACATCATCATCCAATTTCACTTTTGGCGTTTCAATTTTTAAGTCTTTATACTCAAAGGTGGTATACGATAATCCAAATCCAAAGGGATAAAGCGGATCAAAACCCAAATCGAGATAATGCGATGTATTTCCGAGTGAAGTTTGAAATGTATTTAACGGAATATCATCGATGCAAGTCCAGCTGGCTTTATCAACCGGGCGCCCGGTGTTTTTGTGGTTGTAATAAATTGGTATTTGACCTGCTGATTTAGGAAAAGTAACAGGTAGTTTGCCCGAAGGATTCGAAACTCCCAGCAGCAGTTCAGCCAAAGCTGGCCCTCCCATTGTTCCCGGATGAAATGAATACAAAACCGCATCCACATGTTTGCTCACGGCTCCAATGGCAAGTGGTCGGCCAGCCATTACAACCAATACAATTGGTTTTCCGGCCTTAGCAACTTCTTCAATCAATTCGTTTTGTGCTCCCGGCAAATCGAGCGATGCCCTACAATGTGCCTCTCCCGACAAAATTGATTCTTCGCCCAAACACATTACTACAACATCGGCTTGTTTTGCTGCAGTAACAGCTTGTGCAAAACCTGCTTTATCTTTTGAACGAGTGTAACTTAAACCTTCTGCAAACAAAACTTTATTATCACCTAATTCCAATTGAAGAGCTTCGAGTGGTGTAATGCTTAAATCGCTATCACCATCAAATATCCAAGTTCCCAACTGTTCGTATTTCTGATTTGCCATTGGACCAATTAAAGCAACTTTCCCCACCTCGTTTGTAAGTGGTAGAATACTTTTCTCATTTTTTAATAGAACCATACTTTGAATGGCAGCCTCTTTTGCTGTCTCCAGATATTCGGGCAATGCAAATTGGTTTTGGTCTTCTTCTTTTACATAAGGATTATTGAACAAGCCCAAATCGAATTTAATTTTTAAAATCCGATAAACGGCTTCGTCCAATAATTCCTCATCAATTCTCCCCTCATCAATAAGTTCTTGTAAATACGTTTTATAGGAAGTGGTAGCCATTTCCATATCAACGCCGGCCTTAATTGCTTTTTCAGCTGCATTTTTTTCATCTGCAACATATCCATGAGTTATCATTTCGGTAATCGATGCCCAATCGCTCACCACAAAACCCTCAAAATTCCATTCGTTGCGTAAAACTTTTCGAAGTAAAAACTCGTTTCCCGAGGCAGGCACACCATTTAAATCGTTAAATCCCGACATAAAACTACCTGCGCCTGCTTCTTCAACTGCCTGAAACGATTTTAGGTAAATATTTCTTAACTCACCTTCTGGAATAAGAGTTGTATTGTAATCGCGACCCCCTTCGGCTGCTCCATAACCTGCAAAATGTTTGGCACATGCCAGAATTGAACCGTCGGCGCTTAAATCATCTCCCTGAAATCCTTCCACCATTGCCACGCCCATTACGGAAGTCAGGTACGGATCTTCGCCGCAACTTTCTGCAATTCGTCCCCATCGTGCATCGCGGCTGATGTCAATCATTGGTGCGAAAGTCCAGTTTACACCCGACGACCAGGCCTCTTTTGCGGCTACGCGTGCACCGGCTTTCACCACTTCGGGATTCCAGGTTGCCGCCTGCCCCAAAGGAATTGGAAATACCGTTTTAAAACCATGAATTACATCGCGGCCAATAATAACCGGAATGCCCAAACGACTTTCTTCCAGTGCAATTCGTTGAATTTCATTAATGGTTTTAACATTTACTTCATTCAGTATCGAACCAATTTTGCCATCGATAACATCTTGTTTAAGGTGCTCCGGTATCTCACCTCCAAAACCATTTATTTGCTGCATTTGCCCTATTTTCTCTTCCAGGGTCATTTGCTGAATCAGGTCAAGTATTTCTTTATCATTCATCCACGGATTATGCTCATTCTGGTTCAAACATCCTGCTAAACCTAGTACTACTCCAATTGTTAAAAGACCAAATAAATGCTTCATTTTTCTACGTTATAAGATTCAAAATCGCTACTATTTTTTTGATAGATTCTAACATAATCTACTTCCATTGTTTGAGGGAAAGCAGCGTCATCAATTCCCTCTACACTCCCCCAGGCACCACCAACGGCGACATTTAATATCAAATAAAAAGGTTTATCGTAAGGCCATTTTGTTTCGCCCAAACCCTCATTTTCATATTCAAAATAAAGTCGATCATCAGCATAGGCTTTCACAACTTCAGGTGTCCATTCCCATATATATGAATGATACTTTTCTGTTGCATCAGCAATATGAATTGTATCGGTTTTTTGTGTTCCAATTTGCCACTGATAATCACGCGAGTGGGCTGATGCATGAATTACTCCGGCATCGTAACCAACATGTTCCATTATATCGAATTCGCCTATATCGGGCCAGTTCCCCGAATTAAAGGTCCATCCTCCTGGCATCATCCAAATGGCTGCCCATGTTCCTCTTCCGGAAGGCAATTTTGCCCGTATTTCTATTCTTCCGTATTTCCAGTCGACTTTTGAAACCAACCTTGCCGAAGTATATTTTTTGCCTTTGTAATCCTCCTTTTGAGCAATTATATTTAAAATTCCGTTTTCAACTTTGGCATTTTCCAAACGATTTACGGTATAAAATTGCGCCTCGTTATTTCCCCAACCGGCATCGTTTCCTTCTGTATCATACCACCACTTTGTTGAATCAGGTAAACCCGAATAATCGAATTCATCCTGCCAAACGAGCTTGTAATCTGCATCAGAAACAATTTCGGAACTGCCTTTTGTTGTATTTGTCTTGTTCTGATTGCAAGACATAAAAACAACTATTACAAAAAGGAATATTATAAATTTTGAATCTCCCATAAGCTTAATTTTAGAACTTTCCTATCCTATTCAAGCGGTTGATAAACCCGCACATAATCAATTTCCATACTCTGTGGAAAAATTGAATTATCAATTCCCTGGGCTCCACCCCAGTTACCTCCAACCGCTATATTCAGTATAAAAAACTGAGGTTTGTTGAAAGGCCAGTTATCATCTGTTTTGTTTGATGGTGCATATCTGTGAGTTATATTTTCGGGCGAATCGGTGTAAAAAACCAGTTCTTTTTCGGTCCATATAAGCCCGTAAATATGAAATTCTTCTTCAGCAGTTTCCAGCGTTTTACTGTTTCCATCGCCATTTGAACCTGAACCGGCGGTTGTATGAACAGTTGCATGCACGGTATTTGGCTCGTAACCGACATACTCCATAATATCTATTTCGCCACAAGCCGGCCAGCTAACCGAGCCAATATCGGCTCCAAGCATCCAGATTGCCGGCCAAATTCCTCTCCCTGCCGGAAGTTTTGCACAAATTTCCATTTTTCCGTAGGTAAATTCCTGTTCCCCTTTGGTAATCAATCGTGTTGAGGTATACGATCCCACAGAAGTATTGTCATTGACTTTTTTTGCAGTAAGAATTAATATTCCATCTTTAATTTCAGCATTGGCGCCATTTGTATAATTCTGAAGTTCGTTATTTCCCCAGCCAGATGCTCCTGTTTCAAAAGTCCAGTCCGAGGTGTTTACTGCTGTACTTTCAAATTCATCGGCCCAGCTTAATGTAAAATTGTTTACATACTCAGGATCGTCGGTCGATATGTTTACCGATTGCTTTTGTGAAAACACATCGGTTCCTTTGGTGACCTGCAATTCAATTTCATAGGTACCCGAAAAAGGGAAATAGGCTTCTGCATTTGTTTCATTCTCAATCACCTTGTTTCGGTAAATCCATTTAAAAGAAGAAAACTCGCCAACTGAAGTATTTACGAGGTTGACTTTATTTGGATTTGTGACATTGACGGTAGCAGTAAACGAAACAACCAAATCATCATTTGTAATGCTTACATCTTTTGATACGGTTTCGCGATTACCATCAAAATCAATAACTGTAAGGCTCGCTGAATAGGCTCCTGACTGTGGATAATACATATCATACACCCTGTTTTTTTCGGTATTCGATGCGGTTTCTCCATTTCCAAAGTCCCAATCTAAAAGGTAATATTCCCCTTCCGATTGATTGGTAAAACGCACATTGTTCTCGTCTATAAACTCGAAACTGAAATCGACTTTAAAAACCGGTCCGGCATCTTCTTTACCACATGCACATATTATTGGTAACGTTACAATAATTATGAGGAAGAAGGGGAACCACTTATTCATTAATATTTTAATCGCGGCCAACATTATTTCAATTCTTTTTTAGTGAAGTTATTTTACCGGAATTATAAAGAACATGCCAATCCTGTTCCGAAGAGTTTATTCGTTTTTTTTAATCTACCAAGATAAAAAAGGGGAGAGAAGTCTCCCCTTTTTTATCAAACTAAACTATTACTTTATGGAAGCAGATTTTATTCCCTCAACGTGAGGACCTGCCAATTCGTCGAAATAAAATTCATGAGTACCACTACCATTCCCGGGATTTAACATGATACGTATAATATCATAAAATCCGTTGTTAAATCTGTCGTCGGTTGTAATATCGCTTGTAAATTGGTCACCTGTCCAATCCCATCCTGCGCCAACACCGGCGAAATCGTATTCTACAACTTCCCAGGTATTATCTTGCTGGATAGTGTAAGTAAGCTCGGCACCGGTTTGCCATGCATTTCCACCTCTGTCGGTGTTTTCAAACTTAAGTAACACAACATCTCCGGCTTTACCGAAAACTTTCAGTTTTATTACACTTTTCTGGCGTAAATCAAACCGGTAACCTGATGGTAATTTCATGTTTGCATTCGCCCACTCGTTATCTGTTTTTGAATAGAATCCAACTTTGGCGCTCTTGTTTGGATACGTTCTGTCGGGATTATCAACCACTGCAACAGAACAATTTTCGCCATTTACAGGTGCAAGTGTTACTTCACTAAAGTCGGCATACATTATAATTTCATTCAGTATGAACTCCTCATAATCAGGATGATGATTTGCCACAACCACAGATGTGGTTTTAACCAAATCGCCTAAAGAAGTTGTCGCGGTTACGGTAACTACATAAGTTCCTGCCCGCATGTATGTAACAGAGATTACCTCGTTGGCATCAGCTGTTTCAACAACATTCCCATCTCCAAAATCAACAACAAACTTTTCAATTGACTCTCCAACCGGTACGTTGACTATATTCAATGATACGTCGTATGAGTTTACTTCAGCTCCTTCGGTTACAGCAAATTCCCATTCAATACTTGGTCTTTCATAACCTGCAGGAATCAACTTATTATACCATCTGTTTCCGTCGCCGCCAATACAACTTAAATGAAGAAAGTTCTCACTAAGTTCTTCAATTCTATATTCTCCGCCCACAGCTCCATAATCGAAACCAAAAAACGCCGGTGTTTCAGAGGTTATAACAATATAGTCACCATCATCTTTAGTAACAATGGACCAAGTAGCCGAAGCAGGAGTATAATCAACCTTGCAATCCGGTTCTCCATATAATTCTACAGGGTTAGAATAATTCGGATTATCCTTACGATAATCTTTCACATAGGAATCTCCGTTGTTATTAAATTCAAAACTAAAACCGTTAATATTAAAAACAAACTCATCATCGTAAGCTCCCGAATTTGTTTTTTGCAATGCAGAAGCCGCCCACCACTCAGGCCAGTTACCACCCGCAGGACCAATTCCAAAATGACCTAAGGTTAAACTATCAACTACCCATGTTTTTCCTTGAGAAGCAGTAGCTCCTCCGCTAAGTGCAACATATTTCTCATCAGTAAAGATGGAATAATCGGTCGCAGTAGTTGTGTGTATTTTTGATATAGAAGTACTTCCCCCATTGGTTGTAATGGTCATGGTAATGTTGTAATCTCCAGGCATTGGATAATAAGCAGTTGCTGATTCTTCTTTTACAACCGAACCGTTCCCCAGATCGAACGTTACGACATAAACACCTGACACATTGGGGCTCACCAGCTCAACTTTATAATGGTAGTCATCATCACCCAGTGTAATGGAAAAGTCCATTTCACTTGCATCAGGCGGCAAATTAATACTCGATTCCGGATTTTCGTCCATGAATGGTTCGCAGCTAAATAAAACAAGCAGCGTAAACACACTCAGTAATTTGAAATATATTTTGTTTTTCATTTTACTCTTTTTTATTGATTAAAATATACACCTACTGATATGCAGGAACCATTTGTTTTAATACACCGTCGTTTGTATTTCTGATTTCGCTTGCCGGAATTGGGAACATTCCCCAGGTATTGGCTTTAAAAGTACGAGGTGCAAAGTGCGATGGATTCGTAACATCAGCTGGGACATTAAAACTATCGTTAATTTTTTCAGCTGCGTAATCGTTACCTCTTCTTAATAAATCCCACTTACGTAATCCTTCTCCGCCAAACTCAACCCTGCGTTCGTGGTAAATATCGTCTATAGTAATGCTTGAAAGTGCTGCTGCAGAACCTAAAGAACGGGTTCTAACCAGATTCAAATAACCAGTTGCTTTTGCATTATTATCCAGCGTTAACTCGGCAGCCATTAACAATACATCGGCGTAACGAATATCCATATGGTTACGCGGAAAGTTATGCGCAGCATCACCACCAGAACCAATGTAGTCATTTAAAGCCATGTATTTTCCGTTAAAATACCCGGTATTCATATAGGCTCGGGTATAGTTGTCCAGGCGAATTTCTGCATCGTACAAGGTCACATCTTTTCTTGGATCGCCAGCTTCAAATTCGTTAGCCAGACTCCAGGTAGCAGTCGCAAACGACCATCCAGGAAAAATTCGTCCATCATCTCCTTCCGGATTACGAATACCAATCCATACGCTCGAAAAGTTTCCGTTTATATTCCAGCCTCCCCAGTCGCCCGATTTGGCTTTATCTGAATACTGAATTTCAAGAATTGACTCTTCGTTATTTTGATTTTCCCAATCCCAAAGGTCTGCGTAATCAGATACCAACTCATATTCGTTGCTCGATATGATTGATTCAAGAGCAGATTGTGCATAAGCCTTATCGATTGTAGTGCTTCCGTTGCTCCATGAAGAAACGCCAAGAACCGGTTTTGCAAATCCTTCGTGATACAAATAAATTCGCGCGATTAAAGCCTGTACAGCACCTTTCGAAATACGTCCTTTTTCATCGGCTGTTAAACTAACCGGCAATACCGATTCGGCTTTTAACAGGTCAGTTGCAATTTGAGTAAATAACTCATCCGGAGAATTTTGAGGAAGTGTTTTATACTCTTCAACCGATGGTAATACTTCGGTAATTAATGGAGTATATCCGTAATGACGTACAAGATCCCAGTAAAAATACGCCCGCAAAAACAAAGTTTCAGCTTCCAGTCTTTCTTTTAAACCATCAGTTGCCCATGTTACTTCTTCCTGCTTTTGCAAATACAGGTTTGCACGGTAAATACCCGAATAACAACGGTTCCACAAATCAGCAGCTGCATTGTTTTCTGCAGTCATGTTAAACATTTCCATTTCCTGAAACTGACTCATATCGCTTACGTTAGAGCCACCACAAAATGCATCATCCGAAAAAATATCAGACATTGTTGGAACAAATTGCCAGTTCTGCACAGAATAAGCATCGTACACAGCTGTAACTGCCAGGAATGCCTGTTCTTCATTTTGATAATAGTTCGCTTCTACCTGACCTGTTTTTGGGCTTAATTCCAAAAAGTCCTCGGAACATGAAACCTGCATAAACAACAGGGCGATGAAGCTGAAAATATATATTGCTTTATTCTTCATTTTCTTAATTTTTTAAACGTTTTCATTAAAAAGTAATATTTACACCTCCAAGTACGGTACGGGCCTGTGGATAAATACCATGGTCAATCCCGTTACTAAATACTCCACCACCAATTTCAGGATCGTAACCTTTGTAAGCAGTGAATGTGAGCAGGTTTTCTGCAGTTACATAAAATCTCACCCTGTTGATTTTGATATAATCGGTAATGTTTTTAGGGAGTGTATATCCAAGTGTGATATTCCGGAGTCGAACAAAACTTGCATCGTGAACGAAGAAATCGCTTACTGTTTTCATGTTTTGGTTATCGTCGACAAAAGTTACACGAGGATAATCGTTTGATGTACCGGGGCCGGTCCAGCGGTTTAACCAGTCGCCTCTGTAATTGGTTCCGTTCATATCGTATCTGCGTGTTGCATCGTACACTTCCTGTCCCAACGCAGCATAAATAAACATACTAAAGTCGAAACCTGCATATTCCAGATCAAGGTTAAAACCTCCGGTAAAATCAGGATAAGGAGAACCTAAATCAATACGGTCGTCGTCGGTTATTGAACCATCTCCGTTTGCATCAATAAAAATAATATCACCTGGTTTTGCATTTGGCTGAATTAAACCACCCTCAGAATTTGTGTAAGCTGCAACTTCCTCTTCCGTTTGGAAAATTCCGTTGGTTTCAACTCCCCAGAAAATTCCCATTGGAGTTCCAACACCTGCATATAAAACGCCCGACTGACCAAAACCACCGTCTCCACCCTGAAGACGTTGTTCTGCATTTTGAATATCAAGAACTTCGTTTTTATTGTATGCACCGTTTATAGAAGCGCTTGCATATACTTTCCCAATTTGCTTTTTGTAGCTTACTTCTGCTTCAAAACCTGAGTTTTGAACTTCGCCACCATTGATAATTGGTGCGGAGTTACCAACCAACATCGGAACCGGTGCAGTTACCAACCAGTCTTTTGTGGTTTTTTTGTAATAATCAAGCGAAACTCTTAAACTACTTTCCAAAGTTGCCAAGTCAATACCAATGTTGGTTTGCTCAGAAGTTTCCCATTTTAACGATGGGTTGGCAATTCGTGTTGGTTGTGTTCCGTTGTATTGGGTTTTAGAATCGCCAAAATAGTAGATATTCTGGTTCCCAATAATTGAAGTGTATCCAAAATCACCAATGTTTTCACTACCGTTTTGTCCCCAACTTGCCCTGATCTTCAACAGGTCAATATTGGCAGACATACCGCTCATAAAATCTTCACGCGAAAGCACCCAACCTGCTGAAGCAGAAGGAAAGTAACCATATTTATTTTCCGCCCCAAAACGAGATGAACCATCGCGTCGTATGGTTGCAGCAAACATATAACGGTCTTTTAAATCGTAATTAACACGACTAAAGAGTGAAGAAACAGTGTGCTCGCTGAAACCACCGTATACATTTGCACTTTCAGGATCTGTAGCATTATCAAGATATGAATGTTCAAAATCATCAAAAATTACATTCTTTTTAGACCCACCTACATTTTCATACTGATCTTTAAATGCAGTAGTACCCGCCATTATGGTGAAATGGTGTTCGTCAATTGTTTTATCATATGTTACAACATTCTCGAAATTCCAGCGGGTATATAAATCATGGCTTCTCGAAGCTTCATCGTCAACAGTAAAATGCATGGCATCAAGGTAATAAAGCGGCGTATAGCCTCTTGTATCAACTGAAGCATATTCTCCACTAATTGATGTTCTAACGGTTAAACCTTTTAATGACTCTAAAATATCACCAAAGTCAATTTCACCTGTCATACCGCCAATAAATTTACTTGTTATAGTTTCCGAATTTATATAGCTAAGTTGTGCAATAGGGTTGGTAATCTCTTGCAAACCAATTCCAAATTGTTCCGGAGTTGCCCATGAACCATCCTCATTTGTTACCGGAATAATTGGAGGCATGTTGATCGCCTGGGCCAAACCATTTCCGAAGTGACTGTTGGTATCAATACCTTTACTTGAAACCCGAACAAGGTTAAGATTGGTTCCCAATTTAAAAAAACCAAATTCTGAAACTGTATTCAATCGGTAAGTAAATCTTTCGTATTCAGATTTTCCCTTGGCAACAATACCTTCCTGTTTAAAATAGTTTAAAGAAGAAGAGTAAGCAGTTGTTTCTGTACCCCCGTTAAACGAAAAGGAATGGTTCTGTTTTGGAGCATCGTAGTTAAACATTTCGTCTTGCCAATCGGTATCCGCCGTAAATCCGGCAATATCTTCATTGCTGAAAAATAAACTTCCGTTTCCGTTTACCGAAGCTTCATTGGTTAGCATTACATATTCCTGTGCATTTAAAAGATTAACTTTTTTCCAGGGATTCTGAATACCATAGTAGCCATCGTAGCTTACCGTAAATTTTTCATTTGTTTTACCACTTTTTGTTGTAATAATAATTACACCATTTGCACCACGCGCACCATAAATTGCGCACGAAGCAGCATCCTTTAATACTTCAATCGATTCAACATCGCTGGAAGAAAGGAAATCTGTTCCTGCACTGCTCATTGGCAAACCGTCAATAATGTAAAGTGGTTCTGCATCCCCGTTAGTACCAATACCTCTGATTCGAACTGAAACCTGATCGCCAGGTTGTCCGGAATTACCCGATATTACAACACCTGCAGTTTTTCCCTGCAATGCCTGAGTCACTCTCATATCAGAAGATTTTTGAAGATCTTCGCCACCCACTTTGGAAATGGCTCCGGTTACCAAACTCTTTTTCTGAGTTCCATAACCCACAACCACCACTTCATCTACATCAAAAGCAGCACTCTCAAGCTGAACATTAATTTCAGTTAGTCCTGATACAGCAATCTCCTGCGTTTTCATTCCAATAAAAGAGTATGCTAATACTGCATCTGTTGGAACCTTGATTTCATAAATACCATCGAAATTGGTAATTGTACCGTTTGTAGTACCTTTTACAACTACTGTTACTCCCGGCAATGGTTGTCCGTCGCTTGCTGCTGTAACTACTCCTTTTATGGTAGTTGTTTGCGCAAAGACACCAAGTGTTAGTACAGTACAAAAAATCATTAGAAGAAATTTTTTCATAAGATTTGATTTAACGTTTTATAACAATGTCTATAAAATTTTAACACGAAATAATCCTTATCAAATCCTATTTCCTAAAAATATGTCCCTACTAAAATACTACAATGCCACCTAATAATTACATCAAAAACACATCACACATATTTTTACGCACTATATTTCAACATGTTAACTTTACCGAAAACATGTTTTAACTACTACTTTAAAATACATGCTATACAACACAAAGTGTTAAAAATGCTAAATTCCTGATAAAAAAATTGAAAGATTAATTTCCCGTGGGAGTTCGAGTTTTTTCCGTAACCGATAACGTGTAATTTCGACACCACGATCTGAAATATTTAAAAGTGTAGCAATTTCTTTCGTGGAAATATTCATTCTGATGTAGGCACATAATCGCAAATCTCTTGGCGATAATTGTGGAAATCTTTTTTTGAGTCTGTCGAAAAATGCCTCATGAACTTCATCAAAATAAGTTTCAAAAACTTTCTGCTGCTTATTTTCGGTTTCCTTACTTATCCTCTGTTTAATTACGGCTATTTTTGTTCTAACCGAAGCGTCGTCGGTAGAATTTTGCAAAAGTTTGAGTTCGTCATTTAATTTCCGAAGAAACTTATTTTTTTGAATTATGGCATTAGTTTGATTCGCCAGTTCTTTGTCACGGTAAATCATATCGGCCCTTAGCCTTTCGTTACGAAGTTTAATTATTTCCTTTTCAGCTACAACAGCCTGATGCTGAAAAGCTTCTTCTTTCGCATGCAGTTCCTTCCGATGCTTCTGTTTTTCAAGCTCTTTCGACCGATTAATGCGATATTGAACAAATAAAATGGCAAGTATTATTGTAACAAGTAAAAGGATAATATATAAGGTATAGGCCAAAGAAGTATGGTACCAGGGAGGCAAAACAACAAAATTAAGCTCATGTATATCGCTTTCGATACCATAATTATTCAGCGCTTTAATTTTAAATGAATATTCCCCAAACGGAAGATTGGTAAAATCTTTGTATATATCGGTAGTCCAAACCGACCAGTCCTCGGAATAGTTTTCCAGAAAATAGCTAAACCTTAAATCAAGCAGGTTTTCAAAAAACGGGGAGGTGTAATGGAATCTGAATGAGTTTTTACGAAAGGGAAATTCATACCGCACGCCGTCAAATTGTTGTGGATAGATTACAGAGTCCAGATAACTCAATTCAACTTTTGTAATAAACGAACGAAACTCCTGTACAAATGATTTGGGAAACTTTGATGAATAGTGGGCAAAACCGTCGTCTATTCCAAAAAAGACATGATCGTTGTTACGCGGATAAACAAACTCAAATTCGCTTACATAATGTTCATTCAGCGACTCGAAAGGACTGGATATTTTTGTATAAGTCAGATCTTCATTTTTCCGAAGAACCCCTGACTCTCCTTCTGAAATGTACCAAATATTTTCACTGTCATCGGTCACTACTTTTTTAATTCGCTCTCTTAATCCAAACAACTTATTTATCTCTTCAGCAGGTTTAAAAGCATCAGCAGATGCATTAAATTCGTAAACCCCATCAACGGTAGAAACATATTTTTCACCGTAGAGATCGAATAATATATTCTGTGCAGCAGAAGGAAGACCGTTGCGATCGTTATATAACTTAATGTTTACAACACTATCTAACGCTTCATTAATCGACAAACGATAAATCCCCTTACCTCCATGGCTCATCCATATTTCTCCTGATTTATCCTGAAACAAAAACCGTGAAGAAACGTCGAATCCTTTTAGTTTATTTTTAAATTCCCACCCTGACGCCTTTTTCTCAAGCAATATCAAACCATTGTAATGGCCCCCCAACAAATAATCGGGGTAATTTTTTAAAGGAATATAAATCCACCCTCCAGGCACCTCCGAGATTTTAGTTGCGACATTATCTTCAACTGCGTATGTTCCGAAATTGTGCCCGCAAATCAGTTGTCCGTCAAAAACTCCCAACGACCAAACCTGACCTTCGGAATTTTCAACCAATTCAAAATATTCGGTGTTTTGCCCAATATCGGTAAAGGGTTTTACAAATAACCCCTGATTGGTTCCCATGTACAATTTATTATCAAAAATCTGACAACAATAACCGGTTCCTAACCCACCACGGGCAGTGATGTAACTTACGGGAGAATTAACTTCAACATATCCGATACCGTTATCCAGTCCTAACCACAGGTTCTTTTCCTGATCGGAGAATACACTTAAAATAGTATTGTTTAGTAGTTCATTGCTTTTATTTATGCGTTGTATAATCCGTCCATCCTGATCTGAAATATACAATCCGTCTAAAATAGTTCCAAAGGCCAAATGATTTCCCAAGACTGTGGTTGCACTAAAAAGTTTGCTGTTTTTAACTGCCTTATTGACCTCGGTTTCCCAGGGTTCTAGCTTCCCGTGTTCGTAATAATATAAACCATCTTGCGCAGTGCCAATTAATAAATGATTTTCGTTAATTTCTAAAATCGATAATATCTGAAAATCTTTTAACCGGTCGGCCCAGGGCACTTTTTCAATAAAGCCATTAAACAATTCAAATAACCCAATTCCGGGTTCCTGAATTAACAAACGCCCATTTACATTAAATGAGAAGTGAAATTTATTTACCGGATTCAACACTTTTATTTGTGTTCCGTCGTAAATAAAGAGTTTTTCGTACGACTGAAATACGATATTTCCGTTGATTTCATGAATCTTCCAAACATCATTGAATTCCCGGCTGTCTTTCGGAACCAAATTGACCAGACTCTGGTAAACGTACTTACCCGAGGGTGTTTTCTTTAACATTCCAAAATCGTACAAGAGTCCCACGAAAATCCGATCTTGCGAATCGACCAGAATAGTGCGCACCAACGAAAGTGGTACTTCTATCAACTCCCAATGAAAACCGTCGAATATTAGGACACCATCGTTATTGGCAAAATACATAAACCCTTTTTTATCTTCGGCAATATCCCAATTCTGAGTACCGGCTTTGTAAACTGTTTTGGGATAGTTCTGAACATTTGGTGTACCAATAGTTTTTACCTGTGCAAATGCACAAAACGGAAGCAACAAAAGAAGTATGATAGCAGATTTGAGCATTCTTGTTTAGTAATTTAGAAACTAAAATAACATTATTTTTCGAATGCAATAAAATAAGCCCTTCGCACATGCGACAGCTTCATTCTTTACTCTCTGAACAAATTAGTAATTCTCAATTTATCCTTATCCGATTTTGATTGTTACCTCTCAAAAACAGCTGTAATCTAACTATCTTCCATAAATTCCATCTGGCTTTTTGGTTTTGAGACCTCACCTTCAATCAAAATTCTTGTACGGGGTAAACTTTCGGGATATTTTTTTTGCAGAAACTCAATTAGTTTCTCCCTTACATATACACGTAAATCCCATGCAGTTGGAGAATCTTTGGCACTCATTAATGCACGTACTTCAATTCCATTTTGTTTGGCATCGGTTACCTGCAAAACATTTACTTTTTTATCCCATAAGGGTGTACTTTCAAGCAAACGGGTAAGTTCTATTCGAAGTGCATCGAACGATACCTGATAATCAGTATAAATAAAAACAGTTCCCAAAATTTCGGCCGAAGTACGGGTCCAGTTTTGGAACGGTTTCTCAAAAAAGTAAGTCGACGGAACAATCAATCTGCGCAAGTCCCAGATTTTGACAACAACATATGTTAAGGTAATTTCCTCGATACGCCCCCATTCGTTTTCAATAATAACTACATCATCAATACGAATAGGTTGTGTAATTGCAATTTGCAAACCTGCAATTACCGTTGCAATAATTCGTTGTGCTGCAAATCCAATTATAACACTGGCAATCCCTGCCGATGCAAACAAACTTATCCCGATTTTTTTAACATCATCAAACAACATTAAAACCAATCCGGAAGACACAATAATGATCAGGAAAACAATAATTCTTTCCAGAATATTAAATTGCGTTTGAAACTTTCGCGATCTGAGATTATCTTCTTTGCTGATATAAAAACGTTCCATAAAAATGCGTTTGAACGTTCGAATCCCGGCGATGAACATCCAGGCTAAACTCACAATTAACAGCACCGACCCTGCCCTGCCCAAATAGTCAACAAAATCAACATCCAAAAGCTGATAATTCCCAACAAAATATTTTAAAAAGACAGAAAGGAATAAAATGAATATTGGTAAAATAAATCGTTTTAAATGTGGCATATTTTTCTTCATTTTCTGTTTTATGAAATAGTCTTCTACTATCCCAACAGTTTAAAATAGCGTATGTTGACCACAAAAGCTATTTAAATTCAGCTTAAATGTACATATCGAGATTGAGATGTATCGTTAAGTTTTGAATATATGCATAACAGCACCAATGAAATTCAACAGATACTAAGCTGAATTAGTTAAGAAATTCTACAATTGCTTTTTTAGCCTCTGCCAAGTCAGAGTAGTAAACAAGGCTAAGTTCATCGCAACCCAAAATCATTGCAGAAAGGTTATTTCCCGATGCCGGCCGAAACAAACAAAGTACCTTTTTCCCAGTGGCCAAAGCACGGCCAATTTCGTAACCAACACCCATTGAAACGGTTGTTACTTCTGCAACAATTACATCAGAAGCGTTAAGCCATTCCAGGTCACGATCGTGAATAAATTTATCTGTAGGACCATCGTCGCCAACGTTTGTTAGAGCCGGGTCGCCAACATGCTCGGTAAGTACCTCGCCATAAGATTTCAGGAATTCAATAATTTGGAAATAAAGTGCTGCATCTTCTCTGCCTCCACGAATGGACCCTGCAAAATAGATTTTCATACCTGTTAGTTTAGAGTTCAGAGCTTAAAGTACCATAAACGGTTAACTCTAAACTCTGAACTTTTACATTTCATCCAGATTAATTGGCAACAACACTCTCTACTTCATAGTACTGACCAATTGCTCTTGGCGGACGAATTGATGCAATCACTTTCCCCGGTTCGAAATAAGAATTATATGCTGTTTCTGAGTTTAACTCTTCGATGGCTATTTTTATTCCTTTATCGTCGTTAATAGACGAACGGATTGCGCCTTTTTGATAGTAATAACGTGTAACAATTTCGTCCTTTAACATTTCGCTTACTTCGCTCTTAAACTCACGTAGGTCTTTATTCAGGTTCGGTTCAAGTTTTGCTTTTAAAGCCTCAAACTCGGCTTCTGCAATACCAAAATATTTTTCCCTTTTAGCAGTTTCCATTAATTTGTCAAAATCATCTTGCGACTGCGATTCGTATTTAAAATCGCTGCCTTTTACAAAATCGGTAAATTGATTGTAAATATCATCGGTAACTTTAAACTCTTCGGGTTGCGGAATCGACTCGTTCTCACTCGAATATTTTGTGGCAAAATCAAAAATCATAAACCGGGTTACCAGTTCAATACTCAAAGTACTTAATTTGTCAACATCTATTTTTATATCCGGAACAACACCTCCCCCATCATAAACTTTGCGTCCTTTTTTGGTGGTAAATTCCGAAATCAGTGAGTCGGGAACATGTCCCACGCTGCCATCTTCGTTACGATGCGAATAATCCAGGGCCTGAATACAGCGTCCACTGGGGATATAATATTTAGCAGTGGTAACTTTAAGTTTTGTATTATAGCTCAGGTCGCGGGTTGTTTGTACTAATCCTTTTCCGAACGTACGCGAACCAACCACAACTCCACGGTCTAAATCCTGAATTGCTCCTGCCACAATTTCGGAAGCCGAAGCCGAACCACGATTTACCAAAACAGCAAGTTTTATTATTGTATCCATTGGTGCTGCAGTTGCTTTATACACCTGGTCCCACTGTTTTACTTTTCCTCGGGTACTCACAATTTCTTCTCCTTGTGGCACAAAAAAGTTGACAATCTTTACAGCTTCCATTAACAAGCCTCCCGGATTTCCCCTAAGATCAAGAACAAGCGATTCCGGGTTATTCTCTTTCAAATCCAAATAGGCCTTTTGCACATCCTGGCTACAATTAGCTGTAAATTGAGATAAGCGGATATAAGCCGTTTTGTTATCCAACATTCCGTAATAAGGAACAGCGTTAATTGAAATTTTCTCACGAATCACATCAATTGCAAATGGCTTTTTTATGCCCAATCGCTGCAGTTTAATTTTTACAGGTTTGTGGGCCGGCCCTTTTAACAAGTTACTCACATCTTCGGTACTCATATCCTTTGTCTCTTTTCCCGAAACTTCAAGAATCTGGTCACCCGCTTTAATTCCCGATTTTTGTGCCGGAAAACCTTCGTAAGGTTCAGCAATCACTATTTTATCATTTTGTTTGCTGATTAAAGCCCCAATTCCGGCATACTCTCCGGTGGTCATAAAACGGAAATCCTCCATCTCGTCTTCCGAAATATAATTTGTATACGGATCGAGCGATTCCAACATTTGATCGATACTGGTTTTTACCAGTTTGTTTGGATTAACCTCATCTACATAAAACATATTCAGCTCTCTGAACAGGGTATGATAAATATCCAGATTTTTCGCTACTTCAAAATTTTTCTGATCGCGTGTAAAGCTGAAGAATGTTATTCCAACCACCGCTACTATTGTTATCCCGATCCAAATTCTCCTCTTCATCATTGTCTTGTTTTTCTTTATTAATTCTCTGACAACTATCAGTTTGAAATGCCAAAAGTATAAAAAGTTACCTGATATATGTCACCCACAAACGAAATCCATTACGTTAATTTATATTAAACCCGCCATTTTAATACATAATACGATGTTGATTTGTTCGAACCCAAATTGCAAAAAGTTAACGGAGGTTAAAAGTAAAAATCGATTAAACCTTAAATTTTCCACACAGTCAAAACCTCAGTTTAGTAACAATTAAAACAACAGAAAGATGAAAACAAGATTTTTAAGTATCGTATTAATTGCAGCATTGGCAATTTCGACAACAACAATGGCACAAAATCATAAGCCAGTACAACATAATCCGGAGCAAAAAGATTTGGCGATGAAAAAACAAAATACTCCAAAGCAAGACCGCTTCGAAAATTTCTTTACAGAAGAGCAACTTACAAAAGTGAAGGAACTGCGTTTGGAAACAGCCAAACAAATTAAACCCTTACGGAATGAGCTGAATGAGCTAAAGGCCAAACAGCAAACATTAACTACTGCCGACAATGCCGACATGAAAGCAATTAACAACAACATTGATAAAATGTCGAAAGTAAAAGCTGACCTTGAAAAAGTAATGGCAAAGCAGCACCAGGAAATACGCTCGATGCTAAGCGAAGAACAGCTTATAAAATTTGATGCCATGCGAAATAAAAAAGGAAACAGAAATGGTGATTTTGGCAGAAGGGGAATGGAAAGAGAAAACAAAAACTATTCGGGAGGAAGGTCATAAATATTTGTTAAAAGACAGAAAACTAAAAGCCGGCAAAAACATTTTGCCGGCTTTTTTATGGCCAATTCACCGATGAATATCCGCCTTTTAACGAAATAATTTTAATTCCCCACATTGTTTCCAATACTTTGTATCCAAATTATAAGCCAAACAATTAATACAGTTATCATGAAACAAAGCGCTATCATTCTATCCGCCATTCTTCTGGCCTTTTTTTCCACTTCGTGCATTTTTTCGCCTTCGATAAAAGGAAACGGGAATGTTGTTCAGGAAATACGAAACGTGGGAGATTTCGACGAAATAAAGGTAAGCCGCGGAATGAACGTTTACATTTCGCAAGGCGAACCAACCAAAATTACAGTAAAAGCCGATGAAAATCTTTTGGAAGTTATAGAAACAGATACTAACGGAGGAGTTCTGGAAATTACGACCAAAAGCACTATTCGTAATGCAACTGAGAAAAAAGTGTATATAACAACTCCAAATTTGGTTATGCTGAAATCGTTTGCAGGAAGTAATATTTATTCGGAAACCACTATTAATACCGACGAGCTGGAGATTTCCGCGTCGGCAGGCAGCAATATCTCACTAGACATCAACACAAAAAAGTTAGTTGTATCAGCAAATGCAGGATCCAATATATCATTGTACGGAGAGGCTAAAAGTTTTGAGGGCAAAGTAAGCTCGGGATCGAATATTAAAGCCACCAAACTTACCACGCAAAACGGCAAGGCAAAAGCCAGCAGTGGTGCAAACATCTGGCTTACAACAGAAAATAGCCTGAACGCTCATGCAAGTAGCGGAGGTAACATTTTTTACTATGGAAAACCAGAAAATACAGAAATTGAGAAATCTTCGGGTGGAAATGTGATTAATAAAAACTGAGAAACTCAACGGTTAAACGTTGCAGAAACTAAATTTAGCAATGACCAATTGTAACTTCCGTATAATTCTTTCGTCATTACAAAGAATTAAAAATAGCCATGGAGAAACAAAGCGAGCCTGCACAAGGCAATCATACTCAAAATTGATTACGCCCACGTGAAGCTGAATGAGTGACCACTTAAATAAAAAAATACAAACAAATGAAAACATTTAAAAGCCTGATTATTCTAACTCTGGCACTAATAGTTGGAGTAAATAACGCAATTGCCGGAAACAGCGACGAAACACAAGTAAGAAAAGTTGAAGGTTTTAACGCCATTAAGGTTTCAACAGGAATTGATCTGTACTTAAAAATGGGAAGTTCGGAAGAAGTAAAAATTGTTGCCGACGACGACATTATTGACAACTTAAAAACCGAAGTTAAAGACGGAACACTTCATATTTATATGAAAAAAAATAACTGGTTTAACTGGGGTGGCAACCAAACACGAAAAGCCTATGTTACCGTTAATGAACTGGTGGCTTTACATGCCTCTTCGGGCGCTGATGTAAGAACAGAAAACACAATTAAAGGAGAAAGTCTCGCAGTAAAAGCCAGCAGCGGCAGCGATGTAGTGCTCGATATTTTTTACAAAAACCTGTCGGTAGACACAAGCAGTGGCTCCGATGCAACAATTAGCGGGAAAGCGAAAACGTTTAAAGCAGAGAGCAGCAGCGGCTCCGATATTAAGGCAAAAGATCTTGAAGCAAAAATTGGCAAACTCAGTGCCAGTAGCGGATCAGACATTACAGCAACCATTACAGACGAGCTTTACGCCCGTGCCAGCAGCGGATCAGACATCAAATATTATGGAAATCCACAAATTCGCGACACCGACGAATCGAGCGGTGGCGATGTTCGTCATAAATAGATTTTATTTTTTCGATTAAGGCGGTTTTCACCGCCTTTTTTTGTACCCGGTTAATATCAATTCATTATAAAATGTAAATTTGTGCTTACTAGCACCGTATGCAGGATTTTATTTTCAAAAAATTAGGCCTTTGGCTGGTATTTACGTCCTTAGTTGTACCGGCACTTCCCCAGGATGGAAATCCGCTGCAATTTTTATCAGATGTCAGTCAATCATCGCGAATTAACCCGGCGTTTCAAAACACTAGCAATAAACTAATTGTTGGCTTGCCCATTTTGGCGGGGACAACTGTTAATTGGGAATCAAATTTCTCCATTAGTAATCTTACCACCGACAATTTTACAAACGATTTTTACAATACATTAAACGAACCGGGCAACGCATTTTTTGCCGCCCATATTCCATTCTTTTATCTGGGCTTCAAAAATAATTCAGGCACATTTAGCTTCTCTGTTTCAGAAAAAACTATTGGAGAGATAAACTTCGATAATGAAATAGTAAATTTCATCGCCCAGGGCCTAAGACCCTATTATGGCAAAAATGAGGATCTTGGTCCACTTTCGTTTTCCTCACAGTATTATCGTGAAATAACCCTGGGCTATTCAACGCAGATTATAAAGAATTTACAGGTTGGTGTTCGTCCCAAAATACTCTTCAGCAAATTTTATTACGGCATTGAAAAAGCCTACTATAAAGTTGAAACGCTTGCTGAATCGGAAATGCTTGTAATCAATCCCAAAGGAAACTATACAGTTTCAGGCCCGTTAAAAGTAGTAATCGACGAAGAAAATGAAACTGAAACAATAAAACCCGATATTAAACCCACTGATTATTTTCTTAATTTCAGAAATATGGGAGCCGGTATTGACCTTGGACTGGTCTATAATCCAAACAAAGCAACCGAATTTGCGGTATCAATCCTCGACATCGGCTTTACAAGGCTCAGGCATAAAACCTACAACGTAGAATACACCGGATCCATGCATTTTAAAGAAAAGGATTTGTACCAGTCAAGCAATCCCGACGAACCAGATTATTGGTCACCGGCTGAAGCCTTAGCGGCATTTTCTGATTCCGTTCCCCATATTACAACGGTTAACAATTTACAGAACGGACTTGTAACAACCCTTCCCCTTCAGGTTAACGTTATGCTGAGATACAAGCTCCCCAATCGGTTACAAATGGGAATATCGAACCACTTCACGTATTATAAAAGCCAAAGCGCAGGTTTTTTAAGCGGATTTATATACTACAAACCCGCACAAAATTTTGAAGTGGCAGGCACGCTTAATTTTTATAATTTTAAGCAAATGTTTCCGGGAATAGGAGCAAGTTATACAGGTAAATCCGTACAGTACTTTTTAACAACCAATAATTTTTTAGAGCTTGTGCAACCATCTTCAGCAAAAAATTTAAATTTGTGCTTTGGTGTGAACTTTTTATTTTCCACCGCAGAAAACTAGAAAACATGACATTATTTATTACACTCTATATTGTTGGATTTTTGCGAACCCTCGTTATTATTGCAATCATCTATTTCGGCATCAAATTTATTTCGCGTTATATTATGCCCTTGCTTATTGATAAGGGAATAAAAAACATGCAACAAAAAATGCAAGAACAGCAAAGGCAACAACACCCTAAACGGCCTGAAGGAGAAGTTACTATTGAGAAAAATCGAAAAAACAACAATTCTTCATCTCAAAACAATGAAGAATACGTTGATTTTGAAGAAGTGGATTAAACAAGTGGGAAGCACGAAGTCAGAAGTTAGAAGATTGCCCCTCAAATTCCACCATCCTTACTGCGGAATTGAATGTCCGTTATGCATCATAAAGAACGGCACCCTGAACTTGTTTCAGCATGACGTGTAAATAAAGGATATGACCGAATACGTATATTCATATAAGGAAACATTGGTGTCCGGTTAACATCAAAAAGATCCCTCGCTTTACTCGGGATGACAAGCTTTTGCGGACTTTAACCTTTGGGATGGGTTGGTTTGCGGTTTTGCCGCAAACCAACCCATCCCAAAAGCCCGGCCAATAGTAACCCCCTGTCATCCTGAGCGTAATGAAATGAAGCGAAGGATCTGTTCATAATCAATACTTTTTTTACCGGACAACAGTGATACGGGAACTACTAATCTTTTATTACTCATCGGCAAAAAACTCATTACCTTAATAACGTAAACCTTAAACTTTGAACGCCTTACTTTAAACTTTGAACTCTCATCCCTGAACTTTAGAATTTTATCCTATTTTTTTATACAGATTGAATAAATTTTACAAAAATCAGAATGTAAAATTTATTCAAAAGTTAAGAACCGCTGCGCTTTCCCATGATTTTCTTTTATTTCAAAACGTCAAATTTCAAATAAAAAAAAATCATGTACATTTGTGCTTCATTCAATTTAGATAATTAATTACAGATGGCACAAGAAGATATTTTCAAGAAACTGGTAGCGCATTGCAAAGAATATGGTTTTGTTTTTCAATCGAGCGAAATTTACGACGGGCTTGGAGCAGTGTATGACTACGGTCAAATGGGTGTTGAACTCAAAAACAACATAAAAAAATACTGGTGGGACAGCATGGTTCTGCTTCACGAAAATGTGGTTGGATTAGACTCTGCCATATTTATGCACCCAACCATTTGGAAAGCTTCGGGCCACGTTGATGCTTTTAACGATCCGTTAATCGATAACAAAGACTCGAAAAAACGCTACCGTGCCGATGTACTAATAGAAGACCAGCTAGGCAAATTCGAGGAGAAAATGAATAAGGAAGTGGCCAAAGCAAAAAAACGTTTTGGCGATGCCTTCGACGAACAACAATTCAGAGAAACCAATCCACGTGTTTTAGCAAACAAACAAAAATACGACGAATTGCATGCCCGTTTTGCAAAAGCGCTTAACGACAGCAATCTGGAAGAATTAAAACAAATTATAATCGACCAGGAAATTGTGTGTCCTATTTCGGGTTCACGCAACTGGACCGATGTTCGTCAGTTTAACCTGATGTTTTCTACCGAAATGGGATCAACTGCGGATGGTGCTTCAAAAATTTTCCTTCGCCCTGAAACTGCGCAAGGTATTTTTGTAAACTACCTGAATGTGCAGAAAACCGGTCGTATGAAAATTCCTTTTGGAATTGCACAAATTGGGAAAGCCTTCCGTAACGAAATTGTTGCCCGTCAGTTTATTTTCCGCATGCGCGAGTTCGAACAAATGGAAATGCAATTTTTTGTTCGTCCCGGCACCGAGTTAGACTGGTTCAACAAATGGAAAGACACACGTATCGCCTGGCACCGTGCACTTGGTTTTGGCGACGAAAACTACCGTTTCCACGAGCACGAAAAACTGGCGCACTACGCCAATGCTGCTGTTGATGTGGAATACAAATTCCCGTTTGGATTTAAAGAGGTGGAGGGTATTCACTCGCGTACTGATTTCGACCTTTCGCAACACGAAGAATACTCAGGTAAGAAAATCCGTTATTTCGATCCGGAACTGAATGAATCATACGTACCATACGTTGTGGAGACTTCAATCGGGGTCGACCGCATGTTCTTACAGGTAGTTGCAGCTTCGTATTGCGAAGAACAACTGGAGAAAGATTCGCGCGTTGTATTAAAATTACCGGCACCATTGGCTCCGATTAAGCTCGCAGTGCTTCCATTGGTTAAAAAAGACGGTCTGCCTGAAAAAGCACGCGAGATTATCGACAGCCTGAAATTTGATTTCAACTGCCAGTACGACGAAAAAGATTCGATTGGTAAACGTTACCGTCGACAGGATGCCATAGGTACTCCGTTCTGCGTTACGGTTGATCACCAGTCGGCCGAAGACAACACGGTAACCATCCGTTACCGCGACACCATGAAACAGGAACGTGTGGCGATTTCAGACCTTGGAAATATTATTGGCGGACAGGTTAATTTTAAGGGATTGTTTGGGAAATTGAACTAAAAACAATATGACTGACTCACCAAAACCAAGAAAGATAGCCATCGTTGGTTCTGCTTATCCCCTCAGAGGAGGAGGTATTGCTACCTTCAACGAAAGAATGGCAAAAGCGTTTATTGATAATGGTGATGAGGTAAAAATTTACACATTTAGCCTGCAGTACCCTTCCATACTATTCCCAGGGAAAACCCAATACTCGGATGAAGCTCCACCCGAAGGACTGGATATTGAAGTACTGGTAAATTCTATAAATCCTTTTAACTGGATAAAAGTTGGCCGATACCTTAAAAAGCTGGCACCTGATTTGGTAATACTGCGGTACTGGATACCATTTATGGCTCCATGCCTGGGAACGATTGCAAAATTTGTAAGGAAAAATAAGAAAACAAAGGTAATTGCCATAACCGATAATGTGATTCCACATGAGAAAAAACCAGGAGACACATTGCTGTCAAGGTATTTCGTAAAAAATGTGGATGCTTTTATTACAATGTCCAAAAGTGTTTTGAATGACTTGAGTCAGTTCGATACGCAAAAACCTCGCAAATATACTCCTCATCCACTTTACGATAACTTTGGAGCAATTATTCCCAAAGAAACAGCAAAAGAACAACTTGATCTTGACAAGAATACAAATTACATTCTGTTTTTTGGTTTTATTCGCGATTACAAAGGGTTGGATATTCTGTTAGAAGCTTTTGCTGACCGCAAACTTCGTGAACTTCCGGTGAAACTGTTAGTCGCAGGAGAATTTTATGCCAAACCTGATAAATACCTTGAGATTATTAAAAAGAATGATCTGGAAGAGCACATCGAACTGAGGACTGATTTTATTGCCAATACTGATGTCCACAAATATTTTTGTGCCTCAGATGTGGTAGTTCAACCCTATAAATCGGCTACGCAAAGTGGAATTACCCAGGTGGCCTACCACTTTAACAAACCCATGATTACAACCAATGTAGGAGGATTGTCTGAATTGATTCCCGACAACAAAGTGGGGTACGTGGTAAACACCGACAAAGAGGAAATAACAGAAGCGATTTACAAATTTTATACACTGAACAAAGAACAGGAATTCAGCACAAATGCTGCTGAAGAAAAGAAGAAGTATTCGTGGGAGGTGTTTGTTGAAAATTTACTGACCTTACTGGATATATAGAAACCGAACTACTCATGAAAAAAGTACTGATTATAACCTATTATTGGCCGCCAAGTGGTGGTGTTGGAGTACATCGTTGTTTAAAGTTTGCAAAATATTTGAGAGATTTTGGGTGGGAACCGATCATTTATACAGCAGAGAATGCACAGTATCCTGTCTATGATACTACAAATGAAAAAGAAATCCCAAAAAATCTAGAGGTATTAAAATATCCTATTTGGGAACCGTATAATCTCTTTCGAAAGGTTTCAGGACGAAAATCGTCTGAACCTGCAAATCCGATGTATGTGCGTGATAAGAAGCAAAGTTCTATTGATAAATTTTCAATTTGGTTTCGCGGCAACTTTTTCATTCCAGATGCGCGTTGTTTTTGGATTAGACCATCAATTAAGTATCTTTCCAAATATCTGAATAACAATTCGGTCGATGCAATATTAACAGATGGACCTCCTCATACAAATACCCGAATCGGTTATCTGTTATCCAAAAAATTTAATATTCCATGGCTGGCTGATTTTCAAGATCCATGGACACAAGTTGACTATTACAAATTACTAAAAACGACTAAATTGGCAGATTGGAGACATCGAAGAATGGAGAGACAAGTCTTTGAGCAGTCAAAAAAAATTACCATTGCCAGTCCATCCTGGGCAAAGGATCTTGAAGAAATAGGTGCTTCAAATGTCTCACCTATCTTTTGGGGATATGACGAATCTGACTTTGCAAATAGTATTGAAGGGAAAAATGACTCCTTTTCAATAGTACATGCGGGATTACTTGGATTTGATCGATCACCGGATGTATTCCTAAAAGTATTGAAAGATTTATGCACCGAGATTCCAGAATTTGCACTTAATCTTAAGCTTGATTTTGCGGGGCAGGTAGATTATTCTATTAAGACCCTTATTCAACAAAATGGGCTGAATGATAATTTCGTTGAGCATGGGAACGTTGTTCGTGCCAAGGCTATTGAGATGACCAGGAAGGCAGCGATTCTTCTATTGCCTTTAAATAAAGCCGACAATGTAAAAGGGAGGATTCCCGGTAAATTATTCGAATGCATTCGAGCAAGAAAGCCAATCCTTTGTTTAGGGACTTTAGGAACAGATGTATCTAAAATCATTGATGAAACAGAATCAGGTGTTTCATTTGAATATGATGATTATGATCAAATAAAAAGCTATTTAACGGAGCGTTTTAAACTATTCCAAGAGCATAAAAACACTTTACCTGAATCAGATTATAAAAAGTATAACGTTAGAAATCAGGTAAAAAACATCGCTGAATATTTGGATGAGATAATACTATAGTCTAAAATCTCTACTTTTTACAAGAAATCGTATTACAAATACGATTTAATTAGCTGTTTTAAATCATCCGAAATTTCCAAAGCAAAAAGTGCTACTAAATATATTACTGAAATTATACTCGTTTTTATTACCATTGTGACATAAACATTCATTATCTCGGGAATAAAAAGTGTTGAAGCAATGCAAACTAAAATTACAAGCAATATTTTCAAGGTACCCTTGCTATAAGGATGCAGTTGATATTTACTATAAACGAACAGACCTTTAATAGAGGAACTTAGAACGATGGTAATACCCGTAGCCAAAGCGGCCCCGTTAATTCCGTACAGAGGAATAAGAATAATATTAGTAATTACCGTTAATGCTAATAATATTACCTGGAAAACCATATCGTAACGATAATATTTTGACAAAATTATAATTGTTCCGTTTGATGAATTTATAATTTCGTATAATCGTGCAATACCAAGAATAAGAATAACATACTTAACCTGCCCAAACTTTTCGCCAAGAATAGTCATAAACTCATCAATATTTAAAAGTATTGAAATGAGTATAAAACTACTTACTAAAAACATATTAAGAGCTGTTTTACGATATATCGAATTTACCCCGGACATATTATTATTCCCCAAATGTTCAGATAATATCGGAGCCGATATTGTTGCTAAAGACCGGACAGGAACTTGCAACACTGTAATAAAAAACAAGGCAACACTATAAAACGCCACACTACTCAGATCAATATATTTATTTATCATTAAAATGTCGATACGTGACACCAATACTGCTGCTCCCCCTGTTAACAAGCTATAAAAACCGTAATTGAGAATTTTTCTGGAATGAGCATTGTTTTTTAAAAATGACGTATTAACAGTAAATACCAGATTAGTGTTCCTTTTTATATAAATGTATAGAATGAACATTTGCAGTAGAAATCCTAATATATATGCTTTGAAAAAATAATCGAATGAAATTAAATCCAACCAATAAACAGTAAGAAGCAAAAAGGTCCATATTTTTATAAAAGTATCTTTTAAAAATGTGGGGAACGAAGTTTTGTAATAAACTCTGGCAAAGTTTAAAAAGAAATAGAAAACAGTATGTACAAAAAAACAGATAAAAAAATACAGGTAATATTTTTCCATCAGGGTATTGCTGCTCGATGACGAAAAGAAAACAAATTCTCTGAAAATAAACAGAATAACGGATACAACAATCAAGCCTATACTTATAAGGCTTAGAACAAAAAAACTAAACTCATGTTTGTACTTATTCGAATATTCGGGCCAGAATTTAATTATACTGTTTGGTACACCGACCAATGCAAATGGCATAAAAAGCATAACATAAGATAACAGCAACTGTATTAATCCCCACTCTTCTGGATTGGAATCGAACACCTTCGGCACAAAAAATAAAGTATAAACTGTACCCACCAAAATTCCCACATAACTATATATGGTATTTCTTATGCTTTGTTTTATTATTATCCCCACCTTTTATTTAGTCAAGATATTCATTATCCCACTTAGCTTTTTATTTATAGCTGAATCAATATCAAATAATGGACTTTTCTCTGGCTTACATGTAGAATGCATTTCAAATGTAAGGCTGCCTAAACTTTTTATGTCCTTATAATCAGGCACAAAACCTTCATCTATAATCCTCAATACGTTTTTACATTCATCTGTTGAAGTTATTCTGAAAACATCAGCAGCGTAAGACACAACCTGCTTATTCCCGAACAATAATATTGGTTTTCTTGCTTTTGCTGCTTCCAGGCTAATTGTTCCATTTATACTAGCAACGGCACATGCATTATCTATTAGATTTGATGCAGGCACATCAATATCTGCCAGCATCACATTTGAATTCTTAAGTAATTCCGCAAAAAAAGATTTCGAACGATAATTTCTTATGCTAAAAAAGAAATACCATGCTTCCCTTAGTTTTTTGGGTCTCAAAAACGAATTATATACGGGATGGTCTTTAACCACGAGTTTCCAACCTTGAGGTAAACTATCATTCAGTATTTTCATTATTGTGAGCTGACTACTTAACTTCTCCCATACAAGAGTCTGAGCTTCTGGATCCTGATGCAAAGCATAAAAAACATACTTAGTACCGTTTTCTATACGTTTAGTACTATTTTTCTTATAATATTTTATCGTTTGTTTTAAGTCTTTATAATTTCGACGGTATATATTATTCGTTAAATATAAGTAAGCAAAACCCACGCGCGGCATTTTAGCCATTAATGAGGTTATTGCACTTTTCTTATTTCCTTTATGCAGATTCCTTATAATAAAGCTAACCTTTTGTGTTAATGATAACTTCGAAATAGATGGTTCATATAATGATTTGCCATCGTTGATAAACTCCTTTTCTATTTTATCGTACAAATAGTCGTATAGATCAGGTGTATCATTTATTGTTGAAAGATTTGTATACTCCTGTTTTAAATGATTCCAAATACCCCATAGATAGTAACCTCCTGCCTTCCCAAAAATAATATTAAATGTATAAGCCGGTTTTTTAAAATACAACGCCATATCAATCGGTATCATTTCCATCGGAGAACCATGAACCGGCAAAACTGTAATTACAAGATCTATACAGCCGTTTTTAAAAAGAGTATAGAAATACGATAATACCCTATAATATATGTACTGAACCCTGTATTGTTCAATACCTAAACGAGCCATGTATTGCTCAACTCTGTATTGAGTAGGTCTGAAGTCTTCAATTATTTTATAATCTAACGATAATTCGTTATATGGAAAATCTACTTCTGTTGAACTATCGAGAAAGACAGTATCTTTTAAAAATGAATTTTGTTTAATTATTAAGCTTTGATCATTTACATATTTATTTTGTGTTGATAAAGTGTGAATTTGCACATCACCACACCTCTCAATAGATTTTACTAGTCTTAGCCCTGTATCGTGAAGAAAGATATTCTTCATTTTTTATTTTTTTTAGATAATTCTTCAACCACATCAAAACGAAGAGCTGTACCCTTTTCAATATCATTTTTGGCTTTCTTCCCAAGAACATCATTATAATATTTTGGATGCATACCAAATCCAGGTCGAATAGATCTTACATTTTCTTCAGTAAATCTTTCTCCGGCTTTAATATCCTTTACAACAAAAAGTGAACGGGCAAATTTACGGCTGGCTTTAACTTTATCTGTTAACTCATACGAAACCTCTCCTACTGCCTTCTCCGCCTGACGAACAGCATTTACCATAGTCGTAAATTCTTTTTCATCCAAAGAAAAAGAAGCGTCAGGTCCCCCAATTGATTTATCCAGAATAAAGTGTTTTTCGATGACCCGTGCACCCAGTGTAACCGCCACGACAGGAGCAACAATCCCCAATGTGTGATCCGACAAACCTACTTCAACTCCAAAACGATCTTTTAAGTCCTGAATCGTTGCCAGGTTAGCATCTTCGATTGGAGCAGGATAGGATGATGTACACTTTAACAGTGTAATATCATTGTTTCCGGTATCCCTACAGGTCTTTACTGCCAACTCAATATCTTCCAGTTCTGCAATACCGGTTGATAGGATCATAGGGCGTGCCTTTGAAGCTGCATATTCGATTAAAGGAATATCCTGAATCTCGAAAGAAGCAATTTTATAAGCAGGTGGTTTGAATTGTTCTAAAAAGTCGACAGCCGTTTTATCAAAAGGGGTTGAAAAACAAATTAATCCTTCTTCTTTGGCAACCCTAAATAATTCTTCGTGCCATTCCCAGGGAGTGTATGCCTCTTTATATAGGTCGTAAAGGTTTCGCCCTTCCCATATAGTTCCCCTCATTACATCGGTAAAATGTGGATTGTCACAATCAATTGTTAAAGTGTCGGCAGTATAGGTCTGTAACTTAATGGCATCTGCTCCGGCTCTTTTAGCTGCACGAATTGTTTCAAGCGCAATTTCTTTCTTATGCCCATGATTTGCTGAAAGCTCAGCTATTATGAAGCAACTGTTGTTAGTATTGAATGTATCAAAAATCATCTTAGTGCATTTAGTATTATACAATCCTCATCGTTTATTCTTAGCTCTCCAAAAGAAGAAAAGCCTGCTTTCTCAAAAGTCCGTACCGAACCCGTATTCGTTTTTTTTATGTAAGCTTTAATGTCGTCCTTATTTTGTTTCCAAAATTCAGAACAAGCCATTTTAATTAAAATACTTCCCAAGCCTTTCCCACGAAATGTTGAATCAACTGTTACTCCAATTATCGTTTCGGTCTCCTTTCTCTCAATTTTAACGGTTCCGATATTTATGTCTTCATCAGAAAAAATATAAAGGAAACTTTTAGCGTCATTTAGTTTTGCTCCCAACCAGATTTGATGTTCCTCCCATGTGATTTCCTTTGTATTAAACGAGTTACTTCGAGTTAACGCATCATTGGCTAATTCAAATAAATAACGACTGTCCTTAGCCTCAACTTTTCTTAGAAGTATGGTCATAGTTTTAATATCTCTTCTTTTAATCTTATCGCTGACTTTTTATCCAGGTATTTTACCTGTTGTTCCCTAATTGCTTCTTTTGTGATAGGCTTTTCTATTTGTTCCAATGCATTAAGAAAATTCTTTTCAGTTACTGAGTTAAAGTTATCTAAGCACTCCGCAAGTTTCAGGCGCTGAATGTTTCCATAAACTCTCGTCTGGTTATCGATAAAATAACCGCACAAAAAGGGTAGTCTCATGGCACATGCTTCAATTGCAACTGTGCTGGCAGGTAAAATCCCGAATTCCGCTGAAAGCATCAAATCACGAACCTGTCGCGCAATAATGTTTTTAAAAGGCTCAAACCTTTCATCTGGTAGAGATACATTATTAGTTGGCCCAACCACTACCGCAATTGGCTTATCAAAATTGCACCGGCTTAAAAACAGTAATAATTTAGAAGTTATATTTAACGGATCGGCTCCACCCATCATTACTAGGCATGCATATTTCTTTTGATTGTCATGTCTAGATGGTTCCAGGTACTCTTTCCTTAACAGCGCATATTTATAACCTAGCAATAATTTAGTGTAACCTTCCCTAGAATAATCTTTCGGATTCATTCCTTCTCCGTGGTTTATCACAATGTCTGAAACAAAGTGTTTATCATGTGTATCATCGATACAAACTAATTTGCACCCCTTTTTTTTAATTGCTCTTTGATAATCTGTGGAAAAGTAATAATTATCAAGTACGACTATCTCATCCCCTAGTAAGAGATCCAAAAACACATTAAAATGTGAATTATCATCGTAGGGCAATTCTATGCACTTGTGACAAACCTTGACTATTTCATTTCGCTGAAATTCGTTTGGACTACATGTTGCAAAAACACAATAAAAATCTTGGTTTAACATTTCTGCCAGTGCCAAAGTTCGGATAAAATGTCCCATGCCAATAGTTGGCCCGCCATCAGCCCGAAATATAACTGTTCGTTTACCCATTTATTAGCTGAAATTTTATTTCTGCCAGTTTCCAATCCGTTTCAGTATCAATATCCTGCACTTCGTTTTCAGGAATTTCTATTGCACTGCCATTTTTACAAAATAAAGTCTTTTCATCTTTCAGTGCATCTGTTTTAATCCAGTAGAAAGTACCCGAGTCATGATAGGCAGGTTTTAAGTCCTGACTTCTAGTGGTCAGGTACTCCGGCCAAATCATCTGTAACTTGTTATCGCCCGAAAATTCAAGTGCCCTTAAAATGGGGTATGAGAAAGCAACAACTGGGCACAAAGAATCATAATGGCCATTGGCAAACTTTTTAAAAGCTTCTTTTATTTTTTCAGAACTTGTTAAAGGAGCAGTTGGCAATATGCAACAAACATTATTAAAGAAAACATCTTTATCCTGATAGGTTTCAATTACTTCCATAAGAACATCGGATAAAGTTGCATGATCGTCTGCTTTTTCAGGACTTCTTAGAAAAGGCACTTTTGCTCCATATTGTCTTGCAATAGCTGCAATTTCATCATCATCGGTCGACACCATTACCTCATCAAAAAGTTCAGATAGCAAGGCAGCTTCAATCGAATATGCAATTATCGGCTTGCCCAAAAAATATTTAATGTTTTTTCGAGGTATTCTCTTGCTTCCTCCTCTTGCCGGTATTATTGCAATAGTACTCATTTTACAAATTCAATAACGTTTTGAATCACATAGTCTTGTTCCTCGCTGGTTAATGTTGGGAACATTGGTAATGCCAGGCAATGTTTATAATAATTCTCAACCACCGGTAAATCCCCATTTCTCCAGCCGAGTTTTTGGTAATAGGGCTGCAAATGCACCGGACAATACAGTACCTGCGAAAAAATATTATTTTCCCGTAAATGCTCGTAAAGTCCTTTTCTATCTTCAATTTGTATTACATACAAATGGTAGGCATGTAATATGTTTTTACCTGCAAATGGTGTTTTAATTGACGTATCGCGAAATGCCTTATTATAAAGTTGCGCTATTTCGTTTCTTCTACCCACCTTCTCTTTGGCATTTGTAAGCTGCGAAACTCCCAAAGCAGCCTGAATATCAGTCAACCGGTAATTATACCCCAGTTCCTGCATCTCGTAATACCAACCACCATGATTTTCAATAAGCAGTTCGGGATCTTTGGTGATGCCATGCGTTCGTAACAAACAAATTTTATCGTAAAGATTTTTATTGTTGGTTGTAATCATACCCCCTTCGCCGGTTGCAATATGTTTTACAGGGTGAAAGGAAAAAACCTGTAGGTCGGAATAAACACCATTTCCACATTTTTGTTGCTTCCCTTTCGAGTCCGTAAAAAAGCCTCCCGGAGAATGACATGAATCCTGTATAATCCAAAGGTTATATTTCTCTGCAATGTCTCTCAAACGTTCTACATCGGTTGGATAACCTGCAAAATCAACGGGAATTATTCCGTTATAGGTTCCTGCCGGATCAGCTTTCAGTTTTCCTTCCAATTTGTCGAGATCCATTAGGTAAGTATCCGGGTGAATATCGACAAAATCAACTTCCCCGCCGCAATAACGAACACAGTTAGCACTGGCCGCAAACGTGAGGGGTGTTGTAATTACCTTTTGCCCGGGTTGTACATTCATGGCCATAGCACATAAATGCAAGGCTGCAGTGCCATTACTAACTGCAATAGCATATTTGGCATCAACATATTTTGCAAATTCTTTTTCGAATTCAGCAATTTTTGGACCCTGCGTAAGATAATCAGATTGAAGCACCTCAACTACAGCACGAATGTCTTCTTCCGAAATATGTTGCCTACCGTATGAGATTGGTTTAATCATCTATAAAGGTTTAAAGTCAGGATCAACGTGTTCCACTATTTTTGTACGTAGCGAATCAATCGTTTCCCAATCCACATTTGTTCCTGAGTTATATTTAAAACCAAACGGAACCTTCTCTGCATTGTGATGCTTTAAATAATCTTCCTCTGTATGACTAAAAGAAACAGAAGGCAGTATGGCGTAATACTTGCCCAGGTCAATGGTATTCAATGCATCGGTTTCTGTTATCATTTCCTCATGCAACTTTTCTCCCGGACGTATACCAACGTCAACAGTTTTACAGGAAGGAGCAATGGCTTCTGCAATATCCATGATCTTGTAAGAAGGAATTTTTGGGACAAATATTTCACCTCCCAAATGATTCTCAATGGCATACAATACCATATCTACACCAGCTTGTAACGAAATATTAAAACGAGTCATTTCACTGTGCGTGATGGGCAATACCCCTTCTTTTCTCTTATTCATAAAAAATGGAATAACCGACCCCCTCGAACCCATTACATTTCCGTATCGGACAGCCGAGAATTTAATGTCGCGTTTTCCCTTCATATTGTTTGCAGCAGTAATCAATTTGTCGGATACCAACTTTGTAGCCCCATACAAATTAATTGGAGCACATGCTTTGTCAGTAGATAGGGCAACAACATCTTTAACTCCTGTTGCCAAGGCTGCATTAATAACATTTTGTGCACCATTAACATTGGTTTTTATACATTCATCGGGATTATACTCGGCCGTATCGACCTGTTTAATTGCAGCTGCATGTATAATAACATCAATACCTTCACAGGCTCTCTTTAGCCGTTCACCATCGCGTACATCGCCAATAAAAAAGCGAAGCTGAGGGTAATCCGATGCCGGGTATTTTTGTTTTAATTCGAATTGTTTCAATTCATCCCGCGAGTAAATAACAATGCGTTTTACATCTGGGTATCTGTTTAAAATTGTCTCAACAAATTTTTTCCCAAATGAACCTGTTCCTCCGGTAATTAGGACGGTTTTACTGTTCAAAGCCATATCTTAAGTATTTCTTTATAGTATATCATTAATTATTTTGAACCACAAATAAACAACAATTCACGGTATAACAGAGGATATGACAACTAAAACCAGTGTTTTACCCAGATTATTCCTGTTGTTTAAGAAGTGTCTGAATTTTTTAATTTTTCTTTTCACATAAAGTAAAATCTTTAAAGTTGACAAAGTCCGAATAACATTTGAATAAAACCAGTTGCCATATATCGATTTCCCTTTGTAAGTGCCAAAATAAAAATTCTGAGCTTTATAGTTCAAGTATTTTTCACCAAATGATTTTTGATAATAACCATATTTTATGGCAGTCAATTTATCTTTTGGCTGTAAATCATCCTTTATTAACTTAATAACATCCTCATGCGAATTCGCATCATAAGTGGCACCAATTCCCCGGTAAAATGATACACCTGCTAAGATACTTGGTATGCCCCAAAAAGTAGCTTCGATACCGGCAGTTGAACCAAATGTTAATACTTTAGTAGAGTTCTTCATCATTGAATAGGAACTAACCGGACTTGCTGCCGGAATAATGGTTAGATTTGGATAGGATAAGCTTAATAATTCATCCAGCTCTTTATTTTTAACTCCCATAAGATTAGGGTGTATTCGCAGGTAAAAGTTTATTCCCTGCGAACAGTCACTCAATATCATTTTTATTCCTTGAAGCTGTGAGCTGTAAACAGGACTTCTCCATTCATCCGAAATTGATGCCATCTCATCTTCAGAAGACATATAGATGGTAATATTAGTCTTCTTATTGTCCCAATTTTCGGGTAACACATCCGGATTTTGATCATTTGTAAAAGATACCCATGATTGAATTTTTCCTTTTTCGCGCTCAGTATAAAATTGTGCTCCTATCTTATATTTATCTTCTTCTGCAATCTCACTTTCGCTCCACATTTTTTCCATCCGCATTTTAAATGCAGCAATATTATGTGGCATGGCATTTTCATAAATCATGTAATGGTCCTTATCTCTGCCTCTTTCATGGATGAAATATTCCAGATTAGCCTTTTGACAAGCATTCAATATTCCTTTTTCATTTGCATATCGCCCATTGAAAATATAAACCCGATCAAAATATTCTTCTTTGAAAATATTTTGAGCTTTTACATAAATATTATACGTAGAGAAATAAGCTCTTTTCCAAATATCCCCATAGACTCCTAAATCCGGACTTGGGTCTCTTACCACAGAAATTAAAGAACTAACGGTTCCTAAACCACCTTCCAGATGATCAAACTTATGCTTTTTAAGTTCCTCAATATTCTTAACATCCGGTAGTACTTTAACATTCTTGTCAATCCTTCCTAAAGGAATTCTTCTAACGCTCCTGTTAAGCAACTTTAGTCCCTTATTTTTACGTTTTACACACTCTTTACACTTACTTTTCTTGTGATCAGGATTCGGCTGACAAAAAGGAAGTTCACCATTGCAGTCCATCCAAACAACTTCATCCCCTTTTGCAATGTGATAATCCATTATCTCCAAGTCCGTTTCAAAATGTGGAATCCAGAGTATACACGTATCGAATAATATTACCTTCACTTCCGTTAAAATTTAATTACCTGTTTCTGAATTTTAATATTCAATGGTTTGTTAGCTTCTTTTTGTTTTCACTTCATACACTTTTATCCAATATCTATGAATAAACAAAAGTGCTGCCCAACTATACTGTTGAGACAATCATACCGAGTATTGAATCCAATAGTAATTCACTGGATTATTTTTTAAAAACAGAGCAAATATACCAATCTATTTTCGAATAGAATTTACGCCATAGGAACTATTTAAATCGATGGGATGATTTGTTTCCTGTTTCAAGTTTTTTAAAACATTGCTTATAAACTGCACGACCCAATTTAGCAATTCCAATAATATTCTATGTATAGGTGGCATATTTTTAATCAATAGTTATATTTGTCGTGTTTTCAAAATTTCCCTTACTATGAAAAAGAAACTCGTTCAATACATCATTCCTGTTATTTTGTTCTTAATTGCTTCAACAATTTATTTTAGCCCTTTACTCGAAGGAAAAGTTGTCCAGCAATCGGATTTGATTCATTACAAAGGTATGTCGAAAGAAATTTTGGACTACGGAAAAGAAAGCGGAAAAGAAGCGCTGTGGACAAATTCGATGTTTGGAGGAATGCCTGCCTATTTAATTTCGACTAATTTCAAAGGCAGCATCACAACCAAAATAATTAGATTTTTCCTAAAAGTACCCCGCCCGATTAGTTATCATTTGCTTTTATTTGGTCTTTTTTATCTGATGTTCCTGGTACTTGGCATAAATCCCTGGCTGAGTTTTGCCGGTGCTCTCGCTTATGCATTTACTTCTTTCTTTTTTGTGGTATTTGAGGCCGGACATGTTACCAAAAGTCTAAACATTACCTATATATCATTATTAGTTGCCGGAGTAATAGTAGCCTATAAAAACAAACTTTTGGAAGGAACTTTGCTATCGGTGCTGGGATTAGCCTGGATGATATCGGCCAACCACCTGCAAATGACTTACTATGCCGGAATATTAGTACTTATTATTGCCATTGTTTATTTTATTTATGCCCTTAAAGAAAAGACCGTACCCGCATTTATGAAAAGCTCGGTCGTACTTCTGGCATCTGCAGCATTGGCACTTAGCCTTAATATTTCTACGCTTTGGCCCATTTACGAATACAGCAAAGAAACCATAAGAGGAAAATCGGAGCTTTCACAGGAAAAAGAAAAACATTCATCGGGACTGGACAGGGATTATATACTGGATTACAGTTACGATGTTGGTGAAGCCCTAACAGCATTTATTCCCCGTTTAAAAGGTGGTAGCATGCGCGAACCACTGGGTGAGGACTCGAATGTATATAAAACGCTGGTTGGCTCGCAGGGAAAACCAAATGCGCTTCGAATCGCCAACAACCTGCCTTTGTATTGGGGCAGTCAACCCATTTCAGGAGGCCCCATGTATTATGGAGCCGTGCTTTGTTTTCTTTTTGTTCTTGGATTGTTTGTAGTAAAAGGGAAGGACAAATGGTGGATAGCAGCCACCGTGGTTGTTTCGTTCGCTCTTTCGCTTGGAAAATACTTCCCCTCCTTATCGAACCTCATGATTGATTATTTCCCTTTGTACAACAAATTCAGGGATGTGAAGAATATTATCGTTATTCAGCAATTTGCCATGGCTTTTATGGGGGTTTTGGCTGTTTCTGCCATTTATAAAAGAGAAGTAAACGAAAAAGAATTTAACAAAGGCTTACTATATTCTTTTGCAATAACAGGAGGTTTGGCTTTACTATTTGCTCTTATCCCAGGCATGGCAGGCGATTTTACAGCAGCATCTGATGCCCGGCTGGCACAATCGGGGTGGCCACAGCAGCTTATTGATGCTCTTATTGCCGATCGTAAAATGGTGGTTCAAAAAGATGCATTCCGCACTTTTGTTTTTGTAGCACTTGCTGCAGGGGTTTTGTGGGCTTTCTGGAAAAGAAAACTAAAAGCAGAATATGCTCTGGCACTTTGGGTGGTATTGATTCTTGCCGATATGTGGCCTGCTAATAAAAGATACTTAAACAACGACAGTTTTGTTGCTCCTCGTAAAATGGCCACTCCCTTTACCGCTTCAAAAGCCGATCAGATGATTCAACAGGACAATGATCCCTATTATCGCGTATTAAACCTTACGGTTAGTCCGTTTACTGATGCATCAACTTCTTATTTCCACAAGTCAGTTGGGGGATATCACGCAGCAAAGCTGGGTCGTTACCAGGAACTCATTACTTACCATATCAGTCCCGAAATCCAGAAAATGGGAGCAGTACTAAATAAGGGCTTAAATGGTAGCAACATTCAGAATTTATTTGATGATGCTCCGGTACTAAAGATGCTCAACACAAAATACCTGATCATAAATCCGAACAGTGCCCCGGTGCACGATCCAAATCCAATTGGCAATGCCTGGTTTGTTGATCAATTTAAACTCGTGGAAAATGCCGATGTCGAAATGGCTGCACTTTCCGGATTTACCCCTGCCGAAACGGCAATTATTGACCAGCGTTTTGAAAATTTCGTAAAAGGTAAAACTTATACCAAAGAAGGATCAATTAAACTAACAGAATATCAACCCAATTACCTGAAGTATACTTATAACTCCAATTCAGAACAGCTAGCTGTCTTTTCGGATGTATACTACGACAAAGGCTGGAATTCTTATATTGATGGAAATAAAGTTCCTCATTTCAGAGTCGACTATATTCTGCGTGGCCTATCTGTTCCGGCCGGGGAACATACCATCGAGTTTAAATTTGAACCCCGGTCTTACTTTCTTGGAACCAGAATTTCACAAATCAGTTCTTTCATTTTTGTTTTACTTGGCTTTGGCCTCTTCTTTATATGGTTAAAAAAAAACAGATCCTTAAGCTTACAACACAAACAGAAAGAAAATGCAGGATAGACACAGCAACAGACAAAAATATTTCAACGAGCAGGCATATACCACTAGAAAATATGTTATCCCATATATCAAACAGCATGTTAAAGTAAAAGCTGATTCCACTGTTTTGGAAATTGGATGTGGCGAAGGAGGTAATTTAATCCCTTTTATGGAACTAGGCTGCAAGATTACCGGAATTGATTTATCTGTTACTAAAATTAACAATGGCAACGAATTCTTTCGTGATCATAAGAATAGAAACAATCTGACTTTAATTGCCGATGATATTTACAAACGTTCTGATTTGGGAACCTTTGATATAATCATCCTGCGCGATGTTATCGAACATATTCCTAACCAGAATTTTTTTATGAAGTATTTCAGATGTTTCTTTCACGAAAGAAGCATTGTGTATTTTGGGTTCCCACCCTGGCAGAATCCGTTTGGAGGCCATCAGCAAATGTGCCATAGTAGGATATTATCGAAATTGCCTTACTTTCATATTCTTCCCTTCTCAATCTATAAAGGTGTATTAAAACTTTTTGGAGAAACGGAAGGTCGTATTAATGATCTATTGGAAATAAAAGAAACGGGTATATCCATTGAACGATTCGAAGCTATTACAAAAGCGAATAATTTCGATACAATTGATAAAACATTGTTCTTTATCAATCCCAATTATGAGATAAAATTTAAACTCAAACCACGCCAACAAAGCAAATTAATTGCTGCAATTCCCTGGGTTAGTAACTTTTTTACAACCTGTGCTTATTATATTTTAAAACCAAACTTCAGCGTTTAATCAACAAGCTAGATTTATGAAAAGAATTTTAGTAACCGGTGGAGCAGGATTTGTTGGATCGCACCTCTGTGAAAGACTTATAAACGAAGGCAATGAGGTTGTTTGTATGGATAACTTCTTTACCGGCTCGAAACAAAAAGTAATCCATTTACTCGACAATCACAATTTCGAACTGATTCGTCACGATGTTACCATGCCCTATTTTATTGAGGTAGACGAAATTTATAACCTGGCTTGTCCTGCATCGCCGGTACACTACCAGCACAATGCCATAAAAACCATTAAAACATCGGTAATGGGTGCCATTAATGTTCTGGGAATTGCCAAAAGAACCGGTGCCAAAATATTACAAGCTTCCACAAGTGAAGTTTATGGAGATCCTGCAATCCACCCGCAAACTGAAGATTATTGGGGAAACGTAAATCCCATTGGGAATCGTTCGTGCTACGACGAAGGGAAACGTTGTGCCGAATCGTTATTTGTGAACTACAATATCCAAAATCAGGTACGGGTTAAAATCATCCGGATTTTTAATACCTATGGTCCCCGAATGGAGAAAAATGATGGCCGGGTGGTATCTAATTTTATTGTTCAGGCGCTAAAAGGAGAGGATATTACCATTTTTGGAGATGGCAATCAAACCAGAAGTTTTCAATATGTTGACGATTTGGTAGAAGGCATGATCAGAATGATGGCTACCGGAGATGACTTTACCGGGCCTGTTAACATTGGTAATCCCGTAGAGTTTTCGATGTTGGAACTTGCTGAGAATGTAATTGCATTGACAGGCTCGAAATCAAAAATTATACATCTCCCCCTGCCTCAGGATGATCCGATGAAAAGAAAACCGGATATTTCATTGGCCAAAGAAAAACTGGATGGTTGGGAACCAAAAATTCATCTGAAAGAAGGATTAAGTAAAACCATTGAATACTTTAAAAGTATCCTGTAGCTTCTTCTAACTTATATCATATCACAGATTATAAACAAAAACAGTACAAATAATCCGGAAAGCCTTCCTCTTTTAGACCTACCAGCTAAACTCCCCGTCCACAAAGGGCTACAGCAGATTTCAACTAAAGGAGAGCAGCATCATCTTCCGTCAGAGAACGATTATCTTATGGAAGATCGTCGCCATCTTATACCCTATGGTCATGATCTTATGTCAGCGCAAGGCTGTCTGACGGGGTAGAAGCATTATCTTCTAAAAGATGGCCTCCATCTTATGGTTTTTCATCGCTATCTTGTAAAAGATGGCCTCCGTCGGATACAAGATTGTTATCATCTTCTGAAAGATCATCGCTAGCGGATGGGCTGGAACGATTCTCTTCCATAAGATAATCTCTATCGGGCAGGGTAGAACGATTCGCTGACGGAAGAGGATTATTATCTTCTGGTTTTAACCCGCAATATGCATTAAAAAGTCTATTGTGCATTGAAACTACTTCATGCATAATCCGGGTTTGAGGTGGCGATTTGCAGAAGTGGAAGCAAAAAAAAATTCCGTTTCAAAGGAGAAACGGAATCTTTAACAGACCGAAAAATTACTTTTTCCTTAGCTGGCGCAGTTTATGCACCAAACTATGGTCCTTTCCCAGCAAACCTTCAATCAGGTTTACAAAAGCAGAAGCGTCGTCGTAAGCCAACTGAAGTGTTTTGTTGGCCAGTTTTGTAGCATCGAGTGCTGCAGCCTGGGCTTTCTGCTGTTCACCCTCGGCATCGTCGGCAGTTTGCAGTTTGCCTTGCAAGGTTCCAACTCTACTGGTAGGATCAAACCCGGCATCGCTAAGCAAACTTGCATTCTGATTGACCATTACAATCACCTGCGATACAAAATCGCGACTTTCTTTTTCATTTAATGTTGCCATTTTTAATTAGTTTTGGCATTTACAATAACGAAGTAATTCGTTATTAACCCGGGGCCGCCTGTAGTTTTCGAAGCAAGGGCGGCCTCTTTATATCCGGCAAACCTTAAGGCATGCCATACATACGCGCCTTGCGCATGTGAACGGAACGTTGTTAAAATTTAAACGATTTAAACGAAGCATTTCGTGGGTTAAATCGTGTTTTGGTTCTAACAGATATGCAAATTATGAAAAATAGAGATTCAAATCAAACTGTTGTTGAGCATATTTTTGGTTTGATTCACCAACCGAACAACCAGAAAGTTGAGCTGAAGTCCGTCAGCTGACGGATCACCTGCTCAATAATATGTTGCAACCGTTAAAAAAAACAAACGAAAACCGTATTTTTAATACGAAATACCTACGATATGCAACTCGAGCCCAATAACATCTACCATATTTACAACCGGGGAAACAACTCCCAAAAATTTTTTTCAATCGAGATAACTATTTATTTTTCCTAAAAAAGCTTCAGACATACATTACCCCATTTGCCGATGTGCTGGCATGGTGTTTAATGCCTAATCATTTTCACTTAATGGTATATGTCAACCGAATTACTATTTCAGAGCATTCACTGCCCGACTCTGCCGGTTCAAGTGAGCAGGTGAGCCGCAGTCACCAACTCACCAGACTCACTAAAGAGAGGTCGATTAACGATTCCATCTCGATTTTACTTCGTTCGTATACAAGAGCAATCATTAGCGGGCACTTAAAACCCGCTGATTATTAATTGTTTATTTTTTAGTTCTTTGACATTTTTGTAATCGTATTTCGTAAGCACTTCTTTTACAGGAGTTTTGTCGAGTAGAGATATGCTAAG
>JAPOHD010000026.1 GCA_026671195.1 Draconibacterium aestuarii | reverse complement strand
GTCAGCTATTAAGCCAGAAAACAAGCCAGAAAAGTTTGAATCGCAACTAAAGTGACCAAAAATTTGCACTAAAAATCCAATTCTTTATTGAGAATTACTCATTTTAAATCAACTTGCGGATTCTAGGCTATATGAGATTAGAATCTATCTTTTTACATATTGCTGCCGGTAGTACTTCTGGTAATCGCCCGAAGTCACATTTTCAAGCCATTCGGTATTTTCGAGGTACCAGTCGATGGTCAATTCAATACCTTCTTCAAATTGAAGAGATGGCTCCCATCCCAGTTCATTTTTAATTTTTGTGGCATCAATGGCATAGCGTAAATCGTGCCCGGCGCGGTCTTTTACATAGGTTATCAGTTTTTCCGATTCTCCAGCCGGGCGCCCCAGCTTCTCATCCATTTTTTTGCACATCACTTTTATCAAATCGATGTTGGTCCACTCGTTAAAACCTCCAATATTGTACGTTTCTCCAATTTCTCCTTTGTGGAAAATTACATCGATAGCACGGGCATGGTCAACCACCCATAGCCAGTCGCGCACATTTTCGCCTTTGCCGTAAACCGGAAGCGGTTTGTTGTTTTTTATGTTGTGAATAAACAAAGGAATCAGTTTCTCCGGGAACTGAAACGAACCGTAATTGTTCGAACAGTTTGAAATTACCGTTGGCAGGCCAAAAGTATCTAAATAAGCACGCACAAAGTGGTCGGAACTGGCTTTTGAAGCCGAGTAGGGACTGTGCGGATCGTAGCTTGTTTCTTCGGTAAACATGCCTTCATCGCCCAGCGAACCATACACCTCATCGGTTGAAATGTGGTAAAAACGTTTGCCCGAAAAATTATCTTTCCAGATGTGTTTAGCGGCGTTTAGCAGATTAACCGTACCAATTACATTGGTAAAAACAAACTCGGTAGGGTTCGAAATTGAACGATCGACATGCGATTCGGCAGCCAAATGAATGACACCGTCGAATTGTCTCTCTTCAAATAGTTGCTGAATAAATTCACTCTCTACAATATCGCCTTTTACAAACTCGTAATTCGGTTTGTCTTCAATGTCTTTTAAATTGTTAAGATTACCTGCGTAGGTTAGTTTGTCGAGGTTTACAATTTTGTAACCGGGGTATTTATTTACGAATAAACGAACTACATGTGAACCGATAAAACCGGCACCACCGGTAATAAGTATTGTTTTGTCCATCTTTTTTCCTTTTAAGTTTCAAAAGTAGCCTTTTCGTTAGAGAAAGGAAAGTACATTGTTAAGAAAAATAAGTCGGACGGGGAAGCATCAACCCGGGTTGGCAACGTATCAACCTAAGTTGTTTTAATTCCTACCATGGTTGTTTTTTATACATCCTTGGTTGGTTTCATTCCAGCTATGGTTGTTTTCATTCCAACTATGGTTGTTTTCATTTCTTCATTGGTTGATTACTATTCTACCTTAGTTGTCTTATATCCAACCAAGGTTGATTGATTATCAACCATAGTCGTCTATATATCTACCACGATTGTTTCAGTACCAACCATAGTTGATTTGTAATCAACCATGGTAGGATAACAATCAACTAAGGTTAAAATAAAAACAGAAAGGGTTGATTCTGAATCAGAACGGTTTAAAACAACAAAACCCTACTTCCGCATTTTTCTGATTTGTTTAATAAGAGGATGGTCTTTGCCCAACAGGCCGGCAAACAATTCTACCGTTTTCGAGGCCTCTTTGTAGGCAATGGTAAGCTTTTCCTGCGATTTGATGGTGGCGTCTTTCAGCCCCACAGCCGCTTTCAGTTGTTCGCCTTCGGCATCTCTGGCCTCTTTTAATGTTTCTTTTAAAGTAGTTATCCTGTCGGTGGGATTAAATCCGTGTTCTGCAATGAGGTTAAAATTCTCTTCACTAAGAACTGCCATTTGGCTGACAAAATCCCTCTTTTTTGCTTCCGTTAAATAAGACATAGTGACTATTTTTTTGGGTTTAACTTAACCTCATCGTATTTTTTTGATTTGTATATGATGTAAAGGTGTTGTCGAAAGCAAGTTAAGTGAATTATTGTAAAATAGCAACCTGTTTTTAAATAGCCCCGGATGACGCAAGCGCAACACCGAAAGGGAAAAAAGAATTTATCTGCGTTTCATAAATTTGTTAACCACACTAAAAAGAATGACGAATGCCATGCGTCGGGCAAGGTTCAACAAACAAAAAAGAGGCCCTGACAAACAAAGCCTCTTCCAAATTTCTTTTACTGTATTTTACAGCGTTATGCGTTGCTGCAACTGCAAACTTACTTTATTCCTCTCACCTTTTTTTCCCAGTTCCAGGCCGAAAGCAGGGTTTCTTCCAGTGCTTTTTCGGCTTTCCAGCCCAGCTCTTCGTTGGCAAAAGTTGTATCGGCCCAAATTTTTTCGATATCACCGGCTCTGCGTCCCACAATTTTGTAATTCAGTTTTACACCGGTTGCTTTTTCAAAACCATTAACAATTTCCAGAACCGACAAACCATTTCCGGTTCCCAGGTTAAAAATTTCGTAGTTCTTTTTGTTTTTACCTTCCAGCAAACGTTCGATGGCAACCACATGCGCTTTTGCCAAATCAACCACATTTATGTAATCGCGAACAGCCGATCCATCCACCGTATCGTAATCGTCGCCAAACACTTTTAGCTCGTCGCGTAAACCTGCTGCAGTTTGTGTAATAAACGGAACAAGATTTTGCGGAACGCCAAGCGGAAGTTCGCCGATTAAAGCTGTTGGATGCGCACCGATCGGGTTAAAATAACGCAGTGCAATTCCTTTAATTTCAGGATGTGCAGCTATCGAATCGTTTAAAATATCTTCGTTTACACGTTTTGTATTTCCGTAAGGCGATTCGGCATCTTTACGCGGAGTTTCTTCGGTTACCGGCAAAACATCGGGCTGGCCGTAAACCGTACACGACGATGAAAATACAATATTTGCCACACCGTATTTTATCTGGCAGTCCAGTAGGTTCATTAACGAAACCAGGTTGTTACGGTAATACAGCAAAGGTTTCTGAACCGATTCGCCAACCGCTTTTGATGCCGCGAAATGAATAATAGCCTCAATTCCGGGAGTTCGTGCAAAAAAATCGTCGGTTTTGTCTTTATCTGCCAAATCGAATTGTTCAAATGCCGGTTTCATCCCCGATATTTTTTCAATATTATCTAACACATCGATACTGGAATTTGATAAATTGTCGACTACCACAACTTCATAACCTGAGTTTTGCAACTCCACAACGGTGTGAGAACCAATGTATCCGGTTCCACCTGTAACTAAAATTTTTTTTGCCATTTTATTTTGGTTTGAGCCGTAAAAGTAATGAAAACCATGCAGCAACAAACTCTTTTTACCAACTCGTGAAGCTGTGTTCTTAAAAACTTAATCTTTGCTTTTTTATCCTAATCTACGGATGTTTCTTAATTTTACAGCCTAAATTTATTATTGTGGACTTTGGAAAATTCATACACGAGCTTCTTTTAGAGAACGAGATCGTTATTATTCCGGGCTTTGGGGCCTTTGTTTCGGAGTATAAACCGGCTGAGATTAATGAAGAAAGTGACGAAATTAAGCCGCCTTCGAAAATTATTTTGTTCAACCAACAAATCAGAAACAACGATGGACTGCTGGTTGGACATGTTGCTGAAACAAAGCGGATCTCGCATTTCGATGCCTTAAAACAGATTGAAAAAGAACGTGATGAAATATTGTACAAACTCGATAGTGGCGAAAAGGTTGAGCTGACTGATATTGGTGTTTTATTTCACACCGAGGAAAATACAATTGGCTTTAAATCCATCGACGATGAAAATATGCTTTTAGATTCGTTTGGTTTGGAAGCAACCTCAATAACGGCCGAAGAAGAAATACCGGAAGAAAACACAACTGAAGAAGAGCCCGTTGCACCTCCTGTTTCTGACGAAGAAAACACAGAAACACATCCTTCAGAGCAAGTTGAAGCTGAACAAAACGAAGACAAAACTACACCAGTAGATGAACCGGTTGTTCAGTCAACCATTATTCCCCCAAAAGAAGAGGAAAAGAAAAAAGGCTGGTGGTGGCTGCTATTCATATTTATTCCGCTACTTGCTGTCTCTGTTTTTGTATATATACAGGGCCAAAAAGAGGATATTAGCAAACCGGCGCAAGAACCTGAAACTGCGATTACACCCATTTTACAGCCGGCTGATGTTCCGCAGGACATGGTTGAGAGCGATACCGTTACCATTGCTGAAAGCGACACCGTTACAACAACCACAGAACTGGTAGAAGCCGAATTGGCGGTTGAAAATATACCAAACGCTCCGAAATATTACCTGGTTGGAGGAAGTTTCTCGGTGGAAGAAAACGCAGAAATTTTTATGGACGAATTAAAAGCGAAAGGCCTCAAGCCTTTCCATGCGGGGAAAAAGGGTCGGTTCTTTATTGTTGGCATTGCACAATACGATACGTTTAATGAGGCAGAACAGGCTAAAGTAGAGTACATGAAAGAACACCCCGGCTCGGAAGTTTGGGTGTGGAAAAAATAAATTCAGCTAATACGAATTGAATCCGTAAATTTCATCAAAAGGTTTGCGGATTTTTTTTCGCTGTTTATATCCTTCGGGGGCATATCCAAGGGTAATAACCAAACCTATTTTTCTTTTCTTCGGAATATGTAATAATTTCTGGATTTTCTTTTGGTTAAACCAACCGATCATGCATGTGCCCAATCCTAATTCAGTGGCCTGCAAACAAAAATAAGCGGCTGCTATTCCAATATCGTATTGCGGAAATTCCTGATTTTTAACACTGCCGCCAATTCGGGCAATCAGTTTGGGTTTTTCAATTACCAAAACAGCAATAACAGGTGCTTCCAATGCAAATTTATTAAATGTTACCGTTTTGCTGAAAGTAGCTTTTGCCACTTCGTTTTTCAATTTTTCATCGTCTACAACAATCAGTTTCCATGGTTGGGAATTACAGGCCGATGGTGAAATATGAACAGCCTCAATCAGCGTTCTAATCTTTTCTTTTTCCACCGGTTTTGCTTGATATTTCCTCACACTCTGTCTATCATGAATAATATTATGAAAAGTCATGTCTGTTTTTTTTCGTACAATGTAAGATTTTAATTATATTTCAAAAGAACTTTATTGAGCTACTAACGTTATTTTAAATAAACCGTGGATATGAATATTGCACTCTGGATTCTTCAGATCTTATTGGCCGCCTTTTTCCTCACAATGGGATCAATAAAAGCAGTACTCCCAAAAGATAAATTACTAAAAGTATTTGAATGGATAGACGATTTCTCCAGAGAGAAAATCAAAACTATTGGTGGATTTGAAATTGCCGGCGCGCTTGGATTATTTATTCCCGGAGTATATTCGTTGCCCGAGATCATTATTCCTCTGTCAGCTGCAGGCTTGGCAATCATTATGGTTTTGGCTGCAATTACCCATTATAATCGGGGCGAAAAGTCAGATTTGAATTTAAATATTGTTCTTTTTATCCTTTTAGCCATTGTTATTGTGGGCCGCCTTGCTTTTTAGGCAAATACTTACTCTTTTTTTTATAATCCCGACTTTATCCCAGACAATTTTCTTTCATTTCCCCTATCCAATCGTAAAAACGGTAAAAATACGACCATTCGTTTTGTTCGTTCCCAATCATTATAACATTAATGACCGAGTGACGTACAAAGAAAAACCTTTCAGGAACAAATTTTATTAACCTAAAAATCAGAATGTCATGCCGAACAGTGTTTACAAAATTATCGAATTAGTTGGCAGTAGTCCCGAATCATGGGAAAAAGCCGCTCAAAATGCCATTAACCTTGCCTCAAAATCGTTACGCGATTTACGAATTGCAGAAGTGTGTATGATGGACATGCACATTAACGAAGGCAAAATTGAAACGTATCGTGTTAAGTTAAAAGTTTCGTTCAAATACGAGGGTTAAAAGACTGTTTTTCGCGCTTTGTGGTTAACCAACTGCAAAGCGCTTAAAGTTATACCCGGTCATATTTTTTTCATCCGTAGATACATCAACCAGTATCTGCTGCATACGCTTATTAAATCAATAAATAAAATCAGCAACTGGTTCAAGTGCTTGTATTTAAAGCTTTGGAATATTTTTTCGGTCTTCATGAAAATAAGTTTTTAACGAAACCTAATTCTACCATTTAAAGATAATTTGATTAGATTAGAGCGATCCAATAAAAACTGTAAACCATGCTTATCTCAGTTGAAGCCATTAAAAACTTTGGGAAAGATTTCCCTTCCACTTATAATATACCCCGCCGTGAACTGGGTAAAACAGGAGAAAAACTATCAGTGCTGGGTTTTGGAGGGATAATGCTAAACGATAATCCACAGGAATTTGCCAACGAAATGGTTGCCAAAGCTTTTGAACTGGGAGTAAACTATTTCGATGTAGCACCTAAATATGGAAATGCGGAAGACAGACTGGGGCCGGCCTTAAAACCTTTTCGAAAGAATTGCTTTTTAGCTTGCAAAACCCGTGAGCGTGATGCTGCTGGTGCGCAAAAGAACCTGGATGATTCATTTAAAAAGCTTCAAACTGATTATTTCGATTTGTATCAATTGCACGAACTTTCGTCGATCGAAGAAGTGGAGCAGGTTTTTAGCCCGGGCGGAGCAATGGAAACGCTTATAAAAGCAAAAAAGGAGGGAAAAATAAAACACATCGGATTTTCGGCTCACCATGTTGGCGCGGCTCTGCTTGCTATGAAGAAATACGATTTTGACTCGATACTGGTCCCTATAAACTTTGCCTGCTGGAACGCCGGAAACTTTGGACCGCAAATTTATATAGAGGCAGAAAAGAGAGGCATGGGAATTTTGGCCTTAAAAGCCATGGCCCTCACTACTTTCAACCAAGGTGAAGACTTAATTTATAAAAATTGCTGGTACAAGCCCATCGATGATGAAGCAATAATGAAGATGGCCTTAAAATACACGCTCTCAAAAAATGTTACCGCTGCTATTCCTCCGGGCGATGTTTCACTATTTATGAAAGCTTTGGAATTTATGCATGATTTTTCATCAATAAGCGATGAAGAAACCCAACAATTAGTAAAACTGGCAAAAAATACCAGGCCTGTTTTTGTACACGAATAATTTAATCAGGGTATTTTGCGTCGTAAAACGAATAGTTTTGAATAAACCACAAAGGTTCGTTCTTCCGGATCAAGTCGTTTAACTGCCTCTGCAAATCGAGCTGAATAAAAATATATTCATCTAATCCTGCCAGGTTATTTACCTGGTCGGGATCAATTAATCTGTCGTACAAAATCCACGGGCCTTCGTTATTAGTTATCAACGTAAAACGTTCTGTTTTAATACCTGTAAAACCGCCATTTTTACTACCTTCTTGTTGTTGATAAAATGGTATCGGATAATGAAATAATTCCGCTTCAGATTTTTTCATTTCAACACTACAAGTAATCAGCAACACTACAAGTAATAACAGGTAAATATTTTGAATGAAATTCATGCCTATCGTTCAATAAAATACAAAGGTATACAAATAAAAAAGCGGCACCTTGTGGAGACACCGCTGAAATTTAAGCCAAACGAAGCAGGATGGCTGATATTATATAATGTGAATTGAACGGTAATGAACTTTGCTTTCATGGCTTTGAAGCAGTTGTTTTATGTTTTACAAATGCTGTGCCAAAAATGCGTTTCACTTAGCTCAATTAACACTTTTTTATGCAAACGATGCGATTGTCTTCTCCAACAGCTGAATTACATTCTTTACGTTCTGATTAAAAACTTCCAAAACAGCTTCCCAGGTTACAGCTTCCTCGTCTGTTTTCCAGCAATCATAGTCGGTGCTCAGAGCAATGGCTGCATATGGAATTCCCAGTTCATTGGCCAGAATACATTCCGGAGCAGTCGACATATTTATTACATCGGCCCCCCATGTACGAAACATATTCGATTCGGCACGCGACGAAAACCGTGGGCCTTCAATAGTTACCACTGTTCCGGCAGAATGATAATTCAATTTCAGTTCCGTTGCATTTTCAATTATTTTTTCGCGCAAATAACCGTTAAACGGATCTGCCATCGGTGTATGATGCAATTGCCCGTTTTCAAATTTTTCAATAAACGTAATTTCCCTGAAACGTGTAAAGTCGATAAACTGATCGGGAATCACAATATCGCCCCGACCAATTTTTTCGCGTAAACTTCCACACGCCGTGGTTACCAGAATATGCGTACACCCCAGTTCTTTTATCGCCCATAAGTTGGCACGGTTATTAATTTGTGTTGGCGGAATGGAATGGTCGCGTCCGTGACGGGATAAAATGGCCACATCAACACCTCCGATCTTTCCACATTTAAAACCCGATGACGGATTTCCATAAGGAGTTTCAACACTTACATCTTCGGGATTTTTCAGAATGGCAGGATTTTCCAATCCGGAGCCGCCTATGATTGCAATTTTCTTCATCTATATTGTTTGAGTTAAAGGATTAAAAACCTTCGTTTATTTTTCAAATTCTTTTTCAGGAAACAGTTTTAAAATACTTTGCTTATCTGCCTCACATACACCTCGCTCTGTGATTAAACCGGTAACCAACCGCGCAGGAGTTACATCAAATCCATAGTTGGCCACCTTACTTTTTTCAGGAATTAAATGCACACTTTGTATTCCATCTTCAGCCCAGCCTTCTATTTCCGAAACTTCGGTTGGATCGCGCTGCTCAATGGGAATTTGTTTTACTCCGTCTTCAATATCCCAATCGAAGGTTGACGAGGGAAGTGCCACATAAAATGGTACGTTGTTATCGTTTGCGGCAAGCGCCTTCAAATAGGTCCCGATTTTGTTAGCCACATCGCCGGTAATACTTGTACGATCGCTGCCTACAATAACCAGGTCAACCATTCCGTGCTGCATTAAATGCCCGCCCGTGTTGTCGGGGATTACGGTGTGTGGAACACCCTCTTCTCCCAATTCGTAGGCCGTTAACCGGGCGCCCTGGTTACGTGGACGCGTTTCATCAACCCAAACATGAACCGGGATTCCTTTTAAATGGGCTTTGTAAATTGGTGCAGTTGCCGTTCCCCAATCGATACAAGCCAGCCAACCTGCATTACAATGCGTGAGTATGTTTACTGTTTCGCCCTTCTTCTTGTAGATTTCCTCTATAATTTTAAGGCCAAACTCTCCTATTCTGCTTCCAGACTCAATCTCCTCAGCTTTTAACTGATGAGCCTTTTCAAGCGTTCTTTCAATCAGATTACCCGATGCTATTTCGTTTAAAATAAAAACCAGCATTTCATCAACCGCAAATGCCAGATTTACTGCGGTTGGTCGCGACGACTTTAAATATTCTGCTTTTTCTTTTAAGACAGATTCACGGTCTCCATCTCCTAAATCAAGTAAAGCCAGATACATACCATATGCGGCGGTTACACCAATTAAAGGTGCTCCGCGAACCACCATTTCCTTTATGGCAAAAAAAGTATCTTCAACTGTTTTCATTTGAAATACCTTGAACTGAAAAGGCAATTTTCGCTGATCGATAACCTCAACTACACTTGAATCGCCTTCTTTTAACCAGATTGTATGATATTGTTTACCTTGAATTTTCACGGGCGTGATTTATAATTTTTATATTAGCGGCTCTAAAAATAATAAAATGAAGATAGACCTCAGCAACATAAAAAATATCATTTTCGATTTAGGGAATGTTCTGTTAAATCTTGACTTTGATGCTTCGATAAAAGCTTTCCAAAAACTGGGAAGTGATGGCGAGGTTCTTGACCATAAAAACGCCTACTCCCATCCTGTTTTTTACAATTTTGAAGTGGGGAAAATATCGCCTGCCGAATTCAGAACCGGGATACGAAGGATATTGAATCGTCCTGATATTTCGGACGAAACCATAGATCGTGCCTGGTATGCGATGATCCTTGATATTCCGGCAAAACGAGTGAAAGTACTACAAGAACTTGATAAAAAATACAATATCTATTTGTTTAGCAACACCAACCAAATACATATCGACAATCTGTTGCAGGAATTTAAGGCAGAACACGGCATTGATTTTCCATCGTTGTTTAAAGGAGTTTATTATTCCCATGAAATTCACGACAGAAAACCTGAGTTAAGTTCGTTTAAAAAAGTAATTGAACTTTCGGGTGTTAAACCGGAAGAAACACTTTTTGTGGACGATCTGGAGAAAAACATCATCGGAGCAGAACAAGCCGGATTAAAAACACTCTGGTTAAAAAAAGAGATGGAAATGGCAGAATTATTTTAAGATCCGAACTCTTTTGATCCGAATATCTTCAACGGGTCGCCAACGCCGATCTGTTTCAACCTGAACGATCTTATCAACCACATCCATTCCTGAAGTTACCTGCCCGAAAATGGTATAGGTTCCATCTAAATGAGGTGCTCCGCCAATCGTTTTGTACGCCTGCCTTTGTTCTGCAGAAAATGTGTAATTATTTTGTTCTTCCAGATCATCCAACTCGTTGTTGAAATATTTTCGACCCGAAACGATATAAAATTGCGAACCATCTGACCGACGACGTTGGTTTTCCGTGTCGGGTTTCCGCGGCGAACCAACCATTCCGCGTTTGTGATATAAGCCCGGAACGACGTGCGACGGAATCGTATAACCAGGACCTTTCCACCCCACACTGGCTTTGGGCTCGGCATAACGGGTATCTGCAGCCCCGCTTTGTATACCAAAATCGGTAATCACACGATGGATAAGCAAACTATCGAAATAGTGCTCTTTTACCAGGCGAATAAAGTTATCGCGGTAGGCAGGTGTTTCGTTAAACAGTTTGAGGGTTATATTTCCCATATCGGTTTCCAGAACAATGCCTTTTATCTTGCTGTTTTCAGCAGCAATTTTAGCATTCGTAGTAGTTTTTAATACCTCCAGCGATTTTGCCTCCTCCTTCTTCTTCAACATTTCAGAAATATACATGGCAGGAATTGCAAAACTTTGCTGCTCGAAATTTACCGTTCCGGAATAGGCAATGCCGATGGCTTTTTTATTCGACACAAAAATTGCTGCCCCGGTTTGCGATTTCCTGATCAGGTTAGTAATTCGGTATAATTTTGTTCCCCGCACCGAGGCAAGGTTTAACACTTTCCCTGAAAATAACTGAATCGTATTTCCTGACCTGGGCGCCACATAAATGGATTTGGCAGTGTTTGGCACCTCGCCCTGAAACAGTTCAACCGGTTTTCGTTTTATGCTGTCAAATTGTAAAATTATCAGGTCGTTGATACGGTCGAATGCAACAAATTTTGCAGTAAAATATTTCTTATTTTCATTGAAGGGAGTTATTTGCACATTTGTGGCACCACTAACCAGCGAATATTTTGTGGCCACCAGATTTTCACCCACAAAAAAACCTTGTCCTGATTCCAGAATCCGGGTTCCATCGTACGAATCGATTTTTACCAGCGCTGCCAAAACTTCTTCCCAGTCGTTACTATTCTTTTGTTCTGCAGCTTCCTTGGCCACCTCTTTTTTCGCCGCATTTTCTGCAGTTGGTTTCTCTTTCGTGCCGCACGAAATTAAAACCAGCATCAGAAATAATATGGTACCAAGCTGCTTCATTCACTTAAAACTGTAACGGTAATTTTCACATCGGTATAAGGCCGGTTATTTTTATCGGTATTGAGCGAAGCAATTTTATCGATCACATCAAAGCCGGAAATACATTCGCCAAAAATGGTGTATTTTCCATCCAGCTCGGGATATCCGCCAACGGTTGTATAGGCCTCGCGTTGCGCTTCAGAAAACTCCAAAGTGGCAGGGTGAAGGCTGTATTCGGTCTCAATTTTATCTTTCACCTCATTGGCGATTGCCCTGAATTCCTCTACCTTTTTTTCTTCTTTCAACTGCTTTAACTCTTTTCTCACCTCCGGTGTAAAAAATTTGTCGGTAATTTTTTTTCGGATGGGTCTATTAATGGCCAGTTCCATGGTATCCAGTGCACCGGCCGTATGCACGCTACCTTTAATAATAAAAAACTGTGAAATATCGGATTGTTTAAACGGATTCACCTCATCGGGTTGCCGGGGCGCACAAAGCGAACCTTTTTTATGAAAATAATGCGCAATAATTTCATCGTCAACCGTTTTGTCAGGATCGCCATAACCGATACGTTTCCCCGGAGGGGCATCTTTCGAACTTTTTGATCCGCCCTGAATCAGAAAATCCTGGATAACACGGTAAAAAAGCGTTCCATTGTAATATCCTTCGTTTGCCAGTTCAATAAAAGCATCGCGATGTTTCGGGGTATCATCGTAAAGCCTGAATTTCATATTTCCAAAGTTGGTGGAAATTTGAACCACCTTTGATTGTGAACTGGCTGTAAAAAAGGACAAAACACAAATAAACAATATAATAAACAAACGAACCATACCTTATTTTACCAATTTAACTTCCATTTTTATATCGCTTTTGGGACGGTCGAACTGATCGGTTTCCACGGCTGCAATTTTATCCAGCACCTCCAATCCTTCAACAACTTCTCCAAAAACGGTGTAATCGCCATCAAGCGAAGGATAACCGCCAACAGTGGAGTATGCCTCACGCTGTTCAGGCGAAAAAACGATTCTTTCCTGATTTTCCCAAAGACTGTCGGTTTTTGCTCTTATTTCTGCCACATATTCGTTAAAACCAACCTGATCGTTTTTATTTCGAAATTCATTTAGTTTCTCCGTAGCGGCTGTAAACTGCTCTTTAAAAAATTCATTTTTTGCCCGCGAATTCATTGCTATTTCCATGGTATCAAGTTTTCCCGGTGTTAAAACTTCACCATGAACGATATAAAACTGTGAACCGCTTGATCGTTTTTCAGGATTCGACGGGCCTCCTTTTCGTGCAGCTGCCAGGGCCCCTTTTTTATGGATATGCTTAGGATTAATTTCAGCAGGAATGGTATAACCGGGATTACCGGAACCTAAACGTGCGCCCGGTTGAGCATTTTTAGAAGTTGCATCTCCCCCCTGAATCATAAAGTTTTTAATAACCCGATGAAAAAGAACACCATTGTAATACCCCTCGTCAACCAGTTTTAAAAAGTTTTTTTTATGCTCAGGCGTATCGTCGTATAGTTTTAGTTTTATATCGCCAAAATCTGTTTTTACTAAAACCAGTACATCTTCTCCTTTTTTTTGTGCACGGCTACACGACACTCCGACAAGAACAAAACCAATTAACATTAAAACAAACAATCTCTTCATCACTACATTTTTTTACTAATTTCAACTTCAAAATTCCTGTAAAGATAAAAAGATGAAGATAATACTCAGTCTCCCGATACTATTGTTACTTGTTTTTTCTTGCAGCAGCGATAAAATCAAAAACAACGGGAATCAAAACAATATTCAACAGGAAACTTTGCAACTTACAGAGTTTATACCGAATCTGGATAATAAATTACTTGAGATTTCAGGATTAATGATTTACGACAACTTGTTGTGGGGATTTAACGACAGTGGCGGTAAGAATATAATATACGCTATTAATTTACAGGGAGAAATTGAAAAAGAGATTGAAATTGAAAATGCCCAAAACAGAGACTGGGAATCGGTAACTCAAGACAGTACAAACATTTATATCGGCGACTTTGGAAATAACATGGGAAACCGCGACAATCTCTGTATCTATACAATTAAAAAGAAGGATTTTAATAACGAAAAACTGCAAATAGTTACGGCAGAGAAAATAAACTTCAGTTATGCTGTGCAAACGAATTTAAATACTTCAAATCAATCAACTCCTTATGATTGCGAGGCAATGGTTGCGTTTAACAACAGTCTTTATATTTTTAGTAAGAACTGGCAGGATTTTACCACAGCAGTTTACAAAATTTCAACAGAAGCAGGCTCTTACGAACTTTCTCCACTAGATACATTTGAAGTTAACGGACTAATTACAGGAGCCGATATCAGTCCCGACAATAAACAGTTGGCTTTGGTTGGCTATCAAAATTACCAATCGTTTATCTGGCTGTTTTCCAACTTCCCCGAAAATCTTTTTTTTAAAGGAGATAGCCGTTTCTTTCAACTGGAAAATACAACCAACATGCAAACCGAGGGAATTTGTTATTCAGGCAACAATACGCTTCTGGTTTCGTGCGAAAGAACAAGTTCATTCAATCAGCAGGTTTTTCTTTTCGATATTTCAACTATAAACAATGGAACACATTAGAGTAAACGATAAAATACGTCTTGAGAAGATAAATTTATCGATGGCGCAGGTAATTTTTGACACCATCGATTCAGACAGGTCGCATTTAAAAGAATGGCTACCATTTATTGATCAAACAAAACAAATTTCGGACACCGAAGCATTTATTTCGAGTGTAAGTGGGAGCAATAAAGACAACATTTACACAATTTGGTACAAAGAAGAATTTGCGGGATTAATGGGTTTTAAAGATACCGATTGGGTAAACCGAAAAACGGAGATTGGTTATTGGCTAAGGTCAAAATTGCAAGGAAAAGGAATTGCTACTTTATGTGTTCAAAAGTTAATTTCATTTGCTTTCAAAAACCAAAAACTAAACCGTATTCAAATAAAAGTTGCTCAAAAAAACAACAGGAGTGCATCAATCCCGCAAAAGCTTGGCTTTCAACTTGAAGGAGTAGAGCGAGCTGGAGAATTACACCAAAACAGGTATCTCGATTTAGAAGTTTATAGTTTATTAAAGTCTGATTGGCTAAAATAAATGCAACCAATCTACAATTTCACTGTCCCTTAACCGTGAGAATCAAAACGACAAAATTGAATTAATTGGAACAAAATAAGGTTAATCTCGTCTGCATTTTATATATTTGACCCGAAGATTCATTTGTTCGAATTTTAAAACATGACAATGGAAACAGAAATCGTAGAAGAAAGATCGATTAGAAGGAACCTCTACAGAGTGTTACGAAAAACAGGGGTCACTAAAGAAAGGATCTGCTTAGGTGCTTCTTTCATTGATGATCTGAATTTCGACAAAATCGACTGGACCATTTTTACTTACTACCTGGAAAAGATATTTAATATTTCGATTGAGGATGACGAGTTAAGTAAATTTGGCAACGTAAATGATACCTTACGCTATTTACGCGGTGAGCTAATCTATTTCAGTAATTAAAAATTAAATCAATATTTATAAAAAGGACTTCTTATTAAAGAGGTTCTTTTTTTTGAACATTTCTCCATTATTCTTTGTACTTTGAAGTAGTATAAATCAAATTTTAATGAAAAAATGGAAAATCTATCTAATCAACTTTATGGTATTATAACCGTGTATGGCCCAAAATTAGTAGGTGCGTTACTAACGCTGGTTATTGGTATGTGGGTAATATCTATTATTCAAGGGATATTACGCCGGCAGTTTGAAAAACGAGAAATGGAACCTTCACTCCGTGGTTTTCTTAACAGTACCATTGGAATACTACTTAAAGCAATGCTTTGGATTAGTGTTATTGGAATGATGGGTGTTCAAATGACTTCATTTATTGCCCTACTTGGTGCGGCAGGTTTGGCCATAGGCATGGCACTTTCGGGCACACTTCAGAATTTTGCAGGCGGTGTTATGATACTCATTTTCAAACCCTTTAAAACAGGTGATTTTATTGATGCACAAGGACATGCAGGAATTGTGAATGAAATACAAATTTTTAATACCATTTTAAAAACGCCGGATAACAAAACCATTATTATCCCAAATGCCGGACTTTCAACCGGATCGATGATAAACTTTTCGACCGAACAGTTTCGAAGAGTTGACCTGGAATTTGGAATTGCTTACGGCGACGATGTAGACAAAGCAAAAGAAGTTTTAATGAAATTAATAAAAGCCGACGAGCGTATTATTAACGAGCCGGCTGAACCTTTTATAGCTGTTAAAGCACTTGCTGACAGCTCTGTTAACCTGGTTGTTCGTGTTTGGGCAGATGCTTCAAATTACTGGGGTATTTATTTCGGACTTACCGAACAGGTTTACAAAACATTTGACAAAGAAGGTCTTAACATCCCATTCCCTCAAATGGATGTTCATATTCAAAAATAGATTTCACAAACAGACAAATAAGAAAGGCACTCGTAGTTGAGTGCCTTTTTATTTCATATCATTTAGTATAAACGAAGCCCGATTTACACAATAGTAATTTTTTCTCCCATAACTTCAATAACATCGCCTTTTACCAGCTTCGCTCTTTTCCGAAATTCGGGTTCCCCGTTTCGTAACACTTCACCATCCTCCACAATTATTTTGGCGTGGCCTCCTGTTTGAGCAATCCTTAATAGCTTGAGAAGTTTTACCAGCTCAACGTATTCTGAGGTGAGTTTAAATTCGCGCATTATAATCCAAGTTTATTCTTAATTATTTTGGGGATAGCATCTTTATGTACCATAATGGCGATGGTTTTTAAACGCACGTAATCGTCAGTCATGTGCAGGTAACCTCCACAATCGTTGCTATCCGATCCCCACGAATTTTTTGTGTAGAAACAATCTCTTTGTTCCGAATCTTTCGACAGCCCAACCAAATGCATTAAGTGGTCGTCGGTAGTTGTTCTGTCGTAAAACGTAGTCTGACGCAATTTCTGATCAACTTTGTCACGTTGCTTTTTAGGAACGTCTGCTTTCCCTTTTTTATGAATAAATAATTCCTCACTTGTATCACCATCCCACGCAACTGTATATCCGTTGTTTATCGAATAATACATCACTTCCATCAACTCGTCGATGGGTAGGTTATAATACTGTGCATGCGCCCAGTTATCAGGCACTTCCAAAACAAATTGTTTATAAAACGGGTGATGTGAAAAAGAACTTAACTCGACATAATCGTTAACATCAAGCTCGAAATGATCGCATAATTTCGAAGGAGAATATTTATCCTCCCCCATTTCAATCTTTTTAGGTAATTTCCCCAGATGTTCTTTTAAAATTGGCCGATAACTTTCCAGGTCGGACGAAGCATCTATTTGGCCACTTTTCTTTTTATTTATGTCAACTGCTTCTTTTTTTAATTTCGCCACCAATTCGCGGTGGTTATATTTTCCGTCGGTAAGAATTCCCGGGAATGATTCGTGGGTCGCAATTCCTTCTTCCTGCAGAACCTTCATTACATCGTGCGACAAACTTCCTTCACCAAAATTATTGTTCCCATGGTAAAGTAAATACTGAAAAGCTTTGTTTACGTAATTATAATGTACAAAATACATTTCAGAAAGTTTGGTTTCGGGAAATCCTTTCCGCATAATTTCCGACTCTAAAAAACTTGTTGTAGCAAAACTCCAGCAGGTACCAGTGCGTCCCTGACTAATAACAGGGGTATGCTCTAACTTCTTAACAATCGTAAAAGCTTCCTTTTCGTCTTGCCCCACAACCGCCGATGTAAGTGCAAAAACGGATAAAAAAAGTAGTGAAAATAACTTCATAATATTTATAAATTTCTTAATTCTTCTTTTTGTTTTCTGATCAGACTTTTAACAATTAAACCATACGATTCATCAATTAGTTCCTTCATCAAGTGCGCTGGAACTGTTCCGTTCAGCTCAATGGTATTCCAGTGCTGCTTATTTAAATGATAGCCAGGAATTATTGCACTATAATGAGCACGAAGCTCGATGTTCTTTTCGGGATCATTTTTTAGGCTTACCCTGGAATCGTCGAGACCAAGCAAACAAAACATTTTTATCACTTTAAAAACCAAGGTTGTTTCGTCGAAAGGAAAACTTTCCGTAACACCTTTTTTTGTCAAACAATATTCGCGTATCTCCTCAACATTCATCACCTGAATTTTAGAAAAGCTAAAAATAAGGGAATCAAATTGAAAACAAAATGACAATAAATAAATAATCGTTTCTTTTTGCTTGTCACCCTTTGTTTCACTTTATCCGATATCTCCCCTTCAGGGCAGAACTAAAAAGGAAAAGGAAAAATTGGAACCCGCGTAAAATTGATTACATGGTAGGATAAAAAGCATCTTTAAAATGCTCCAGCTCGAATTTTTGATCCACAAAAACAATAGTAATTACATCGAATCGCGTATCCAATTCAATATCGTGTTCAATAATGTATGCATCGGCTGCCTCCACAATGCGTTTAATCTTTGTGTTGGTAACCGCTTCTGAAGGATGTTCGTATCGCAATCCGGAACGTGCTTTTACCTCAACAACAACCAGCTCGTCGCCCTCTTGTGCAACAATATCAAGCTCTAAATGGCCATGATACCAGTTGGTTGCCTTAATTTCGTAACCCAGCTTTACCAGGTGTTGCTGCGCCAGTCCTTCTGCTATATCTCCTAATTCACGGGTTGATACCATTTGGGCTCAGAGTTTAGAGTTCAGAATTTAAGGTGTAAAGTTTAGTGTTGTTTTATCAGAAGAAACATCCAGTTCCCATTGTTTTCCAAATGCCAGTGCCAGATTTTTCTTATCGTGCCCGCCCGGAAAATCAAAACACACGGGATAATCAAAATCAGCCACGGCTTCAAGAATTATTTCGTGAACCGTTTTCCCAAAAGGTGATTCATTGTCTTTCATATCGGTAAAATCGCCCAAAATAAGCCCAGCCAGTTTATCTAATTTCCCACTTAGTTTTAATTGGTGAATCATCCGATCAGTGTGATAAAGAAACTCATCAATGTCTTCCAGAAAAAGGATTTTACCGTCGGTGTTTAAATCATATTTTGTCCCTTGCAAACTGGTTACAATCGACAGGTTACCACCAATTAATTCGGCATTCGCCTTTCCGTTTCGGCTGTATTCTGTTGTATCCACCGAATAATTGATGCCTTCACCGGTTATCAACTTCATCATCGAAGTGAGGTCTTCTTTTGGCTCTCCTGCTTCGTTAAAGAAATAACGTGGCATTACCCCGTGTACAGTTGCAATTTCAAGTTTATTTAAACACGAATGCAAAATGGTAATATCGCTAAAACCAACTAACCATTTTGGACTTTCAGTAAAAGCTGTAAAATCCAGCTTACTAATAATTCGAACGGTTCCGTATCCACCGCGCGAACAAATAATGGCATCGCAATCCGGATCGTCAAGGGCAGTTTGTACATCTTTTAATCGCTGCTCATCGGTTCCGGCAAACTGAAAGTGTTTGGCAAAAACATGTTCACCGAGTTCTACTTTGTAACCTTGTTTTTCGAGCCATCCAACTGCCGGCATTACATGTTTTTCATCAATTTTACCGGATGGTGAAACAATACGTATTTTTGAATTCGGTTTTACAGGTGGTGGTGTGATCATAATCTTTATTTATTCCAAAGATACATTTATCTCTGCACAAAAAAACTGCTCTAAATCGTTACGTTCACTCAACGACTTCCAAATGGTGGCAATACTTCGTGGTGCAATAGCGTTAAAAACGCTTTTGCCGTTTACAATTACATTCACCTTTTTGTCCAGGTCCAGCATTTCGTCATTCAAACGAATAATTAACTCCGACACCAAATCGGCCTTTTCAATCTCAATGGTTTGCCCTTTACGAGTTGCAACAACTTCAGCATTGTTAACAGCTTCACCTTCCGGCACGGCCAACCAGTAAAAGCGATTGTGGGTAACACCGCTTTGTTTCCAAACAACTTTATCGGGGTAAGCAACACGATTAAATTGCGCCATCCATTCAATTGCAACGGTATCCTTTTTCTCCATCCAATGTCCCATCCCTTCGTGAATCTGTACATCGTGAATATACCCTTCCGGATCATCTTTTTTCAGCTCATCCAGTTTTGCCCCCCACTCGGCAGCAATTTCGTTTCGTTTGTACGCAGCATCTTCGGCACCCATGTGTATTGTAAAAGGTAAATTCCGTAATCCCAACGGCGATGCATCGTTCGGATGTCCGGCCATCATGGCTGCAGCTGCAAGTTCATCAGCCATTCGCGGTGCCAACTGGTAAGTTCCGTCGCCTCCGGCAGAATATCCGGTTAAGTAAATCCGATTTGTATTGACATCTTCAAAGACATCGGCCAACTGAATAAAACGTGTAAAAAACTCATCAATATGATCCTGGTGCCACAAATTCCAGGTATCGGTTGGTGCGCGTGGAGCCATATAAATTCCTTCAGCAGGCTCATATAATTTTTGTTGATTTGCCCATTGCTGATCATTAACTTCCGGTCTGGCATTTCCGCCGCCATGCATCGAAATATATAAACTCCAACCTTCGGGCGGTTTCTCTCCAAACTTTTTATACTTATATTTTAGTTGATATTCACCCAACTCCAAAGTTTCGTTTTGCCACTGCGATTGAAATTCCGCTTTCATTTTTGAAGTTAAATGCTCATTTATTAACTGCGCAGCGAATTCACTCTCTTCTTTTATTAGTTCACCGTTTAAATCCGCTATCGATTCGGGATTTTCAGCCAACATTTGTTTTAACGACTGAATTGTCTTCGAACTTTCGGGGGAGTTATTCTGGCATCCAAAAAGAACTAGAATTGCCAGGCTGTAAAACAAGATTTTTTTCATCATATACTTTTATTTTAATTTCCCACAAACCTCATTTAGGCAGATAAAATCTCAAACAATTCCTCAACATCATCTGCAAAAAAATCAGGATTTTCTTTTCGAAGTTCCTCTTCTATTCCAAAACCATAACCCACAGCAATTGTTGAAAGGTCGTTTTCTTTTCCTCCGCTTATATCGAAAACGGTGTCGCCCACCATCACAATGTCTGATGAAGGTAGAAGTTGGTTTGTTTTCAATACGGCTGAAATAATTCCATCTTTTTCAGCTTTCTTCCCATTATAATCAGCACCTTTCACCTGTACAATGTATTTATCCATTTCGAAATGTTCGATAATTCTGTTGGCAAACTTTTCGAATTTAGCGGTAGCAACATACATTTTCTTTCCCATCGAATCCAGTTCTGCCATCATTTCCAGAATTCCATCGTAAGGATCGTTCTGGTGCCAACCATTTTCGCTGTAATATTCACGAAAATATTCCACCGCCAATCGTGTATTTCTTTCGTTCAATCCGAACAAATTACTAAATCCCCATTGTAGCGGCGGTCCAATAAATTTATCAATAATGTCTTCCGAATATCCATCAACCTGCATTTTATCCAGAGCATATTTTAACGAGTTTTTTATTCCCTGTGTGTTGTCGGTGAGGGTTCCATCAAGATCAAAAATAATATGTGAGAAATGTGACATAAACCATAAGTTTCCGCGAATTTAGTGCAATAATATTCTAAATCCCAAAAGCCAAATAACAAATAATAATCAAAACTTATTTGGGGTTTATTTTGAAATTTACTTATTGAGATTTGGTGCCTGGAATTTTATTATCTTTGCACCCCTAAAATTGATTTGTAAAATATTTCAGAATGAGTAAGTTCAAACGTACACTAATAACCACTGCCCTTCCTTATGCCAATGGTCCGATTCACATTGGCCACCTTGCCGGAGTTTATGTTCCAGCCGATATTTATGCACGTTACCTTCGCCTGAAAAACGAAGACGTGATAATGATTGGAGGATCGGACGAGCACGGTGTCCCAATCACCCTAAAGGCTAAAAACGAGGGAATTACTCCGCAGGATGTAGTTGACAAATTTCACGGAATTATTAAGGATTCGTTTGAGAAATTTGGGATTTCGTTTGATGTTTACTCGCGGACAAGCTCAAAAGTTCACCACGAAACAGCTTCTGAATTTTTCAAAAAATTGTACGATGAAGGTAAGTTTGTTGAAAAAACTTCGGAGCAGTATTACGACGAAGCCAACAAACAATTTTTAGCCGACCGTTACATTATCGGAACCTGTCCGAAATGTAATTTCGAAAAAGCTTATGGCGACCAGTGCGAAAGTTGCGGAACTTCGCTTAGCCCAACAGAACTGATTAATCCAACATCTACCATAAGTGGAAACCAGCCGGTTTTAAAAGAAACTACACACTGGTACTTACCTTTAGATGAATACGAACCCTGGTTAAGAGAGTGGATTCTGGAAGGTCACAAAGAGTGGAAATCGAATGTGTACGGTCAATGCAAATCGTGGATTGACAGTGGTTTATTACCACGCGCTGTAACCCGCGACCTGGATTGGGGAGTGCCGGTGCCCGTTGAAGGAGTTGACGGGAAAGTGTTGTACGTTTGGTTTGATGCACCTATTGGATATATTTCGGCTACCAAAGAATTAACTGAAGATTGGGAAACCTACTGGAAAGATCCGGAAACCCGCATGTTGCATTTTATCGGAAAAGACAATATTGTATTCCACTGCATTATATTCCCAAGTATGCTAAAAGCAGAAGGAACTTTTAATTTACCCGAAAATGTACCTGCCAACGAATTCCTGAATCTGGAAAACGATAAGATTTCAACTTCACGAAACTGGGCAGTTTGGTTACACGAATACCTGGAAGACTTCCCGGGGAAAGAAGATGTGCTGAAATACGTACTAACAGCAAACGCTCCCGAAACCAAAGACAACGATTTTACCTGGAAAGATTTCCAGTCGAGAAATAACAGCGAATTGGTTGCGGTGCTCGGGAATTTTGTAAACCGTGCGCTGGTTCTTACTCAAAAATATTACGATGGCGTTGTGCCAGAGCGCGGCGAATTAACCGATTACGACAAAGAAGCACTTTCTTCCATTTCGACAATAAAAGCCGAAGTTGAGAAGAGCATTGACAGTTTCCGTATTCGTGAATCGTTAAAAAACGCAATGGATTTAGCCCGTTTGGGAAATAAATACTTGGCCGATGAAGAACCATGGAAAGTGGTAAAAACAGATACTGAGCGTGTCAAAACAATCATGAATATTTGTTTGCAAATTACTGCCAACCTCACCGTTTGCTTAGAACCTTTTTTACCATTCAGCATGGATAAATTGCGTGGTTTCCTAAATCTTGAGAAACTGGATTGGGATAAATTCGGCGATACGGAAATGCTAAAAGCAGGACATAAAGTTAACAAGCCGGAATTACTTTTCGAAAAAATTGAAGACAATGTAATTGAAGCGCAGTTACAAAAATTACAGGATACAAAAAAAGCAAACGAGATGGCGGAAGCGAAAGCCGCGCCTGCAAAAGAGAACATTGAGTTTGACGATTTTGCAAAAATGGATGTTCGTGCGGGAACCGTAATTGAATGTGAGAAAGTTGCGAAGACAAAGAAGTTGCTGAAATTAAAAATAGATACAGGAATCGATCAACGCACTGTAGTTTCCGGAATTGCAGAATACTACACACCCGAGGATTTAATTGGGAAACAGGTTTCAATTTTAGTAAACCTGGCCCCTAAAAAGTTACGTGGTATCGAATCGCAGGGAATGATACTTTGTGCCGAAAATGCAGATGGTTCACTTTCGATTGTGGCACCGGATGTTGCTGTTAAAAACGGCTCGGAGATACGATAGCAGCTGTCATTTCGAACAAAGTGAGAAATCTCTCTTTTTAGAAAACAGATTTCTGCTCCATGTCGTCGAAATGACAATAATCTAAAAATACAAGTGCCAACTACTGTTGGTGCTTTTCTGTAAGGTTTCTTGCCGAGTTACATCGGGTAGAAAACTTACTCTATTATATTCAACCGCTTTTGTACGCAAAGGCGGTTTTTTTTATGATCGATATCAGATTATTGTAGCATACGAAAAATTGGCATCCACATATAAAATACAGATGCCATCCTTTATCAAACAATAGGATAGTTACAGGATTACAAAAAGTGCCACAACGATTCCGAGCAGCATAAAAAGAATAAACTGGTTACGTACAAAAAGACCGAGTAAAATAAGTATTTCCACTTCTTCGCTGCAGGATGTTGCCAATTCGATTGAGCCTTTGTCTTTGGTAATAAATTCGTTCGATGTAAATGTTACGATTTCGCTTCCATTGTATTTCCAAGACCAGCGCGATTGCCAGAAATTACTAATCTCCAGTTCAAAACGTTTCCCATTAATAACCACATCACTGCGCGGATTGAAAATATTTACCATCACCATCCCCAGTAACGATTGGCTGTTCCCGTCATAAATTTCCAGTTTCGACAAGAAAAATTCACGATTAAGGGTGAAAAATTTCCCATTAATCATAGCCTGGGCTTTTGAACTCAACATATTTTCCCAGTTTATTTTCCCAATGGAATCTGCTCCCTGCCTGATTTCCAGCTTCGAGCCAAAAATATCTTTACTCCACGTTAGCGTTTCCATACATTGTTTTATCGATTTCGAGAATTGCAATTTAGAAAATTTCGAATGAAAAAATAAAGAGAAAAGAGTGCAACCTGGTATTTTTACATTCTTTAACTAAAAAAACCGACTCCATTTTGGAGCCGGCTCAATCTGTCATAGCGCATATTATCTCTTAATCCGAATCAAATGGGCAAACTTATTTATTACTAGTTTGAACATCCACCTGATTTTTGTTTTGCTTCCGGAATCAATACTTTATCAATTACATGTATTACCCCGTTATTTCCTGAAATATCTGCTGCAACAACTTTACTGTCGTTAATTTTTGCACCGTCCGACAAATCAACTTTGATTTTCTGGCCATTTAAAGTAGCTACCGATGTATTCGATAAATCAGTGGACATTACTTTCCCGGAAACTACATGGTAGGTTAAAATAGGTGCAAGTTGTTCCGCTGTCAAATCTTTTATTCCCTCAACTCCCAACTGACTGAAAAGATTTTCGAAAGCTTCGTTTGTCGGTGCAAAAACTGTAAAAGGTCCATCGGCGCTTAAAGCTCCTGCCAAATCGGCTTTTGTTACCGCTTCAACCAAAATTGAAAAATCGGGATTTGAAACGGCAATATCAACAACCGTTCCCACCTCCGATTTGCTTTCATTCACTTCAAATAACGAATTGTCGGTCATCCACTTTTCAAGTTGCATTTTTGGCTCTATTTCTACTGCATTAATTACTTCTGTTGCATTAACTCCAACTACTGCTACTGCAAGAACTAACGCGATTCCTAATGTTCTAAATTTTGTTTTCATCTTTCTTATTATTAATTGTTTATAAAATTGTGTCGATTTGTCAGCCATAGCATCACTTAATGTGAATACTATGGCTGTTTGTATATTATATTATTCTGGTAGTAAAACTTTATCAATTACGTGCACTACCCCGTTGGCTCCTTGAATATTGGCAGCCACAACCTGACTATCGTTTATTTTAACTCCCGACGTTAAATCAACAGTAATTTGTTTATCGCCACTTAAAGTAGGCACCATCCCATTGGCCAAATCAGTGGATAAAACATTTCCCGAAACTACGTGATAAGTTAAAATGGGTATCAGTTGCTCAGCTGTTAGGTCGTTAATTCCTGATATTTCGAGTGCAGCAAATAAGGCATCAAAGGCATCGTTTGTAGGTGCAAAAACAGTAAATGGGCCTTCGCCGCTTAAAGTTTCTACCAATCCTGCTTTTACAACAGCACTAACCAACGTGCTAAAATTTGCGTTGTCGATGGCAATATTTACAACCGATGGCGGTAGAATTACTTTGTCAACTACATGAATTACACCGTTGTCTGCTTCAATATCGGCTGCTGTTACCATTGTACTGTTATTTATCGAAACTTCGTCGCCAACCATTACATACATCGAAATATTGTTCCCGCTGAAAGTTGAAAGTGTTGGATAATATCCTGAAGTCAAATCGGTTGACATGGCTTTACTTCCGATTACATGGTAGAGCAAAATATTGGTTAGGGTTTCTACTGAAATATCATCGAGCGAGGTAGCGCCCAGTTCTGAAAGAAGCGCAACAAAAGCATCATTGGTTGGAGCAAACACCGTCAACTCTGCCTCCTTATCTGCAACTGCACCAACCAGATCAGCTTTTATTAGCGCCTCAAACAGAATTGAAAACTCAGAATTTGCAACAGCGATGTCTGCAATAGTATTTGTTTTCTGCATTGGCGGAACCAAAACAGCATCGATAACATGTACCACACCATTTGTTCCCTGAATATCTGTTACTGTAACTTTTATGCTTCCGTTTAACATTACTGCGTCACCAATTGTAATTTCCACGTCGTCGCCCGAAAGTGCTGCTACCATTCCTGCAGCTATTTCTGAGGACAGAACATTATCTCCCAACACATGATAAGTCAGTATCGAAGTCAAATCCTCAACTGAAACCTCATCTAAACCTGAAATTTGAAGTGCGGCAAACAAAGCTGAAAAAGCATCGTTTGTTGGAGCAAATACGGTAAAAGGTCCTTCTCCGCTGAGTGTTCCTGCTAAATCGGCTTTAACAACTGCACTTACCAGCGAACTAAAATCGTCTGAATAAGTAGCAATATCAACTACCGTTGGAGGAAGCAAAACTTTGTCGATTACATGAATAACTCCGTTTGAAGCCATTATATCGGCGGTTGTAACTTTTGCGTTGTTTATCATTACATCGCTTCCAACATTAACCAACAACGACAAAGGCTCTTTATCGGGCGAACTTGTGTTTAAACTTGATACAGCTCCCGAACGTAAATTGTCGGAATATACTTTCCCTGACACCACATGGTAAGTTAATATCGATGCCAAAGTAGCAGCATCCACCTGGTCCAAACTGCTTAAGTTTAGTTCTGCAAGAAGCACTGCAAAAGCAGCGTCGGTAGGAGCAAAAACAGTAATGTTTTGTTCAGTACTTAAAAAATCGGCTAAACCGGCTTTTTGAGCTGCTTCAATTAAAACGCTGAACGAACCTGCTTCCGCGGCTACATCAACAATACTTTTTTCAATTGGATTTTCAGGCATCGGGTCATCGTCTTCGTTGTCACAAGAAGTGAAACCCAAAACGAGAGCGATTAGTAATACAGATACCAGATTAATTCTGGTTTTCATTTCTGATAATAATTCTTTTGTTTTCATAATTCCAGTTTTAATGATTCTAATTTTGTTTTCGTTTTCTGAACTTGTTTTGTTTTCATTTTGTTTAACTACCACTACAACATCATTAAACATTTTTTGTTTATTATTTTTTATTATTAATTAAACACTAATGAAATAATAGAACCGACAATACCTTATTTAAAGGCACTTTAAGAAGTTTGTTAATTTTTGTTAATTTGAAAATAAATGCAAGCCAGATAAAAATACAGTTGAAAGAATGAGGACTCATACGAATCAAATATTCTAAATGGATTTGAAAAATGGTGGATAGTATTCAAAATCGAACAAGCATCAGATTGTTATACTATTTTACAGGCATTACGATTGACATAAATCACCAAATAACTTGATATTCAGAAGGTAGCTGTTTTATATCATACCATAAAAGCACCAATACACAATCAAATTGGATAAATTTAGAAGTCTCACGATCTTTAAAATAAAGTGATGCGTGTTCAGGAATGAGTCTTCAATCTCATTTCACATGTATTGTTTTATGACGCTTTGTAAACTACAGGATTGCAAACTATATAACCTAATAAGTTTGGATAATGCAAAAGGAAAAATCCAATCTCCGCGACATTGAAATCCTCAAAGAAGATATTATTGCGTTAAACGAAAGGTTGAATTTCGTTGAAAAGAGCATAAAAGAGTTACAACAATCGGGTAGCATTCCGGAAAGAGTTGAACCTGTTTTACAGGATGAGGAATTCGAATTAAACTTCCCTTTTAAACCTAAAGGCTCTATTGAATTTGGAGTTGGAGAATCAGGCATGGCATGGCTGGGAAACATTGTATTGTTTATCGGCATAACGTTCCTGGTTTCGTATATGCAAAATACCGTATCACCAGTTATTTCGGTTCTCGTAGGATTTGTTGCTGTAGCAGGATTGTATGGAAGTTCGTGGATTACCCGCAAGTCGTATTCTTTTCTTTCGAAACTTTTTGCCTTTAACGGGCATTTGCTGATTTTTTATTTTACTCTCCGCCTTCATTTTTTTCAAGATAATCCTGTAATAAAAAACGAAATTTTAGGATTGCTTCTTTTGTTGCTGGTAACCACTGCCCTTTTATACAAAGCATACCAAAAACGATCGCAGCTGATGGCAGGAATTGTTTTAATCATGCTTTTGACATGTGGAGTTTTAAGCGATGAGGTAATTACTTTGTCGGGAATTGCAACTGTTACAGCTATCTTCTGTATGTTTTTGTACCATCGGTTTGGATGGATGAAACTTACCTTCGTTTTTATTTTCCTTGTATATCTTGCCCATGTAAACTGGCTGATAAACAACCCTATTCTTGGCAACAATCCTGAATTTGTTTCATCGCCGGGTTATGGATATTGGTTTTTTATTCTAAGTTGGTTTGCCTTTTCCATGTTGGCGCTTATCCCCCACAAAAAAGAGGTGTCGGATGAATTTGTTATTGCCTCGGTGGTATGGAATGGTCTTGGATTCACTGTAATTCTCGGGCTCATTGTCTTTACTTATTTCAAGGAAAATTACGTGCCGATATTTGTTTTATTAAGTATTTTTTGCCTGATATACTCTGTAATACTTCAGTTACGCTCAACATTAACCATCACAGCTTCAATGTACGTACTGTTTGGATTCCTATCTATAAGCGTAGCTATTTTTGGCATTTTCGGACTGCCCGAATCCTACTCTTATTTTGCACTTCAGAGTTTGTTGGTAGTTTCAATGGCCCTGTGGTACCGGTCGCGGTTTATTGTGGTTATGAATACATTCCTTTTTCTGACATTGATGACAGTTTATCTCCTTCAATCCGAAAGTCATGATCAAATAAACCTTTCATATATGGTTGTGGCATTTGTATCTGCCCGGATCATTAACTGGAAAAAGGAACGCTTAAAAATCAAAACAGAAATGGTTCGGAACCTCTACCTTATTGCCGGTTTTATAATGACTCTTATTACATTTAACTATATCTCTCCCGTAGCTTATATAACCGCCTCATGGATTTTTGCTGCAGTGCTTTTTTTTATTGCAAGCCTTTTGCTAAAAAAGAAAAAATACCGCTGGCTGGCTATTGCAGCAATAGTTGCTTCGGCCATTCGCCTGGTTTTTATCGACATGTCGAACATTGATATTGGATACCGTGTACTGATATTTCTGGTACTTGCCATTCTATCCATTACGGTATCCATTTTATATACAAAGTACTTCATTAAAAAGAAGGAATGATTCGAAACCATTTCGTACTGAAAGATGATTTTCAACTAATTAAAACGATGAATATGAAGCTGATAAACATTCAAACCAGAAAATTCCGACTTCTGTTTCTGGGTTTTATAATCACCCTGTTATATAGCTGCTCAACAAATGAAGCAAACTCGGGGAATAATGAATCAGGAATACAAAATTCAGGCGAGAATAGTTTGAAGAACTCGACTTCGGGTACTGAGATTGCCGTTGAAGCTCCTCCGTTAACCGATGGCATTTTCCCTTGTAACGATTGTCACTCGGAGATAGAACCCAATCCGGAAAGAAGGGAACTTGTTGATATGCATGACGATATTACCGCCATGTTTAACCACGACAGCGAAAACAGATGGTGTCTGGACTGCCACGATATCAATAATCGCGATTCGTTAAGACTGGCCAGTGGGAAACTGCTGGATTTTAAAGAATCGTACAAATTATGCGGGCAATGCCACGGCGAAAAACTCAGAGACTGGAAAGTGGGTGTGCATGGAAAAAGAACGGGCGAATGGAATGGAAAGAAAGAATATTTGCTTTGTGTGCATTGCCATAACCCACATGCCCCAAAATTTGAAGGAATAACACCGGAACCACCACCCGTAATGCAGGAGAACATCAGTTATATGAATCGCAAAAACGATGAACAATGAAAAAAGATAAATCCAGAAGGTCATTATTAAAAAATATATCTCTGGCATCATTCGCAGCATTGGCGGCAACAGGATGCAACATGAAAGAACTGGAGGAGTTTTTCCAAAGAAACTTCAGAACCTTATCAGATAAAGAAAAAGATGATATCATCAATAATTTAGAGCAAAAGTACAAAGAGAAATACGACAAAGAGTTTCAAGTTTCGGCACAAGCGGCCATGGACCAAGTTGAATTCGCTTATGCGCTTGATTTATCGAGATGTGTTGGCTGCCGCAAATGCGTTTATGCCTGTGTTGGAGAGAACAACCAGTCACGGTCGCCACAAATTCACTGGATACAGGTACTTCAAATGGAAAAGGAAAAAGGAATTGACTTTGCCCATTCCGATGTGCATTACAATCCGGAGAAGGTTCCTGAAAAAGGTCATTTCTATTTGCCTGTTGCCTGTCAGCAATGCCAAAACCCGCAGTGCACAACAGTTTGCCCTGTAAAAGCCACCTGGCAGGAGCCTGACGGAATTGTGGTTGTTGATTACAACTGGTGTATTGGATGCAGGTATTGTATGGCCGCCTGTCCATACGGAGCACGGCACTTTAACTGGGGCGAACCGGAGATTCCTGCCGAAGAATTAAATACAGATATGCACTATCTGGGAAACCGGCCACGAATGAAAGGTGTGGTTGAGAAATGTACTTTTTGTATTCAACGCGTGAGAAAAGGTAAATATCCATCGTGCGTTGAGGTCTGTCCTGTCGGGGCCCGTAAATTCGGGAATTTGCTCGATCCTGAAAGTGAAATACGGTACATACTTGAAAACAAACGAGTGCTGGTACTTAAAGAAGAGTTAAACACACAACCAAGGTTCTATTATTTCTTCGGTGTTTAAAACAACAAACCAAAGGTATTTACAGAAGAGTTTAGAGAATAACTAACAATTTACGACATGAATTTTATTCGCTTTATCAACGGGAGTATCAAATTAATTCTGCAAGGTTCCAAAGCCTATTATGCCTGGTTGTTCTTTCTTGTTGCACTGGCACTCTGGGGAGGATTTGGATATATCGACCAGTTACAAGACGGGTTAATCACAACCAATATGCGGGATTCCGTTTCGTGGGCATTTTATATCGGTAATTTCACCTTTCTGGTGGGAATTGCCGCAGCAGCTATTATGCTCGTAATTCCGGCGTACATTTACGACTGGAAACCCATAAAAGAAATAGTGATTTTTGGCGAATTACTTGCCGTTTGCGCAGTAATTATGTGTATTGCATTTATTGTGGTCGACATAGGAAATCCAATGCGGTTCTGGCACATGCTTCCACTGGTGGGCACCATGAACTTCCCTTACTCAATGCTGTCGTGGGATTTTTTCTTTCTACTGGCTTACCTTATTATTAACCTCACTGTTGTTACGCATTTATTGTATTCCATTTTTCATAAAAAAGAATACAATAAAAAAGTGGTCCAGGTTATCGTGCTCATCAGTATTCCCATGGCCGTTGGAATTCATACCGTTACCGCGTTTTTATACAATGCCTTGCCTGCCCGCCCGTTTTGGAACAGCGCTTTGCTGGCACCAAGGTTTCTGGCTTCTGCCTTTTGTTCTGGCCCGGCCATACTTTTAATACTATTCCAGATACTTCGCAAAATCACCAAATTCGAAATAAAAGACAAAGCAATATGGACCATTGCCGAGTTAATGGTTTATGCCATGTTTATTTATTTGTTTTTTACAATTGCCGAACTGTTTAAAGAATTTTATTCGGGAACAGAACACATACTTTACTGGAAATACCTTCTTTTTGGAATTGGCGATTCAAAAGAAATTGTGCCTTACAGCTGGTCGTCCATAATAATGGGATTTATTGCATTTGTTCTTTTCCTAATTCCCAAAACCCGCAAAAACTTTGTTACACTAAACATTGGAGCCGTTCTTATTTACGCCAGCGTTTACGTTGAAAAAGGAATTGCACTCATCATCCCCGGATTTACACCCGATGTTTTGGGACAAATTTATGTGTACACGCCTTCAATAACTGAAATAAGGACCGCAGCGATGATCTTCTCTTTGGGATTTTTACTGTTCACATTCCTGGTAAAGATTGCCATTGCAATTGTATTTGAAAATTATAACATATCTGATATCATCAAAAAGGAAAAGTCTGTAAAAAGCGAAATGTCAACAATTTAATAAATCATTTTATTTACAAAACAGTCTCAAAAGATTAATCTTCCTGAAATGCCGGTTGTTGCATTTAACCTGCGCATACCTAACAAATGTCAAATAGATTAACCGAACCTTAAGTTAGGCTTCGCGGAAACATGATTTTTGTTAACATTGAGTAAAAACCATAGTTATTCTGACCGTCAATCATTTAAAACCTTTAATTTTGCCGCACGATTTTCAAAAAAACAACTTTCAATATGGCAGATATAAAGCAAAAGCTTTTCGCTGAATTTCCTCCGATAACTACCGAGGAGTGGGAAGCAAAAATTAATGCCGATTTAAAAGGCAAAGATTACGAAAGAGCATTGGTGTGGAGAACCCAGGAAGGATTCAATGTTCGTCCGTACTACCGTCAGGAAAACCTAAAAGAATTAAACTACCTGGATTCATTGCCGGGAGAATTCCCATTTGTACGGGGAAACAAAAAAACCAACAACGATTGGTTTGTTCGTCAAAACATTTTTGTGCAAGACTTTGCCGAAGCCAACAAAAAAGCTTTGGATGTTTTGGGCAAAGGAGTAACATCACTCGGATTTCTATTTAGCGAATGTAGCTCGGTTACAAAAGAAAGCCTGGCTGTTTTGTTAAAAGACATTTGTTTGGAAGCCGCAGAAGTAAACCTGGTTTGCTCGTGCGACAATTCAAACTGTGCTCAGGTTTTCGCCGATTATATTTCGAAAGGAAACTGGGATGCGAGCAAAGTAGTGGCTTCAGTTTCTATCGACCCAATCGGAACAATGGTTTTACAAGGCAAGCTCGACAACGACGCACTTGCTTCGCTTAAAACAAATATTGAAAAAGCAAAAGCCGTTAAAAACCTGAGAACAATTGCCGTTCACGGTAAATTTTTCGCAAACAGTGGTTCATCAATCACCCAGGAACTGGCTTTCTCACTGGCTCAAGGTGCCGAGTACTTAACTCAGTTAACCGAAGCCGGTGTTAGTATCGACAACGCTGCAAAAGCTATCAAATTCAATTTTGGTATCAGCAACAACTATTTCATGGAAATTGCCAAGTTGCGTACTGCCCGTTTATTATGGGCTAAAATTGTCGAAGCTTACAGTCCTGAGTGCAAATGTTCAGCAAAACTTATTGCACACAGCGAAACCAACCGCTACAATAAAACAGTTTACGATCCGTATGTAAACATGTTGCGTACTCAAACTGAAGCCATGTCGGCTGTTTTAGGTGGTGCACACTCGGTAACAGTTTTACCGTTTAACGCCATTTACGAAGAAACTACCGAATTCTCGGAAAGAATCGCGCGCAACCAGCAAGCGTTGTTGAAAGAAGAGTCGCACTTAGATAAAATTGCCGATCCTTCAGCAGGTTCTTACTACATCGAAAATTTAACTGCATCATTGGCCGACGAAGCCTGGAAGTTATTCCTTGCAGTTCAGGATAAAGGTGGTTTTATTGCCGCTTTCAAAGAAGGTTTTGTTCAGGCTGAAATTAAAGCCATGGCTGCACAACGCGATAAAAACATTGCGTTACGCCGCGAAAACCTTTTGGGAACCAACCAATTCCCTAATTTCACTGAAAAAATTACAGCAGAATTCGACGGTTCACTTTTCGAAGCTGTTGATTTAACTGAAGAAGGTGCCGAAGTTGAAACCTTAAAACCTTACCGTGGAGCACAAGCTTTTGAGGCATTGCGTTACACAACCGACATGTATTCGAAAGAGAACAAACGTCCGCTTGCGTTTATGTTGACCATCGGAAACCTTACTTTCCGTAAAGCACGTGCACAGTTTGCCTGTAACTTTTTTGCTGTTGCCGGTTTCTCAGTTGTTGACAATAACGGATTTGCAACAGTTGAAGAAGGTGTTGCTGCTGCAAAAGCTGCCGGTGCCGACATTGTTGTAGTTTGTAGTTCGGATGATGAATATGCTACAATTGTTCCTGCTGTTGCTGAGCAATTGGACGAAGAAATTCTGGTTGTTGCCGGAGTTCCTGCTTGTCAGGCTGAGCTGGAAGCAAAAGGAATTACCAACTTCATTCATGTAAAGAGTAATATTTTGGAAGAATTAAAGGCATACCAGTCAAAACTTGGAATCTAAAAAGCAGAAACAATGAAACCGAATTTTAAAGACATAAATATAAAATCAGCTACCGAGCAGAAAGATACTGCCGAGTGGGCTGAAAAAAATAACATTAAAAAAGACTGGAACACACCGGAGCAAATTCCGGTTAAACCGGTTTACACCAAAGAAGATTTGGAAGGTATGGAGCATTTAAATTATGCTGCCGGACTTGCACCTTATCTTCGTGGACCATACTCGGCTATGTACGCCATGCGTCCCTGGACAATTCGTCAGTATGCAGGTTTTTCTACTGCTGAAGAATCGAACGCATTTTACCGCCGTAACCTGGCTGCCGGTCAAAAAGGTTTGTCGGTTGCATTCGACCTTGCCACTCACCGTGGTTACGACTCGGATCACCCACGTGTAATTGGCGATGTGGGTAAAGCAGGTGTTGCTATCGATTCTATCCTGGATATGAAAATCCTTTTCGATCAGATTCCTTTGGATAAAATGTCAGTGTCGATGACCATGAACGGAGCAGTACTTCCAATTTTGGCTTTCTACATTGTTACCGGTTTGGAACAAGGAGCAACTTTGGAGCAACTTTCGGGTACTATTCAAAACGATATTCTGAAAGAATTTATGGTGCGTAACACTTACATTTACCCACCGGAATTCTCGATGAAAATTATTGCCGACATTTTTGAGTACACATCTCAGAAAATGCCGAAGTTCAACTCTATCTCAATTTCGGGTTACCACATGCAGGAAGCAGGTGCAACTGCCGATATTGAAATGGCATACACATTGGCTGATGGTTTAGATTACTTGCGTGCAGGAATTAATGCAGGAATGGACATTGATGCTTTCGCACCACGTTTATCTTTCTTCTGGGCGGTTGGAATGAACCACTTTATGGAGATCGCAAAAATGCGTGCAGCGCGTATGATCTGGGCGAAACTGGTAAAACAATTCAACCCAAAAAATCCAAAATCGATGGCTTTGCGTACACACTCGCAAACTTCGGGATGGTCGTTAACCGAGCAGGATCCATTTAACAATGTAGGCCGTACAGCAATTGAAGCAATGGCTGCAACATTAGGAGGAACGCAGAGTTTGCACACAAATGCGCTGGATGAAGCGATTGCATTACCAACCGATTTCTCAGCTCGTATTGCACGTAACACTCAGTTATATATTCAGCAGGAAACTGAACTTTGTCGTTCGGCTGATCCATGGGCAGGTTCGTACTATGTTGAAACTTTAACAAAAGAACTGGCCGACAAAGCATGGGCTTTGATCGAAGAAGTTGAAAAATTGGGTGGTATGGCCAAAGCCATTGAAACCGGCGTCCCAAAAATGCGTATTGAAGAGGCAGCAGCTCGCGCACAAGGAAAAATCGACGGTGGAACACAAACGATTGTTGGTGTTAACAAATACCGACTGGAGAAAGAAGATCCGATTGATATTCTGGAAGTTGACAACACTGCAGTTCGTTTGTCGCAAATTGAAAGATTGGAGAAATTGCGTGCCAACCGTAACGAAGAAGAAGTTCAGGCATCGTTGGCGGCCATTACAGAAGCAGCCCAAACAGGCAAAGGAAACTTACTGGAATTAGCTGTCGATGCTGCACAAAAGCGTGCATCGTTGGGTGAAATTTCAGATGCCTGCGAAAAAGTTGCAGGAAGATATAAAGCAGTAATCAGAACCATTGAAGGCGTGTATAAAGCAGAAGCACAAGACAAGAGTGAGTTCCAGGAAGCTCAGGCGTTGGCTAAGAAATTTGCAGAAATGCAGGGACGTCAGCCACGTATCATGGTAGCTAAAATGGGCCAGGACGGACACGACCGTGGAGCAAAAGTAGTTGCAACCGGTTATGCCGATATCGGTTTCGATGTGGATATGGGACCATTGTTCCAGACTCCGGAAGAAAGTGCCAAACAAGCCGTTGAAAATGACGTGCACGTAGTGGGTGTTTCTTCGTTGGCTGCCGGTCATAAAACATTGGTTCCTGCTATTATTGCTGAGCTGAAGAAATTAGGCCGCGACGATATCATGGTTATCTGTGGTGGAGTTATTCCTGCTCAGGATTATCAATTCTTGTACGATGCAGGTGCAGTTGCCATTTTCGGTCCTGGTACCAGCGTTGCAAAAGCAGGTAAACAAATTTTGGAAGTTTTGATTGAAGCGTACAAGGAAGACTAGGTCAAGGCAAAAGGATAAAATCAAAAGTCAAAAAAATTGACATTAGATATAAAGCCGGTTCCGTGAGGGGCCGGCTTTTTTATGTCACATTTTATCCAACCCGTACCGGGTTGTGGAGCAACATATTTTAATGTTGCTACTATAATCGAACGCATACTGCGTTCTTTCTACAACCTGTCACTTAATTTATTCAAAAGGAAACTCCCGAAGTAAATTTTTCCCCCTCAAAAGTCAAACGTTGAAGATTTTAACTTCAAATTAATACTTCGGAAGGTATAATTTGTACTTCTGAAGGTGTAATTATTAGAAAATAAGCTCGGCTTAGTACTTCTGAAGGTATAATTCGAACCTAATAGGTTGGATTCTGAACCTAAAAGGTTCGAATTTGAGCCTCTGAGGTTCGATTTATCACCTAAATAGTATGATGTTGATCTTCTGATCCTAAAGTTTGAACCTTAAAGGTTCAATTTAGCTCTTCAGAAACTGCCACTTATACTTCAGAAGTTCTGTTTTGTTGAGGAAACTTTGAAACTTAAGAACCAGAGCCTGTATTATTTAGAATCACTGGTGTCCGGTAAAGATTAGAGATTACTTTGCTATGCTATTAATGACGATGGCTTGGTGCACTTTCCGTTCGAGAGGGTCTTGATTGGCGGTTCAGCGGCCAACCAAGACCCTCTCAAACCTTAATCAACTAGTAATAATGTCATTGCGAGATCTTACCCAAAAATATTTGGGCATAATGAGGCAATGACAGAACTCTGAAGCTGTCATTTCGAACCTGAGAAACGAAGGTGAGAAATCTGTTTGAGTTTAAGATTTCTCCTCATTCTTCGTCGAAATGACATTTAATGGCAACCTCTGTACTTTATTCATATTAAATACTTTAATAAAATCTGTCATTGCGAACAACGTGAAGCAATCTTTTTCCTTTTTATTAGTTTTAACGGACAATAGTGATTTAAAATAAAGCTTCTGATTAAAATTCCTGATCTGTATAAATAACATCAATAAAAAAGCGAACCCTTTCAGATTCGCTTCACAGTTTAACTTTTAGAATCATGCAAAGACATAAAGTTATTGTTTGAGCGTGACATTGTATTCATGAAGATGATTGTGGCTTGACAAAATAGCATTATAGCTACCTTTTCCGAGCTTTGAAAAATCTACTGCCCTGTGAATTGCAAATTCAGATCCAAGTTTCTCCTCATGTATTAATTTTTGCGTTTTATTATCGTACACATAGAGCATCACGTTATCTTTTTCGTGATTCAAATAAGAAATATCAAGACGCTCGTTCTCAAACACGAAATACGGCTGAACTTCTTTTTCTTGATTCACCAGTGTAACTTTCCCATGTTTGACATTAAGTAACGAAAGAGTTTTTTCCTTGTCGAGCCAAACTTCCAACGAGTATTCTCCATCGCGCAGAGCCGAAAAATCAAATGTTTTCGATACCACTTTCACAGGAGTACTGGTTTGTTTGTAATACACAATATCGTTGTTCATATTACGAATTTCAATCTCATACTGACTTGCTATCGCATTACTGATGCGTACCACAGCTTCATCGTTTTCTCCGGGAATAATAAATACTTTAAGGTTACCGGTTGCCATTGCTATTCCTGAAAATAACATAAGGGCTACCACAACTAAAACATTGTTTAATTTTTTCATGACTTTACTAATTTTGAGTTACTAAATCTTCTTGTTTTCATCTTCTAAGACAACTAAATTAAAAGATAGTTTAGTCTTTATCAATAGCAAACTGTCACATATTTCACAATTATCTGTACTTATGCTACTTACATGCTTGTTAACGCGAAGTTAATGCTTAATACCAACCATTAAAACGTCAAATTGATTGAAAGAATATCGAAATAGTATCTCAGTCTCACTGAAGTAACACGATAAAAAGATACAGGTAAAAAAAAATGCTTCTAGAAAAATTCTCCGTTTGAAATTAACGCAGATTAAATCAGTAAAAACATACATTCGATAAATAATTGTCATTATTTACTCCATTTTTCACCGCTTCAAAAAAGCCGTTTATCCTCTAATCACTACCAGTCACACATTAACTAAAACCATTCACACGAAGCTAATCCAATCTCTCAAAGAAATTATATCTTTGTTATAATGAGACGATACAATGCCATTATAATTGACGATGAAATCAACCTTCAGGATACTCTTGAGATTTTGATTCATCGTAATTGCCCGGAGATTAACCTTGTTGGTAAAGCCAAATCGGCAGAAGAAGGTCGCGAGTTGTTAAAGCTGAACGTGGTTCATTTAATTTTTCTCGACATTTCGATGCCTAAAGAAACCGGATTTGATTTTTTGGCTTCCATTCCCAAAGAGAATTATGTAGTAATTTTTACTACAGCCTACGAAGAGTATGCTTTAAAAGCGATTAAAGCCAATGCCATTGACTACCTGTTAAAACCGATTGATCATACCGAACTAAAAACAGCCGTTACAAAAGCCACATCCTTACTTACACTTCGATCGCAAAAGGTAGAGGCTGAAGATACATACAACGAATCGCTCAACAATTTAACCCAGCAAATAAAAAGTGGACAATCCCATTTTTCGAAAATTACTGTGATTGAAAAGTTTGGGTATCGAATTGTGGAAATAAATACGATCCGGTTTTTAGAAGCCGACAGCAATTATACGATCATTCATTTATCGAGCCTGGATAAAATTGTATCAAGCAAAACGTTAGGTGAATACGAAAAGATCTTAGATCCGGACATTTTTTTTAGAATCCACAAATCAAGCATCATTAACCTAAATTATTTGAAGGGATTTTCAAATTACCAGGGTGCTTTTGTTGTTATGGATGATAATACAAAGTTATCAATTTCAAGACGGCGTTTCAACGAATTTCGGGAAGCTGTTGCAGTACTGTCAAAATCTATTGATTAGTGAAAAAAAGCTACATTTTACTCCTACTAATCTCCTTTTTGCTTCAGCATGCTCTGGCACAAAATCCGTTTGTAACCAATTATTCAATTTCTGACGGATTGCCAACAAGCAAAGGCAATTGTGCATTTCAAGACAGCAAAGGTTTTATGTGGTTTGGTACAGATGCCGGTGTTTCACGTTTTGACGGGAATCAGTTTGTACACTATACCGAGGAGGATGGATTAAGCGGGAATTTAGTCATTCGAATTAAAGAAGATAAGAAAGGACAAATCTGGTTCTTAAATTTAAACGGAACCGTGAATTATTATTCTAATGGAATTATTTACAACGATAATAATGCGCCATTTCTTGCCGAACTAAAAACAAATTTCTTGTTTCATAATTTCTTTGAAGATACGGACTCTACACTCTACTTTTATAATACAGCATCCGAAATTTATGTTGTAAAAAATAATAAATATATCGATTATCAAAATCTCAAAAACAATGATGCACATCTGTCAAGATCTACCTACGCGCTAAATATGAGCTCCGATGGTCATTTACTTCTCTGGGCAAGTGATGGAATACTGGAATTAGAAAATATTGATAACATAACCAAACATCATAGAGAAACAGGATTAATACACAAAGCCTTTCCTTTAGACAAAAACAAAACGTTGATACTCGACCAATTTGGGTCAATTCATCTCTTCCAGGACACTGAACCAATTCAAAAAAATATTTTAACCTCCGAATCACAAACAATAAATGACATCATCATCGACAATGAGGGATTTATATGGATTTCGACTTTTGACAAAGGGATTTTTTGTTATCAAAACGAAAAACTTGTTGCACATTTAGACATTAGAAAATCACAAAACCTTATTGTTGATAATGAAAACAACATATGGACAGCCTCTAATTTTGATGGGATATACAAAATAAACCGCAACATTCTAAAATATGAACATATTGGCCTGGAAGAATTTGACAACAAAGGCATTACTGATATTGCTCCTGCGAATAACAAAGGCGTATGGGTAACAAATGGCGAGTCGTTGTTTTGGATTCATAACCAGAAAAAGTTTGGCCGAAAAATTCCTGTTGAAGGCCATATTCTGGAAAGCATATACCAACTGAAGAACAATACGGTTATTTTAAGTGGATCCAATACAAACATAAATTTTATTGAAGAGGTAAAAGTTAATGAACAAAAAAACATTATAGAACATGTAGAACCATGGAAGTCTGGATACAATGTAAAAAAAGTGGTTGTAGATTCGAGCGAAAACAAGCTTTATTCTTTTGCAAATGACCGCCTTATTACATGTGATCTGAAAAGTCCATATACAACATCGTTTCCTCCCTTAAACATTGGTCGAATTAATAATCTTTTTATAAATAATAAGAACCTGGTTGTAATCAAAGGTTCAAGATTTACTGTGACTGACGGTGACTCAACTTACAATAATGCGATATATCAGCAATTTAGCGATCAGATTCTTACTTCTCACCTCAATCTCGACAAACAAAACGAAATTCTTAATATTTACGGTAACAATCTCTATTTAATTCATAACGAGCAAACATACAATCTCACAAAAGACCTTAAAACACAAATAGATTACAGAATAAAAGACATGGTTTACAGCGAAAATACCTTGTTCTTTTTTACTGTTAAAACAGTTTATTTTATTACTAATCCCCTGGATTATTTAACAACAGGACAAGTAGAATTAAACCGTCTAAACATTGAATTCAACAACATTAACGACATCCTTTGTCAGGATAGCTTACTCTATGTTGCATCTGATGATGGACTAACTTTTATTCCAATAAAAGAATCTGTTAATTCACAACCACAAGAAACCCAGCCTTATTTCACAAAAGTTTCGCTTAACGATGAGGAATTGAGCTTACTGGAAAATAAAGTGGTATTTAAAAATAAAAACCGACTAAGTATCGAATTTTCCAGTTTAAATTATTCATCAATCCCATCAGAGTATTCTTATAAAATGAAAGGGTTAGACGACAACTGGAGCAACGGCCGGGAAACCCGCGTGGTATATTTAAATCTTGAACCCGGCGAATATACATTTCAACTGAAATCGCATAAAAACAGAGAACCTTTTAGCGAGGTAATCGAATTACCTGTAATTGTAAATCCCACATTTTTTCAGCGTACCAGTACAAAAGTGTTACTCCTTTTCCTAACGTTATTCTTCCTGTTTTTGATTGTGCGTTTTTTCTATCAACGCAAAATACAGCAAAAAGAAACCGATCATCTTTTAATTACGCTCGAACACAAGGCCTTACAATCGATGATGAATCCACATTTTATATTTAATGCGTTGGGTTCGATACAGGGCTATCTTCTGCAAAACAAATCGTCGGAAGCAGGAACCTATTTATCTCAGTTTGCACGGTTAATAAGGCAGAACATGAACTCTTTAAAGTCGAACTATATTTGTATTGACGACGAAATTGAACGCCTGAGAAATTACATTGCACTTGAAAAACTTCGATCGAACAACCGTTTTGAATATGAAATAATAGTAGATGAGGAACTGGATAGCTATGAAGCATGTATTCCGTCGATGATTATTCAGCCTTTTGTAGAAAATGCCATCTGGCATGGGATTTCACCTTTATACGAAGGAGGAAAAATTAAAGTGATTTTCAATTATTTAGATGAAAAAAGTGTAGAAGTACTTGTGGAAGACAATGGTGTGGGAATAAAAAACGAAGACTCCATTTCGAATCCAAGCCACGGATTAAACATGGGTATAACACTTACAAAAAAACGATTAAAGTTAATTGGCGAACGACAGGGTGTTAAATCTACAATATTCACAAGTAATCTCTTCCCTGAAGAAGAATTTCCGGGCACACAAATAAAAATTATTATTCCACTTGTTGAAGCCAAATTGTAAGTCACACATTTTTTCTAAAATCCGTTAGATAATTTATTGCTACCGTTTATCCTCAAATTACGTCCATTCAAACAACACCAAAAAATAATTTATTAATTCTTTTTATACTTGCATCAAGTTCTTTCACTTAGTGAGCTATACTACACACAAGAAATTAGTATTCCAATTGAGGAAAGGATTCAAAATACGATTCCCCATCGCAAAATTTCCTGTTTCTGTACACAACCCTCAAAAAAAATGAGTTTTCTACATTTCAACTGTCCTGTCCCTCCATACCATTAGAAAACATACTTAAATACGTACAGAAAATAGGATGAGAGATCTCGAAAGCCAGCACTATAAAGTGTTGGCTTTTTTATTTCCAAAATTTTAATCCTCTCCACAATCTCTTACTTAATCCCTTTTTATTAAAAAAACGTACATTTACGATTTGAATAAAACGGTAATCAATGAAAAAACAATCTTTAGCTACGCTGTACACCAACGCTTTTCACCAAAACTGGGATAAACTGGCATTTTCTGATTTCGATGGTCCCGATTTTAAATACCGGGAAATTGCACAAATTATTAAATCGTTGCATTTATTCTATCAGTTGGCAGGCATACAACGTGGCGACAAAATTGTTGTGTTAGGACGAAACTCAGCACATTGGGGTTCAGTATTTTTATCCGCCATTTCAGCAGGGTTGGTTATTGTGCCCATTCTTCCCGACTTTAATGAAAAAGACACCAACCACATTATCAACCATTCGGAATCAAAGATTGTAATTGGGGCAAAAGCACTTCTGGAAAAAGTTGATTTCGAAAAATCGCCAAATTTAATGGGCACAGTTATTCTTGAAGATTTTAGTATCCACGCGGCTAAAAACGAATATCTGCAATACAAATTAAACGACGGGTTCCAGTATTACAAAGAAAACCAACTCTCAAAAGAAGCTTTTCATTTCGAAGAATGGGCCCCTGAAGAAATGTGTATCATTTCCTATACTTCGGGGACATCGGGTTTTACAAAGGGAGTAATGATACCGGCGCGAAGCCTGGTTTCGAACATTATTTTTGCCCGCGAACACATGCCCTTGAAATCGGGAGACAGAATTGTTTCCTTTCTTCCAATGGCCCATGTTTACGGATTGCTGTTTGAATTTTTGTTCCCGTTAACTTTAGGCTGCCACATAACTTTTTTAAGTAAAATGCCTTCTCCGGCAGTTATTACTAAAGCCTTTGGCGATGTAAAACCCAACCTAATTCTTTCAGTTCCCCTGGTTATCGAAAAAATTTACAAAAAACGAATTCTTCCAGCCATTGAAAAGCCCACGGTAAAACTGCTTCTAAAAATACCGGTACTATCAAACATCATTCTTAAAAAGATTCGGGCAAAAATGGTGGAAACCTTTGGTGGTCGTTTCTTCGAGATTGTAATTGGCGGGGCGCCGCTAAGTGCCGATGTTGAGAAATTCTTTAAACAAATAAAGTTCCCGTTTACAATTGGCTATGGAATGACGGAATGTGGTCCGTTAATCAGTTACGAAGCATGGGATAAAACCATGCCGTCGTCGGCAGGACGCCTGGTCGATCGTATGGAAGTTCGTATTGATTCGGAAGATCCTTATACTATTGTTGGCGAAATTCAGGTAAAAGGAGAAAATGTGATGCTGGGTTATTACAAAAACGAAGAAGAAACCAAAGCTGTGTTTACTGACGATGGTTGGCTTAAAACCGGCGATCTGGGGATAACTGATAAAAACAACTTTATTTATATTCGTGGTCGTTCGAAAAATATGTTGCTGGGCCCATCGGGACAAAATATTTATCCGGAGGAAATTGAAGCAAAAATATGTAACCAAAACTATGTTGCCGAATGTGTGGTTGTTGAACGCGATCACAAACTGGTTGCTTTGGTTTATCCCGATTTTGAAGCCTTAAAAACAGATGGTATTGACATAAATGACCTGGCAGAAATTATGGTGAACAACCAAAAGAAAGCAAATAAAGAACTGCCTAAATATGAACAAATCAATCGTATTGAACTGATGAAGCATGAATTTGAAAAAACTCCAAAAAGAAATATTAAACGCTACAAATACGTATAATAAAAAGTCCAGAATTGGAATTATTCTGGACTTTTTATTTTGATAGTTAGTCTCATTTATTTTGCCATATGCACATCCACCTGAGGGAATGGAATTGTAACTCCTGCTTTATCTAACGCAAGTTTACCTTCTTCATAAACATAAAAATAAACTTCCCAATAATCCGTTGGTTTTGTATAAGGCCGAACTGCAAGATTCACCGAACTATCGGCCAATTCTTTTACCCCAACAAAAGGTGCAGGATCTTTTAAAACTTTGGGATGACTATTAAGAATGTTCAATAAAACATCTTTTGCCGTTTTAATATTCGAACTGTACGAAATACCAAAAACCATATCAACACGAATAACTCCTTCGGTGGTGTAATTTACAATATCGTTACTCGACACTGCCGAATTCGGTAAAATAACGGTTTTGTTTTCCAGAGTTAAAAGAATGGTTACAAATATGTGTATCTCTTTTACCGACCCCAAATGGCCTTGCGACTCAATTAAATCGCCAACTTTAAAAGGCTTAAACAACAAGATCATAACACCTCCTGCAAAATTGGCCAATGTGCCTTGCAAGGCTAATCCAACTGCTAAGCCGGCAGCACCCAACACTGCTATAAAAGATGTGGTTTCAATTCCCACCATTTCGGCAATACTAATTAACAGCATCACCTTTAATAATATACTCAGTAAACTTCTTAAAAATCCACGCAATGAAATATTTACATCACGCTTTTCCATTATTTTATTAGTAGCCCGAACAACACGTTTAATTATCCACAGACCAACAATTAAGCGTTCGGGCGGTCGGCACGGCCAAGCCTGAACCGGGTGTTGACGATACCGGGTTCGAAGCGGGGATGTATACTATGGTTTTTTCGATGTTTGGATGTTTGGTTTTCAGTGGTGCGT
>JAPOHD010000025.1 GCA_026671195.1 Draconibacterium aestuarii | reverse complement strand
AAAAATCCAAATGTATTGTGCGATCATCGCATACTGTCTTGTTGCCCTAATTGGTAACAGATTGAAAGTTGACCGCTCAATCTACGAAATCCTACAAATCCTTAGCATATCTCTACTCGACAAAACTACTGTAAAAGAAGTGCTTACGAAATACGATTACAAAAATGTCAAAGAACTAAAAAATAAACAATTAATAATCAGCGGGTTTTAAGTGCCCGCTAATGTAAAATCATATAAAGCATTATTAGCAGAATATTATTACCTCCATACTTATCAAACGAACTATAGTTTTAAAAAGGGCGGAGCCTTATGCCCGCCCTTTTTAACTTTTCTATGAAAATAACCTGCTTAATTCTGTTCGCATAATGGATTATATAATATTTCTTCCTCAGGGATTTGAAGTGTCATATCAACAACACGATAGGTGCCCTTATCAATATGGTTATCTGAATTTGTGCGATCCACCGCAATACCCCAACGTTTATTATTGAAAAACTCACTTCCAGTTTCCCCCCATAATTCAATTCGGGTTTGTAGTTGTACCATTTCCAAAGCAGTCATTCCCGCCATACTTGAATAGGTATCACAAGTTAAGTTAGTTTCTCCTTCCTTTGTACGCGCAGCTAATAACACATCTAGTGTTTCTTTTGCATTTTCTTCACTTCCTAGCTGAGCCTGAGCTTCAGCTTTCATAAGCAATGCTTCAGACGAACGCATGTAGTAGCAGGTTACTGAACCTACTTCTTTTTTATCGTCTAAGCCGATTCCATGGGTGGCAGCAAATTTTAAGTTGGTATAGGCAGGAATATATTGCACTGCACCAGTAGTAGGATAAGCATAATCTCCAAAATCGCTTGCCATAAAACAACTCTTACGATAATCATTAGTGTCTATATTATCATAAAGACGATTATCAATACGAGCAAATCCGGCTCCTAAACCACCATTCCCTTCGCCAAATGGATTCATCCAGCTATTATGGATAGTTAATGCCTGCCCTACCGGCCATCCCAATATTACTTCCGGATTGACATCATTAAATAAAAAACCGTTTGTTTCAGGGCGAATCTCAGGCACTAAATCTGTACTCACATTTTTAGTTCCCCCATACACATCTTCTCCCATTAGCGTAGGATAATTGTTTAAAATATTATCGCATGCAGAAATAGATGTTGACCAATCTCCTGTTATTAAACACACACGTGCCAAAAGAAAATTCGCAACAGATAAGTCAATATCAGTAAGAATTTCGGTAGTATATCCTTTGTCTGCTTCATTAAATAAAGATATTGCTGTTTGCAGATCGTTTTTTATAAAATCATATGTCTCAGGTGAAGATGCTCTAGCCTTGTAATCCTGAGTTGGAGAATAGTAATCATACAACATGACTCCCAATTTATCTTTACCTCCCTGCAAGTATGAATCCTGATAATTCTCCATTAAGTAACTATATCCAAAGGCACGAGCTGCCAAACCTCTCGCCTTAAACTCTTTCAAAATAAGGCTACTTCCAACTGTTTCCTCATCTAAATAATTTAACATTTTATTGGCAGTAGTAATAATCGTCCACGACCAATGCCAATAGTATCTGTTTTTATCTACACCGGTTGATATAAAATCGCGCAAGTAATACTCATCCGAACCAAAAATACTTAGGTTCTTATTTCCAAAAACAATATCATTCCCTTCCAAATTACGCATTACATTCAATCCCTGACGTGTACTGTAACGCGGGTCAGATCCTGCCGCCCCGGTTGCTGCACCCGAATTAAACAAATCTTGCATGGCATTTGCCATACTTTCCATAACCATATTTATCTTGTCTTCATCACCTGAAGCCAAAATCGCCTTTATTTGTTCATCGGTAATATTGTCGGGAGGTGTTATATCTAATTCCTTTGAACATGAAAACAATATCATGCTTGCCAGAATTACTATTCCAATTATATAATTTTTCATATTTCTTAATTTTGTTTTATTATAAATCCAGATTAATTCCAAATGAGATTGTTCGCATAGAAGGATATGAATAAGCTCCGACATCGAAACCTCCAACCAAAGACATACGAGGATCAATCCCGGAATGTGAGGTAACCATCAACAAATTATCTCCAGACACATATATTCTCAAATTACTAATACCATACCTCTGTAACTGAGCTTTAGAGAATGTATAACCAAGAGTCAAATTCTTTATATTCAAATAAGACGCGCTAAACAATGCCATATCTGAATACATCCAGCTACCAAATGTAGATCCGTCACCATAAGTATTTCCATACATGGCCATTGGAAATTCGGCATCCGTATTATCCGGAGTCCAGGTATTGCCGATTAATTCAGCAGACAATGCGCTGCCCAAATTATCACTTCGATAAAGGTTATTACCATATTCTGTACTATAAAATTTACCTCCCAACTGATAGGCCAACATCCCTGAAAAATCAAAGTTTTTATATCGAAGAGTAGTACTGAAACCACCAATCCAATCAGGAATAGAACTTCCCATTTCGTAACGTGAAGCAGTTGTGTAATTGGTTGTTTTTCCATCTTTGCCTACTTCAACATCAGGATATAATCCATCAGCATGATCTGCTGCAGTTACTTTGTGATAGAAAAGAGGTAAGCCTGTATTTTGATCGACACCAGCATATTTAAATATGTACAAATTATAATAATCTTTGTCAATACCGCGTAAATAGGTTACGTTTGAAGAAGTACCAGTTCCTGCTGCAGACCAACTGTCAGCATTGGCAGTCCAATTTCCATCCAATGCATCGGAACCTACACCCGGAGGAACATCTTTTAATATGGTTCGATAGTGGGTTCCATTTAAAGAAACCGTCCAAAACAAATCCTTTTGTTTGATTATATCAATATTTAATTCAACTTCATAACCTTTGTTTTGTATTTTTGCGGTATTTGTTTGAATACTTGTTTGCCCAAGAGAATATGCTATTGGTTGATTCCAAACCGTGTTTATGGTGTTTCTATTATAGTAATCAAAAGTTCCAAACACCCGGTTAAATAAACTCACATCAACTCCTACGTCAAATGTATGCGAGTTTTCCCAGGTTAATCCATCGTTTACAAAATTATTTGCTTTTAAAACATAACTTGCCGGTGTTCCTGAACCTCCAGTAGTTTCAGTATATTTAGCGCTATAAGACCATGTTTGGTAACCGGAGTAATTACCGATACCACTTTGATTACCTATAACACCATAACTCGTGCGTAATTTCAATGTATTTAACCAATTTTTAGTATCTTCCATAAAACTTTCTGAAGATATTCTCCAACCACTACCTATTGACCAGAAAGTCCCCCAACGATCTTCTTTATTTTTGAATTTAGATGATCCATCACGACGTAACGAAGCCTCGGCATAATACTTATTATCGTAAACGTATCGACCACGTCCGAAATAACTCTCCATTGCTCTTTTAACTTCACCTGTACTTGGAGAAGAGAACGTACCTCCAACATAACGACCAACAAAGTTTACATCCGAAACAAAGTTTGGAATTAATTCATAGGCCGATTTAAAATTGATATTCTCTAAATGATAACTATTAAATTCATGACCTGCCATAGCATCAAAATGATGTTTTTCCACGTCTTTCACATAATTTAATAATTGTTGCGTATTAAGAACAGTTACATTTTGATATGTTTTACCATACGCTCCGGTTCCGGCTGCTTGTCCTGTTTCACTTTGCCAGTAGCGTGTGCGTGTTTCATGGTATTTTTCCAAAGCCAAATTGGTGGTAAAGGTTAAATCTTTCATCAGTTTAACTTCTGCATAAGAACGAGTTACCAAGTCGCTGGATTTTCTGATATCCTGATCGTTATCAAGCATAGTAAGTACATCTGCTGATGCAAGGGAAGTAGAAGTCAGGCCTAAAGGAGAATAACTATCTCCCGCAGCAACATGTACTTTCTTTTCTCCATTTTCATAAATCACATTTCCATCACTATCTCTTGCATATAACGGAATTAATTGGTTTTGTCCATTTATAAAACGAAAAATATTAGCTACCGCTGATCCTGGATTACGACCATATCGTGTTGATGGAGATTGTGTTTCGCGATTTGAATAAGCTACATTGGTGCCCACTTTCAACCATTTATACATTTGAGCATTAATACTTGAACGTCCGTTGTAACGCTTAAAACTTGAACCACGGATGTAAGAAGGATCCTCAAGATACCCAAGAGAAACAAAATAATCAACTTTGTCGTTACCCCCTGATGCTGAAACATTATATTCTTGCCTTAACTTGCTTTCCAATAAATATTTATCGTAATTGTCGGAATATAATAAATTTGCATTCGGGTTTAATGTACCATCGGTATTTACCAAATAAGCACCTGACATAGTTGAACTTGCTGTTGAGCCAGAACCTGATGTTGTATAAATAGCTCCAGGAACATCGTAAGCCATCCAGTTACCTAACGCATTACGTGAGTATGAGCTTGTAGATCCGGTATAGTCGAACAAATGAGCACTTGCAAACTCTGCTGCATCGGCCGCTGACATATTAGGATTTTGCACGTTTGTTGTGTAATTTTTGGAGATTCCGGATCCATCAACTCCATAACGAACAGAATTATAAATAGACTGCCAGGCATATTCATATATATCCTTTGGATTTGAAATTTTGTCGTATTGATAAGGTCCAACCTGATTAACTCCCCAACGCCCTTCGAATGAGATTTTTGTTTTTCCAGTAGTTCCTTTTTTTGTAGTAATTAAAACTACTCCATTTGCACCACGAGAACCGTATAAAGCAGTAGAAACTGCATCTTTTAAGATAGTTACGCTTTCAATATCTTTTGAATTAATGGTCGATAATGGATTGGAATGTTGTGCAGGTACTCCATCAATTACAATCAAAGCATTTGAATTATTTTGACTGGCAGACCCCACTCCTCGCAATCGAATCCCCATATCCAGCCCGGGCTGACCATCAATTGCTGCTACCTGAATACCTGCAACTGCTCCTTCCAAAGCGCGGGTAACTGTTGAGTTAGCCTGAGTGCTTATTAGTTTAGAATCAACAGTACTAATTGATCCAGTTAAATCTTTCTTCCTCACAGTTCCATAGGCAATTGCCACTACCTCTTCAATACCGATGGCATCTGCAACCATTTTTATATTTATTGATGATTGTCCATTAAAAACAACTTCTTGTGGTTTCATTCCTACAAATGAAAATACCAAAACCGTATTTTCAGGGACCTCTAAAAATGAGTAACTTCCGTCAATATTAGTAACTGTTCCTCTAGTTGTTCCTTTAAATAAAATAGTAGCGCCCGGCAGTGGATCTCCCGATTCATTGGTTACAGTTCCTGAAAGGTCTTTTCCCTGGGGTTGATCCTCACTATTCTTGCTACCATTCTTTAGTGATTTGTCCGCTTCTTTTTCCTTACTGGAAATAACAATCTGTCTATCTAAAAAAGTATAGGTATTATCAGTCTTTTCAAAAACCTTTTCCAAGATCTTATCCACGGTTACATTTTCAACTTTAACCGATACTTTTCTATCTAAATCAATAATGTCATCATAGAACACAAAAATAAATTCCGAACTTTCTTCTATTAGTTCAAAAACCTCTCTTACTGATGCATTTTGAAGATCTAAGGACAGTTTTGTGCTTTGCGAATAGCTGGAATTAGCCATTGCGCATGTTACCGAAATTAGTAGGAGTAAAAAACAAAGCCTCATAACAAGAGCCATTTTTTTTAGATTCCGCAGTAACGGAATATAATTCTTCTTTTTTTTCATAAATTTGTGATGTTTTAAATTTGCATTGTTAAAGTTTAAGAAGGTGCGCTTAAAACACAAGACGGGTTATATTCGCAGTATAACCTGTCTTTAGTTTATTTAACTTAATTCGGTGGTGCGTTTATCATTTCTGTTAGATTTTTATCGGTTAGAATCTTTTTTACTTCATCTCTAATTTGATAACTCCATTATCAATTTCATATTTTATGGGAGCAGTTAATGCAATTGATTTCATTACTTCTGCACAATCAGCCTTTAAATCAAGTTTCCCCGACAAGGTTAAAGTATTAATCTCCTGATCTTCAATCTTAAATTCTATGTTATAGACCCGAGATAGTTTGACAATAATATTTTCAAGCTTTTCTTTATTACAATACAACCAACCATCTTTCCATGAAATATATTCCAAAACATTCGCATTTTCCAAACTGACATCTCCCGAGAGTTTTTCTAATGATAAGAGCTGATTTGGTGTAAGAATAACCTCTTCTTTACCAACACTGGCCTGTACCTTACCTTCCACTAAAACAATCGAAGAAAAGCGATCATTTGGGTAATCACATATATTAAACTTTGTACCCAACACTTTTACTTTTACTTCGTCAGTTTTCACATAAAACGGCTGTCCTGCATTGTGTGCTACTTCCAGATAAGCTTCACCCTCAATATAAATCTCCCGGTATTTTTTAGTAAATACAACAGGATAAATAGCGCGACTTCCTGAATTAAGCCAAATTTTAGTCCCATCGGAGAGAGTTATATTTGAATGCTTCCCAAATGGTACCACCAGTTGGTTAAGTTCCTCACTATCTTCATACTTCTCAATTTTATCAGAACTATGGACTTTCCCTATTCCATTCAATAATACACCATTCTCATTATAGCTTATATCAACCTCATCTGACGAGAAGCTTTCTTTCGTGCTATCCGAAAGGAAAAGTGTAATTTCATTATCGGATGGATTTAATCGAACAACTTGTGAATAATCAATCTCAGCAACATGTTGAATAAGATATTGGTGAATTAATACCCCAGATATAGCGAGCACAAAAACAATACTCGCTGCTGCAACCCAACGTGGCAGAGAAAATATTTTCCTTTTTTGAGAAAAAAGTGTGCCATCAATAGTACTCCAAAGACTTTCAACTTCTTCTTCACTCAGGTCTTCTTCTATTTTAACCAATCCATTAATAAAAAGTCGGGCTTCGTTAATTTGGGAATGAATTGAAGGATTTTCATGGATGTAGTTCGTCCAATATTCATTAAGTTCTTCGGTAGGTCTTAAAACCCATTCAAAGAATTTTTGATCACGAATTAATGAGTCTAAATTATGTTGTTCGAAAAAGGACATAGATGTCAATTTTCTCATATAAGAATATCAGTCGTATTTTGTACTCACTTTTTTAAAGAAAAAGAAGAAAAATGCAATCCAATATTATAAATGAGAAGAAAAAGTTGCCCAGCAAACAAAATATATTCGTTATCGGTTAACTCTATTTGCATATATAAAGAGAACTAAAACGCTATTGCTCTTGCAATATGCCCTTACTTTTTGGATACCACGATGAACAAGGTTACGAGCTGACTGATAATTTACATCCATCACCCTGGCAATTTCATCGTATTTAAGACCTAAATTAAATTTCAAATAAAGAGCTTCCTTTTGCCTGATACTTAACTTCGTAATTGCTTTTTGAATTAATAATAACTGATCCCTTTCAATATCGTTTTCAGTCACAGTATCTTCAATTGAATTTTCGTAATAAAATTTTACCTCGACATCATCAAAAGGAGAAAGTTTACGACTCTTCGAAATAGCTTTTATAATGGAATGTTTCAATGCTTTGAACAGATAATATTGAATGTTGTTGGTCTCATTCAAGTTTTCTCTATACTTGTACAGATTTACAAAAACATCATGAATACAATCTTTTACCAGATTACTATCTTTTGAGAAATTCATTCCATACTTATAAAGCGACTGTACATTTTTTTCATATATAATATTAAATGCATTTTTGTCACCTCGAAGAAAGGTAAACCATAATTGGGAATCAGAAATATTATTGTACCTATTATTTTCCATTAGCTTCTCTGAAAAAAGATACTTAACCGAATATATCTACAGCTCGCCGATGCTGCAATTTCAACGAAAATAAACACAACATCTAACTTTAGATTCAAACACACCTTATCATATATACATATACATCAGAACCCGGAAATCAATTTTACTCTGAAACTTTAATATAATTAAATAACTTAATTATGGCCTAAAGAATAATACTGTGCCAAATATTGTTGAAATAAAAAATAAAATTCAATTTTACAATAATTAATCAAGAATACAACATTTTAATAGTAAAAGTCGTAAATAAATGACATTAGATATCTATTTGTCACCTTAAATAAATACTAATGTATTTATCTCATTAAAAACTCAATTATAAACCATATTTATTGCAAGAAGAAGATATTTACTCAAATACTGATTATACAACAATCTCATGTAATTTAGTTATTGAATAGTTAGATTATACGAAGATACCTCCTAATAAAATTGCCATTTAGTCTACCTGATTTTACTAAAAACCAAATGGTTTCTGAATAAACTCAAAGAAAGAAAACCTTAACCAAAATTAACAAACAATATGTCCTTTGTTCGAGATTTGAACTATAATATGGAAGGTAAACGCATTTCTGGAACCATTTTACCTCAAAAGCAACAAGAATTAACCATTTGGTTAATCTTTTTAGTTAATTTATTTGGCTGAATAAAATATTCGCCCTACTTTTGACCATACGGTTAAACTTAACAGTTAACAACTATGAACGAAATAAAAAAAGACAATACAGAGGACAAAATCCTGAAAGCAGCAAAAACAATATTTATTCGCAAAGGAATGGAAGGCGCCAGAATGCAGGAAATTGCAGATGAAGCCGGCATAAACAAGGCGCTTCTACACTATTATTTCAGGTCGAAACAAAAATTATTCGAAGCCATTTTTGTAAATCTTTTAACGCAAATATTTCCAAACATTACAACTTTACTTCTTTCCGACAAACCAATCGAAGAAAAAATTGGTCTGTTTATTGAAAAGTATATCGACATGCTTCTGCAAAATCCGTATCTCCCTGCATTTGTACTAAAAGAAATAAACCGCGACTCCGATTTTTTTGAAAAAACATTCTCAAATCGAAAAATAGATCTGAATCTAATATTTAATATGCTGGAAAAAGAAATGGAAGCGGGAAATATCAGAAAGATGAATCCACGGGATATTATGGCTAATTTACTGGCTATGTGCATTTTCCCGTTTGCAGCCAAACCCATGTTAAAACTGCTTCTTTTTGGCGAAAATCATCAACAGTACGATCAATTTCTGGAAGAACGAAAATCAACAATAAAAGAGTTCGTATTGAATTCAATCGTGTTACCGAAGAGCTAACCTGCTGAAGCAACTAAAAATTCAATCGAAAGTTCCATTTTACATTTCAACGAACAAACAACTTTATACGATGAAAAAATACATCATCCTGCTTTTCTTCCCCATTCAAATGGCTTTGGGACAAAACACAGTTCCACTCGACAGCTGTTATGTTTGGGCCCGTGAAAACTATCCGAATTTAAAACAGTCGGTGTTGTGGCAACAAATTACAGCACTAAAAAAGGGAAATATTGAAACCACCTATTTCCCCAAAGTAACTTTAAATGGCCAGTTCACTTACCAATCGGAAGTTACCGAACTTCCCATTGAAATGTCGGGAGTTACAGTTCCCTCCGTTTCGAAAGACCGCTACAATGCCTACGCCGAGTTGCAACAAACCATTTGGGACGGTGGTATTTCAGTTGCAAACAAAACACTCGAGGATGCCATCTTAAAAAGCAACCTCAGCCAGCTGGAAGTTGAATTATATAAATTAAACGAGCAGGTTGCACAGGCCTTTTTTACCACTTTGGTGGCCGATCAGCAAAAAGAAGTTTTAACAGCTCAGATTACAGCTATCAACGAAAGTTTAAAAACAATTGAATCTGGTATCCGAAACGGTGCGATTGAAAAATCGTCGGCCTTGGTTTTAGAGGCCGAAAAGTTAAATCTGGAACAAAATATTGTGGAAATTGGTGCAGCAAAAAATGCTTCGGCACAAATGCTCACAATTCTTACCGGAGAAACAATTGACAAAAATGCCAGTTTTATCTACTCAACTGCCAATGCCAATTTGAGCTCAGATTTTTTACGTCCGGAACTTCAACTTTTTGAAAACCAGCGCCTGCAACTTGGCACCCAACAAGGCCTTTTATCAAAAACCCGAAATCCAAAATTATATGGTTTTGGAAAAGTGGGTTACGGAAAACCAGGGCTGAATATGTTATTGGACGAATTTAAAGGATACTACCTGGTTGGCGTAGGACTATCATGGAATGCTTTCGACTGGGAAAACAACTCACGACAAAAACAGATTCTTCAGATTCAGCAAGAAATGTTAAAAAACCAGGAAGCTACATTTATGCAAAATATTCAGTTGTTGCTGGTTCAACAAAAAGAACAAATTGCCAAGCTGGAAACAATGCTCGAAAACGACAATAAAATGGTGGCACTGCGCACCTACATTACAAAATCAGCAGCCTCAAAGCTCGAAAACCAAACAATTACTGCCTCGGATTATGTAAGAGAATTACAGGCTGAGACCATATCGAAACTAAACACAGAGCTACATAAGATTCAGTTGAATCAGGCTCAGGAAAAATACAATTTAATAAAAGGGAAATAATCAATCCTCAGTTGCAATGTTCAGTAATTATACAACAAACCGGTAAGCTGAAATATGAAACTCGTTACTCGTAAAAACTAAAATATCATGAAATACAAATTACTAATTCTATCACTTGGCATCCTGCTTTTTGCATGTAAAAACAATACCGATGAATCGGATGCTTACGGAAACTTTGAAGCTGATCCGGTAATTGTTTCGTCCGAAACTCCAGGGAAAATACTTCAAATGAATGTTGAAAAAGGGCAACAAATAGAGACCGGATTTGTGGCAGCCATTATCGACACCGTACAAATTCAGCTTCAAATAGTACAACTGGATGCGCAAAAAGCTGCTGTTACGTCAAAACGGCAGTCTATCAGTTCGCAAATTGAAGTTCTGCAGGAACAAAAAAGAGTTCTCAAAATAAATGAAAACCGCGTTCAGAAAATGCTAAAAGATGGTGCATCAACGCAAAAATCGCTCGATGATATACAAGGACAAATAAGCGTGATCGATAAACAAATTGAAAGCACCAAAACCCAATTTGTATCCATCTCCAAAGAACTTGAAGTGATCGACGCCCAGCAAGCTTCGGTGGTTGACAAACTTCAGCGTTGTACAGTAAAGTCTCCGGTATCGGGTATAATTTTAGAAAAATATGCAGAACAGGGTGAACTGGCAGCTGCCGGTAAAGCACTTTTTAAAATTGCAGAATTAAGTGAGTTAGAATTAAAAGTATATGTAAGCGGGGCACAGTTAACAAGTATAAAATTGGGTCAGGAAGTGGAAGTTTTGGTTGATAAAAATGCGACCGAAAACCAAAGTCTGACCGGAACAATTACATGGATTTCGTCGGAAGCAGAATTTACACCCAAAATTATTCAGACCAAAGAAGAACGTGTAAAACTGGTGTATGCCGTTAAAGTAAGCGTTAAAAACAATGGCACTTTAAAAATTGGCATGCCGGGTGAAATAAAATGGCAGTAGTCTGTCGCTATAGAAAAAGTCGCAGTTACAGTCGCAGTCAAAGTTTGCAACTTGAAACCTGAAACTTTAAACCTGTAACTGAAACTTGTAACAACAATGATAGAAATACAAAACATAAGCAAATCGTACAAAGAAGTTAAAGCACTCAATGAAATTTCATTGAAGGTGAACAACGGTGAACTGTTTGGATTAATTGGACCAGACGGAGCCGGAAAAACAACCTTATTAAGGATACTTACAACCTTGCTGCTCCCCGATTCGGGAAGTGCAAAAATGGATGGTTTGGAGGTTTGTAAGGATTTTAAAAAAGTGCGGCACATTGTAGGATACATGCCGGGGCGTTTTTCCTTGTATCAGGATTTAAGCGTGGAAGAAAACCTGAACTTTTTCGCCACCGTTTTCGGAACCACTGCGGACGAAAACTACGATCTTATTCGTGATATTTATTACCAGATTGAACCCTTTAAAAAACGACGGGCCGGAAAACTTTCGGGAGGAATGAAACAAAAACTGGCTTTGTCATGTGCCTTAATTCACAAACCCAAAATTCTGATTCTCGACGAACCTACAACAGGTGTCGACGCCGTTTCGAGAAAAGAGTTCTGGGAAATGCTGAAAAACCTGCAGAAAAAAGACATTACCATTTTGGTATCAACTCCTTACATGGACGAAGCCGATTTATGCGATCGGGTGGCACTAATACAAAGCGGGCAAATACTCGACATTGATACACCCACCCGAATTACCGAAAAATTTTCGCGAAGAATCATTCAGGTTCATGCCCAAAACATGTACAAACTAATTAACGATTTGCGTGCTTTTGAAAATACGGAAGCCGTTTATGCTTTTGGTCAGTTTGCACATTTTACAGGAAAAAACGACGAAACTGAATGCAATGAACTGGATACCTATCTCCACAAACTGGGACACACAAATGTGTTGGTGGAAGAAATTCATCCGGGAATTGAAGATGTATTTATGCACCTTATGGAAAGCCACAACCGATAACAACAGCGGCAGAGAAAAAATAGAAGTATGGAAGAAAAGATAATTACAGTAAAAAACATGGTTAAAAGGTTCGGAGATTTTACCGCTAACGACAACTTAACTTTTGATGTATACAAAGGTGAGATTTTCGGATTCCTGGGCGCAAACGGAGCCGGGAAAACCACAGCCATACGTATTCTCTGTGGACTATCATCGCCTACTTCGGGAGAAATGAAAGTTGCAGGATTTGACATCTATAAGGAAACAGAGAAAATTAAAAAAAACATTGGCTACATGAGCCAAAAATTTTCGCTATACGAAGATCTTACCGTATCGGAAAACATTAAACTGTATGCTGGTATATATGGTATTTCAGCAAAAAAACGAAAAGCAAAAGAAGCAGAGCTACTAAAAAAACTGGAACTGGAAGCAGTAAAAAATAAATTAATCGGCGATTTGCCATTGGGATGGAAACAAAAACTGGCCTTTTCGGTCGCTATTTTTCATGATCCAAAAATTGTGTTTCTCGACGAACCCACAGGAGGTGTAGATCCTGTAACCCGCAGGAAATTCTGGGATTTAATTTACGAGGCGGCAAACAACGGAATTACGGTTTTTGTAACCACGCACTACATGGACGAAGCCGAATACTGCAACCGCGTTTCGATTATGGATGCCGGCAAAATTGAAGCACTCGATACGCCCGCAAAATTGAAAGAAAAATACAAGGCTAAAAATATGGATGAAGTATTTATAAAAATAGCAAGATAAGTTACAAGTCGCTGATGCTGTCATTTCAATCACGAGTATTCGGGGGAGAAATCTGTCACCTATGAAAGAGATTTCTCAGTCGGACCTCCTTCGAAATGACAATAAAATTTTAGACGAATAAATATGGAACAACTTAGATCCTTCATAAAAAAAGAATTTTACCACATTTTTCGCGACCCGCGAACAATGCTGATTTTATTTGGAATTCCGATTGCTCAATTGCTAATATTTGGGACAGTGATAAAAAGCGAGATTACAGATATTCATATAGCCATTTACGATCAGGCCAAAGACAAAACAAGTCAGGAAATCACGCATAAACTCTTATCATCGGGCTACTTTATTTTAGATAAGAACCTTGAAAGTCTTGATGATATTGATGCCATTTTTAAAAAAGGAAAAGTACGTGAAGTGATTGTGTTTAAGAATGATTTTGGCAAAAACCTGGTAAAAGAAGGCACTGCCGAAATGCAACTTATTGCCGATGCTTCCGATCCGAACACAGCAAAACTTGCCATAGCTTACACTTCGGCAATTGTAAACGACTACATAAAAAAGTTATATCCCGAAATGCACATGCCAATGCAGATTACTCCCGAAGTACGTATGTATTTTAACGAAGAAATGCAGAGTGCTTACATGTTTGTCCCGGGAGTTATGGCCATGATTTTAATGCTGATTTCGGCCATGATGACCTCCATTTCAATCACTCGCGAAAAAGAACTTGGAACCATGGAAATTCTTTTGGTTTCGCCATTAAAACCGGCACAAATAATTGTGGGCAAAGTAATTCCATATCTTTTTTTATCAATAGCCAATGCATTTGTTATTGTGCTAATGGGGCGTTTTGTTTTTGGAGTTCCGATTACCGGTAGTTTTATTTTGCTAATGCTTGAAACCATTCTGTTTATAATGATGGCTTTATGTTTGGGAATCCTCATCTCAACTGTTGCAAAAAATCAGATGGTAGCCATGTTTATATCAATGATTGGATTGCTGCTTCCAACCATGTTGTTGTCAGGCTTTATTTTTCCGGTTAAAAACATGCCCATTCCACTTCAGGTGCTCAGTCATGCTATGCCGGCCAAATATTTTATTACCATTATTCGGGCCATTATGCTTAAAGGTGTTGGCCTGTTTTATGTTTGGAAAGAAACAGCTGTTTTGATCGGCATGACTTTGTTTTTTATCGCACTGAGTGTGAAAAAGTTTAAAATACGCTTAGAATAGTGAGAAGTATTGTCATTTCGATCCGTCGGCTGACGGAGAGAAATCTGTTACAACAAAAAGTAGAAAATGAAAGACCATAATTATTTGGTTTATGTGAGAAAAAAGAAAACCTAATTGTTGAATTTAATAAGGATTGAAAATTCCTGAACAAAGATATTTATGAAAACCTATAAGCAGATTTCTCCTCGTTCTTCATCGAAATGACAAGCGGAAATCGCCATTGAAAAGGAGACTACATTATGAGAACAATACGATATATTCTTCAAAAAGAATTCCGGCAGATATTTCGGAACAAAACCATGTTACCCATGATTTTTATGGTTCCGATAATACAAATGCTACTGCTGGTTTTTGCAGCTACTTACGACATAAAAAGAATCGACCTTGTAGTTGTCGATCATGACATGTCGTCCACATCGCGTGAATTAATTGCCAAGTTTGAAGGCATACCCTTTTTTAATGTGGTTAAACAGGAGCAGTCGGAGCAACTGGCCGAAGCAAATTTACTAAACGAAGAAGGTGATGCCGTACTTATTTTTCCCTCCAATTTTGAGCAAAACCTAATTCGTGACGATAAAACACAGGTGCAACTTTTAATAAATGCCATCGAAAGTAACACGGCCCAGCTAATTTTTTCGTATTCATCAACTATTATTGCCGGGTATAATAAAAATGTTATTGCCGAATGGAAAGGCATTCCTGAATTTACACCGCCTTCGCAGGTAAAAATCGCTGAAAATTACTGGTACAATCCCGAACTGGATTACAAATGGTTTATGGCTCCGGGAATCTTGGCAGTACTCGTTACCGTTATCGGAATGTTTATGTCGGGAATGAATTTAGTTCGCGAAAAAGAAATTGGTACAATAGAACAACTAAATGTTACACCCGTAAGAAAGTACCAGTTTATAATTGGCAAACTGGTTCCGTTTTGGGTAATTGGTTTATTCGACCTGGCCTTTGGTTTAACCATTGCCTGGCTGGTATTCGACCTGCCCATTGTTGGCAGCCTGTTTACATTGTTTTTTATGGCAGGCGTTTATTTAATCAGCGTATTGGGTTTGGGGCTTTTTATTTCAACGGTAACTGATACACAGCAACAGGTAATGTTTGTCGCTTTCTTTTTTATGATGATTTTTATTTTGATGGGAGGAATATTTACACCTGTGGAAAGTATGCCTGCATGGGCACAAAAAATTGATCATCTTAATCCGATATATTACTTTATGCGAATAATGCGTATGGTTGTGTTAAAAGGTTCCGGCTTTTTCGATTTAATTCAAGAATTTGTATCGCTGCTGATTTTAGGCATCACTTTTTTAAGCCTCGCCATATGGAGATATAGAAAAACCGCATAACAAGAATTAGCCATTGTAGTTAATAACGGTCATCAACATCTGAGGAGGAAAGAGCTTTATCATCGGGCAGTTTCAAAATATAACTACCCGATATAAGTTTGTCAGCTTAGATAATAAAAACAAAACTCCTTTTTTACGGTTACTTACGATATGAGAAAAAGTATTAATTTCCTCGTTATATTAGTAATTGTACTAAGTTCGTGTTCAGCACAAAATTCAATGATTGACAAAACCGTAGTAAAAGAGCTTGATTTTGACAGATACTTTGGCACCTGGTACGAAATTGCCCGCTACGACCATCGTTTTGAACAAGGTTTGGTGGGCGTAACTGCCACCTATTCGTTGCGCAACGACGGAAAAATAAAGGTAGTAAACCGTGGATACAAAGAATCTCTTCAGGGCCCCCTTTCGGAAGCAGAAGGCAAAGCTAAAGTCCCCGATAAAAATGTACCCGGGAAACTGAAAGTTTCGTTTTTCTGGATTTTTTACGGCGATTATTTTGTCCTGGATTTGGACGAAGACTACCAATGGGTTCTTATTGGAAGCAGTTCAGATAAATACTTATGGATCCTCTCACGAACACCGCAAATCAGCGATGAATTGTACCAACAACTTCTGGTTAAACTATCGAAACGCGGGTACGATGTAAGCAGGTTGATAAAAGTGGAGCAAACAGGAAAGTAAGCAGTATTCAAAGTGGCGAAAAAAAGCGACTCAGAAATACGGAGTCGCTTTTTTATCTTGTAATTTACAAGAGTTTATTTTATCAATTCCATCGATTGTTTTGCAATCTCTAATTCCTCGTTGGTTGGAATAATTAAAACTTTGGTTTTTGCACCATCGGTATTAATTTCGTTCACATCTTTGTCGCGAATCTTATCTTTTTCAGCATCCCATTCAATGCCCAGATAGGTCATGTCTTCGCAAACCATACGACGAACAGGCGTTTTATTCTCACCTACTCCGGCTGTAAATACAATAGCATCAACACCATTCATTGCCGCAGCATAACTACCAATATATTGCTTAATACGGTAAACGTACATGTTAATTGCCAGAACTGCTACCGGGTCACCATTTACAAAGTTTCCTTCCACATCACGCATATCAGTGAAACCGGTCAATCCTTTCATTCCACTCTCTTTGTTTAGTAAGTCTGCTACTTCATCAGCAGTGAACCCTTTTTGCTGAGTCAGGTAGAAAATAATTGCCGGATCGATATCTCCCGAGCGTGTTCCCATTATCAAACCACCAAGCGGTCCCATACCCATGGTTGTATCAACACAAACTCCGCCTTTAACAGCAGCCATAGAAGCTCCGTTACCCAAGTGAATGGTAATAACTTTGGCATCTTTATTTCCAAGGTATTCGATAGCTTTTTCAGAAATGAATTTATGAGAAGTTCCGTGAAAACCGTATTTGCGAATACGCATTTCGTTGTAAAATTTTTGCGGAAGTGCATAACGGAATGCTTTCTCAGGAATAGTTTGGTGAAAAGCCGTATCGAAAACGCCCACCTGAGTAGCATTCGGGAATACTTTCTCGGCAACCTCAACACCCACTAAATTTGCTGGGTTGTGAAGCGGTGCCAACGGAAATAACTCTTTTACTTTGGCTTTAACCTCATCGGTGATAACCACTGTATCGGTAAATGATTCACCACCATGCACCAAACGGTGTCCCACTGCTTTAATTTCTGAGGGATCGCTGATTACACCAACTTTTTCATCGGTAAGCAACTCTGCAACACGTTTCAATCCTACGGCATGATCCGGAATCGGAAATGATTCAGTGATTTTATTTTCTTCACCATTTACGAAGGTTTTGTGTTTCACAACCCCCTCTTCCAATCCAATTCGTTCTACAAGTCCACTTGCCAGTGGCAACTCGGTATTCATATCAATTAACTGATACTTAATTGATGAACTACCTGCATTAATTACTAAAATATTCATTTGTCAATATGTTTGATGTTTGAGATAAATGAAATTTGAACTAAATCCCGTTTATCTAACTATTTAATCTACTGATTAAATTTTTCAATCCCGAAAGATTTTCTAGAAATCCTCCTGTGCCTGAATAGCAGTAATAACAACGGTATTGAAAATATCGTCGATCGTACATCCTCGACTTAAATCGTTAACCGGCTTGTTTAATCCCTGCAACATTGGACCAATGGCCAGTGCTCCTGTTTCGCGTTGAATAGCCTTGTATGTATTGTTTCCGGTATTTAAATCCGGAAAAATCAATACACTTGCCTGCCCTGCCACTTCTGAATTTGGCATTTTGCTTTTTCCAACAATCGGATCAACTGCAGCGTCGTACTGAATCGGGCCTTCAATTTTTAAATCGGGGCGCAGCGAAATTGCTTTTTCGGTGGCAGCTTTCACTTTATCTACTTCAACACCACTTCCCGAAGTTCCTGATGAATAGGACAACAGAGCCACTTTAGGATCAATACCAAAAGCTTTTGCCGATTCGGCGGACGAGATGGCAATTTCAGCCAGCTGATCGGCAGTTGGACTTACATTCACTGCACAGTCTCCCATAACCGAAACATGATCGTCGAGACACATGAAAAAGCATGATGACACGGTAGATACCCCCGGACGAGTTTTTATAAACTGCAGAGCCGGAATAATTGTGTGGGCAGTTGTGTGGGCAGCTCCAGATACCATTCCATCAGCATGCCCTTTGTACACCATCATAGTTCCAAAATACGAAACATCGAGCAAGGCTTCTTTCGCCATTTCTTCAGGAATATTCTTATGCTTGCGCAATTCGTGGTAAGTTTTCCAATAGTCCTCGTAATTCTCCGATTTTGCAGGATCAATTATTTTTATGTTGCCATTAATTTTCACTCCAATCTTTGAGGCTTGAGCTATAATATCCTCGCGTTTACCCAACAAGGTAACTTCAACAACATTTTGATCTACGAGGCTGGTCGCAGCTAAAAGCACCCTTGGGTCTGTTCCCTCAGGTAAAACAATGTGTTTCTTTTTGGCCTTGGCCTTTGCCACCAAATTGTATTGGAACATGTGAGGGGTAACCACATCTGTTTTAAAACTCCTGAATTTATCGATCAGAAACTCTGAATCCACATATTTTTCAAATGTAGAAATACTTAAATCGATTTTCCGTGTGATTCCAGGTCTTATTTTAGGTTGTACATTGGCAATTTTATTAGCTGCAGTAAAGGTTACATCGTCAATTAGTATTATAGGAACAATGTTGGGTAATCCTTCTATTAATTTCAGAATTTGCTTTTCAGGAACAATTCCTCCGGTAACAATAATTCCGGCAATATTCGGATAATTCGTAGATGCATTGGCCTGCAGAGCACCCAAAATAATATCGGAACGGTCGCCAGGAGTTATAATCAAACTGTTTTCCTCTACGCGATCGAGGTAATTTCGCAATTGCATTGCACCAACATCATATCGGTCGGCTTGTTTGCACATCAGGTTCTCACCCAACAAAATCTCACCGCCAATTTCTTCATATATTTCCTGGATAGTAGGACTGCTAAGTTTTTTAATCTCCGGAATAATCTCAATATTCGTTTCTGCCGGAATTACTTTACTCAACTCCTCTCTCATCAGCTCGCAGTCTCCCTCAGGAACGCGATTCATAAAAACAGCCTGAATTTTCACATCACCTTCGGCAAAAGTTCTAACAGCCAAATCAAGATTTGCAACGGCATCTTTAACGTCTTTATTTTGAGCTGAACTAACAAGGATGGTTGGAATTGAAAGGTTTTTTGCAATTTCGACACTTAAATCGAATTCAATAGCTACACCTTTGCTAGAGAAATCGGAACCTTCAACAAGAACAACATCATATTTTTCCTCCAGGGCTTTATATTGTCCAATAATCTGGTCGATCAAACGGGCTTCCTGCCCCAGGTTTTTATATTTCACCACCTGCGACATAGTAAAACCATACGCTTCTTTGTATTCCATATCGAGGTTAAAATACGACAGCATAGTATCGATATGATTGTCGCGTACACCATGTGGATAATCATCAATAATTGGGCGAAAATACCCTACTTTGCTTACTTTCGAAAGTAATACTTTTAAAACGCCAAGTGCTACCAGCGACCTACCTGTTCTCCTGTCCGTATTTGTGATATAAATACCTGTTTTCATCTTTTTAAATTTACTAACTTATATGGTTACTAAAACGGGTTCTATTTTTCGTGGTTACAAAAATCACAATTAATAGAAAATCAACTATCCTTCTCTGTCTGTTTGGCAACCAATAAGCAGAACAATCTCCGATTCCCATGTTTTAGTTTATTAATTTTCTAAACGGTTATTCTATGTTTTCAACAATTTGGATTCAGTAATAAAGAGCCCTTATATTTCTGACATTGAGCTAACTTATAATCTGATCGTCCATTTCATTTTTGAAATGTTGTGCAAAATTAATAAAGTAATTTAGTTGAGAATCCGATAAGATCCTAATTAACCATTATAAAGTGCAAATTTCACATTTAGATCAATTCTGCTATGTACAAGTAGCAATTACAGTACAATTTCGCATAAATAAGAGAGTTTTTTGTCGTCATTTTTTTTGCAGTACAGGCTTGAGAAAGGGAGCAATAAACAAGTTCCAAGATTAAACAAACGTGCAAAAAACAAGGGTATGTTAAGAGAAAATTAAAATCGTTAAACAGCTTTGCGTTAAAAACTGCGAGTAACTGATACTGATTCAGACTTTATTAGTAGAAATTTAAAACGAGCTAATTAAAATGAGTAATAAAGACCAGTATATACTCCAACACGATAAGGTCGGTAATCTACATACGGATTCGAATTGATAGAATTTATATAGTAGTTCAGACGAGGTTCAACAGCCATCGAAAGATGTTTCCCAAGTGCATAGTTAACACCTACACCAACCGTTCCTGAAAAATTAATTCTCGATATATCTTCGGTTTTTCCAATATTTTGCTTGCCAAAATCGTTCTCGATATAAGCATTGTTTCCCACAACCACGCCTGCATTTAAACCGCCCATTACATCAATTCTGAACTTTTTATCGAGCAAACTATATCGCATTGTAAGAGGAATCTCCACAAATTCGAAGACTTGTGAGAATTCGCCATTGGTAGTTATAATACTTGTTGCCTCGGAAGTCGCAAATTCAGCATTGGTTGTAATCACCACGCCCTGGGGCGTCGACCTCATATTTATAACCCCTGCCGTACTGTTCATGGCCAAACCTTCCGAACTCAATTTTACAACATTAGAGAAACTTTCTACTCCTCCATTTGCAGGCGCAACATCGGCATACATATAATCGGAATTGGAATTAAACCTAAAAAGACTTCGCGACGAGTTGCTGGCGCTTTGGCCATCTTTCGAATAATACACCCCACTTTCTACGCGCAAACGTTTCCCGGTTTTATATTGAACAGAAAATCCACCACCTACATTTGCGTTACCGTCATTTCCGGAGTAAGTAATATTTTCAGCATACTGTTGTTCGTGACTTGCTGAATGTGAAGAATAGCCGGGCGAAAGATGAGCCCCCACAGTCCATCCATGTTCAGCTTTAGTCCGGTTTTTCAAATTTCTTGCATTTTCTGCAATTAACAGTTGATCATTGAGCGTAAGGCCCTGTTCCCGGCGCGGTTTCTTTTGAAATTCGGCTAAATCAACATCAGCTTGTTTTACCTGAAATATCGCTTCAACACGATCTAATAGATTATAGTCTTTTCTTTCACCCGCTGCCAAAAGCACGGTGTATGTTTCAAACTCTTCATCTGTTAATTGCTCTGTTGCTGCTTCCTGCACGTTTAAACGCTGTTCCGATGTTTCAGATGTCGGTTTTTCTGCCAGTAGCACAGCCTCTTTAACAGGCTCTGCAACATCAGATGCTACAGGAAGTGTAGTTTCCTTTTTTTGCTCTTGCACGATCTCCTGTTCTGCCAACATCGGAGCTACTTCACCTTTCTGATCATTTAAATACCAGCCGGCCAAAACGGCAAAAACCACAACCGCGGCTGCCGAAATCCAACCAATATAAGCCATCCGTTTTTTCCGTTTCTGCGCTGCCAATTGTCCCTGAATGTTATTCCAAACATGGGAAGGCGGTGCCTCCGAAAAATTATCAAACTTATCGCGGATTGATTTATCTATATTTAACCTGTCACTCATTAAGCCGTAGTATTACTTTTTCCAACTTCGCGGTAAAGTTCTTTCACCTTACGTTTTAAAATATCTCTTGCCCTTGCAAGATTCGATTTCGAAGTGCCTTCCGAGATTTTCATCTCTTCGCTAATTTCCTTGTGGTTCATTCCTTCCATTACATACAGGTTAAAAACCATACGGTAACGCGGTGGTAATTGCTGAATTAGTTCCATTAACTCCCGTGCCGAAATATCTGCCAATATATCATCCGAAATTTGTTGTCCTTCCAAAACAGTCATATCTTCTACCGGATACATTAATTGTTCTTTTCGATATTTCTCAAGCGAAACGTTTACCATTATCCTTCTCATCCATCCTTCAAAAGAACCTTCATGTCTAAAATTGCCAATATTCTGAAAAACTTTAATAAAACCCTCTTGCAAGCTATCTTCAGCCTCAGATTTATCTTTTGCATACCTAAGACATACCCCAAACATTGTTGGCGCAAACTTATGGTAAAGCGTTTCCTGAGCACGAATATTTCCTGAAGCACACCCGGCTATTATTTTTTTCAGATCTTTCAATTTATAGTGCAAATGTTCAGCAAAAATAAGGATTAATCCCAATTTATAATATTTCGCCATTCAACATTTGCAGCATTTCTCCACAGTGTCATTTCGTTAAATCGTGAGTAAGATGTTCTGAAATCCAAAAAGGTTGCGTTCATCGCAAAAAAAGTTGGAATTGGTAATGAGGTGGTAAAGCTGCCAAATTATTTTAATCTCAAACATTTATTAACTTGTTTAAAAAAAAAGCAATAGAACTCTACGATTTTTTCTACTGCACGCAACCCTTTTCATGTCGATATCATCATAAAAACATAACTTTATTAAAAACTCTGGATAAGATGAAAACACCAACCACCCTTTTTATCGTTTTTTTACTTATTGGATTCTGTTCGTGTAGCCAAACCAACAATACCCCAATTATTAACAAAGTAATTGAACTGGATGAAAAATCGGCTCAATTAATTGAAGCCGACAATGCTTTTGGACTGGAATTATTTCAGGAAATAAGAACGCAAAGTACTGACGATAACAATTAAGCGTTCGGGCGGTCGGCACGGCCAAGCCTGAACCGGGTGTTGACGATACCGGGTTCGAAGCGGGGATGTATACTATGGTTTTTTCGATGTTTGGATGTTTGGTTTTCAGTGGTG
>JAPOHD010000024.1 GCA_026671195.1 Draconibacterium aestuarii | reverse complement strand
GCAATGAAGACACTATCTCCAAATATGTCAGAGAACAAGGGATCGAAAAGGAATATAAGACTTTGCACAAAGCTCAGCAGTTGGCACTCTTCTGATACCCCGTCTGCTTGCAGCGGGGTAGTTCATTATTTTTACAGGTATCCGTGGCAATCCTGCATTTTATCCTCGGCCGTCAACTACCCGGCTTTCTTTTCTTTTTTTCCCTTTTTTCGTTTCTTTTGAGGAATGTTTTATTTGTTCAAATAAAATCAATTCAGATTCTTTGTTTCACAGGTATTATTTATTGGATGGAGTAACAACACTCAAAATGCATATACATCTTTTGAATTCAATTTTCATTTGTTACCTTGCAATAGTTAGAAACACATATCATTAATTAGATTCAATAAAAGCCAAGGAATTACAGAAGTTTGTAGTCCTTTATTTAAAAGTCAGCTGAGAAAGAGATGCACTCCAAATATTTTGAAAATATTGTAATTTATTTATCCATTTTACTGGCCTGTATCATATTGGGCGTTTTTGCAAGAATGTTTGCAATAAGTGTTGGAGCAGATGAATTCACCGCGAATATTGTGTTTGTGCCGTTACTTTGTTTGGTGTACTCGTTTACGTCCTGCTGTCTATTTTTTTAACTGATCTTTATACCGTTATAGCCAGAATGTTTTTTCCCAAAAAGAAACAGTTAAAAGAGTCCCCCGAAAAATCTAATGATTCGACTGGGATAGATAAAATCAGGATCGAGCAAATACAGTTGATCACAGAACAGGAAAATATTAAAAAAGCGATCGCAATTCAATATACACAAACCGTTTTCGCAGCCTATACCTCCGAAAAGGATCTCCTTCTGCTCTCCCGGAACATAACATCCTATGCTGAAAAGAAGTCGACCAGTGAAATTCAACCGGTGGAAGTAAAAGAATTAAGATGCATCGATCTTTATCATTTTGGCTGGAATATTTGGAACCATTTCAGGACAGGTAATCAGCTGCAAATGGCAGCCTTTCTTAAAAAAATCTTTCCCTCGATTCTTGGTAATGTGGAAACAGAAACCATCAAACGGCATTTGAAAGACGATGAGCAGAGAGGTATAATTCAAATCAGGAAAGATCTTTCCGAAGAATAAGCACAAATAAAAATCATCATCCCCTGTGTTTTTTAAGTGTTTCTTCTGTGTTTTTACGACACAGAAAAAACACTGGCTTTATTTGCTTCATAACGATTAAAAAACATAGTTATGGATGTCAATGAAATTTCTTTCGAAAATTTACCAAAAGCAGTAGCCCACCTGGTTATCGAAGTGGCAGAATTAAAAGTTCTGGTTGAAAAAGGTCAGACACCGGTTGAAAATAAAAAACGTATTCCGATCGGGATTGACCAGGCGTGTAAGATTATTAAAAAAGCCAAACCAACCGTTTACACCCTTGTGCGCAAACGTATGATTCCCTGTTACAAAAACGGAAAACAACTCTACTTCTTCGAGGATGAATTACTCGAATGGATCACCAGTGGCAAAAAGAAAACACTGCAGGAGATCGAGAATGAAGCAAAAGTCTGATTCAGAAAGCGTTCGCAAGTGAAAGGCTGATGAATCTGTTTGAGCTGATAAACAACTTCTGGCGATTGGATGAACAGTTAAATTTTACCGGAAATGAAACCCGATTGTATTTCTTTTTGCTTCATGTGCCCAACCGTTCACGATGGCAGGAATGGATCGAATATGCCGACAAACGACTGGCAGCCAATGCCAATATTTCTTTGCAGGTACTGAAATCGTCCCGGGGACAGTTAAAGGAAGCGGGATTGCTAGATTATGTTCCTGGGGGTGGATTTAGGGTTAAAACTAAGTATCAGATTCTGACACCTAGGTCTACACTTAGGTCTGACCTTAGAGTCTCACCCTACTATATAAAGACTAAAGACAATAATACAAATACAAAGACGAATGGAAAAGGGAAAGGATTTGTCCACACAGGAAGTGATTTCGACTAAGCAAAAATTCTGTGAAGTATTGCTTAACGATGCCCAAAAGATAATTGCCGGTGAAAAAGAAAAAATTCGCCGGCGACGATTAATTTTTCCTTTTGAATATCCTGAATTTCAAAACCTGATAAAAGCATTCGGAAACACGTGCCTGGCTCAACGAAATCAGAACCGGAATTTTGTTATCGATAAATTCAACGAACCGGTGATAAAACAACTTTACTTGTACGTTACCGGCAATTCTTCTTTCACCGGGGATCTCACAAAGGGATTGTTATTGCAGGGAAAATATGGATGTGGCAAAACAGTTTTGCTCGAAACCTATTCCATGCTTCATAACCATGTCGTCAGAAAATTGAGTTTGAATTATCCCGTTCTTCGGTTTATCAAATCTGTTCAACTCCAGGAGCAGATCAAAGAACAGTCCATGGAAATGTTTGTCAAAAGACCCTTGATCATCGATGAATTTGGTAGGGAATCAAAAACGGTCATGGATTACGGAAATATTAGCCGTCCAATTTCTGAATTATTAAGCCTCAGAAGTGATGTCGGAACGATAACACATGCCACTTCAAATTTTACACTCAAGACCCTTGCATCTGATGAATTTTATGGAGGAATGATCGGTGACCGGCTAAAAACGATGTTCAATTTTATCACTCTGCAGGGAGAAAGCAGAAGAAAATAATTTAACAAGGATTGACTTTTTATGGGAGGCAGTTTCGAAGTTCCCCGACCTGAGAAGACCTCGAAAAGTCATTGGAAAATAACCACGGGGGAGGGGACTGCAAGATACTATTTTAAAAAGCAACAAATAATGAGCTTTTTTTTGATACAAAGTAGAAGCGGGCCGGATAGTATCTTCTGCGGGTAGTCATTAAGTGCGTAGGCATTGCAAGATGTCAGTTTGTATATACAAACTGCTCTTGCCCGCTTCCGCTAAGTGATGACACCCTAATGGGGTCATAAAAGGAGTCCGGAATAATGAACAAGACCAAAAATATTATTCTCAGGTGCAGCGTAGGAGAAAAGAAGATCATACAGCAACTGGCAAAGAAAAGCGGACTAACGCTTTCCGAGTATTGCCGCAGGCAAGCCATCCATGGGGAAGTAAAAGCTATACCCGCACTATCGCAGCATGAGATTGAATACTTCCGTATGCTGAAAACGTACAGTACCCATTTTAACAGGATAAGCAGCCTGGTACGAAAAAAAGACCCTGCATTGGTTGAAGATATAAGGCAACTGGTGAGTGAGCTGACCCGGCTTCAGCAACGCATTGTTTAAGGAGAGCAGAAGGGATTAGAATGTTTTGTAAAACCGTTATTACAGATGATAGCCAAAGCCAAAGCAATAGCGCATGGAAGCAGGGCGATAGAATATGCACTGCGGGAATCAAAGAAAGGTTCTTTGGTGGCATCCAACCTGGTTCAAAACGAAACGCCCGGAGAGATCTACAACGAGCTTCTGGCGCTGCAGGAATGTAATACACGGTGTAAAAATAAGTTTATCCGGATCGAGATAGGCATTGCCCCCGGAGATGAGAAGAAACTAGGGGATGAAGACCTTGGGGGTATCTGCAGGGAGTTCAGCAGTCGTTTCGGTTTTGAGAACCACCAGTGGATTGGGTGTATCCACCGGGATACGGAGCATTTACATATGCACATGATTGTTAACCGGATCGGGATAGACCAACGTGTTTATGATACCAGTTTTATCAGCAAACGGGCCGGAAAGATAGCAGAAAGCATCAGCCGGGAACTGGGACTGACCATTGCCAACCAGGTAAAACGTAAAAGCAAGTACCGGCCTGAGGTCATGTGTTTTGAACGGATACTGGCCAAAACACTGATCTGCAAGGCTGCCGGAGAAGTGTTATCCCGGTATCCCACATCCCTGAAAGAATTTACAGCGATGATGAAAAAATACGATATCGATGTTCAGCAGGCGGTCAATAAAAAAGGGAATACCTACGGTTTGCGGTTTACCGGTCACAATCAGACCTTCAAAGCCTCTCAGATCGGCAAAGAGTTTGGTTACCGTACCCTGCTGAATACATTTAAGGAGAACAGAGAGATCCTCAGACAGGATTCCGGGCATCTAAACAAGCAGGAACAATCACAAGGTAAATCGGTCAGAAATGCAATTTTGTCGGGTATCGCTTATATATCCGGTCCGCGGCAATTACTTCGGGAAAATGATTCCAGGCTAAGTGAAGAGGAAAGAAAGCGAAGACAAAACCTAAAAAAGAAACGAAGATATGGCCCGAAATTCTAATCCACGGACGCAGTCGGTCAAAGATGCAATGCTGGCAGAGATCATCGTAACGGAACTATCAAAGTTCAATACTTCGCATGAAGTGATCATGGAAAGTACAGAAAAGATCCTGAGCCGGTACAATGAAATAGGATTGCTGATCGACCGTATGCACCAGCGGGATAAGGCTATTACGGGGAGTATAAAAGATTTACAGTTCTCGGCAGAACAAAACCGTTACATGACGGATTTATCCATGCCTATAGTCCGTAAGCTGAAAGAGATTGACGAGCATGGCATCCGCATTGAGCCCGGGGCACTGGATAAGATAACCAGTGCCGTAGAGCAAGGTAACAGACCACTACTTACACAAATCAAATGGGTTAGCTATGGCTTGCTGGTCGGCTTTGTCATTCTGTTGCTGATACTGTTGTTTTAATCGTTAAAATATTGTCAGGACACAATTGTCGGGCTAAAGGTTATTAAAATCGTTTGTTACACCTTATCTTTGTAAATAAGAGGTTATACCCTGTCTGCAGATCGGGTAGAGACCATCTACCGTAGCCCGCTTTGCCGGGCTACTTTTTTATACCGCTACCGGTTCCTGAGAGTCTTGCAGAACAATATCCTTTTGAGAGTTATTCGTGTAGCCTGTAACATAGTCCGTATTGTTTTTATAAAGCGTGTAAATAAGGATCAGCAGTTTACGTTCCAGGGCGATAACGCCAGTTTTACCGGGTTTCCCGTTCTCCTTCATCCGGTTGAAGTAAATACGCAGGGTTTGGTTTTGGATAATGGAACATACGGCAGCCATGTATAAGGCAGCCCGTATATATGCGTTTCCCCTTTTGGATATACGTGGCCTCCATGCCAGTGTCCCTGATTCCCGGATCACCACATCCAGCCCGGCATAGCTGACCAGTTGCCTGCGGTTGCCAATATTGGAGAAGCCATCGGTTTCGGCAATAACCGTTGCCGCAGTTACAAAATTTATCACGGGAATAGTAATTACATGTTTCATTTTTTCGTGCAACACAGGCGATTCAGAAACCAGTTCCTGCATCTGTACTTCAATATCAGCCAGTTGTTTCGTGGCTAATTTAACCCGTTGCTTCAGGCGTTTAATACTTTTGGCATACGCTTTATGGGAATGATTTAGAGCATGCAGTTGGTTGGTAAGGGCATTCCTATCCCGGATGATACTGATCCGTTCGCGGCTCAACCGTTTAAGAATGCGCAGGTTTTCTGTCGGCCTGTTCCACAAAGGTAAATCTCTTTCCAGTCCCATGCGTGCCAGCATAATGGCATCTATGCGGTCTGTTTTATTCTTTTCATCCAGGCTCCTGGCATATTGTTTTCCTTTGGCAGGTTGGATAATACTCAGTTTGAAGCCCAGATCACTTAGGAAATAAGCAGTGTCCTCATGGTAAACGCCGGTAGCTTCCATGTTGACATGCAGGTAAATTGCCTTGTCACTTTTCTTTTCAATCCATTGTCTGAGTTTCAGCAGCCCTTTACCATTGTTTTCAAACTTACTTGTAGACACTACCTTTACCTGTAGGTCTTGCGTATAAACAGCGAGGCAGCAGTCCATCTTTTTCATGGATACGTCAATACCCACACATTGCTTAAGAATCGTTTTTGTATTCATAGAAATGTTTTTAATGGTTTGATTTTGATATTTAGAGAGCTATTATCCCACCGTCCATCCTCATGTACTACGCAGGCTCGAAGTTTATACCACGGCTTAAAATACTATCTGGACTCATGGATAAAGAATACAGCAGAGGCAGGTTCTTGCATAAGCATATTCCACAGCCCGTGGAACTGAAAGATGTGCATGTCGCTCTTCTGCTGTTTCTCTATATATCAGTAATTTAACTAATCTTCCTTCAAAAATACGAACAGACCAGGTAGAAGGCAGGTATAATCTTGCTATACATACACAGGCTTCTGTGTTGCAGGTTTATGTTCGATACTCTCCCTTAACTTTTATCATGACGAAGAAGCAAGCAAGACAGCAGAGGCAGATTCTTGCAGATAAACATACTCCACTGCTGGTGTAACTAAAAGATGTGTTTGATGCTCTTCTGCTGTTTCTTGCTTTACGTTCTAAATACATGATTTTGTAAAAGTATGAGATGTGTTTTTTTTACCATAAAAACCTTCGGCATCTTGTCTGGCAGGAGCCCATGGTTTTGATCAAACCAACATGCAGTCCCCTCCCCAAAAAAGCAAAACGAAAGTAAAAGATGCGACCAAAATTACCGGAACACGAAAAACGAACCGAGATCATCCGGCTGCTTCTTACGAAAGAGGAAAAGCAGCGACTGGATAGTTTGGTCCGTTCCGGGAAGTTTGGCTGCCGGAGTGATTATATACGCTATACCATGTTTCGGAGATCAGTTAAGAAGGAAGTTCACTTAGATCCGGAGACAAAAGAGCAGCTGAACAATCTGGACTATGAATTGAATAGGATTGGTGTGAATCTGAATCAGCTTTCTAATAAAATGAATTCGTTTTCTACATACAATGTTGGAGATAATGACCGGCAACTGTTAAGGAAAGCCTTTGAGATGATGATGCAATGCCTGGCTTTTTTACAAAAACACCTGCGCTAAATTTTTGCTATGATCATTGTAATCCATCAATCGGGCAATACTAAAAATGCTTTGTTTTACAACGAAAAAAAAGTAGAGCAGAAAAAGGCACACTTCTATAAAAGTGGCAATACGCCAACCATTAATCCTTTTGTCGGAACAAAACACGACCGGCTGAATATTCTGAAAGAGATTGAGGATCGAAACACACGGGTGAAAAAGAAAGGCTTGCATATTTCGGTGAATCCAACGTTAACGGATTTGATAAAACTGGGAGATGCAGGCATCCGCACCGAAATCGGAAATCTGATGGAATATATGGGCTATGGAAACCAGCCTTACTTTGTGTATAAGCATTCAGACATTGACCGAACACATTTTCATATTGTATCTACACGAATTGACTGCGAAACCGGGAAGAAGATCAAAGACAATTATGAAAAGGAGAAAACGCAACGTTTCATTAAATCCCTGGAACAAAAGTATGATCTCTCCAAAGAACAAAACCTGGTACAATCCAATTTGAAATTTTCTGCAGGAAGTAGAAATCTGCAACAGAACCTGGAAAGTTTATTTTATCAGCTAAACCAAATTGAATTCATAACGACAAAAGAGCTTTACGATAAATCTCTGGAGCTTTTTAATGTGGAGGTTCGGAGATCGGGGAGGGGACACGTTGTTTTTATCACGGATAAAAATGGAAATCCGGTTCGTTATCCAATTCGGCTTTCTGAGTTTGAGGAACGTCCTCGATTTTATTTATCGTCAAAAGTGGAACGGGAACTCCAAATTCAGACAGAGGTGATTGATCAATTTCAGCTGGCACAATGGGCGAGGGATGTGAATCAGTTAGTGGAGAAAAGTAAAGGGTGTAAAAAAGAACCACATATAAAATACAAGGTGAAGAACAGAAATAGAGGGGTTAGTCGCTAATGGTTTAAGTTATTGGAATTGTTGAATGTTAATAAATTGTTTATCAGTGTAAATTGGAATTCTTGTTTGTTCTCCAATACTGGGAAATACAAGAATATTGCCGTATCTGGTAACGGTTATTATAGTATAAATAACATATCTGGATACAGCAGTAGTTGAAGTAATTATGCTAATATTATCAATGCAAATAGTCCCATTCTCGAGTAGCTTTTCATCAGTGCTATTATCTATAAAATCGAAATTAAATGATTCTGATTCTGACGCCATCTTCTTGAATGCCGGAATCATGCCCAACTCACCACGTTCTGCTTTAAAAACATACGAATGACATTAGATAAAGACGGAATCACCATAAAATATATCTTGCAATAAATCAATTTTGATGAAATTGAAAAGTTCTATAGTCTCCAACTTTTGTAGTTCAACTTAATTTATAAATCAAAGTGTATCAAGTCATGGATTACCAATCATAAGAATGCAAATTGCTTAACTGATCATAATTTTCCAAGTAGTCAATCTCTTTCAAATAATTTGGTTAAACCAACTCGTGATCATATTATACAACACAACAATTACTAAATGGATTGATAGCAAATTCTGTAAGAATTTTTTTATATTTGGTATGAATAATCTAAACCAATAAACATTGAAAGACCTAACTTCTAAACTAGTTCAAGGGAATATAAAGGCATTTAAAAAAATTCATAGGTTTTATTACCCCCGTTTAAATCATTATGCTCGTAATTTGGTGAATAATGATCAGGAAGCCGAAGATTTAGTTCAAGATGTTTTTATTCAGATTTGGGAACAGCGACATAATCTTAAACAAAATCAAAATTTAGGAGCATATTTATTTACTCTTGTAAAAAATAAGAGCATCAATATTCTGAAACATAAAATAATTGAGGAAAAATATATACTGAAACAGAGGACGTATTTGTCTGAAGAGCTTTATCATATTAGTTTTGAATTAGATCAAGAGTTTGTTTCCACAGGAGAAAGTCTTATTCGAGAAATAAAAAGGATTATAAACCATATGCCTGAACGCTGCGGAGAAACCTTTGCATTAAAATGGTTAGAAGGAAAAAAAAATAGGGAAATTGCTGAGGTTATGAATATTTCTGAAACTATGGTTGATAAACATCTTGCAAAAGGATTAAAGATTGCTCGTGAAAAATTAAGTTCAAAAATTTTGTTTTTTCTCTTAGCAACAAAAATTAAGCACTAATTATTATATTGTGACTTCGCCTTAAGTTGTTGTTGCATTTAGGTATACGAGATAAAAGTGTTGTCATAATTCTTGATACTCTATTGTCCATTTTATTTGAAAGTTTAATTATTTTACCAAGAGGGGTTGGTAAAACTAGTTCTTATATTGTATTAATATTAACAGGAAAGGAAATAATGAATAAAAACAGCTTAAATAATTACATAGAGAAGTTTCTTAAAGGAAAACTCTCAAATGAAGAAGAATTAGAGCTATTATTGTGGGTAAAGCAGCATCGCGATAATAGGAATGAATTTTTTAAAATACAACACTCAATAAGCGCAAAAATATTAAGGAGTTCTGGTAAAACAGAATATTTAAAATGGCAAGAGTTAAAGCGGAAAATCAATGATCAAAAAATAAATTCGGTAAGATGTCTTTCTATAAACAAGATAATTTCATACGCTGCTGTATTATTCGCGGGGATAATAATTAGTTACTTATTAATTCCAACCAAATTAAATAATATACATAATTGTAATTATTCGCAAATCATAACAGCACCACATGGTGCACGCACTAGTTTTAAATTACCTGATAGTTCAATAGTTTGGTTAAATTCCGGCTCAACACTTTCCTTCTCCACTGATTTTGAAAAAGGTAGGGTGGTGAAATTGAAGGGTGAAGCTTTTTTTAAGGTAGTAAAAAGTCGTAAGCCTTTCATTGTATCTACAAACTTTGGGGAAGTGGAAGTGAAGGGAACCTCTTTTAATGTTAAGGCTTTTGAAGATGAGAACTTGGAAACAACATTAGTAACAGGTTCGGTATCTATCAGAAATAAGAATCTAAACAAAGAGGTTACCCTTGAGCCTGGGCAACAAGTACGTCTAGATGGAAATACGTTTATGATTGAATGTGTTGATACAGATATTTTTACATCATGGAAAGATGGTAAAATAATTTTCAGAAAAGAATATTTACCACAATTGGCTAAACGACTTGAGAGATGGTACAATGTTAAAATTGATTTGGATGAAGATACCCGTCTCGACAAAATTCATTATTCCGGGACTATAGAGATGGAGTCTTTTAGTGAAATTCTGGAATTGCTTAGAGTTACTGCCCCCATTGATTATTCATTCAATGAAAAAACTCGTGTTATATCAATAAGATATGATAAAAGTCACTAAACTAGATTGTAAAAACAAAACTATGAACTAAAACATTTTGCTTATGAACTAAACTAATTCTTGAAAGTCAGGCATTGTTGCCTGTACTTAGTCTTTCACCATTTATACTGTTGCAAAAAAAAGAGGCAGAACTGCTACTTCTACCTCTTACTAAAAATTTGATTTAACAAGTTATTTAAACCAAAAAAGTAAAATTATGAAAAAAAAATGGTTATGCCCTTTTGTTATGCCTAGGGCATCAGAAATTTTAACGAAAATGAAACTTACGCTTTTTCTTTTATTGACAACTATGTTTGGAGCTTTGGCTTCGGGAAGTTATTCTCAATCAGCAAAACTAACTCTGAATTATGAAAATTCAACTTTAAAAGAAATTTTAACTCAAATTGAAAATCAAAGTGAGTTTCGTTTTTTCTACAGTGGAATTGTGGATGTTGAAAGAAAAACATCAATTTCTATGGAAAATGAAAAAATATTTAATGTCCTGGATAAACTTTTTGAAGGAACAGCTGTAAAATATGAAGTTCATGGAAAACAAATCGCACTTTTGAATGGCAAGGAAAAATTTGAATTTGAGAATACCAAAGTCCAACAACAAAGTAATATATCCGGAACGGTTACAGATGATACTGGACAACCTCTACCAGGGGCTACAGTTATTGTAAAAGGAACTAATAGTGGAACCGTTACTAGTTCAAATGGTGAATACTCAATTACAAATGTGGCAGAAGATGAAATTCTCGTATTCTCTTTTGTGGGTATGATTACACAAGAAGTAATAGCCGGTAATCAGTCAACCATAAACATTGTGTTGGTAACCGATGCAATTGGTATTGAAGAAGTTGTTACTATTGGTTACGGTACGTTAAAGAGAAATAAAGTTTCAACATCTATAACTAGTGTTGCACCTGAGAAAATAAAAGCTCAAGTTACAAGTTCAATTGACCAATCCTTGGAAGGGCAGGTTGCTGGATTAAGTGTCCGACAAACATCAGGTGCCCCTGGCGGTGGTTCTGAATTGCGAATTAGGGGTTCTGGTTCAATTGGGGCTGGTGACCAACCCCTGTTTGTAATTGATGGAATCCCAATGCAAGGTATCTATGGGAAAGATCGTTCTCCTTTAACTTTGTTGAATCAAAATGACATTGAATCAATTGATGTGCTAAAAGGAGTTTCGGCAACTGCAATTTATGGATCACGCGGCTCAAATGGAGTTATATTGGTAACTACACGTTCGGGGAAAGTAGGTAAGACTGAAATCTCATTTTCAGCTCGAACAGGTATTGAAAATATGCTTAGCGCGGAAAGAATGGATCTAATGAATGCTGAAGAATTTGCACGGTGGCGTAAAGAAGATGCTTATGAGGAAGCAGCTTTTTATGGCTATGAAATTTCAGAAAGTGATATTCCTGAAGTCTACAGAAACCCTGAAGCTCTTGGGGAAGGTACAGATTGGCAGGATGTTATGACGAGAACTGCACTCCGGCAAGATTATAATCTTACTGTAACTCATGGTGCAGGCGATTTTAAAGGTTTTTTCTCAATGGGATATTTAGATAATCAAGGGATTATTAAAGAGACGAGTTTTGAACGAATTTCAATGCGAGCTAATATGTCCTATGAGCCCAACAAAATTGTTGCTGTTGGCATGAATGTAGTTCCTACAATCAGATCATGGTATAATCAAGTTGGAGGAAACAGAGGTACTTTATTTGGTAGTGCATTTATGTCATCTCCATTAGATGGACCTTACAAAGAAAACGGTGCTTGGGAACGTGATATTGAAAGTTATTATGAAGGAGATTGGGATTTGGATATCTGGTCTCCCGGAACATTTAGCAACAATAATCCTCTTTATTCCTTGAATAAACAAGTTGATGTAACCCGAAATTTGAATTTACGTTTTCAGCCTTATATTACAGTCAGTCCAATTGATGGCTTATTGTTAAGATCGGCATATAATATGGATTTAACCTATAATTCCCATGAATATTTTCGACAATCAACCATTAGTTCCATTTACAGCCCTCCACCTCGTGCAACAGAAGGATACTATGATACAGACAGAAGTTTAGGATGGCAATTTGAAAATACTGCTACCTATAACAGGCAGTTTGAAGACCATAGCCTTACTGCATTAGCAGGTTACACTATGGAGCATTACAATAATTATTCGAGTTATATTAACGGGGATCAATTTCCGAGTGATGCAATTAAGACTATTAATGCTGCAACAGAGCAGTGGGGAAATACTGGTGAAACAAATTGGTCTTTAATTTCTTACTTGCTTAGGTTAAATTATGACTACAAAGCTAAATATCTTTTTACCGGGACAATAAGAAGAGATGGAAGTTCTCGTTTTGGTTCTGACAGGAGATGGGGGTATTTCCCATCGGCATCAGTAGGTTGGAATATAACTAAAGAAGACTTTTTTCCAAAACCTGATTGGATGACAAACCTGAAACTTCGCGCAAGTTATGGTTATAGCGGTAATAATTCAATAGGTAACTATACTTGGATACCAACTCTATCAACAAATAATTATACATTTGGCGGTTCAGTTGCCGATGGGAAAAGAGTTGCATCAATGGCAAATACTATGTTAGGCTGGGAGAAATCAAGAGAATTTGATGCTGGCTTAGACCTAATATTGTTAGGAGGAAAGTTATCCTTTGTATTTGACTATTATAATAAGGTTACTGAAGATATGCTTTGGGGCGTTGCTGTTCCTATCTCTTCAGGATTTTCATCGGTGCAGGATAATATAGGAGAAATTAGCAACAAAGGGGTTGAGTTTGCAGTCAGCTCAACAAATATATCAAATAGCAATTTTACATGGAATACTGATTTTAATATCTCCTTTAATAAAAATGAAGTATTAGACATGGGAGATGTTGGTCGAATTCAAACAGGTGCTCGAAGTTATTCTCTTACAATCGAAGGACAACCTATGGCAATGTTTTATGGTTGGAAAAGTTTGGGAATTTTAAATGATTGGGATGAAGTTGATAAATATGCGACTTTTCCAGGTCAGGTTCCCGGAACTCCTCGTTATCAAGACCTTGACAATAGTGGTGTTATTGATCAAAACGATAAAATGATTATTGGTAATCCACATCCTGATTTTAGAGGTGGGTTAAATAATAGCTTCCGATACAAAAATTGGGATCTAAATATTGCCATGAGTTTTGCTCATAATTTTGATATATGGGCACAGTTGGAAGAAGATGTAATCAACCTGGATGGTGTGTTTAATGTTTTGAAAGAGGTTGAGGAAAGATGGCGTTCTCCTGAAGAACCTGGTAATGGTCGTATTGCTGCTTCTTTCCATCAAACATCATTTGATAGATGGGAGAATTCAGATTGGGTGTACAATGCTTCGTTTTTAAAGGTTCAAAATATAAGCTTGGGGTATACTGTTAAAGGAATTGAGTTTCTAAATAGTCTTAGATTGTATTGTTCTGTACAAAATGCATTTTTACTTACAAACTATCCGTATGGTAATCCCGAAGCAAGTGTTTATGGAGATAATTCTTTGGTTCGAAATTTTGATAATTACGATTATCCCTTGACACGAACAATTACTTTTGGATTAGATTTAACCTTTTGATTAATACTTAAAATAAAGGAATTATGAAAAAAATAATATATTCAATATCATTAATATTAGTTACAGGATTTCTTTTCTATTCTTGTGATGAAGAAGAATTTCTAAATGAATTACCTATTAGTGAGCTAAGTACTGGAGATTTCTTCGAAACTTCAGCACAATTTGAACAGGCAGTTAATGCTGCCTATACCAATTTAGGTGCACTTGCCGGAAACCAAAGTATAGGTGTTGGTGATGGAACTTTCTGGGCTATGGGTGAAATGAGATCTGATAATACCACTTTTCAGGACAATCTTACAGATCAATCAGGGCATCGCTATTGGCATTTAGACCAATTTATAATGAATGCTCAAAATGAAATTGTAAGCATTGCATGGAATCAATGTTACGAAGGAATTGGAAAATGTAATATTGTAATGCAATATAGTGAAGAAGCTGAGTACGAAAATAAAAGCCGTTACATTGCTGAAGTAAAATATTTACGTGCGCTATACTATTTTACATTGGTTCGTCACTTTGGAGATGTTCCTCTGATTACTGCACCTGCAGGGTCGTACAATGAGGCCTTTGAAGGGAATAAACGGGTTTCGACCGAACTTGTTTATGACCAGATTGTTGCTGATTTGAATGATGCAAAACAAAATCTGCCTAAATCTTATTCTGGAAAAAATGTAGGAAGGGCAACCGAAGGCGCAGCCAGAACATTACTTGGCAAAGTTTTAATGTGGCGTGATCAGTATAGTGAGGCAGCCACTGAACTTGAAGCAGTAGTAAATAGTAAAGAATATGATATATTAGATGATTACGCTTCTGTTTTTGACCTGAACAATGAAAACAATGAAGAAATTGTATTCTCGATTCAGTTTATTGAAGGGACTTATGGCTTAGGAAGTGCTAACATGTATAGGTTTACACCATGGAATGCTGGAACTACCTATTTGCCCCAGCCTCAAATTTTAGCAAGAACCGGAATGAATATTCCAACTTCTGACTTAATTAATTCATTTGAAGAGGGGGATGAAAGATTGTCGATGATTGATTTTTCATGGGTTGATGAAGAATTTGGTATATATAATGGTAATATAGTTCCATTTACACGTAAATTTTGGGATCCCAATCATGCTGTACAATATGTCGCTGGTAGTGATTTTCCTTTGTTTCGTTATCCACATGTTCTTCTCATGTTGGCAGAATGCTATTTGAGAGATGGTGGTGGTGATCCAGCACCTCTTGTAAATCAGGTTCGTGAGCGTGCAGGTTTAGACCCTTTGTCCACAGTAACAATAGATGATGTTATTCATGAAAGAAGAGTTGAATTTCATTGCGAGGCAGATAGATGGGATGTTCTCGTAAGAACAGGCAAAGCAGTTGAAGTAATGACTGCTCACGGAGCAGAAGAAAGGCAGAATAGACCCAACACTATTAGGGGACAGGCATATAATAAAATAAATATCCTTTTCCCAATACCTTCCAGTGTGCTGGAAAATGATCCAACTATGGAACAAAATTCAGAATATAAGTAACATATTATTTGTAATAATTGAAGATGGATAGAATTTTATTCTATCCATCTTCAATTCAATTTGCTTTCTCTCACTCAAATTCTGAGAAATTATTTTGATTGTCCGTAATGAATCATAATTAGCACGTCACCCCGAAGTCGTTTCAGGGGTAATTTGTATGGTGTTGATTATCATGTGTATGAGATGCTGGAACAAGTTCAGTATGACGTAAAAACAAATGATATGACACCGAGCGGATATTCAAGAAATTATAAACTTCAAGTAATGACTGTAAGAATCATTCATTTTTTATTAATAGTAGTAACTTACATGCCGATGTCTTGTTCTATAAAAAAGGCTGAGAAGCCAAATGTAATTTTTATTCTTACCGATGATCAGCGATGGGATGCTATTGGATATGCAGAAAATAAGATTATTCACACGCCTGAAATGGATAGGCTGGCAAAAGAAGGTATATATTTTAAAAATGCTTTTGTTACCACTCCAATCTGTGCAGCCAGTAGAGCAAGTATATTTACCGGGTTATACGAACGTACGCATGGATATACCTTTGGTCAAGGAAATATAAAAGAGCTTTACATTAAAAATTCTTATCCCATAATCATGAAGGATGCCGGTTATTATACAGGCTTTTTTGGTAAGTTTGGTGTCCAGTATGACAGTATCAAAACGTTGTTCGATGTTTGTGAAATTTATGATCGGAATGGCAGATATAATGACTACAGGGGATATTTCTACAAAACCCTGGGAAAAGATACAGTCCATTTAACGCGTTATACAGGTCAACATGCTATTGATTTTATAAAAGAAGCACCAAGCGATAGCCCTTTCTGTCTTTCATTAAGTTTCAGTGCTCCTCATGCACATGACCCGGCTGAAGATCAATATTTTTGGCAGCAAACCACTGATGATTTGTATCAGGACATTACAATACCTGGTCCCATTTTGAGTGAGGATAAATATTTTGAAGAACAACCTGGATATGTGAAAGAAGGGATTAATCGTACCCGCTGGACCTGGCGATATGATACACCTGAAAAATATCAGCATAGTATGAAAGGATATTACCGTATGATATCGGGTGTTGATGCAGAAATTGGTAAAATCAGAAGGGCGCTGGCAGATAAAGAACTCGATGATAATACAGTAATTATTTTCATGGGAGATAATGGTTATTTTGAAGGCGAACGTCAATTAGCAGGAAAATGGTTAATGTATGATAATTCTCTTCGCGTGCCAATGATGATTTACGATCCGAGAAATAAAGGGCACACGGATATTGATGAAATGGCTTTGAATATTGATATTCCTGCTACTATTCTTGATCTTGCAGGAGTAGATGTTCCTGAAATCTGGCAGGGAAAAAGTCTTGTTGGTTTTCTTTATGGGGAAAATCCATTGGAGAATCGAGAATGTTTTATTAGTGAACATTTATGGGAAACGCCCATGATTCCTCCAAGTGAAGCAATCCGCACAAAAAAATGGAAATATTTTCGGTACAGAAATGATTTAACACACGAGGAATTGTATGATTTAGAAAACGATCAATTGGAAATTGTCAATCTGAATGAATCTGCAAATTTTCAAAAAGTGTTGCAAAACTTAAGAATGAAAACCGACAGTATATCAAATGAGTTGATAAAAGCTAAAATTGGCAGTTAATTATGCGTAGGACGATTTAATTGAAAGAGTATATAACATTCCGGATAATCATTTATTTAACAGTAACCATAATGATATTTTTTAATCATATCAAAGTCCCCGGAGAATTTCTGCTGGCTTGTAGCTTATTTTTTTTCGCGCCAAAAGTTCAGAGCCAGAATGAAAATCCGGAAAACGCTGTCAAAGGTGATTATCATGTAGCAGCTTATGTGTGGTCGTCGTGCCATCACGACAGTCGTTTTGTCGATATGCTTTGGCCTGAAGGTATTGGCGAATGGGAATTTATAAGAAAGGGAAATACAAGATTTGATGTTCATTATCAGCCACGTATACCATTATGGGGGTATGAAATGGATAATGACCCAAAGGTAGTGGAGAAATGGATTGATGTTGCAGTGGATCATGGCGTAGATATTTTTGTTTACGACTGGTACTGGTTTGATGAAGGCCCCATTTTGGAAAGTGCCCTTAATGATGGTTTTTTGAAAGCAAAAAATAATTCCAAAATGCAGTTTTATATTATGTGGGCCAACCACGATGTAGAACGTAACTATTGGAATGTGCATAAATTCAAAAATGATGACTCGCTACTTTGGGATGGTGCTCTGGACTGGGAAAATTTCAAAATAATTGTTGACAGGGTTATTAAACAATACTTTAATCATCCAAATTATTTTAAAATCGACGGCAAACCAGTATTTTCAATATTTAGTGTTAATAATTTACTACAAAGTTTTGGAGGGAGTCTTGAAGAAGCCAGAAAAGCGTTCGATTATTTCAGAGAAGAGGTGAAAAAAGCCGGATTCCCGGGTATCCATATCCAGTGGAACCAGGGTGGAGGCTCTATTATGTCAAAAGAAGCTGGCGAAAGATTCTCAAAAAGGATCAACGAAATGGGATTTAATAGCGTGGCATTATATAATATGGGTGGTCTTAAAGAAGATTACCTCACTTATGGGAACAATGCCGTAAAAATAAGGGCACAGATGGACTCAGTTTTAAATATTCCATTATTTCCGTGTGTTTCCATTGGCTGGGATGAAACACCTCGCTTCCCTGACAAAGGAATCAGGGATGTAGTGCACTACCACAGTACGCCTGAAAGTTTTGCGGCATTACTGTCTAAAGCAAAAAAATATGCTGACAATCACCCAGAACAACCCAAATTGATTACGATAAATGCATGGAATGAGTGGGTGGAAGGGAGTTATTTGTTACCTAATATGTTAAACGGATTTGGGTACCTGGAAGCAGTTAAAAAGGTAATCAAAGAAGATTACGATACTTATTAAAAACAACACGAATAGAACTCTGCTCATAAAAATAATTTTTATGATTTCTAAGTTCTGAAGTCGAAATAATAGTTCCTTTTTTTCTGAATCATTATTTTAATCTAAACCAATGAACAAAAAAAAGAGAGGTGCAAAATATATCTTAAAGCTAATCGGGCTGGTATTTTTAATTTTCATTTCGGGATGTAATAAAAACTCAAGTAAAGTTATAGACGACACTTTATTTGATGGTTTTGTTGATCCTCCTTCAGATGCACGTCCGTTTGTCAGATGGTGGTGGAATGGAAACCATTTGGAAAAGGAAGAAATTATTCGGCAACTTGATTTTTTGCAAAAAGCCGGAATTGGAGGTGTAGAAATAAACCCGATTGCCATGCCCGAAGAAGCAAATGATTTGGGAATTGAAGCGCTCACCTGGATTAGCAAAGAATGGAACGAATTGCTCAAATTTGCTGCGCTTGAAGCACAAAAAAGAGGAATGCTTGCCGACTTGATTGTCGGTTCAGGTTGGCCTTTTGGGGGTGAGTTTCTGGAAGAAGATGAAACCATTCAGCGAATAATTGTACATAAAATTCCCTGTTTGGGAGGACAGTACCTGAACGAGGATTTGGAAAGTTTGTACAAAAAAGCAGTGGAAGCGCTTTCCCGAAGCTACGAGGCAGCAAAAAGCCATGAACTGGTGTTTGTACGGCTAGTGCCTGCTGGAGTTCAGTCTCACGCAGAAATTACTGACCTGACTGATGGTTTCAAAAAAAATAACCGGCTAACATTTGAAGTTCCTGCCGGCAATTACGAACTTGTTTACGGCATTTTACAACGCAGCAACCGTGAGGTGCTGCACGGTGCACCGGGTGCTGCCGGCCCGGTAATGAATCATTATGAGTCAAAAATTACACGGGCTTACCTAAACCGGTTAAATAAAATAAGTGAAGATACTGGTACACCGCTTTCCGAACTGATAAGAGCCTTGTTTTGTGATAGCATAGAACTCGATGGTGCCAACTGGACAGACGGATTCGAAAGGCTTTTTTTTGAAACATACAATTATCCGCTCAAACCATGGTACCCGTTCATTTTTTATAATCCTTATACCGGCTACCCCGAAGAAAATTATGAACCTGCTTTTGCAGAAAACTTAAAAAGGGTACGTTATGATTACAACAGGTTGCTGGTAAAAACTTTCTTAAAAAACTTCACACAGGAGTTTCAGGATTTTTGTACTAAACGAAATTTGCTTTGCCGCTATCAGGCTTACGGAACGCCCTTTTTAATGGGAATGATGGAAGGAAACATGATTGCTGATATTCCGGAAAGCAATAACTGGATTTATTCTTCTGATATGAATGCCGACGCCTGGACCTGGAATCAGGGGCATGGATATATGATTTGGAATATGTATGCTGCCTCCGGAGGACATCTTACAGGGAAAAAGATAATCAGTAATGAAGCTATGACCAATACACGTGGTGTTTTTAAAACTTCACTGGAAGAAATAAAACAGCATGATGATATGAATTTTATTACTGGCATGAACCATGCAGTTTTACATGGATATAATTACTCTCCACTCGAAGCTGGCTTCCCGGGCTGGATTCGATACGGAAGTTATTTCAATGAACACAATATCTGGTGGCCTTATTTTCACGAATGGGTGGAATACAATGCCCGCTTGTCTCATGTGTTTCAAAATTCACAACCGATAAAAAATATTGCCATCCTGGCACCCGAAGCTGATATTTGGTCCAATCACGGATTAACCCGAAATCAGTTTCATACGGAGCCATGGTACTGTTACCGCCTTTGGGAACCTATTAGTCAGGTGGGCAGTTCGTGTGACTACATTGGGCAGAATATTATCAGGGAGGGTATTAAAAGCAATGGAAAGCTAACTTACGGTCCTATGTCGTATAACACCATCATGCTAAGTAGCGTAGAGTCAATGGACGCTGAAGCTGCAAGAGGATTACTCAAATTTGTTCAAAATGGAGGAACCTTGATCGCCATTGCAAAAACGCCGAACCGGTCTCTTTCTTTTCAGAATGCATCTAAAAATGACTCCATTGTTCAAACAGTCTTTGCTGAACTTCAAACCGAATTTTCCGAACGCTATATTGAAGTTTCAAGTCCGGAAACGGAAGGTGATTTGCTGCCCTGGACGATGGAACTGTTTAAAAAAATTCAAATCAAAAAAGATGTTGAAATTGACATTCCCAACCAATCCGTATATCAGATTCATAAAAAAGCAGGTGATAAGGATATTTGGTTTTTTACCAATACCAGCCGAAAACAAGGGGCAATTTTCAAGGCGGTATTTCCACCGGGGGCGAAAACACCATGGATTTGGAATCCGGAAACTGGTACCCGTTCTGTTTTCCCATTCAACGGTAACAAAAATGAATTATCCATAGAGCTAAATCCACTTCATTCACTGTTGCTGGTCTTTGACCCAAATATGGAAGGAGAACCAGAACCTATCGTACAACAAGCTCGGGACAAAAAAATAAAAACAATAGACGGCCCATGGGAAGTATTCTTTGAACATACCAACGGTGAATCATTTAGTATGATTTTTACCAAATTGGAAGATTTTGGAGCTTCTGCCAATCCGCAGCTGCATAATTTTGCGGGTACGATAACATATACAACTGAATTTACTTCGAATGATAATTTCCGGTGGCTGGAATTGGAAAATGTAAATAAAGGGATAATTGAAGTTGTTCTGAATGACAAAAAGGTCGGCAATAGTTGGTATGGAACTCCCGTATTCAATATTGAAGACATGGTTAACGTTGGGAAAAACAAACTCGAAATCAAATACATTACGGTATTGAGCAATTATGTCATGAGTCTTGATGATAATCCGACAGCTAAAAGGTGGACGCGTGGCTACGAGAAAATTCCCGTGGGTATTGAAGGAGATATTCAACTTATCGCAAATTAAAGAATGCTATGAAGAAACAAATTGTACTATTATTATTGATGACTTTTCTATTGAACCATCTTTATGCTGATGAAAAATGGACGGCAAAAAGAATAGCAGCAAATGAAAGTCAGAACGAATCAAATGTCTGGACTGATTTTGTCAAAACATTCGATTTAGAGAAAGTACCTCCAAAAGCAATCGCCTCAATTGCATGTGATTCGAAGTATTGGATGTGGATTAATGGAGAATTGGTTGTATTTGAGGGCCAGTTAAAAAGGGGGCCAACACCTGAAGATACATATTACGATAAAGTTGATATTACCAGTTATTTAAAAACCGGACCAAACAAAATAGCCATTTTACTCTGGTATTTTGGGAAAGATGGATTTTCGCATAATAGCAGTGGGCAGGAAGGACTTGTCTTTCAGTGTGATGCAATTGATATATTAAGTGATGCCACTTGGAATGGGCGAATTGACAGGGCTTATGAATATACCTCACGTCCTTACCCCAACTATCGTTTACCTGAGTCTAACATCCGGTTTGATGCACGAAGGGGAAATTTTGATTGGGTGAAGTCTGATTCTGAGAATCGAGGTTTCAGAAGAGTAAAAATAGTAGGCAATGCAGAATCAGCACCATGGAACAACCTTGTAGAAAGACCTATACCACAATGGAAGAATTTTGGTATAAAAAATTATGAACAAACTGTTGATCTTCCATATATTAGTAAAGGAGATACGTTGATTTGTAAGCTTCCATATAACGCTCACATAACTCCATATTTCAAAATCAGATCAGAATCAGGAAAAGTGATTGAAATCCGCACGGATCATTATTATGGAGGAGGTCCACCCAATGTAAGAGCGGAATATGTTACCGGTGCTGGTATTCAGGAATACGAATCGTTAGGCTGGATGAACGGACATCACGTCAGGTATTATTTTCCGGAAGGAGTTGAGGTTTTGGAACTCAAATTTAGGGAAACAGGTTATGGTGCAACTTTTACAGGGAGCTTTGATTGTAACGACTCGTTTTACAATGAAATGTGGCAAAAAGCATTACGAACTTTATACGTAACCATGCGTGACACCTATATGGATTGCCCCGACCGCGAAAGAGCGCAATGGTGGGGCGATTTGGTCAACGAAAGTGGAGAAGCTTTTTATGCATTATCTCCTTCAGCAGCACATCTTACAAAAAAAGGTATGTTGGAACTGATAAATTGGCAACGCAAAGATGGAACTATCTATTCTCCTGTGCCTTCGGGTAACTACAACAGAGAACTACCCGGACAAATGCTGGCGAGCATTGGATACTATGGATTTTGGAATTATTACCTTAATACAGGCGATAAAGAAACCATTGAAAAAGTTTACGATGGGGTTAAACGATACCTGGATGTTTGGCAACTGAATGAATCAGGGATTTTGGAGCATAGGGAAGGTGACTGGTATTGGGGCGACTGGGGTACCAATATTGACAAACAAAGTCTGTTTAATGCGTGGTACTATTTGGCGCTGAAGGGATATCGTAACATGTCAGAAGTATTGGGCAACAATTCAGAAGCTGTAAGAGTTGAAAAAAAGATGGCAGAATTTAAGTCAGCTTTTAATAAACAATTATGGAATGGCGAAGAATACCGATCGGAAGGTTATGAAGGTGATACAGATGATCGCACCCAGGCCCTGGCTGTTGTTGCAGGCTTAGCCGATCCCGATAAATTTACTGAAATCTACCAGATTCTTCAAACCCAGTTTTATGCAAGTCCGTATATGGAAAAATATGTTATCGAAGCACTTTTTATGATGGGGTATGAAGAATATGGACTCGAAAGATTAAAAGAAAGGTTTTATGAAATGGTGCGTGATTCGAAGCTGACTACACTTTATGAAGGATGGGGAGTTGGAAGAGATGGATATGGTGGGGGAACAGTCAATCACGCCTGGAGCGGTGGAGGATTAACTATTCTCTCTCAATATGTGTGCGGTGTATCTCCGGTTGAACCCGCATGGAAGACAATTCGCATTAAACCCCAACTTGGAAATCTTTCTTATGCAGAAACTGAAAACATTACTATTAATGGGAAATTTTCAGTTGAAGTCAGCTCAAATAATAAGGAATACCAGGTTAAAGCAACCATTCCGGAAACAAGTAAGGCGATTGTCTGTATTCCGGATTCCTATAAAAATATTACTTTGAATGAACAACTTATCTGGGATAATAAAGAATTGAAAAATCAAGCGGCTGTTTTTCTCGGAAAGGATAATGGTTATTACCAATTTCAGGTGGAAGGTAGCCAACTCAGATTTGTAGCCAAATAATCCGAATGAAGAAGGTAACAATGAAAAGATGCAAAAAATGGAAAATAAAACTAACAGATTAATCTATATTTTTTTTAGGATGATGAACATACTTGTATTAGTTGTTCTGCTATTTATATCAGGTTGTAATAGTGAGAAAAATAAACCGGACTTAAACAATTTGAAAGCCAATGAGAGCACACACTGGATTGGCAATAATAAACCGTTGCCTGAGAAAGATTCTCTTTTTTATCTTGATGATCCGTCACCCCTCTTCCGAAAAGAAATCGCTGTAAACGGCCAATTAGAGTCAGCAAAGTTGCTGATAACAGCTGCAGGCTATTACAGGGCTACAATTAATGGGCAAAGAATAGGTCAAAACAGGTTAGATCCTGCCTGGACCGATTTCAGCAAAAGGATTTATTATTCTGAATATGACATAACGGATTTACTGAATTCTGAAAAAAATTGCATTGGTGTTACTCTCGGAAACGGATTTTACAATCCTCTTCCATTAAGAATGTGGGGCCGCCGCAATTTAAGGGAAGTTTTGAAAGTAGGTCGTCCGGTTTTTATCGGTAAAATTATTTTGGAATACCAAAATGGAAAAACAGAGGAAGTTGCAACAGATAATTCATGGAAATTTGCTGATGGACCTTTACTGAAAAACAATATTTATCTGGGCGATGTGTATGATGCACGTAATGAAATTAATGGCTGGGACAAACCCGGGTTTGATGATTCTTCATGGCAAAATACAGTTCCTGCTGAAGGGCCGGGAGGAGAGCTGCAAAAAGCATTTTTTCCACCAATTCAAGTAACACAACGTATTCGTCCTGAAAAAATATATTCACCACAAGAGGGAATTTACATAGTGGATATGGGAGAAAATTTTACTGGAACATTTAGAATTAAGCTTAATGGGGAGCCAGGAGATTCTGTTGTTTTTCGCTTTGGAGAAAGAATCTATTCCGATGGAACTTTAAATCCAATGACTACTGTCTGTGGCCAGATTAAAAGAGAAGGAGTGGGAGGCCCGGGAGCTCCTGATGTAGCCTGGCAAACTGATACATATATTTTTGGAAGTCAGAATGTAGCATATTTTGAGCCTGAATTTACCTTCCATACTTTCCGGTATATGGAGATTAAAGGATTAGATAAGCAACCAGAGCTTGAAGCGGTTGAAGGGTTGGCATTGAATTCAAATGTTTCCGGAATCAATCATTTCACCAGCTCGTCAGCATTACTAAATGACATCCAGGATGCTTCCCAAAGAACCTTTCTTGCCAACCTTATTAGTGTGCAGTCGGATTGTCCTGCCCGCGAAAAATTCGGTTACGGAGGTGACTTAAACGCTACAAGCGAGACTTTCATCTACAATTTTGACATACAGTCGTTTTACAGGAAAACCATCTATGACTGGATAGACGCCATGAACGATTCCATATTTGTAGATACCGCTCCATTTGTAGGAATCCAGTACTGTGGATTGAGCTGGGAGTCGGCCTTTCTTACAACTCAATACTACCTGTACCTTTATTATAATGATGAGGAGCTAGTCAGGGAAATGTATGATTTCAATAAAAAATGGATGGAAAAGGCAGCAAGAATTCACCCTGAAGGATGGGTGGATTCCGGATTGGGCGATCATGAATCGTTAATTCCTGTGCCCGTTGAACTGACAGGTACAAGCCACTATTTGTTGTGTGCCAGAATAATGCAGGAATTTGCTTCTATTATGGATGATAGCGAAGGAGAAAAACAATACAACCAGCTTGCCGAAAAAATCAAATCACGACTGGAAGGAGAATTCTGGGACAAACCAGTCACTGAAAAAATTAACCGTCAAACGTTGTTTGCCACATTGCTCTACTACGATATTGTGCCTGAAGATGAAATAGAGATAGCTATTGATTCATTAATGAATGCAGTTGAGAAAGCTCCTGCCGGTCATTTTACAACTGGTATTTTCGGAACAAAATATATTTTGGAAGTACTTTCGAAATATGTTTCTCCCGAAAAGGTTTTTCAGATCGTAAATAGTCCGGAATATCCAGGTTGGGGTTTTATGATAAGCAATGGTGCCACCACCCTTTGGGAAACCTGGAAGGAAAGCGACAATGTATATTCTAATTGCCATCCCATGTTTGGAACAGTTTCCGAATGGTTTTTTCGCTGGTTAGGCGGCATTCAGCCCGACCCTGATTTTCCGGGGTTTGAAGAATTTGTACTTGCTCCTGCTGTGCCAAAAGACTTGGAACACGTCAATTCTAGTTACGTTTCACCGTATGGTAAAATAGTATCCAACTGGAAAAAATCTGATAATAAGGTACATTACGAGTTGGAAATCCCTGTCAGCACTAAAGCTTATGTTAAGCTGGAAAAGGATATAAATCAAAAAATTCAATTGAAGAAAATTGATGACACTGAGTTTCTTTCGAACCAGGTGGAGGGACTTTCAACTGGCCAATTTCACCTGAACGAAGGTCAATATTTAATTTTGGTAGATGAAAAATAATTAGCATGTTATGAAAAATAAAAGATTTCTCCGACTGATTTTTGTATCAGCAGTTTACTTCACACTCTCATTCTTTTTTTTAGGGTGTAATTCAACTGAATCATTTCAGCCTGGAGATTTGAAGGTTGAATATCTTTCCAATCCAATGGGAATCGACACAAATAAACCTCGCTTTTCCTGGAAGCTACATTCTGATGAACGAAATATTAATCAAACAGCATACCAGCTAATTATTAGCGAAAGCAAGGAAGAAATAGGTAAAAAAATTGGCCGAATCTGGGACTCAGGGAAAGTTGCTTCAAACGAAACAGTCAATATAGAATACAATGGTAAACCGCTACAAAGCAACACCAATTATTATTGGCGGGTGGGTGTATCAATTGATGATGAGAAATATACCTGGAGTGAGCCGGCATTTTTCCATACCGGAATTCTGGATGAGGAGGAGTGGAAAGCGAAATGGATTACCATAAAAGATGAAATTACGAATCAAAGTCCCTTCTTAAGAAAAGGGTTCAATGTAAATAAAAAAATTGAGCAGGCTGTGGTCTATGTTACTGCAGTCGGTTTTTATGAGTTTTTTCTGAATGGCGAGAAAGTCGGCGATCATGTTTTGGATCCTGGAATAACAGATTACCGCAAGACCATTTTATATTCTACTTATGATGTTACCGAACAGTTGCAGGAAGGAATAAATGTGGCGGGAGCACTTTTAGGAAACGGTGCATGGAACTTCATTAAAACTGAAGGTAGGTGGAGTTGGGGAAGAAGGGGTACATCGTTTGGAAATCCTGCTCTTTGGGTGCAGCTAATGATTACCTATTCTGATGGCAGCCGGGAAATGATTGTTTCCGACAATACCTGGAAAACGGCTGCAAGTCCGATTTCTTTTAACAACCTTTATGGGGGTGAAGATTACGATGCCCGGGAAGAATTATCGGGTTGGTCAACGGCAGATTTCGATGATTCAGATTGGCAAAATGCAGCAATAGCTGAAAAACCGACAGGTGATTTGAAATCTCAAATGATGCCTCCTATCAAAGTGGTCCAAACATTGGAACCTGTAAAACAAACTCATCCCGAACCAGGTGTTTATCTTTTTGATCTGGGACAAAACATTGCGGGCTGGTGGCGTATGGAAGTTGAAGGAGAACCAGGACAAGTTATCCGTATCCGCGGAGCTGAAACTTTAAATGATTCTCTTTTCTCAAAAACCCTGGAAGAAGGGGATAAACTCAGTACAAAATTCAGGTATCATGCAAACACATGGACCGACTATACAATCAAGAGCAATAAACAGGAAGTTTATGAACCGCGCTTTTTTTATTCCGGTTTTCGCTATATTGAAGTTACTTCAAATGATAACAAAGACCTTCCTGGTTTAAAAGTTACAGGAAGAGTTGTACGTTCGGCCAATGAAATAAATGGCACATTTGAATCATCAGATTCTTTGCTCAATCAAATTCATAGAGCAGGAGTGTGGTCACAGATGTCTAATATGCAAAGTTATCCTACCGATTGTCCACATCGGGAAAAAGGAGCCTATAATGGCGATGGACAGGTGATTGCTGAAACATCAATGCATGACTTTCACATGGCTTCCTTTTATACCAAGTGGATAAATGATATGCGTGATTCGCAGGAAGAGAATGGACGGATACCAAATACTTCTCCTGTGCTTGTTGGTGGAATGGGCGGAGGAGTAGCCTGGGGCAGCGCTTATATACTTATTCCATGGTGGATGAACCATTATTATCAGGATAACCGTATTTTGGAAGAGCATTATCCGTCAATGAAAAGGTATGTGAATTATTTAAAAGAACTGGGCACAAAGGATGAAGATCCATCTGAACCATTTATTATAGATAATTTCGATGGTTACTGGTATTCATTGGGAGAATGGTGTGCTCCCGGGGAAAGTGATGGACCAAACCATCCGGTAGTTAATACATTTTATTACTACAATAACAATCTCCTTTTGTCTAAAATTGCTGCCGTTTTAGGACACGATGAGGATGCCTTATATTACAAAAACTTATCGGATACCGTTAAACAGCATTTTAACCGAAAGTTTTTTAACCCGGAAACAGCACTTTATGGCACTGAGGAAGCCTATCAAACTTATCAACTGATAGCACTAATAGGGAATGTTGTACCTGATGGCTACCGAGATAAGGTATTTCAAACCATAGTTGAGGACATTAAAATGCGCGACGACCACCTGAATACAGGAATCATAGGGACGAAATATTTATGGCCGGCTCTTGTTCAGGGAGGAGAAAATGAGCTGGCTTACCGGGTTGCCACCCAAACAACCTGGCCAAGTTTTGGATACTGGTTAAAAAACGATGCCACCACATTGCTGGAAAAATGGTCAGGTGAAAATTCACACAACCATCAGATGTTTGGCTCCATTACTGAATATTTTTACAAGTTTCTTGCAGGAATACAGTCTCCTATGGAAGGGAATACAACAAAGGGTTATAAGAACATCCACATAGCTCCCTATATTCCTCCGGGACTTGATTTTGTTAATGCATCGTTGGAAACAGTTGCCGGAAAGGTTTCGTCAAACTGGAAAAAAGAAACTGATGTTTTTACCCACGATATTATTGTACCTGCAAATTCTTCAGCCACCATTGCCCTGCCTCTTTCGGGATTTAACGATGTGGTTGTATATGAAGGTGAAGAAAAAATTTGGGATAATAATAATTTTGTTGAGGGGGTAACAGGAGTAACCCAGGCAAAAGTAGAGGAAAACAGTTTAATGATTAAAACTGGCTCCGGAAACTACCGATTCAGAGTTGAAAATAAATAATTGAAAGTATATAAAAAATTGTCATGATGAAGAAAATAGTGCGATTAACAATACTGTTCAGTTTGTTGCTTGCAAGCATTCAGGGGTTTACAGAAATAAAAATAGAAAATTTAAAATGCGAATACTTAAAAAATCCCATAGGTATTGATGCATCCAATCCAAGATTGATTTGGCAGTTACAATCGGAAAGGCAGGGAAGCTTTCAGAAAGTTTATCAAATTGTGGTAGGTACTGATGAGAGCAAAGTTGAACAGGGGAAAGGAAACACCTGGGAATCGGGAACGGTAAATTCCTCATCTCTTCCTGTAGTGTATCAGGGTTCGAAATTAAAGCCTTTCACCCGCTATTTTTGGAGAGTACGGATTCAGGATGATGAAGGTATCTGGTCTGATTGGTCTCAGGTAGCTTATTTCGAAACCGGGATGATGGACCAGAGAAATTGGAAAGGGAAATGGATAACAGATACATACGACTATAATGTCAAGCCAGCTCCCTATTTCCGAAAAGAGTTTAGTGCAGGGAAAACGGTTCAATCGGCAAGGGCTTATATTGCTGTTGCAGGTTTGTATGAGCTTTCCATTAACGGTCTACGCATTGGGGACCACCGGCTCGATCCCACCTATACACGTTTTGACAGGCGAAACCTGTATGTTACTTACGATGTAACAAAAAAACTTCAAACGGGAGAAAATGCCATTGGTGTGCTGTTGGGCAATGGTTGGTACAACCATCAGTCAACTGCTGTATGGTATTTTGATAAGGCTCCATGGCGTGCACGTCCAAAGTTCTGTATGGATTTGCGCATAACCTATAACGATGGTTCAGTAGAAACCATCACTACGGGGCAGGATTGGAAAACAACACATAGCCCGGTAACCTTTAACAGTATTTATACCGCTGAACATTATGATGCGCGACTGGAACAATCCGGTTGGGATGAACCTGGTTTTGCAGGCGAGGATTGGAAAAATGCCATGAATACAGGTGCTCCATCACAAAACATAACTGCACAGGTTTTACATCCTATTCGCAATGTAACTGAGATTCCTGCCAAAGAAATGAAAAAAGTGGGACCTCAAATCTGGCTGTTTGATTTTGGAAGAAATATGGCTGGTGTTACACAAATGAGTGTTTCCGGATCTGAAGGAACTACTATCCGACTTAAGCATGTGGAAAAGCTTGATGCTGACGGACGAGCCGACATGTCAAACATTGATGTACATTACCGCCCAACAGACGATTCAGATCCATTTCAAACCGATATATTCATTTTAAGCGGAGAGAAAGAGGATGAATTTATGCCCAGGTTTAATTACAAAGGTTTTCAATATGTGGAAGTGACATCTGATAAACCGCTAGACCTGACAAAAGAAAGCCTTACCGCTTACTTCATGCACAGCGATGTTCCTCCGGTTGGAAAGATTCATTCTTCAAACAACACATTAAACAAAATCTGGGAAGCATCCAATGCTTCCTATCTGTCCAATCTTTTTGGCTATCCCTCCGATTGTCCGCAGCGCGAAAAAAACGGATGGACTGGTGATGCACATATCGCCATCGAAACAGGACTTTATAATTATGATGGTATTACCGTTTATGAAAAATGGCTGGCCGATCATCGTGACGAACAACAACCCAATGGAGTTTTACCAGCTATCATACCAACAAGCGGTTGGGGATATCATTGGGCAAACGGACCTGACTGGACCAGTACCATTGCGATTATCCCATGGAATATTTATCTTTTTTATGGCGATTCAAGATTACTGGAACAATGCTATGATAATATCAAAAGATATGTGGATTATATTGAAGAAAACTATCCTTCGGGAATAACCGATTGGGGGCTGGGTGACTGGGTGCCGGTTAAGTCAAGAACACCAAAGGAATTTACTTCTACAACTTATTACTATGTTGATGTAGTAATTCTTTCGAAAACAGCAAAAATTTTAGGCAAGGATGCCGATTTTAAAAAATATCATGCTCTTTCGGAAAAGATTAAAAATGAAGTAAATAAAAAATATCTCAATCGCGAAACCGGAATGTATGGAAGCGGGCTTCAAACTGAACTCAGTGTAGCTTTATACTGGGGACTTGTACCTGATGAATTAAAAACAAAAGTAGCCGAAAACCTTGCAAAAAGAGTAGTTGCTGACAATAAACACATTGATGTCGGATTGCTTGGTACCAAAGCAATACTTAATGCTTTAAGTGAAAACGGATATGCCGATTTGGCATACGAAGTGGCTTCACAGGAGACTTTTCCATCGTGGGGTTGGTGGATTGTTAATGGCGCTACAACATTTTATGAAAACTGGCCACTTGATGCATCACGTGACGTTTCAATGAATCATATTATGTTTGGTGAGATTAATGCCTGGTATTATAAAGCGCTGGGAGGAATATTTCCTGACGAACAAAATCCCGGATTTAAAAATATCATTCTCAAACCTAAATTTGTAAATGGACTCGAAAAATTTGAAGCTCAATATGAATCGGTTTACGGGACAATTATTTCTTCATGGGAAAAAACAGGCAACAATACGGTTTATAATGTAACTATTCCAGACAACAGTACAGCAACAATTTATTTGACAGCCAATAAATTGGAGGAAAATGGGAAAAATGTAAAACAAAATTCCCGGATAGAATTACTGCAAAAAGAAGGTGACCAGTTTTCTTTAAAATTGAAATCTGGCAACTACAGTTTTAAACTTATTAATTGATAACTAAAAACAATTTGAATTATATATAAATGAAGCAATTTAAATCATATTTGATTTTGTTAATCATACTGTCAACCTTCTCTTTTTGTGATCGTGCATCAGATTTAATGATATCAAATTTAAAATGTAATAATTTGATTAATCCTCTTGGAATAGAAAATGAGTATCCCACATTAAGCTGGGAGATTAATTCGGAGAAGGGTAATAAATCTCAAACTGCGTATCATATTCTTGTTTCATCAAATTTGCAGAATCTTGCAAATGAAAATGGAGACATTTGGAATTCAGGAAAGATACTGTCCGGCAATTCCATAAATGTTTCTTTTGATGGTAAATCTCTTAATAGCGGAGAAAATTATTTCTGGAAGGTTAAAATTTGGGATGAGTCAGGTAATGAATCAACCTGGAGCGAACCTTCAAAATGGGAAATGGGGATGCTCTCTAAAAAAGATTGGAATGCTGCAAAGTGGATTGCATTCGAAAACATGGATGCCTCTTTGCGTTTGGTCCCGGGTATTCATGGCAATGGAAATAATCTGGGTGAAAAAGCTGTAGAACGACCGGTAATTCCTATGTTCCGTAAATCTTTTGATGCCAGTAAAAATGTAATTTCTGCAACTTTGTCAATTTCGGGACTCGGGCATTATGAAGCTTATTTGAATGGGAAAAAAATCGGAAATTCATTTCTTGCACCGGGTTGGACAGACTATGATGAAACTGTTTATTACAACACATATGATGTAACTCCAATACTGGAAAAAGGAAAAAATGTGATTGGAGCAATTGTTGGGAATGGTTTTTACAATATCAATCGGGAGAGATACCGGAAACTGGTAATAGCTTATGGCTATCCCAAGATGATAGCGCATCTTAAAATTGAATTTGATAATGGAACTTCGGAAATCATCACGACAGATGAAACCTGGAAAACATCTCAATCGCCAATATTTTATGCAAGTATATTTGGTGGCGAAGATTACGATGCGACAAAAGAACAATCTGGCTGGAATAAACAAAACTTCGATGATTCAGAATGGAAACAAGTTCTTATTGCTGAAGAACCCACAGGAAAATTAGTAGCTGAGATTGGATATCCGGTAAAAGTTATGGAAGTATTACCGGTTAAAAAGATCATTCCTCTTGAAGATGGTTCTTTTCTCTACGATTTTGGACAAAACGCATCGGGCATCATTGAACTTACCGCCGAAGGAGCCAAAGGGCAAACAATTAAATTATGGCCTTCAGAGTTAATCAACCCTGACAACACAAACAATCAAAAAGCAACCGGAAACCCCTATTATTATACTTATGTGTTGAGTGGTAATGGAACAGAAAAATGGACCCCAAAATTCACCTACTACGGATTCAGATATGTTCAAGTTTTTGGAGCAGTGCCAGATGGTTTTAATAACGCTGAGAGACTACCCGTAATTAAAAGTTTAAATTTTTTATACACCCGGAATTCTGCCCCCCAAAATGGTACGTTTGTATGCAGTAATGACCGACTGAATCAAATCCACAATCTTATTGATTGGGCTATAAAAAGTAACTTTCAAAGCGTTGTTACCGATTGTCCCCATCGTGAGAAGCTGGGTTGGCTTGAACAAACCCATTTAATGGGAAACGGCATCCATTTCCGCTACGACAACTATCATCTCTACAAGAAATTAATATTTGATATGATAGATGCTCAGACATCGGAAGGATTAGTGCCAGATATTGCACCTGAATATGTTGAGTTTTTAGATGGGTTTCGTGATTCTCCTGAATGGGGCAGCGCTTCAGTATTTCTCCCGTATCTTTTATACAAGTGGTACGGAGATGCAGAAATAATCAAAGATGCATGGCCAATGATCATTAAATACATCAACTACTTGAAAAAAATGTCAGATGATCATTTATTGACTCATGGACTTGGAGATTGGTTCGACCTTGGCCCGGAACGACCGGGAGTTGCTCAATTAACTCCAGTGTCTCTTACCGCCACTGCTATTTATTTTTATGATGTGAAAATTATGGCTGAAATGGCAGATGTAATACAAAAGCAGGAAAAAGAAATGCTACTTAATTGGGCTGAAGAAATTCGTAAAAGATTCAATTCAGAATTTTTTAATTCAGAAACAAAAGTTTACTCAACCGGAAGCCAAACAGCCATGTCAATGCCATATTGTTTCGAAATTGTTGAAGAACAATTTAAGCAAAAAATTCTCGATAATTTGGTTGATTCTGTGGTTTCAAACAACAAAGCTTTAACTGCCGGTGATGTTGGATTTCATTTTCTTGTTGAAGCGCTTACCAAAGGCGGGAAATCTCAACTTATTTACGAAATGATTAATCGTGACGATGTTCCGGGATATGGATACCAGCTTAAAAAAGGAGCAACAGCACTAACAGAATCGTGGGAAGCGCTTGAAAATGTATCAAATAATCATTTAATGTTGGGGCATGTGATGGAATGGTTTTATGCCGGGCTTGGTGGAATTGGTCAGTCCGAAACTTCTGTAGCCTACAAAGAAATTGTTATCAAACCAGAATTTGTTGGTGATTTAACTTTTGCTAAAACCGGATTTAATTCCCCGTTTGGATTGATACGTTCTGAATGGCAACGTACAAATGAAGGCGTTACGTTAGAAGTTGAAATCCCCAATAACACATCAGCAAATGTAATTCTGCCAACAAATAAAATAAATACTGTTAGATTGAACGGTGTAAAACCACCAAAACAAAATTTGATTTCAACTGGAAAGGGAAATCAAATTGTGCTAAAACTGGGCTCCGGAGTTTACAAAATTCATTCGGGACTGGATTTGTAATGCGAAAATACGTAAACAAATAAGACAATAAATGGCTGGAAGTTAGCCGCTTATTTAAAAGTTAAAGTTATAAACAAGATAAATTAATCAAAATCAAAACCTGATGATACGGATAAAGATTTTTACATGCTTAGTGTTTTTACTGGGAGGAGCTATTTCTGCTCAATGTCAGTACGTTCAAAAGAATCAAATAAGTGAGCAAACTTTTAAAGATGTTTCGGAAGCCTTTAAAAATCCCTCAAAGGATTACAGTACATCACCATTGTGGGTTTGGAACGATTTAGTTACCAAAGAAAAAATTGCAACTCAGTTGCAGGAATTTAAAAATGAAAATATCCTGCAGGTATTTATTCATCCTCGGCCAGGACTTATTACAGAGTATTTGTCCGAAGAATGGTTTGAATTATCAGGTTACACATTGGAGAAAGCCGAGGAATTGGGCATGAATGTTTGGATATATGATGAAAATTCATATCCAAGCGGATTTGCAGGTGGACATGTTCAGGCGGAAATGCCGGAATCCTATAATCAGGGAAATGCAATTGTAATGAGAAAGGGAGACCAAGTTGATCCTGAAAAAAGGGATGATTATTTTTTAGTGCTAAAAAAAGCAGGCAACGGGTTTGAGAAAGTGAAAGAGTGGCCGCAAAAGTGGATTGATGATTATTTTGCCTTCGAAATATTAAATGAAAGAGGCAGTGGTTGGCAAGGTGGTTTTCCATATGTTGATTTATTAATTCCCGGAGTCACTGAGAAATTTATTGAACTTACTATGACGGGATATGAAAAAGCCTTAGGAGGAGAATTTAGCAAGTCTGTTCCTGGTGTTTTTACAGATGAACCTAACATAGCTCCGCGTGCAGGACGCGGCGGTATAAGGTTCACGCCCAGTTTGTTTGAAGCTTTTCAGCAAAGGTGGGGATATGATTTGAATCAACATTTACCTGCACTATTTGCTGAAGTTGGTGATTTTAAAAAAGTAAGATATAACTATTACCGGTTGTTACTTGAAATGTTTATCGAACGCTGGGCGAAACCCTGGTATGATTACACCGAAAGTAAAAATCTCGCATGGACAGGTCATTACTGGGAACACGGATGGCCAAGCCCTCATCATGGCGGAGATAATATGGCTATGTATGAGTGGCATCAAATGCCCGGGATTGATATGCTGTTCAATACCTATGAAAAACGTCCTGATCAATTTGGAAACGTTCGGGCAGTAAAGGAAATGAGTTCCGTTGCCAATCAGATGGGACGTAAAAGGGCTCTTTCAGAAACATATGGTGGGGCTGGCTGGGAATTGACTTTTGGCGATATGAAGCGATTAGGCGATTGGGAGTATACATTAGGAGTAAATTTCATGAATCAGCACCTTGCTCATATGACTTTGAAAGGTCGGCGAAAAGGTGATTATCCCCAATCTTTTCTTTCTCATGCTCCCTATTGGAATGATTATGGAATACTTGCCAAATATTTTGCACGTTTATCTTTTGTTTTAAGTCAGGGCCAGCAAATTAATAACACCCTGATTATTGAACCCACAACAACAGCTTGGATGTATTATTCTCCACTAGTGAGAAATGAAAACATTGAAAATATCAAGAATAGTTTCAGAGAACTCATTGATGACATGGAAAAATTACAGCTTGAATATGATTTGGGTGCTGAAAATATCATCAAAAATCAAGGATCAATTAATGGGGCAAAGTTTTCTGTTGGATTGCGCGATTATGATCAAGTTATTTTACCGCCATATTTTAAAAATATTGATGATACAACCTGGAAGTTATTGAAGAAGTTTGTTGAAAATGGGGGTATGGTGTATAGTTTTGCTATACCTGAATTTATAAATGGAGAACCTTCAAATGAAGTGAAAAATTTAGCCGGAAGTCATTCCAACTGGATCAATATTGACAACATTCAACAGCCTGATGTAGTTTCTAAATTACAGCAATCGGACTTCTCAGTAGAAAATCCTTTATCCATTAATGGTAAAGTGTTTCATATGAGAAGACAATTTGAAGATGGACAACTTATTTTCTGGTCAAACTTCAATAAAGAAGGTTCGGAAGAAATTCAGTTTAAAGCAAAAGGAAAAGCCGTTTCATTACTTGATCCTGTTTCAGGCGAAATTACAGGATATCCTGTTTCAACCAATGAAGATATGGTTCAGTTTAGATTTCAACTGTCTGCCGAAGGGAGTAAGTTACTTTTTATACATAATGAAAAAATAGAACAACAGGTAATAAAATCTGCAGAAATCACCGATGGTTGGAAAATGCTGAATACTGAATATTCGCAGCCTTCCGCAACTGCTCCTAACAGCTTTACTATTGACCATGTTGATTTAAAAGTACAGGATAAGACATTCGAAAATATTTATTTCACTGCTGCATCCGACTCGGCCTTTAAATTGAATGGGCTGGAGCAATACGGACGCACTGGCTATAATCCATGGTCAGCAGGAGTACAATACCGAACCAATATCATTGATATGGGAGAAAATTTTACTAATGACAGTGGTTTTACGGTTACATATAATTTTAAAATTTCTCAGGGATTTCAACCTGATGAATTAAGGGCAGTTGTTGAATGGGCGCATCTATACCAAGTGTCGGTAAATGGTGTAAATATCAAACCAATCCCCGGAGAAAGTTGGCTCGATCGTTCTTTTAATGTATTTGATATTGGGAATAAGGTTAAACCGGGAAATAATGAATTAACCTTAACTATTAATCCAATGAGTATTTACGCTGAAATTGAACCAGTTTATTTGATTGGTAATTTTGCATTGGAGCCACAGGACGCAGGGTTTCTTATGAAAGAGGAACAACCGCTAAAAATTGGCTCGTGGAAAAAACAAGGAAGGCCTTTTTATAGTCAAAGCGTGAAGTACACTAAAAATTTGGATGTTAAAAAAGGAAATCAATATAAAATTGAATTGAATGAATGGAACGGAACTGTTGCAAGAATTCTTGTAAATAACGAACAGGTAGGAATTATTGGTTGGCTGCCGCACGAATTCGATCTAACAGAGTTTCTTGAGCCCGGAAATCAAGAAGTTACTGTTGAAGTTGTTGGTTCATTGAAAAACTTACTGGGGCCTCACCATGGAAATGTAACTAAAGGAATTGCAAGTCCTTGGAGCTGGTTTATCGGACCCCAAAAATTACCTGCTGGTAATGATTATCAATTAATGGATTATGGATTGACTCAGGACTTCAAAATTTATTATAAGTGAGCTTTTTTAATAAATGTTACAAATTCATATAATATGAATTGTTGTATCTAATTGAATGAATAAAACTATATCAATATTGTATCATTTATATGAAAATGAAAGTAAATAAAACTAAGGGAAAAAAGAACCTGTTGTCATAATTTATTGTCGCAATGAATTCCTGCAATACAACTGCAACGATTGCTCTTCCAATTGCATGACTAAATCACATTGAAACAGTTGTTTTGCTTGAAATTTATCAACAAGTTGAAGATGGAGTACAGTTTGAACTTGGATATGGAAACTACCATTTCAGTTATCCACTTTGAAATCATATAAAATTACTTGATTAGTATAGAAGTTAGTTTTACTTAATCATATCTAGATTTTAAAGAACATTAAAACGATATTAGTAACATGGATATTGCTAAAGTTGGATTATTTGGAATTGGGCTTGAAACCTAATGGTCTCAATTTGAAGGCTTACATGACAATTTGATAAACTATCAGAAACAAATTAGAGAGAAGATAAATGGTTTTCATGTAGACGTTGTTGACACAGGAATGATAGATAATTCTATTAAGGGCAAGTTAGCCGCGGATTTCCTTAAATCAGAGAATATTGAAATTGTATTTTTGTATGTTTCAACATAGGCATTATCGTCAACGGTTTTGCCTATAGCCCAAGCAGTAGAAGTACCCATTATCATACTCAATCTTCAGCCTGTTCCTCAATTGGATTATAGTTCATTCAATAATCTTGAGGATAGTGGAAAGCTGACTGGTGTCTGGTTGGAACATTGCCAGGCCTGTTCTGTGCCTGAAATTGCCGGCGTTTTTAATCGCTCAGGAATCGGTTATGGCATGGTTTCCGGATATCTCTCCGATGAAACTGCCTGGGAGGGAATAGCTGCCTGGACAGAAGCAGCACGCGTAGCAAAATCACTACGTAAAAACCGGATGGGTATTCTGGGACATTACTATGGGGGGATGCTCGATGTGTATACCGACCTTACCCGCCAGAGCGCTACCTTTGGAACGCATTTCGAAATGCTGGAAATGTGTGAATTGAAAGCACTTAGTGATACCGTAACTCCAACGCAGCTACAAGTTAAACTGAAAGAATTTTCAGATACATTTGATGTTGCTCCGGAATGTGAAACATCTGAACTGGAACGTGTGGCAAGCACATCGGCAGCACTTGACGACCTGGTGCAAAAACATAACCTCAATTCTCTGGCATATTATTATGAAGGTGAATCGGGAAACGAATACGAGAATATCGTAACCTCGGTAATTGCAGGAAATACATTGCTAACAGGAAGAAATATTCCGGTTGCAGGGGAGTGCGAAGTAAAAAATGCCCATGCCATGAAAATAATGGCTGAAATGGGAGCCAGCGGGTCTTTTTCTGAACTTTATCTGATGGGTTTTAACGACGATGTTATATAACTTGGTCACGATGGGCCAGCTCACTTTGCCATCGCCGAAGGAAGGGTAAAACAGGTTCCTTTGCCGGTTTATCATGGGAAGCCGGGGAAAGGGCTTTCCATTCAAATGACGGTAAGACACGGACCGGTGACTTTGTTGTCGGTTGTGGAAGGGAAGGATGAGGTGTTCCTCCTGCTTGCAGAGGGAGAATCTGTCCCGGGGGCAACTTTAAAAATTGGAAATACAAACAGCCGGTACAAATTTTCAATGGGAGCAAAGAATTTCATCGAACAGTGGTCAAAAGCTGGTCCGGCCCATCACTGTGCTATCGGCATCGGTCATCAGGCAAAGAAAATTGAAAAACTGGCCTTTGTTCTTGGTGTTAAGTGTTTAAAGTTATAATGTCAATCTGCCGGTGATGTTTTGTGCAAATAATGTTATTTATGCAAAAACAGCTTTAAAAAATTCGCTTTTTAAGCTGTTTTGGTTATCTATCTCTTTTCATGAGTGGTTGTACTGAAAGGAACCACCTTCCCCTGAAGTGATTTTTACTTCTCGCTGAAGAACCATATTGTCAGAGAAAATACGCATGGTTTAATTTGTGTTAATCCTTTTGAATAAAGAATAACAAAGCAATTATAGAAAATCGTTTCATGTGATTAATTTTTAAAACTAAAAAGTCCACAACTGTTTGACAAAGAAAGGGAAGTATTCTTCACACCATTGCGTGAGACCAAAGAAACCCTTACCCATTGTAAATGAGAAAAACTTTGGGGAGAAAAAACAGCTAAGAAATTGAAAGTTTCATGTGCATGCTCCCTCTCAGTCGAAACCGAAATTGGCAATATTCGTTTGTACTTAGCTGTATTGCAGGCAATTTCATCTTCGGGGTTTCTGAATGCTCGTAGCATAAGATATTTCAACCTCCAGTAACGATCGCCCTTCATGTTCTCTTGGAACTTTGCAAAGTTATTAATCATTCTCGTTTGTGTCAAATCCTTTGTCATGGGTATTTCATCCCATTATTTTATTGCCACCGGAGAAATGCTTTGAATGGTAACAGGTCCGAGCAGTCCCGATTTAATAAGAGGTACTTCAGCCCAGGGGTAGCGTGTTTGATCTCCCGTTTCCAGTGTAGCAGCCGGTACAATGGTTGTGTTAATGTTGGTATTCGTAAATTTTTGTCCCGTAACTGCATCACCTGTCAACCGGTTCGACCAAACGTTTGCAACTTCAACGGTAATCGTATTTTTACCCTGGCTTAAGCTATTTGTTACATCAAAACGATGAGGTTTTGCCCAGCTAATCCCTAGGTGTTTCCCGTTCAACCAAACATCGGCTACTTTTGATATTTCACCCAAGTCAAGATAAATGCTTTCATTTCCCGTTTTTTTATTTTTTTCATAATGAAATGATTTTTTGTAGGTTGCTGTTCCCGAATAATATTTTATCCCGTCATTCGGAGAATCTGTCCAGGAAATTAGCTCTGGAAAAGTTGTTTTTTCTGGCGCTCCCCAACCTTTGGTAAACTCAACATCCCAAGGGCCGTCTATCGTATTTGTTTCAATATTATTCTGGACCGAAAGTGATTGTTTTGAACCTTCCAGAATAAAAGATCCTTCCTGCAAAAAGTTAATGCCGTTGGTCGTGTATTCGAAAAGTGGAGGATTTGTTTCTGAAATTCCGGTAAATTGAGGTGGAAGAGAAGATTTCCGGAATACAACCAGACAAGCTCCGTAAGGAGGAAGGGTTAGCGGTAGATTTACATATTCTCCTTCCTGGTTATAAATGTACACGGGTAAAATTTTACCTGAAACCGGATCCCATATTTCAGGTGATTTGTTTTTTTGCCTGAAATTAATGTTTCTGGAAAGCCATTCATTTTGTGTATTTCTGATAAAATAAAAATCGAGTTCATTTTTGTTGAAATGAATAAAGTCGATTAAATCAGAATTCCTTCCCGAATAATCAATATCGGGTTGAATACCCAATATATGCAACATTTGGAGCGATGAAATTCCGTAGTATATTTTACCCTTTTCAGATAAATTATTTTGAGAAAGGCCTGATGCACTGTCCCATAAATTATCAATCAAGATTTTGTTTTCATTTTTGGCAACAACACCGTCAACTTTCCCGGGTTTTTCGCCAATTATTACAGCTCCCTGTTTTGCTAGTTCATCCAGTTTTTTTAGAACATTTGAATTTAAATTTCCTTCATCTTCCAGAGCCAGCAAGCTAAATTCAGCGCCATTGGATAATATCAGTTTTCCGTTTTTTACGGAAAGTTTATCAAGCAGGATCTCGGTATTAATTACTTCATAATCGTAACCTGGCCCCACTTTAAAATGGGTGTTTTTTGAGGTTGCCGAATTAGGGACTTTATCACCATAATACCAAACTACGTCGGCTTTGAAATTCGTTTCCTGAAAAACAGCAGAAATCCGCGAAACATAATCGGTAAAAGGTTTTACATTGGGCCACCAGGCTCGTTTGTCGTTAAAATGGGTGCCTGCATTATACACATAACCCGGGAATCCCGAATTGCTGATATTGTGGCTGAATCCATGAAAAACAACGCGGTTCATTCCTTCACAAAAGGCCCGGTCACCAAAAGGTTTCATGTCGAAGGGGCCTTCCTGCCAGTGCATGAACGAGGTAAAAGCTTCTTCTTCCACAATTCCTTTTTCATAAATATGAGATGCTGCTGCGGCTTCTTTAACCACTCGCAGTATATCAATACTGTCGTTCCCGTCTTTATAAAAACGTGAATGATTTATCCAGAATTCGCCCCTAGGAATATCGATGGAACCTTGTGCTTTTAGTGGTTCAGCCGGACCGTTATAAAGCGGATATCCCGGACCGCCAGCTTCACTGTTTATTTTTAATCCGTAACGGTTACAAATTTCCTGAGATTTTTTATAAAGATTGTTAATCATCAGTTCCGACAAGGTTTTTTTGAAATCGGTCTGAATTTTTTCAGCAGTTTCCTCTTTGAAAAGTTCGGGATTAAAAAACGACGGAATAAATTTTTGAATGTTATAACCGTTAACTTTTTTGAATTCTTCAGGCAGGGTGGAAGTCCATACAAAACCACGGGCTTCATAACTGGCAAGGTATAAACTTTGTAAAGCTGTTTCTCGAAAGTCTCCTAAAACAGGCTGCAGCCGGTTAATAAAATACATCAAGTGAGTTTCCACAGCTGTTGAGTCAAAATGATCGATGGTTAATCCTGCTGAAAGCGGACTGGGACGAACTACCTGCTGGCCTGAATTGGAACAAACATACCTGCATATTTCCCAGTTACCATCTGGAGCATTCCAGTTAAGTTCGTCTGTTTCTGGGTCGAAAAATGGGGTTATATCAATAATGTCTGTTGTATCGAGTCTGCCTTCTTCAATTTCCGCAGGAATGGCAAGGACGGCTATTTCTTCATAATATTCAGGCCGGCCATCCTTTCTAAAAGGGATTAGTGTTTCTCCATTTCCACCAATTAACGATTCTTCTGGAAACGAAACCTCAGGAAAAGGAAGTTTAATTTTTTGCGATTGAGCGTTTCCTTTTATATTGACTTTTGAGGAATACAGCGATTTTCCTCCGTGTTCAGGTTTTACCCAGTTCCCTCCTGCATTCCAGCTGCTGGCCAGATTTAGTCCAACGGTCATTCCCAGTTTTCCGGCTTCATCAACCGCAAATTTTATCAACTGAAGAGACTTGTCGCTCATAAATGCCGGTCCTCCCGGAATCATGGTATCTGAAGGAGGAACACCTATTTCAAAAAGATCAAAACCAGTGATCCCGGCATCTTTCATTGCACGAAGTTCCTGTTTGGCTCGCACTGTATCAATGTTTCCGTTTAGACACCACCAGTATACTTTTGGGCGGGCAGATTGCGGTGGATTTAGAAAATTATTTTTAACACTCTGGTAGTCGTCACTTTTTTGACCCTTTACCGGCACACCGGAAAATACAATGAAGAGAACGAATATTGATGCAAAATATATTTTCATAATTCAGGTTATCGTTTTAAAATTATCAATCTGTTTTTTCAGAATTTATTTATTGTCTTTTTTTTATGGGCATTTTTGCTGATTACCTTGTCGTAATCGGATCCCTAGTTAAATAGTAATTTTTTTTTTAATAACTTTCGTTTTTTCATAGCAGGATAAAATTATTAGAAAGGATTATTCTAATGTAACCAATTCTTCCTTTCCAAATTCAATTTTAACCGGCCCCACCAAACCCGAGGGCATCAGTTCATCCTCAGCGGAAAAAGCCTGGTGACCAGCTTTGTATTCCGAACGATCCGGAACACGGCGGACGTTGGTTCTGGTTGTCCATTGACTTTCCGGTAATCCGGCGTCGCCAATCAAACGGTTGGCCCAACAATTGGTGACTTCAATTTTAAGTTCATTATTCCCTTCTTTGATCGCGTCAGATATGTCGACCGACCAGGGGGCTGTCCAGACAATTCCCAGATCTTTTCCGTTTACCCAAATCCTGGCAATGTTGAGTACTTCACCTAGATTAAGACGGGCTGGTCTTGCTGCCTGCTCTGTTGTTATAGTGAAAGAATTTGTGTAGTCTGCTGTCCCTGAAAAATATTTAATTTCCGGGACCGGGTTTTTATTCCAAGGCGTCAGTTTATCAAACGTTGTTTCAATCTCTTTTGCTTCCGTAGCAGGAATAAATGTAACATTCCAGTCTCCTGTAATCTCTATGGAAGGAGTAACCGTTGTTGAAATTTTCTCTTTTTTCCCAGTATTGGTGGTTAAGTAATATTCACCACTTTCCCATAAAACCAATTCGTAAACATTTTCTTCTTTGGATTTTACTTCAGGATAACCCGGTCCGTCAACAGAAATGAAGTAATTTTCTTCTGCTTTTTCTCTGAATACCACAAAAACAGAACCGTTTACAGGAAGCTGAAGCGATACGTTTGTTCTTCCATCGTTGGTTGAATGATAACTTATTGCTTCTATTGTTTGTCCCGTTACAGGATCCCAGATTTCCGGTTTCTTCCCATTCACGCGAAACGTACATTTTACTTTTCCTTCACCGGAGATAAAATAAATGTCAAGATTTTCATCGGCCCGGTGGATGTATTCGAAGGGGCCTTCAAAATCGGGAAGGATTTGATTGTCAGCTAAAATATCTTTCATGTCTGTACCAGTGTATATTTTGCCTTTTCCGACTTCACGAATCGCCATTTGTTCTGAAGTTTTCGTCCATAGTTCATCCGCCAGGATGCGGATTTTTTCATCACTTTCCGGATAATTGTTTATGCCCGGTGTATTTAATGGTTTTGTTTGCCCCAAAACAATGGTAGCACCTTCTTCAGTCAACTCCTTTATTTTTTGCAAAACATCAGCCGGTATAACAGGTTCTTCAAGATCGACTACCAGCAGTTTATAACTCATTCCGTCAGGGAGAACAAGTTTGCCATCTCTGACAGACAAATCATTAAGAAGGACCTTTGAGTCAAGGAGATCGTAAGAGTATCCGGTCACTGGATTTAGGGATGAATTTTGATTCCATTTCTCCCCGCGGCCCCATCTTACATAGTTTTTATCGCTTACATAACAACAAACATCAGACACAAAATTTCCTTTTCGCAGCAAATACTGGGACCGGCCAAGGTAATCCATAATGCTTCCTGCTTTGTTCCACCAGGTAATATTTGAGTTAATATGCGTGCCGGCAAAATATTCATAACCGGGTTTTCCAATTTCGATGGGTGAGGCAGTGAAGGTATGCCAGATAAAGAAGTTAGCTCCATCAATTAGATTGATATCCGCAAAAGGTTTCAAATAAGCCGGGTATTTGGTCCAGTGCCGCCCCATGTGCGTAAAGGCTTCCACCGCAATCAGAGGATGTCCATGAATGTGGCCGGCCATTGCTGCGTAACGCATGTTCGATTTTGTTTGAAGATCTTCCAACCCGGAACACCAAAATTCGCCCTGTGGCATGTCGTTGCTTCCCCAAAAAGTCAACTGGTCGGCTTCTTTAAACATGGGAGCTATGCGGGGCCAGGGTCCACCATCTTCAGGGTGCCACTTTATGTTGTTATCATGACAAAGTTTCCCGATGGTTTCGTAACAGTTGTGCCTGAAACAGTCGCTTACCGTTCTCATGTAGTCACGGATAAATCGTTTGTTTAATGATTTTTCTTTCAGTGATATACCTGTTAAGATGGGCATGTATTGCTTTATGTCGTACCCGCGGTAATTTCTGAATTCATTTTCAAAATTGACTGTCCAGTTGGGCTGACCACCTTCCCAGCTAACATTGTAAAAATGGGTCAATGTGTTTCCGGCAAGCTCACCGGCATCTTTCAAAATTTCAGATCCCATTAAATGAAAGTATTTTGTGACAGCTGCGGGATTTAAAATATCAACGCTGCCTTCTTCTCCAATAACATGATATCCAAAACGGATAATTCTCCATTCTCCTTCCGGAACGTCCCATTGTAATGTTCCATTGCTGATTTGGTTATTTAAATCGATGATTTCACCTGCAACCGGAGCATCTTCATTGGGAATCACCATGGTTTCCCAGCCCTGGTTCAAATCATTGTTTTTTGCAGATTTTTTGTCGGATTTTATTTTAACGGCCATTAAGGCAACGTCCTGGTAGTACATTTGGTCAGACAGCGATTCCAGCTGCACCGATATTGTTTTAGGTCCGGAAATGTCTGATGATGTCCAGATAAGTTGTTTAGGGCCGTCTTCTTCCATGTCCCAGGGACCACGAAGAGAACCCCCTGTATTGGCCATGTTGATGCTCATTTTTAATCCCAGGCGATTAGCTTCCTGCATCGTGAATTTTACCATCTCACGCCATTCGGGATTCATAAATTCATATTTAATCTGAAGAGGAACGGGAATGTGCCCGGTTCTGCCATCGTAAGAATCCCAATAACCTCGGGAATCGAATAGCAAAAATCCTCCAATACCCTTTTTCTGCATTTCTTCCAAATCATGCGTAATCTGTTCTTTGGTTACATTGCCTTTTAGCCACCAATAATAAACCCATGGTTTGTCGGATTCGGGAGCAGACAGGAATTCGCTTTCTGAGATGTTGGCTTTCAGTGAATTTACCCTGTCTTTTGTCTTTTTATTTGAGCATCCTGTTGAAAAATAGGCAATTAGAAATGCTATGGCAGTCGCCATATTTAAAATGAAGTATCCTTTTCTATTTGGTTTTCTTTTCATGGTGTTTTGCAAGATGCTTTGGTTATTTGAAGTTATATGTTCTAAAAAAAGTACAATTGAAAGTTAATAATTCCTTTTATCAATCGATTACCTTTACGATTCAGAATTGATAATTACGGATTCAATATTTAAATAATTTGCTACTTTTTGTATGGTTGATGCAATATGACCGATACCAAGCGAGAAATGATGAGTCGGACCTTCGCGCATCCAACGGTCTAAAAATGTTTTAATGTCGGGTTTAAAAAATCCCCTGGTATTGGTATTCCCCGTAGGTGGAATAGGTCCTGCAACCGATTCTCCTTCTGCAATTACAAATTTAAATTTCCCGTCGTATGTTGAATTTATTGAAAGCATGGTAATCGGGCCTTCTTTGATTTTAAATTCGACACCTGCACCATTTCCAGGTTTTCCATGGTATTTTTTCAGGCTTCTTAAAATGGGTTTTCCTTCAGCAATGGCAATGTTGTGGGGGCCGTCGTGGCCGACAAGCACGAAACCGTCATTAAAGTCTACCGGGTGAAACTCGGCAAAACTTCCACCAATTCCAAGTCTGTCCATAATCAGAAGAGCAATAAGTGTTTTTAAATCTGATTCTCCACACATCGGGAAACCTTTCGAAGTCAAAAGTGAGTTGCCCACGATTAAGTTGGTAAGAACAGTTCTTTCTTCACTGTTTTCCGGGCCGTCATAATAATAAGCAAGGCCGTCGAGTTGTTTTTCTTCTACAAATTTTGTTAAAGCCACACTTACTTTTGCTGCTATTCTGAGGTCTTCATCCCGAAGTTTCATTGAAATGGGATCAGAAACCGGATCAGGTGTGTCAAAAAAGTTAAGTATCAGTTCTTTACATAATTTTATTTCTTCTTCTGTAACTTTGTTGTAGCAGGAATGGAGTTCGTTGGCTTCACATTCAACGATGTGGCTGCCAAATGCAGAGGTTAACATCGTTGCATCGGTATGCATGTCGAGCATCGCATTGATAGGATGGCCAAGATGCCCCAAATGCGCATTCTTTAAGTCATGTAATACGCGTGAAATAAGACAGTACTCTTCAAATTGCTTGTCGACAGCCGAATCATCGTGCAAAGTTCCGATAATCATGTCCGGCACTTTTTTTCCCATCCTAACAGCTACTCCTGCAAACTCCGGCAAAGCGCAAATGTCGTCGTTTGCCAGTTGCATGTAGGTGGAAGCTTTGCTGTAATCGAGTGCTTTCCTAGGTTGCAAAGCCACCAATACAACGGGGACATTTATATTTTTAATGATTACCCCAAACGTTCCCGATGTTGCGTATGTCAGCATGTTGCAAAAAATGATGTCCAGATTCGCAGCTTCCAGCTTTTGAGCAGTCTCATAGGCTTTTCGGGGGGTGTCAACCATCCCGAAATCTGTAGTGGAAACATCATGAACCTGAATCTTTTCAATAATGGTCGAATGTTTCTGCATCAGTTCATCCAGCAGGCCGGGGAACTGCTCCCAATATTTATCGTATCCAACTCCAAATACACCAACATTGGGAGTGGATGTTTTAGCATTCATAAGAATATCTTGTACGTCCGTTTTATTCATATATTTTATTTTTTAATCTTTACGCACTAGGTATATTTTGTCATATCTTTTATTATAACGGGAAGTTGATTTTACTTGCAACTTATACCGAAATTTTTAGTGGTTTTATTTTGGGTATAAAAATGATGAATACAACAAATGCAACAGAGTACATTGCCCCTGCATAAATCCATACAGGATTGTATGAAAATTTTGTAATAATCAGGCCAATTATGGGATTGAGAATCAAAGACGACAAAGCCCCTGCTGACCCGGAGAAACCAATAATAGTTGACGTTATTCTGTTACCAAACATGTCACTGATTGCAGTAATATAGTTTGTTATCCAAAGACCGTGGGCAAAAAAGGCAATGGAAATAATAATGATTACCCATTCAACATTGGGTGCAATTTTCACAAAAAGTGCCGGAGCTGTAAGCAGGGCAGCAATTCCCATAATCACTTTTCTTGATGAATTAAGGTTTCCTGTTTTTTGGAACATCCAGTCGGAAGCAAAACCTCCAAACATATTTGAGACACCCAGGGCAAGAAAAGGAATCCAGAAAAGGCTTCCGATGAGATCTATGTCTATATGGCGCGCTTCGTTTAAGTATTTTGGGATCCAGAACATATAAAAATAGAAAATGGGATCCAGTAAAAAACGAATGATGATAAATACCCAAACTTCTTTTATTTTCAAAGTCTCAATCAGTTTTACTTTGTTGAATCCTTTTTGGGGAAGTGCTTTGTCGGGCTCGTCGGGAACGTTATCAGTTTTTTTCTTTTTGGGTAAAAGCAACCATGCAACAACCCATACAAGACCAAATGCACCGGTCACAAGAAAAACACCCCTCCAGCCGGTAATGTTAATGAGGTAAACACACAAGGGGGGAGCAACCACCGCGCCGATTGCTGAACCTCCAATGGCAATTCCGTTTGCTAATGCCTGCCTGTTTTTCGGTACCCATTCAACAACCGCTTTTATTGCTCCGGGGAACGCACCTCCTTCTCCCACACCAAGCAAAAATCTGAACAGGCCAAACTGCGCAGTATTGTTTGCCAGACTGTGTAGAAGTGTTGCAAATGACCAGATTCCTACCGAAAATGCCAGTCCTCTGCGACTCCCGTAACGATCGATTAAAATTCCTCCAACCGTAAACATGATTGCATAACTGATTAAAAAACCGGTATTTATAAAGCCATATTCAATATCTGAAATGTGAAAGTCTTGCTTTATTTTTATAATCGAAATGGAGAGTACCTGGCGATCCAGAAAACTTAAGGCAGTTGCAAAGAACGCCATCGCAACAATTGCCCAGGGTATCCAGGTTAAGTTCTTCTTCATTTTAGTTAACGCACTAAGTATGATTTATTGCAAATATAAGTAAGAAAAATTAATTTGCAAGTATCTGTTGATAATGTTTGGTGTTTCATTTAATTTTGCCATATGAATGTACAGGTTCCTAAATATATTGCGATTAGCAAAGATATAATCAAGCGAATTGAATCGGGAGATTTGCAACCAGGTGATAAAATCCCTTCAGAAAATGAACTGATAAAAAATTACAGGATTAGCAATACCACGGCTCGTAAAAGCCTTCACGAAATTGAATTACAGGGATGGGCTGCCCGGATCAAAGGGAAGGGGACTTTTGTGCTTAACCGAACTGCTGATAAACACATCACCCGTGTATTGGGGTCCTTCAATGCGATTAAGGAAAGTTTTACCAATAACTTAATCAGGGAAGGCTTTGCTCCCAAAAATATTATTCTGGAAAAAGTAATTCTGGAGAATGGAATTTCTTCCGAGATTAATAACCGGCATTTGATCATTGACGGACCCGTGCTGAAAATCCACCGTTTACGTTATGGAAATGATGTTCTTTTAAAGGATGAGACAAAATACATATCAATGACGGTTTGTCCGAAAATACACATGCTCGATTTGGAAAAGCCTCTAATTGGTATATACCATAAAGAGTACAGCTTACAGTTGGAAAAAGTACAGCGCTCACTAAGCAATATGATAATGTTTCCATCTGATAAAAACAATTATTTTGAAAATGAGATTCCATTGGCCGTATTTATTTTGGATGGCGCTATTTTATGTTCGGATGACAAGGTAGTTGAGATTGAAAAATCATATTATCGTGGGGATCGTTATAAATTTTCTATTGATGTAAAGCCCGAAATGTATTGATAGACAATTTTATATATATATTTAGGATTCCTGAATATTTTAGATAAAAAAAGAAGCTTGCTTATCAAATTCTGAAACTATTCACGACACGATTGTTCTCCGTATTTATTTTTCAAGAAAAATGGTGTTCTATTGTTTGGCTTAGTACCTTGTCAAATATTTCAGCATAATATTCCTCAATTGTAGAATTTTCGTTTTCTGATAATTCTTCGGATTCTTTTTCTTTTATTATTTTGTTAGCTGTCTTTTATTTTGGTCCAATTGTTTTTATAAGCAAAACCTCTTAAATTTCAGTAGCGACAGGCGGGCTTGAACCGCCGGCCCCATGGTTATGATCAGTATAAATTTATTAGAGAGTTTATAGATCAAATGTTTATTCTGCAGATCATTCAAAGAGACAAACCATTTTTACATAAACAGGCATCTATGTTAGATTTGCTTACACGAGCTAAAAAACAAATAAAATTATACCTTTATTCTTTTTGAATGGGATGCAGATTAGTACTTGTATCCTATTTGTACCATGAATTCTTAATGGGCTGATAATTAGATATGGTTATTTTTGAAGAAGTCAAGTAGGGATTTCAGAAATGATATATTGAGAAGCCTCTCTGTTTTTACAGAGGGGCTTTGTTTTACGATGAAATCCGTGTTGTATTAATTTTCAGATTAAACAATAAATACCAAACGTTGTTGAAAAGAACGATTGATTTAAAATTTCAGAGATGAACGACTACGAAGAATCGAGAAGAAGCTTTATAACTAAATTGGGGTTGACTGTTGGTTCTGTTGCAATTGGTTCTGCCAAACTTTCGGCAACAGTGTTGAATGATAAAGCGGAGTTTGAATTGACCCACGAACAAAAGCAATTGATGGACAACTACGAAGTGTGGATGGATAAATTTATTCCGGCAGTACGAGCGCAACGGAAAGATCAGAACGATCAGGTTGCCAAAGCAAAAATTATGGAATTAAGCGAGGAGGCCGAGAGTTGGCGGGCAGAACTGACAGAATTCATGAAAGATGAAAACTTTGCACGCTATTATATGACTGCCACTGAACGTTTAACGAAAGAAGTTTATTAAACAGACCTGTCTTAGCCGAAAAGACATTCATCTGTTTTATTCTGTTTGGTTTTTGGAAACAGAAATTAAATGCGGATGGAATTTTTTAGGCTTTTATATTTGTGTCAACAATCCAGCTTTTAAGTTTGGTTTTCATACGCTGAGGAATACTTTCGCTAATGATTTGCTGTAAGGCTGCTACTTGTCGTTCTTTCGAAAAACTTTTTAGTGTAACCAAACTTATCTCACGTACAGGTTGTTCTCCGGCAAAATCCTTTATCAGATCTTCAAATTCAGAGGGAATTGTAATGGTTGCCAGTTCGGGTAAAAAAGTAATTCCTTTTTTATTCTCTACAATTTTTCGAAGCGATTCGAGGGAGCTGCTTCGGTAAATCAGGTTTTGCGAATTATTTTGCCTGTTGTTTATTTTGCAAATAGAATTTACCTGATTTTGGAAACAATTTCCCTCTTCCAAATACCATATTTCTTCTTCGTCTAGCTGGTCGGCTTCAATGCTGTCGGTGTTAAATAATGCATGATCTTCTGACATATAAATGTAAAAACGTTCGTAAAAAAGGGGAGTAAAAATTACTCCGTTCGCTGCAACCGGAGTTGAAATAATTCCACAATCAAGGTTCCCCAGTTTCAACCTTGAAATAATCTCTTCGGTTTTTAATTCACTAACTTCTAATGTCAACTCAGGGAATTGGCTATTGAGTTGGTGAATAAAAAGAGGCACCAGATACGGTGCCAGTGTTGGTATTATTCCAACCGTAAGACTTCCTTTTACTTCTTCACTTATTTCGAACGATATTTGTTTTAACTCCTGAATACTTTTTAATATTTCGAGCGATTTCTGATAAAACAGTTTTCCTTCATCGGTAAACTGAAGTGGGCGTTTGGTACGATCGAGTAATTTAAAGTCTATTTCTTCTTCGAGTTTTTGAATTTGCAGGGATAAAGCGGGTTGCGTGAGATTTAGTTTCTCCGCTGCGCGCGAAAAATTACCCTGTAAATACAATTCTTTTAGGTATTTAAGTTGATTCAAATTCATGTAGTATAACTTGAGTTAATATGGGTATAAAATTAATAAATACTGCTTATAGTATCTTTGAATCGAGAAAAAAAATAAGAAAATAATCATTTAAAAATTAGAATTATGAATACTAAGAATCAAGTTGTAGCAGAGAAATTAAATTCCTTATTGGCAGATTATCAGATTTATTATCAGAACCTAAGAGGTTTGCACTGGAATGTACAAGGTAACATGTTTTTTATGTTGCACGAAAAGTACGAAGAGTTATACAATCAGGCATCGGAAGTGATTGATGAAATTGCAGAACGTATTTTAATGCTGGGTGGCCAGCCGTTTCACACCTTTGGCGAATACCTTAAAAACGCTCAGTTAGAAGAGGCTGTAAATGTGTCGGACGGAAAAGAAGGGGTTGAAATTGTATTGAATTATACAGAGTATTTTTTGAAACAGTTTAACGAGATTTTAGCACAGGCTCAGGAAGTAGGTGATGAAGGAACCGCCGGATTAATGAGTGAATGGATTGGATTTGCCGAAAAACAGATATGGATGTTAAAGTCGTATCTGAACTAAAAAAAACTATTTGCAATAGGGAGCCTCTCCATTTTTGGAGGGGCTTTTGTTTGGCCGCCTCAATAAAATACTATTCGCAATTTAATAGTAGGGAAAGCAGCCAGGCTGACATTCGGTATCGTTTTTAACAAATTGCTGTTGCAATGCATTGGTTTTTTCTGGGGCAGACTTGAACTGTTGCTTATTCTTTTTTCTAAGCGTTTACGTTAGGTTGTTTCAAATTATCAATTACTAAAAACGATAACACTTATAGCGACATAATTGTATGTACCAACTTTGCCTTACTTCTTTTCTTCGAATTGGATACCGTTTAAAAACCAGTTGTGCGCTTATTAAAAGCTAAAAAAAACAAATGTTAGACCTCTGCTAATGGTATTGTAATGCAGAAAGTACTGCCTTTATTTTCTTCGCTTTTTACACGAATAGTACCATCGTTCATTTGAATAAATTCGCGGCAAAGTATTAAGCCCAGTCCGGTACCTTTTTCGTTCAAGGTGCCAATTCTGCTGGTGTTTTTATCAATGGTGAAAAGGCTGTCGGTTATTTTTTTATTCATTCCAATTCCTGAGTCCTGAATACACACTTCTGCCAATTTAGCTTGTTTTGTACAACTAATTATAATTTCGCCTTTTTTGTGGCTGAATTTTATGGCATTGCTAAACAGGTTTGAAATAACAACTTTCAGGATTTCTTTGTCACCCCATATTTTGATATTATCAGAAACGAAGTTATTTAAATGAAGGAGTTTAATTTCGGCACTTCCCAGATATGGTGAGATGCTTTCTTCAATAAGTTTTTTCAGGTTGTACTCACCTTTTTGTATCATTATGGATTCGCTTTGCGACCGTGCCCAATTCAACAAATTCTCTAACAGAAAAAGTGTTGATTCGGAACTTGCAGAAATCAAAGAAATCATTTTTTTTCTCAGTTTATCGTCGTAGCTTTCATAGTTTTCACTCAATTCGTTGCTAAATCCGAGTAGTGCATTAAACGGGCTTCTTAGATCGTGTGCAACAATCGAAAATAGTTTATCTTTTGTGGCATTTAGTTTTTGAAGTTTTTGTTCATTCAACTGCAGCTTGTTAAAGTTATCTTCGATCAGGCTTTTTTGCTCATTAATAATTGCGTGCTGTTTTTGCAGTATAAGCTTGCTTTTTCTTTGTCTCAGAAAAAAGTAAATAAAAATTACTATCGAAATTAATAATAAAGCACTTGTTACAATTGCAAGCCGCAGTTTGAATTTCAATTGAATTGTTGTGTTTTTAGCTTGTTGATCAAGTAATTCTTTTTCAAGTTTTAGCTTATGTTCATTCTCGAACTCAGCTAGCGAAACTGCTATTTTTTTGTTTTGAAGCGAGTCTCTGAATCTTATTCCCTCCTGCGAATTATAATAGGCTTCTTCAAACCTACCCAATTCGGAACAGGCAATAGCTTTCATGTTGTAAATCGTTGGGAATTTTTCAAATATTTGGATCGATTTTGCTAGCTCGATGCTTTTATCGAAATAAGAAATGGCTTCTTCAAATCGTTTTTGTTTAAAAAGCAGCTCTCCTGTTCTCCTGTATACACGGGTTTGTATCTGCAGGTAATTTTTGTCGCTGCAAATATGGTCGGCAAGCGTGATGTAGTAATTTGCTGAATCGTATTCCGCAAGGCCAGTATGATATCCTGCAAATGATAAGTAAATGTAGGACCTTACATAATCACTTTCAATGTCAGGTAAAATTGCTTTAAGTTTGCTGTAATCACTTACTGCTTCCTCAAAATTTCCGTTTTCAACTTTAACCATTCCTAAATTCGAATAGGTAATTGCTATATCGGGGCTTTTACCTGAAATTAAGTCTAGCTCCAGCGTTTTTTGAAAATAATATACGGCCGATTCGTAATTGTCGAGTTTATGATAAATGGCAGCAATGTTATTGTATATAACCGACAGACTTAATGAGTCTTTTAGTTCTTCAGCTATTTCAAGAGCCTTGAGGCTATAATCGAGACTAATAATCTGGCTTGCCGAATAGGAATATGCATAACTTAATCCCCTGTATATATTTAAGATATTTACAGTGTCGTTAAGGTAATTATAAATTTTAAGCGATTCATTGTAGCTTTCAATGGCTTTTGTTAATTCTCCCTTTTGAATAAACGATCTGGCATTATAATAATGACATTCTGCGATGCCTTTTTTGTAATTAATCTTTTGGGCTAATTCTGAAGCTTTTTCAATATAATACAAAGTGCTGTCGATATTGATGGAGGCAAATGTATAGGCAATCTGGTTGTTGTTGTCAACAATTTTTTGTTGCTGTTTTTCGGTAAGAATAGCTTTTTTTAATGAGTCGATTATAAGTAAATCTTGTTCCTGGGCCTTCCCGGGAAAGGTACAAAACAGAAAAAAGACGAATAAGTAGAATAAGAAATGTATTGAGTCGATTTTCACTTGCCCTTTTTTATTAGAAAGCCAAATGTATATAAAAAAAATTATACCGGAATTTATTTCCTTAATCCCTATTCCGGTTTCATAAAAATAAATGAATAGTTTTGTAAAGCAATAAAAACAAGCTATGCGGATTGTATTTCTAATATTATTTTTTCTTCCAATACTGGCATTTTCTCAAATAAACCAAACCGATGCGAATGGATTGCGTCAAGGGAAATGGGAAAAAAAACAAGCTAATGGAAGACCTGTTTATGAAGGAGAGTTTAAAGATGATAAACCTGTTGGAGAATGGAAACGTTACCATCCGGGGGGCCAGGTAAAAGCGATAATGATTTATGAAGGGGACACGGCTCGTACCCAGCTTTTTGATGTGTGGCGTAAAAAAGTAGCCGAGGGAAATTATGTGAACCAACAGAAAGAAGGTGTCTGGAGAATTTACAAGGAAAACCTGAAAGTAGCAGAAGAAACTTATTCGAAGGGTGCACTAAACGGTGTTTTGCGAAGGTTTTACGATACAGGCGAAATAATGGAAGAAACCGATTGGATGAATGGGAAACAGGATGGTAACTACCAGGTGTTTTTTAAAAACGGAGAACCTTACATGCAATGCAAAATGAAAGATAACGTCCGCAATGGTTTGTTCCTTGTATATTTTGATAACGGTCAGCAAGAGTTGGTTGGGGAATACAAAAACAATCTTCGCCATGGTGAATGGAAGTATTACAATAGAAATGGTGAAAATATCTATACGCTTTTTTACGATAACGGGCAGATTTTAAATCCCGCTGTTCGTGATAGTATCGATAACCTGGAAATGCAAAATTTAGAGCAAAACAAAGGTGCCATTCTCGATCCTGAAAAGTTCATGCAAGATCCTTCTGAGTATTTGATGAAAAATAAAACGAAACAATAAAGATTCCTTATTATCGATTTCGAAATCGGTAATATTTAGCTAATTTGGCAATTTCAACCACAAACAGCTTGTTGGGAAATGAAATACAGCATTTTATTTATCGTTTTCTTTTTTGTATATGTCTTTCAAATAAAGGCTCAAAATTATTATTGGATTGCTTTTACCGATAAAAATAATACTAACTATTCGTTGGATAATGCCGGCGAGTACCTTTCTGAAAGAGCAATTGAAAGACGCGAAAGACAGAATATCGCAATTGATTCACTTGATCTGCCTGTAAATTCCTGGTATGTTGATTCGGTTTTATCGCTTGATGTTGAATTTGTACACGCATCAAAATGGCTAAACGGAATAACCGTAAAAACAGATGTCGACAGCTTGGATAAAATAATTCCAGACTGGTATTTTGTAAAAGAAATTCAATTAACCAAACCTGCGCTAACCAACAAAAGTTCAAGTAACAAATTTACGGTTGAAAGAGAGTTCGATAATGGGGTAATTGATACTTCGTTGTATGGCGGATCGGTACACCAGGTTAGCATGTTGGAAGGTCAGTTTTTGCATCAGCAAAATTTTAAAGGACAAGGAATCCAGATTGCCGTTCTTGACGGAGGATTTTTAAATGTAAATAGTTATTCTGCCTTCGATAGTTTGTGGATTAATAACCAAATTCTGGGAACAAAGGATATCGTAAATCCCAACTCCGATATCTATACAACACATTACCACGGTATGAGCGTACTTTCATGTATGGGAGGGAACATACCCGGGGAGTTAATTGGCACTGCACCAAAAGCATCGTATTGGCTTATTCGTTCGGAGGATGTATTCTCGGAATATATGGTAGAAGAAGATCATTGGGTGAATGCAGCAGAATTTGCCGACAGCGCGGGTGTTGACATTATCAATTCGTCGTTGGGGTACTATGAATTTGATGATTCGACCACCAACCATACTTATGCCGACATGGATGGTAATACAACACGTGTTACCCGTGCAGCAAACATTGCGGCATCGCGTGGAATATTGGTTTTTGCCAGTGCCGGAAACGAGCGCGACGATTCCTGGCAACGAATAATTGCTCCTTCTGACGGAGATTTGGTGGTTGGTGTTGGTGCGGTAGATAAAGAGTTAAATCCGGCTTATTTTACTTCGGCTGGTCCGGCGTTTGGCGGGGCTATAAAACCCAATGTATCAGCAATGGGATACCATACTACTCTTCAATTATCCAACGGAAATATTGGGATGTCCAACGGAACTTCTTTTTCGTCTCCGGTTCTGGCAGGTATGGCTGCTTGTTTATGGCAACGTTATCCGGATAAAACAGCGGCCGAAATAAAAACTGCACTTGAGAAAAGTGCCCATATGTATTTAACGCCTGATTCGTTGGTGGGGTATGGGGTGCCAAATATGCGAACGGCTTCTGAAATACTTGATCCCTTATCGGTACAGTTGTATGAAAACAACCAGAAATGGCAGGTTTACCCAAACCCGGTTGGTAAACGGATTGTTATTCAGTATGTGGGAAACACGATACAAAAGGAAATAAATATTGAAATGTATTCACTTGCCGGGCAACTTATTCAGCAATGGATTAAACCAGCTTCCCCTACAATTGTTTTAACCCAAATACCTGTTTTTGTTACCGGCATGTTTTTACTCCGAATAAATGATGGGCAGAATTCAGAAACGTTTAAACTAACCAAAAGTAATTGGTAAATGGTACAGCAATTTACACTTTCTCAACTCAACGAATCGATAAAAAATGCATTGCTGGATGTTTTTCCGACAACGGTTTGGGTAGTTGCCGAAGTAAGTGAATTGAAGGAAAACCGAAGTGGCCATTGTTATCTGGAGCTTATTGAAAAAGAAGGAAACACGATTATTGCACGTTCGCGGGCTACCATTTGGTCGTACACTTATCGCATGTTAAAACCTTATTTTGAGACCACAACTGGCAAACCTTTTTCGCATGGAATTAAAGTCTTGGTGCAGGTTTCGGTCGAATATCATCCGGCTTTTGGTTTAAGTTTAAACATAAAAGACATTGATCCGACATATACCGTTGGCGACATGGCTTTACAACGTAAGGAAATAATTACCCGTCTGCAAAACGAAGGTGTTTTCGATATGAATAAGGAGTTGGAATTGCCTTTGGTCCCACAAAAAATCGCTGTAATTTCATCGGCAACAGCTGCTGGCTACCAGGATTTTATGAACCAGCTGGAATCCAACGATTATGGATTTACCTTTTATACCAAATTGTTTGAAGCTTATATGCAGGGGACAGAAGCTGTCCCGTCAATAATTAATGCACTGGAGCGGATTTTTCAATACGACGGTTTTTTTGATGCGGTTGTGATTATACGCGGAGGTGGGGCAACGGCCGATTTAAGCAGTTTCGACAATTACGATCTGGCCATAAATATCACTCAATTTCCATTGCCAGTAATTACAGGTATTGGCCACGAAAAAGACGATACCATTATTGATTTGGTGGCACACACACGTTTGAAAACACCAACTGCGGTAGCCGAATTTTTTGTGAATGGGGTAGGCCGTTTTTACGAGCATTTACTTGAACTCGAAAACAGCATTGTTCAACTTACACGCGAATCACTGGATTTTCAGAAAAAGAAACTGGAAAGGATTGCCGAAGGGTTAAATTATTCGATCACAGGTTTTATAAACTATAAACAAAACCAACTCACAAAAAAGGGAAATGAATTGCAGCAAAATGTGAGCGAATTTTCGTTCAAAAAACAATACGAACTCAATAACTTAACCCACGATTTCCGATCGGCACTTTCGGTGTGGTCGGTGGAAACCAAAAACACAATCAGCCAGAAACAGCGGATCTTGAAGCGTGTGGTTGGCGAGGCAGTTTTAAAAGAAAAAGCAACATTGGCTCACCTAAAAGACATCATGGGAAGTGAGTCCAGAAAATTGGTTTTTAAAGAACAGGAAAGATTGCGCTTAAATGAAAATACAGTTCGGCTATTAAATCCGGAGAATGTGTTGAAACGCGGATTTACCTTAACTTTAAAAGAAGGAAAAATTGTAAAATCGGCAAAAGATCTAAAACTAAACGAGGAGATTGAAACGCAATTTGCCGATGGCAGCGTAAAAAGTAAAATTTCAATAAAATAAAATAAAATAATGGCAACCAAAAAAGTTTCATACAGCGAGGCAATGGCCGAGATTGAAGATATTCTGGAAAAGATTGAAAATGAAGAGCTGGATGTTGATGAGTTGGCCGAAAAGGTAAAGCGGGTTTCGGTTCTGCTAAAAACCTGCAAAGACAAACTCACAAAAACAAACGAGCAGGTAGAAGCGATTCTAAAAGAAATGGAAGATTAATATTTGAGAAGTAAGTTATGGCAGGAAACGACGAATTAGTAAAACTATATACCGGAGGTGATGTTATTATAACCCGGATAAAACTGGAACTTGAAGCGCAAGGGATTAAATCGTTAATTAAAGATGGTTTTAAACAAGGAATTGAGGCCGGGTTTGGAGGAGGAGTTCCGTCGGCAATAGATATCTTTGTAACCGAAAAGAATTTTGAAAAAGCCAGGAAGCTGGTGAAAGCAATAACTGAAGAATAGAAGAAATGTATACCAAAGAACAAGTAGCACAAACCATAGATCATGCGGTTTTAAAACCGGAGCAAACCCTGGCCGATTTGGAGGCAAATGCCAAAATGTGCATCGAAAATAAGGTGTTTAGCATGTGTGTAAAACCCTGCGATGTGGCAGCAACTGTTGCATTGTTAAAAGACAGCGATGTAAAAGTATCGTGTGTGCTGAGTTTTCCGCACGGAGCCGACGCTACACCTGTAAAGGCTTTTCAGGCGAAACAGGCCATTGCCGATGGTGTTGACGAAATTGATATGGTGATGAACATCGGTCGCTTTTTATCGGGCGAATACGATTATGTAGTGGCCGATATTAAAGCAGTGGTTGAGGTAGCACACCAACACAATGTGTTGGTAAAGGTTATTCAGGAAAGCGGACATTTAACACTGGATCAGATTGTAAAAGCATGTGATTTGTCGTACGAAGCTGGTGCCGATTTTGTAAAAACATCAACCGGGTTTGGACCGGGCGGTGCAAAACCCGAGTACATCGATGTAATGATAAAAACCGTGGGCGGTAAAATGAAGGTAAAACCATCGGGAGGAATTCGCGACTGGGAAACAGCCGTAGCATTTTTAGAGCAGGGTGCTGATCGTTTGGGAGTAGGCTCAACCGAAGCAGTTCTGAATGGAGCAAAAGCTGAAGGCGACTACTAAAATCAATCTTCGATAATTTGTGCAGCATAAGAAATCAGTAGGTTTTCATGCTGTACCTTTAACAAGAAAGTTGAGTCAAATCATTTATTTCAACTAAAAACCCCCATATTTGTGGTTCTTTTTTACAGAAAGTTATATGTATTTTTTAAACGGCGACAGGCTTTATATTAATCCGGGGCGAAGATGTGGAAATGTTGATGAACAGATAAACAGTTGTTTGTCGCAACTTGGGCAGATTAATTCGGGAAAGAAGATTTTTAAACTGAATTTTTTTGTTGATGCTGAATCAGACGATATTTATAATGAAATGAAGGCTGATATTGAAGCAAAAGTTGCCCGTCAGTTTTCTTCTGAAGTTATTATGAATCTGATCGCCCAGCCACCATTAACCTGTAAAATTATTGTTGAGGCATTTCTTTACGATCCTTCTGAATGGAACACAAAATCCATAATAAAAGGAGAGAATTCAGCCATATTATTTCAAAAAGAAAATACCGATATTTTGATTGGGAATGTACAGTCGGATCAAAAATCGGGTTACCGAAAAGATGCTGAAAATACCTTTTCGGCTTTGAGCGAAATGCTTGAAGAAGTAAAATTCCCTGTGAACTCGATTGTTCGCCAGTGGAATTACCTGGAAGATATTATTGGTTTTGACGGCGACAAGCAAAAATACCAGGAGTTTAACAATGTTCGCTCAGAATTTTATAATGATCATTTTGAAGCCAAAGGCTACCCTGCAGCTACCGGGATTGGTACAAACCGTGGAGGAATAATTATTGAATTTGTAGCGGTTAAATCGAGTGAGGCAATAACAACTCCGGTTGATAATCCTGAGCAGATTGCCGCGCACAACTACAGCGAAAAAGTGCTGGTTGGCGAAGAGTGTGTGTTAAAAACCACACCAAAATTCGAGCGGGCACGCTACCTGGAACTCTTCAATAAAAAGATGATCTTTATCTCCGGAACGGCATCGATTACAGGAGAAAAAACAATTGGAGTTGACGATCCTGCTTTACAAACTGAAATTACCATCCAAAATATTCAGCGTTTGTATTCAGGCGATGTTTTAAAAAGTCTTTCGGATAATAAACTACAACCCAAATATGGTCATGCACGTGTGTATGTAAAAAACAGGAAGGACTTCGCAGCCATAAAAAGTACCTTTAAAAAACATTTTGGAAACCTTCCGGTGGTTTATATTATTGCAGATATTTGCCGCCCCGATTTACTGGTTGAAATCGAAGGGAAAGTTATTCTGGAATAAAGAATTTCTATAACCTGTTATTAAAACCGGTTGTTTTCAATGGCGGGTCGGTTGGTGGATGGAGTTCGCATAATCCGATCTTACGCCTGCGTAAAAACCGATTATTTATTAAAATCGCAAAAGCATAAATAAATATTTACGGATGTTTGGCGGAAGTTATTAAACGAAAATTCCATCTTTATTTACGTGTAAACAAAGATGGAATTTTACTTATGAATGGGTAGTTAATTACTTGCTGTTTTCCTAAAACTTAAAATCAACTCCAAACATAAAATGTGCGCCGGCCTGCGGATAATACCCATCCATTTTGTAGCGTTCGCCACCCAAAATGTAAGAATATACCCAGGCATTCGATTCGTACGTATGATTCAATAAATTGTTGGCCATAAAATGTAGCGTAATTTCTTTAAACAAAGTTGAAGTAATGGTATAATCGGCTTTCAGATTGTTTACAAAATAGGCATTTAAGGAACAATCGTCGTTCGATGTGTTGTCGATGTATTGTTTGCCCACGTAATTCGAGTGAAACGACAGGCTAAAATGTTTATCGGGCGAATAAGTAAAAATACTGTTTGCTATTACATTGGGTGAGAAAGCCAGATCAGTTGTGCCTAAATCATTAGCTATCTGTCCGCCATTGTCCCAGTCGTCAACATATTCTGTAAAGTTTTTTATTTTATTTAAGCTGAGTGTGGTGTTACCGTTCCACTGAAAGTTTTTGGCAAGTTGCACACCTGCCTGCAATTCCAGTCCGGTACGGAAACTTTTGTCTACATTCACCATAATGGGTGCTCCCACGTCATTGATTTGGCCGGTTAGTACCAGTTGGTCTGTGTAACACATATAATAATAATTTGCACTGAACGAGAATTTCGAAGAAGCGTAATTATATCCCAGCTCCCAGTCGCGCAGTGTTTCGTGCACAGGTGGCTTTTGTCCGGCCGGGTAGTCGACAAATGCTGTGCGGTTGGGTTCGCGGTTGGCTACAGCAAACGACAGGTATAATTCCTGGTTGTCGGCTGCCTGGTAGAATACACCTAATTTTGGATTGAAGAAATTAAAGTCGTGCTCTTGTGTCAAATCGCGTAAATCATCATCTATCCCGTCAATTTTATAGTTGATGTATCTGTATTGCAAATCGGCAAAGAGATTTAACTTTTCGGCCACCTGGTAGTTGTATTTGGCATACACATTAAAATCCTTTTTTAATCCGGTGCCCCGGTACCATTCGTGGTTAAAGTCGGTATTTCCTAGGTATTGTGCCCAAATCACATTGCCAAAGTGGTTGCCGTCGTAAACGCTGTACCCACCGCCAAACGTAAAATCACTTTTGTCTTTTGCATAGTTCATCGAATAGGTAAGTCCGTAAAAATCATTGTCAAGCCATTTGCGGTTAATCAGGTCAGTAGTTTCAATGGTTCCGCCGCCAATTTCGATTGGATCCATAAGGTAGTCTTCCAGCTTTTCATCCGCTTTGTAGTTCTCGTAATAGCCTCGTCCGTATGTATAATGTGCCGAAGCATTTAAATTTAAGTTTGGATTTACCTTGTGTGAAAAATGCAGATGGTAATGATCCTGTTGATAGTGGTCAACTTGATTTTCGTAAGTGTAATAGTTGTATGTACGGCTGTCAGAAGCCATCATATGATCAACTTCATCCTGTGTCATTAGCCAATGGTCGGCATAGTGTTGCATACCTTCCGTATCATTGTTTAAACGTACTGATGGAACACCGTACCAGGCCTGGTAAGTTTCTTCCAGACCCGACATGATATTCACTTTTATAACTGTATTTTCCGAATAATATCCTCCCGAAACAGAAAATGATTTTAGGTCGGAACTTGCACGGTCGATATAACCATCGGATGTAACTTTCGACATACGCACATCAACTGCAAAATGATCGTTTAGTAAACCTGTACCTGCAGAAAGCGTATTTTTAAGGGTGTGGAAAGTTCCGGCAGCGGATCTAAGTTCACCGTAAGCCTCTTTGTGTAACGCATTGGTTTGAAGGTTGATGCTTGCCCCAAAAACTGCTGCTCCGTTGGTTGAAGTTCCCACTCCACGCTGAATCTGAACATTTTCCAGCGAAGAAGCCATATCGGGCTGATCAACAAACCAGGTCCCATGGGATTCGGCGTCGTTCAACGGAATGCCGTTCAAACTCACGTTAATACGATTCAGGTCAGTTCCGCGAATGCGGAAATTGGTGTATCCTACACCGGCTCCTGCATCCGAAGTGGTTACAAATGAAGGTGTAAGTTGCAACAGGTAAGGAATGTCTTGTCCCATGTTGCGCTGTGCAATTTCGTCGCCCGAAAGGTTGCTGTACGCCATTGGCGTTTTGTTTTTAGCGCGAGTAGCCGAAATCAGAACCTCGTCGGTCATCACCACATCCGATTGGAGGTTTACTTCAATTTTTTTGTTTGATTTCAGGCTCACCTCAAGTTCTTTGGTTTCGAATCCGATAAACGAAACCTTTAATTTGTAATCTCCTTCATCGAGGTTTTTAAATTCGAAAGTACCATCGCCCGATGCTGACACACCATAAAATGTTTTGTCGATGACTACACTGGCCCCGGCCAATGGTTCTCCTTTTCCTTTAACAACTCCTGTTAAATTAATTTGCCCGAAAGCCACAACTGCTATTAATTGTAAAAGCAGTACTACATTAAGTCTTTTCATTTTTTGAGAAAATTGGTTATAAAAATTAACCAATGGAGTAGGACGAATCCTTTTTTGCTCTCCCTACGCCGGTACTAACCGGATCAGGTTCTTTGAGTATAATCTCAGTCCATCAGCCGACGGACACCCCATTGCATACATATCGGGGGCAAATGTATGACGCTTTTTTAAAACTCACAAGATTGAAGCTGCTAAAAGAAGAGAATTTAATCTTTAGTTTTTATGGGGAGACTGAAAGTCCGGTTTCCTGTACCAAATTAAAGTTCATTTTTAATTGTTTGAATTTTGAAAGTATCTGTTTGGGCTTTATTATAAATGGGCTGATCTTTAGATTCCCTTTGTAACCGAAGAAGGGAAACAGGCAATTTATAGTTTGATCTGAATAATTCCCCGTGGCAGAGCCACGGGGATAGTCAACTTCAAGAATTTTCTTTATTCGAAAATGGTAAACGTCCTGATTTAAACAATATTCATCGTATTATTTTGCAAGATTATTTTTTATACCTTAAGTTTAAGATAGCAGAAAACAACCAACAATCAATACTAACCAACAATCAAAAAAATGAAGAAAAAATCAATTTTAATTGCAGTTCTGGCATCCATTGTATTTTTGGGAAATCTTAATGCACAAGATTGGCCACAGTACATGGGACCGGACAGAAACAGTATTTCTCCCCAAAAAAATATTTTACGCGTATGGCCTGAAAAGGGGCCTGACGTTTTATGGTCGGTTGACGTTGGAATTGGCTACGGTGGCCCGGTTGTAAAAGATGGTAAGGTATATTTACTCGACAGAGACGATGAAGTTGGTGATAAAATGCGTTGTTTTGATTTGAATTCAGGCGAGGAACTCTGGAAATTTGAATATACCGCAGCAGGATCAGTAATGTTTCCGGGATCGCGCAGTGTACCCATTGTTGATGAAAATTATGTGTATTCTTGTGGTCCTTACGGAGACCTTTATTGTATCGATATAAAAACCCATAAAGCAGTCTGGAATGTAAATGTATGGACCGATTTCGGTGGTGAAGAAATTCCACGGTGGGCGATAACACAGAGTCCGCTTATTTATGGAGATTTACTGATTATTGCCTCGCAAGCTCCCGAAGCCGGAGTGGTGGCATACGACAAGTTGACAGGCGACGTGAAATGGAAGACTCCTTCTTTGGGACCTACAGGATATGTAAGTCCTATAATTACTAAAATTGATGGAAACGATCACCTCGTTATGATTACGGCATCGAGTGGTGGAAGAGGAGAAGATCCGGTTCCGGGATTTGTAGTTGGACTTGATCCAATGAGTGGTGAAAAAATATGGGAATTCGACAATTGGTTATGTCGTATTCCTGTTCCGAGCGCAGTTGATGCCGGCGATAATAAGTTATTGATAGTTGGAGGTTACGAACTGGGTGCTTTGATGATCCAGGTGGAAAAACAAGCCGACGGAACTTACGGTACAAAAGAGCTTTTCAGAACCGAAGAATTTGGCGATCAAACCAAAACACCCCTGTTTTACGATGGCTATTTTTATGCCGAATTCGGTACAAACAGTACACGCGATGGGCTTACTTGTATGAACATGGACGGCGAAATTATGTGGAAGACCAAACGCGATCCTGATTTCAACAAAGGGAGTATGATTATTGCTGATGGTTTGATTTTAGCTACAGATGGCGCTAAATCCTTATATCTGATCGAACCTGATCCAACAACATTTAAATTGTTGGCATCGGCAGAATTATTAACAAAACAGGAAGGTGAAGAAGGAGGCGGACGTTTCGGAACGCAAAACTGGGCACCCATTGCCCTCGCTGACGGTAAACTGTTAATTCGCGATCAAAGTAAAATGCTTTGCGTAAAAGTGCAGAATAATTAAAGCCGGATTAATCATTCAAATTAAATATAAAATAGCATAACTAGTATTTAAAGTTTTGGTAGCCATTCCCTGTTGAGGGAATGGTTTTTTGTATTTAGTAAGTTGATGTATTTATATAATCGTCGACAGGGTCGATTTATCGATTTTTTCTACACTGGAGAGGGGAGATGCCGGAGTAAGGAAGGTGGACCTCTGCTAAAAACCTGACAAAAGTAAAGCTTAATGATTTGTAATCAGCATCGGCAATAGTTCCTTATTGAATCTTTAATTTCAAGGGTGGTAAAGCTACTGGATAACAGCGTTCTACACCAGTTTGGGGCGTCCTGCTAGTACGTTGGCCGCCCTGCTTAATTTTACCCTTCCCTGTATCATTTTATGATTTCCTGTGCCGCAGGATTACGAAATATTACCACAGGACAGGTAGAAAGCATGCAGAAATGATCAAAAACCACGCAGGATGGGAAAAAAGGCAGCAGGAAACATCCAAAGTGGTGCAGGGCAGGTAAATAGGTTTTATGACAATGATTTAATTCAAACTCCGGTATTCACTTGGCGACATTCCCAGGTCTTTTTTAAACATGCGGGTAAAATGTTGCGGATATTTAAAACCCAGTTCGTAGGCAATTTCACTAACTGTTTTCGAAGCGTCGAGAACACGTTCTTTTGCCAGGTTCATAATTTTTAGGTGAATGTATTCCTGGGCCGATTTACCGGTTTCCTTTTTTATCAGGTCGCCAAAGTAATTGGCCGATAAGTGTAAAATATCAGCAAAATACGAAACCGTTGGCAAGCCAATGCTCAGTGGTTTATCCGACTGGTAGTAGGAATTAAGTTCTTTTTCAAATTGTTCGATTGCTCCCTGGTTCAGGTGTTCGCGGGTAATAAACTGTCGATCGTAAAAACGAATGCAGTAGTCAAGAAATAGTTGTATGTTGTTTACAATTAGCTTGCGGCTGTGTTTGTCAATCGGCTGGCTAATTTCATACGAAATTTTATCAAAACACTCGATTACCATTTTTTTCTCCCGCTCCGATATGTGTAGCGCTTCGTTTATGTCATACGAAAAAAAGTTGTAATCGCTCAGTTGTTTGCCAAGGTTGGTTCCCGTAATCAGGTCGGGATGAAAAAGTAATGCCCATCCTTTTCTTGCCGGGGCAGAATTGTTTCTGATCACCTCAATAAGCTGTCCGGGAGCAATAAATACCAAACTGCCTTCTTCATAATCGTATGAGTTGCGTCCGTATCTGAGTTCTCCGCAATTTACTTCTTTTAGAAAGATGGCGTAAACACCATAATAGAAATGAGTGTGGTCGGTATAGGAAGCATCAATCGTTGAAAAGTCGATAATACTTACCAATGGATGAAAGGTTTCTGCACCGCTTAACTTGTTGTAATCGGCTACCGATTCTATTCTATATATATTTTTCATATTCATTGTCATAAAAGTCAAAACAAATATAAGTGGTTAACTACCAAAAAAATAATGTGATCGGCCAAATCAGTAAAAATGGTATGCTTAACCGTAATCTGTATAATAAAGTGCCATCATTTTTTCCGGATTTTTGTATCGTGAATTAAAAATTGATGACGATGAAAAAAAGTTTAATAGCATATTATTCGCGCAGAGGCCAGAATTATGTTGGCGGTAGTATTGTCGATTTAAAGCTTGGAAATACAGAAATAATTGCACAAAAAATTCAGGCCCGCACCGGAAGCCAATTGTTTAAAATTGATACGATAAAGAACTATCCGGTAGACTACATGGAAACAACACGGGTAGCGAAGCAGGAACTGAGAGAAGATGCGCGACCGGAATTAACTGAGGCGCTTGAAAATATGGATGATTACGATGTTATTTACCTCGGCTATCCCAATTGGTGGGGAACATTTCCGATGGCGGTTTTTAGCTTCTTGGAATCATATGATTTTTCTGGAAAAACAATCATACCTTTTTGTACACACGAAGGCAGTGGAATGGGTGGATTAAAGGACATTAAAAAGCTTTGCCCCGGTGCTAATGTAGAAGACGGGATTGCTATTCGGGGAGGAAGTGTACAAGCAGCCGACAGAGCACTTGAGGTCTGGCTTTCGGCATATAACGATTAATAGTTTATGGTTTCAGTTGTAAAAAATATTTATAAAAATGATCCGGCAGCAGGTGGAATGCAGTTTTTATTGTATCCCGGGTTTTGGGCTGTTTTTGTTCATCGCTATGTATCGCATCCACTTTATCGAATTGGATTGAAATTTTGGGCATTGTTTTTTTGCCAGATCGCCCGGTTTGTTACGCAGGTTGAAATTCATCCCGGGGCAAAAATTGGAAAAGGTTTGTTTATCGATCATGGTAACGGAGTAGTAATTGGAGAAACAGCCGAAATTGGTGATAACTGTGTTATTTACCACAGTGTAACTTTGGGAGGGACCGGAAACCATTCGGCAAAAAGACATCCTTCGGTTGGTAACAATGTGTTTATCGGAACCGGAGCTACCTTGTTGGGGCCCATTCATGTAGGCGATAATGTAAAAATTGGTGCAAAGTCAGTTATTGTAATGCGCGATGTACCTTCAAACTCTACGGTAATCGATGCTCCTGCACGTATTGTAAAGCTTGATGGGAAAACCGTAAGCCTGGCTTTACAACGAACAAAATCCGACGACAAAAAAGTACCGATGGAAGTCTGGACAAATTGCGAAGGAAAATACAAATACAAATGTGGTTAAAGTCGGAATCAAAAATCGTATCCGATAAAATTAATTTAGTTAGAAGAAATTTGAATGAAGAACAGTTGGAAAATAATAGTACTGGCAATAATTTGTTTCGTTTTAGGAACCTCCGAATTTGTTATTGTTGGAGTTCTGGATAAAATAGCCCTATCGACCAATATTACCATTGCACAAGCTGGTCAGCTTATTTCTGTGTTTGCCATTACTGCGGCCATTGGAACACCAATTGCCATTTATTTTATGGCAGGTATAAACCAACGGAAAATACTCATGACAGCATTATCGATTATTGTTGTTGCCTGTGTGTTAATGAGTGTGGCATACAATTATCAGCTATTGATTTTGGCCCGAATAATAATGGCTTTAGGAGTAGGCATTTTTAATGTTTATTGTTTTATAGCTGCTTCAAAGTTAGCTCCTGAATGGAAACGAGCAAGTGCAATTGCAACGGTAACTGTTGGTTTTAACGCTGCGTTAATAGTAGGTTTACCTGTGGGAAGAGTGGTAACGTCTTTATTTGGCTGGCAAACAATTTTTTGGTTTACGGCTGTGTTTAGTCTCATATCTATTTATGTGGTGTATAAATACATTCCGCCACTTCTTGACGAAAAGCCGGAAAATCTGAAAAAGCAACTATCCATTTTAAAAAGGCCAAGGCTAATTGTTAGTTTTTTTGTTTCCTTTTTTTGGATAACCGGTTATGCCATGTTGTATTCCTACATCACACCGTATTTAAAAAATACTTCGTTAATGACTGAAAGTATGATAAGTGTTGCTCTTTTTGCTTTTGGTGTGGCAACATTAATCGGGAATAAATCAGGTGCTTATGTTGGGGAAAAAACTGGGCGTTCCGAAAACGATAATTTTTAGTATGCTTTCGCATGTTTTGGCACTTACGGTTTTGTCGTTGGTGAGTGGCTGCGCATATGCAACGGTTCTTGTTTTAATGTTTTGGGCGATCTCGGCTTGGCTTCCCGGACCTTTGTTGCGGTTTAATGTTCTCGATCTGGCACCCGATGCACCTCAGGTAATCATGAGTTTGTACAATTCAATTATACAGTTTGGTTTTGCATGTGGTGCTGCCCTGGGTGGTTTGGAATACGACAATTTTCCAACCATAATGTTAAGCTGGTCGGCCGCAGCCATGGTAGCCATATCATTACTCTTTACATTTATTTATTCGTATGGCGCAGCTTTAAAACCTATTATTCTTCGGGTGCGAAAATAGTTTAACGGATTGATGGTGATGGCACAAGAGAGCACTTAGGTGTAGTCGGATTCAACGAATCAAAAATAGTTTGATTGTCAATTAACCCTGATTTTCAAAACAAGTATTTAATGGTTTGCTTTCTTGCTGTCATGTGGTTTAATCGTGTTTGATCGATATGGTTGTCAGGCCTGTAAAAATGGTATAACCATCCGTAATCTGTATAACAATCGAGCGTGCTTTTTTCCAGACTTTTGTAGTGTGAAATTTTAATCAGTATAACAATGAAAACAGTAGAATTAAATAACGGTATTGAAATGCCGATTTTGGGATATGGTGTTTTCCAAATTCCAGATTATGATGAATGTAAAAAGAGCGTTTTGACTGCTCTTGAAGTTGGCTATCGTTCTATTGATACTGCCCAGGCATATCAAAACGAAAAAGCAGTGGGCGATGCCATAAAAGAAAGCGGTATTAACCGCGATGAACTTTTTATTACCACCAAATTGTGGATGACCAATACCGGTAACGAAGCAACTAAAAAAGCTTTTGAAACTTCGTTGAATAAACTTCAACTCGATTACCTGGATTTGTATTTGATTCATCAACCATTTGGAAATGTACACGGTTCGTGGCAAGCCATGGAAGATTTGTACAATGCAGGAAAAACACGTGCCATTGGCGTGAGTAACTTTTATGCCGACCGGGTGGTTGACCTTATTAATTTTAACGAGGTGGTTCCAATGGTAAACCAGATTGAAACACATCCATTTTATCAGCGACACGACGAGCATAAATTCCTGGCCGAAAATGGTGTGCAGCACGAATCATGGGCTCCGTTTGCAGAAGGCAGAAACGACTTTTTCATAAACGAAGTTTTAGCTGCTATTGGCCGAAAATATGGCAAATCAGTAGCACAGGTAACTTTGCGCTGGATGATTCAAAACGATGTAGTGGTTATCCCCAAATCTGTTCGGAAAGAACGCATGGAGCAAAACATCGATGTATTCGATTTTGAACTTTCAACAGAAGATATGACCGTAATTGAAGCATTGGATAAACAACAAAGTTCTTTTTTTAGTCACCGCGACCCGGAGACCGTAAAATGGTTTGGAAGCCTTTTGAAATAGAGGAATATAAATAATTATAATAGAGGAAATAGATAATGGAAAATTTTAGTTTTTATGTACCAACGAGCGTTTCTTTCGGGAAAGGCCAGATTGAGAATTTAGCTCCTTCGATTAAACAATTTGGAGGAAATAAAGTGATGCTTGCCTATGGCGGCGGAAGTATTAAAGCAAACGGAATTTACGATGAAGTTGTAAATGAGTTAAAAAAGGCAAACATTGAATACGTAGATTGTGATGGGATTAGACCAAATCCACCGGTAGCAGATGTTCGGAAAGGCATTGCAATATACCGCGAAAATGCATGCGACTTTATTTTGGCGGTAGGTGGTGGTTCTACCATTGATGCAGCAAAAGCAATGGCGGCCGGCGTTTGTTACGATGGCGATGTAATGGATTTAATGGCCGACGGAAAAGGCGAAATAACAGCAGCTGCTCCCTTGGCATCGGTTTTAACAATGGCCGGAACAGGTAGCGAATTGGATATGGGAGGTGTAATTACAGGTGAGGTAAACCATAAAAAACACACCATTATGCATCCGCTTTTGTATCCGAAATTTTCGATTCTCGATCCATCATATACTTTTTCAGTACCCGAGAAACATTCAATGGCAGGTTGTTTCGATGCATTGGATCATTTAATTGAGTGCTATTTTGTTGCAGGTAGCGAATCTACCGATGTGCAAAATATGATGAACGAAGGATTAATGAAATCAATTGTTAAAAATGCACCAAGGGTTTTGGCAAATCCTGAAGATTACGATGCACGCGCCAACATTATGTGGGCAAGTTCTATGGCTTTGGCCAGCTTTCAGTTTGCAGTAGGTAAAAAAGGTTCGAATTTTCCGATGCATGCTATGGGCCACGAGCTTTCAAGTTTGTACGATATGACACATGGAATAACGCTGGCTTTGGTTACTCCTGCTTATTTGGAGTTAACTCTGGGAAAAGTGCCTGAGTACACCTGGTTGTTTGCCAACTTTGCACGTAATGTATTTGGAGTACTGGAAGATGATGATTTTGTTGCGGCTAAACTGGGAATTAGAAAGGTTAAAGAATTTACGCTTAAACTTAATATGCCCAAAAACCTGAAAGAAGCAGGTGTGGAAGAAGATAAACTGGAGTATCTGGCAGAAAAAGCAACCGAGTGGGGAAACATTGGAGCTTTATGCAAAATTGAAAAAGAAGAAGCTTTGGAAATCTATAAAAGAGCTTACGCATAAGGTTTTTGGTTGTATTCATTTTTTTAGAGGAGTACGGAACTGTCACTTTGGGTGGCAGTTCCGCTAAAAGTAAAATTAATTATTCAACTGTTTCAATTTTTCAAATCATTACAAAGAATCAGTTTCTACTTATGCCCGTAATAGCTTATGAGGCAATAGTAGAGCTTATGCAATTTGTTTATTGTCAGTTAATTGTGTTCTTGCAATAATCAGTAATAATGGTAATCAAACCCGTAATTTGTATAACACAATTTTCAGAATAATAACACAACTTTGTATGGTATTCAACGTAAGTTAAACGTAACGGAAATTAGTATGAAACGACCATGACAAAAATTTGCCACAAACAAGCATAATTAAAATCATGGGAGTTATCTACGGATGCTTTTTAAATAAACAATTTTAATCGTATGAAAAAAAGAAAATTAGGAAATAGTGGACTGGAAGTATCCGAATTGGGTTTAGGTTGTATGGGCTTGAGCTTTGGTTATGGCCCGGCAACAGAAAAACAAGAAGCCATTAAATTAATACAAAGAGCATATGATCTTGGAATCACATTTTTCGATACTGCCGAAATATACGGTCCGTATTTAAACGAAGAAGTGGTAGGCGAAGCCATCGCTCCTTTTCGAAACGATGTAGTAATAGCCACAAAATTTGGTTTTAATTACGTGGATGGAAAACCGGCCGGGCTAAACAGCAAGCCTGCATATATCCGCCAGGCGGTTGAAGGTTCGCTAAAACGTTTGAAAGTGGAAACCATTGATTTGCTCTACCAGCACAGGATCGATCCTGAAGTGCCGATTGAAGATGTGGCCGGAACCGTTAAAGATTTGATTGCAGAAGGAAAAGTAAAATATTTTGGAATGTCGGAGGCAGGGGCAGCAAATATTCGTCGTGCACACGCAGTGCAACCTGTAGCTGCATTGCAAAGCGAATACTCCCTGTGGTGGCGCGAACCCGAAACAAAAACCTTCCCGACACTTGAAGAATTGGGTATTGGTTTTGTGCCGTTCAGCCCGCTTGGTAAAGGGTTCTTAACCGGTAAAATCGACATAAATACAAAATTTGATTCCAACGATTTCCGTCAGGGTATTCCACGTTTTGCTGAGGAAAACCGCATAGCAAACCAGGCGCTCGTTGATTTGGTAAAACAAATTGCAGAACAAAAAGATGCTACACCCGCTCAAATTGCCCTGGCCTGGATTAATGCACAAAAATCATGGATTGTTCCAATTCCGGGCACAACCAAAATTCATCGTTTGGAAGAAAATGTTGGAGCTGCAAACGTTGTTTTAAGTCCGAATGATTTAACACAGATTGAAACTGCTTTAACTCAGATAGATATTATTGGGCACCGCTATCCCGAGAGTAGCCAGAAAATGGTGGATGAATAAGGAGCACGATGGTTTCTTTCAATACGTATTTCTTAGGAAATACGAAATGTTAAACATTTTGTGCAACTGTTTGTTGTTAAATGCGTTAAAGTGGAGAGGTGAGAGCTTGGGAAACACACTGTTGGTACTACCAATTTGATAAGAAGATTTATAACAATTAATAATATGGCTGTATTTAATCTTAATGTTAACGGGAAAACACATCAGGTTGATGTTGATCCTTCGACTCCAGTATTATGGGTACTTCGCGATCATCTCAACTTATTAGGCACAAAATACGGTTGTGGTGTTGCACAGTGTGGCGCCTGCACCATTCATCTCGATGGGAAGGCCGTTCGTTCGTGTATCACCTTCGTCGATTCGGTTGGCGATAAACAAATTACAACCATCGAAGGACTTTCTGAAGACGGAGATCACCTTGTGCAGCAAGCCTGGTTGGAACAGGATGTTGCTCAGTGTGGCTATTGTCAATCGGGCCAAATTATGTCTGCTGCCGCTCTTCTGAATGAAAATCCACATCCCAGCGATGAGGAGATTGAAACTGCAATGAACGGAAATATTTGCCGTTGTGGAACTTATTTACGAATTAAGGAAGCAATAAAAACAGCTTCAAAAGTATAATTTCTGCCTCATTCTGCTAAACGAGCAATATTTAACTTAAATCAGGAAAGATGACACTTGTAAAAACAACCTATAACAGACGTTCATTTTTAAAAAGTTCACTCGCTGCCGGAGGCGGGTTAATGATCGGCTTTAGCTGGCTGGCTTCGGCTTGCAGCGTTAATACGCCAAAGGAACTGACCATCCCAGATGAATGGTTCGAGATAAATGCTTACCTGAAGATCGGTGAAAATGGAGTGGTGACGATTTTTTCACCCAATCCCGAAATTGGTCAGAATGTAAAAACCTCCATGCCGATGATTGTGGCTGAAGAACTGGATGTGGATTGGAAAAATGTACTGGTTGAGCAGGCGCCACTCGATACGGTCAAATACACGCGTCAGTTGGCCGGAGGAAGCGATTCGATCCGGACAACCTGGTCGGCATTGCGCATGGCAGGAGCTACTGCCCGGACAATGTTGCGGGAAGCAGCAGCCAAAGCGTGGAATGTTTCCGTTGAAGAAGTCACTTCTGAGACCGGTGTTTTAATGCACGAAGGAAGTGGCAAAAAGGCCGGTTACGGCGAATTTGCATCGGTAGCTGCGCAAGTCGCTGTCCCCGAGAAAGTGGATTTAAAAGAACTTGATGACTTTAGCATTGTCGGAACCTCACGAAAGAATGTCGACGGAATGGGAATCGTAACCGGTAAACCATTGTTTGGCCTCGATTACAAAGTGGATGGAATGTTGTACGCAATGCTTATTCATCCACCTGCATTTGGGATGAAACTAAAATCGTTTGATCCCGATGAAGTAAAAAGTATGCCGGGGATAAAAGATGTATTTACCCTGAAAACCTTTAACGACGATTATAAAAGACAATGGTCGGATACAATTTCGTTTAACGAACAGGTGGTGATCATTGGAAATTCAACCTGGGAAGTTTGGAATGCCAAGTTGATGTTGAATGTGGAGTGGGAACTGTCTGCTGAATCGAAAATCTCGATGGCGGGGTGGGGAAACGATTACGAAGTGAATGTACCTGCCGGGCTGGAAAGTACTTTCGGACACATAGCGAAAATGAAAGAGATGGCGAAAAAACCGGGAGAAATAGTCAGAAGAGACGGGAATCCGGAAGAAGAGTTTAAAAATGCCGCACGAGTAATCGAACGTACATATACTGCTCCTTTTCTGGCACACAGCCCCATGGAACCCATGAACTTTTTTGCCGATGTAAAAGCCGACAGTGCCGTGGTAGTAGGTCCTATTCAGAGTCCTGAATACATGGGAAAAAGTGTGGCAGAAAGACTTGGTTTGCCGCTGGACAAAGTTGAAGTTCAGATGACCCGGATGGGAGGTGGTTTTGGACGACGGTTGTATGGCCACTTTGGTGTGGAAGCTGCTGTAATTTCACAAAAAATGAAAGCTCCAGTTAAACTGATTTATACACGCGAGGATGAAATGACTGCCGGAATCTATCGGCCGATGTACCACGCCGTGTATCGCGCAGCACTTGATACCGATAATAATTTAACTGCTTTTCATGTGAAAATGGGCGGAATTCCTGAGAATGCCTTGCATGCCAATCGTTTTCCGGCAGGCGCACTGGATAATTACCTGGCCGAAAGTTGGGAAACCGATTCCAACATCAGTGTAGGTGCCATGCGGGCGCCCGGTTCAAATTTTAACGCTGCGGCCGAACAGTCGTTCCTTGATGAATTGGCGGAAGAAATGGGAGTCGATCCGATTCAGTTCCGCCTCGATCTGTTAAAACGCGCTCAGGAAAATCCTGTTGGCGAAAACAACGATTACGATGCCTCGCGTTATGCCGGCGTACTCGAAATGGTGCGCGAAAAGTCGGGATGGAATCAGGCTGCTGAAGGAAAAAGCAGGGGAGTGGCAGCTTATTTCTGTCACAGAAGTTATGCTGCACAGGTGGTCGATCTGGTAATGGAAAATGGCGAACCCAAAGTCGAAAAAGTGTACAATGCAATTGACTGTGGAATTGTTGTGAATCCCGACGCTGCTGTGAATATGGTAGAAGGATCGGTGGTTGATGGAATTGGTACGGCCATGTATGGCGAACTTACTTTCTCTGAAGGACAACCCGATCAGAATAATTTCGATGGTTATCGTTTAATCCGTTACACAGAAGCTCCCAAAAAGATCGATGTACATTTTGTTGAGAATAATATTCATCCAACCGGTTTGGGCGAACCACCATATCCGCCGGTTATGGCTGCACTGGCAAATGCCATGTATAAAGCAACCGGAACGCGTTATTACCACCAGCCTTTTATAAAGAATTCTTTTGATTAAGTAGAAAAATTGCTCAAACATAAGTTATGACGCATGAAATAAAACACCTGTTTGAAACCCTGGCTGCATGGCAACAATCAGGAAAAAAAGCGGTCTTTGTATCAGTAGTTGCTCTTAATGGTTCATCTTATCGTCGTCCCGGTGTTCGAATGCTGATTCGCGAAGATGGTGAATATGCGGGTGCAGTGAGTGGGGGATGTGTGGAGAGTGAGATCGAACGTCAGGCTCAAAGTGTTTTCATAAATAACAAAGCCAAAATAATAAGCTACGATGGGCGATTGCGGATTGGTTGCGAAGGGATCATTACCATTCTTATTGAACCAGTATTTTTATCTTCAGAATTGCTCCTTGATTTTGAAAAACAACTGGAAAACAGGCGGCCCTTCAAATTAGAATCTACTTTTAGAAACGAAGTTGGTGAATATTCTGATGTGGGTTCGGTTCTTATTCTGGATGGAAAACAACATGTTCTGAATCCCTCCTTTAGTATTGATAGTATAAATAACCAGCCCTGTTTCGAGCAGGAATTTGGTCCCCTGTTTCAACTGTATATTTTCGGAGCCGAACACGATGCCGTTCAGTTATGCCAGGCAGCCAAATTACTGGGGTGGGAAGTTATTGTGGTGGCTTCTCCCGATCAGGAAAAATCATGCGATTATTTCCCCGGGGCCAGAGCATTGATAACTCCTGCCATTGATAATATTGATACCTCGGGTTTTGATGAGCAAACTGCAGTGGTGTTAATAACACATAGTTTTAATAAAGATGTACAATATCTGATGGCTTTAAAAGATACAAAGCTGGCATACCTGGGATTGTTGGGATCGGTAAGCAGGAGAGAGCGGGTGATTTCTATGCTGCTGGATTATAATCCTGATATTCCACTTGATTTTCTTGATCAGATTCACGGGCCAACCGGGATAAATATCGGAGCAGAAAGTGCTTCGGAAATTGCCATTTCAATTTTAGCTGAGATTTTAAGTGTGGTTCGAAGCCAGCGACCTGTTGCTCTGCGCGAAAAAGAGGGAGCAATTCATGGATAAAATACCAATAATACTGTTGGCAGCAGGTAATTCTTCACGCATGCAGCGGCCCAAACAATTATTGCCCTGGGGAGCCGGCACTTTAATTGAGCATCAAATAAATGTGTTAAAAGCAACTACTCAACCCCTATATGTTGTTTTGGGCGCATCAGCCGGGCAGATTATTCCTCTGTTTGAAAAAACGGAAGTAGAAATTGTTCTAAACAATTTATGGGAAAAGGGAATGGGAAGTTCAGTCTCCGCCGGTATAAAGCGTGTTGAAAGGGAAGTTCCTGGTGCAAAAGGAGTACTTTTTGCTTTGATAGACCAACCCCTTGTAACAACAGACCACTTCAAAAATCTCATTTCGAAATTTCAAGCAGAAAAACGTCAGATAATTGTTTCGCAAAGTGTTTCGGGGTGGCGAGGTGCACCTGCTCTTTTCGATAAAGTTTATTTTAACGAACTCATGTGCCTGGACGGAACTCAAGGAGCTAAAACGATTATCAATAAATATCCGGATCGGGTAATTGGCTGCGAATGCGCCGATATTCTGGAAGATATGGATACTCCCGAAAACTATCGGCAACTTTTGAAACGTTACAAAGTCAATGATTAAATATAAAATTAAGGCTACTCCTGAATTAAATACCGCTCAAAATTTTCTTTAAATTTTATAATTTTTCGTGATGGACGTTGTGTGGCTTTATCAATAAACAATACTTTTTGCTGAGCAGTGGAACATACATCTCCTTTTTCATTCAGAAAACGAAACTTAAAATTGGCAGAAACATTAAACAGTTCCGATACCCAGACCTCAACTTGTACTTTATTGTTTAGGAAAAAGGGCTTTTTATATTGAATAGTGGTTTCGGTAATTATGGGTAAAATATCTTCTTTTACCGACAGGTCCAGAATCGAAAGGTCCATGGCTTCAATTAGTTTAACACGTGCATTTTCCAGCCACTGCACGTAAATAATATTGTTAACGTGCCCAACAAAATCAATTTGATAGGTATAAATCGGTTCGGTGAATTGTAATTTCTGCATTTTATTTTGGATTGAAATTCAGGTCGGCAAAATTATATTTTTTCTGAATAAAGAATTTCCACATTATACTTTCCTGGAACATTTGTTCATGATCATTAACAATCACTTGTTTTTGTAAGGCTTTTCGTTTGGTGAGTAACAATGAGAAATTTTTGTAAAATGATGCGTGCGCGCGAGTTACTGCCCAAAATGCGTTAAATTCGAATCCGAGTAAAAATTTAGCCGCCGCCGCACCATCCAGTATCATTCTTGATAGTAGTCTGCGTGTAAATTTCTTTTTCGGGAGATTTTTATACAGCATAAAAAGGTTGTTGCGGAAATTTAAATATACCTTTTTGGGATTGCCGTACTCCAAACTGCCGCCTCCCAGATGATAGATTGTACTTTGAGGTTCGTATACAATTTTGTATCCCCGGTTTTTAAGCCGCCAGCACAAATCAATTTCTTCCATGTGGGCCCAAAAGTCAGCATCCAAACCACCTGAATTTTTAAAAACATCGGCCCGTACAAACATACAGGCACCCGTTGCCCAAAAAATTTCAGATGATGTATTGTATTGTTTTTCGTCTTTTTCAACTTTGTCAAGTATTCGGCCGCGACAAAACGGATAACCATATTTATCGATAAAACCACCGGCAGCTCCGGCATACTCAAAATATTCGGGTTCGTTATAACTCAATACTTTGGGTTGCACCGCTGCAATTTTCTGATCCTTCTCAAATTGTTTAATACAAGGTTCAATCCATCCTTTTTCAACTTTTACATCCGAATTTAACAGAACAAAATAATCGGCGTCAATTTGTTGCAATGCCACGTTGTAACCTTTGGCAAAACCGTAATTGGTTTCCAAATCCATCAGTGTCACCGTCGGGTAATTGGTTTTTAAATAGTCAAGCGAATGGTCTGTTGAGCCATTGTCGGCAATAATTATTTCGATGTTTTCGCCTTGTGAATGTTCCAGTATTGATGGAAGGAAATCCGGGAAAAGTTTTACCCCGTTCCAGTTTAAAATTACAATAGCAACCTTTTTTGTTTTTGTCATCCGCTAGTTCGTCAGTAGTTTTGCAAGAACACCAGCCAGGTTTTCTTTATCGATATTTTCCAGGATCTTACTAATTCGTTTCGCCTTTTCTTTGTCATCCGATTTAAGTAAGGCTTCAATTTCTTTTGTTTGTTTTCCGGTTAATTCATCCTGAAGTAAAAGCCACACTTTTCTTTGGTCGTCTTCTCCCTGCGGCAGTCCCAGTGTTTCCAGTTCCAGAATGGTAGCCTGCAAAATTTCACGAGCCTGCATTTTTACCGGATCTTTGTCTTTCGATTTGCCGGAAGCAGCTGTGTCGCGCAAATTCCAGCTTGAATAATCGTAATGCAAGTCCCTGATAATTTTCAGTTTGGAATTATCTTTTCCAAAAATTCGTTCCAAAAAAATCAAGGTGTGATTTTTCCACGCATCCAGGTCGAATTTTTTCTCGTCGAGGCGTGCCAGTTGTTCCTTTAAAAGCGAAATTTCTTTTTCTGCCATGTTAATTTGTTTTTCGCAATTTACGAATTTTACCACAGAGAACACAAAGAAGACACAGAGTAAAACGGAGACTTATTTTGTGCCCAGGTATTTATTTATTATACCATAAAATTCTGGGAAGTAACTTCCGCTGGCTGAAATCAGTTCGCCTCCAAACAACCAATTTTTGCCACCGTTAAAGTCAACCGTTTTTCCACCTGCCTGTTGAAGAATAAAAACCCCGGCTGCTACATCCCAGGCATGCAAGGCATGTTCCCAAAACGCATCAAAACGTCCGGCAGCCACATAACAAAGATCAATTGCAGCCGATCCAAACCGACGGATTCCGCGTGTACTTTGCATCAATACTTTCATGGCTTCTATGTAGTCGTCCATACGATCGAATTCGTAGTAAGGAAATCCGGTGGCAATTAAAGTATCTTCCGATTTTGATCGGTTTGCTGAATGAATTTCCTCGCCATTACAAAAGGCAGGGCTGTTTTTCCATGCGTAAAATAGTTCTTCGGCGCCCACTTCGTACACTACGCCCAAAACCAAATTGTCACCTTCGGCCAAAGCTATACTTACCGAGTGTGGCGCCAGTCCGTGAATGTAATTGGTTGTTCCATCAAGTGGATCAACAAACCAGGTATATTTTTCGTTGTTCGAATCGGCGGTTCCTTCTTCGGCTACAAAACCCGAGTCAGGAATCAGCTCTTTTAAGGCCGAAACTATTTGTTGTTCGGCGGTTTTATCGACGTAAGTTACCAGGCTGGCAACACTTTTAATTTCAATGTTTTTTGCTGAAATCTTTTTCTGTTCATTGCGAATGAAATGACCAGTTGTGCGGGCAATTTCCTGAACCTGAAAACATAGTTTTTTGTAATCCATTGGTGATTGTATTTGGTGTAAAAATAGGGAAATTCTTGTGGTGAGAAGTTTATTTAAGCAAGTAAATTCTGTTCCTGTTTGAAGTTAATCCGTGAACAGATTCCTCAGTCGTGATTCTCCTTCGGAATGACAAACGTGTTTATAAAAGGAGAGGAGAGAGCAGGCGGCTTTGCAACCTGCTCTCTCCTCTAATAAATCCAATACAATGTTGTCATTCCGAATAAAGTGAGGAATCTTTCCTTTTTATGCACTTTGTGAATTTGAACCGCTTAGAGGGTTTACTACGATTGCCTTATTGCAATTGAAATTAGGGGCAATTCAGAATGATGATTACGCAGGAAAGAATCAATTTCTTCGTGAGAGGTGTTGGTCTGAAAGAAAGAGATTTCTTAAATCATTTCTACCTCAACATTTCCATTGGGTAGAATTGATTTTAATTTTACCACGCCAAGTTTGTTGACCAGTTTTTCGTTGTAAGGTACTTCAACTTTTATGTAGTTTTCGGTAAAACCATGCATTTTTTCCTGGTTCTTTTGGGCTTCAAAAAGAACTGTTTGTTCGGTTCCCAATTGTTTTTCGTAAAACGCCCGAAGTTTTTTCTCCGAAAGGTTGATGTATTTCTGCGTACGGTTTTTACGTTCCTCCACTTCCACTTTCCACGGAATTTTTAAAGCTTGTGTTCCGCTTCTTTCCGAATAAGTAAAGGCATGCAACTGCGAAATTTCGAGGCTGTTTATAAAGTCGAATGATTCCTGGAAATAATTTTCGGTTTCGCCATTTGTGCCGGCAATTACATCAACTCCAATAAATGCATGCGGTACAATCTCACGGATACGGTGTACTCGTTTGGCAAATAAAGCCGTAGAGTATTTTCGTTTCATCAGCGACAGAATCTCGTCGGAACCGGCTTGCAAAGGAATATGAAAGTGAGGCATAATTACCTTCGATTTGGAAACCAGTTCAATAATTTCATCTTTTAAAAGGTTGGGTTCGATGGATCCCAAACGCAAACGTTCAAGCCCTTCAACTTGTTCCAGAGCTTTTAACAGATCAAGAAAATTTTCTCCGGTAGATTTTCCAAAGTCACCGATGTTTACACCGGTAAGTATAATTTCTTTGAATCCTTTTTGTACTGATTTTTGAGCTTCCTTAACGGTATTTAAAATATTGTCGTTTCTGCTTTTTCCACGTGCATACGGAATGGTACAAAATGAACAATAATAATCGCAACCGTCCTGAACTTTTAGGAAGCTGCGTGTGCGATCACCCCACGAAAATGCTTTGTGGTAACTTTTTATGTCTGCTAAACGGGTCGTTTTTATTTCTGTGGTTTCCTTTTTGCTCAAATCGCCAAGAAATGCCGGGATTGTAAATTTTTCCTGTGTTCCCAAAACCATGTCAACACCGTCAATATGACCCACTTCGTCGGGTTTTAATTGCGAGTAACAACCCACCACAATTACCATTGCATTGGGGTTTTGTTTGGCTGCTTTTCGAATAATATTTCGGCTGGCTTTGTCGCCCTGGTTAGTAACCGAACAAGTATTGATTACATACACATCCGCTTTTTCTTCAAAATCAACACGCTCAAAACCAACCTCTTTAAATGAGCCGGCAATAGTTGATGTTTCCGAAAAATTGAGTTTGCACCCCAGTGTATAAAAAGCAGCTTTCTTCCCTTTGTAATTCATTTCCTTATTTTGATAAAATCTAAATAGGCTGCAAAGGTAGAAAAAAGCTGCTTATTGCAAATGATTATTTTAAAGTAGGTTACTTGCCAATTCAGCCAAATAACTCCGTTCCCCTTTTACCAGGTTAATATGGGCAAAAATGTCCTGGTTGCGCATACGATCTGTCATGTATGCCAAACCATTCGATTTCATATCCAGGTAAGGTGAATCGATTTGCTGCAGGTCGCCCGTGAATACCATTTTTGTTCCTTCGCCGGCACGGGTAATAATAGTTTTAATTTCGTGCGGTGTCAGGTTTTGAGCTTCGTCGATAATAAAAAAGGCATTTGATAAACTCCGTCCGCGAATGTAGGCAAGTGGTGTTATGTTTAAACGTTCCTCCTTTACCATTTCCTCAATAAGCTGGTATTCGTTACTGCGTGGGTTGAATGTATGTTTAATTACCGAAAGATTGTCGAATAATGGCTGCATGTAGGGATTGATTTTTTCCGAAGCATCGCCGGGCAGGTACCCCAGATCGCGGTTGCTGAGTGCCACAATTGGTCGTGCCAGTAACACCTGTTCAAACGAGCGGTTTTGTTCGATTGCCGCCGCAAGCGCCAGAAGCGTTTTTCCCGTTCCGGCTTTACCGGTAAGTGCAATCAATCGTACTTCCGGATCCATCAACATATTCAAACTAAAAGTTTGTTCTGCATTTCGTGGCTTAATTCCGTAAGCTGATTTTTTCTCAACGCGGTAAATACGTTCCGATTTGTTGTCGTAGCGTGCCAAAGCGCTCGAAGAACTTCCTCTGAAAATAAAACATTCGTTGGCTTCGGGGCTAAAGTTTTCCTGGACATCGGAAACTGCAAACGAACCCTGGTTGTACAAAACATCAATTAAACCATCATCAAAATTGTCGAAGGTAGTTACTGTTTTATCCAGTACATTCTGGTCGGTAACCTGGTCGGTTTTGTAATCTTCTGCCTGAACTCCCAGCGATTTGGCTTTCATGCGAAGATTGATGTCTTTACTTACCAGAATTGTTTTTCGTTTTGGATACGCATTGGCCGTGTATTCGGCAATAGAAAGTATACGGTGGTCGGGAATATCTTCGCGGAACGAAGCTTTTAACTCATCCGAAAATGGTTTTCCGGTTTCAATGCGGAGTTTTCCTTTTCCTGTACCCAGCGATTTTCCACCGTTAAAAATATCATCACCAACAATATCATCGAGCACACGTGTAAATTCGCGTGCCTGAAAGTTGATCAGGTCGTTGCCTCGCTTAAATTTGTCCAGCTCCTCGAGGACTGTTATTGGAAGGATAATGTCGTTATCCTGGAACTGGTAAATGCATGTGTGGTCGTGTAAAATTACATTAGTGTCCAGAACGAAAATTTTACTCTTTTTAGTTTTACTTAGCATACCTAATTGATTTGTTTTAAATGTAGATAATTTGACGAGAAATAATTCGGGGCTGAATAAAATTTAATAAACTTGCAACGGTTAATAAATTTAAATGAATTGAATTACGCAGCTACCTTGGAATATTTGTTTGGGCAACTTCCCATGTTTCAGCGAAGTGGCCCGGCAGCCTACAAAAATAATCTCGACAATACGATACAGCTCGACAGCTTGTACGGAAATCCGCATCGAAAATTTAAAACGATACATGTAGCAGGTACTAATGGTAAAGGTTCGGTGGCGCATATGTTGGCATCGGTATTGCAATCGGCAGGTTATAAAACCGGCCTTTACACATCACCTCATCTTAAAGATTTTAGAGAGCGAATCCGTATTAATGGTGAAATGATGCCCGAAAGTGAAGTGGTGAGCTGGGTGGAGAATTATCGAATTAACAATGATTTGTGGAAAATTGAACCTTCCTTCTTTGAACTTACTGTTGCCATGGCATTCGACTATTTTGCACGCAAGGAAGTTGACTTTGCTGTAGTTGAAGTAGGACTCGGAGGAAGGCTTGATTCAACAAATATAATTTCGCCCGAAGTGAGTGTGATAACAAATATTGGTTTGGATCATACGAATTTATTGGGTGAAACTCTGGAGGAGATTGCCGGAGAAAAGGCTGGAATCGTAAAAACGAATGTCCCGGTTGTGATTGGAACAACGCAAAATGAAACGGTGGAGGTTTTTCGAAAAACAGCAGAACAAAAAAGCACCGACATTTATTTTGCCGATCAGGAATTTGAAGTGGTTTATTCTACTTTGGGAATGGACGGCAAACAAAACTTAAAAGTAAAGAAAAATGGTATGTCGGTTTTGCCCGATCTGAAATTGGACTTACTGGGAGTTTATCAGCATAAAAATATACCGGCTGTGTTAAAAGCAGTTGAACTTTTAAATGAAAAGGGAATAAAAATTTCGGATGCAAGTTTATACGAAGGACTGGCAAATGTTTCAGAAAAAAGTGGTTTGCTGGGCCGTTGGCAGATACTGGGAAACAATCCGCTGGTTGTTTGCGATACCGGACACAACGAAGACGGTATAAAAGCAGTGGTTGAACAGATAAATAATACGGCGTACAAAAGTCTGCATATTGTTTTTGGAACGGTTGCCGATAAAAATCCCGATAAAGTATTGGCATTGTTACCTCAAAATGCGCAGTATTATTTTGTACGGGCAAATCTTCCGCGGGCCATGGATGAAAATGAATTGCTAACCCGTGCTGGTGAAATAGGATTAAAAGGAGATAGTTATACTTCTGTAACTCAAGGAGTGGCAGAAGCCAAGGCCAATGCAGATAAAAACGATTTTATATTTATTGGAGGCAGTACATTTGTAGTGGCTGAGATTTTATCGTAATTTTTTTTCGTAAATTTTTGCAGAACTAAAAATAGCTATTATATTTGCAGCGCCTTACTGAAAAGGGGGCGCGTTCAGAAACAGAAATAGCATATTTGGGGGGTTAGCTCAGTTGGTTCAGAGCACCTGGTTTACACCCAGGGGGTCACTGGTTCGAATCCAGTACTCCCCACAAAAGAGGTCGACTAAGAGTTGACCTCTTTTGTTTTCAAATGCAGATTTTGTTTGTAAGTAACTAAAATTTTGGGGGGTTAGCTCAGTTGGTTCAGAGCACCTGGTTTACACCCAGGGGGTCACTGGTTCGAATCCAGTACTCCCCACAAAAGGAGGTCGATATGCGTCGACCTTTTTTTATGATGCAAAACAAGTTTGTTTGCATCGCCTTTGAAAAACAAGGGCACTACAAGGATGACTCAGTAGCTCAGTTGGTAGAGCACATCCCTTTTAAGGATGGGGTCCTGGGTTCGAGACCCAGCTGAGTCACACCAAGACAAAAAGCTTCAGTTTAACTGGAGCTTTTTTTGTTTTTCACGATTGCCTAATTGGGATTACTTCAAAAATCCGATGGATTTGTAATTTTTACGCAAAATCTTCGCTACTCAAAAAAAGAAAATATTAGCTGATATGTACTGTGATGTTAAGATATAAAAAAACTGCAAAGAGCAGATTTGTAGCTAAATGCAGTTTTGTGGTGATCCCACCGGGACTCGAACCCAGATCGCAAGAACCGGAATCTTGTATTCTATCCATTGAACTATGGGACCGTTTTGTGGCTGCAAAAATAGTAAAATTCCTCAATCATCAAGACATATTTTTTATCCGTATACATAAGGTTAAATGTTGATAAAAATTTGGCAGGCTGAATAATGGCTATGTACTTATATAATTACATTTGTCGGACTAAAAAATCAGGATTTATGGAAGAGTGGGTTAACCTTTCAACGAAGAAGTTTGATGTGTATTACAGTTCATTTAACGGACTTACTGAAGAACAACAGAATAATTTCAAGATAAAGAAAGATCATTCGATAAGAGTGGCAGAAACTGCACTTCAGCTGGCGGAGCGCTTGGATTTAGGAGAGAAAGATAAATCGCTGGCTTTTTTTATTGGTTTGTTTCACGACATTGGCCGGTTTAAGCAACTTGTTGAATACAATACTTTTGATGATTCAAAATCTGTAGATCATGCAGATTATTCATTACAGGTATTAAAAGACGGAACTTTTTTTGATTTACTTGATGAAAAGCAAACAGAACTTGCAATGTTTGCCATAGCAAATCATAATAAACGGAATTTGCCGAAAGGAATGTCTGAGGAGGAAATACTGTTTGCAAAAATCATTCGGGATGCCGACAAACTTGATATCTTAAAAGTATTAACTGATTACTACTCAAATCCGAGAGCTAGAGCAAACCATACGTTAACCTGGGAAATGCCAACCGGAACTGCTGTTTCGAAAGATGTTTGGAAAGAAGTAGTAAAAGGTTCGCTGGTATCGAAGGAAAAAGTAGAGAGTCAGCTCGATATAAAAGTAATGCAATTATCGTGGGTCTACGATATTAACTTTAAATCCTCGTTTGAAGTTGTAATGAAGAATCGTTTCCTCGAAAAAATTTATAACTCGATGCCTAAAAACGATAAGGTGATTGAGATATACAGGACGATAAAAGTTTATGCCGAAAACAAATTCCTGGGTTGATGAGTTAATGAAAGCAGTAACGTGAAACCGGAGAATAACTTTTAGTTTAGCTTGAAAGCTTTAAAATGAATACAGAATGGCAAACAGACTTGTGTGTTTATGTAATTTTATTGATGAAAAGGAGATATGTTCGTTGTTAAAAAAAGGAGCCGAATCAACTTCCGATATTCAAATGATTAGTCGTGCCGGAACCTCTTGTGGTCGCTGTTTGCCTGAAATTGATGAGATAGTATTGACTCATAATAACAAGAAACCCAAGCCCCAGCAAGGAAAGCTGAAACTCGGGTTCTAAACACAACATCAATTTTTTTCTTTAGAAGTATCTGTTTATCACTTCTTCTTTAATCTTACTTATTTCGTATGAAATCATTACCTCATGCGTACCGTTTTGGTAAGAACGTATTTTATTTGTTGAAAAGTCAACAGAATAACCAAGACGCAACTTATTGTTAATTATCCATTGCCCCAGAAATCCAAATGCGTCACCAGATCTGTACATAACGCCTAACCATACTCTGTTTTTAATTAAAAAATTACCAGATAAATCCACTTGTGCGGGTGCCCCCTGAACAAATTTCCCCAGAGCGGTTGGTTTAAATATAAAGTTCTCTGATAAATTAAAGATATAACCACCTGTTAGATAGAAATGGCGTAATTCTGCCTGGCTTGAATAATTGTTATAATTGTTCTCAAATTCGTTTTTTACAATCTTGGGAACCGACAAACCAGCATAAAAATTGTCTTGATACAAAAATAATCCGATACCAAAGTTGGGCATAAATTTATAGTCAACTTCTCCCTGGAAAAATGGATCATCGTCATTAATAACCTGGTAATTCCCCAGATTGTTACTGTAAGCTGAGAATCCGGCTTTTAATCCAAGGCGGAGATTTAATTTGGTTGTCATTTGAACCAAATGAGAATAGTCGCCATAAACTGAAAGTCGTTTTTCCTTACCAAATTTATCATTTATTATATTCACACCATAACCTGTCTTCTGATTCTTAAGAAGATTTTGGAATGATAATGTTTGTGTTGACGGGGCACCATCAACTCCTACCCACTGTTCACGTGCCAGTAACATAACTCCAAATGCGTTCCAAGTACCTGCATAGGCAGGGTTAATGGTTTGAGTATTGAACATATACTGGGTGTAGGTAGGTTCCTGCTGGGCTCGAATCTCTCCGGTTGTTGAAACAAGGATAAGAATAATCCATAGTACACAACTCTTCAAACTCACGTTTTGTTTTTTATTTTTTGTCGTTTTCATCTTATTGCGTATTAATTGGATTAATAATTTACAAATACAGTTCCTTTCTCAACGGTGCTACCTTCCAGTATCAGTACATAAACGTAGGTTGCAACGGGCACTTTTCCTCCACCTACGGTCCAGCCGTGTTCTGAACGACCATCCCACCAGGTATCTACCTTATTGCCCCATACCTGATAGTTTCCAAAATGTTCCTTCTCAAAAATCAGATTTCCCCAACGATTGTAGATGTACAGATGAGCATCAGGATAAGTCTCACCAAAGAGTACATTATCGGTGTCATCCTCATTCATTAAAATTTCAAAATAATCATTCTTATTATCGTTATTCGGAGAGAACCCTTCAGGAATAAACAGAGTTGTTGCCTGTGGTTTAGGTGGAATTGGTGGGGGAGAATAAGTATCACGCCAGTCGCGAACACCATTTATTGTATCTCCGGCCATGTCCTGTAATGGAGCATTGCTACCAATTGCATTTTTACCGTTCAACCATTCAATGCCTGTGTTGTATGTGTCGTATGCATTATCCAATCCATCGCCGTCAGTGTCGATACCTGTGTAGTCAGTATCGGCAATTGTATCGTGAGGAACAGCATCCCAACCTTCAATGTAGTCATCTATATCGTCACCATCGGAATCTTCATCCAGGTAGTCGGGTGTACCATCTCCGTCTGTATCCCAGGCTTCATAGTAGTTTCCTCCATTTTCAGAATCATAGGCATCATCCCAGCCATCTTCGTTTGTATCGGTGCCCAGTGGGGTTACATAATTATAATCTCCACCTTCTGCAATAGTCGATTGCCATTCAATATTATCAACAATACCATCGTTGTCAGAGTCTATATCCAATCGGTCAACAATACCGTCACTATCCGAATCCAGGTTGGCTGTCAAGGCATTTGCTTCTTCATCGGTATCAACTATACCATCGTTGTCGTCATCAATATCTTCGTTGTCTGGTACTCCATCGCAATCCGAATCGAGTAATACATGAATTGTTACCTCTGCTGTGTCGCAGTTTTCGGTATTAACGTTGTGGCATACTGAGTAAGTTAAAGTAATAACTGCCTGAGTTGCTGCTGCGTTAATGTAATCCAGAGCTCCATCTGTAATAGAAACGTTATCCGGAATATCAGTCAACACGTTGAAACTTACATCCTCTGCCGAGAATCCTTCATCGTTGGCAAATAGGTCGATATCACCTGAAACGTTTCTTCCCGGGCAGTAAATTAAGGTAAGAACATCAGGATTCGCTTTCAATTGATTTGTGCCACAGTCGAAACTACCTTGTTCAACCGTTACAACGGCAGTACATATTGAAGTATTTCCACACTGGTCAACAACGGTTAGAGTAACTTCATTTTCACCAAGGTTTTCGCAAACGAATGTTTCCTGGCTAATAAGCAATGTATCTATTCCGCAATTGTCAGATGAACCTCCGTCGATGTCGGAAGCAGTAATGCTTGCAGTTCCATTTTCGTCGAGCTGAACTGTAATGTTCTTGCAAACAGCTGTTGGAAGCGTATTGTCCATTACGGTAATAGTCTGAACTTGTGGTTCTGCTTCGTTCTCACAACCGTCAACCAATGTCCAGGTGCGTGTAATAATCCATTCTCCGGCACACGAACCTTGTTCGATAACATCTGTGAATTCTGCATTAAAATCGGTGCAGCAAACATCTGTTTCATCGGTAACATCGCCGGTTGTTTCAACACTTGCATCGTACTGACAATCATCAGCTGAGTAAATGGTAATGTCAGCCGGAGCCGTAAATGTTGGAGTTTCGCTGTCGATAATTGTAAATGTTGCAGTGGTTGATACGGTGTTTCCACAATCATCAGATGCCGTAAATGTTACTGTTGCAGAACCTGTGTTGCAGCAACCTGGTGTAAGTGCCTCGTAGTTGTGGTTCCACGAAATAGTTCCAAAACCAGCCTCAGCGGCACCTGTAGTTCCTTGTGTTGCCAACCATTCGTTCAGCGTTTCTGTGTTGCCTTCTCCGTCGCATTCAACGGTTAAGTCAGTTGCTTCGCTGGTAAGTACAACCGGATCGTCACTTAATATTGTTAAGTTAAGCGTAATGGTAAGATCACAACCGTTGTTATTGGTTACCACTCTTGTGTATGTCCCACTTTGGGTAAATACCTCTCCATTCAATACATACTGGTCACATTCAGTTTTGTTAATCGTTTGTTTTCCACTTTTGAGTATATTCAGGACTAAAATCGCAATAGAATCACAGCCAGCTGCATTTTTAAATTTTGCAGTATATGTTCCGCTTTGTGTATATGTTGTACCGTTCCATGTGTATGAATCGCATTCAGTAATATTAGTTGTGCTGGTAGTACTTTCAATAACATTTAGTGTTACGGTGATTGTGCTGTCACAACCGTTTATAGCCTGGAATACTACTTCTTTAGTACCTGCTTCGGTAAATGTGGAATTGCCATACTGGTAAGGTAGTTCGCTGTCGCAGATGGTAACAACGTCAGTACCTGTATAAGTAGGATTCACATTCAGTGTAACTGCAATTGTGCTGTCGCAACCCAAAGCTGACTTGAATATTACGTCTTTTGTACCTGCTTCAGTAAATGTGCTGTCACCAT
>JAPOHD010000023.1 GCA_026671195.1 Draconibacterium aestuarii | reverse complement strand
AACCAGAAACCAGTTAATCCTTAAACGAAGAATTGAGGAAGAAGCAATTCCAATAAATGCATACGCTCTGAACTCTAATAATCCTAAGTAGAATGTAATAAATTCGCCCAAAATGAGCTGGTTGAACTAATAATTGGGATCGGCTTAAATTTTAGAAGCCCAATTATTCAAAAATATTGCCTGTAAAAATGAGACTTGCGGATTTTAGGTTGTATCGTGTAACACTACCATAAAACCACGCGATAAAATCGCTCGGTGCAGGGGTATTCTATCGGCCAATAATGATACTACTACAATCGAATCCGTACCGGATTCTAACGGAAATGGATTAACTCTTTTCAAACTACTCCACTGTGACCGATTTGGCCAGGTTACGGGGCTGATCGACATTACACCCTTTTAACAGCGCAATATGATAAGCCAGCAATTGCAATGGAATCACTGACAACAATGGCGCAACGGCAGGATGCGATTTGGGAATCTCAATTACATCGTTGGCCAGTTCTTTCAGGCCGGTATCGCCTTCAGTTACAATGGCAATCACATTTCCTTTCCGTGCCTTGATTTCCTGAATATTACTCACTACTTTCTCATAATAGTCGTCCTGAGGAGCAACCACAACAACCGGTAAATTATCATCAACCAGCGCAATGGGTCCGTGTTTCATCTCTCCGGCAGCATACCCTTCGGCATGCACATACGAGATTTCCTTTAGTTTTAGAGCGCCTTCCAAAGCAACCGGAAATAAGTATCCGCGCCCCAAATACAAAGCATTTACAGCCTCGTAATACTTTTCAGCAATGCGTTTTATATGCTCATTACCTTCCAAAATTGCTCTTCCCTTTTCAGGAATTGCAGCCAGCTCTTTCACCAGCGCTTTATATTCTTCCGGATCGATGGTACCTTTTCGTCTGGCTAACTTTAAGGCAATCATGGTAAGAACGGTTACCTGCGCTGTAAAAGCTTTTGTCGACGCCACACCGATTTCAACTCCGGCATGCGTATACACTCCGGCATCGGTTTCGCGCGCTAATGTTGAGCCCACCACGTTGCAAATTCCGATTACGGTTGCTCCTTTTTCCTTTGCCAAATGCAAGGCTGCAAGCGTATCTGCAGTTTCCCCACTCTGACTGATAAGAATTACAACATCATTTGAATTTATAACCGGTTTTCGATAGCGGAACTCCGACGCATATTCCACTTCAACCGGAACCCGGGCATATTCTTCCATCATGTACTCCGCAATTAAAGCAGCATGCCACGAGGTTCCGCACCCAATTATTATGATGCGCTGAGCTGCCTCAATCTTTGGAAAAACATTCATCAGGCCCCCCAATACAATTTCGGAATAATCAGATTTTAATCGCCCGCGAAATGTCTCTTCAATGGTTTTGGGCTGCTCATAAATCTCCTTGAGCATAAAATACTCATAATCGCCTTTATCGAGTTCGCCAATTTCCAGATCAAGATTAGATACTTTTAAAGAAACCGGATTGTTCTGAACGTTCTTTAGCGTAAATCCATCTTTTTGCAGAATAGCAATGTCCTCATCGTTCAGATAAATAACCTGACTTGTAAACTCGACAATTGGCGAAGCATCGCTGGCAATAAAATATTCGCCATTACCCAGGCCAACAACAAGCGGACTTCCTTTTCGGGCAACAACAATTTTATCGTTTTCCTTTTTGCACAACACGGCGATTCCATAAGCGCCGACCACTTTCGACAAGGCCAACTGAACGGCTCCCTCCGATGTCATTGACTCATCCTGATTATAAAAGAACTCGATTAAATTCGCTAAAACTTCGGTATCTGTTTCGCTCTGAAATGAGTAACCATGTTTGATCAGGTCATTTTTTAAACGTGCATAATTTTCGATAATCCCGTTGTGCACAATCGAAAAGATCCCATTCATAGAACTATGAGGGTGCGCATTATCGTCGCTTGGTTCGCCGTGGGTTGCCCAGCGCGTATGGCCAATTCCAATGGTTCCCGAAAGGTTTTTGTTGACTACAGCATGCTCAAGGTCCGCCACTTTCCCTTTCTTTTTATAGTTTGTGAGCGTTCCGTTAAAAAGTGCAACTCCGGCCGAATCGTAACCGCGATACTCCAATCGTTTTAATCCGTTTACAATAATCGGAAACGCTTCCTTCTCTCCTATATATCCTACTATTCCGCACATAAATTTTAATTTAAAACCTTCGAATTGTTACATTTTTTCATGAGAGAGATCATCTCGTTGCCAAGACTGGCTTTTTTCTCCATATGGAGTTTAATGGCTTTCACTGTTTCATTTTTATCAAACTCACCTCGCACTTCTGTAAAATCCTGCTCTCTTGCACCGTCATGTCCATCCACACCAAATCCGGTCATTTTTATCATCGAAAACTCTTTTTTTGCATCTTCATACAAATACTTATCAATTTCCAACACACTTTTCTGCCATTTTTCCACAATCGTTATCACATCTTCTCCATCAAAAACATCAATCGATTTACCATAAAACTGCTCCAGTGCATCAACGGCCCATGTCCATTCGTAGTTGTAGTAATTTTTATGCAGCATAACCAGGCCCGAATTTACTTCCTCCAACGACAAGACTGTGCCATCTTCAACCGATTTCAGCAAACTATCCAGGGCTTCATACGGACAGATCATCCCTGCCAAATCAACCCAGTCTCCTTTGCCAAATTTCGAGTCGGGCTGAAGCGCTTTACGAATGTCTTCACTCGTTTTATACTCACCACCCTGCAAACGCGTAATAATGGAATTGCCTAAAAACTTCCAAATGGCCATTTCATACAGTTCAATTCCACGATCCAGCGCACGCTTTTCAATTTTCATTTTATCGTAACTGTAAACAGCAGCCTGCTCTCCCGAAGTTTCCCTGATCGCCAGCATTTTATTTCTGCCCTTCATCATTTTTTGAATGGTATAAGGGCTCAACAAATTAAAATTTATAAGATCGAGCAAATTCGAATCGGTACGTTTATCGCGTTTTGGCCATTTTTGTGTATCGCGAATTGTTCCAATACTTTTCAGATTAATTCCGGGCACCAAAATGCTTTCATCCTTACTTTCAATTAAATACGAAAACGGGAAATCGGTGGTATCGCAATGTTTGTAATGGCGGCCCATTACCAACGAAAAAGCCCCGATACGCGAAGGCCACAATAAATAAGAATCGCTTGTAGTTTTTGCACCACGCTCAACAATTCCCTGATGAATTGGACCCAATTTATACAAATGATTGCTTTGATTCGAACCGCTACCTGCATTCAAAAAAGAATACATTCCGGCAATTAATAAGGTAGATTTGTGGTGAGTTACCGTATATGGGCCTGCAAAAATGGAACAAGCCTCACCATGAAATCCCTGACAATTGGCAAAAAACAACGAATTTTCAGCCGAATAATGTTTGTCGAGAATACAGCCCTGACCAATAAAACACTTAGACACAAGCGTAGAATCGGCAATTCTGGAACCGGAGCTTACTATAAAGTTATCCATAATTACACCTTCCCCAATTACAACCGGGGCTTCGTAATTACTGTTTATACTTCCATTTTGAAGTTTTTTGGCACCATCGATTGTCGAAAACGGACCAACTTTAACATTCAATACCGTGTTACAATTCAGTACTTTCGAATGGGCTCCAATAGTTCCTTTTGTACTTGTTACAAAGTCGGCATACTGAGCCACCATCGATTTTAGTGCACTTACCAGTTTAGGCCGATGTCGATACAAGGCCATCATATACGCCACATGCGTCGACAAATAATCGTAAATTGGTATTTCGCGACCACCACCTTCATTTATTGCCTCAACCAACACTCCATTACCAAAAGAAGATTCACCATCAACCGCCAAAGTTGTAATGTTATGAATAATCACATTTTCCTCGATCGTGTAGTTGGCTATATAGCTTCTAACATTATGAATAAGAGCATTTTTACCCACTTCGCAATTGTGCAGCCATGCATTATAAATTCCGGTTTTAAAGGTAATTCCACCCACCAAACTTACTGTTCCGGCAAAACTGTTCAGGCGAATATGTCCGGTAAATTTACTGTTTTCAATGTTGTCGGGAATAAAATCATGCGATACACGAATTAAACTCCAATCGGTGGAAGAACATCCCTGATGAACAAGTTGTCCTATTTCTTCGTCGAATAAATTCCGATATAAATTTTCTGTTTCTGGAGACATAAATATTTTTGTTACAGTCCAAATGTAAACGAAATACAAATAGACACAGCTACAAAATACCTAACAAAAACACAACAACAAGAACTTAAAACACAACATTATATTTTTATTATATTTATTTACAGCACTATAAATAAAACTAATAACATAACATTTAAACAAGAAAAGCAGTAAATAACGTAACTTAAAACTGCATTAGAAATGTTGATAAGCGAATTTTAGATGATAGTTGAAGCTTTTGCCGTAATCTGACACGGGCAATTTCCACGCTTTTGGGAGTAATGTTTAACAAGCCGGAAATCTCTTTGCTTGATAGCCCCAAACGAATGTAACAACAAAGCTTTTGATCTTTTACAGAGATGACAGGATATTTTGTCTGCAGACGATTCAAAAAACCAGGGTGCGATTTCTCCATTTGTTTTTCGATCATAACCCAGTCGGGTGTTTGTACAGAGTTGCCTTTCAAAATTTCTTCCAACTGCTCCAGAACAATTTTAATGTGTTTGTCATCACCATGTTTTCCTTTCTTTAGAAGATTTGCAGACTTACTAATGAGCTCGTTTTTTTGCGATAGTTGCAATAAAAAAGAAACCAATTCGCGGTCTTTCAGTTCGAGCTCCGATTGCAAGCGTTGTTTGGTGCGAAGTTCAAATTCCTTTCCCTTTTCAAGTTCAGATATATGTCCCATCGCATTTTTTAGTCGCGTTGTATCCTGCACCGAAGCACGTATTCCGAGGTATTTCCCTTTTTCGTCGTACACACCTCTCACACTCATTATACACCATCGCAGCTGCTTTGTACGCGTCAAAATCCGAAACTCAAGCGTTTGGTTCACCAACACCTGGTTAAGCGCTCCTTCTATAAAACCGGCATATTTAATCCTGTCCATTTCATAAACAAGCAATTCCTTAATTCCGGAAGATCCAATAATCTGATTGGAGGTAAATCCGGTAAGATCGTAACACGATGGCGAGCAATAATTTATCTGTCCTTTTGGATCGAACCACAATTCCCACCCAAATGCAAAATCAGCTATCAACTGGTAAAACCGACGTTTATCTGTTTCAGTTTCATTTTGAAACCTGGCATGCTCCAATTCCAGTTTCATTCCCGAAAGTTTTGATTCGAGTTCCTGAATTCGTTTTTTCAACTGTTCCTGATTTCCGCTTACCGACATGTTTTAAAAATACAGAAAAAAACAACATCTCTTCCTAATCTCTTTTGGAGCCAATCATTCTGGCATGATTGAGCGCGTCTAATATTCCGTTTTATCTTCTTTATTTTTCCAGGCCTCAAAAACTTCAGCGGCTTCTTCTCGCATAATATTCTCAAAAATAATTTTTCGCTTTTCGATGGCAAGTTCCATCTCATCGTAAATAAATTGATCGTCGAAATTGGCGGCTGCAGCATCTTTTTTTGTTGCGCCAAAAAACACTTTGTCGGGGCGTGCCCAGTAAATCGCTCCCAAACACATGGGACAAGGCTCGCACGATGTATAAATTGTGCATCCTTCCAACTGAAATGCCTCCAATTTTTTACATGCCTCGCGAATGGCTACTACCTCAGCATGTGCCGTCGGATCGTTGGTTGAAGTAACCTGGTTTTGTCCTTCAGCAATTATCTTATTGTCTTTTACCACAATAGCGCCAAATGGCCCACCACTGTTACCGTCCATTCCTTTTTGCGCCAAATTAATGGCTGTTTTCATAAATTGTTTGTGCTTATTCTCTGTATACATTATTACCTTTTCTATACCTCGAAGTTACGGTTTTGTTGAAAAGAAAACTAATTCAATATTTAAATACATATTTATATATTATATTTACATATTATAATTATAAAAATTGGTTTCATGGCAACATTCACTAGTACCTTACCCGATCCTTTGCTAGGAAGACTCAATGACATGGCACAAAAGCTATCGATGCCAAAAAATAAAATCATTGAAAAAGCACTTGTCATATATCTTGACCAACTCACTCGAGCAGAATACATTCAATCGTACAAACAAGCAAAAAAGGATGTGAATATTCTGAATATCGCTGAAGAAGGCATGGAAGATTACCTGAAACAATTGGGAGATGAAACGAGCATATAAAGTTTCACTCGGATTAACGATTAAAACGCATGCGAGTTCCATGATTTACCGCTAAAAATTTAAAAGATAAATGAATGAAACAGTGTGAACTATGGCTTGCTGATCTGAATCCGGTGCGTGGCAGCGAGCAAAGAGGTTTTCGCCCGGTTGTGATTATAAGCGGGAATGTACTTAATGAATACATGCCCATTGTGATTGCTTGTCCGCTGACAACGAAAATTAAAGGCTATAAAGGAAACCCGATATTAGAACCGAATACAAGCAACCAACTCACCAAAAAATCGGAAATACTCACTTTTCACATCCGTTCCATTTCAAAAGAAAGGTTGGTAAAAAAGATTGGCAGAATAACTGACCAACAACTGGAAGAATTAAAACAGGGATTGGGGGATATTTTGAGGTACTAGAATTACTCCACCTGCAAACCGGTTGTCAAAACCTTTTTCTGCAACGAAATCCAGCTTAAACCCATAATCCAGATCACTCCATTTATCAGTATTAATGCCACAACCGTTGCTACAGTTGAAAAGGAGGCATCAGAATTGGCGGAAAGAAATGCCGGTAATGTTGCAACTACTGCAGTAATAAAGCCTACAAATACTCCTGCTACCAGTAAAATAAAATATTCACTTACAAGCATTTTAAATATCGATTTCCGTTGAAATCCCACGGCCTGCATTACGGCGATCTCGCGGCGGCGCTCCAGAATTGTACGGGCAAGAATCACGGCCAAACCAATTGTCCCCAGAATTAGGCCCAGTGTACCCAAGGCTAAAAATATCGAGAGATACGTATTTGTGATGGAATAAAATTCAACCAGACGTTTGGCCGAACTTTCCATTTCCCAGCCATAATCGCGAAAAACAGATTGTAATTCCTCTCCTATTGCGGCTTCGTCTTCGGTTTTTCCATCAACCAAAAACACATTAGAACCACTGCTGCTCGGGTAATTTTTCAAAAAATACTTATTCGATATAATTACAAATCCCTGGAAAATAGATGGTGTGGTTCCCGCAATTAATTTTAAACGAAGCGTATCGCCTATTTCATTCTGATAAAGCAGGATGTCTCCCACCTTCATTCCCAGTCCCCACTGGATTACTGTTTGATCGGCGATTGCAGGAATAGTTCCATCGTCAAATTCAGCGTCCAATAGTTGCCAGGGCTCTGTTTCTCCCAGCTCTTTTAAACGGGCTGCAAACGAATAACGCCCTTTCAAATCGTCAGCATCAACACCTAAAACAGCAGGCTGTACAATCCTGTTCAGATTTAAACAACTGGCATCGTCGCCCTCCAGTTTTCGTAATTGAACCACATTAAAATCCTCATAAATTCCTTCGTCTGCACGTTTTTCGGTGTCGTTTATATCAAAAAGAACAGGCATAGTCGTTTCGGCAAAATATAAAAAACCACCTGTCCCGCTAGATTTTTCCTGAGCATTTGCAAATAAATCGAGTTTATTAGACCCCGTTGAAACCACCAAAAAAGTGCCCAAAGCAAATAAGATAACAACCGTTAACGAACGACTTTTATTTCTCGACAAATTGATTTGTGCCAGTTTCCCCATTTTTATTTCTGAGGATTTTCGAAGCTCCATTCGTTCAAGCACTTTTCGAAACAGGAGCAAAAGTCCCATCAGCATTAATCCGCCAGACAGAAAGAACATTCCCGGATTTAGTTGTTCTGCAAATTGTTGCAGAACAAACAGCCCAATAGCTAACACTAAAGAAAGAAGCAAAATATAATTATAAATCACCTGTTTCGTTCTACTGCTTTTCGCCTCTATCTGTTTCTGAAGTTCAACGGCTTTTCGGTTCTGAAATCGTTTTACTGAAACAAATATGGCAAGTACAGAAACAACCAAACTAATTATTAAACCCACAATTAGGGTTGCCGGCAAAATTTTTATTTCCAATACGTTTGTACGAACAATATCGAACCACAAAGAATTAAGGATTTTAAAAACCAGGCGTGTATAAAAGACCGAAATTACCAGTCCCAGCAAGCCTCCCAAAAGAGATACCACAAAACCTTCCAGCAAATAAAAACTTCGTACCTGTTTTTCCTGAAATCCGATAGCCGCCAGCAATCCCACCTGAGCAGAACGATTTTCGAGATTCAGTTGGAACAATAAGGCTGTTAAAATGATAGATGCCACCAAAATAAAGAAGCTCAAACCAATAAAAAGTCCGCTAAAATCGGTACCATTTTGCGCTGCCTGAACTCCCTGCTCACGAATGGGTTCGATAACCATTCCCAGATCTGCCGGACTGATTTCCTGAGCAAAAATTTGTTTGTATTTTACCTCATCGAACGAAGCAGCAGGAAACCGAACTGCCGTATAATTCCCAAATCGATTCGACCAGATTTCGAGTGCCTTCGAAGTTGAGATATAGGCTTTTGGTGTTCCTTTGTAATCGTCCCAGTATTTTTCATCCTTTTCACGAATGGCATCCAAATCAATGGGAACGCCTGCCTCCCATTCGCGGCAATGCCCCGCATCAGAAAGTCCGGGTAAATGTGGCACACGCGTTGGATCAGCCAGATCGGAATCCATTGAAACAATTTCTTTTAACACAAACGTAGCTTGCTGGTTAACCAACTTCCGAAGTGGCCCGATCTCAAAATAGTTTAAAGTAATGCTGTCTCCCGGCCTTGCTCCCAAATCATCGGCCGCCCATTTATTGAGAATGATTTCGTTATCAGCAAGAGCAGAAGAACGAAGCGATGACACAAAAGAATAAGGAATTGCTGATGATTGATAAAGGTTGATGGAGATTGATGGAGATTGATTCGTTACTTTTTGAATAGCTGACTTTTCAATCGAATTCACAAAATAGGTCAAAATCATGTCGGCATCCGGCAGCTGTTTTAAAGTAGCCGAAACTTTCTCTTCCAGGAATACCCGATCGGTAGAAATCTCAATTTCGCTGCTTGCCTCTATCGTTTTTAACGAAAGTCCTGCATCTTCAGGAGTTAAGCAGTTCTTTACAGCCTGTGCAAGCTGTTTTGTTTCCTGATTACTAACAACCAACAATTGATTTGCCTTGCCTTCGAATTCCATCAATCGATTTAACCGCTCTATAGAAACAAAAATATTATAGGGAGCTGTTTGTGAATTTTTTAAACTGAATCTCCCCAATTCCTCCTTGGAAACAACCTTTTTAATTGTTGCACGCAAGGCAACGCTGGTTTCTTCTGCCGAAACAAAAGGCGCATTCATGGGAATCAGACTCGCCTTTTTAATTCTGACCAAAATATTGTCGCCCTCAGTTTTTTGCAAACGCTCTGCCAAATTCTGACTAATGGCAATTTCGTTGTTTTGTAATTCGGAATAAATATTTGTTTTGGAGATTTCTTCAAAATCGGGACTCACGCCCACAACCTGTACTTTATTCGCACGCAGCTCACCACCATCGGCGACAGCCATCCCTTCCAGCAATAAAACAGGAGTGGCTTTTATTTCAGGATTCGCAGCTTCAATTTCATCAGCCATTTCCTGCCTGAAATAACGTTCAACCACCGAAACAAGGTGAGTGGTTTCACCCAAACGATAAAATGTAGCCTGTTTTAAACTGTGGCGAACCGAATCGCCAATAATTAAAGAGCCTGTTAAAACCATTGCACTGATAGCCACTCCAAGCGCCACCAGTAAATTGGCTTTAAAATAATGAATAAATGATTTTATAATGTATTGAAGTCGTGTCATGATTTACCCCTCTTATCTTATTGTCATTCTTAGCATAGTCGAAGAATCTCCCTAATTGAAAACAGATGTTTCGACTTCGCCCCACATGGCATTTGTTTTGAGCTTATCTAAACTATTCCAATTTCCCGTTTCTAAGCGTGTATTTTTTATCCATTTGGGCTGCCAGTTCAGCAGAGTGTGTTACCGTTACCAACGTAACTTTTTCCTCTTCGCTTAATTTAATAAGCAATTCGGAAAGTGCCCCGGCATTTTCTTCGTCGAGTGCCCCGGTTGGTTCGTCGGCAAGTATTAATTCCGGTTTATTGATTAATGCGCGAACCACAGCGGTGCGCTGACACTCACCCCCCGACATTTCGGCTGGTTTTTGATTGCGTTGTTCCCAAATTCCAACTTTCCGGATCAAATGTTCCGCCCAATCTTTTTGCTCTTTGGTTACTTTCCCCTGTGGCAATAGCGGCAATAAAACATTCTCCCACAAATTTAGTTGCGGCATTAAATGATGCAGTTGAAAAATAAATCCAAGATGCTGGTTCCGAAAGTTTGCCAACTGCTTTTTTGAATAAGAAGTTATGTTTTTACCGGCAAAAACAATTTCGCCGGAATCGGGTAAATCAATTGCTCCAACCAGATTCAGAAGCGTGGTTTTTCCTGATCCGCTTGGACCAATAATGGCTATTTTATCGCCCTTATTTATTTCAAGGTCTAATTCTTTTAGCACGGGACGAAAACTGTGTTTGCCAATTTCGCCGTAGCCTTTTGAAACACTTTGTAATTTAAGTAACATATTTACCTCAATGTTACTCTGTGTTATCTCAGTGTTCTCTGTGGTAGAAATAATAACCACTGATAACACAAAGTTTTCACAGAGATTATTTATTTAAACTTTCATACAAACCGATGATTTCGGAAGCATGTTTGTGTATATTGAATTTCTCTTTTGTGCCTTTCAATCCGGCGATACTTAATTGTTCCAGTTTTTCAGGATCGTTTAAAAGGCCAGCCCACGTTTCGCTGAGTTTTTCAGGAGTGTTAGGCATGTAATTAACTCCTCCACCCGATATTTCAACAATTTCGGGGAAGGCACCAAGCGATGGCTGAACCACCGGAACTCCCGATGCCATCGATTCCAGAAGATACATACCAAAGGCTTCGCCAATACGTACCGGAACTGAAACCATTGAAACTTTTTTGAAAAAATTATGACGGGCATCGCCTTCAAATTCTTCAATAATTTCAAAGTAATCTTCCAGGTTATTTTTCCTTATTTTATTCTTTTGTTCCTTTAAAAACTTTTTATCATCACCCGTTAATCCACCCGTTGCAACTAGTTTCACATCTTCAAAACCGGGTTTCTTTTTTAAGTCGATAAAAGCATCCACAACAATATCAAAACCGTCTTTGTGGCACATCCGTGAGATGTATCCTACATTTCTTGGTTTTTCCTTAACTGGAATATAAGGGTAATCTTCAGCATCCACACCCAGGTAAAACGTGTGCACCTTTTCTTCGTTAAGATTCATTCTTTTTTTCATTGCATCGGCAAAAAAATTGCTGACTGCTACCAAAGCATCCACATCATCGGAGCGTTTGTGCATTAAGTCCCATATTTTTTGCTGAAACTGCGGTTGCATGGCATCTACCCATACATCTTCATCCTGTAGCGAACATACCACCGGAACATTTGTTTTGGCTTTTAATTCCTTTGCCAAACCCAACAACAAAGCATTCGAGATATGAATCACATCCGGGTTGCAATGTTCGGCAATCCATGTTACCATTTTGTCCAGTTCTTCTTTTTGCTCTCCCTGTTCTCCAAGAAGCATCGAAATGGTCATGTCTTCCAAACCTTTTGCACGCGTTGAACCGGCCATCGATGCAGCCATCTTCATCATTGGTTTCGAATTCAGCAAATCATCAAGCCATTTGGGTGCTTTCTTAAAAACAGGATATACTTGCTTCAAATAAGTACTTATAGCGCCATAAAAAATAGGAATATCGCTGATATCGTGTTCGTCGGCAAACAAAGGCAGGTACATTGGAATTTTCACGACCTGGTGCCCCAGATTACGCAGCGCATCAACGTATTTACTGTCGCGCAGGCAGTTACCGCAATAAAAACTACCACCCGATCCCGGTATAATTTGAATAATGTTCATTTAGTAAACTTTTTCCACCGCAGAGGCGCAAAGACGCCAGGAATGAATTTGCATCTCCATGTCGTTGCGGTAAATTTATTCTCCAAAACAATACACATTTCCATCGTAAGCACCAACAAATATCTTCCCATTCGCCACAGCCGGATTGCTGATTATCTGGCTTCCCAGTTCATAAGTCCAAACAGGCTTTCCGTCCGAAAGGTTCACAATGGCAAGGTCGCCTCGCATATTGGCAACAAGAACCTTACTTTTCAACACCACGGGCGATGCTTCAACATTACGCCCCGTGTTGTATTCCCACAATTTTTCACCTGTATTTTTATCGAAACAATACAAAAACTTATTGTAATTGGCCGTTAATACTTTGTTTCCGATTAATGCGGGCGAAGCAATAAATTGCAGCTTTGTTTTTTCATGTTCCCAAACCCACGAAGTTTTGTCGCTTATAATATCCACCTGAAAAAAACGACCATCGTAATCTCCAATATACGCTTTGTTATTTTCAACCGTAATTGAGCTGGCCACATAAGTTGCCACATCTATTTTTTTTACCAATTTGCCGCTGGCAATATCAACCATGTGCAAATATCCGTCGCAGCCGCCAAAAAATGCAGAACCATCTGAACAAGCTGCTGCCCCGTTTATAAAATTATCCGATTCGTATTTCCAAAGCCCTTTGCCGGTTTCGGCATCAACACAATGCAGGTAGTAGTCGTAACTACCCACAACAATGTAGGTTTTCTGTCCAACAGTCCACCAGTTGGCCGATCCAATAATTTGATTTTCACATTCGTACTCCCACTTTTTTACGCCTGATTTTAAATCAAGTGCAATCAACATTCCGTCCAGATTTCCAATATAAACAGTATTATTTAGAATAAGAGCTGGTGCTTCAATGGAGTTTCCCGTATCAAATTTCCAAATTAATTTCCCGTTTGTATCGATACAATATACCCAACCGTCGGTTGAACCAACAACCAGTTTCCCATCAACGATTACAGGGGCCGATTTTATATTATCCCCGGTTTCAAAGGTCCATTTTAATTTGGGAGAATCAGGAACAGAAGTTCCGGAAACACCGGTCAGATTTTGGTTGCCACGAAATATCGGCCACGAATCATTGGGTTGAGCATTAATGTTAAATACTAACCAGATGGAGAATAGTAATAAATATAGTTTTTTCATTATCTCTCTTTTAACCACAGAAATCATTTCAATATTGTCATTCCGATTGAAGTGAGGAACCTGTTACAGTTCAGCTCGAAAGCTACAGATTTATCAATCATTACTCCTTCGAAATGGCACCTTTTAATGATATTGCTCCAGTAGGACATCCCTCTGCTACTTTTTTTGCAGTGTCTGTCAATCCCTTTTCCAGTTCTTCATTGAACGGGACACCTATTACCACATCAAACCCCCGCCCTACATAAGTAAAGCCAAATTCTTCACCATATTTTTCTGTAAGCCGTACACATATTCCACATTTAATACATTTCTGAGGTTCGTAAACCACCGAACCATGATTGATTTGTTTTGAAATATTTCGTCGTTCACTTGTTTTAAACCGTTTTTGATCAACAACATACGCGTTCGAATAGTCCCGCAATTTACAATTATCTATGGCACGGCAATCGCAGTGCAAACACCGTTTTGCTTCTGCAATGGCTTCCTCTTTCGAAAATCCGGAACGACCTCCTTTTTCGGGATAAGTACGTTTCCCTTCAACCGATTCTTTCAAATACTCAGCGTATTCTTCCTGCACCAATTTTCCAAAACGAGAATTAAACAAGCGCGGTTCGCCTTTTATTTCGGCATTATTCAAAAATTGCAATACCGAAAAAGCCACCTCTTTCCCTTGTCCAACGGAGCGAACCGCCAAACGCGAAGAGCGCAACACATTTCCAATGGCAAATACCTTTTTATCCGACGTTTGATACGAATTCTTATCGGCAACAATCCCTTTTGGAGTAGCTTTTAAACCATACAATTCTGAATTCTCTTCAACCTTACCTGTTGCAATTATTATTGCATCGAAGTCTTTTTTATACGCCTCAAATTCAGAAGCACCAATATCCGATCCTCCTTTAAATTCCACACCGGTTCTCAGAATTAATTCTATTTCCTTATCCAGAACATCCATGGGAAGAATTTCTTCCGACAAAGAAGTTCGCAACAAACCGCCTGCCTTTTCATTTTTATCGAAAAGTGTAACCTGAATGCCTTTTAACTGAAGATAATAAGCCGCTGCCAGACCGGCCGGACCGGCTCCTATTACAGCAACCTTTTTACCAGTCATTTTTACGGCCGTAGCTTCGGTTTGATTGCCTTCATCGCCAACAATACGTTTTAGCAGGCAAATTGAAATGGGCTCATCCACTGTTTTTCGGTGACAAGCTCCTTCGCAGGGAGCCGGGCAGATTCGCCCTAAAACGGCAGGTAGTGCAATGTCTTTTTTCACTACTTGCAAAGCCTCATCCAGCTTCCCGGCTGCAATCAAACGGTTCATTTTTGGAATATCCATGTGCGCCGAACAAGCTACCTGGCATGGAGCTTCACAGTCGCCAACATGCTCGCTTAACAGCAATTCCAATGCAGTTTTCCGCGATTCGCTCACTTCCTCATCATTGGTAATTACTTCCATTCCGTCCGAAACTTTTACAGAACACGAAGGAAACAGTTTGCCGTTCGACTGATTTTTTACCATACAAATCATGCAGGAAGTAAAATGCTCCAGCTCGTCGTGCCAGCACATATTCGGAATGTCAATTCCCATTTGTTGTGCCGCTTTCATTACCGAAGTACCTTCCTGAACCTGAATCTTTGTATTATTTATTTTTAGTGTAATCATTTGTTTCTCGCAAAGGCGCTAAATCGCCGGGTTCTTATTTCACATCTATTGCATCCACCGGACAGGCTGCCCGGCAGGCATCACATTTTATACACAACTCCGTATCAATTGAATGTTTTTCGTGCGGAGTGAACGGAATTGCATCCACCGGACATTTTTGCACGCATTTGGTACAACCAATACATTCATCGTTTACAGAATAGGTAATTAAGCTGGTGCATTTCCCGGTCGGACACACACCATTTATGTGCGCTTCATATTCCTCTCTGAAATATTTTAGTGTACTCAACACCGGATTTGGAGCAGTTCTTCCCAATCCACACAAACTTCCCTTACTTGTCCATTCGGCCAGATGTTCCAGCTCTTCAATGTCACCTTGTTTACCTTTTCCTGAGGTAATATTTTCAAGAATATCCAGCATTCGTTTTGTCCCAACACGACAGAATGTACATTTCCCACACGATTCTTCCTGTGTAAACGAAAGGAAATAACGGGCAATATCCACCATACAATCTGTGTCGTCGAGCACGACCAAACCTCCGGAGCCCATCATTGCACCCATTTCAGACAAGGACTCATAATCAATGGGAGTATCGGCAAATTCTGCTGGAATACAACCTCCGGAAGGTCCACCAATTTGTACCGCTTTAAATTTCCGGCCATTGGCAATTCCTCCGCCTATTTCCTCAATTACCTGCTTAACCGTAATTCCCATAGGCACTTCAATCAAACCACCGCGAGCCACCTTCCCGGCCAATGCAAATACCTTTGTTCCGGCACTTTTCTCCGTACCAATCCCTTTAAAACCGTCCGACCCTTCGCGCAAAATATATGAAATCTGTGCCAGTGTTTCGGTATTGTTTACAAGTGTTGGTTTTCCCCACAATCCGCTTTGTGCCGGAAATGGCGGACGCATTCTCGGAAATCCCCTGTTTCCTTCAATCGATGCAATCAAAGCACTTTCTTCGCCACAGACAAAAGCTCCGGCACCTTCGTAAATCTGAAGGTTGAGATGAAAACCACTTCCCAAAATATTTTCGCCGAGGTAATTTTTCTCTTTACAGATTTTTATGGCCTCGCGAATTCGTTTTACCGCCAGCGGATATTCAGCGCGGATATAAAAGTAGCCCTCGTGAATTCCCACTGCATAGGCAGCAATCACCATGCCTTCAATCACCCGGTAAGGGTACGATTCCAAAAGCATGCGATCCATAAATGCACCGGGATCGCCTTCATCACCATTACAAATAATATATTTTGTGTCGCTTTTTTCCTTTTTCACCAGACTCCATTTAAGTCCGGTAGGGAAACCTGCTCCCCCGCGCCCACGAATTCCACTTTCTTTTACCTCCTCGATTACTTCATCAGAACTCATGGTTTCCAACACCTTTTTCAAAGAAGTAAAACCGCTACGTTTGATGTATTCATCCACATCCAGCGGATTGATTATTCCACGGTATTCGGTAGCAATTGGTATTTGTTTCCCAAGAAATGAAGCCACCGGTTTTTCACGCATGCTAATTTCATAACGTTGCACACCGTCCCAGTTCCGATCGGTTTGTATGGTTTCAACCGTGTGGATCAACTTGTTTTTAAGTTTAGTGAACAAACCGGGCGCTTCAAAGTGGCTTTCAACAATATCTTTTACATCCTCCGGCTTCACCTTTGCATATAACGTTGGTTCGCCTTCGTTCGGAACAATTTCAACCAGCGGAACCTGATGACACATTCCAACACACCCCACATGTTTCAGATTAACACGCAAGCCGCTTTCGTTAACCACATTCTCCACTTCCTGCTGAATTTCCTTACTACCACTGGCTACACAGCACGATCCCAAACCAATCCGTATTTCTCCTTTTATTTCTGAGCCATCAGCTTTCCGGGCTTTTTTAGGGTTTTTCTTTCCGACCTGACTTTCAAAATCCTCGATAATTTGCCCCACCTGATCGGGAGCCACATGACCGTAAGTTGTTCCATCAATTTGAACTACCGGGGCCAAAGTACAGCACCCCAGACAAGCCACTTTTTCGAGGGTATATTTTCCCGACTCGTCTGTTTCTTCGCCGTCGGACAATTTAAATTCGCGCCGAAAAGCATCGTAAACCTGACCCGCACCTTTTACGTGGCAAGCCGTTCCCACACATACTTTAATCATGTGTTCTCCAACCGGAGCCAAACGAAATTGAGAGTAAAAACTGGCCACTCCAATGATTTCTGCCGCAGAAATTTCTGTTTTTTTGGCTACATATTTCAGCACATCTTCAGGTAAATAGTTGTATTCTTTCTGAATAGCCTGAAGTATGGGTATCAAACTTTTTTTTGTTGATCCCTTTTCTGTGATTAGCTGGTCTATATTTTGAAAATTGTTTCCCATAAAGTATTTCTCGCAAAGGCGCTAAGATTTTTTCTTTTTGAAATAAACTGCAAATGGCAACAGAATCCCGGTGCCAAAACAAAAACCGGTAAAAAAGCCTATCCATTCAGGGTCTAATTGGGTATTCGAATCTTTCAACAATATGTGAATGAATATTGAAGCCAGAATTAATAATACGGATATAAATATTGTTGTTCTTGTGCGCATAATTTCTTTTTTGACGATTCATCTCTTTATTTTCCAATGCAATACAAATTATTCTCTCCGCGAATATAAATCCGGCCATCGCTGAATGCAGGCGTTGTTCCTGCAGTTTCACCCAATTCATTTTCGCTGATCTTTTTCAGTTCTTTTGAAAATTCATAAATGCGCATCACTCCATCGTTATCCATCATAAATAGTTTTCCGTCGGCAACCACCGGCGAGGCATATAAAGTTGTCCCTACATCATCTTCCCAGTACTGTTCACCGGTTTTTGCATCGTAACAAACAATTACGCCATAACTGGTTGCTATTATCAGTAACCCGTTGTGTGCCAGCGGACTGGCAGCTTCCGGAAGGTAATCGTCGTTCTCCCAAATAATAGATGCATCTTTGGGATTAATGGCAACCAATCGTGCATATTCGTTGGCAGCAAAAACAACTCCATCACTATACGCAACCGACGGGCCAACTTCTCCCATCATACATTCCACTTTCCAAAGCTCTTCACCGGTCTCCACATCATAGCCGGCAACAATAGGATCGGCGGTTAAAATAACCTGGTATTTCCCATCAATTTCAGCCAATATCGGACTTGCCCACGAAATTTTTGATTGCCGAACAGTTTCCCAAACCGTTTCACCGGTGGCAGTATTTAACGCTAAAATTTTGCCTCCGCGGTTTGTATCGTACTGAACCAATACTTTGTTCGCCCAGGTAATTAACGACGAAGAATGGCCATAGTGGTTGTCAGGCACTCCTAAATTTCTTGCCCATAAACGTTTACCATTCATATCAAATCCCACAATATCACCGGTGGCAAAAATGGCATAAACGCCCTTGTTATCAACGGTTAATGTTGGTGCAGCAAGCCCCGTGTCTTCAGTAACTTTTGGCGGACTGGCCGGAGATCCCGGAATATTATCGGCATCACCGGTCCAAAGCAGTTTACCATCATTTCGGTTGTAACAATATACTTCGCGTGTGGTATTGTCGGCACCGGCAATAAATATTTTATCGCCCCAAATAACAGGTGAATTAAAACCATGTTTTGGGATAGCTGCCTTCCAAAGTACATTTGTTCCGTCGGCTGCATTCCACGTAGTAGGAATGTTTTTGTGCGAAATTATTCCCTGTGCCAACGGACCGCGCAGTGAATTATGATTCTTTTGCAGATCGGCTAATCTTATTCCTCCCGGAACAGACTGTTTTGCCACCGGTTCATCTTTTTCGACTATTTTTTCAGTTTCTGCCGCTTTTGTTTTTTGCTGAATATTTTCTTCGGCTAATTGTTCTGCCTTTTCCGTTTCCGGAACAGCAGTTTGCGTTTGTTCGTCAACTTCATGCTTAGGAACCTTGCCAACTTCAATTATTTCAATTCCTTCTGATTCTGGTGTTGCAACTGCTTCTGCTGTTTGCGTTTCAGCATTGTAATAATTCAGATGATTTACCGTGGCAAACGAAGCCAGAACCGCCAAAATCATAACGGTGGCGCCAACGATCATAATTCCCTTTTGTGCAAGAATACGACTTGCAATTTCATTTTCAAGTTTGGCATCCGGCTCTTCAATTTTACTTTTTACCGAGTAATAAATACGCAGTGCAAACGCCAAAACAATGGCTCCAAACAATAACAAATAAGCTCCGGTTTTTACCTGCCACTGACTGTTAAAATAAGCCTTGCGTGCCAACAAATCAAAATTGCGGATTTCAACTTTTAACTCTTCGTTATTGGGTTCCTGTTTTAGACGTTGAACCAATGCTTCCAGGGCCTTGCTTTCAATGGGATCAGTTTTGGAAACCTGCCAAAAGTTAAGAAGTAGCAACATGGCCACTGCCAGGCAAAAAATACCGGCTATTACAGCTATGTTTTGCGAGAGTTTCAGTTTATCAGTAGTATTCATTTTCTATTATTATCTTATTCTATCGTGTTTCGTTTCTTGCTTCTCTTTCTTTGTTTCTCAATTTGCTTAAGTTGATTCATTATTTTTCCACCGGGCAATAATCAATACACCGTGCGCAACTAAAACAATTGCCTTTGTGTGGCTCATAATCCTGACGTTTTCTGAATACCACTGTATTTAGCAGAGTCATTCCTATTACCAAGCCCAGGAATCCACCTGCAATCATACTTCCTATGTAGAATTTCTGACGGATAACTTCCGCTTCGGCAACCAGTGTTTCCATCGATTTACCTGATGCAAGGAATGTTTGGATATCGATATTATCGGGATCTTCTTTTAACTCCGGTTTAGAGATCATCAACTCTGCCAAATACACATCGGGATTGGCTTTTGATAAGAAGGTATGCGATTTTGCCCCGGCGAACGCACCCACTGCTACCCACAAAGGGATTACCAGTGCATAGGTAATGAATCGTTTGGGTCCCAGACCGGATTTGATAACTTCCTTTTCGTTTGTCGGAAAATCGATAGCGTCGAACGGACAGGAATTGGTACACAATTTACACTGAATACACTTGTTTGGTGTAATGGTTAAATGCCATTTTGAAAAACGTGACATCCAGCTCAGCAAAACGCCGTAAGGACATAAAAACCGGCAATACGGACGTGCCACGAACATTCCCATTAACAGGAATGCAACTCCCAACACAATCATATGAAACTTGGCATCCATGCGGAAAATCCCAACAAACGGATCGTAACGGCAAATGATAAAATCGGTTCCGGTGGCTGCAAAAAGCACTGCCAAAGCCAGGTAAACGTATGGAATTAATCCTAAAGTTTTATTCAGCCATTTGGGCAAACTAATGGGTTTTACAACCACTAAATCCTGAATGGCTCCCAACGGACATGCTCCTGCACAAAATGTCCGTCCGAAAAATAAGGTGAACAAAAGCGGCAATAGAAAAAACAGTAAAGCCGTTAACGAAATGGCATAACCCGAATCGAAAAAGGAAAGCGTAACATTTTGAATAGCGCCAATGCTGCAAATACATCCGTTTCGATAAAATCCAAAATAAAGCAAGGTAAATATCGAAAGCCATAAAACACCTTGCCTTGAACGTGATTTGAGCGCAAAATAAGTTGCAGCGGAAAGAACCAGCAACAGAACCAGCACATCGAAATACTCCATTGCCAAAGCACGTGGTTCGGGAGTTACCGGTGACGGTTGTGTATATCCGGAATCAAATTCAGGTTTTGGAAATCGTTGTTTCTGTGCGAACGAAGAGAACGTAACCAGTAAGAATACCAGTGTAAAAAAGATGAATTTTAGTTTTTTCAATGTAAACAATTTTCGGATTATCGTTGTTTTATGATTTGGCTTAGCTTGTTCATTTTCATTAAAATACGGATACTTAACTTCGCGCTTTAAACTACAAATTGAAGACTGGGGACTAAAGACAATATTGTTATTTTCACCACTATTCATTTTGAATCAGGCTTTGGGATTGTTGATAAAATCGCCTTTTACTTTATATGCTTCGCTTGCAGGTACCCGGCTAATTGCATCCGACGGGCAAACCTGTGCGATTGAACAATTATTGCAGTTAAGGCAAATATTATGCATGATTTGCAGGTGCATGGAACCGTTTCCGAATGAAGTACAACCAGCCACACATTTCCCACAACCGATGCATAAATCCTCATCAATATGGTATTCAAAATAAGGTTCCTCGATAAACCGGCGTTCGATAGCTGCAGTCGGACATAGTTGGTTTTCGGCAGCGGTACTTTGTTTATTTGCATCGGGTTTTAAATAACCACCACACAAATCGCAGTAGCCACACAAATCGAAAGCGTGCAAACACTTTACAGCCGAAGGTGCCATTACACAATCGGTTGCACAACGCCCGCATTGCGTGCATTTAAATGGATCGATTTGCCAAACATAATCTTGGCCGGTAACCTTTGTTAAGGCTGCAACACTAACAGTTCCCAACGACAGTAACAATGAAGCCCGCACTCCATTTTGTATAAAGTTTCGTCGTGATTGTGATTTACTTTTCTTTTCCATCTCTCACCTCCTTTGCTTCCGGGTTCACACAGTTTGTAGCTTTACCACAATTTTTGCAGGTAGGTGAAACTGAACAACTGGCAGAAACCTTATGATTTACAACCAGGTATCCTGCAGATGCTGCTATTCCTACCAGGATTAAAAGCCTCCCACTTGTTTTTATGAATTCTTTCCTGTTCATTTTACTAATCGTCTTACAGTGTGCGGTGCATGCCACGTCAGCTTTTCATTCAGCGAAAGTGAATGCACCTTTTTCATTTCCCATATTCCACCCCCGGGTTAAAACCCGGGGCTATTCAGATTAAACTCCTCCGAAGTTTCTTTTTGCCATTATTTCTTCTCGAACACTCTCAATACTTTTCTGTCAAAATCGAGGGCATAAACAGTACCTTCGCTATCTACCGCAACATCGGGTGCCTGCCCTTCAATTTTATTGTCGAATTTATTGGGTGCAGCAACAACACCCGAGAATTCTCCCGATGGTTTGTACACTTTTATACGCACCAATCCTTTTTCGCTGGTTACAAAACTGCCATCGGGTAAAAAGGTATAATGTGCCGGATTGCAACAACCGCTAAAATTTTCGGTTCGCGCTCCACTTGCTTTCCAGTGCTCCCGCAATCGTCCTTCTGCGGTATAGTTCTCCAACGTATGCAAGCCCGGGTTTACCACCCATAAATCGCCATATTCATTTATATCGATATCGAAATACGGACTGGGCACAATAAATCCGTGCAAAACATCTTCACTAACTTTCCCTTCGAACTCATTCTGAAGCTCGCCGGCTTTGTTGAACCGCATAATTTTTCGTGTTCCGGCATCTGCAACAAAAACGTCATCCTCATATGTAGCAACGGCAGTTATGTATGAATTATCATCCGTAAGCTTCCATTCAGCCTGCGCTTCTCCCGTTTTATTGATTAGCTGAATACGTTTTTCGAAAGCCACATATATTACATCATCCGAAACCTCAACTGTGTGTGGTTCTTCTGATAATTCAAACTCGTTCAACAGTTTCCCTGAACGATCTATTATTTTTAGCTTTTGATCGCCCACCAAATAAATATTATCCTCCGCAATCGTTATTCCGGCCGGTTCTTCGAAACCCACTTTAAAATTCTTCGTCTCCTTAAAAAGAATCAATTCCCCGGGCACATCCCTGAATTCATCCACACTGTAGGCAAATTTGTTGGCCTCCATATTATCCGGTCGTTTTGAGTACCAGTCGCCAACCATCACACCAACAATTACAACTGCCAGTACAATCAGAAATAGTACGATTCCTTTGTTTTTCATCGGTTAGAATTTAAGATTTGAGTACGATGTATTGAGACCATAAACTGCAATTTTATCATTTATCAATTTCTAAAGATTCAAATCAATACAAACCATGGTTTTTGAGTCGCGCAGGATCAGGTAACCATCAGCAAGAGCAAACGGAGCCCAGGCATCGTGACCATCTGCGATAATTTGTACCTGGTCGAGTTGAATATATCTTTCAGTACTTGGACGTGCTATTGTTAAAGTACCATCGTCGTTTAAAATAAACATTTTGTTGTCGGCGATAAAATACGGACCAAGGCCAAAACGAGCATCTTTATCACTCGACCAAACAATTTCTCTGGTATCAGAAGGATCGACACAAACCAATTGATTTCTGTTTGACCCGCCATCTTTAGGTATGATACCAAAAAGATGCCCGTTCCAGTACAAAGGGGTTTGTTGCTCGCAAGCCAAACCGTCCTTTGGTTTATAGTCATATAATGTTTGAATGCTAAATTCTCCATTGTTTTCAGAAAGTTGAAGCATCCGGCTTCCGGCACCATAACCTGCAGTCATAAATATTTTCCCATCGGGCAAACATACCGGTGATGGTGCAACAACCGAATGATTCCACTCTGAAGTTTCCCAAAGAATTTTACCGGCATCGGGTCCATCGGCGGCGACTCCTGTTAGTGCTCCAATGCTGCTGTACACATACATTTTACGGCCTCCAAATTCGTAAGGCATAATCGACGAGTGCGACATTTTATATCCGTTTGGATTCGGAGTTTCCCATAATTTTTCGCCTGTTTCGCAGTCAACACCTATCATTAATGCACTTCCCCCTGTCGCCAAAATTGCTACATCATTGTCGATTAAAGGACATTGCCCGGTATACCAGAAAGGAATTTCGTTTTGATACTCTTTTACAATATCCACTCCCCAACGAAAATTTCCTGTTTCGCGATCGAGACACATCACATGACATTTGGGTCCAATCGTGACGATGTATTTTTCGGTAATAGCAGGAATAGTTCGCGACATTCCATGGTTTCGTTTAACGGCAACATCGTAACCACGGCTCCACTGTTCTTTGCCGTCAACAAGCGAAATACAACGCAATTTATCTGCTCGTTCCTCTTCGTTGTAATCCAAAACATAAGCCAATCCTTTCCATATTGCTGCTCCTGAATGCCCTTCTCCCAACTCCATCGACCACAAAATTTTTGGACCTTCAGGGCCAAACTTTTCGATCAGTTTCACTGGCGATTTTGAAATATTATCGTGATCGGCACCCCGAAAATTTGTCCAGGTTTCAGATAGTTCCTTGTAGTCGGAAGCATATTCCTCGAAATGTTCGCCAATGGTAACATCCTGAGGAGGAACACCCTGCCCCCGGTTATCGGCACCTTCCAGATTAATCGTAAAATCTTTTGTAGGGTCGGCATCAAGCCACCAAAACACGGCTACAAAACCGATCACTCCGATAACACTTAATATGCTATTTATAGTTCGTTTTGTCATTTCACTTTTATTCTGTCATTTCGAACGAGGTTAGAAACGGATTTCTCCTTCTGCATCGTCGAAAAAACAGCTAATTTTTTATATTATAAATCAATAATACATCGCCATGCCGGACAAATAATTTGCCATTATAAATGGCAGGATGCGCCCAATGCGGTCCGGCACCTGCATCAACTTTAAAGTTACTTATTATTTTAAGACTATCGGTTGACGGTTCGGCCAAAGCTACGTTCCCACGTTTCTCTTCATACAAATAAAGCATGTCATCAGCCGTAATTATCGCCCCTTTGTTTTCCCATTCCTGTTCCCATTTCGTTTCACCGGTTTCCCAATTTATACTTGCCCACTTCCCCCTGGAATTATTTTGCCAGTTTGAACCGTAAATATTTTTTCCGACCAAAACAACACCGCCATGGTGTGTATCGAGTATATTATTTTTCCATTTTAGATGGATAGATTTCCCATCTTCTGACAAGGAAAACATTAACGCCGGATGTTCGTAACCACTGGTTACAAAAATTTCGTCATTATGATATAAGGGCGCATTGGTTTGTGCCCCCTTCCCGTTTTCGTGCGTATGGTACTGAAACAAGTTATAACTCCAGAATATTTCTCCATTTTCTGAATTTACTCCTATCAGATTTTCAGCAGTTTGAACTAAAATTATTTCCTGTCCATGATGATTGATCACGGTTGGAGAAGCATATGACTTTGTGCCACCCAAACTTTTGGTTTGCCAGACCTGGTTGCCCGTGTTTTTATTAAAAGCTACCATAGTATTGGTATCTCCTCCGGTTACAAAAACAACCAAATCCCTCACTAAAAGAGGTGCTTCTGCATCGCCATGTTTATGTATCTCCCCTGCATATTCTTTTACAACATCAACCTGCCAGATTTTATTTCCTGTTTTTGCATCCACGCAGTTTAACTGTCCGGTTCCGCTCGACACATAAAGTTTCCCATCCTGATAAGTTGGCGTGCTCCTGCTATCGATGTATGAACGTGTCCACGATCGGCCATAAGGTGTTTCCCACAACAATTTTCCGGCAAAATTATACGCTGATAGAATATCGGTTGTATCCCTTTTAATTCCGGATATAAAAATAGTATCACCAACAACAATGGGTTGCGAGAAACCTTTCCCAACTCCTTCAATTTTGCGGTATAATTCAGGACCGGATTCGGGCCACTTTTTAAGCAGCCCCTTTTCAGAATAATACCCGCTTCTTTCAACACCGCGAAACTCAATTATTCCTTGTGCCGAAACTAAAATAGATACGAATAAAGCAATTAAGCTAAAAGTTGGTTTCATTTTGCTTTTCTTCTATTTAAAAGGTTGTCTCAAATGATTGAGATTACAAAGAAACGTATGGTTTAAAAATAACTTTTTTTTATGTAAACATGGGGCGTTAACTTCCCATTAACACCCTTTTACGGCTTAAATAGAGTTATTTTAAATACCTGCGAAAAACTTGAATTCGAACTTCTTTATTGAGCGTAAATATTGTACACCATCAACGCATCTCCATGTCGAATCAGCATTTTTCCATCCGCGATATAAGGATGCGCCCAATGCGGACCGGCTCCCTTTGTCACTTTAAACTGACTTACAACTTCAAATCCGTCAGGATCAGGTTTTATAATTCCCACGTTACCTTTTTCGTTGTACCCGTATAATAATCCATCGGCAAATACCATCGAACCTTTTGTATCCCATTTGGCAACATACATTATTTCTCCGGTGTTCCAGTTCATACAAACCCATTTACCTCGTTTATTATCCTGCCAGTTTGAACCGTACAGATATCCATCGTGAAGAATAACTCCATGATGATGATTATCGAAAGTATGATCAACAAATTTTTCAGTAACTCCTGTTCCCAAAGAGTCCATTTCAAGCATTACTGCCTTATAGTTGTATCCCATCGACAGAAAAATATGATTGTCTTTAAACACCGGGGTATTTGTCCATATCATTCCGTCAGGTTGCCAGGTCCATTCATCGGGCTGGAAATATTGGTAACTCCATGCCAGTTCTCCTGTTTTAGGATTTAAGGCCATCAGGTGTTGCGCTGTAACTGCCAAAATGTACCGATGCCCGTTAAACTCATATATGGTAGCTGATGCATAGGCTCTTGGACCACCCAGAGATTCGCTTTTCCAAACCAAATCGCCCGTTAATTTATTTAAGGCAACTACTGCAGTTTTTTGTCCTCCCGGTGTACAAATAACCAAATCGTCAACAATTAACGGAGTTTCTGAATTTCCCCAAATATGGTATTGGCCTTCAAACTCTTTGTCCACTTCAACCGCCCAGTTTTCCTTGCCTGTACTTTTATCGATACAAGCCACACGCCCCGTTCCACTTTGCACATAAATCCGATCACCTTCAATTACCGGCGTACTGCGTGTATCCGGAAAAGAATTGTTCCATGAACGGCCGTAGGCAATCTGCCAGTTAAAGGTTCCGTCGGAATTTATCGAGGTCAGATAATCAAGCGTATCTATCATTCCGGAGGTATAAATAACTCCATCACATAGAATTGGACTAGAATATCCTTTACCTATTTTTTCCACCTCGAGAACAAGTTCGGGGCCGCTCTCTGGCCATGTCTTCATCAGATTCGTTTCGGGGAACTGGCCATCGCGATTTGGACCGCGCCATTGAGTAACCTGGGCAGTCAGAGCAAGGCTAAACAAAGCCATTAGAAGAGTTAATTTAGATTTTTTCATGGTTTTTTTTATACTAAAATGAATTATAATTTAATTTTTCAAAAGTAGTTTTACGGTAGCGTGTACCTATCGGAAATTCCTTTCCGGAAAGGGTTACCATAACCGGACTAAAACTGGTTATTCGCTTTTTCGCCACCAAAAAAGAACGATGAATCCGAATAAACAATTTGTCGGGTAGTGTTTTCTGAATGGAAGAAATAGTTGCCCGGCTGTTAATTTCCCTGTCGTTTGTATGAAGTTTTATATAATCGCCAAAACTCTCCACATAAATTACTTCCGATACAGGGACCTTGTGTATCACATTTTTCTCGCGCAGATAAATGTATTCCTCATCACCGTTGTTTTTGTGTAGCGACACTTCGCTAATCAACACATTTTGCTGATTGAATTTATCAATGGTTTGCAAAAAGCGCTCAAATGAAATGGGCTTTAGCAAATAGTCGAGAATGTTTAATTCGTAACTTTCGATTGCATATTCGCGATGCGCGGTTGTAAAAACCACCGCCGGAGGGTTTTGCATGGTTTTTACCAACTCGGTTCCTTTCATTTCGGGCATATGAATATCAAGAAACATCAGATCGACCTGTTGATTTCGCAGAAAATCAAAAGCCTCGATGGCATCGGCACAGGTTCCAACCAGCTCCAACGTATCCATTTTGCCAATATGCGATTTTAAAACCTCGATGGCTAAAGGTTCATCATCAACGATTATGCACTTTATTTTATTCATTTACCCAACACACTATAAGTTTTACTTCAAACTGTTTTTCGCTGCTGGTAATCTTCAACTCATGAGAATCGGGATAGATCAGTTCCAAACGCCGTCTTACATTCTTCAACCCAATACCTTCACTTAAGGTTTCATCTTTTTTGTTATCTCCGAGCGTTGAATTTAGTACACTTAAGTTCAGGCAATCGCCTTTTATAGCAATAGTTATTCTGATTTTCGGATTTGTACGATCATTGCTCGCCCCGTGTTTAAAACTGTTTTCGATAAACGGCAGCAAAATCAACGGAGCAATTTTAAACGAATCGGGATCGCCTATAACCTCATACTCCAGATCCAAACGATTGTTGTACCTCAGTTTTTCCAGTTCGATATAACTTTCCAATATTTCCAGCTCCTTTGAAAGCGGCACAAACTTTCCGTTACTTTTATAAATCATATAATCGAGCAACCCGGACAACTTCAGCACAATATCAGGTGTTTTTTCTGACTTGATTAAAGTAAGCGCGTACAGGTTATTTAGTGTATTAAAAAGAAAATGGGGATGTACCTGCGACCGTAAAAAACTCAGTTCTGCCTCCAGTTTCTCCTCTGTCAATTGTTTATTTTTTAAATCGTCGATATACCATTTCTTAAAAATGATAATGGCAGCAGCCAATACCGGGATACCATAATTAGATAGAATTTTGCTCAGGATTTTGGGCCAATAAAACAGGGGAAGCTTTGAATAATCGAATAACCGAGGGTATAAATTGGGATAATAATACGACAAGTATATAATGAACCCATACAGAAATGCATGTACAATTACCAGAATACCAAAGGTGAAAAATTTTTTCTTTACGGTAGCCAGTGGAAGAATAAGATAAATAAGAGAATAAGTTCCGATAACTCTTGCCGGAAGCAGTGTAAGCCCAATAAAAAACTCCTCACGGTAGCGATCCATATAGCCACCATAAGTAAGCCAATACATAATAAATACCACAATCCAAAACAGGATGTGCCACCCAAAACGGTATCGAAAAAATATGGGTTGTTGATTCTCTGTCATTACCGGTATTTTGTCCTAAAACTACTCATCGAATAAAAAAACAACGATTAAATGCGGTAAATAAAACGCAAAAAGAGATGTTTAACAGTTTAAACACCTCTTGAGCCTATCGTTTTTTTTCTTGTTATTTAATTTTATATGCAATTAAAACATCGCCATGACGAACAAACAACCGGCCGTTATTTATTACCGGATGTGCCCAGTGTTGGGCAGTACCCAACTCTACTTTTGTTTGGCTTATCACTTTAAATGCTTCAGGAGTTGCTTCAACCAAGGCCAGCTCGCCGCGTTCGCTGTAACAATACAACATTCCGTCGGCATAAATTGTAACCCCTTTGGCAATCGTTTTATCAACATAGGTTTCTTCTCCGGTTTCCCAGTTCACACAACGCCATTCGCGTGCATTATCGCCCGAACCGTATAAATAACCATCAACCACTACCATTCCGCCCATCCGACTGTCCAGTTCTTTCTTTATCCAAACTTCTGTTACACTCGTGCCATCGGCACTTAAATTAAGTTTCTCGCCACCTTGCCCGTAACCACTAAAACAAAATAATCCGCCGTTGTAAAAAATCGGAGTATTGGCATGCACCTGCCAACGATTTGTATGTGGATAATCCCACAACAGTTTCCCGGTTTTTGCATCAACACCAATCACATGGTCGGCAGTGTGTGTCACCAAAAGTTTACGTTCCGGAAGTTCTACCAAAAGCGGAGTACAATACGCCGATAGTTCTCCTTTTCCTGGCGAAGACCAAACCAAATCGCCTGTAAACCGATTTAAGGCTACCATGTTATTTTTCTTTCCTCCGGGTGTTACAAATACCAGATCACCATCAACAACCACGGTTTCGGTTACCCCCCAGCGGATATTTTCACCATCAAAATCGTTGAACGCATTTTTGTTCCATTTTTTATCGCCGTCTTTAGCGTCCATACAAATCAGTTCACCATAACCGGTGTACATGTACATTAAGTCGCCGCCAACAACTACCGAAGAACGCGTACCCGGATAGCTGTCCTTGAAATCCTTACCATAATTAACCTTCCACAATTCTTTCCCCTCCTGGTTGAATACAAAAATATATCCATCCTCGCCTATTAAAGTAGAAAGATAAATCACATTATTGGCAAATACCGGAGAAGAATGGCCCTCTCCCAAACCTTCGAAAGTCCATAAAATTTCAGGACCATTGGCAGGCCATTCTTTCAAAAGACCTGTTTCGTTGTATATGCCGTTATTATTGTCGCCCCGCCATTTGGTAGGTGTTTGTGCTACCAGAATTGTTGTTGAGAGGATTAAACCTACGAGTAAAAAAATTGATTTTTGATTCATGACCTAAGATAATTGGTTAAGATTTTAAAAATAAAATCAATTAATCATATTTACAATTGACTTCATCAATTTAGTACCTATCTAAATAGGTATCGGGAAATAGAATAGAAAAGAAGAATCGAAATGTTTACGAATACGTAGAACCAGATATATCTTGCTCTGTTGATTTATATAAAAATCGTAGGGATTAGTTGTTTAGAGCCTATTCGGAAATGAAATTAACCACAATTCTATAACAATGAAAACAAAATCTGATTCAACAAAAACCCTGCAACTGATAACCGGCATAGTAGCTGTACTGTGCCTGTTGGCAATGGCTATTTTATATCATGGAGGCATGTTGGTATTAAATCTTGAAGGGATTCTGTCTTTCGTTCTCTTTCTCATTTTTCTAAGCGGTTTCATTCTATCCTGGAAGAGCAGGAAAATGGCGGGTATTCTAATTATGACTTGCAATGCCGGAATCTGGATTTTAGACCTTTATATAAACGGGTACCAAACCGACAGCGAAACCGGCGGTCCAAGTTTGATGTTTTCTCCGGTAATGGTTATTGGCGCACTTTTTCTTCTTGAATGGTATAAAACCTCAAAGACAACTGTGCCATCGACACCGCTACAATGGAAATTTATACTTCGTGTGCTTCTCATTAATTATACTGTTTTATATTTCATTCTTGTGCTTTCAGAACCTTCTGACAGAGCCGGTATAAAACAGGTTGATTATACCAGTATTCCTTTTATTATAAATCCACTACTGTTTTTTATATTTCTTGCGGGCCTGATAATATCGTGGAAAAAGGAATTTATTGCAGGCATTCTATTTCTATTCTGGTGTACAATTTTTCTTTGGGGAGTTATTGCCTATCCTGAAATTCTTCCTTCAGAACCATGGATTGTTAGTGGCGTCCCAATTCTGCTTCAGGGATCATTTTACATAAAACATCATTACGAATTTAGAACCAATTAGAAACTGACATTCAAAAATTATCTTCAGGTCGCTGTAATAAAAAGTAAGACAAGAAATAACCAACAAAAAACACCTCGTTGTAATCCTGTTTCCTTCACAGACGCCAGAAAATGATAAAAAAAAATCTGCTACCTCTTTTGAAGTAACAGATTTATATTTTGTGCTAAAACTAATCTACTCTGATATGGCTTTATCCATACGTTTACGCTCGTGCTCGTCAAGATATATCTTACGGATACGCATATAATTTGGAGTTACTTCGAGGTATTCGTTGTTACGAATGTACTCCATCGCTTCTTCCAACGAAAATTTAATTGCCGGAGCAATGCTGGTTTTATCATCCGATCCGGAAGCACGCATGTTCGACATTTTTTTGGTACGAATGATATTAATCGTTAAATCATCCTGACGGGTGTATTCGCCAATTACCTGGCCGGCATACACATCTTCACCCGGATCAACAAAGAAACGTCCGCGGTCCTGCATTTTATCTATCGAATAGGTAATAGCAGTTCCGGTTTCGAGCGAAATTAGTGCCCCGTTGCGATTTACACCTAACTCGCCTTTCCAGGGTTCGTAACCGGCAAATCGGTGCGCCATAATAGCCTCACCTTCGGTAGCAGTCAACATCTGATTACGTAAACCAATTAATCCGCGGGCCGGAATTTTAAATTCCAGATTTGCACGATCCTGATTCACTTCAATATTTAAGATTTCGCCTTTGCGCAGCGTAACAAGTTCAATTACTTTTCCCGAAAATTCGTCGGGAACCTGTACCGTTAATGCTTCAACCGGCTCATGTTTTTTACCGTCAATTTCCTTGATAATAACCTTTGGCTGCCCCAATTGCATCTCAAAACCTTCACGACGCATGGTTTCCACCAAAACCGACAAGTGAAGAATTCCACGACCATAAACCAAAAAAGCATTGGCCGAATTTGTTTCTTCCACACGTAATGCCAGGTTTTTCTCGGTCTCTTTTATCAACCTGTCGCGCAACTGGCGGGAGGTTACAAATTTTCCGTCTTTTCCAAAAAATGGTGAGTTATTGGCCACAAAAAGCATACTCATTGTTGGCTCATCAACATTTATCGGTGTCAATCCTTCCGGTTCTTCAATATCGGCAATAGTATCGCCAATATCGAAACCTTCAAGGCCGAGTACCGCACAAATTTCGCCCGACGGAACCGGATCTTTGGTTTTCTCTTTTCCCAGACCTTCAAAAAGATAACATTCTTTGGCTACCGATTTTACGATTGTTCCATCGCGTTTTACCAACGAAACACGAGATCCAGGAATCAATTCGCCGCGGGTAACTCTACCCACTGCAATACGTCCGGTGTACGACGAATAATCGAGTGACGTAATGCGCATCTGAAGCGTTCCTTCTTTATGTGTTGCTGCAGGAATATGTTCCAAAATAGAATCGAGCAAATACGTTACATCTGTCGTTTCATTTGTCCAGTGATCGCTCATCCAACCTGCCTTCGACGATCCAAAAACGGTAGGAAAATCCAACTGCTCTTCGGTTGCATCAAGACTAAACATTAAATCCAAAACTTTCTCCTGGGCAATATCCGGAGTACAGTTTGGTTTGTCCACCTTGTTCACTACAACAATTGGTTTCAATCCCAGCTCAATGGCTTTTTGCAACACAAAACGGGTTTGTGGCATGGGGCCCTCAAAAGCATCAACAATTAACAAAACACCGTCGGCCATGTTTAAAACACGTTCAACCTCGCCACCAAAATCACTGTGACCGGGAGTATCAATAATATTGATTTTTGTGTCTTTGTAATGCACCGAAACGTTTTTCGACAGGATGGTAATCCCACGTTCACGTTCCAAATCATTGTTATCGAGGAACAATTCCTGAACCTCCTGATTTTCTCTGAACAGATTTGCCTGGTGCAAGATCCTGTCAACCAGCGTTGTTTTTCCGTGGTCAACGTGTGCAATAATTGCAATATTTCTAATTTCTTTCATTTCCCGTTTTTCTAATCCTAACTAAATACAAATATTGGGCGTAATTGGTTCATTCACATTTATTTATTACGAAATAAACCACCCCACATTTGAATTGGCGGGCAAAAGTAAGAAAGTTTTACTGCGTTAATTCAAATAAGGAGGGAAATGAAGGTGATTTGGGGAAAAATTTAATGTATTAAAGCGTGAAGAATCGATATTAATTAGAATCTGAATGCTTTATCCGTGAATATCTGCAAAATAAGATTTTTTAGATGCACTGGTGTCCGGTAAAAATTAGAGACTACTTCGCTACGCTACTAATGACTATGGTTTGGTGTTGTTTTCGTTTGAGAGCCGCCAACCAAGCCCCTCTCAAACCTTAATTCTTTACTAATAGAGTCATTGCAAGATCTTACCCAAANATATTTGGGCATAATGAGGCAATGACAGAACTCTGAAGCTGTCATTTCGAACCTGAGAAACGAAGGTGAGAAATCTGTTTGAGTTTAAGATTTCTCCTCATTCTTCGTCGAAATGACATTTAATGGCAATCTCTGTACTTTATTCATATTGAATACTTTAATAAATTCTGTCATTGGCAACATAGTAAAGTAATCTTCTTCCTTTTTATTCGTTTTACCCGACAATAGTGATTTAGATGTTCATTTTTACTGAATCAAATACAAAAACTTATCGCTCCGTAAAATCATTTTATCGCCCACAAACACAGGTACGGCCTTTACGGTTTCATCGATATCATTTTCGGCCACTTTTTGGAAAGTATCGCCCGGTTTCAGAATGGTACATTCTCCTTTCACATTGATAAAATAAATGTTGCCGGCAGCATAAATGGGCGATGAATTAAAGTTGCCTTTCAGTTTCTCTTTCCAAATCACCTCTCCGGTTCTTGCATCCAAACAGGTTGCCATTCCACGATCATGAACCATATACATCAATCCATCCACAATAACCGGAGTTGGAATTTGCGGTACTTCATCTTCGTACATCCATTTCTGATGCGTTTCGGTAACATCGCCCGTTCCGGTGGGATCGATTGCGAACTGCCGGGTAAAAAAAGGCGTGTTATCCAAAAATATCCAGCCCGAATTGACATAAACCAAACCGTTGTAATAAAGTGGCTGGCTAACTGTTGAATCGTAACCATAGGTAAAAGTCCAGATTACTTCGCCCGTGTTTACATCGTGGGCAAAACACATATAAGCCGAGTTGCAGATCAACAGCTCTTTACCATTTACTTCAATTACTATTGGCGTTTGGTACGACTTCCGGTAAACCGGCTCCAGTGGATCGTAAATTTCTTTTGGCCGAACACTTTTCCAAATGGTTTCGCCGGTATTTTTATCCAGTCCAGCCACATACGGATCTTCTGTTCCTTCCAAATGCACAATCAACTTATCGTTGTGCAAAAGAAGCGACGAAGCCGGTCCCTGCATGTGTTTGCAAGGCATGTCCTCGCGTTTCCAAAGCACTTCAAAATTGTTCGTGTTTATACATGCGGTTCCAAAATTCCCGTAATGAACGTAAACCCTTCCTTTTTCGATACACGGTGTAGGTGTTGCATACGAATTGGTTCCATGAATGCGTTGTGGATCATCGGCTGTGAAGATTGTCTTCTCATCCAACAACTTCCCTGTTTCCAAATCGAAACAAAAGGTATAAAACTCGTGTCCGTCTTTTTCGGCCGAGGTTAACCAAACCTGTTTCCCATAAACTACCGGCGACGACCAGCCCAACCCTTTTACCGGCACTTTCCAAACTATGTTTTCGGAATTGCTCCAGTGTAAAGGTGCCACTTCCACACCGGCATGTCCATCGGAGTTGGAACCTCGAAAATGGGTCCAGTTACCGGCTGGCTGTTCGCACGATGCAAGCAATAAAGTAAAGGCAAAAATAAGCGGAAAAACTATTCTCTTTGTCATCCTTTCGGGTTTAGATTGATTTAAGTCAAAGATATAATAAGAAGGGAATATTTAAGTATAAATGCTTGTATTTGGTGCTACGAGGTTCTACATTCCTTCTATACAGGCACAACCATCATTTGTTGGGAATTTGTTTTAAACAGACGGAGGACGCACCTTTTTCAAAGCATAAGGTCTTGTAAAAGGGAAAAACGGTTGAGTATGGATTTCAATGCATTCAGGCTGTCATTTTGTATCTCCTGTCCGAATAGTTTATCCCCTGCCAGATTTAGAATTCTTCCTGTTTGGTACCGGCAAATTCCTGTAAGGCTATTTCAGGTATTTTACAACAGAATTAATACTTTCAACAACAAGTTTAATACTTCTAATAACAGGATTAATACTTCCAATAACAGGATTGATTTTTTTAATAACAGTATTAATATCCAGACAAACAGGATAAATACTTACCACAACAGAGTTAACAGCACCTACAACAGGATTAATATTCCCTACTACAGGATTCATAAATACCTTTTCTGAATTTAGGTTTTTCACACATTTAAAACTAACTAATGCATATTGCGGGTTAAACATCACTACTGTCCAACAAATTTGAAAAAGATTCTTCGCTACGCTTCGGAATGACAGGTTTTAGGAGGTATTTGCTTTCGGGAGGAGGTGGTTTGGCAGCTG
>JAPOHD010000022.1 GCA_026671195.1 Draconibacterium aestuarii | reverse complement strand
AGGGAGTGAAAAACAGGCTTGCTCAATTAACGTGGTGCTTTTTTTTCATAATAACGAATTTTATAATTACTCACCCTAAAGGTACTGGAGACTGAGCACTTTAGCTACCTTTAGGTTTCGTTCAACAAGATTTCTCTTTACCTGAGTAAGGAGGAGGTAATCAGACTACTTCCAATCTGTCGAAAGGAATGATCTTGTCGCCCTTGTATTTTAACAGCAGATTGGCAACAGCCAACGTATCTTTTTCGCAATATCGAATAATACGGTCAATGTCGTTTTCTTCCCAGTAAACTTTGGCTACCTGGCTTCCATCAATGTCGTCTTTGGGTGTGGGAATATTAAACAGTTCGCACAGTAACGAAAGCGATGTGTAGTGTTTGTAATCGCCAAATTTCCAAAGTTGTAAAGTGTCTATTAATATGTCTTTTACTTCCCAGGGTTTGGCCCCGGCAATGTCGAGCATTTTGGGCAGGGTCAGGTTATTTACCAACGCTCTGCGCGAAATATACGGAAAATCGAATTCCTGCCCGTTGTGTGCGCACAACCTGCGTTTTCCTTTTCGGGCAAAACCTTCCAGGGCATTAAAAAAGTCCTGGATCAGTTTTTTCTCATCGTCGCCAAAAAACGATTTGGCCCGAAAATAAGGTTCGCCTTGTTTTTGAATCACGTACCCCACCGAAATGCAGATTATTTTGCCAAATTCGGCATAAATGCCCGCACGTTCATAGAGGTCTTCGGCCGGTTCTCCATTGTTAATCTGAAATTGCATTTTGTGTTCCCACAGCTGCTGCCATTTTTCGGTAAGCTCGGCGTATTCGGGCGCCAATGGAACTGTTTCTATGTCGAGGAAAAGAATTTCTTCAATATTTAAATTGTGTAACATGTTTAATTGCTTAAAGTTTGTAAAATGTGGTTAGTAAGAATTTGAATGGCAATTTTGTTTTTACCGCCTTGCGGAACAATAATGTCGGCGAATTCTTTCGTGGGCTCAATAAACTGTAAATGGCTGGGGCGCACAGTTTTTTTATATCGATTAAGCACCTGTTCCACATCGCGGCCACGTTCCTGAATATCGCGTTGTATTACACGCGAAAGCCGGATGTCGGAATCGCAATCCACATACACTTTAATATCCATTAAATCGCGAAGAGATTTGTTGGTTAGGCATAAAATTCCTTCAATAATAAGAACCTGTTTTGGGAAAACTGTTTTTGTTTCATTCGATCGGGTACAGGATATAAATGAATATACAGGTTCTTCAATCGCTTCTCCCTTTTGTAGTTTTTTTACATGCTCAATCATTAAATCAAACTCAATGGAGGCAGGATGATCAAAATTTTTCTTCCGTCGTTCTTCCAACGAAAGATGGCTGTTGTCGAAATAATACGAATCATGCGAAAGTATAGCCACCTCATCTTTCGAGAATTTTTCGCTTATTTTTTGCACCACGGTTGTTTTTCCCGACCCGGTGCCTCCTGCAATGCCAATTACAAGCATATTCCTCTAATTTAATGTTATAATTTCTAAAATTGAAAAAAAATAATAAAACTAAACGCTAAGAAAACACTAATTTCGCAGCCATAAAAGTACAAGTTACAAAAAATAGATAGTAATGATTAATCACGTTGTTCTTTTTAAGTTGAAAGACTATCCTGCAGAAGAAAAGGCTCAGATTGTAGCCGAATTGAAAAGCAAATTACTTGCTTTAAAAGATAAAATTTCAGAGGCCAAATACATTGAAGTAGGTGAAAACTATGAGTTGGAATCGAAGAGTTACGATTTGGCTTTGCTTTCGCATTTCGAAACTGTTGCAGATTTAGATGCCTATCGTGTTCATCCTGAACACCAAAAAGTTGTTGCCCGTATTGGCGAAACTACAGTTGCCCGCGCTGCTGTTGATTTTACCTTCTAATGGTAGATTTCTGCTGAAATAATAAATATTCATTCATCATTAATAAATAAAAATGAGCGGTCTGTATCCTATAAAGTTTAAACCTATTTTCCACGAAAAAATCTGGGGTGGAAACAGAATGAAAACCATCCTGAACAAAGATTATGGTAATCTTGCCAATTGTGGCGAAAGCTGGGAGCTTTCAGGTGTTGAAGGAAATATCTCAGTAGTTAGCAATGGTTTTCTCGCAGGAAACGATTTAAACGAGATTATTGAAATATACATGGGCGATCTTGTGGGTGATAAGGTGTACGAAAAGTTTGGTGTTGAATTTCCACTGCTTATAAAATTTATCGATGCGCAGGATGATCTTTCAATTCAGGTTCATCCCGATGATAAATTATCGAAAGAACGTCACAATGCCTATGGTAAAACTGAAATGTGGTATGTAGCCGGAACCGAGGAAGGTGCCCTGATCAACTCGGGTTTTAACCAGGAAGTTTCGCGTGAAAAATACCTGGAATATTTGAATGCCGGCAAATTAACAGATTTATTGCATTACGATGAGGCTAAAGTTGGCGACGTATTCTTTATTCCTGCAGGTCGGGTGCATGCCATCGGAAAAGGATGTTTGGTAGCCGAAATTCAGCAAACTTCCGATGTTACTTATCGGATTTTCGATTACAACCGCAAAGATGATAAAGGAAACGAACGCGAATTGCATACCGATTTCGCATTGGATGCCATCGACTTTTCGTATGCCAGAGAATACAAAACAAAATATACGCTTGAAGAGAATAAAGCAGTTCAATTGGTTAGCTGCCCGTATTTTACCACAAACATTATCGAATTTACGCAAGATATTGACAAAGATTACAATGACCTTGACTCGTTTGTTATTTACATGACAATGGAGGGTAGTTTCGATATTGTTTCTGAAGAAGGAACTGAAACCATAGAAATGGGAGAGACCGTATTATTGCCGGCCAGTCTTGAATCTATTCAGTTGAAGCCAAATTCAGAACGTGTAAAACTAATGGAAGTATATATTAAGTAAGAATAATTTTTTAACTTCCCAATTCATTCAAAAATAGTTGTTTGTGGAAATCAAAGAAGCACAATTTATTGTAAGTAACAGCGATGTTGCCAAATGTCCCGCGGCCGACCGTCCCGAGTATGCTTTTATAGGGCGTTCGAACGTTGGAAAATCGTCGTTGATTAATATGTTGACGAATAAAAAGAATTTGGCAAAAACGTCGGGAAGGCCCGGTAAAACTCAGTTGATCAACCATTTTTTAATTAATAAAGAATGGTATTTGGTGGATTTGCCGGGTTATGGTTACGCCAAAGTTCCGAAGGCAGAACGTTTAAAATGGGAGAAATTTCTGAGACGCTACATTCTGAAAAGAGAGAACCTGTATTGTTTGTTTGTACTCATTGATTCAAGGCACGAAGCTCAAAACGTCGATCTGGAATTTATGGAATGGCTGGGCATTAGCGAAATCCCGTTTTCAATTGTTTTTACAAAAACCGATAAGTTAAAGCCAGAAGAATTGGAAGCGAATTTAAAGGCCTACGAAGCAAAAATGTTTGAAACCTGGGACACTATGCCGGGCTATTTTATCTCCTCAGCCGAATCGGGTACCGGAAAAGAAGAAATTCTGGATTTTATTGAAAACGTTAATCAAAACAACTAGTTTATTAATTTCTTGTGAATTCTAAACGGAAAACTATTAAGAAAGATACAGTTAAAGTTTTTAACTTTGCAGCATATTCCAAAAGTTTAAAATAACAGACATGGGGATGAATCAAACCTTGCTGAGTTTAGTATTTGTAGACAATACGCTGAGTTGGATTTCATCGAATAAATAAAAATTCTAAAAATTTAACAAGATGAAACGAGCATGGCAAAGATCTCTGCAAAGTAGGTTGATTGAATTCCAGGCGAGTTCCATGAGTTAGTATTGAAAATTAAAAAAATAGATACAAATGAAAACTCATCCGCTAAAAATTTTCACCGGAAGAACCACAAGGTATTTAACCGAAAAGATTTGCGACAATTTAGACGTTGATTTAGGACACTCGTCATGTCCGGTTTTCGCTGACGGCGAATTTGAACCCTGTTTCGAAGAAACTATTCGGGGATCGCACGTTTTTATTGTGCAATCGACGCCACCAACAGCCGACAACCTGTTGGAGCTTTTGTTGATGGTTGATGCTGCCAAAAGAGCCAGTGCATACAAAGTAATTGCAGTTGTTCCTTATTTTGGCTATGCTCGCCAGGACAGAAAAGACAAACCACGTGTTTCGATTGGTGCCAAATTAGTAGCCGATTTATTATCTACTGCAGGAATTGATCGTTTAATTACTATGGATCTGCATGCCGATCAGATTCAGGGCTTCTTTAATGTTCCGGTTGATCATTTATTTGCCTCGGCCTTGTTTGTTCCGTTCATCGAAAAAATGGGATTAGACAATGTAGTAATTGCATCGCCTGATGTTGGTGGAACAAAACGTGCCAATACCTACGCAAAAATGTTGGATACAGGTATTGTAATTTGCCACAAAACCAGGGCACGTCCCAACGAAGTCGGTAATATGACGGTTATTGGTGATGTTGAAGGCAAAGATGTAATTATTGTTGATGACATGATTGATACCGCCGGTACTATTACCAAGGCTGCTAACCTGATGAGAAAAAAGGGAGCTCGTTCAGTACGCGCATTTGCAGCTCATGGTATGTTGTCGGGGCCTGCAATTGAGAGAATTGAGAAATCGGAGCTGGAGGAAGTATATTTTACCGATTCAATTCAACCCAAAAGCGGGAGTGAAAAAATTAAATATATATCTACTGCCGAAGCCTTTGGTGAGGCAATTCGAAGAGTTTATAAAAATCAGTCAATTAGTTCGTTATATTACAAATAATTTCTATTTTTGCACCGCTTTTTCCGTAAGCAAACGCATTGTAGTTATGCATGCTGTTTGTCCCGCCATTGGCGGGAAGGGCTGAGTACCATAATTATTAACGTAAATTATTAAAAATGAAAACAGTAGTTTTAAAAGGACAAAAAAGAGAGTCAGTAGGTAAAAAAGAAGCAAAAAGACTTCGTGCACAGGAAATCGTTCCGGCAGTGTTGTATGGTGGTGAAACACCAATTCACTTCTCGATTCCTTTTGCTGATCTAAGAAAATTGATCTACACTCCAAGTGTATATTTGTTGGAACTTGACATTGACGGTGAAGTACACAATGCAATGATGCAGGATATTCAGTGGCATCCGGTTAATGAAGAAGTTTTACATATTGATTTCTTGAAAATTCAGGATGGAAAATCAATCAAAATCGACGTTCCATTGAAAATTTCTGGTTTGGCGAAAGGTATTAAAATGGGGGGTAAATTGAATACCAACCTACGTAGACTTAAAGTAAAAGCATTAGCTACTGATGTGCCAGATACAATTGATGTAAATGTAACTAAGTTAGGAATTGGACAAAGTATTAAAGTGGCTGATTTAAATGTGCCTAATGTTGAGTTCCTCGATGCTAAATCGAATGTTGTTGTAAGTGTTGCAATTACAAGAGCGGCTAAATCGGCAGCTGGTGCAGCAATGGCAGCAGGTCTGGATGATGAAGATGAAGACGAAAGCGGAGAAGAAGCTGCTTCAAGCGAAGAATAATCTTAAAATTATTTCTGGATGAAGTACTTAATTGCCGGTCTCGGTAATATAGGGCCAGAATATAAAAATACTCGCCATAATATTGGCTTTCAAATATTGGACGCACTCGCTGAGGCGTCCAATATTAGTTTTAATGATAAGCGTTATGGGTTTGTAGCAGAATATAAGTTCAAATCCAGAACGTTTATTCTGTTAAAACCAACAACGTATATGAACCTGAGTGGGCGAGCTGTTAATTACTGGTTACAAAAAGAAAATATCGACATCAAAAATATGTTGGTATTGGTTGATGATTTGGCTCTGCCATTCGGAACACTTCGTGTTCGGGCAAAGGGTGGAGCAGGCGGTCATAATGGGTTGGAAAATATTAACCAGGTGCTTGGACGTAACGATTATGCCCGTTTACGTTTTGGTATAGGTGACGAATTTCACAAAGGCCAACAAGTGAATTATGTGTTGGGTGAGTGGAGTAGGGAAGAGAAAAAAGAACTGCCTTTTAAAATTGATGATTCTATTGAAATCATAAAAAGTTTTGGAACCATAGGTGTTGAACGCACCATGAATTTTCATAACAAAAAATAAAGGTGATGGGAGACAGCGTTCGTGTAGATAAATGGTTATGGGCTGTGCGGGTATATAAAACACGAAGCCAGGCAACAGAAGCTTGTAAAAAGGGCCATGTTGTTGTTGGAGACCTTCCGGTTAAAGCTTCCAGAGCTATTCATATTGGCGAGGTTTTAAAGGTAAGAAAGGCTCCGATAACCAAGAGCCTGAAAGTTTTGGCTTTAACCGGGAAGCGCATGGGGGCAAAACTAATTGCCGATTTTGTAGAGGACGTAACACCGGCAGAAGAACTTGATTTGCTCGAAATGCAAAAACACATGCGTTGGAGTATCCGCGACAAAGGAACCGGTCGGCCAACCAAAAAAGACCGTCGCGAGTTGGATGATTTCTTCGATTTATAAACAATTTATTAGATTTATCCTTTTTTAATTTTACAATTACACCTTTTACCAATTATCCAATGTTAATAGCAAAAAAACAACGCAAAGAGAATGTAGCCGAATACATATTGTACCTCTACCAGGTTGAGGATTTGATTCGTGCCTTTAAGTTTGATATGGCTTTAATTGAAGAGAAACTTGTAGCCAGTTATAAGGCCGACGAGGTAACCTCCAATGCCATTACGGCCTGGTACGAAAACCTGGTTGTGATGATGGAAAAGGAAAACATCCAGGAAAAAGGTCATTTGCAGTTTCTAATCAACCTGATTGCTGATGTAAATGAATTCCACTTGAAATTGATGGAAACCAATCAAGACAAAATGTATGTGCAGACTTTTAAAACAGTAGCAGGTTTAGTGACTGAATTAAAGGGAAAAAATCCGACAGCTAAAAATGATGTGGATTTGGGAATTACTGCTATTTATGGATTCCTGTTATTAAAAATGCAACAAAAAGAAATCTCGATCGATACCATCGAAGCAATTAAACGGATAAGCAAATGGTTAAGTTTATTATCAAAGCTTTATAAAGAGTTTGAGGAAGGAGAATTGGAGTTTTAATTATTATAACCTACTGATTGTTTGAAATTTATTGAAAATATGCGATTTATAAATAATTTTATTAGAAAGATATGCAAAAATTAGTATTAGTCGTGTTGAGTTGTTTTCTGGCGTTTAATGGTTCTGCCCAGAAAATTAGTAAAGAGAAAGAGAAACAAATGCAGTGGTTTGAAGATGCCAAGTTGGGTATTTTCATACACTGGGGGATTTATTCAGTAAATGGAATAGACGAAAGTTGGTCGTTTTTTAACGATTACCTTTCTCACGATGATTATATGAAACAGCTTACAGGATTTACAGCCAAAAACTACGATGCGGCTGCCTGGGCAAAATTGATTGCTGAAAGTGGGGCCAAATACTCGGTAATAACCACAAAACACCATGACGGGGTTGCTCTGTGGGATACAAAATGTAATGATTTAAGTGTGGTGAAAAAATCGCCAGCCGGCAGAGACGTAGTGGAGCCATTTGTGAAAGAACTTCGTAAAAACGACGTAAAAGTTGGTTTGTACTACTCATTGCTCGATTGGTCGCACCCCGATTATCCAAACGCAACCCGTAAAATAAAACGTTATACGGATGACCCGGAAAGATGGAATCGATTTATTGATTTTAATTTCTGTCAGCTCGAAGAACTTTCCAAACAATTTAAGCCCGACTTATACTGGTTTGATGGTGATTGGGAACAATCGGCAGAAAAATGGAAAGCAAAAGAGTTAAGCGAAGCCTTACGAACATGGAACAAAGATGTTATTCTGAATAGCAGGATACGTGGTTATGGCGATTATGAAACACCGGAACAGGGTTTGCCAATTACCCGCCCCGATAATCGGTATTGGGAGTTGTGTATGACCATGAACGACAGCTGGGGCTACCAACACAACGATCACAATTATAAAACACCCAACCAGGTGATACGTATTTTAGTAGATTGTATAAATAAAGGTGGTAACTTGTTGCTCGATGTGGGGCCTAAAGGCGATGGTTCTATTCCCGAAGAACAGGTTACTATCTTAAAAGAACTGGGGCGTTGGACAAATAAACACGCCGAGGCAATTTATGGAACCCGTGCCGGAATTCCTTTTGAGCATTATTACGGACCAACCGCATTAAATAAAAAAGGTGATATTTTGTATTTATATGTGCCGCATAAGCCAAACGGACCTTTGGTTGTAAAAGGACTTAAAAACAAAATTAACCGAATGTGGGTGGTTGGTAACGGAACAAAACTAAATTGGGATATTAAAATGAACCAATACTGGTCGGAGGTTCCTGGAATTGTTTACATCGATGTGCCGGAGAAAGTATTGGACGAACAGGTAACCGTAATTGCTGTTCTTCTAGATGGCGAGGTTGATTTGTACCGTGAAAAAGGTCAGGTAATCGAGAGTAACTAATTAGTAAGATCGCATAAACTGTATCAAAATAGAAAATACCGGGGGGCAACTTCCGGTATTTTTTTTAAGATATTTTTAAGGTATTTCCTGATTTTACCACATTATACTTTGTTAAATTTCTGGTTGCCGGTCCTTCGGTTACAACTCCCGCAGTTGTATATTTTGAACCATGGCAAGGGCAGGGAACGTTGCCGGATGCATGATTGTATTCCACATCGCAGCCTTGGTGTGTACATGCTTTCGATAAGGCCATGTAATTGGTTTCTCCGGTTCGGAATACAATTATACTGCCTGAGTATATGTACCCGCCAACATTGCCCAGATTGGCACTTGATGCAGCGTTTAAATCGATGATAATATCTTTTGAATTATCCGGATTGGTAGGTTCCATATCTTCTCCTTCATCAGAACAGGAGTTGAATAAAACGGGCGCAGTTAAAAGAATACTGCCGCTTACCGCAAATTTTTTGATAAATTCTTTTCTTTCCATCATTCAAACAGTTTAAGTATTTGTAAATAAAACACTCAAAGGTATTTAATTGTTCGAAATGGATAATAAATTGTTACGTAGCTTTTTTCTATTTCTTGATTTCTGTTACCTTTTCAACTTCATTTAGGTGTAAATACCAAAGAAAAGCGGAAACCTTTTTAAAGCCGGTTTCGAGTAAGGTTTTGGCATAAAGCTGAACCTGTTTGTTGTATTTATTGCTTTTTTCTCCGGTTTTGTAGTCAACCACAATTGCATGTTTCCCGGAGACCATAATCCGGTCGGGGCGAAGAAGTTTTTTGCTGGTAAGTAAATCTCTTTCATTTAAAATTTGGTAGGTGCCGTCGAACCATTTTTTTACCTCCTTCAATGCAAGGTTTTCTTTTAAGGTTTGTTGAATTTTTTCTAATTCAGCCTTGTCAATTTTACCATCATGAAAAGCTTTTAAACAGGCTTTTTTTACATCTTTTTCGGTCACAATTTCGGAGAGGATTTCGTGAACCAGTTTTCCAATATTTTTTACCGAATGATGTTTTTCATCATCCATTAAAAAATCCTCACCCGAAAGCCGTAGTTTTATTTTTTCACTGAAATCCTTAAAGCGATACGTTTTTATGGTAACTAAACCTGATTCAGTAACGATGGTTTTACTTTCCGGAATGGTGCCATATTCAAAAAACTGCTTTTCTTCATCCAAACAACCTTTAAAAGGTTCTTCCGAGATTTGTTTCAGCAGTGCTTTGTACAATAAATAATTAACAGGTTTTCCTGAACCGGAATTTCCCGACTTACTTTCTGCTGCTTCCGGACAGTTCATAATTAGCACTGATTTGGCACGTGTAAACGCTACATATACAAGGTTTAATGTATCGATGTAATTGTTTACTTTTTCGTTGTAATAAACCTGAGAAAATTCCGAGGCCTCCATATTTTTTCCAGCCTGTATCGGAAGTAACGGGAATTGATTAAACGGTTCGCTTTCGGCTTTACACCAAAGGATAGGTGCATTTGTTCCGCTCCAGCTGGTTTCCCAGTTCAGGAAAGGGAGCAGCACGGCTTTAAATTCCAATCCTTTCGATTTATGAACGGTTAGCAAACGGATAGAGTTTACTTTTTCATTCACATTCACCGACGATTTGTACCCTTTTTCATTCCACCAGAAAAGCAGGTTTGAAAGATCGTTAGAGAGTGTTGATTTTAATTCTCCCGACTTGTCGATTAGTGTTTGCAGAAAAGGAAGTTCCGATTCGAAATGAAATATACCAAACAGCGCGCAAATTTGTGTAACCGTTTCATCAAGCGACGATAAAAGAACTTTTGTTTTTACTCTCGTTAGTTTTTTCTCCAGTTCATTTTTAAATTGTTCTCGAAAACCAGGTTGAAGGTGCCAATTGCTGTACTCGTTAAAATCGAGCATGTTTTGTCCGTTTTGTATATTTACCGGAATACCGCGTTTTTGTAGTTCGGGTTTTAGCCAGCCAAGCCAGAGTTGTAAAAGCGAAGCCTGTATGATCACATTTTCAGGATCGATTAGATGCCGAATGATTTCGATTACAAAAAGAACGCCTTTTGAAGCATGTAAAAATAACGATTCGTTTGAGAGTACTGAAAGGTTGTAAGCTTTGTTTTCAGGTAGTTTTGCTGCAGCCAGAAACTCCTCAATAATTGGTGTTCCTTCACGGTTTTTACGGATCAGAATAACAATCTCTTCGGCTCTGATTCCCTTGTCTTGTAAATGCTTTACCTGTTTAACCAAAAGTGATGCTGACGCTTCGCGAAACTCGTCTTTCGGCAAAAAGTTTGCCTGAATGTATCCCTGCTTATCTGAATCTGCTTTGCCAGGTTCCTGTAAGTATGAATCGTAAACTTTTTTGAATTTCTCAAGTGAGGCTTCGCTGTTTGCCAATCCGTTAAACAAATATTCTTCGAATGTATTTTTTAGGTTTCCAAAAACGGCATTGTTAAAATCGATAATGTTTCTGTCGCTTCGCCAGTTTTTTTTAAGTGTAAAATCTTGTTTCTGGGCAGGTGTAAAATCTGAATCGAGTTGCTCAGCCAGAATGCTCCAGTCGCTGTTTCGCCAGCGGTAAATCGATTGTTTTACATCGCCAACAATCAGGTTTTGATGTCCTTCTGCCAGCGAGTTTATTAGCAGCGGCTTAAAATTGTTCCACTGTAAACCCGATGTGTCCTGAAACTCGTCAAGCATAAAATGTTTGTAGAAATTGCCAATCTTCTCATACACAAAGGGCGAATCGCTTTGCCCGATAATTTTGCTCAGCAAAAGATTGGAATCCGACATTTGCAGAATACCTTTCTCTTTTAATAATACATGGATTTCTTCTTTTAAATCGGTTAAAATACCGAGCATTCGAATCTGACTTAAAACAGCCAGAGTTGTATTGTAACGTTCGAAATTGGAAGAGAAAAACTCCAGTAAGTCAATTAATCCGGGTTGAAGTTTGTGTTCCACCAGATTGTGTATTTCGGCAGCCTGTTTGTGTTTTGCTGAATACCATTTTTCAACTTCTTCGCTCGCGGCCAGAACCCTTGCGCCGGCTTCTTTAATGACTCCGTTGGCAGTGTTTTGTATGTAGCCGGCAATGCCCGTTTTTTTGTATGTAAAATCGTCGACAGAAAATCCGCTTTCAGTAATCCGCTGAAAGAGGTTTTCTCCTTTTTTCTTAAATGTATTTTCAAAACCGCTTTTTATCTGACGCAATTCTTTTCCAAAATCTTTCAGGTTTTCGCGTTTGTACACCGATTCACCTTCTTCGGGGAAAAACACCTGGAAACTCTCCTTAAAAAGTTCTCTTCCGAGGTTTTTTATATCATCGTCGATACGCTGACTTTTGTTAGTCTCAATTTTTTCACGGCTAAATTCGCGAAGCCAGTTAAGCAGATTGTTATTATCACTTATTTTGGCAAACATACGGTCAACAGCTTCTTCTAAAATAAGCTCGCTATCCAGTTCTACAGTAAAATTTGGTGAAATTCCCAGTTCGCGGTTAAACGATTTTATTACTTTTTGAGTAAAAGAATCGATGGTATTTATTGAAAAGCGATTGTAATCGTGCAATATATTTTTTAGCACTTGTTTGGCCCTTTGACGAATATATTGTTCGGATAAATCGTTGTTTTGCTGAAGTGGTGAGATATAATTGGATTTTTGTCCACTTGCCAATTGATAAAGTTGCTCTAAAATGCGGCTTTTCATTTCGTTGGTGGCCTTGTTGGTAAACGTAACCGCCAGAATGTGTTTGTAGTTGTTTGGGTTTTCTAGAATAAGTTTCAGGTATTCAACTACCAGTTGGAATGTTTTTCCGGAGCCTGCAGAAGCTTTGTAAACCGTAAGCATGGACGAATATCGAGTTAAAAGTTAAAAGTTTAAAGTTAAGGTTTTGATGGAAGTAACCAAGGCTAAAATCCGACGCTGCGATTTTGCCCGACACTTACACGGGTTTCGATTTTAAAGTTTTTCGAAACTTTGTACTGCATAAACATGGTTGAGCCGTAGGTGTCGAAATAGCTGGAGTTTTGATTAGGGAACGGTGCCGTATAAATTGAATTCATCCCGTAACTGTAACCACCAATAACCAGTTTGTCGCCCAGTTGGTAGGCTTGCTGGCTTAAAATGGTACCGTTGTGGTAAAACGGTGAATGAGCTCCAAAGGGCTCACCCGATGATAATCCTGCGAAAACCAAATCGTTTAGCGGTAAAAATTCCACATAAGCAGTGTAACGCTGGCTGTATTCTTGTTGTGTATTAAATTTGGGGAGTTCTATTTCATCTAAAAGCTGATCGTTGCCAAAATCGCCGGTAATAAACTGATAATACTCCAATTGGCGATGTGCAGCAAGTTCGGTAGAATCAATTTCTCCAAATTCAGGCATAAGTTTTTGCTGCGCGTTGGCGCATAATACAAACACCGAAAAAAATATGCTTATTAAATATTTCACTTTTGCTTTTCCCATAAGGTATTCTTCAAAATTAATTTATTTCGGGAATAGATGTAAAGGAAAGTAGCAAAAATTAAGTCGTTTTAGTTCAGCTTTCCATATTGTGTACGAATTTCGTCGTAAAGTGGATCGCTGATTTTATATAGAGGCAAACGTAAGATATTTTCAATCGTTCCCTGAATGTTCATTAATGCTTTAATTCCACCGGGATTTCCTTCTTTAAAAAGCAACTGGAAGATTTCAATTAATTCGAAATGAATCTCCCGTGCTGCCTCCAGATTTCCATCCAACGCAAAATGCATCAATTGGCTTAATTTGACTGGTAAGGCATTGGCAATTACTGAAATAACGCCTTTGCCGCCAATGGACGAAATTGTAAGTGCCAGTAAGTCATCACCCGAAATTAATGTAAAATCGTCGGGCGTGTACTTTATAATTTTTGTCATCTGCGAATGTTCGCCTGAAGCTTCTTTAATAGCTACTATTTTATCAGATGCTTCGGCCAAACGAGCCACTGTAGTTGCTTCAAGATTTACTCCGGTGCGCGATGGTACGTTGTATAAAATAATAGGTACAGGACTGGCTTTTGCAACTTCCATGTAATGATGATACATACCTTCCTGCGAAGGTTTGTTATAATAAGGAGTAACCACAAGAATTCCGTCAATACCTTCAAAACTGAATTTGTCGATTTGTTTACAGACGGTGCGGGTGTCGTTGCCACCCATCCCAACTACAACCGGAAGTCCGGCCGATTTTTCTTTAATGAGTTCAACTACCTGCGATTTTTCCTCGGAAGATAGTGTAGCTGTTTCGGCAGTTGTTCCCAAGGCCACTAAATAATCTATTCCTCCTTTAACCTGGTTGTCAATAATTGTTTCCAATGCGTTGTAATCCACCTGGTTGTTTTTTGTGAAAGGAGTAATTAAAGCTACTCCTGCGCCTGTAAAAAGCTGACTCATTAATCTGAATTTTTATTTAGCTGCGCAAGATAGAAAATTTGTTGTTTGGCAAGAAACATTGCATCTTGATTTTCTGCAATTTTAATATTTAAATCGAAATAGTTTTCGTCGTTTGGTGAACTCCCTATTTTAAACCGGGCTTTTGAAAGAGCAGTAACATAATTGACTGCAAAATTAGGTTCAAGAGCGATGTTTAGCAAAAGGTCGAATTCTATTTCAACAAATTCTCCAATTTTATCGGGTTTTGGAATACCCCACCAGTTCAGATCGACAACTGTTAACGAGTTGGCCTCAACGGGGGGATTCGAATCGGCATCGAAAATACAGTAATCGCGGAAAATTGCTCCTTGTTTGTTAAAATGATCGCGCAAAAAATGTACTGCCGGTTTTTCCGATGGTTGCCAGATAACTCCCACTTTACTGTGTTTTTTGAGTGCCGGAAATACCGGATTTCGATTTTGTGAAGCCAGCATTTTTGCCAGTTTTCGATAGGCATATTTTTGTTTAAATCCCATTGGCCTTTTTTTTAGTAGTGACCTTAATTATTTTTTCTCTTCTTTTTTTGAGGCTTACATTCTTTACAATAGTCAGCGAGCTTTTTAAGTTCCTGATCGGTCCATTCCAGCCATTCAGTTGTCTCATCAGAACTATAACCGTGGTTGGTTCCACCTTCAATTTCCGAAACCAAACGGGCATGTTCGGCAGCCACTTCGTTGTATAAAGAGCCCGCCCCCTTTGTTAATAGTCTTGTCCGCTCTTCAAAAAACTTTTGCCGTAGTTTTCTGGCCTGCAGTTCGTACAGATTAAAAATAAGTTGCTGGTAACGGAGCAAACGTTTGGTGCTGGTTTCGTCGCCATCATCGATGTACGAAGCATCTTTTTGAAAATAACAACTTACATAACTATTCAGATTTCGGTTTGTAAGTAAATTAATTCCCCCCATTTCATAAGCCACATAAAAACTTCCTGAAACAGTTTGCATTGTTCCGGTATTTGGTGCTTTTGCAAGGTAATCGTCAACGGTCAACTGATAACCGTCTTCCCATTCAAGGTTGTTTTGGGCCAGATTTACAAAAGGAATTAGCAGTATCGCAAGAATGATGTATTTAGTCATTTTTGGTAACAGGTAATTAATTGATTTTTATTTTATTCCAGCATTTTCAGGAAATCATCTTCCGAGATCATGGGAATTTCAAGTTTGGTAATTTTTTCCAGTTTACTCGGACCAATGTTGCTTCCGGCCAGCATATAACTTGTTTTCTTTGAAATGGATCCCACATTTTTTCCGCCGTTTTTTTCGATCATCTTTTTTAGCTCGTCGCGCGAATGTTTTTCGAATGTGCCGGAAATTATAATGTTAAGACCTGCCAGTTTATCGGTTTGCCCTTCCAGCTGGTCTTCGCTGATTGCAAATTGCAAACCTTGTTCCTGAAGTTTTTTTATCAGGTCAATGTGTTCTTCTTTCGAAAACCACTCAACCACGCTTTCTGCAATTCTTCCGCCAATTTCATCAATTTCAATTAGTTGTTCCGCCGTTTGATTTTGAATGTTTTCTATTGTATGTAATTTTTTTACCAATGTTTTGGCAACCGTTTCGCCCACAAAACGGATTCCCAATGCAAATAATACCCGCTCGAAAGGAACCTTTTTTGAAGCTTCCAAACCATCTAAAATCCGTTGCGCCGATTTCTCTGCCATACGTTCCAGGTTTTCAAGCTCTTCTTTTTTTAGCAGGTAAAAATCGGAAATGTTTTTTGCCAATCCTTCGTTATAAAGTAATTCTATGGTTTCCTGTCCGATGCCATCAATATCCATTGCTTTTCGGCTAACAAAGTGTTCCATTTTGCCTTTTATCTGTGGTGGGCAACCGTCTTCGTTCGGACAGTAGTGTGCCGCTTCTCCTTCGCGGCGGATCAGTTCTGTTCCGCATTCAGGGCAGTTTGTAATAAACGAAACGGGCTGAAACATCGGATGGCGTTTGGTTGGATCAACAGCTGTAATTTTGGGAATGATTTCGCCTCCTTTTTCCACAAAAACAGTATCACCCATATGTAAATCGAGGTTTTGAATAATATCGGCATTGTGCAGCGATGCCCGTTTTACAATGGTTCCTGCAATTAATACGGGCTCCAGGTTGGCAACGGGTGTTACTGCGCCTGTTCTGCCCACCTGGTACGAAACCGATTTTAAAACAGTAGAAACACTTTCGGCTTTAAATTTATAGGCAATGGCCCAGCGCGGCGATTTTGCGGTATAACCTAAATTATCCTGCAGCCTTTTTGAATTCACTTTAATTACAATTCCGTCGGTGGCAACAGGCAGATTAACCCGTTCGGTATCCCACTTTTCGATAAAGGCAAAAACCTCGTCAAGATTTTTACACAGTTGGGTGGCATCTGATATTTTGAATCCCCATTCGCGGGCTTTTTTCAGATTTTGAATATGGCCGTCTTCTGGGAGATTTTCACCCAAAAGATAGTACAAATATGCGTCGAGTTTGCGTGCGGCCACAACCGATGATTTTTTCATTTTCAGGGTTCCTGCAGCCGTGTTTCTGGGGTTTGCAAGCAGTGGCTCGCCAGCATTTTCGAGTTCTTCATTTAAGTTATTAAAAATCTCGAAAGGCATTAAAATCTCACCCCGTATTTCAAAACTGTCAGGATAATCACTCCCTCGCAATTTTAGTGGAATGGATTTAATGGTCCGTACGTTTGTAGTCACATCGTCGCCTTTAACACCGTCGCCACGGGTTACGGCGCGCACCAATTCTCCGTTTTCGTATGTAAGACTAATTGAAGAACCATCAAATTTCAGTTCGCACACGTATTCAAAATCATCGGTTTCAATAATCTTTTTTATGCGTGTATCAAAATCCCGAAGTTCATCTTCGTTATAAGCATTCGAAAGCGACAACATCGAATACTTGTGGTCCACCTGTTCAAAATCGCTGCTTAAATCGCTACCCACACGTTTTGTTGGCGAATTGGAATCGTGAATGCCGTATTCTTTTTCCAGTTTTTCCAGCTCCTTCAATTTCATGTCAAAATCAAAGTCGCTGATCTCAGGTTGAGCTAAAACATAGTATTTGTAATTATGCTCGGAAAGTTCCGCTTGTAATTCTTTAATTTTATTTAATGCTTCTTCTTTGTTCATCTTCATTGTCGAAATGACTCGTTGTACACGAGTGTAAGGGCTAAAAATAGTCAAAGATTTTCTATTCATTTAAACAATTTAAGGCGGAAATGTCTTTTAGTTTTAAACAAAATAAATTGCTTATGTCATTTACGCTAAAAACCGGTTCGCAAGCAGTTGATTTTACCCTGCCTGCAACCGATGGAAAAATATATTCGCTGGATCAATTTGGTCGGGCAAAAATTGTGGTTCTGTTTTTTACCTGTAACCATTGTCCTTACGTTATAAACAGCGATGAACTGACGCGAAAAACGACAGAGAAGTTTATGACACAAGGTGTGGAGTTTGTGGCTATTAATTTGAACAGCAAGAATACCTACGCCGAGGATGATTTTGATGGCATGGTCGAGCGAATGGCAGCACACAAATTTCCTTGGAAATATTTATACGACGAAAGTCAGGAAGTCGCTTTGGCATATGGAGCTTTGCGCACTCCTCATTTTTTCGTTTTTAATGAAGAACGCCGTTTGGTATATACCGGCCGTGCCGTTGACAGTCCACGGGATATTTCAAAGGTAACCGTTAACGATTTAGATCGGACTTTGGAAGAATTACTCTCGGGGAAAGATGTTTCTGTTCCGGTTACCAATCCCATTGGTTGTAATATTAAATGGGAAGGTAAAGACAAAAAATGGATGCCGCCGGAAGCATGCGATTTGGTTTGGTAGAAATGGTTTAAAATCAGATAAGTAAAATTAGTTGTATGCCCGCCAATTCAGGAACATCATTTCTTTGTTCTTACGAAACGAAAGAGGGGAGTCAGGCACAGGAGAATTTATCGATCTTTTTTCCCCTGAAATGCATTATAAATCCTCTTCTTTTATTAATCGATCGAAATATTCAATGGTTTTTGTAAGTCCTTCTCGAAGTGGAATTTTGGGCTCCCATCCGTCTAACTTTTCTTTAGCAAGTGAAATATCGGGTTGACGCTGGGTTGGATCATCTTCGGGAAGTGGCAAATGAATAATTTTTGATTTGGAACCGGTTATGTTGATGATTTCGCTTGCGAGTTCGAGCATCGTGAATTCACCCGGATTTCCAATATTTACAGGACCTGTAAAATCATCCGGTGTTTGCATCATCCGAATCATTCCATCTACCAAATCGCTTACATACTGAAAACTTCTTGTTTGTTGCCCATCGCCAAATATGGTTATGTCTTGATTTTGAAGCGCCTGCATGATAAAGTTAGAAACCACTCTTCCATCGTCTGGTTCCATTTTAGGTCCGTAGGTGTTAAAAATTCTGATGATCTTTATTTTTACATCATTCTGGTGATGGTAGTTTACGAAAAGAGATTCTGCACAACGTTTCCCTTCATCGTAACACGAACGTATCCCTATTGGGTTTACTCTTCCCCAGTAATCTTCTGTTTGAGGATGAATATCAGGATCGCCATATACTTCGCTGGTGGATGCCTGAAGGATTTTTGCTTTAATACGTTTGGCTAAACCTAGCATATTAATCGCACCCATCACCGAAGTTTTTATGGTTTTAATGGGATTGTATTGGTAATGTATTGGAGACGCCGGGCATGCCAGATTATAAATCTGGTCAACTTCGATAAAAAACGGCTGAGTAACATCGTGCCTGATTAATTCGAAATAAGGATTTTCTAGTAAATGGATAATCTTTTTCTTTTTCCCTGTGAAGTAATTATCCAGACAAATTACTTCATTTCCTTTGTCCAATAAGGTTTCGCAAAGGTGAGAACCTACAAATCCGGCTCCGCCTGTTACTAATATTCTTTTCATAAAATCCGGTTCTTAAGTGGTTTGTATTTTGCGTCCAATGGCATAGTAAGTATACGATTTTTCCGCCATTTCTTCCGGATCGTAAATATTTCTTCCGTCGAAAATAACGTTGTTTTTTAGCAGTTTGCCAAGCACTCTAAAATTAGGTAACCTGAATTCCGGCCACTCGGTTACCAGTATCAGGGCATCTGCATCAATTGCAGCATCGTATTCATCTTTGGCATATGTTATTTTATCACCAATAATCCGTTTGCATTCATTCATCGCAACAGGATCGTATGCCACAACAGTTGCCCCGGCTTCCAATAATTTGTCGATGATAACTAAAGAAGGAGCTTCGCGCATGTCGTCGGTTTTGGGTTTAAAAGCCAGACCCCACATGGCAAACTTTTTGCCTTTTAAATCGCCATTAAAATGCTTGTTTATTTTGTTGAACAGAACGGACTTTTGTCGATAGTTAACCGCTTCAACAGCTTTTAAAATATTGAGCGAATAATTGTTCTCGTCGGCAGTGCGAATAAGTGCCTGCACATCTTTTGGGAAACAAGATCCTCCATAACCTGTCCCCGGATAAATAAATTTATTTCCAATTCGAGAATCAGATCCAATTCCCTTTCTTACCGCATCAACATCGGCTCCAACAATCTCGCATAAATTAGCAATCTCGTTTATAAAGCTGATTTTTGTGGCAAGCATCGAATTTGCCGCATATTTTGTCATTTCCGATGAGGTGATATCCATAAATAGAATGGGATGTCCGTTTAGCAAGAAAGGTTTGTATAACCTGCTCATTACTTTCTGTGCATTTTGCGATTCGGTTCCAATTACAATTCTGTCCGGTTTCAGGAAATCTTCAACCGCACTTCCTTCTTTTAGAAATTCAGGATTTGACGCTACATCGAATGGAATATCTGCACCTCGTTTCTGTAATTCACCCTGAATGGCATCTTTAACTTTGGCTGCTGTTCCTACCGGGACTGTACTTTTGGTGACAACCACCATGTAATGGTCGATGTATTTACCAATTTCACGTGCAACACTCAATACATATTTTAAATCAGCACTTCCGTCCTCATCTGGTGGAGTTCCTACTGCAATAAAAACAGCGGCAGCATCTTCAATGCTGTCTTTCAGGCTGGTAGTAAACTGCAGTCTTCCTTTTGTTACGTTCTTTTTGTAAATATCTTCGAGTCCCGGCTCATATATTGGGATAATCCCGTTTTTCAAATTTTCTATTTTTTTCTCGTCAATGTCAACACATGCAACATTAACTCCTGTTTCAGCAAAACATGTTCCTGAAACCAATCCAACATAACCTGTTCCTACAACTGATATTTTCATGTGTTTAAAATTGTTTGTTTTAAACGGTTTAAGATGGCTGCTTAGTTAACAGACACGAAACTTGCATGATTTTACTAATTTTCATTTGGATTAGATTATTTGTCATTCTTGTTTCATTCTTAAACTTAGTTCGTGTTTTTGATACTTTTTAACATCGACTCTGCCGGGCGATGTAACATTGTTTAGCGCTACAAATTAAGTAATAATCTTAAAGCTTTTCATAATTATGTCCGACAAAAACCAACTAAAAGTCAACAATATTGCGGGAGTTGGTTCAGTATCTAAATGTTGACACAAATTATGTTTGTTATGAAATGTTTACGTAAGTTTGTTAGAAGGCTTCTACTTTGTGAAAAATCTGTTTCTCATCATATTGATTCTGTCAGTTCTGTCTTTTCAGTTGTCGGAACTCGTGGTTTATGAAGCATTTAAACTAAACCAGAATTTCATTGCTAAAAACCTTTGTGTGGAGAAAGATTTGGAAGGGTCGACATGCAAAGGATGTTGTCATACCCAAGGGTATAGGAATAAATACCCGGGTAAGAACAATAATTACCGGGGGATTAATAGGTATTCCATAAGGTGACTGTTTTTTATTATAACCTGTTTTATTTTTTCCAATTATTTTTCTCAATCGTGCTCCGAAAAACTTTTCGTAGATTCGAACTGTTCTAACTGAAAACCTTTTTTATGAATTCAAAATTCTGGCTAATTTTTATTGTAATGACACTATCTATTGGAGTAAATGCGCAAATGGCGAATAAAATAAGAAGTGAAGCAAAAAAACAAACCGAATATTCGTTTGAACTTTGTAAATACCTGCATCAAAATCCGGAATTGTCGTTTCATGAATTTGAAACAGCCAAACGCCTGGTAAAGGAATTAACGGAGCTGGGTTTTGAAGTAAGTGAAAACTTTGGCGGAAACAGTGTAGTTGGTGTTTTTAAAAACGGAGAAGGACCGACTGTCCTTTTACGAACCGACATGGATGCGCTTCCTGTAGAGGAGAAAACAGGTTTGAAGTTTGCCAGCACCGTAAAAACTGAAACCGAGGCCGGAGATGAAGTTTCGGTAATGCACGCCTGCGGACATGATATTCATATGTCGACCTGGACAGGTACTGTGCGGACTTTAGTTGCCCTAAAAAATGAATGGAAAGGCACATTGCTGGTAATTGCCCAACAGGCAGAAGAATGTAGTGGCGGGGCAGGTGAGGCCATCGAGGCCGGATTGTTTGCCAGCTTCCCAACACCCGATTATGCACTGGCTTACCATATTAATCCTGAATTGGAAAGCGGGCAGATTGGCTTGGTTGGCGGACCGGTTTTTGCCGGTGTTAAAACGGCCGAAATTACGGTTTACGGCAAAGGTGGTCATGGCGCATATCCTCAAAAATGTATCGATCCCATTGTAATTGCTTCGCGCATTGTTTTGGACTTGCAAACCATTGTCAGTCGCGAAATTAACCCGCTGGAACCAGTTGTTGTTACGGTTGGCTCGATTCATGGTGGCACCCGGCCAAATATTATTCCCGATGAAGTGAAAATGGAGCTCACTCTGCGTTATTATTCTGATGAAGCCATTGAAAAAGTGACCGCAGCCATTAAACGAATAAGTTATTCGGCAGCCAGAACCGCCGGCGTGGCTGAGGATAAATTGCCCCTGGTTTATGTCTCGCTTGTTGAAACACCACCGGTTTTAAACAATGAAAAACTGAGTATAAAACTTAAAAGTACTGCCAGTGAGTTAATTGGTGCAGAAAATATTATTAAAACCTCGCCGGAGATGGTGGGAGAGGATTTTGGTAAATATGGCCGTACTCTAGAAAATATACCGATTTGTTTGATTTGGCTGGGAAGTACCAACCCTGAGTTGATGAAAGAACTAAAAGCAGAAGGGAAAAAACCGTTTCCACTGCATTCTCACAAATTAAATCCTGATTATGAAAATACGATTGAAACAGGTATTACCGTTATGGCGGGTAACGTAATCGGTTTAATGAAAAAGTAACAGATGTTAGGAAAAGGAACAATCTTTTGTTGACTTGTATTTGCTTGTTTTATTCATAAAATATTTGACAGTACAACCAGAAGTTGTTAATGGATGTTAAAAAAATACCTTTAAATTTAGCAGTGATAATAGTTACTTAACGATCGGTTAGGATATTCTTATATTTGCCGGCGAACAAAAACAACTTAATTTTGATCTTTCACTCGTCATTTGAATCGATATATCTTGTATTACCAATTATTGGTTTTGTTATTGGTCTGTTTGGTACAATGCTGGGTGGAGGTGGAGGATTTTTCTTTTTACCGGTTCTCACTTTAATTATTGGAGCACCGCCGCAGGTGGCAGTTGCAACATCGCTGGCAGCAACGCTTCCAATATGTATTATTGGGTCGCTAGGGCATCACCGAAAAGGAAACATTGACCTTAAAACAGGAGGATTATTTGTTACTACGGGAATTATTGGCGCCTTTTTAGGGGCAGCAATTACCGGGCTTTTAACTGCTAAACAATTAAAAGTCAGTTTCGGAATTTATGCCATCATCATTGCTTTAAATATGGCCTACGGTACCTGGAAAAAGAAAAAGGCCGAATCGGATGGGAAAGAGCAGGTCGCCGGTACAAAATTCGCAAAAGTTACCAAAGGTTCGATTTTTGGTTTGTCGGCAGGTTTAATCGCAGGAACATTTGGAACCAGTGGTACAGCGCCGGTTTTAGCCGGACTTTTTGCCATGCGTTTGCCAATTAAATTGGTAATCGGTACCTCGTTGTTGGTTGTATTGGTGAATACACTTTTTGCGCTTGGAGCCCATTTTTTAGTGGGGCAAATCGATTTGACACTGGTTTGGTTTTTAACCGCCGGATCGGCAATTGGTGCGGTAGTTGGCACAAAAATGCTCTCAAAGGCAAATGTCGATCGCTCGGAAAACAACATACGTTATGTTTATGCCCTGGTAATGATTGCTATTGGCGTTTTGATGATGATAAACAACTAAAAGGAGAAGATGATTACTACCATATATATTATAATTTTATTGTATTTTATACTCGGAGGTATTGGTTTTTATTTTATAAACCGCCGGAAAGAAAAAGAAATTGTCCGAAAAAGCTGGACTAAATTTATTGTTTACTTTTTTATCATTCACATTTTATTCTTTAGTATTGTTATAAATCCGGTGGCTTTTAAATGGTTAGCGACTCTAATTGTTTCGGGTAGTGCAACCGAGTTATTCAGGCTGTTTCGAAGAGCAAAATATACTGAAAAAACATTCTTTTTGATTTCAGTTTTAATGTTCTCAATACTGGCATTTGGCTTTATGATTTATAGTACACTCGATAAGGAAGTTATTTTATTCGCTTTTTTAATCTTGTCGATTTTCGATGCGTTTAGCCAAATTTCGGGTCAGTTGTGGGGGAACAAAAAGATTGCACCCGAAATTAGCCCCAACAAAACAGTTGGCGGTACAGTTGGCGGATCGATATTCGCCATATTCAGTTCAATATTGATGAAAGGATTATATAATAACTCATGGACCATGGCAGTTGTTCTGGCTTTTGGTATTGTTGTATTTGCATTTTTGGGTGATATCCTGGCATCTCTTTACAAACGGAAATTTGGAGTTAAAGATTATAGTCATCTGATTCCGGGGCATGGTGGGGTTCTCGACAGATTTGATAGCCTGATTGCAGGAGGGGCCTGGGTAGCATTATTTGTTTACGGAGCAAATATCTTGTAGATGCATTTCAAGTTGATAAATTGGCATTTCGGGTATTAAATTGAATTTGGAAAACAACATCATTCTATTTTTGTTAGGTAGAAAAAAGAGGAAAAGGGAATAGAACCAGAAAGATAGAATTTTTGAAAATACACTGAATATATTTTTATGGGAAACACAATTACATTATCAATAGTATATTTTATTGCAATTATTTTGTTGCTTGCGTTTAATGAACTAAACTATCGACGGTTAAAAGTAAAAGGAGAAATTACACGCAAATTTGCTCACTTTACGGCAACGGTGGCCGTTGTTCCTTTCCCTTATATTTTTAGCTCGCATTGGTATGTATTAATTCTGGCAAGTATATTTTTTATCGCCTTATTTGTAACACAACGTATTAAACAATTAAATTCCATTCACGATATTGAACGAAAATCAATTGGCAGTTACCTGTTGCCAATGTCTATTTACATTACATTTTTAATGTCGAATTTACTCGATAACAAATTTATATACATTCTGCCTATGCTGGTTTTGGGAATTAGCGATCCCATGGCCGCCATTGTGGGAATGGGAATGAAAAAGAACAACCATCAAATAAAACTTTTCGGAATTTCTACGGGGAAATCGATATTTGGCTCGGGTGCATTTTTTATAACCACTATTGTAATCTGCCTTATTGCACTGTACTTTCATCGGGGAGTATTCGACCTGAAAACATTTTGGTTGGCATTGGTTGTTTCTATAGTTGGTTCGCTTGCCGAAATGATTAGCTGGCGGGGTTCAGACAACCTGACAATTCCGGTGAGTATCGCATTTACACTATTATTTTTGCTGTAGTTGGCAAGATTTAGGTAAAAATGTATTATGTAATTCTCGTAAAAAAAGAGTATATTGTATTATAGAAAGCAGAAATAAACTGAGATGATTTTGCTTGTAACAGATTCATCGTTTGCCAAAAAAGACAAAACAAAAAGACATGAAAAGAATTGTAATAAATGGTGCAAACGGTTATGTCGCATCAAACTTAATAAACGAATTACTATTGCAGGACTTTAAGGTAATTGCCCTTGCTCGCAGTAATAAAAAATTCTCGGCTCGAGAACGAATGGAAGCTGCTTTAATTCATATGAATGATGACAAGGATGTAGACTTTACCAACCTCGAGGTTCACGATTATTCGTTATTCGAAAATGATTTTGCGCTTCAAAAAGAAGAACTGGAAAGTATATTTGCAGGGAAAATTGATTATTTCCATTTTGCTGCAAGTTTAAAGTTTGATATAAAATCGAAAGCCGAGATTTTTGGTACCAACTTGCAGGGAGTTACCAATTCGGTTGATACCTTTTTAAAATACACAGATACTGAATCACGATTCTTTTTTGTAAGTACAGCATACTCATGCGGAAAGGTTAAAGGCAAATTTGAAGAACGTTTATATGAAAATGAAGAGATTGACGGTTTTCGAAATTATTATGAACAATCGAAAAGATATGCAGAGAATGTAATTGAAAAATATATTCAGGATAAAAATCTGAATGCATCTATTCTTCGTTTGTCGCAGGTGGTCGGCAACAATATAACCGGTGTTACAAAAACAGACTACGGTATTTTCGATTTCTCAAAACGAGTTCAAAACCTTGCATTAAAATATCCAAACCGTTCGCTCAGAATTAAGATTGATCCGGATTCTACTCAGAATTTAATCCCAATAGATACAGTAGTTACCTACTTAATGAGTGCAATTAAAGCAAAGAATGTTCCTGCTGTATTAAATATGGTTGCCAAAAATTCGATAAAAAATTCAGCTTTATTGGAGAGTATTAGCAAATTGCTCCCTATTGAAATTGTACCTGACATAGATTTGAAACGTGACGACATGAATTCTTTAGAAAGAATAATGGCAGTGGGAATGTCGTTTACAGGAGCTTATGTTGATACAAATATTGTTTTTGATACAAAGCGGCTGGATTCAATTGTAAAGGAGGATGTAAAATCTGTTACACCGGAATCTATCAGTAAGATGCTCGAGTACTTCCTAAATGGAATGGAAGATAAAAAAGGGAATAATCTATTTCAAAATGCTGGATAGCTTTTTTAATCACTGTCATAATAACAGGATTTTGTTTTCATCTTTAAAATCATAAATTTTACAAATCAATTAAGTTGGAAGTATAAAATATTACTATGAAAAAAATTATAGTTAAAGGAGAGAATGTTCTGAATGTCCCCAATGCACTGAGTTTATACAGGCTTTTGGCTTTTCCGGTAATTTTATACATGGCGCTTACTAATCACGAGAGTATCTATGTGGTGTTGTTATGTATTAGTTTAATTAGCGATGCTTTGGATGGTAGCATTGCGCGTCGGTTTAATTTGCAAACGAAATTTGGAGCAGCGCTCGATAATCTGGCCGATATGTGTACTTATGCTGTTGCTTTGCTGGGATTATTTGTTTTTAAATGGAACGACATTGAACCACATGCCTGGATATTATACTTGTTTTTTGTGGTTTTTGCATTGAGTTATGTTGTGGCATTTACACGCTTTGGTAAAATTCCCGGATTGCATTTGTATTCGGCAGTTTCAGCAGGGTACATTCAAAGTATTTTCTTTTTTGTTTTGTTTGTGTTTGGATTTTATACCTGGTTCTACTATTTGGCTTTGGGGTGGGGAGTAATTGCCTATATCGAAAAAATATTTGTATTGTTACGCCTCGATGATATAAAACGGGGAGTAAAAGGATTGTACTGGTTAATGAAAGAACAAAGAACAAATTCTTAGTAACATAAATGTCGAATTAAAAGGAGCCACATTCAACAATGAATGTGGCTCCTTTGTTTTTGCCTGGTAAGTAAAAGTAGAAGGCAAAAAAAAGGCTGCCAGTTGGCAACCTTACTATTTTTATCCCAGATATGATTTCAATAATTTGCTTCGCGATGTATGTCGTAATCGTCTGATAGCCTTTTCTTTTATCTGTCGTACCCTTTCACGGGTTAATCCAAATCGTTCTCCGATTTCCTCCAGTGTCATCTCTTGACAACCGATACCGAAAAACAGTCTAATAATGTCGCTTTCACGCTCAGTCAATGTTGCTAACGCACGGTGTATCTCTTTGGCAAGTGATTCCATGATAAGGCTACGGTCGGCGTTTGGTGAATCGTTATTTACCAAAACATCCAGAAGGCTGTTATCTTCTCCGTCCACAAATGGGGCGTCAACAGAAACATGTCTTCCTGATACTCTAAGAGTATCGGCAACCTTATCGGCAGGTAATTCCAGCGAATCGGCTAATTCTTCAGGTGAGGGCTTGCGTTCGTGTTCTTGCTCAAATTTTGAAAATGCTTTGTTGATTTTGTTCAACGAACCTACCTGGTTCAATGGCAAACGAACGATACGCGATTGCTCTGCAAGCGCTTGAAGAATTGATTGGCGAATCCACCATACTGCATAGGAAATGAATTTAAAACCGCGGGTTTCATCGAACTTCTCAGCTGCTTTAATCAATCCAAGGTTTCCTTCGTTTATTAAATCCGGTAAGCTCAGTCCCTGGTTTTGGTACTGTTTTGCAACCGAAACAACAAAACGCAGGTTTGCTCTTGTTAATTTCTCTAAAGCAGCTTGATCGCCCTTTTTAATCCGCTGTGCTAATTCAACTTCTTCTTCTACAGTAATTAGCTCTTCTTTTCCAATTTCCTGTAAATACTTGTCTAAAGAGGCACTTTCACGGTTAGTGATTGACTTGGTGATCTTTAGCTGTCTCATATACTTTTCTTAAAAATCGTGCAAATATAGAACATTAATAATTAATGGTCAAGGAGAAATACTAATGTATGATTGTAATTAATACAAAGTTAAAGTTTTTTCTTTAAGAACTATCTATTTCCCTCCACCAAAAACAAAATATGCTGGTTTTCCATTCGGATAAAGTCCTTCAACTAAAATTCCTCCTCTTGCATTTCCAACTTCTCTCTTAAAGTCGCCGACTTCATAAATGGGTTTTTTATTTACACTTGTAATTATAAAACCTTTTTCTAATCCTGCGTCTTTTAGTTTTCCTTTCTTCAGATTTGTGATCATAATTCCATTCTTAATCTCCAAATCTTGTTTAACACTTTCGCTTATTGTTTCAAATTCAGCACCTAAAACGGTAATGTTGTCACGAATAATCTCCGTGTCGCCGTGTCTGTTACGTAAAGTAACGGTAAATTGTTTCTTTTCATTGTTTCTAAGTACAACAACTTTTACATCATCGCCCGGACGATACTGGCTAATTTTTTCTTGTAATTCAGCCGATGTTTTTGTTTTTTCATCTTCGACGTATATAATTACATCGCCTTCTTTTATACCGGCTTCCTTAGCTGCACTGTTTTCTGCAACACCTCCTACATATACGCCTTCCACTTTATCCAGCTTCAGTTTTTCTGCCAGTTCGGCATTTACGTCACCAATATTAACGCCAAGTAAAGCACGTTGTACTTCTCCAAATTCTTTTAAATCTTCAACTACCTTTTTTACAATTGTAACAGGTACGGCAAAAGAATATCCTGTGTACGATCCGGTTCGCGAAGCTATGGCAGTGTTTATTCCTACCAGATTACCTTGTTGATTAACCAAAGCTCCACCACTGTTTCCAGGATTTACGGCAGCATCGGTTTGAATAAATGATTCAATTGAAGCGGCATCCTGATTTATACCCAGGTTACGTGCTCTTGCACTTATAATACCTGCAGTAACTGTTGATGTAAGATTAAACGGATTTCCAACTGCAAGTACCCATTCTCCCAGTTTTAGGTTTTCCGAATTGCCATAGGTAAGAAAAGGTAGCTCTTCAGCCTCAATTTTTAAAAGGGCAATGTCGGTTGAAGGATCGGTTCCCACCAGTCGTGCTTCAAATTCACGCTTATCGTTTAGTATTACCTTAATTTCCTGGGCATTTTCGATTACGTGGTTGTTGGTCACAATAAAACCGTCTTTCGATAAAATTACTCCTGAGCCAAAGCCCTGAGAAATTTGAGGTTCTCTTTGCTGAAGTCCAAAAAATTCATCGAGAAATGGGTTGCCGCTCGACCATTGACCGGTTCGAACCGATTTGGTTGCAATATGTACAACAGTATGAATCGATTTTTCTGCCGCAAAAGTTAAATCGGGTAACTTTTGATCGCTGTCGGCCGGGTAATCAATATATCTGGCTGCTTGTTCGTCTTTGATTGTAATAACATTTGTTTTGTCGAAAAAAGTGCTGTATGTCCAAACTGCAATAAATGCACCTGCTATTACCAGTAAAAATGTTAGCGAAAATCTTCCTACTTTTTTCATAATACTAAAATTTAAATTTGCGTTTTTTGTTTTTTAAAATCGTAAGGCTAAAACACAAAATTATTGCCAGTGTTCTCGTATTCCAATCTATTATTCAGCTATTTTGCAATATTTAACAAGGGAACTGGACTTTTGTTAAAAAGAGTGAATGTTTTTTTTGATTTCTGAAATATTGTCAGTTTTTTGTTTGACTATTTTTCAGGAACCTTGAACCATTTTGAGTCAAGTTCAATTTCACTATAGTTTACAATGTGTTCAATTGCTTCAGCAGAATCTTTTGCTTCAAAATAAACTTTGCGATAAACCTCTTTCGCAAATTGTTCGACATATGAAACTTCAAATTGTTTAAAGAGGTTGTCAAAAAAACTATTTGTATTGATAAAAACAATGGGTTTTGTGTGGTAAGAAAGCTGACGTAACGTCATTACTTCCAGTATTTCTTCAAGGGTTCCAAATCCTCCCGGAAGTGCAATAAAAGCATCCGACATATCCCGCATTTTGGCTTTTCGCTCCATCATGTCAGGTGTTACGATTACTTCGTGCGAGTTATCGGAGGCCAGCGAGCGCCCAATCATCCGTTCCGGAATAATGCCAATGGTTTTTGCTCCGGCTGCACTTGCCGATATGGTAACAGCTTCCATTAATCCAACATTGGCACCACCATTTATTAATGTATGACCTCCTTGGCCAATTAATTCTCCCAGTTTTTGGGCCTCTTTAAAATAGATATCGTTTATGGCGTTGCTCGAAGAGCAGAAAACACAAATATTCATGAAAAAGAGTTGAGTTGTTAGTATTTAGTAATGAACAAAATCCGGACAATGCCCGGATTTTGAATGATATAATTGAAATTCTTGTTTCAATTTAAAGGAGAATTTGAGTTGTGAGGAGAGATTTCTGGTCTCAATACTCAGCTCTCAAAGTCTCATGTCTTACTTACGCATCAATATTAGCGTAGGTAGCGTGGTCTTCAATGAATTTTCTGCGAGGAGGTACATCATCGCCCATCAGCATTGAGAAAATATGATCAGCTTCAGCAGCATTGTCGATGGTAACCTGTTGCATCATTCGTCTTTCGGGATCCATGGTTGTTGCCCATAGTTGTTCCGCATTCATCTCTCCCAAACCTTTATAACGTTGCGTATGTACTCCGCTTTCATTTCCATCTGCCCACTCGTTTATAAGCGCCATACGTTGTTGATCGTTCCAGGCGTATGCTTCTTTTTTGCCCTTTTTAATCAAATAAAGAGGTGGAGCAGCAATGTATAAATATCCACTTGTAATAAGGTCGTTCATATACCTGAAAAAGAACGTCATAATTAAGGTGGCAATGTGGCTTCCATCCACATCCGCATCTGTCATAATTACAACTTTATGATATCTCAATTTCGACATATTTAATGCCTTCGAATCTTCCTCAGTTCCAATGGTTACTCCAAGGGCAGTGAAAATATTTTTGATTTCTTCGTTTTCAAAAATTTTGTGTTGCATGGCTTTTTCCACATTCAGAATTTTCCCACGCAATGGGAGAATGGCTTGAGTCCTGCGATTACGGCCTTGTTTTGCCGTTCCTCCTGCCGAATCTCCCTCCACAAGGAATATCTCACATTGAGCAGGATCTTTTTCCGAACAATCTGTTAGCTTTCCCGGAAGTCCGCCACCGCTGAGTGCACTTTTTCGCTGAACCATTTCGCGCGCTTTACGTGCTGCATGACGGGCCTGTGCTGCAAGAATTACTTTGTTTACAATTGTCTTGGCATCTTTTGGATTTTCTTCCAGATAGTTTTTAAGCATATCACTAACTGCCTGATCAACGGAAAGACTAACTTCGGAGTTACCCAATTTAGTTTTAGTCTGACCTTCAAACTGAGGTTCCTGGACTTTTACTGACACCACAGCAGTTAAACCTTCACGGAAATCGTCTCCACTGATGTCAAATTTCATTTTTGAGAGCATCCCCGATTGGTCAGCGTAGTTTTTAAGGGTTCTTGTCAAACCTCGCCTAAAACCTGTTAAATGCGTTCCTCCTTCAATGGTGTTAATGTTGTTCACATACGAGTGAATATTTTCGGAGAAGGATGAATTGTATTGTAGGGCAATTTCAACCGGGATTCCATTCTTTTCAGAAGTAACATGAATCGTATCCTGAATCAATTTTACTCTTGTTTCATCCAGGTATTCAACAAATTCTTTTAATCCTTCTTCCGAATAAAAGTTTTCTGATTTGAAGTTTCCGTCTTCATCTGTTTCACGCTCGTCAACAATCGAAAGATTAATGCCGGCATTCAGAAAAGCCAACTCGCGCAAACGTGCAGCTAATATTTCGTATTTGTATTTTGTGGTTAAAAATATGGAAGCGTCAGGTTGGAAAGTTACAATTGTTCCTGTTTTGTCCGTTTCTCCAACAATCTTGGCATCGTATTGCGGTTTCCCGATTTTATATTCCTGAACCCATATCTGTCCTTCGCGGTGTATTTCTGCTTTTAAATCTGACGATAATGCGTTGACACAGGAAACTCCTACACCGTGCAACCCCCCTGAAACTTTATATGAATCTTTATCGAATTTACCTCCGGCATGAAGTACGGTCATCACAACCTCAAGTGCCGATTTATTTTCTTTTGTATGTCTTTCAGTTGGGATTCCACGACCGTCATCTTTAACTGTTATGGAGTTGTTTTCATGAATAATTACATCAATATTGCTACAATATCCGGCAAGTGCTTCATCTATCGAGTTGTCAACCACCTCGTAAACCAAGTGGTGCAATCCTTTTTCGTTGGTGTCGCCAATATACATCGATGGACGCTTTCTTACAGCTTCCAATCCTTCCAGTACCTGAATACTGTCTGCTGAATAGTTACCGTTTCCTTCGTTCGATCTGCTTTCTAATTCTATTTCACTCATCTCTGTCTCTTAAATTTAATTCCTTTAAAATAAAATAGTTCCCCTCGTAAAAAAAGCTCAAAAGCTTTTGAAAGGAAAACTAGTTGATTTTCAAGTTCTTATGTTGCTTTAAAAATGATCTAAAAATCACGACACAAAGATAGAAAAATTGATGAGAAATCAACCTTGTTTTTGTGGATTCGTGTGCATATTTTTTAACAAGATATTAACTTGAAAATGAGCGGAAATAGCAGTGCTTCCAGAAACTCAAAAAAGGAAGCTGTGTAGCCTCCTTTTTGGTTCGAATTGATTGATTTTATTGGTTGGTCTATTTATTAGAGATCTCTAGAACGCATAACTCACACCCGCTAAAAAATTAAAACTTTGCACCGGGTATCCAAACCAGCGCTGGTATTTTTGGAATCCGAAATTATTTAGTTGTGCAAATACCGAAAACTTGCTGGTAATTTGGTAGTTACCTTTTACGTTTAAATCAAATGCTGTATCGAGGTTGTTTGATTTATATGTTGGAGTTTGCGGAGCAAAGGTTGTTATGAATGGATTTACTTCTTCTATAATGAGTGCCCTTCGCTGCCCAATTAAAAATATATCTGCCGAAAGGCTCAATTGCTCGCTTACCTTATAACCAATTGAAAGATTAGCATCCCATGTTGGCATGTTCCAGGCTTCGGTTTGCTCGTCGAGTTGATAGCTGTAATAATTCACCGAGGCCAGTAAATCGATTTTGTCTGATGAGGCATGAAATATTTCGGCATTTAACTTTAAACGATTCATGTTATCGTAAAGTATAGCAAAGGTATTGTCAACTGCCAATGGGGCCGGATTATATGCAGGATCGAGATAATAACGTTCATTTAAATAATAAAAAGGCTGCTCGTCGATGATCGAATACTCTGCCGAAACCTTAAAATTGGTTTTTTTCGAGAATTTACCATCGAAACCTCCGTAAAAGCGAATTTTTTCAAATGAATTTTTAACATCGTGATCGGGATTTACAAAGGGATTTTCGTAAGCAATTTTAGTATAATGATTGCTGATGTAGTTGCCATCCATGCCGGCATAAAGTGTAATGATTTCGCGAACAGGCGACCAGCTGGCCTTTACATTTGGAGTGAATTTCGCTTTGGTGTTTTCACTGTTTCCATTCGAAAACCAGGCATTTACCCCAACTTTTATATTCGCAGTTTCGTCGCCCAGATACCATGCGGGTTTTACAAAAAACCAGCTCAGGTTTTTGCTTCCAACTACCGAGTCGCCGCGCGGAATAATTTCGCTGGCATTGTTGAACTGGATACCAGCTTCCAATAATCCAACTCCAATTTGGAAAGGTTGTTGAACATCGAATGTGAATCTGGCAAAATGTTCGCGCTGGTTGGTTTTTGTGCCAAAATAGTGGTAGTCGAAATTAAAACCAAAAGTGGCATCGTCCATTTCAGCTGTGGGATTTTTTAGCCCGATATTAAAGCCTCCTTTGTTAAAAGCTTGTTGCGTTCCAAAGTAATTGATGTTTTGGTCGTCTGCTAAAAGAAATTCAGGAACAGCATCAAGCGGGTAGCCGTAATAGTTAAATCCATCGTTTTTAAAATCGAGGTTAACTGATAATACCGAATTTTGGAACATATACTTTACAAACAAGTCAACTTCGTTTTTCATAAAAGGTGCATCTACTTTGTCGCCTCCTTCCAGTTTTATATTTCCAAACGAAGAAAGGTGTTTGGCGTGAATTCCAAATACCGAATTTTTAGAGTTAAGATTGTTGAAAAATACTTCGCCATAAGGTTTGTAGTAGTTCCCTAAACCTGCACGCACCAAACCGTAGCCTTTGCTGCCAGCACTTTTTTTCGTTTCAATAGTGGCCGCTTTTAACGGATTTACCGAAAAAGTGCTAAAAACCGGGGTGCTGTTAATGTTGTAATTAAATGTTGGTTTCTGATGCTCTGTTTCCTCAATTGAGGGCATGCTGTTTAGCTTGTTGGCATCGGAGATGATTGGTTTGTATGCTTTGGTAACTTCCACTTCTTGTGTAAGCGTGTCGCGCTGTGCCTGAGCTAAAGAAACTGAGGCCACAAAAATAACCAGGAATATATATTTTATCTGTTTGAACATGATCTCGATTTTTAGTTTTGTTTAATTTCCATTTGAAACGAACTGTCAACTGCATTTTGTTGTTGCAAAGCTTCAGCAGCTAAAATCTTATCCAGTCTTTCTTGTGCTTCGGCTTTCACTCCATCCGTATCATTGTTGTAGTTTTCTGCCAAACTTTTTAAGGTGTGTTTTGCCTGAAACTGGTCGCCTTTGTCTTCGTAAATATTGGCAAGCAGTAAAAATGCTTTACCCAACCAATACGTGTAGGGCGTTCCTTTTTCAATAAAATCAACAATCTCTTCTTCCGCCTTTGGTTTTTTATTGTCGCGGTAATAAATTTCAGCAAGCAGGTATTTGGCTTCTGCACCCTGCTCCAGTTTTGTATCGTTTGCTACTCGACGAAGCGGACTTATTGCAGAGCTCAGGTTATTCAGTTCGTAATTTGATTTTCCTTCGGCAAAATCTGCCTCATTTTTTAGGGCGTCGTTTACCACATCCGATTTTTTAACTTTTGCCGCAGCAACCATTGCCTGCTGGTAATTCTTTTGAATTATATGGCAACGCATTTGCCCTGTATATGCTTTCAGGAAATTCCATTTGCTGTTGGCTACTTTTTCCAATGCAATGAATAATTGAAGTGCTTTATCGTAGTTTTCGGCAGCAAAAGTCATTTCCGAAGATTTTGAAAGAGCCGGCTCACTAAAAATATTATTAGGTTGTTGTGCAACAAATGTATAGTGTTCGTTTGCCGCTGTATACTGGCCTTCTTTGTATAGTAATTCAGCCAAATAAAAATGGGCATTTATGGTATAAGCTCCGCTTGGAAACTGAAGTAGATACTGTTCGAGCTGGGTATTGGCGCCTTCTTTGCCCGACATATACATGCGTTCTGCTGCCATGTAGGTCAATTGGTCTTGTTCCGTGGCGGTTATATCGGTTTCGCCGCCTAATTCATGAACGTAGGAAAAATAGGCATCTACATTGTTTAATTCAACGTAGCAGTTTTTAATTCCCGAAAGCGCGGATGTTGCTTCAGGTGTCCCTTTGAAATTTTCAGCTACTTCCTTATATTGAACGAGCGCCTTGTTGAAATCGCCATTGTTGTAGTTTACCAAACCAAGCTGGAGTAATGCATTTCGGTAATAATTACCGCCTGGATAATTGGTTACAAGTTCCTGGTAGAGTTGTACGGCTTCGTAGTTTTTTCCAATTCTTTCGTTAGCACGTCCCAATTCATAAAGTGCGTCATCGTGGTATTCCGATTCAGGAAAATCAACTAATAATTGGCTCAGACTTTTAATTTTTTCATTATGCTGACGTTGTAAACCCTGGCAAAATGCAATTTGGAGCAACGCGTAATCGGGCTCGTGCATTTTTACATTGTAGGCTTGCCGATAGTTTTCGATCGCCTGATTGTAATTTGTATGTAGAAAATAATAGTCGCCAATCCGGTTGTGGGCATCTGCCAATTTAGGAGTTCGTTGCCCCTGTATGTTATTCACATATTTTTTAAAATGCTTATACGCCTCTTCTTGGTTGTCCATTTTAAGGAAAGCATAACCCAGGTTGTAATCTGCGCTTGCATTTTCTGTTTTTACCGATCCCGAAGTTTGCATAAACTGGTTGTACGATGCAATGGAATTGTTATAATCGCCAACTCTGTACAAAGCTTCCGATTTCCAGTAAAGTGCTTTTTCTCTGATTTCCCGGTTATAACTTCCGTTTTTTAACGACAAATCGAAATATTCGATGGCCTGGTTGTACGCCAGGTTGTTAAAAAGTTCTAATCCGCGATAGAAAGTTACGCGCTGGTATGCTTTTAAAATATCCGGCGTTTTATTCTGAATTTTATCGATGGATGTAATGGCATCGTTGTAATTTTTTGTCACCATATAAACTTCAACCAAAATCCGATAGGCTTCTGTATTTTTCGAAGAATTAGGGTATTCGGCAATATAACGGTCGAAAGCTTTTATGGTTTCGTTAAAGGGCGAGTACGACAATTCGTAGGTTAATTTTGCGTAGCTAAACAAGGCATCTTCTTTAATTTCAGGATTAAAGTCAAATTCGGAAGCAGCATTGTAAGCTGTTTTTGCTTTTTCCTTATCGTTTAATTTTATAAAACAATCAGCCAGATGATAGTAGGCGTTTTGTGTCATTTCATCTTCGCCAATTGTGGCCTTTTCCAAAAGAGGGGCAGCTTGTGCATATTTGCCCGTGTTGAAATAACAAAATCCGAGAATGTAATTTTCTTCGCGTGTTTTTGGACCTTCAGCTTCAAAATAGGTTTCAAGGTATGGAATAGCATTTTCGTACTGTCGCAAATGAAAATACGAATCGCCAACAATTTTCGAAAGCTCTGCACGGTGTTCTTTTGCTACATCATTAATTATTGAAGTAGTATAATTAACTACCTCGCTGTAATTTTGCTGTTTGTAGTAAATGTGGCTCACATACATTGGGATAACCTGCGAGTAAGCAGGATCGTTATTCAATTTTCTGAAATCTTCCAGAGCTGCCTGGTAGTCTTCGTTCAAATATTTTATGTGTGCACAATAATAAGTAGCTGGTTTGCTGTACAGGTTATTGGTATTTTTAATGGCTTCAAATTCTGCGAGTGCTTTGGTAATGTTATCTTCCATGAGATTGGCATAACCGTTTTGGTATTGCAGTTCAATTTTGTCGTTTTCGGAAAGGTTGTTTCTGTCTACTTTCTTATAACTTCTGATTACCAGGGCATATTGTTTTTTCTCGAATTGATTTTTGCCCAGGTTAAACCATGCCGAATTGATATAGGGGCTTTCAGGATGCTTTTCAATGAAGGTGCTCATTAATTTACCACCCGAACTGTATCCGGCATGCAATGCCGAAACCGATTTGTAATATTCTGCTTCGGAATAAAGTTCCGAATTTTGGTCAAGGTTTTTTTGTATTTTCTCGAATTGCCTGAACGTAGAAACGTACTTTCCCTTGTTGTAAAGTTCTTTGGCAATGTCAATTTCTTTCCGAACATTATCGAAATACGCCGTTTGTTGTGCTTTTGTTTCGTTGTGATAAAAAATAAGGAATAAAAGGGATATAAAAATTCGAATTGTCTTCATGTTTTTACTGTCTCATTATTAGTGAATTAGTGTTCTGGATGAATCTTTCGATATTTTTCAAACCGAACTTCAATACAAAATCCTAAAATAGGTATAATCGTTTTGCATAACCGCTTCAAAATGTTGTAATTCTTAACAAGAAACTGTTTATTTCTTTCGTTTATTATACATGTGAATAAATATTTTCGAACTACATTGGTCAGGAAATCCATATTATGGACAAGAAAAAAGTAATACAGTTGGCAAATGCTGAGATTTTTCAGCGCGAAAACCGGATTCTTTCGGGGGTGAACCTTGAGGTGGATGAAGGCGATTTTATTTACATTATTGGCAAGGTGGGGACAGGTAAAACGAGTCTCATAAAAACTATAAATGCCGAGTTGCCTTTGTTTTCAGGAACCGGTAAAGTTTTGGAGTATAACCTGCCGGGAATTAAAAGCCGTGAAATTTCGGAGTTGCGCCGCAGATTGGGTGTTGTTTTTCAAGACTTTCGTTTGCTAACCGACCGGGATGTTTATGAAAATCTATACTTTGTTTTAACTGCCACCGGCTGGAAAAATAAATTGTTGATAAAGGAACGGGTTAATGAAGTATTGGAAGTTGTGGGCATGACCCACAAAATGAACAAAATGCCCCATGAGCTAAGTGGGGGAGAACAACAACGTGTTGTAATTGCCCGAGCCATTTTAAATAACCCTGAGATTATTCTCGCTGATGAACCCACCGGAAACCTTGATCCGGAAACATCGGAAGAAATTTTTAATCTATTTATTCGTTTGAATAACGAAGGAATCACCATTTTAATGGCAACGCACGATTATGCCGTTATTGCTAAAAAACCGGCACGTACATTGGTTTGCGCCAATGGAAAAATTTCTGATTCGGAGAATAATACAGATGAATTGGAATTTGAGAATTTATTGGAGTCAAATATTTAGATTATAAACTTTGAATAAATTTCCCGAAGCACTTTTTCTTCTTTTTCCCAGGTCAGTTCTTGTGCGGCTAATTTCAAATTTTCTTTCCAGATCTTTCTTTTAGAAGCGTTTAAAAGGGCGTCAGTAATTTTTTTTGCAAGGTTTTTAGGCTCCGGTGAATCTGTAATCGAACCTACTTTGTATTTGTTTACAATCGCCGCCATTTCGGGTAAGTTGGTAACCAAAACCGGTACCTGCGCCTGTATATAATCGAACAATTTATTGGGCAGGGCAAACCGGTAGTTTAGCCCAAGATCTTCTTCTATTGAAAGTCCAAGGTCGGCTTGCCGAGTTAATTTTGACAATTCTTCCAGCGAAAGTCTTCCGGTAAATTCAACTTTTTTACTCAAATTCTCTTTTACAACCAGTTCTTCCAAATCCGGTTTAATATCGCCATCGCCGGCAATTATCAGTTTTGCATTTTCAATATAGTCCATGGCTAAAATTGCTTGTTCCAGTCCACGACCAATGTTAACAGCTCCCTGGTAAAGAATAGTTTTTTCTAAGGATTCTGATTTTGATGAAACAAAATTTTTAGCCACCGGAATATTGCGCACCACTTTAAAATCTACCCCATATTTTTCTGAATAAATTTTAGCTATTGAATCGCAAACAGTATAGGCGTGTTTTACTTTTGGCAGCATTTTGCGTTCAAGCCACTCCCAAACCTTCTGAATTTTTTGGCGACCAATCAGTTCCGGAACTTCAGTGAAATATTCGTGGCTGTCGTAAACCAGTTCACTGCCTTTTATTTTTGCCGCCAGAAAGTTGGCTGTCAGCGAGTCTAAATCATTCGAAAGAAATACATCGGCTTTGGCAAAAAGTAAAAACAGAAAGAGTCTGAAATTATATTCTGCATAAAAACATACACCGGTTTTAAAAAGAAGTCGAAAACGCAATGTGTCGTAGCTGCGTTTCACCGTCTGACTTCCCGGAAGTTTCCTGCCCACCAGCAAAACCGAAAATCCCATGTTTTGTAACGATGCACATACTTTATGCACCCGGTTGTCAGAAACCAGGTCGTTGGTAACCGAAACGATTATTCTTTTTTTGTTTGCTTTCAAGGTGAATTCACGATTTAAGCTGTAAATATAGAACTTTTAAGCTGGGTAAATATTTTGTTGAGTTTATAAATGTTATCACGTAAAGCAGGCCATTGGTTTTTCGCATTTGCGAACAGATTGTGCGATGCGCTCCAACGGGAAAGATGAATTTCCCCTGACTTTAAGAAGACGTGCCCCCGGGGGCGAGGCTTGTGCCCCCACTTATTTGTTATGCGCCCCAAGGGGCGCGTACTGTGCCCCTTGGGGCGAGATCTGCGAAAATGGGGGCGCGTTTTGTGCCCTTAGGGGCGAACACTGTGCCCCCTGGGGATGGTTCTTTGAAAACAGGGGCACGTTTCATGCCCCCGGGGGATTGTGCTGCGCCCCTGATTTTGAAAATCGTCCAAAGCCTTGTTCTAACTGGCAAAAACAGCTGCTTTGTGGCATAAAAGGATTTACCTGGTATTGCGCATCCTTCCCTCTGAAAACAAAATTATTTATGCCCCATCCGCTATCGAAATTGGTATTATTTGTCATCTTTGCGCAAAATTTGTTTTATGATCCGCTTTTTCGAAAATCACTCGTTGAAACAACACAATACTTTTGGCATTGATGCCAAAGCCAAATATTTTTTTGAGTTTACCGAACCGGAAGATTTGGAGCTCTTTTTAAATTCAAATGAAACCTGGAAAGAGGAAAAATTAATTGTGCTGGGTGAGGGGAGTAATATTCTTTTCCTTGACGATTTCGACGGGCTGGTTATTCATCCTAAAGTGCCGGGGATTACTTCGGTATACGAAGACCGCCAAAACGAGTGGTATGAAGTTGGTTCAGGAGAGGTGTGGGACGAATTTGTGCAGCATGCTGTAACATGCCAGTTGGGAGGTGCCGAAAATCTATCGCTTATTCCGGGAACAGTGGGCGCGGCACCGGTGCAAAATATTGGTGCTTATGGCCAGGAAGTTTGCAGCCTGATTGAAAAAGTTAAAGGCTTTGATCTGGAAAAAGGAACGATGGTTGAATACGCGGGAAACGCGTGTGGATTTGAATACCGAAGCAGTATTTTTAAAAGCTACCTGAAAAATAAATTCATCATTACTTCTGTAATTTTTAAGCTCGATAAATTTCCTGAGTTTAACCTGAAATACGGGCAGCTGGAAGAGAAGGTGAAAGAAAAAGGGGAGGTAAATCTGCATACTGTCCGTCAGTCGGTAATTGAAATACGGTCGTCGAAATTGCCCGACGTAAAAGATCTTGGAAATGCCGGAAGCTTTTTTAAAAATCCTGTTGTTACAGCAGAAGCAGCCGAAAAACTTCAGCTAAAATTTGACGGGATTCCTGTTTATCCGGGTGCCGAAGGAAAAATGAAACTGGCTGCCGGCTGGTTGATTGAACAGGCGGGCTGGAAAGGAAAACGCGAAGGCGATGCCGGAGTTCACGATCAACAGGCGCTGGTTTTGGTAAATCACGGAAATGCCAGCGGACGCGATATCTATAATTTCTCTGAGAAAATAAAACAATCGGTATTTGAGAAATTTGGGGTTGAGTTGGATCGCGAGGTAAACTGCATCTGAATACGCTTTAAATAACAATTCTCAGACTACAAACCGAGTTTGATAGTTCTATTTGAAGATCTTTCTGTCGTTCAGAGCCTTCCTGTAACTCTCCGCATTTTTGTTGTGTTCGCGTAAGCTTTTGGCAAAATTGTGGTAGCCCGAAAAATCTTCCTTGGCACACATATATAAATACTTGTGATTTTCGTAATTCAGAACTGCTTCAATCGACGAAATATCGGGGAAACAAATCGGACCCGGAGGCAACCCCACGAATTTATATGTATTGTAAGGCGACTCAACTTCCAGGTGTTTATTCAATACTCTTTTAATCGAAAAATCGCCAACTGCATATTTTACCGTTGGATCGGCCTGTAGTAAAATTCCTCTTTTCAACCGATTTACATATAATCCGGCAACCCTTGGTAGTTCTTCTTTTTTTATGGTTTCCGATTGAACAATGGAAGCTAAAATCGATACTTCGGCCGGAGAAATATTCAGTGCTTCGGCTTTTGTTTTGCGTTCTTCGTTCCAGAATTTGTTATATTCCGTATACATCCGTTCGGCAAAAGTCTGTGCTGAAGTTGTCCAATACATTTCGTATGTATTCGGAATAAACATAGTACGGAAAGTTTCGGTGGTAAAACCCCAGGCTTTTATCTGTTCCTCATTCGAAAACAGGTTTAAAATCGAGAGTGAATCAGCCTGAATGTATTTGCTCACTTTTCCCGCCAGTTCTTCCTTAAAGCGAACATTGTTAAAAGTAATGTCAACCGGTTCCTGGGCACCGCTTCTAAGCATGTTGAGCAGTTCGTTGGTTGTCATTCCTTTTTTTAGCTCATAACGTCCCGGCTTTATATTGTCGCGATAGTTTTTCTTTTTCGATACCCAGTCAAAAGCCTTCATTCTAAACAAAACCGAATCTTTTTCAAAACGGTTGCTTAAGGTTTTGTAAGTGTCGGTGTCCGAAATCAGCATTACATAATTGCTTCTAACATTGATTTGAAAGACAAACTGGTAGAGTTGGTAGGCACGAACACCAACAATAATAAATGCCGCGGCAAAAAATATTATAATATATTTCCCAACCCTGGGGAAAGTCATGGCCCTGCTTTTTGGTTCTATTGACATAAATCTTTCTTCGTAATTTGGGTTCAAAGATAAAAGAATTTCTTCCATGATAAGAGATTGATTTTAGATTGATCAAGATTGAAGAAGATGGATAATAGTTTTGTGGATTTCTTTTTGTTTTACAAATCAATCTCCATCCATCTTTTCTTTTTTTTATCTCTCCCTATCTTTTTTCCTCCTAACATTCACTTAACTCACGCTCTAAATAAGACGCATTCAAATAAATCTGATTTTCATTAAGGCTAAAATCACTAGTTTTGCATACATATACAGAAAAAAAAGAAAGAATTATGCTACAAGTCAAATTAGCCGAAGACATTTATTATTTGGGATTTAACGACCGTCGTACACATTTATTCGAGAATATTTGGCCCATTCCACACGGGGTTTCATATAACAGTTACTTACTTGTTGATGAGAAAATTGCATTGGTTGATACTGTTGAACGTGCTTTTATCGACGACTACCTTGATGCGATTGAAGAAATTATTGGCGACCGAAAAGTGGATTACCTGATTATTAATCACATGGAACCCGATCATTCAGGAGCGTTAAAGGCCATTGTTCACCGCTACCCGGACATTACCCTTGTAGGAAACAAAAAAACATTTGGTTTTGTGGAAAGCTATTACATGAAACCTGAAAATATTTTAATGGTTCACGATGACCATGTGCTCGACCTTGGAAAGCACAAATTGCAATTTCAGATGATTCCAATGGTACACTGGCCCGAAACCATGATAACGTTTGAAGAGACCAATGGCATTTTATTCTCGGGCGATGCTTTTGGCAGTTATGGAACGCTTGACGGAGGTATTTTTGACGACGAAATTAACCTCGATTTTTATGAAATTGAAGTAATGCGTTACTTTACAAATATTGTAGGTAAATATTGTCCGCATACACAGCGAGCCATTAAAAAACTGGCTGGCCTCGATATTAAAATGATTGCAGCAACACATGGTCCGGTTTGGCGCAGCGATCTGGAATGGATTCTGAAGCGCTACAACAAATGGAGTTCGTACGATCTTGACCGTGGAGTTGTTATTGTTTACGGATCGATGTATGGAAATACCAAAAAAATGGCAGAAACCATTGCCCGTCAGATTGCGGTGCGTGGCATCAAAAACATCCGTGTTTACGATGCATCAAAAACCCACTCATCATACATTATCAACGACATTTTTAAATACAAAGGATTTATTGTGGGAAGTGCGGCATACAACAACGCTATGTTCCCCAATGTAGAAACGCTGCTTACTACAGTAGAACACATGGCGCCTAAAAACCACTATCTGGGTATTTTTGGGAACTACTCGTGGAATGGAGGTGGCGTAAAAAATCTGAAAACTTTTGCTGAGAAAATCAAGTGGGAGCAGGTTTATGAGCCAATCGAAGAAAAGGGTAATATGAAAGTTTCTACCCGGGAAGAGCTGATTAACCTGGCAAATGCCATGGCGGATAAACTTTTGGAAATGCCAAAAGCCGAGAAGTTATAGTGCGATTTTGAGGTGTTCTTTTAACAGAACGACTAAAATTAATGATATTTAAGAGTTGTTTCGACCGAAACAACTCTTTCTTTTTGAAAAGTTCGCTTCTTGTTTTTAACCCGGATTCCTAATAACCTGAGTTCGATTTAAATTTTAAAATTCAGATTGCAATAAAAAGCTGATTAGCAAGACAAATTTTTGAGTAATAGTGAACTATTGCGATAAAATTTGACGAAGCAAATCCGATTTTTATTCAAAGCTTTTGTAAAAACACTTATAAACAGCAATCTTCTGCGTATAAATGATTCAAAATAGCCCGCTATTTTTTCGTCATTTATACTTGAACCTTACTATTTCTAAGCGTTCTGAATCTAAAATTTTACGTCGAACTCAGGTTAATACGTCAATAATGTAAAACCAAATAGCTAACTTGCTGTATGCAGCAGTCAAGCCTAGTGAGGCGATGCTGTGATCTGAATAAACTAAATAAAGTTGAATTAAGATTAATTAGAATATGAGTGTGGCTATGATTAAGTAAAATTACTATTTTAGCTGTTATTCAATAAAATAATAAAGATGAATTTTAAGAATGTTGGCCTGATCTGTGTTTTGATCATTGTATTTTGGGCATGCAAAGAGGAGGATAAACCAGTTTACCCAACTGTGGTAGCTGAATCTGTGGGTCATGAGGATGTTGAATTATATGGCGAATATGTAGGAGTTATTAGAGCTTACCGACACGTTGAAGTTCGTGCCAGGGTTCAAGGATATTTGAAAGACATGATGTTTGAAGAAGGTAAGCCTGTAAAAAAAGACGAAGCACTCTTTTTAATCGATCCGGATCTTTATGAAGCAAAACTTGATAAAGCAATTGCGCAATTAAAACGCGACAGTGCTTTGTATAAAAAAGCCAAACGAGATATTGAGCGAATTCGTCCATTATTTCAGCAAAATGCGGCAAGTCAGCTTGATTTAGATAATGCCGTTGCGGCATTTGAAAATGCCGAGGCCAGTATTGCAATGAGTAAAGCCGACGTAAAACAGGATGAGCTTGAATTGTATTACACACTAGCACGTTCACCCCTGAATGGAATAATCGGTAACCGATATGTTGATGTTGGTACATTGGTAGGGCCTGGAAATGCTTCTTTGCTGGCAACTGTTGTTCAGACGGATACCGTTTTTGTAAACTTTAGTATGACCGCTTTGGATTACTTAAATAGTAGAGAAAGAATTGGTCAGATTGGAGAAGCTGATAGTACACGGAAATGGCAACCTACCGTTAAGGTTACTCTGGCCGACGGTCGTGAATATCCGATAGAGGGAGTGGTTGATTTTGCTGATCCGCAGGTAGACCCGAAGACCGGAACATTTGGGGTGAGGGCCGAGTTGCCCAATCCCACTCAGGTGTTACTGCCCGGTCAGTTTACTCGTGTTCGATTTTTACTTGATATCATAGAAGATGCAGTGGTGCTGCCGCGTAAAGCCTTAATCATTGAAAAAGGCGGAAGCTTTGTGTATGTAATGCGACGAGATAGCACTGCCGAAGCACGGTTTGTTGAACCCGGACATGAATACAACAACATGGTGGTTATTGAACGTGGCCTTGGAGCAAACGAAATGGTAATCACTGAAGGGCAGCAGAAATTAACCCCGGGTATTAAAGTAAAACCTGTTCCTGCTTTAACCGAAGAAAGCAGTATTGTTACATCCAAAGAAAATAAATAGATGAAACCCGGATTTTTTATAGAAAGACCTGTCTTTTCTTCCGTTATATCCATACTGATTGTTTTGGTTGGATGTCTTGGTTTGTTGTTTTTACCTATCGATCAGTATCCGAAAATTACGCCACCGGTTGTTCGAATAAGTGGTTCGTATCCGGGAGCAAGTGCAGTAACAGTTGCAGAGGCAGTTTCAACTCCAATCGAACAGGAATTGAACGGCACACCCGGAATGATATATATGGAATCAAGCAGTTCCAATTCTGGAGGTGTTTCTGTTAATGTTACCTTCGATGTTGGCGTAAATGCTGATCTGGCAGCCATTGAGATTCAAAACCGCGTAAAACTTGCCGAATCACGACTCCCGGCCGAAGTTGTACAGAATGGTTTAAAAGTAGAGAAACAATCGTCGAGCCAATTGATGACCATTTGTTTGGTGTCTGATGAAAGTAAGTTTGATGAAATCTATCTGAGTAATTTTGCTACAATTAATGTACTCGATGTTTTGCGACGTATTCCGGGGGTTGGAAGAGTCTCAAACCGGGGGAGCCGTTATTATGCCATGCGAATCTGGGTGCAACCCGATAAACTCGCAAGCTTTGGTTTAACCGTAAAAGATTTACAGGATGCGTTGAAAGACCAGAACCGCGAATCAGCAGCTGGAGAACTTGGTTTACAACCCATGAATGATTTGGATGTGACCTTACCGATTTCAACAAAAGGACGTTTGGAAACAGTTTCCGACTTCGAACAAATTGTGATTCGAGCTGCAAATGACGGCACAATAATTCGAATGCGCGATGTGGCAGATGTGTCGTTGGAATCTTCATCCTATTCACAAGAAAGTGCGATAAACGGCGGTAATACAGCAATGTTGGCTATTTATTTGTTGCCGGGATCAAATGCAGTTGATGTTGCCGATGCTGTAAAAGAAGCAATGGCAGAAATTAGTCAGAATTTTCCCGAAGGACTCGATTATTTGATTCCTTTTGATATGACCAGTTATATAAAAGCATCGATTAACGAAGTATATAAAACGTTGTTTCAGGCCTTGTTATTGGTTGTGCTGGTAGTGTTTCTTTCACTTCAAAACTGGAGATCAACTTTGATCCCATTAATTGCTGTTCCCATTTCATTGATAGGAACATTTGGATTTATGTTAGCCCTGGGGTTTTCGCTCAATATACTTACTCTGCTTGGATTAATATTATCGATTGGTATTGTTGTTGACGATGCTATTGTTGTGGTTGAGGCAGTAATTCAGATAATGCATGATGAAAAATTAAATGCACGCGAGGCAACGCACAAAGCTATGAAGAATTTGTCGGGAGCATTAATTACAACGTCGCTTGTATTGGCAGCAGTTTTTGTCCCGGTAAGTTTTCTATCGGGAATTACCGGTGAGCTTTATCGCCAGTTTTCTGTTACCATAGTTGTCTCCGTTTTAATATCAACACTAGTTGCTTTAACCTTGAGTCCTGCAATGTGTGCCATCATTCTGAAGCCAGAACAAGGCAGTAACTTTGTGTTTCAAAAAATTAATAACTGGCTTGATGCCGGAAATAACAAGTATACGGGATTTATCAGCAAAGCAATAAAAAATCCAAAACGAATGATGGCCGGGTTTGGAATGATTTTGATTCTGATATTTATATTGGCCAGGGTAATACCAACATCTTTTATTCCGGAAGAAGACCAGGGTTTTTTTGTTGTGGAGGTAGAACTAAACGAAGGCGCTACACTTGAACGAACACGTTTAGTAACCAATAAAGTGGTTGAGTATTTCGTAAATCATCCGGCAGTAGATTACGTACAAAGTATTGCCGGAACCAGTCCACGGGTTGGAACCAATCAATCGCGTGCAGAATTAACGGTGACTCTGAAACCCTGGGATGAGCGTAGTAAGGATATGAGTTTACAATCGGTCATCGACGAAGCCAGAGAAGTATTACATGCTGTTCCGGAAGCACGTTTTTATTTTAATAAACCGCCTGTAATTCCGGGATTAGGAACTTCGGGAGGTATAGAACTACAGTTACAGGCAAAGTCCGGTGCAAGTCTTGAGAACCTGGTTGACGCAACAGATACCTTGATGTATTATGCATCTCAGCACAGCGGATTAAATAATGTTTCATCAAGTTTACAGGCAGAAATTCCTCAATTATTTTTTGATGTAAACCGCGACCGGGTAAAGATGCTGGGTGTGCCATTAGCAGATGTATTTTCAACAATGAAAGCATTTCTGGGATCGGTGTATGTAAACGATTTTAATATGTTTAACCGCATTTACAAGGTTTATATTCAGGCCGATAAGCCTTATCGGGCAAACCAAAACAAACTTGGACTTTTTTATGTGCGTGGCAGCGATGGCGCAATGATACCCTTAACAGCAGTAGGAGAAACGTCTTATTCAACCGGACCTGGCAGCATAAAACGTTACAACATGTTTTCTTCCACAATAATACGTGGTACTCCGGCCAGTGGGTATAGTTCGGGCGAAGCCATGAATATTCTTGAAGATATTATTAAAGAAAAGCTTCCCGATAATATTGGATACGATTGGAGTGGTTTATCCTACCAGGAAAAAAAGGCCGGTGGGCAAACCGGATATGTTATGGCACTGGTTTTTTTATTCGTGTTTCTTTTTTTGGCGGCACAATATGAAAGTTGGTTGGTGCCTGTGGCAGTATTACTATCGTTACCGGTAGCTGCATTAGGAGCTTTTGCAGGCATTTGGGTTTTCGGTTTAGATAACAATATTTATTTCCAGATTGGTTTGGTAACACTTATTGGATTGGCAGCTAAAAATGCTATTCTTATTGTTGAATTTGCAAAAGTTGAAGTTGATAAAGGAGTTGATGTAGTTGAAGCAGCTTTACAGGCCGGCAGGTTACGTTTTCGCCCAATTGTAATGACTTCGCTGGCTTTTATACTGGGAATGTTACCAATGGTTTTGGCAAGTGGTCCCGGTTCAGCCGGACGTCATTCTATCGGAACCGGAGTATTTTTTGGAATGCTTGTGGCGATATCTGTTGGAATTGTACTTGTTCCTTTCTTTTTTGTACTTACCTACAAAGTAAAAGAGAAGTGGTTTAAGTCAGGAATGGCAAAAAGAAAATAGAATGAGGAAAATGAAAAGAACAAGATATATTGTGTTTGGTTTGCTTTTTATTAGCAGCTGGTTATTGTTTGTAACTTCATGTAAGATCGGTAAAGAATATGTTAGACCGGAACTTGGATTACCCGATAAAATAGAGGTATTGAGTACTGATTCGCTTACCATTGCAGACGTAAACTGGTGGGAGTTATACACGGATACTGTTTTACAAAATCTCATTCAGGAAGCACTTGAAAATAACAAGGATATTCAACTCTCGATAGCGCGATTGAAGCAGTATATGGCTGCTAAGCGAATTGCTGATGCCGATATGTTCCCTCAGATAGAAGCAGAGATATACGGTGAAAAAGAAGGTGAAAATCCGGGAGGAAACAACAAGGTCTTATCTCAAGAGTTCGAGGTGAATGCCTCATTAAGCTGGGAACTCGATCTTTGGGGGAACATAAGATGGGGTAAAGAGGCTGCACTTGCAGATTACCTGGCAACGAATGAGGCACGCAGAGCCGTCCAACTTAGTATAATTGCCGATGTAGCCGATGTATATTTTACACTGATTGCTTTAGATGATGAACTTCGAATCGTTAAACAAACCATGCAATTGCGTCAAGAAGGAGTTCGACTTGCAGATTTGCGCTTTCAGGGGGGGCTAACCTCCGAAACATCAGTTCAGCAGGCGCGTGTTGAACTGGCTAAAACAATGACGCTGGTGCCTGATCTGGAAAAAAGAATTCAGATTGCACAAAATCAGTTGGCTTTATTATTGGGTAAATATGAAACGAATATAAATAGAGGAAAATCCCTGGCTGAACAGGATATTCCGGCTAAGCTCCCAACTGGATTACCTTCAGAGTTGCTAAAAAGAAGACCTGATATTAGAGAGGCCGAGCAAAACCTTGTTGCAGCTAATGCAATGGTTGGGATGGCTACCACCAACAGATTTCCACGATTGGCATTAACCGGAGAGTATGGATTTGTGCATGAAGATTTGAGTGAGTTATTAAAATCTCCATTTTGGACAGTTGCAGGCGATATATTAACTCCCTTGTTTGCCGCAGGAAAATTGAAAAACAGACAAAGAGTTGCCGAAGCACAGTACGAGCAGGAGATATATCGTTATCAACGTACTGTATTGCAGGCTTTTCAGGAAGCAAACAATGCCATAGTTACCTTTCGGAAAAGGAAAGATGTTTACAAAGCCATTGCTACTTTAGAACGGGCTACACGTGAGTATCAGAAACTGGCCGGACTACAGTATCTTAATGGTGTTATTGGTTACCTGGATTTGTTGGATGCCCAACGTAATCTTTTTGATGCAGAAATTCAGCTGAACAATGCGAGACGCGATGAACTTAAATCGTTGGTATTGTTGTATAAAAGTCTTGGCGGAGGTTGGACAGAATAGCGTTTCTGAAAATGGCTGTTAAAGCCACTTCGTTAGGTTTGTTGGTTCGAAATGCAATACGTCCTTCTTCATCTTTTTGCGATACACTTTATATAATAGGTTAGGTTTTACCTCAATTTGAGGATATTTTGAAACTTCCTTAGCTTGACTTCAAATGTATTTATTAGCTTTATCACCATAATAAAATCAATTACTTATGAACCTTAATCGTAGAAAATTTCTCTTGAAATCAACAGTAGGGGTAGCAGCTTTGTCATCCATCCCGGGAATAGTGTCGGCTAGTATCTCCTCTTCAGAAACACGAAATAAATTAGTTTTTAATTCCGAAGATATCATTCTGTTTCAGGGAGATTCGATAACAGATGCCGGTCGTGACAGGGAAAATGAATCGCCAAACAGAGGTGGCTCTTTTGGAGGAGGTTATGCTTTTTTAGCTGCCGCGAACCTTTTGAATGCCATGCCCGAGAAAAACATAAAAATATACAACCGCGGAATTAGTGGTAACAAAGTTTTTCAATTGGATGAACGGTGGGAGAAAGATTGTTTGGATTTGAATCCGGAAGTGCTGAGTATATTAATTGGTGTAAATGATTATTGGCACAAACGAAACGGTAAATACGACGGAACCGTTGAAATTTATGAAAACGATTACCGTGCACTATTAAAACGTACTTTAAAATCCTTGCCTAATATTAAGCTGGTGCTTTGCGAACCTTTTTATGTGTTGGAAACAAAAGCGGTTGATGAAACCTGGGTTGAACCAATGAAAAAATACCAGGCTGCCGCAAAACGTATCTCAGATGAGTTTAATACAATTTGGGTGCCTTATCAAAAAGTTTTCGACGAAGCTATAAAACATGCTCCCGGAACCTACTGGACCGGAGACGGAGTGCATCCATCAATGGCAGGGGCACAGCTTATGGCCGAAGCCTGGCTAAAAGCGGTTGGTGCATAAAATAAGATAATATTTAATTCAATCTGAATAATTCCCCGTGGCTTTGCCTCGGGGTTCCGCTTTTTCTCCCGTGTCGAGGGGAGATGGTAGCTTTAAGGCTGACAGAGTGGTGAAATATAGAAAATTCGAAATTTTTCTTTTTTTATCCAAATGTTGACGCAGAAGAGCATTACAGGCGCGGTATTGAGCTTACCAAGCTAGGATTTTTAAAAGAAGCTGTTCATGAGTTTAAGTTAGTACTTCAGAAACAAGATTTGCATCTGCCATCAATAACAGCACTTTCGAAAGTATTCAACAAAATGGGTGACACAGAGCAGAGTACTTATTCCAGAGATTCAGTTCTAACCATTAAACGAAAAATGGATCAGAGAAAGATTGAGGAAGAAATTCGTAAAAATTTGCGCACAATCAACTGATCTGTAAAAAGCGAACAAGAAAGATTAGTGTTTCTATCGTTTTAATCGGGGCACGGATATTTGTATCCGGGTTTAAGAATATTAAAATGATTGTTGAAGCGGTTTGAGAATTGTGTTTCGGTATAAAATAGCCAGAATTAACCCTCGCATAAACATAAAGAGTAACATTCCCAGCCACAGGGAGTGGTTATGCCATAAAGGATATAGAAAGTAATATATAGGTGCAAAAATCAGAAAAGTTGCAAAAAGTAAACTATTTCGCATGGGCCTCGATGCAGTGGCTCCGATGTAAATACCGTCCCAAACAAACGAACCAATACTGGCAATAGGTACCAGAATTATCCAAAACAAGTACGGTTGGGCAGCATCAATTACGTTATTTTGCGAAGTCAGTAGTTTTAATATTGTATTTAGTCCTGTAAGGTAGATCAGTGTAAAGCCTATTGCTAAAACCACTCCCCAATACAACAGTAACTTTACTACTCTTTGTAAATTTACTATCTGTTTGGCTCCAATAAATTTACCTACAAGGGCCTCACCTGCAAATGCAAATCCATCAATAAAAAATGAGAAAAACATCAAGAACTGGATCAATATGGAATTAACCGCAAGAATAGTGTCGTTCTGACTTGCCGACTTCGATGTAAAAAAAGTGAATACAATAATAATGCACAGTGTACGAATAAAAATGTCGGAATTCACTTTGAAAAAACTGCTCATAAATTTTACATCGATAATTCCGGCTTTGGTTACTTTGGATATTAGTGGCCGGTATTTTTTTAGCAATAATACAATTGCTGTACCTAAACCTATATATTGCGAAATAGCTGTTCCCAGCGCTACACCGTTTGAATTCATGTGTAGAACAAACACAAAGAATACACTTAGAATTATATTTACAACATTCACGGCTATTGCAATTATCATTGGATAACGGGCATTTTGCATGCCTAAAAACCACCCGCTAAAAACAAATAAACTGAGTGCTGCCGGAGCTGCCCAAACCCGGATCCGAAAATATTCGTTGGCCAAAGATTCCACTTCCGGACTACCTCCAATTACTTCAAAACTCGCCCAGGCAATTGGAGCCTGAAAAAGAAGAATGCCCATACTTATAATTCCTGTAAGCAGTAAGGCTCGAATGAGAATAGTTATACTTTCAGCCTTGTTCTTTTCCCCAAAAGCTTGTGCGGTAAAACCAGAGGTACTCATTCGTAGAAAACTAAATCCCCAGTAGATAAAATTGAAAATAACTCCACCCAGCGCAATGGCTCCAATATAAACATCAGAATCAAGGTGTCCCATAAGTGCCAGGTCGACAAGACCCAGTAAGGGGATTGTAATGTTACTTATAATGTTGGGTATAGCTAATTTTAAGATGCTACGGTTCATGTATTATTTAAATGGGAGTAAAGGTAATTGATTTGTAAAGAAAGAAGGGCGTGCATGTTTGGAAGATAAAAAAAATAACAAAAAAAAATTATTATCCCGAAATCTTACTTTTGGCTCATAATCGCACTTTGGAACGGGAACTATAATTTAATTTTGAGAATGTGCCGGGTAATTTGTTCCCTCTATGAACAATAAAGGATATTGATGTGTTTTATTTTCGAAAGATTTGGATTAATTCTAAATAGCGTATATTTTTGCTAAAGAATAAAATATATTTAAATCTTATAAAGAATAGAAAAATGGCATTTGAATTAGCAAAATTAGGATACAATTACACGGCGCTTGAGCCGCACATTGATGCAAGAACAATGGAAATTCATCATTCAAAACATCATGCAGCTTATACAAATAACTTAAATGCAGCAGTTGAAGGAACTGAGTTGGCCGGAAAGTCGATTGAAGATATTTTAATTGGAGTATCGTCACATTCGGTAGCTGTAAGAAATAATGGGGGTGGTTTTTATAACCACAATTTATATTGGGAAGTTATTGCACCAGGAGGTGCTCCAGCTCCGGAAGGAGTATTATTAGACGCGATAAAAGATTCATACGAAACTATAGAAAATTTCCAGCAGGTCTTCGCCAAAGCTGCGGTAACGCGCTTTGGTTCAGGTTGGGCATGGTTGGTTCTTCAAAACAATAAACTGGTGGTTTCATCAACGCCCAACCAAGATAATCCATTGATGGATGTGGCCGAAGTTCAGGGAACTCCGATTCTTGGAATCGATGTGTGGGAACATGCATATTACCTGAACTACCAAAACAGACGTCCGGATTATGTGAATGCATTCTGGAATCTCATCAACTGGGATGAAGTCGCCAGGCGGTTTAAAGGTTAGTTGATTTTTGGTTTTTTCCCCGGAGCAGAGGCTCCGGGGTTTTTAAATCTCTATGTGTAATATTATGTTATTCAGTTTGATTTATTCCCTTGCAAATACGTAATTTATTTGGCTGGGATAGTAATAGGACTGGTTTTCTTTGGTTTTGGTTTCTGAAACATGATTGATTGTTGTTGTTTCGGTTCTGACGTTGTATTTTGTGATGCAGCAACAGTAGTGGATTTTGTTTGAATTGATTTTAATAAGTCTTGTGCTTCACGGTTTGTGGGATCAAGTTCTTTTGCTTTCTCAAAATATTGTTTTGCCAAATCAGCTCTGTTTTGTCGCATTACATACATTCCACGTAAAACAAATAGCTCTGCATTGTTATTAATATTTCGGGCCATATTTAAATAAGTCCCGGCACTATTCATATCGTTTTTACCCATCGCTATTCTGCATTTTGCTTTTACAACTTCAAAATTTCGTTGATTCCTTTCCGAAATGGTATTAAGCAATTTTTCGGCTTCAATATTGTCCTTTTGAAGGTGATTGCATTTGGCCTTACAAACCGTGGCATACAAATCATTCTCTTTATATTTCAGTATCTGATCGTAAATTGGAATTGCCTTTTTGTAATTTTTGTAGTTCATTAGAATTTCGCCCATTTGAATCATCGCCTGGTAATATTCTTTTTTATACGCAGTAGCCTTTTGAAATGCTTTCAGAGCTTCATTGGGTTTGTTCAGGTTTTTTAATGCAAATCCTTTCTGAAATTGTCCTTCCGCAAAATCATCTTTTATCTCTAGCATCTCATTGCTGGCTGAAAGGGCTTCAGAATATTTCTTTTGAGTGTTTAGTGCCGAAGTCTTTAAAAGCCAGGCGCCAATTTGTCGCGGATTATAAATTATTGAACTATCAGCATATATAAGAGTGGAATCAAGTTTTCGTTCCTGAAGCATTATACGGGCATAGCCCTCTAAAACTTCTTCATTTTCAGGATATATTTCCAGAAAGTTTTTAAAGTGATTTTTTGCTTCCGTTCTTTTGTTTTTTTTCAGTGCTTCAAAACCTTTTAAATCTTCATCCGAAATTCGTTTAACCACTGCGCCAACTGGCACTCCATCTACATCCATGGTGTAGATTGTTTTTTTAGGAGGCCAGTAACCCTTTTCTAATTGAAGAGGTGTAATATGTGTATTTGCCCAAATAGCATAGTCCCAGTCTTCTTTCCCTTTTTCGTAAAACCGACTGTAAATAACTTTTACCTGAGGGTAATTTCTAAAATAATATTCTGTAATACGACTGTGATTGGTGGCTATTATGATTGAATCATCTCCCAGTTCGTTGTCAATCAGCCAATCAGCACCATCTCTAAGGCTGTGGTAATAATAATCCATTTCGTAATTGCCGTACGCACCTTTGGTTCCACCTACTAATTGGTTGTAATAAACATATTGGAGGGGATGATTTTTAAAGGTATGTTTAACAGGATGGAATAATAGTATCGCAATAACTGCGATGGTTCCGTATTTAATATATTTGTTTTCTTTTTTCAGGAAGAAATCGAAACCGCCGGCGGCAAGTATAACGATAGGGCTATACGTCCATAGGAGATGTCGGCAACCTCCGTACAAATTTGAGTCTTTATAGATGGTGTAGGCAATAGGAAATATAAACGCAAAAAGTAATAAGGAGAAAAATATGTATTTGTGCTTTAAGTCTTTCCGAAATACTGCAAGAGCAATAAACAAGAAAGCTCCTACTGTAATAATTAAGGGAGATTTTATAAAAATGTATTTTATTCCATAATACCAGGAGATATTTTGTGATAACTGAATTTCTCCCTCGAATAATTGGTTTAATCCAACCTCGAAATTGGTCATTTGCTGCAATGAATCAATGGGATTTTTAAGTGGTCCTTCCAGTGCATATGGCCAGAGCAATAGTCCACCTCCATAGCCGATAATAGATACTCCTGTTAGAATTAGAATTGTTTTAAATGCATGGTTGAATCCCATTTTTGTATAAAAACTCTTTTTAGTGATATAATGGAGTCCGGTAAAAAGAAATATGTATGGTATAAGGATCAATCCACCTATCCTGATACTTATTGAAGCTGCAATTCCAAATCCAAGGAAAATTAACGTACTAACTTTTCGTTTTGGTAGTTCTATTAGAAACCTGATCAAAAAGTAGAGCGTAAAGGTGTAGGTAAAGGCAAAAGGTATATCTTTAGGATTGTTCCAAGAGTGCCCTAAAATCAAAGGAGAGAAGAACATTAATAATAAAGTAAGTATCCCAGCTTGCCAACCAAAAACAAGAGAGGCAGCTAAGCCAGTAAAAAGAATCAGAAGCCACCCTGATATCGAATTTAATAAGTGTCTTGATTCGTAGTAATTACCAATATTAAACCATCGGTTAATTACATATGTCATGTTGTCAAAGGCTTGTCCATAATATTTGAGCTTTGTTTTGGGCGTGTTAAGAGCAGTAGTGTCTTGTCCAAATGTTTTATAATAATTGTAGACAAATTCTGAATGATCGTAGTTGACATATTCATCGCCACTGCTGCCTGAGGATTGACTCATTACAGCCATTAAAATGAGTAATAGTACCGAAATTCCCCAAAATAGGTTTTTAGTGGATTTAAAAGTGTCTTTTATATTCATCAGGTTCAATATTGTATCATGTTGTTATTTAGTATGCTCTGTAAATTCGCAAAAGGTCAATTGGAACTCGAACAAAGTCTTTTAGTTTTATCCGGGAGTTACCTTCATCAATCCATTCTTTTAATGGGTGCTCTATTATACTTTTTAAAATAATGTTTTTTCCATTGGCATTTTTTAATCTGGCAAATATCTCAATATCAAAAAGCCACTTGGTGTGGAAGGGCAGAGTAAAGATATCTTGCACAAAGGAAACTCTAAATAATTTTGCTCCGCATTGTGTATCGTACACCGGTAATTGGAGTATGCTTGATGCTATTGTTGCTACAATTCTTCCCATAATATGTCTTAGCGGATTTCGCGAAATAGTGGAACCTAATTTCTTAATTCTTGAACCTGTTACAGCTTTAAGGTCCGGCGAAGTATCAAGAACTTGCTTGAACGCAATAATGTAGTCCAATGATGTAGAAAGATCTGCATCAAAGTAACCAATGTACTTTATGTTAAAATTTTGAAGTAAGTGAAGAATAGACAACCTTATGGCTTCTGCTTTTCCTTTGTTTTCGCTTAACGTATAACATTGTGCATTTTCATATTTGCGTTCAAATTCGTAGAGTATTTCATGGGTATTGTCAGAACTGCCATCATCTACAAAAAATAAGGAAACAGTTGGATTCTCTTCCAAAAAAGAATGAAAAACGTTTCGGTCTAATCTTTCACTTTCGTTATAACACGGTATTATTATTACTGTTTCTTGCATATCATATAGCATGAGAGACCGGGAAGTTTAATTCCCAGATTATTAAATACATTCCCAATTTTATAATCGATTACGAGTATATTCTTAAGCAGGTCAGCACTCCATTTGCTACCGTTCCAGTTGTTAATCCCAAGATATCCGTTTGGTTCACTTTCCCTTTCAGTTATTTTTTGTAAAAAACGGACAGGAACCAAAGACGAGAAAAAGTAACCGGTTTGTACAATTTCAAGGTTATTTTTAGTTGCGAGTTCGGTTAGCATTTTTATCGTGTAGCGCCTGTAATGACCAAGCCATGTGTCCCGGTTCACATACAAAGATTGAAAAGCTGGAACAGTAATTATTACATTGGTGTCCTTCGAAATATAATTTGATGAGGTAATTTCAGCAAGAAAATCAGCATCCTTTTCTATGTGCTCAATGATATCCAGAAGGAGAACAACATCGGCAATTGAATTCTGCTTTGTCAAGTCTTTGGAATCCTTATAAAGCTTGATGTTGGGATTGTTTAGTATATTCTGTAACTGAGAGATTAATTCTTCATCAAGTGCTGTGTCTATTCCAATAAATGTTGACTCTTTTAATTGTTTAGATAAAGTATTTATGACCTTGGCATCGCCGCACCCAATGTCGAAAATATTTAGGTTCGAAGCCCTTTTTTTATGTTGGTTTAGAAGTTTTAAAACCACCTCTATTCTGGCACTTTCCCAGGGATGCAAAATAGCTCCCTGAATTGGGTTCTTCACGTATTCTCTGATATCCATATTGTTGTTTTATTTTGAATTATTGTTTAATGTTTGTAAAAATTAGGATAATAGTTCCATAATTAAACTTACATGTTTATTCAATATTTAATAAAGTTCTTTGTGTTAATTATATGGTTTATATCGAATTTTGCATATTTAATTACTTTTCTTGTGTGTTGTAAATCATGGAGATCATAGTTGTTTCCTCTTATCAATATGTGATTAATTGGAGAAATAGTTATGCCTATAACTTTCAGAATATATTTTTCAATTTTAAACCAAGGGGCAACAACGAAGATTAATAATTTATTAGTGGAAATATTCATTAGAGATGTAATGGAGTATGGTAAATTAATTTTAACGATTTGTTTTAATCAGGTGTGATAAAGTTAATATTTTTTGTCAAAATTAAGAATTAGGATATTCACGATTAAGAATCATGACTTGATAAAGATTTTTTATTTAAACTCCTTCCAAATTATCCATATGTCTAATCCTTTTTCCATATAATACGTTATACCTCTACATAAAATCAAAAACAATATTATTAACCTTTTAAAAAAGATAGTTATGGCATTTAATTTACCGGAACTTCCATATGCACAGGATGCGTTGGAACCTTACATCAGCGAAAAAACATTTGAATATCACTACGGAAAACATCATCAGGCTTATGTAACCAACCTTAATAATCTTACCAAGGGAACTGAATTTGAAAACGCAGGTTTGGAAGAAATTATCGAAAAAGCTGAGGGCGGAATTTTTAATAACGGAGCGCAGGTTTGGAACCACACGTTTTATTTTATGCAGTTTAACCCCGATGGCTGCGATGCTCCAAAAGATGGATTAAAAGTTGCTATTGAAGAAAAATTTGGCTCATTTGAAGGTTTTAAGGAAGACTTTACAAAAGCTGCCGCCACTTTATTTGGATCGGGTTGGGCATGGCTTGTGGTGGATGAAAAAGGAGAACTGGAAATTGTACAAACCAGTAATGCTGCCAATCCAATGCGCGATGGCAAAAAACCAATTTTAACCTGCGATGTTTGGGAACATGCTTATTACATCGATAAGAAAAATGCACGCCCGAAATACATCGAGGATTTTTGGAAAGTAGTGGACTGGAAGGTAATTTCTGAACGTTTTGCAGCATAAAACTTGACAGTATGAGTACAGAGAAAGTATTGGCAGCTATGCAAGCTGCAGGAAAACCGTTAAAAGCCGGCGAAATTGCAGAAGCTTCTGGCTTGGATAAAAAAGAGGTGGATAAGGCGATGAAGGTTCTAAAAGCCGAGGAAAAAATTGTGTCGCCCAAGCGATGTTTTTGGGAACCAAAATAGATTACAAAAAACGGGATACAAACATTGCATCCCGTTTTTTTATATAAATGGTAAAGATTTATGTCTTTACTTGTAATATCTTGGAAATTATTTCTGCCAAATAGCTTCCACTTCTTCCAACGTTTTTCCTTTGGTTTCAGGTACCATTTTCCATACAAAGAAAAACGAAATAATACTCATTATACCATAAAACCAATAGGTTAAAGTGCCGCTAAACTCCATCATTGCAGGATAGGTTGACGAGATAAAATAGTTGGCTGCCCATTGGGCTGCAACGGCTATTGCTACTGCTTTCCCGCGTATTTTATTTGGAAATAATTCTGAAATTAACACCCAGCAAATTGGTCCCCACGACATCATAAACGAGGCAGTGTAAATAATAATAAACACCAGTGTACTGATTCCTATTATTTCCATGTACGACAGTAAGCCAATGGCAAACATTCCAATTGCCATTCCTATCGAGCCAATCATCAGTAATGGTTTTCTTCCCAATTTGTCGACAGTTAAAATGGCAACTACGGTAAATATTACATTTACAAGTCCCATGGCGACCGTTTGCAACATTGAGGCATCTTTGGCGGCACCCATGCTCTCAAAAATACGGGGAGCATAATAAAGGGCAACATTTATTCCAACAAATTGCTGAAACACTGATAAGAGAATACCAATTATTATTACAACTTTCCCATAAGAAAAGAGTTTTGCCGACGACTTTTGAACACTGGCTTGAATATCCTGGAATATTTCTTTTGCCCGTTCTGCACCATTGATCTTCGATAGAACATCAAGCGCTTTCTCATTCTGGTTTTGCAGAGCAAGGTATCGAGGTGTTTCAGGTACAAAAAACAGAAAAAGACCAAATAACCCGGCAGGAATAGCCTCCGAAGTAAACATCCTTCGCCAGCCTATTGTATTTATCCATTCAAGCGTTTGACCGTTGGCAATTCCCCAATTCACGAAATATACCACCAGCATACCAAAGATAATGGCAAACTGGTTTATCGAAACCAGTCGTCCCCGAATGTCGGCCGGGGCAATTTCTCCAATATACATGGGACTAACAGCCGATGCAATTCCAACACCAATTCCTCCAATTATCCGGTAGAAATTGAACATGTACAATAAGCCCATTGTTGGTTCTCCTTTCGTGAAGAACAAAAATTCAGGATTTCCCGATCCTAATGCTGAGATAAAAAACAGAAAAGCGGCCAATAACAGGGATTTTTTTCGTCCCCAGGCAGAGGAAAGTAATCCTGAAAGACTGCCTCCGATAATACAGCCAATTAATGCACTCGATATTGTTGCGCCATGTGCCAGAGAATTTAGTCCAAGCCCATTAATTAGATAGGCCTGGATTGATTTGTCGGCTCCTGAAATTACTGCGGTATCATATCCAAACAGTAAACCTCCAAGAGTTGCGACCAAGGTAATACCTACGATGTAAAACGAATTCCGTCCTTTCATCGCTGATTAAATATACATGTTTACAATTGCTTCGTACAATTCTTGTTTGCCGCTAATCTGTTTCGGCTCTCCATTTGCTTTTGCATAAGCGTAAACATCTTCAAACGAAAGTTTTCCTTCTTCAAATTCTTTCCCTTTTCCGGTATCGTACGAAGCATAACGGTCAGAAACCATTTTTTCGTAAGGTGAATCTTCCAGAATTGCAGCAGCAGTTTCCAGTGCACGGGCCATAACGTCCATTGCACCAATGTGAGAGATGAATAAATCATCCAGATCGGTAGAGTTACGACGGATTTTTGCATCGAAGTTAGTACCTCCGCCTTGCATACCACCACCTTTAAGAATAATCATCATTGCCTGGGTTAATTCAAAAAGATCAACAGGGAACTGGTCGGTATCCCAACCGTTTTGTACATCGCCACGGTTCGCATCAATTGCTCCGAGCATACCATTGTCAACGGCACACTGTAATTCGTGTTCGAAAGTGTGTCCGGCTAAAGTAGCATGGTTTACTTCAATATTAATTTTGAAATCGTTCTCTAAACCAAATTCTTTTAAGAAACCAATTACAGTTTCGGTATCAACATCGTACTGATGTTTCATAGGTTCCATTGGTTTTGGTTCAATTAAGAAAGTACCTGTGAAACCTTTTGAACGACCATAATCGCGAGCCATTTGTAACATGGTTCCCATGTGTTGTTTTTCACGTTTCATGTTGGTGTTTAACAATGACATGTAGCCTTCGCGTCCTCCCCAGAAAACGTAGGCTTTACCACCTAAGGCAATGGTAGCATCAATTGAGTTTTTAATTTGAAGCATGGCACGTGCGGCGCTGTTAAAATCAGGATTGGTACTGGCACCGTTCATATAACGTGCATGAGAGAATACATTGGCAGTTCCCCACATTAGCTTAATCCCTGTTTCTGCTTGTTTTTCTTTGGCATATTCAACAATTGCCTTCAGGTTGGCTTCGTATTCTTCAATACTGTTTCCTTCGCTTACTAAATCAATATCATGGAAACAATAATATTCGATTCCTACTTTTTGCATGAATTCGAAACCAGCATCCATTTTATTTTTTGCTGCTTCCAAAGCATCGGCTGCACCAACCCAGGGATGATCTTGCGTACCACCACCAAACGGATCGCCACCATCGGCACATAAGCTATGCCACCAGGCCATTGAGAATTTAAACCATTCGGCCATGGTTTTTCCATAAACTACTTTCTCCGGGTTGTAGTAACGAAATGCCATTGGATTTTTGCTCTCTTTTCCTTCAAATTTGATTTTCCCCACTGATGGGAAATAAACTGTTGTACTCATATTGGTTATTTTAAAATTGTTTATGCTTATTCTGTTTTAAATGAATTTTTCCAACAAACGTTTCCAGTTGCTGTAAGCTTCTTCGTATTCTGCTTTTTTGTTTAGATCCGGCTCAATTTCTTTCAGTTTTTTCAGGTTGGTAAATGCTTCGTTAAACGATTTGTAATAGCCCGATCCAATACCTGCTCCACGCGCTGCACCCACCGAACCGTCGGTATTGTACAGTTCGATTGTGGCTCCGGAGATACCTGCCAGTGTATTTCTAAAAATAGGAGAGAGAAACATATTTGCTTTCCCTGCACGAATTACCGATGCGTTGATTCCAATGCTTTGCATGATTTCCATTCCGTAGTTAAACGAGAATACAATTCCTTCCTGCGCAGCCCTTAACAAGTGGCCTTTATCGTGAATGTTAAAGTTTATTCCGCTTAATTGAGTGCCAATATTTTTATTATTCAAAACACGTTCAGCTCCATTCCCGAAGGGTAGGATCGTAACTCCATCGGAACCAACTGCAACTTTCGATGCCAGATCGTTCATTTGCTCGTACGACAGGTTTTCGCCAACCATACGTCTCAGCCAGGCGTTTAATATACCGGTTCCGTTAATACAAAGCAAAACGCCCAAACGTGCATCTTCAGGGGTGTGATTTACATGCGCGAAGGTATTTACACGCGATTGCGGATCGTATTTAATTTCGTTGCTTACACCGTAAACTACGCCCGAAGTTCCGGCTGTGGTTGCAATTTCTCCCGGATTTAATACATTCAGCGAAAGTGCATTGTTGGGCTGATCGCCGGCGCGGTAACTTATTTTAGTTTTTGTTGACAGTCCAAGTTCTGCAGCAATTTTTTCTGAAACTTGCCCTTGTACAGCAAAGGTTGGAACAATTTCAGGAATAATGTCAGACGAAAAACCATAGTTTTCGAATAGCAGACCTGCCAGAGAATTTTCTTTGAAATTCCACATAATTCCTTCCGATAGCCCACTAACGGTTGTTTGAACCTCACCGCTTAGTTTCATGGCAATGTAATCGCCCGGAAGCATAATTTTATACACTTTGGCAAAAAGTTCCGGTTCGTTCTCTTTAACCCATTTAAGTTTTGAGGCAGTAAAATTACCGGGTGAGTTTAACAGGTTGGTTAAACAACGCTGGCCGCCAATTTCGTCAAAAGCCTTGTCGCCATAAACTGCTGCCCGACTGTCGCACCAGATAATCGACGGGCGGATAACATCCAGATTTTGATCCACCATTACCAAACCGTGCATTTGGTACGAAATCCCGATCGACTCAATACTTTCTGCTGCCACTTTCGAATCGGCGAACACATCTCCTAAAGCCAGTTTCAGGTTTTGCCACCACAATTCGGGTTCTTGTTCGGCCCAACCCGCCTGGTGGGCTGTTATTTTCATTTCCTGTTTTGGATGAAACGAAGAGGCAAGCAAATCGCCGTTTTCTCCGTTAATAAGTGAAACTTTTACTGAAGAGCTTCCAATGTCTATTCCTAGTAAGTACATGATATTTAGTGTTATGCGATTTTTTGTCTATTAATCTGTTCCGTTCCGTTCTGGTTTGCTAAGATAGATTTAATTCTGAAGTTACGAAATCGAATAAAAATGTTTTAAAACATATTGGTATCTGTTCGGAAATTATCCTTTCATTTTATTATTCGTCTTTCGGCTTATTCTGCTGTAAAATTTCCTTTAATAGCTTTAACTATTGTTCATTGAATCATTAAATTCTAAGGAAATTCATGAATTTCGTTGGTTGTTCCGCATCCATTTTACCTTGTCTAAGTAAATAATACTTCATAATAATTCTAAAAAACAAATTTCCTGACAATAACTTAGAGCGAAGAGCGGATTTTTAGCTGGGTTGGTACTTCAAAATGGATCGGATCTCCCTTTAGCACAAATTCTGCGGCTTTTTTACCCATCAATTCAAAATCTGTGGAAATCACTGTGATTCCATTTTTTACGTACTTTTTCATGGGGGTTTCGTTATACGAAATTACGCCAACTTCCTTTCCCGGTTCAAAACCTTTTTCTTCACATTGGTCAAGAAAACCGGCTAGTGTTCTGTCGCTTACAAGGAAATAGAGTTCACCCGATTTGATCTCAAATTCATCCGTTTCGAAAATTACACGGTGTTTGATTTTATTTTCTTTACAAAATTCCCGGAAGTGGTCAACTGTTTCTTTCGGGTGATAGGTAAACGGGGGGTAGAAGAAAGTAAATTGCCTGTATTTTTTTATCGCAGCCAGGTTTCGGTGAAGGCAATCAAAAACAGCTTGCCCAAAATCCTGGTAAACAACCGACTGTTTTTTTGAAACATTCACTTTCCAGTCGATTGCCAGCAGTTGATCGGAGGGAATTTTGTTGACGATCTTTGGTACATTGGGGTGATCGAAATTCATTATGATGTATTTACTGTACCGCCCTATACTTTCAGTTATAATTTTTTCGAACACTCCAATATTATAATGATGGAAGTGCAAATCCACACTTATATTTTTGGGCAGATTATTCAGAAATGAATGATAAAGTACTTCTTTGTAGGCTTTAAATGTATCGAGGAACAGAAATACTTTGGTTCTTTTTTTAGTAACAAAATAGCCCCGGTTGGGCACCGATTCAACAGCTCCTCGTTTTTTCAATTCAGCATAAGCTTTAAATACCGTATCGCGCGACAACTGACATTCTTTCATAATCTGGTTGACCGATGGCAGCATGTCGCCCTGTTTTAATTCGTTCTGGCTGATCGAATCCATTATGGCATCAACCAGTTGTTGAAATTTTAAGATATTGGAATTATTGTCGACAGTAAATTTGAAATTGCTCATTGATTAATTTTATTATGCAGAACAGTTGCTATTCTGTTCTGTTCCACAAAACTAGAAATAATTTTGTATTAATAGCTTCTTATAACACCTGATTTAAATATTACTATTTAACATTTATTAATGTGCCTTGTACAATACTATTCAACTTGTGTCGTTTCTTGTGAAAAGGATAAAGTGAAGTTGTTTTTCTAGTGGTTAAGTTTGGTCAGCAATTCTTTTTACTTCATCATTTATCCTTTTTTCTTTTTCAATTTTCCCAATATCTTTGCTGGAAAATAAAAAATTATGATTCGCGACCTTATTCAGAAAAACCGGAGTTACCGGCGGTTTGACTCATCTATAAAAATTACGGAAGAACAAGTAAGAAGCTGGATCGATTTGGCCCGTATTTCGGCAAGTGCACGCAACGCGCAACCTTTAAAATATGCGGTAGTTACTGATTCTGTAACTTGCGATAAAATATTCCCCTTTTTGGGATGGGCCGGCTATTTGAGCGACTGGAAAGGACCTGTAGAAAAGGAAAGGCCGGTAGCTTATGTGGCCGTTTTGAAAGATAAAAAAATTGCTGAGAATCATTATTGCGACGATGGAATTGCCATGCAAAGCATTTTGCTTGGGGCTGTTGAAGAGGGGTATGGAGGCTGTATGATTGGTTCGGTAAATAAAAGCAAAGTTTCCGGTTTACTGGGGTTGCCCGAGCACATCGATCTGCTGTGGATGATTGCCCTGGGAAAACCAATAGAAGAAGTTGTAATAGAAAATGGCGTGAATGATATAAAATACTGGCGCGATGAAAACGAGGTGCATCATGTGCCCAAAAGGCCTTTGGACGAGATTATCGTAAAATTTACCTGATTTATACAAGTAACAATTCAATAGTAAAGCATAAAAAAAGGATGGTGTTGCCATCCTTTTGTGTTTAACTCCTAAAAATCACCCCCTTATAAAAAGTGCCTTAATTATATGTTGAGCCATCTTTGGATTCTCTTTTAAACGCCGGGTTGAGTAATTAAACCACTTTTTGCCGTACGGAACATAAACACGCATTAAGTGTCCGTTATCAACAATCATTTGGCGCAATTCAGGTGTAACTCCGTAAAGCATTTGAAATTCGTACATGTTTTTCGAAATGTTCATTTCCCTGATCAACTTCATCGATTCCTCAACCAGGTATTTGTCGTGTGTAGCAATACCTGCATACATCTTATTTTCGAACATGTATTTCAGGTCGGCCATAAAATGCTCGCGTACTTCGTCGTATTTTTTAAACGCAACGTTTTCGGGCTCCACATAAATTCCTTTGCAAAGTCTGAAATTTATCGGATTTTCTGTTGTGTTTAAATCGTTTAAAGCTTCCAGGTCGCTTAAGGTACGTCTCATGTACGCCTGTAAAACCAACCCAACATTTCCGGGGAATTCAGCCCTGAGTTTACGGAACAGCTCAATTTCCATATCTATACACTGCGAGTCTTCCATATCAATCCGAACAAACGAATTGTTTTGCGCTGCCAGTTCAACAATTTCCCTTATGTAATTGTAACAAACATTTTTATTTATCAACAGACCAAACATGGTCGGTTTTAACGAGAAGTTTCCTTGTATACTTTCTTCAGTAAAACGCGATACAATATCCATGTACTGGTTTTTATTATCCTCAGCTTCGTTGAGCGTAGTAATAAACTCGCCAAGCAAGTCGATTGTTACCTCAATTCCTTTGGCATTCAATAATTTTGAAGCCAGTAAGCCTTCTTCAATTGTTTCTCCGGCAATGTACCGTTTCGAGAAAACCCAAATTAATTTTTTGGGCATGTAAGGCAAAATATTTGCAATTAGTTTATTCAACATTTTCTTTTTTAGGGAATAATTAATCTATAAACAAAAATAGGGGCAGTAAAGGTGTTATTGCAATGATGTTTATCAGCAAGCAGTTATGATTTTATACATGTTTTTTTTGTAACTGACTGATTTTTAATAGCAAGAAAAAAGTATTGAAATCCACTTTTGCATTTCAACTAAAAAATTAACTTTGTCGGGATTTAAATTATGAACCAAAAGTAGTTTCGATGAAAGTAGCGGTAGTTAGTTACCGGATTTTCATTACTAACTGTTGAAGCAAAAAAATGAAAGAGATGAAAGGAACATCGTTAATTGTTAGTGTAGTGCTTTTTGTAGCTGTTGCCGTTTTGTATGTGTTACATTTTGCTGGAAATGGAGATAGTTCTCAGAATAATAAAATTGAACGTGTTGCCAATACCGGCGGACTAAACATTGCCTATGTAAAAGCAGATTCTGTCATTCTGAATTACAATTTGTCGCAGGATTTGCACGATGAGTTCACCAAAAAACAAGAGGCTTACACAACTGAATATGGTGGAAAACGTCAGACTTTTGAAAAAGAGGCAGCTGCCTTTCAGGAAAAATTGCAGCGAGGTGGTTTTTTAACCGAACAACGTGCAGTTCAGGAACGCGATCGTTTGTTGGGTAAAGAGCAGGAAATTCAAAAGTTGGATCAGGAGTTATCTACTAAACTGGCGGAAATTCAGCAGGAAAACAACCAGAAAATTTTGGATAACCTGATGAATTATCTAAAAGAATTTAACGAACAAGCCGGGTACGATTACATTTTAAACGGATCAAACGTGCTTATTGGCGACGAGGCTCATAACATTACCGGCAGAGTATTAGAAGTACTCAACGAGAGATATGCGGCTGAAAAAGCACAATAAAATATTTTAAGGGAACACAAGAAGAATCCGGGTACTTTCCCGGATTTTTTTTGCCTTTTATTTTAGCTTTGTACCTGATGTTTGCAAAAAAATACCTGTACAAAAACAACAACGAAGCACTTATTCCGGGGGAGCCTGAAATCAACACAGCGATTATTGTGGTGATTCCCTGTTTTCGTGAACCTGACATTGTACAAACCCTCGAATCAGTAAAAGCCTGTTACCCGCCCAAATCAAACGTGGAAGTGATTGTTTTGATCAACCATTCGGAAATTGCAAACCATGATGTAAAAAGCTTTAATCACAAAACAAAAGCCGAACTTGACACGTGGATTACAAATAATTCGACTGATAGAATTTGTTTTTATGCAGTGGGGCCGCTCAGTTTAAAAAAGAAATGGGCAGGGGCAGGGCTAGCCCGCAAAAAGGGAATGGATGAAGCAGTAAGACGGTTTGATCTGCTTGAAAACCCGGATGGAATAATCGTTTCGCTCGATGCCGACACGCTGGTCGATAAGAACTATCTTCTCGAAATTGAAAACTATTTCAATAAAAATAAAAAACATGTAGGTGCTACCATTACTTTCGAACATCAGAAACACGGATTAGATAAAAGGCAACTGGAAGGTATTTTGCTTTACGAAAAATACCTTGATTATTATAAACGTGCGCTCCATTTTAGCGGGTATCCTTATTCCATGTTTACCATTGGGTCGGCATTTGCCGTAACCGCGCTCGCCTATGTAAAAAGGGGCGGGATGAACCGTCGGCAGGCCGGCGAGGATTTTTATTTTCTGCAAAACCTGGTACAAATTGGTACGGTAGGCGAAATTACATCCACTAAAGTTTATCCTTCGTCGCGTTTATCCGATCGTGTGCCATTTGGAACCGGGCCAATTCTTCAGAAATGGATGAAAGGGGAGGAGGATCTGACGCTTACCTATAATTTTAAGACGTTTCGCCACCTAAAATTACTGTTCGACAACAAGGAGTTGTATTATAAAATTACCGAAACCCGGTTTCGCTCAAATCTGGAAAAATTGCCTGATTCAGTTTCTGATTTTATGTTGCACGATGGATTTTGGAATGAACTCAACGATTTAAATCAAAACTGTTCCAATTTAATAACGTTTCAGAACCGGTTTTTTCAAAAATTTAATGCGTTTAAAATTCTGAAATACCTGAATTTTGCACACGAAAAGTATTTCAGCAAAACCTGTTTGCCCGATCAGATAAAACAATTAGAGCAGGAAATTTTATCCCAAAGCAACGTCGAGTAACATCATTGTTGCAAATCCCAGCATGGCACCAATTGTCGATAAATCGGTTTCGTTACCGGTCTGCGATTCAGGAATTAATTCTTCCACAACCACAAAAATCATGGCTCCGGCTGCAAACGACAATGCGTAAGGTAGAATTGGCGTAACTACCAATACCAAATAAGCACCAATTACCGCTGCAATGGGTTCTACAGCACCCGACAATTGTCCGTAGTTAAAGGCTTTTAAGCGCGAAAATCCCTCGCGGCGTAAAGGGATGGAAACGGCGGCACCTTCAGGGAAATTTTGTAAGCCAATACCCATGGCTAGGGCAACGGCACCCGCTAAGGCACCTGCTTCCGGATTGCTGGCAAGCGCTCCAAAAGCAACTCCAACGGCCAATCCTTCCGGAATATTATGAAGTGTAATGGCCAATACCAGAAGAACACTGCGTTTCCAGGTTGTTTTTATACCTTCTGCCTTATCCATTTTTAAACCTAAATGAAGGTGAGGCAAAATATTGTCGATAATGAGCAGGAAAGCTCCCCCCGACAAAAATCCAACAACAGCAGGAATCCAGCCGGTTTCGCCCCGCGCTTCGGTCATTTCTATGGCGGGTTTTAACAGCGACCAAAAACTGGCGGCTATCATTACGCCGGCAGCAAATCCGAGCATCGAATTCAATACTTTCTGGTTAATTTGTTTAAAGAAAAAAACCATTGCAGCGCCCAAAGCAGTAAGTGCCCAGGTAAAAAGTGCTGCAAATAACGCAAGTAATATCGGGTTGTATTCAAGTAGCCAATCTAAGTTCATATGTGTAAATAAATTTAAACAAAAATATAAAAAAGAAGATTAACTGAATATTAATACTTTAATAGCTTGTAAGTAACAGATAATCAGTCTGTAGTTTGTTGTTTTTGTAAAACGGTGGAATTTATTCGGATATGGATTTTGATTTTTTAACAAACTTAGTACTTTTGCTGAAACGTTAATGTTAAACTAAAAAAATCATTGTTATGGCATACAAAATTTCAGACGAATGTATAGCATGCGGAACTTGTATCGATGAGTGTCCGGTTGACGCGATTGCGGAAGGTGATATCTACACTATTGATGCAGAACTTTGCACCGACTGTGGTTCATGTGCAGAAGTTTGTCCGGTAGAGGCAATTGCAATCGACGAATAAATCGGTCGACATAAGAAGAAATTCAAAAAGCCTGCTTAGAGCAGGCTTTTTTTTTGAAAGTAACTCCCGTTAAAGCATACTCAATTCCATATATCCTCCGTCCGCCTCCTTTTAATAACTATCTCTTCTACACAAATACAGAATTAGTACGAATTTATAATTACCGACAGATATGCGGCGCATACAAAGCTGATACCCTGAACTACCGGATGATTGCGCCTTGTTTCAATTGTCACATTTACCACGGGTTTTACCCGTGGTTATTTGGAGTAAACCCTTACAGGGTTTTTCGTAACGCCGTAGGTGTCAAAATGTGAATAACCCGGTGCGAAACGCCGGATAGATGGTCGACAGCGAACTCGTCCGGCGAAGTAGGTTGTGAAACGCACTTACCTCCATCCGAACGACATTGCGAGATCTTACCCAAAAATATTTGGGCATAATGAGGTAATGGCAGAACTCTGAAGCTGTCATTTCGAACCTGAGAAACGAAGGTGAGAAATCTGTTTGAGTTTAAGATTTCTCCTCATTCTTCGTCGAAATGACATTTAATGGCAATCTCTGTACTTTATTCATATTGAATACTTTAATGAAATCTGTCATTGGAAGAACCATTCTGAAGGAGTATCCCCGAAAAGATGTGTATAAAGAGTAGCTCCTTTGGGGAGGGATGTCCCGAGTATTCGGGATGGGGTGTTTCTTAGCTTCCCACTTCCCACTTCTTCTCACTTTCTTTCTCTTGCCTCGCAACAATTTCTAGGTTTAACTGTTCCTTTTGACTAATTCTTTATTTTGCCATGGACAACAAGTATGCTGCACTAATTTACACTTTCTTTTTACTGGTTTCATTAAACGGAAAGGCACAGGACATTCATGATCACGAACATGAACACATTCACGACGACCATAAAACGGAACTGGGTATCGCTAATTCACTGGTGTATTTTACCGGCGAAAGCCAATTGTGTTATGGTTTGCATGTTCATTTGGTGCGAAACATCGGCCACTCGAAATTTAGTGCAGGCCTTGGATACGAGCGTATTTTCGACGAGCACAAACACAATACCGTCGGCATTGTTGGTATGTATACTCCAATCGAGCGACTCCATTTTTCGCTTTCGCCGGGAATAGCTTTTGAAGGTGCGCATCCCTCGGAAAAGAATTTTGCCATACATTTCGAAACAACTTACGAATTTCAGGTGGGTGATGTGCACATGGGGCCCTTGCTCGAGCTGGCACATGATTCTGAAGATTATCACATTTCTTTGGGCGTGCACATTGGTTTAGGGTTTAAGTAGAAAATTGAGTTTATAGCTGCAAGCCACTAGCCATAAGCAAAGAATAAACAGGAAAGAGTCAGTATTCAAGAGCCAGGATTCAAGAGTTTTCACATACAATCGGTTTTCTGCCTTGCAGACGTCTTCCCACTTCCCACTTCTTCTAACTTCCGACTCCTGACTTCCTTATTCTTTTTTCCCCATCTATTTTTATTTTACATATACATTCTTTACTTTTAGTCCACCTTAATCCGGCGACACAAGCAGAAGATTCACAGTGTAGTAGAGTGCCCCAGAAAAGTTAAACATTAGCAGTGGTGTTTCCTTTGGAAACGCTTATTAACTTATAATAATTTGTTGTGTTGCTATAAGAAAAATAAGATCAATGATGATATACAGTAGTTAGCGGTTATGCTGAAAAAGACACATTTGCGTATTTAAAATTTGATAAACATAAAATACTAATTCAAAAAATAAAAAAAGTCCCATGACAAAAACTATATTAATTTTTCTTCTTGCAATTATCCTTAGTTTAATGAGTTGTCAGAAAGATGAAAAAAAGATTTATACAACTTTAGACAGTATAGAAACTAAAGAATATTATAATGCAGAAATATTCACACAACCTTATTTAAGCATTTATGGAAAATGGAAACTATTTGGAACCTCTGGAGGTTTTTCTGGAACTGGTATTGACTTAAACTTTGACTATTTGGAAATTAGAAAATATGGAGTTTATGGATTGACACAAAACGGGAATCTTCTTGAATACGGTAAAATAACGATAACTCCTCAAACAAACGAAAATCGACTTAAAGTTTATCTTGAAAAAGACGAATATTCAAATTTGTTAATGAGAGACAATGAGAAATATATTGATTTTTATGGAAGTGACACATTGTTTTTAAGCGCTCCATGCTGCGATAGAATCAATTATCATTTTGTAAGGGAAAATTGAAAAGTGATACGATTAAAGAATAAAGGAAGAATGATTAAAAACTAAAATAAATTAAAGCACAAACCGCTAACAATTAAGCGTTCGGGCGGTCGGCACGGCCAAGCCTGAACCGGGTGTTGACGATACCGGGTTCGAAGCGGGGATGTATACTATGGTTTTTTCGATGTTTGGATGTTTGGTTTTCAGTGGTGC
>JAPOHD010000021.1 GCA_026671195.1 Draconibacterium aestuarii | reverse complement strand
ATCAAATTAAACCGAATACGGTTTTGTTTCCTATGATCTAGCGAACCGCCGTATACGAGACCCGTACGTACGGTGGTGTGAGAGGTGCAATGGCAGTCATTTGGCTGTCATCCACCTACTCGATTAGTTGCTGTATGTTATTCCACCAGTGTCCCTTCATATACATTGTCATACCTACTAAAATCAGTATTACACCCACCAATCATATATATCTTATCGTTAAGCGTGGTAATACCTCCTATTTGAATTGGGTTTGGCAAATCTGAGGATATAAACCATTTATCTTTTTTAGTATCATAAATATAGACACTTGAAACAGCCTTTTCTTCTTTATTTTGTCCGCCAGGAATAATGATTTTATCACTTATAACTGCACAACCAAACATTACTGAAATCCAAGCAGGACAATTCTCTTTTGTTTCCCAATTATCAGACGAGGTATCATACATCCATAAAGTATTTCCACAAAGTGCATAAATATTGTTATCAACAGAAGCAATAATTGGATTTTCAACTGGATATGGCAGGGGTGATAAACTTTGCCATGAATCTGTTTTTGGATTATAAACCTCGTTTTTATCTGTTTTATCAGCCCAACTCGTTATTCCTCCCATGACGTAGATTTTATTGTCTACTACACAACAATTGCTGTGCTGTCTTGCAGTAGGCATCGGTGATAGAGTTTTCCAAATATTGTTAATGGGATCGTATGATTCATTTCTATTTCGAAAAGGATCTCCTCCAATAGCATAGATAATACCATTAATTTCAGCTAAATTCACATTCCATCCTTGAGTTATCATATTCGTTTTCTTCTCCCAGGTATCTTTAACTGAATTATATTCATAGACACCTGAAATTTTAGGATGTGCTTCCATAAAGTAAATTTTATTGTTGCAGGTGATTGCTGTTCCTCTCATTGGCTTTGGAAGGTTTTCTCTTTTTTCCCATAGAATTTTTTGAGCAAATAAATTTGAACAAATTAGTCCGGTTAGAAGTATAAAAACAATCTTTTTTTTAATCATTTTATGGTTTTCTAAAGTTTCTTTTTTTTTAAAATATTACCTCGGAGTTTGGTTTTCAACATAGAAGACAGTCTGACGGCCACTTGTATGTGGTCAGGCGGGATTTCCAACAGAAATCCTGTCAGACCCGCAGGAAAGTGGTCGCAAGGTATGACTTGTCAGACCGCTCTTACCCCCGCCTGCCATATTCCAAATTGTTATGCAACGAATTTTTAGTTTGTCACCAAATAGGAAACAACAAATATCCCTATCGTAACAACAGCCATAAAAATCATTGCGAACGTTTTATTTTTTTTGTCTGTATTATTTCTTATTTCGAATTTTATTGCAATTTCATTAAATTGACTGTCTGTTAGTCCTCGTATCTTTTCCGAATTCCTTAGTCTCAATTCTGTCCTTTTATAGTAGAGAAAAAGAATAATTAAAATTGTTGTCCATCCGATGGCAAATGAAAATGGGAACGGATAACTTGCTTGAAGGAAAATTGCTAAAGCTAATCCTCCAAAAAAGGTTAATACTCCAACCCAAAGGACTTTTCTTTTATGTTTTTTGAATAAGTCAATGATTATCTCCAAGTTCTTTTTATCATTAACAAGGTCATCAATACGATTGAAAAATTTGGTTTCTCTTCCTTTAATTTTTCCATTGCTGAAAAAAACAATAGCCTTTTCAATTTTATATGATCTCGTCTCAAAGTGTGAAAGGTCTGTCTGAAAATCAGAGTTTTTTGATTTTATTTTTAAATAAATTTGTTCTCCATTTATATCTTCAACTTCCACGTCATCAATGGATTTCCAAGCAAATGATTTATTCTCGGATTTTAAGTGAATTCCATATTTGTCTATGATAATACCAGGTTGTCTATTTTGTAACCTTTTGATTATTGAATATGCTACGTAAAGAAGTAAAACAACTGGAAATACAATCAAGAAATCAGGACTTTTTAGTTTTATCATAGCCATAATAATTGCTGCAATGGAAAAATATATTTCCCATTCTTTTATTATGGATTTTTTGATTTCAAGTTTTTTCATTCGAATTCGGTCTTGTGTCGGTCTGTTTTAATTTGTTGCCAACGGTGGTGGTATGAGGTCGTGGCTGTCAGACGAGAGTCTGAGTGTCCGACCGAAACTGAGGTTGGGACGAGATTCGACTGTGTCGAATCGAGCCAAACCCAGCCATGACTTATACCACGTGTGTGTGCCCAGCATGAGCATGTGCGCACTTATTTAAAAGCTCTGAATAAATTCGTAAAATACAAAATTTTTCGGTGTAATTAAACATAAGTGTGCATGAAATATTTCCAGAGGGTGAAAGTCCCTTATGTGCAGGAGTAACGTCTTGAAGCATTAGCAAGTGGCAAGCTGGTTTACCGTGAGGTATGCAGAGAAGGAAGCCAAACGGCAAACTCCGGTACTGACGAACAGGAACCTGATATGAGGCTACGAGGTTGGATAAGCAAGCACATCATTGTGACGTCCGAAAGCCCTTTACGGGGAGATAACCGAAATAGTAGATCAGGCAGGGATTGGGGGAAGGAACATGCTATTACCTAGGGAGGTCTCACTGATTTATATGATTTGGTGAGAAGTCAGCAGACGCCATAGTACCTGACAGTAACGAGCTGCAAAAAATGCGGAGGCCTCACAAGTTAGGGAAGGGCTGAACGTCAGGTTTATCCGTAATTCGATATGGAAGCTCTAGGGGTGACCCAGTCTAGCCATATTTTAAATAAGGACAGAAAGTATTTTGGTGTAAAGAGCGAAATGCCGATACTTGGCGAACCGCCGTATATGTTCCTGAGCAAATGCGAAAGGAAGGAGCGTAGCTCGCGTACGTACGGTTCTGTGAGAGGTGCACTGGTGGCTATTTGGTCGTCAGCCGCCTACTCGATTATGCTTTCGTTATTTATTGATTTCCTCCTCAATTAATACAATAGTTGAGTCAACTTTAGTTAATATATCGGATAGCTTCTCTCTCAACAAGTTGTTATTAAATTTTGATAGAGTAAATCCGTTTTTAATACGTTTATTTTCAATTGCTATTTCCACAAATTCTTTTGACAACTCAAGATCTTCATTTGGTTCCGTCCAAGCTAAAATTGCATTTTCATAATCTATAATATCAGCAAATGGTCGATAAAAATACTCCCAGAGATCTTCATATAAATGCTTTCTTATTTCAAATAATTCATTGTAGTTATAATCAATTTGAAGTAGTAAATCCTTAATTTTTTGATTTGATAATGAAGATAGCTTGCCTGAGTTAATAAGCTCATTAAAAGTTAATAGACTTGGATTATGTGCATCCCAATATACCACATTCATCACATGAGAATAATAGTCATTTATATTATTTACCTCCTGTATATTCTGAATACTTTCAAGGATTTTTGAAGAATTGGATTTAGATATCCTTCTTTCAATTATCTGTTCGAGTTCTGTTTTATCTTGTCTTAAATCAGATAATAAGTTTTCAAGATGAATAATTTCTTCGTTCCGCTTTTCTCTTTCATTCTTAACAGAATTCAGTTGTATTGCTATTAAAATTCCAATGACTACCAAAAAAATTTCTCCTATTGCATAAATTAAGTACTTGCTAAATTTATTTTCAGAGAGTAATTTTTGCCGAATTTTTCTAAAGAATTTTATCATCGTTTTCTTTTCTTAATGAAGCACAACGGTGGCGGTATGAGTAGTGCGGGATTTCAAAGCACTTACCTGTCAAACCGTTGCTATGTTTATTAAATGTACTCATATTGAATTACCCACATCACCCCGCATTACTTATGACCGCGTGTGTGTGCCCAGCATGAGCATGTGCGCACTTATTTAAAAGCTCTGCATCAATTCGTAAAATACAAAATTTTTCGGTGTAATTAAACATAAGTGTGCATGAAATATTTCCAGAGGGTGAAAGTCCCTTATGCGCAGGAGTAACGTCTTGAAGCATTAGCAAGTGGCAAGCTGGTTTACCGTGAGGTATGCAGTGAAGGAAGCCAAACGGCAAACTCCGGTACTGACGAACAGGAACCTGATATGAGGCTACGAGGTTGGATAAGCAAGCACATCATTGTGACGTCCGAAAGCCCTTTACGGGGAGATAACCGAAATAGTAGATCAGGCAGGGATTGGGGGAAGGAACATGCTATTACCTGGGGAGGTCTCACTGATTTATATGATTTGGTGAGAAGTCAGCAGACGCCATAGTACCTGACAGTAACGAGCTGCAATAAATGCGGAGGCCTCACAAGTTAGGGAAGGGCTGAACGTCAGGTTTGTCCGTAATTCGATATGGAAGCTCTAGGGGTGACCCAGTCTAGCCATATTTTAAATAAGGACAGAAAGTATTTTAGTGTAAAGAGCGAAATGCCGATACTTGGCGAACCGCCGTATATGTTCCTGAGCAAATGCGAAAGGAAGGAGCGTAGCTCGCGTACGTACGGTGGTGTGAGAGGTGCTCCGGTGGGCTATTGGCTCACCGGCCGTCTACTCGATTAGGTTTTGTTAGTTTTTCCTTTTAAGTGTGTTTTCAATAATTTTAAGTGTTAAATTCCCTATTTTCTCAACAGTAGAAAGATTAATCTGCGCAGGAATATCTTTTTCGCTGTGGTACTCATTGCCTCCTGTAAAAATACAAGTTGATACAATTCCTGCTTGTGTAAATACTAATTCATCACTGCCCGAACTTGCTGTTTGATTAATATTATAGTCAATTGAACTTTCATTTATAACATCAATCAACCAGTTGGGAGTGTTGACAATGGCCATTAAACCAAATATCTGTGGATCAACTATTGTCCAGCGTGAGGACACACCCTCAAATGGTCTACCCTGTAAATACCCGGGAAATTGATTTGTACCTTTTATTTTCGGTATTCCACGAATACCATCTGATACAAGAATATTAATTTTATCCTGACCACCAATCTGGTCAAGATTGATTAAAAGAACACAGTTTTTTAATTCATCAGAATGCGTGTCTAAATAATTCCTTGATCCTAAAAGACCTTTTTCCTCACCACTAAATGCTATAAATTTTACATTAAAATCATTTAATATGGATGAGTTGTTAAAAAGTGTTTTTGCTAATTCTATTATTGCCGCAGTACCTGAGGCATTATCATCTGCGCCTGGACTATTTAAATAACTATCATAGTGTGCGCATATTATTATTAGCTTGTCATTGCAATTGGTGGACTTTATATTAGCAACAACATTTGCCGATTTATATTCATTAATTTCTCCTTTTATTTTCAAATTTAAGGTTGATAATTCTTGATTTTTTATTTTCTGATAATCTAAACTATCAACATAAATTATCATTTTAGGTTGCATTAGCACAATTTGAAAATAATTAATTTTTTCTGTAGCGATTACATATTTATTTGACAAATCCGTATCTGAAATCGTGTCAATTAACACAAAATCTGCGTTGACATCCAAACTGTCTTTATAAGGATTGAAACATAATCGTGTTGGATTTATCGATAATTCTCCAATGTTCAAAATGGATTGGTTTACTTCAAAACTCTCAAAATCAAAATTTTCAATTTGTGAGTGCAATCCAATTTCAGAAAATTGTTTATTTATATATTTTGCGGCTTGTTTTTCAAAATTACTCCCAGTATATCTACCATTATTTTTACATAATTCATTAATATGTGCCGATACTTTAAATTTAAAATCACGGGGCAATACTAACTTGTTATTTTCGTGATCCTTGCATCCAATTGTTATTAGAAATAGAACTAAAATAATATTGTTTAAAGTTTTAAAACCTATTTTCATTTTCTTATCTTTTTTATTAATAAAACCTAACGGTTAGTATAAGAATAGTAGCCGACTGCGAGGCACTTTTGTGTCAAGTTACACAAAAGTTGAAGCGGGCTACAACCCTTGAATTTACTACTGAATCGGCTATTATTTTTATACATTGTGTGTGCCCAGCATGAGCATGTGCACACTTTACCGAGACTCTGAAAAAATGTTTAAAATACAAATTTTTATTGTTAAAAGTAAAAGTGTAGCATGAGATTATTCCAGAGGGTGACCCGC
>JAPOHD010000020.1 GCA_026671195.1 Draconibacterium aestuarii | reverse complement strand
ACTTGGATTAGGTTGATGAAGCGTTTAGATTTGTATAACAAGAGCCGTATGACGGGAGACTGTCACGTACGGTTCTGTGAGAGGCTTAGGGTGAAACTCCCTTTGCCTACTCGACTACCAACCGTTGTATAGCATTTTGAAAAATCATGAAATACATTTATATATTCTTCTTTTTAATTTTCATCACAGGTTGTTCTAAAAACAAAAAAACAACTGTAACTCCTAAAGATTATTTGGATGAAGTGTTTGAAATAGTTGAAGAGCATTCAATTAGACGAGATTTTGTTGATTTCAACGAAATTAAGAGAAAAGCGTATTCCAAATTAAACGATACTGATTCAATTGAAAATTGTTATCCAATTATTAAATCAATACTAAAGGATATCGGTGAAAGACATACTTTCTTTATTCCCAAAGACGAAGTTGAAAAATGGAAATCGGCAAATAAAAAAGCTGGGATTAATGAGATTATAACATTTAAAAATCAACTCTTGAATGAAAACATTGGCTACATTCATATGAAAGGTTTTGGTAACATTGATTCAATCGCTATCCAACAATATGCAGACAGTTTGCAAAACGCAATAAAGTCAATCGACAACAAAAATCTGAAAGGATGGGTAATTGATTTAAGAGAAAATACAGGTGGAAATTGTTGGCCAATGTTAACTGGATTGGGTCCAATTTTGGGAAATGGAATTTGCGGTTATTTTATTGATAACAATCAAAAGAAATCTTCATGGTTTTATCAAGATGGAAAATCAGGAATTGAGTCACGGACAATTACTAAAGTAAGTAAACAGCCGTATAACTTACTTAATAATTTAAATCCTGTGGCTATATTAACAGGCGGACAAACAATAAGTTCGGGAGAGGTGGTTGTGACAGCTTTTCACAATAAAAGTAATGTAAGAAGTTTTGGTCTGAGTACTGGTGGGCTTTCCACTGGAAATGCCATCTACAATCTCAGTGACAGTTCAATGCTTGTTTTAACAGAATCCATTTATGCCGACAGAGAAGGCAATATTTTTGGCAAAAGGATAGACCCTGACGAAAAGATTGGTTTCTCATATCAATCAATCGGGCAACCGAATGACCTTGTAGTTGAGAGAGCAATTAACTGGATTTATGAAAATTAAAAAACGCTATACAATAAAGTACATATTGCAGGGCGGGTTTGGTGGTACGCCAACTACGGATTGACTCGGGTCGATTTCCCTTCGGTCAATTCTAGTTTCGAAGTTCCGTGTCCTTCGGACAGGAACGCTCTTCGAAATCCGCGACGACAACTTACAAGTGACCGTCAGACTGTCTAAAAAGCAGAATGGCACTATGAAATATTTGATTAGGAGTCTTTGAAAAAATGAAAATATTCAATTCTCAGAGACTTAAAAATAGTTTTAAGACAGACTGCCGTTAGCAAATATTAAAATTCGAAATATGAGAACAAATATTTTAATTGTAGCTTTTCTTATCGGACTTGTTGGATGTAAATTTGAAAATGAAGATATAATTTTAACATCACTCAGGGACTATTATGATTCATCTACAATTCAAATGGCAATTATGGGATATGTTACTCCTGACGGAGCTACAAAATTCTATTCCTTTGGCCCAGCAATTATAGGTCAAAGTGGCAATGTAGATGAGGATAATATTTTCCGAATTGCATCAATGACCAAACCAATAACTTCCGTTGCGGCACTTCAGCTGGTAGAAAAAGGACTGATTGGATTGGATGACCCGTTAATTGACCTACTGCCTGAAATGAGTTCCATTCCCATTTTAGATAAAAACGGAAACCTAAAAGCAAGTAATGAAAAAATAACACTTCGCCAATTACTAACCCACACCTCTGGGTTTGCTTATGATTTTACATCAACTAAACTTGCAAATTTTGTAATTGACAGTACATGGGTATATAAAGATAATCCGAGAATTTTTGAGTCTGGAACTTCTTTTCGTTATGGAACAAGCACTTACTGGGTTGGAAAACTGGTTGAAAAAATTTCAAATACTGATTTAGAAAACTATTTAAGGAAAAACATTACCGGGCCTTTACAAATGAATTACACCTGGTTTAATGTACCTGACAGTTTAAAATATAAAATTGTTTCATGGGGTACAAAAGACTCATTGGGCAATTACGTTGAGTATGAAAGACTACCAGCAGAAGAGGTAACAGACTTTGAGGGTGATGGCGGATTATATTCATCGCCAAATGATTATTTAAAATTTTTACATTGCATATTAAATTATGGGAAATATGAAGGTGGTCGGATATTAAAAAAAGAAACTGTTGAAATGATGTTGAAAGACCAATTGCCTTCGGATATATCGATAATTTGGGAAGGATATTCAGATGATGCGCCAAAATATATTAAGGACTTTGTGGATATATCTGATGGGTGGTGTTTTATTGGTGACTATGAAAAAAATCCAAATGAAGATGTACGGGCAGAAGGCGCTGTATGGTGGGGTGGCATTCATAACACTTATTTTACACTGGACGTTAAAAATAACATTGCACTAGTATTTATGTCACAGATTTTTCCAACGGTTGATAAGGAAAGATTTGAGTTTTACCGATTATTTGAGAAAGAAATCTATCAAACGATAAAATAACATTTGCACACACAATGTATAAAAATAATAGCCGAGACGGTAGTAAATTCAAGTGATTTAGCCCGCATCAACTTTCATACAACTTGACAGGAAAGTGCCACGCAATCGGCTACTATTCTTATACCAACCGTTATGGGTCATTTTGAAATAGAAAAATAACAAAACCAAACGATATGCAAGGACCTGATAAAGACATAAAATTTCCACTTGAAAATATTGACAGACTTTGCTTTTTGAAAAATATTATCAAGAATCCTAATATTATTGTCGGTGATTACACGTATTATGACGATTTTGAAAATGTAGAAAATTTTGAAAAAAATGTAAAATATCATTTTGACTTCGTTGGTGATAAGCTAATTATCGGTAAGTTTTGCGCGATAGCATCAGATGTAAAGTTTATTATGAATGGTGGCAATCATTTGACAAAGGCTATATCAACATATCCTTTCTCAATTTTTGGCCATGGGTGGGAGCATGCAATGGATGGGAAAGAACATCCATACAAAGGAGACACAAAAATTGGGAATGATGTTTGGATAGGTTATAATGCGATAATAATGCCAGGAATAACAATCGGAGATGGAGCAATAATTGCATCTAATTCAACCGTTGTTAAAGATGTTGAACCCTACACCATTGTTGGTGGAAATCCAGCCAAAGAAATAAAGAAACGATTTAGTAAAAATGTAATCGAAAGGCTTTTAAAAATAAAGTGGTGGGACTGGAATATCGAAAAAATTACGAGGAATGTTCAGCATTTAACCGACATGAATCTTGAGAAATTAGAACAAAGTGAATAAAAAAGGAATGCACAACACGTGGAATAAGTCATGGCTGGGTTTGTGCGGATTCGACACAGTCGAATCTCCCCCCGCTGGCGCGACTTTACAATCCGTACCCCCGGTTGTAAGACCCGAGAAACACTACAGCTAAACCAAATGAGGGGTAAGGTATTCCAACAAAAAACAGCAACTCCGCACCGGCCTTGGGGACATTGGTTTGGAAACTGACTGGGGGATAAAAAAACTCTCGCCAAAAGCGGGAGCTTACTATATTGTGCAGAGGACGATACTCAAAAAAATGATTCGGGCGGTTTAACTTTTCCCCCAGGTTATTACAATTACCAAACCCATAATGGCCAGTAAAATGGTGTATATAAGAACATCAACGATCAAAAATTTTAAATCATACAAAGTTGTCATGGAGTACATGCCCAGGTCCATGGATAAGGACATTAACAGGCCAAACAATGCACCCGTTTTAAGGCCATCGGCAATACCCTTTGCCCCCGACCAGTTAAGCACCAGTGTTAACAGTAATCCTAAAAACAGGTTGGATACAATCATGGCCCACCAAACCATATCACTGTCGGCACGATTGGCACATCCGTTTGAGTTGGCTTCCATAAAACCGGAGAGCAAAATTCCGTAAACAATCCATCCGAGAACAAAGAAGGTGAGTCCGCCAAAAACTGTTCCTTTTAAAATTTTCATGTTCATAATAATTCGATTTAAAATTAGCACAAACAATTTATCTTAAAATAATTTTATTTCGAAAGGAAAGTGTCTTAAAGTTTACATTGTCAGTTGGTTATTGGTTGCTTGTAAGCCACTTTTCGAACTCTGAGTTCAATTCGTTTACTTTTTCCGGAAACTTTTCGGCCAGGTTTGTCTGTTCTCCCGGATCGTCTTTTAAGTTTACCAAAAACAATGAATCTTCGGGAGCAAACGTAATACGGCCGTCAACCGGATAGCCCAGCAATTTCCAGTCGCCCTTTCGCGCAGCCCAGTGTTTGCTGTTTTTCCAACAAAAACCATCTGCATGGCTACTTTCCAATTCCGGGTTTTTAATGAGTGGAACCAGACTTTTCCCATCCAAATCGTTGGTGTCGAGGTCTATTTCACAAAGTTCGGCAAGCGTGGGCATCCAGTCGGCATTAACGGCCATCTGGTTACGTGTTTCGCCCGCTTGCAATTGTGCAGGCCAGCTAATGGCAGCCGGCACACGAATTCCCCCTTCGAATAAGCTGAATTTCGAACCGCGGTAAACCCCGGCATTTCCTCCACCGTGGTGCGCACGTTCTTCTTCCGAATAACCGTTGTCCGACTGAAATACAATGATCGTATTTTCACGCAGGCCCAGTACCTCCAGTTTATCTAATAAATTTCCAATGATATCGTCTTGTGTTGAGACAAAGGCAGCATACAAATCGCGCGGGTATTTTGTGCCTTTATCCTGGTAATATTTCAACCATTCGGGCGATCCCTGGTAGGGATAATGGGGCGTGTTTATGGCAAAATACATAAAGAACGGTTTGTTGGTGTTTTGTTCCATGAATTCAGAGGCTTCCTTCACCATTAATTCGGGGAAAAACTGCCCGGGATAATGTACTTCTTTTCCGTTTCGGTATAAATCGTGGCGGTTGGGGCCGTTCCAGTAAAAGAAGTGTGAATAGTTGTCGATACACCCCACAAAGTGACCAAAAGAATGATCGAATCCCTGCGCATTGGGTTGTCTGTCTTTTCCATGCCCCAAATGCCATTTGCCAATGTGTGCTGTTGTATAGCCGGCATCTTTAAACATTTCGGCAATGGTGTATTGTTCAGGAGGTAGTCCTGCCTTTTCGGAGTTTGGACTAACATTTCCGGGAACACCGGCACGTTGTGGTGTTTTCCCGGTTAGCAGTCCGGCACGCGATGGAGAACAGATTGGTGCTCCGTAAAACTGCGTGAATTTAATTCCGCTGTTTACAATTTTATCCATGTTGGGTGTTACCAAATCGGTGGCACCAAAACTGTTCAGGTCGATGGCGCCCTGGTCGTCGGTGTAAATAATAATTACGTTTGGGCGCTCGTTTTTGGGCGCGTCTGGTGTACACGAAAAAGCCATAACCAAACTAAAAAGCAAAGTGGTAAGTTGAAAAGATTTCATTTTAACGGATTTAGGTATTTCAATCGTAAAAGTAAGTTTTTTGTGTATTTTTAGCCGATTCAATTGATTTTTATGTGAATTGAGCAGGGGAATATTTCACACCAACCGTTACGAATTAAAATCCTGCTGCATAGGATACACTTGAAAACAAACAATCTTGATCATATGAAAACCAAATCCGCTTTATTTGCGTTTGCTCTCTTATTTTCTGTAATTTCCGCAGTTTCCCAGCATTCCGATTCAGATAAAATTCTTCAGACTTTTCATACAATTTCAAGCCATGAAATTCTGGATTATACCGCTGAATTGTGTTCTGAAAAATACAAAGGACGTTTGTCGGGATCGCCTGAATATTTGGAGGTGGCCCGGTGGTGTGCTGCCAAATTTGAAGAATGGGAGATACAACCTGCCAACAACGGAAGTTATTTTCAATACTTTACCAATGAATTTTCTGAAGTAAAATCATTGGGAGAAGTGGTTTACAGTAACGGTAACAGCAAAACCATACTTCAGTTTCCAGAGGATTATTTACCGGGTTCCAACTCTGCAAATGGCACGGTGGCAGCAGAATTAGTATATGTTGGATACGGAATTACAGCACCGGAACTGGACTATGACGATTATGCCGGCGTAGATGTAAAAGGCAAAATAATTATTCTGGAACCGGGTGTGCCCTATACCAAAAACGATCCGGTATTGGCAAAGTGGACACCTTATGCTTACCACCGGTATAAATTCAGAAATGCCGTTAAACATGGTGCTGCCGGAATGATTTATGCCAGTAAAATTGCCAATCCGAATACGGTGAATCTGGATGGTTTTATTTATGCGCATCTGGATACAAAAGTAGTCGGTCAGATTTTTTCAGATGCCGGGAAAGACTACAACGAAATACAGAAGAGCTTAAAAAATAAGGAAACTCCATCCTTTGTTTTGCCTGAAAAGCAAACAATCTCAATCACTGCTGAAACCGAATATTTTCCGGAAGCTCGGGCCTGTAATGTGCTTGGCTTGATTGAAGGATCTGATCCTGTTTTAAAGGAGGAAGTAATTATTATTGGTGGCCACCTGGATGGTCAGGGACAAATGGGCGACGTAATTTTTCCCGGTGCCCTGGATAATGCATCTGGAATCAGTGATATTTTGGGAGCCGCAAAAGCTTTGGCCGCATCTGAAGTAAAACCCAAACGTTCTGTGCTGTTTATTCTTATTGGCGGCGAGGAATGTGGTTTGTATGGCTCGAAGTACTACTGCAAAAATCCCCTGTTCCCGGTCGAAAAAACCAAAATGATGATCAACCTTGATATGGTGGGTAACGGAACCGGTTTTTTTGTGAGCGGCGGTAAAACACATGCCAATCTGTTTAAACATTTCGAGGAGGCAAACAACACTTATATTCACCGGGCGATGAGTGCTTCGGAGGTGCGCAAAAACTATGGGCGACCACGTTCCGATGCCTCTGTTTTTGAGGATGCAGGAATTAAAACCTTCTCGTTGTGGACGCGCGAAAGTGTACACCCGGTTTATTACCATCACCCCATGGACAAAACGAATGTGCTGACTCCTGAAATTATGGAAGATGCGGCCAGATTGTTGTATCTGGGTGTTTTGGGCGTGGCAAACGATATTGCGCTTTAAGCCGGCTTTAAGGCTTTACTCAACTTTTCGGACCTGCCCTTGTTAAGTATTTACAAAGAAATACTAACATCCGTAAAACATGGAGTCGAACAAAGAACGTTTTAAACGGACACTACTCGATCTGGCTAAAAGTGACACGCTTATCCCCGGAATTTATAATTATTGCGATCGTTGGTGCGAACGTTGTACAATGACGCAAAAGTGTATGACCTACCTTCACGAGCAGGAAATGATGGAGGTTGCTTCTGCACAGACTCCCGATGAAGAAAATAAGAATTTCTGGGAACAAATTCGTCTGACCTGGGAAGTTACAATGGAGTTGATTGAAGAGGATGCCGAACGATTAGGAGTTGATCTAGACAATATTCCGGAAATTGAATTACCTGAGCACATTGAAACTCCGCTGGAGATTAAAGCCAAAGAATATGGAACAAAAATGCACCGCTTTTTGGAAGAGAACCGCGAGTTTATGGCTGAAAAAGCTGACCAGCTGGTTATGATCGACGATGAAACTTCTTTTATAAAGTACAAAGATGCTCTTGAAGTAATTCAGTGGTACTGTTTGTTTATCGGAGCCAAAGTGCACCGGGCTCATCTCGATTTGGAGGAGCGAAAAAACGATCCTGATGATGAGTACACTATTTATGCTGATAATCTGGGGTCGGCTAAAATTGCAGTAATTGCAATTGAAAGGTCGATGGATGCCTTGTCAATATTTTATGCAGACTTTAAGGAAAAGGAAGACGCTCTGCTGAAGTTTCTGGTGCAGTTGTCATCCATTAAAAAACAGTTACTGCAAACTTTTCCCGGGGTGATGGAATTTAAACGGCCGGGTTTTGATAATTAATGACAATCAAAAGTTGTTTCAAAAACTTTCTGTAGTATTTTCACATCGAATAAGAAAAGAAGCACATGAAAGCAGAAGGCAATATCCTTAAAATGAAAGCAGAGCTGGCAACACCGGTGAAATATACTTTACCCATTGGCGAAAATCAGATTGATATGAATGCGCTGGTTGGCCAGGAAATAAAGATGAATTTTACAGGGCAGATTAACTGTATTTCATGCGGGAAACGTACCAAAACATCGTTTAACCAGGGCTTTTGTTACAACTGTTTACAAACTGCTCCTGAAGCCAGCGAATCGGTTATTCGTCCTGAACTTTCGAAAACCCATTTTGGAATTGCCCGCGATTTGGAGTGGGGGCAAAAACACGATCTTATCGATCATTTTGTATACCTGGCGGTTTCGAGCGAGGTGAAAGTTGGTGTTACACGTTTTCACCAAATCCCAACCCGTTGGATTGATCAGGGAGCCAGCTTTGCCATTAAACTGGCCAAAACACCCAATCGTCATATTGCAGGTGTAATCGAGGTTTTTCTGAAAAATTATTTTACCGACAAAACCAACTGGCGGGCGATGCTTAAAGATGAGGTGAGGCAGGATATCGATTTGTTGCAGGAAAAACAAAAAGTGATTGATTTACTTCCTTCTGAACTTCAAAAATATGTGGACATTGAAAACGAAGTGACAGATATTAAGTACCCGGTGGAACAATTTCCAACAAAAATTAAAAGTATCGGATTCGATAAATTACCCGAAATTGAAGGAAGGCTTTTGGGAATTAAGGGGCAGTATCTTTTACTCGATGATGACAGGGTGCTGAATATACGCAAACACAATGGCTACTTTTTACGCGTTGAAATATAATTCATTAATTCAATTAACGATTCACGTGCTTCGCAGGCGGGGAATTCTTGTAAGCCATTTATTGCTTTTTCTTTAAACTCGTTCATTTTGATTTCGGCATATTCCAAACCGCCTTTTTCAGTCACCATCCGAATAAGTTCGTTAACCACTTCCGAGTTTTTATTTTTGCGTTTAATGAGCCGGAGAATTCGCTTGCGCTCTGAACTTTTTGCATTATTCAGCACATGCAAAAGAGGCAGGGTGATTTTTTTTTCCTTAATATCGTTGCCGGTTGGTTTACCAAGTATTCCTTTGGTCTGGTAATCAAAAATATCGTCCTTTATTTGAAACGCAATCCCTGCATCCTGGCCAATTGTGTACATTTTTTCTATAATTTCCTCGTTGTCAGTAGCCGAGGCTGCACCAATTGCCATGCTGGTTGCAATTAACGAAGCCGTCTTTTTTCGAATAATTTCGAAGTAGGTTTCATCATCAATATCCAGTTTTCTGCTTTTTTTCATTTGCAGAATTTCGCCTTCAGCCATATCCTGCACAGCGCGCGAAGTGAGATGCAGGAAGTTGTATTTTTTGTTTTCAAGCTGAAGTAAAAGTCCACGGGCAAGAATATAATCGCCAACTAAAACGGCCAGTTTGTTTTTCCAGAGTGCTTTAACCGAAAACGATCCGCGGCGTTCGTACGATTCATCAACCACATCGTCGTGAACAAGTGTGGCAGTATGTAACAATTCAACCGAGCAGGCTGCCAGTTTTGAGAATTCATTGGTTCCTCCGTGCAACTTGGCCGATAGAAATACAAAAATAGGCCTCAACTGTTTTCCTTTGGTGCGGTACATGTAATTTAGAATGGTGGCAAGCAAAGGAATATCGCTTTGTAACGACTTTTTGAAATAGGGCTCAAACTCGTTCAGCTCTTGTTGAATCGGCGATTTTATCTTATTTATAGTTGTCATATATCGGGTAACCCCTGTTTAATTCTGATGAACGAACATAGAATAAATTCACCTAAAATCAGCAATAATTTTTGAAAAAAAGTTTTAAAAGCACTTTTGTTTGAAATGTTTTTTTGTTCTTGGAATAATTAATGATATATCTGTTCCTAAATATTTATATATTTGTATGCTTAAAGAATTAGAGATGGTAGAAATCAAGGAGTTAAACGTAGAAAGGTTAGAGATTGCTGCAAGTATGTTAAAAGCGATTGCACATCCCATGCGAATCGCAATTTTGAAACACCTGGAGGGTGGTAAACGTTTGACTGTTACCGAAATTCATGAATTACTTAAGATTGAGCAGTCCACAACTTCGCATCATTTGGGGATTTTGCGCGATAAAGGAGTTTTGTGCTCAAAGCGCGAAGGGAAAAATACGTTCTACTATTTGAAGTATGAAATTTTAAGTGGCATTGTCGATTGTCTAGAAACATGTACCTGCGAATAACAAACGATATTATAGCTGCCGAATTTTTCAAGTTACTTTTTTATGTCTGATGTTTTCTTTTCTTTTCATCCGTTTTTTCTTCCGGTTTCCAATTTTGTATAAACTTCTCTTCGAACCCGACCAGCCAGCTGAGTATCATATTTTGCCATAAATTGTTCAACCGCACTTTTATCGCTTTTCGAAAGTTCGCGCAAGGCCCACGAAAGTGCTTTTACTATCATGTCATCGCGGTCGGAAACTACCTTTTCACAGATTAACAATGTCCGCTTTGCATCGCCGGTGCCACCCCGCGACCGCAGGTTTAGTGGTACGGTTGAAACCACAGCAGTTCTTCTCCACCAGCGGTTTTCCGATTTTAGCCAGTTTAAAACATCATCATCAGAAATTTGGTTTTCGCGCCATGCCCAGCCCGAAATCATTACCGAAAGTGTGTCGACAGTGACCCAGTTATCCATGTTTTGCCCCAATTCCTCAATATCTTCCAGAGCAATTAATCGCAAGGCTTTTTTATTTTTCCAGAGGAGTAAAAAAGCAACTTGGCTGGCTTCAAGTATCTTGGCCTTTACCAGTTTCTTCGAAAACAAGAGCAACTCTTCCGGAGAGCGGTTTTTAAATTCGTTCCAGCATTCATTTACTACCTTTTTGATATTTTCGGCGCGAACTCCAAAAACCCTCATGGAAGTTGGGAACATTATTTTTGAACGTTCTTTACGGTCTTCTTCGGCCAGAAATTTTAAGGCTGCAATTGTCTGATCAATCATACTAAAACTATTGATCTTTTAAAATTGGTAACTTTCAGATTAAAACCCAAGCATTTCATTATTTTTACCGGAAATTTCAGAATACTAAACCATTCCAAAAATTTTATGAGAAAGAGAGAATATCTGTTTTTAGGTTTTGTTGTTATTGTTGCCTTTTGGCAGGTATCTTTTTTACAGAGTGGAATGAAATGGGATTTTGTTGATGCCTACCTGCCTTCGCGGTACTTTTTTTCAGAATCGATCTTAAATAATCAATTTCCGCTTTGGAATCCCTATCTTTTATATGGAACGCCCATTTATGCTGATTTGAGCTCTGTTTTTAGTCCTGAGTTTTGGATTATCGGGAATATGTTTGGGTACTCCAATATCTCGTTACAATATATATTTCTGCTTTATATTTTTATTGCCGGCATTGCTTTCTTTTATTTTTTAAAACAATTTGGTACCGAGTCGAAAATCTCCCTGGGATTATCGGTGGCGTATATGTTGTCAGGATTAAGTATTGGCAATGCTCAACATATTTCTTTTGTAGCGGGTTATGCCATTCTGCCTTTTGTAATTACTCGTTATATCCGATTTTTATCGGCTCCCAACCGGAGTAATTTTTTGCTCATGGCCATTGCGCTGTTTGTAATGGTTTATGCAAGTTATCCGGGGCTCACCATAATTTTAGGGTACTTTCTGTTTGGCTTATTTGTTTACGATTTTGCGAAAAGCCGGGGAAATAAAGCGAAAATCAGAAAGTTGATTGTTTATCATTTGGTATTACTGGCAACGACAATTCTTTTTAGCTCAGTGTATTTGGTGGCCTATTTCCAGGCAATTCCGTTTTTATCCCGTTATAGTGGGATTTCAGCAGAACTTGCTTTGCGGCATCCATTTTCGTTAAAGTCCTTTCTTTCGTTTGTTTTGCCGATGGCAACCGGAAACGAATCGAAATACTTTGAAACTGACGTTTCCATGTCGAACGGATATTGGGGAATAATCAGTCTTGTTTTATTTCTGTATTGTTTAACACGAAAAGTGAAACGGAATGAATCATACGTGATTTTAGGCATGGGACTTTTATCGCTTTTGGCTTCTTTGGGCGATCAGGCTTTCTTGCGGAAAATTTTGTTTGATTATGTGCCGTTTATGGATATGTTTAAATATCCTGCAATTTTTAGGTCGATCGCAATCTTTGGTTTTTTAGCATTTGTTGGAATTAACCTGGATGTAACACAACTCACAAAGAAGAGCGGCAAAAGAATGCTTGTTATTGCGGGATTCCTTATAAGCGGATTGCTTGCTCTGGTTGGGTACTCGGTGTTGCGTTTTGACAATTTTGTATTTTTTGATCCGAATAAGAGTTTCTATGAGGAAATTCTGAGTTCAGACCGATTTAATAACATTGTTTTTCAGGGTAGTTTACAGGTAATTCTCTTACTGATATTTGGTTTTATTATCTGGAAGGTGAAAGAGTTTAAACGGTTTTCATCGGCTTTGTTGCTGCTGTTTGTTGTTGATGGAATTGTGGCAACTCAGCTCAGTATAAATTACACGGTCATAAGCGATACTGATCCGATAAAATTTTATAACTACCTCAAATCGTCGCCCAAAGGTTTTCCGGTTCCGGAACTTAATCCAATGGGTGAAAACTCCGATAAAAATGCCAGCAGTGAGTTTTCCTGGATGAATAATAATGTATTTCCGAAAAAGGTTACTTACGATGGTCTGGTATCGTTTAAGCTGGACGGGTATTCAAATCTGGCTAATAATTATCCCGCATTGCTCGAAGCCATTAAAAAGGGGCCTGTAGTATATTTTTCAGATGATTTGCGGGTAAATACAAAGGTTGAAAATTTCAAATCGAACACTGTTTTTGTATCTGCATCTGATTATAATTTGCTTCAGGCAGAAAAATTTGCTTCTGATCCGAACGATAAACTTCAGATAACTCGTTTTTCACCAACTACAATTGAGCTAAAAACCACCACAAGGTATACACAGCTGCTAACTTATCAGCAAAATTATTTTGCAGGGTGGAAGGTTTTTGTCGATGGCGAGGAACAGGATTTGATTAATAGCAATTTTGCACACATGATGGTGCGTGTACCGCAGGGCGACCACTTGGTTGTTTTTAAGTATTCAAATCCTATCGTTATTTATGCTTTTTGTTTTTCAATGTTTGTTTTTGTGCTTTTGATAGGAATGTGGAGCTATTCTTTTCTTGTTCAGCATCCCGAAAAAAAGCGAAGTATAATACAGTTTGTCGTTTTTGGTCTTCTTTTTTTTATAGTGTCCAGTGCACTGAACCGTTACTTGTATGCAAAAAATAAACAGGGATTAACTTCTGTAATTGTTGAAAAAATTGACGAATGGAAGAAAACTTACAGCAATAATATAAATGTATTTTTAAGTACACAACAAAATGAATTGGGAAACCGGGTTAACGCCGACACCACATGTTTTGTCGATGAGAAAACAAATCTCGCAGCTTTAAGCAATTTTATGGTTCATTCAGAAACGAATTATTTTGTTTTTGCCTGGCAGGGGGGAAGTGTGAGTATGGATATACTTGAACTTATTTATTCGTTTTATCCCACTGTTATGGATCAAAAAAGAGGCAATAATTCGGGGGTTGTTTTACTTTCAAAAAGTACCGGTGCGAATAATTATGAATACTGTGAGGATTTTGAACCGGGAACATCTTCTGGTTGGCCAGTCGATAAAAGTAGGTTGAAAGTGGATACTTTAACTGGCAATTCTACCTATTGCTTTGGTGTCGATGAGCAATGGGGTACAACTTTAACAATACCGGTTAACAAAGAAGTTCGCAAACTTAAAAAGGTTTTGCTGGTAACTGATTTGTTTCTTGAAGAAAAACTTGTGGATATTCCACTGGTTTTTTCCGTTAGTCGTGAAGACAAAAAAAATCAATATGATGCTCCTTCTATCAACCGATTCGTAAAATATCCCTATAAATGGGCAAGAGCAGCAGTTGTTTTTGATGTGAAAACAGAATTACATGAAGGAGATTTAATAACGATTTATTTCTGGAATAAGGATGCAGGCAGTTTTCAAATTGACAATATTAAACTAAAGCTGTTCTATGACGGAGATTACTAAACCCTTTTTCGTTATTTTTAGCAAAAAATTTGCAAAATGGAACTGGTATTTGCCACAAATAACAAACACAAATTAGAAGAATTACAAGCGATTCTTGGAAATCATTTTAAGTTATTGAGTTTAACCGACATCGATTGTAACGAAGAAATACCTGAAGATCAGGCAACACTTGAAGGAAATGCGAGTCAGAAAGCATTTTTTGTTTACAACAAGTTTGGATACAATTGTTTTGCCGACGATACGGGCCTTGAAATAGAAGCGCTAAATGGAGAGCCGGGGGTGTATTCGGCACGCTACGCAGGCGAAGAAAAAAGTGCCGAAGCCAATATGAAAAAGGTGCTGGAAAGGCTGTCTGAAATAAATAACAGAAAAGCGCGTTTTAGAACTGTAATATCTCTAATTATCAACGGAAAAGAAAGACAGTTTGAGGGGATTGTGAATGGTGAAATTTTAAACGAAAAAAGGGGGGATGCCGGATTTGGCTACGATCCACTTTTTCAACCTGTAGGATTTGATAATTCTTTTGCAGAAATGGAACTTTCGGATAAAAATAAAATTAGCCATAGGGGAAGAGCTGTTCAAAAGTTGGTTGAGTATTTAAAAAACTACGACGAAGAAAAATAAACCTATGAAAATAATTTTATCACTGCTGTGTTTTGTTTTGGTATTTCAGGTTTCTGCCCAGCGGAAACAGGGGAGTTGGCAAGATTATCTGTCTTATTCGAATGCCACAAAATTATCCATCTCCTCCGAAAAAATTTACTGTGCAACCAAAGGCGGGGTGTTTTATTACGATCTTCAGGACAACAGCGTGAGCAAGCTCTCGGAAATGGTCAGTTTATCGGATTTTGGAATTAGCACCATTGCCTACAGCGAAGACTATAAAGTTCTGATAATTGCTTATACCAACGCAAACATCGATTTTGTGTACGAAAATGGAGAGGTTGTCAACATTTCCGACATAAAACGGAAGTCGGTTACAGGTGATAAATCGCTGAATAACATTACCGTGTCCGGAAATGAGGCTTTTCTGTCGTGCGGTTTTGGGATAGTGGTATTAAATATTGAAAAGCAGGAAGTAAAGGATACATATTATATTGGAGATAATGGATCGTCGCTAAAAGTTAATGATGTAGATTTTGATGACCAGTTTATTTATGCTGCCACAGTTGAAGGCATTTATAAGGCAGCTAAGGATGGGGTGAATTTGCTGGATTACAACAATTGGACACACGTTGATAATATTCCCCGTTCGACCGAAGAATTTAGTCACCTGGTATTTTTCGAGGGGAGTTTGATTGCAAATTATACACCTCATGCCTGGTACGAAGACGAAATGTATATTCTGAACGGCGATACCTGGGAGCCTTATTTGTCGCAAATTAAGTTTGCATTCGATATTCGGCAAAACAATGGGTATTTGACTGTTGCCAGCAGGAGTGATGTTTTTGTTGTTGATAATACACATACGATTATTGGGAAAATCGGTAAATATAATTTTGAAAATTCTCCGGTTACTTCAATTAACCCAAGAAGCACAGTCGTTTCGGCCGATGGTTCTGTTTGGGTAGCTGATTACTATAATGTGCTGGTTCGACTTAGTGGCGAAAACTTTGAGCAGATATGTCCCAGCGGTCCTTCAGATAACAATGTGTTTTCCTTAAATCATTCTGGTTCTGCACTCTGGATTGCACCCGGAGCTACTGTCGGTTATGAAGCGCCACGATTTCAACGTTTTAATAATGGTGAGTGGACCTACTTTAATAGTAAGAATCATTCTGAGTTAGATGGCTTCCATAATATTCTGGCCATTGAAGTAGATCCTGCCGATGAGAACCATATTTTTGTTGCCAGCTGGGGAGGCGGACTTCTTGAGTATCGAAACGATGAGTTTATTCAGCGTTATACACATAAGAACAGTCCTTTGGAATCAGCGTTGCCGCAACAGCCCGACGAGCCTTATACCCGAATAGGTGGATTAGCTTTCGATACAGAGGGAAATTTATGGATAACCAATGCCGAATGTGCGCATAATTTGCATAAACTTTCACCAGCCGGCGAATGGGAGTCGTTCGAGTTGTCGGCGGTGAAAAACAAATACAATTTAGGAGATGTAATTGTAAATGAAAATGGCGACAAGTGGATGCTGGTTTTGAGTGGACACGATGCTTATGTTGTTGATAAAACCGGAGAACAAAAAAAGCAGCTGTTGGTTACATCGTATTATAGTTCCGGGAACGACGAGTATTTTACCCGGATGAATGATTTGTATTCAATTGCTGAAGATTTGGATGGAGCAATATGGATTGGAACTTCAAAAGGTATTGCTGTTTATAACAGTCCATCGCGAATTTGGACATCGGAAACTTTTTATGCCTCACAGCCAGGTTTGGATTTGGGCGATGGAACTTATCATCCGCTTTTGGAGACGGAAACTGTGACTGCAATTGCCGTTGACGGAGCAAATCGTAAATGGGTGGGAACAAAAAGTTCGGGCGTATTTCTGATTTCGGAAACCGGAGAACAGGAGATTTTGCATTTTACTGCCGAAAACAGTGCCTTGCTTTCGAATGCTATAACGGCAATTACCATTAATCAGAAAAATGGAGAAGTATTTTTTGGAACGGATAAAGGTCTGATTTCCTATCAGGGAGAAGCCACCGGAGGAAATGAAACATACAGCAATGTGTATGTTTATCCTAACCCAGTGCGTGAAACCTATGATGGACCGGTAACCATTGCCGGGCTGATTGAGAATACTGATGTAAAAATTACAGATATCAGCGGAAACCTGGTTTATAAAACAACATCGCTGGGCGGACAAGCTATTTGGGATGGCAAAAACTTGAACGGAAATCGTGTGAAAACAGGAGTTTATCTGGTTTTTTGCAACGATAAATACGGGGAAGAAACGCACATCACTAAATTGTTGTTTATCAACTAATCTTGATGACTTTACACTCTTAACTCTAAACGTTGAATCAGAGTATGCAAGTTACCAGCGAGGGCATAGTTTTGCATTTTATCAGGTACGGCGAAAGCAGCGTAATAGCGACCCTGTTTACGCGCGATTTTGGCCGGCAAACTTATATGGTAAATGCAGCCCGAAGCAGAAAATCGAAAAATAAGGCGAGTTTGCTACAGCCTTTGTTTTTAGTCGATTTGGTGGCTTATCAAAAAAAATCAAGCGATATTCATCGGATAAAAGAAATTAGAAGTAATCATACTTATCAGAATATTCCCTTCGATATTACAAAATCAACTCAAGCCATTTTTCTGGCTGAAGTATTGTATAAAACCATTCATGAGCAAGAAAGTTATACCGAGCTTTACGATTTTATAAAAAATGCCTTGTTGTATTTCGATCTCATGGAAGAAGGTTGGGCAAACTTTCATCTCTATTTTTTATTTCACTTAACCGAATACATGGGATTTATGCCCGATACAACAAAAACCGGATTTGAAGGTTGGTTTGATATGCGAAAGGGCGCAATTGTTCCGTTCGAGCCGCCGCATCCAATGTTTGCAAACAAAGAAGCTACTGAATACATCATTCAGCTTGCGGGTTTAAAAATAAACGAGTTGGCAAAACTGAAAATGTCCAGAAGTATGCGTGAGTACCTGCTTTCTGTTTTTTTGGATTACTTTCAGTTGCATTTCGACGATTTGGGAGAGATTAAATCGCTAAAGGTTTTACAGGAAATATTCAGTTAGTTTTCTTTTATTATTACTGCTTCGTAGGTAAAAAGTTCGGCGGTTTTCCATCCTTCCCAACCCAGTCCGGCCTTGTCGCGCGAACAGCGGCCCAGAAATTCAGTAACAGTCCAGCCTGTTTTTTCGGCAACCTGCGGTAAATACGTTCCGGTATTTAATCCTTTTCTGATGTAGATGCCATGACGGCCCAGTTCTATTTCGGTTGCTGATTTTATTCGTTTTAAAGGAGAAAGTACTGATATTTCCAGTGTCATATTTTCCAGTTCCTCCGGTTTAACCGGTTTAAAACGCCGGTCGCAAACTGATGAAACTGCCATTTGCTTAATCAGTTTCTTTAGTGTTTTTTCTTGTGCAAAACCACCAATGCAGCCTCGTAATTCACCTTTAATATAAACACTTACAAAAGCCCCGGTTTTTGTGTTTAAAATTCCTCCTGGTTTTGAATGCAACTTGTCTTTCTTCCCGGGTATGAGATAATTTGTAATTGAATTTCTGGCAATCTCTAGTATTTCTGCCTGTTCTTTTTCGGAAATAATAAAAGGAATATTTTCGTCGAAAACAGCAATTGCCCAGTAACCCACTACCTGGCTTTTGTCGCCATACATTTTTGTATCGCCCGAGTTTTGGTAGTTAATTTGTGTAAACTGATAATTTTTGTCTTCGGTTAAATAGAGCAAAGTTAATACCGATGTCCAGCCACAAAGTGATGTGGATAGGTTGTCGACAGTTAACTTCGCATTGTTTTTTAATGCAGCGAGTAGGGTTTCGGGTTTATTTTGACAGATGGAATTGGCAGTTATAAAATCGATTTTTTTTGCATCGTCGTAACTGGGATAATGTGAAAAATCGGTACTGATTACAAAAAGGTTTTCGGGCGTGAAATAGGGCGAAAGGGCTTCGGCCAGTTTTTTACAGTCAGCAGAACTGCCGGTGCCAAGTATAATCGGAACAAGTTTAAAATTATTTCCCAGTTTGTATTGTAAAAAGGGGAGTTGCACTTCCAGGCTGTGTTCGTGTAAATGCGCTTCAGGCTTGTCCTTAAAAATAGCAGATGATTCCATTAATTTTTGTCCCAGTTTCCTGGTAACTTTAATCTCACCCAAAGGCGTTTCGTAATTGCCCAGGGTATAAACCGATGCGCCGTTAAAATGAAACTGATGACTTGATGCCAGAACAAAAACGCGTTTGAAGTTTGCACTTTCGGGAATCTGGTTGAAAGCCGACGCGGCTACATTTCCACTAAAAACATAACCGGCATGCGGGGAAATTAAGGCTTGTAGTGCTAATTTATTTTCAACCTTTTTGCTGGCCGAATCAAACAAAGCCCTTAACTTGTTTTCCAGTTCCTGTTTTGTGCCGGGATAAAATCTTCCGGCAACGGCAGCTTCTCGTTTGGTATCTTTTGAATTCCAAAGTTTCATGTTACGATTCAAATTGTATTCAAGTTACTAAATTTCTGATGTTTCGGAGGAGAGTTGACCAAAAATTATGGCAGAAAACAAAAATGTGCAGTGTAAAGAAACATTTAAATGATTTTCTTTTTTTCATTCGATATGTATAAAGCAAATGGGGATGAACTAAATTTACGGAAACCAAAAAGAACGATGGAAGAACAAAAGCTAAAATCAGTATTCTCTATTCTTGCAGCTGCCGGAGAAGCCATTCAGGAAGTGTATGCAAGCGATAATTTCAATGAGGAACTGAAAGCTGATAATTCTCCGGTTACCCGGGCCGACAAAGCTTCCAGTAAAATTATTAACAACGGGTTAAAAACACTTTTTACCGATATTCCTGTTCTTGATGAAGAGAATCTAATTCCTGCCTACCACGTTCGTACAAACTGGGAACATTATTTTTTGGTTGATCCGCTTGACGGGACAAAAGAATTTATAAAACGAAATGGCGAGTTTTGCATTAACCTGGCACTTATTAAAGGTACACAACCCGACGAAGGGTGGATTTATCAACCGCTGATTAAAACCGGTTGGTATTGTAAAAAGGGAGCAGGAATTTATGAGTTTGACAAAAGTGGAATTATTTGCAAAATAGAACAACCCGGAGAAGTGTCGAAGGTGATTCGTATTGCAACCAGTCGTTCGTTTTTTAAGCCGCGCGAAGCCGAATTGATTGAAAAAATCAGGCGCGAATTTTCGGTTGAAATTATTCATTGCGGGAGTTCGAAAAAGCAGGTGCAAATGGTTTTGGGGAATGCCGATATGTACCTGAAAGCAGGTCCGTGTTCGGAATGGGATACGGCTCCCGGACAACTAATGGTAGAAGAATTTGGAGGAATTGTTTTTCGTCAGGATAACTTTGAACCGGTGCGTTACAATAAACCGGAAATGATAAGCCCACATTTTGTAATGTTGAATTCAGATTTAAATACTCCTGAATTTATCGGTTTTATGAAGCACATTATACAGGAATAGTGGAGTATGTTAATGTACCTTCGCGTGTGTATACAACTAAAATTTAATACTATGAAACGTTTACTTGTTTTGGTTTTGGCAGTTGCAGCAGCTTTGTTTTTTACAGGCTGTGCTACTCAATCGTTCAAAAACATTGGCGATCCTCCCGGATTCTTTAAAGGAGTATTCCATGGATTTATTCTTCTGTTTAGTTTTATTGCAAGTTTGTTTACCGATTACGAAATTTATGCTTTCCCTAATGCCGGCGGGTGGTATAACTTTGGCTACCTGATTGGAGTAATGTTGTTCTTTGGCGGTGGTGGAGCTGGTGCCAAAGGAAAGAGGTGCTGATGTTTTGTGCAAATAATTGCAGTTGCAAACAACATTCTGTGCAAAACTTGCGTTGATAAACCAACTCTTGAGCAGGGTATTTCCGTATCTTCGCTCAGTTTATAAACAGAAAATTGAACAGAAATGAATAGGATAATTCTTCTTTTAACAGCCATGGTTTTTATTGTTTCTTCTTGTAAAACCATGAAACAACCGGCGCAGTCGGAATATACATCAGATCCGACTACTGAAACAAAAGTTTTTACTGTACCTGGTACTGCCACAGAGACAAAAGCAGAGCCTGCTCCTGTGGTAGACGAAAAACCCATTGCGGTGAGAAAAGAACAGGTATCGTTTACCAACCAGAGCGAACAAACAGCCAATGCCGATAATACTTTTTTTGTGATTATTGGTTCGTTCGGCCAATTAGACAATGCAAAAAATTATCGCGCTACCTTGCTCGAAGAAGGGTTCACTCCCATTATTTTGCACAGCGAAACAGGTTACTACAGGGTTTGTGTGAATTCGTATAAAAAAGAAAGTGAAGCACGAAGCAGAGTTAGTCAGATTCGTCAGGGATTTCCAAAATATTCCGACGTGTGGCTATTGATTAAAGAATAAACAAACTAAGTTGAACGACTTTTTAACGCCGCTTTTTGCGGCGTTTTTTGTTTTTTAACGTTTATAAATTCTTAAAATCAAACACTAACCAATTCTACTTGTTATAATTCCACCAATTATTTAAAATCAATATTACATTTGTAATCGATACAAAAAACAGATACCCATTCAATAAAGATAAAAATGGCGAAGGACAAAAAACAAGAGTTGCTGGATAAGCGCTACCTGAAAATGGCAGATATTTGGGCACAAAATTCGTACTGTAAAAGAAGACAGGTAGGTGCTTTAATCGTAAAAGACAAAATGATAATCTCTGACGGGTACAACGGAACGCCATCGGGGTTTGAGAACGTTTGTGAAGACGAGAATGATAAAACAAAAGCGTATGTTTTACACGCCGAAGCCAATGCCATAACAAAAGTAGCAAAGTCGGGTAACAACTGCGATCTGGCAACGCTGTATGTTACCTCGTCGCCTTGCATTGAATGTTCAAAACTTATCATTCAGGCCGGAATCAAACGTGTGGTTTTTACCGAAAGTTACCGTTTGGAAGACGGAATAAATTTATTGAAACGCGCAGATATTGAAGTGGTGCAGGTGGATATTAATGGGTAACGTGTTTTTGCGCTAATGCATTTAGCTTTGTCGGAATATATTTTAACTTGAAGACCTGATCTTAGTCGTCAGACATCGGGCTTCCAACTTTTTACACATGAACAAAAAAACGATAATAATACTTCCCACCCTCATTGCCTTATCGGTTGCCATTGGTATTCTGATTGGTAACATGCTGAATAAAAATACGCAGCCTGTTTTTAGCGGTATGGGCATGGGATTTAACAAATCCAATAAAATTACCACCATACTCGATTTAATCGACCGTGGCTATGTGGATAGTGTAAACACCGGTGAAATTATTGAGGAAACAATTCCTGAAATTCTGAAGAATCTGGATCCGCATACTTCCTATATTCCTGCACGCGATATGCAGGATGTGCAGGAAGAGATGCAGGGAAATTTTTCAGGAATCGGGGTTCAGTTTTCAATTCAGGAAGACACCGTTCGGGTGGTCGAAGTAATATCGGGCGGCCCGTCGAGTAAGGTGGGCATACTTCCGGGCGATTGTATTGTAAGTGTGAACGATTCGGTTATTGCCGGAGTTGATGTAAGAAACAATACGGTGTTAAGCTTGTTACGTGGCGAGAAAAATTCGAAAGTTCGGGTTGGTATTGCCCGAAAAAATTACGATGGCGAACTGGAATTTGAAATTACACGCGGCGACATTCCAATTTACAGTGTAGATGTGTCGTATATGATTGACGACGAAACCGGGTTTATAAAAGTAAGCCGTTTTGCCAATACTACCTACGATGAGTTTGTTCAGGGAATAAAAAAACTGGAAGGGCTCGGCGCTAAAAAAGTAATTGTTGACTTAAGAAATAACCCGGGCGGATCGTTGGTTGGCGTTTTGCAAATGGTCGACGAGTTTTTAGAAAAAGGAGAAGCCATTTTATATACCGAAGGAATAAATCAACCTCGTAAAACCTACAGTGCATCGGGAAAAAGATCGTTTGCCGAAATTGGTGTGTACGTAATGATTGACGAGTTTTCTGCATCGGCGAGTGAGATTTTCGCGGGTGCTATGCAGGACAATGATCGTGGTATTGTTATCGGGCGCCGTTCGTTCGGAAAAGGATTGGTGCAGGAGCAAATCCCTTTAATGGATGGTTCGGCGCTGCGCCTTACTGTTGCACGTTTTTATACACCCAGCGGGCGTTGTATTCAAAGTTCGTACGAAGGGGGCAACGAAGCGTATTATAACAATATTTACGAACGTTTTCATAACATGGAGCAACTGGTTGCCGATAGTATTCATTTTGTCGATTCGTTACGGTACGAAACCAAAGGCGGACGTGTGGTTTACGGCGGTGGAGGTATTATGCCCGACTTTTTTGTGCCGGTTGATACAACCGGAAATTCGGAGTATTTTACCAGTATTTACCGTAAGGGACTGATTTATTCGTTTGCTTATTCGTATGCCGATTCGCATCGCGACGAACTTACCAAACTAACTTCCGCCGATGAGTTCGACTCGTACCTTGACAAACAAAATGCCCTGTCAGATTTTATCAGCTATGCCGAAGAAAAGGGGATTAAAAAAGATCGGGAAGGACTGAAAATATCCGGCGAAATTATAAATACACAACTAAAAGCCTATATCGCCCGAAATATTATGGGTGAAGAAGGATTTTATCCGATTATTAAAAAGATTGACAAAACGCTTTTGCGTGCCATTGAGGTTTCCCAGCAAAACCTGTTGGTGGAAAACATAGTAGCTACCGATTCGGTTGTGGTGCCACTGCGCTAAGTAAACGCTTTTTCAAACAGAAAAATCCGATTTGTATATGTTTTAAACGATACAGATCGGATTTTTTTGTTTCTGTCAATCCTTTTGTGAATTGTATATTTTATGAAATAACGTATTCTCCTAAAATATTTGCCTCTAACTTTTATGAAACTACGTATTTTGATAAAAATTCAGGATCAAATATTTATCAGAATACGCAGTTTACTAAAGTAATTGACGCTGTTATTTATGAAAAAACGTATATTGATAAAGATTTACACCTGATTATTTATGAAAATATGTTATTTAATAAAGAATTCGGGTAAGGATGTGGGGATTTTAATGTATATTGATGCTTTGTAAAATGCCGTCTTATGTCTGATATTCAGTTTACACCTATTGTACCTGCTCAATTGTATGCCGGCCTGGTCAAAAACCCTTCGAAAGATGCCAGGCGATTGTCGGGCTTTGTAAAGGAGAATGTGCTTAGCGGAAACAATTACATCGATTTGTTTGCCGATAAGGTTCGCACCTACGGGAAAGGCGAGGCTAGAGCTTATGCCAAAATTATGGGTGTCGACTACAGGTACTTCGACGGGGCAATACGTTGCCTGACAGGCATGACTGTTCATGGATGGATAACCGAATACCTGCGTTTGGTGGCCTGCGACCTGGTAGAGCATACCAATTATACGTTTAAAGACATTGCAAAAATGCTCGGTTTTTCGCAGAGTAGTTTTACACAGTTCTTTCGAAAATACGTGCACATGCAGCCCTGGGAATACCGTAACCTGAAAAGGCACGGACGAAAAAGTAGTTTTTTTTATTCGTAGCCTTGTCCGGAAGAGGAGTTTCTATCTGTATTGCTTTTAAATGTTCAGCAGAAAAAAGCCCGGAGCTGTGTAATTATTTGTATACAACTCCGGGCTTTTAGTATGTTTTCTTCAAAATCCTTTATATCTATCCTGAAGTTTTTATTTCGAAATTTCCAACATGCGTTGAATTGGAATTCGTGCTTTTTCAATAACATCCGCAGGAAGTGTAACTTCCGGTAGTTCGTGTTTCAGACAGATGTAAAGTTTTTGTAAACTATTTAGCTTCATATATTCGCAGTCGTTGCAGCCGCAAGTTGAATCAACCGATGGTGCAGGAATGAAAATTTTATCGGGGCAAGCCTTTGTCATTTGATGCAGAATACCGCTTTCGGTTGCAACAATAAACTTTTTAGCCTCGCTTTTTTGTACGTAATTAAGTAACGCTGTAGTTGAGCCAATGTGTTTTGCCAAAAGCAATACGGGTTTTTCGCACTCGGGATGTGCAATAAACTCGGCATCCGTATTTTTGTCCATCAGGTCAATAATCTTTTCAACCGAATACTGCTCGTGAACCATACAGGCTCCGTCCCACAATACCATTTCGCGGCCGGTGATACTGTTAATGTATCCACCCAGGTTTTTGTCGGGTGCAAAAATCAGTTTCTGGTCTTTCGGAAAGCTTTCAACTATTTGTTTGGCATTGGCCGAAGTACACACAATGTCGGTCATTGTTTTAAGTGCTGCCGTTGCGTTTATATAGGTAATAACCTTATGATCGGGGTACTGCGCTTTAAACGCTGCAAATTTATCGGCAGGAGCCGATTCGGCCAGCGAGCAACTTGCCTTTAAGTCGGGCAGAATTACTTTTTTGTTTGGATTGATGATTTTTGCTGTTTCGGCCATAAAATGAACACCCACAAAAACGATCATTTCGGCTTCGGTATTTGCAGCGGCCTGAGCCAGTCCAAGGCTGTCACCAACATAGTCGGCAATATCCTGTAGGGGTCCATCCACATAAAAGTGACTGAGGATTACTGCATTCTTTTCCTTTTTCAATCGGTTGATTTCTTCAACCAATTTTACTGCCGGATCAATCGCTTCATCGATATAACCCTTCTCCTCCAACATTTGATTTATTTGTAGTTGTTCCATTTTACCAGCATTTCCTCAACAAATTGGCCGCAAAAATACGAATTCCTGAAATAAAAACAGCTATTCTTCTGAAATGTTTGGGATTAAACACTCTGGCTTTATATGAAATTTACAAATTAAAAAGCTCAGTTTGACATGATTAGTCAAGCTGAGCTTTCTGTTTCCTCCGAAAGAAATATTTACCGGCTAATTACAAATTTTTTGTGGATCAACTCGTTTTCATCGGTTGTTATAGTTATAAAATAAATGCCATCGGTTAATCCGGAAGTGTTGATTGATGTCGCCGGATTTTTAATTTGCTGTTTTAATTGTCCGTTTGCCGAGAAAATTTCAACAGAACTTATTTCTTCTGTAGTTGAGAAATTGAGTTGATCACCGGCTGGGTTTGGGTAGATTGTAACTTCGTTTTTAGATTTTGAAACAAGGGGTGCACTTGTAATAACTGAAGAAAAGTCGTTGATATCTCTTGCCAGAATCTGGTACGAACCGTTGTATTCGGAAACAACACCTGTTAGTTTAACTTTCCCACTCGGAATTTTTTTGCCAACAAGCCTGGAATTCCATGCAGAAAACAGGACACTTTCGCCGTAATCATCAGAAAATGTAAACGAAGTATTGGCATCGGTTGCTCTTACCCCCGCGTCTTTAAAGGTTACATTCTCAATTGTAACCAGCATCCCCTCCAGGTCTTCACCTAATTCCTGAGTGTTTATAAGCTGCGGTGTAATGCTGTCGTTATTTTTAAAGTTGACGAAATAATTGATGTCTGCTAATTCGGTTAAGGAGGAGTATTCGGCAACTGTCCCTTTAACGATGATACTGTCACCAATATTTCCGGTTTTTAAAGAATTGTAGACACAAATTCCGGCCCTTTTGGTTGTGCCTTTTTGCTGTATGTATACCGCGTTATCAAAGTTTGCCGCTATCCGGCCTGCAATGGTAACTTCCTGTCCTAGCAAAGGACTTTGCAAAGTTGTTCCCTGAACATCGGTGATCTGAGTCAAATCTTCTTCTGAAATGGTTTCAGGGAAAATATAAGATCCCCTTATGTTAGCTGTATCTTCTCCTGAAAAAGCCTGGATTAAAAAGTAGACTGTTTCTCCGGCTTCCACATTGTTAAAAGTAAGTTGTGCTGAGTATTTTCCCGAATTCAGAGGCATCTTTGCTTTATTTACGTTTGAGTCGTATGTATTTCCCCAGAATAGTAAAACACTATCGGGAGCAGTTGATGAGCTAATTCCTACTGAAATAGTTGCATCTTCGCCAATTGCTGGTTTTTCCGGTGTCATTTCAAATTCAGAGAATTTGATGTTTTTCAATGAACCGTTGTTCCAGATCAAATTTGCAAAATCAGGGTTGTCGACAAACGGATTCCTGTTTTGTTGAATTTCGTAGATACGTTCGTTTCTTCGGCGTTCAAAGTCGCTTGGTGGATATTCATTGTTCCATTTCAGAAGCGTTGAAAGTTTTCCGAATTGGGGTAGTGGATAGTTACTTAATTTGTCAACCAATTCCAGATCGATTTCACCATTTTCACCTTCGTAACGGGTGGCCATGTAAAACAATATGCGCGCCACTTGTCCTTTGGTTAAAGGGCCGGGTTCCCAGGCGTTAGAACTGTACCAGCACTCAGTGGCTTCCGGGTGTCTGGTTCCGTTAGGTTGAACATCATCAAAATCCTTGTTTCCGCGATCCTCGTTTACCGATGCATCAGCCGGACGAAGATTTTGCGCGTCGCCATTCATCGACCGTATATCTTCGAAATACCCGTGTGATTTTGCCCAAACATGTTCGCGGTTAATGTAGTCACCACCGCTTCCGTATTGCGCAGCATTCCGAGACTCCTGGGTATAGAAGAGAATGACATTATTGGGATTGTTTGGATCAGCATCGGAGTAATTAATTATATCCCGGACACGTGAATACGAAAAGTCCACATGGTCATTGATAATTTCATGCAAAGCTGACTTTAACTGTTCTCCCGAGAGATTTTCTGTTCCATTATAATACCCGATTGGCTGGGCTAGAAGAATTCCGTTTAGGTAGATCAAAAACGTAATGACAACTGCTTTTTTCCAACTTATTGAATGATGCATTTTATTAATTTTGAAAGATTACCAAGACAGATTACAGGATTTTATTTAATTCGGTTTTAAAAATAACAGGTATAATAACTGTAAAAAATAAAAAAAAGGGTGTCTGGTCTTTTTATACACCCTCTTTTTTTATTTACTCATTAAACTAATAATGGAAGAATATTATATTTTATTGTGCACTTACGTGGCTAAAATAAATACCATTCATAAGTTCATCTGTTCCTTTATAGGAACCCCTTGTTCCAATTACTGTTAGTGTATCACCAACTTTAATGCCTTTGTCTGCTAAAAGGTATTTTCTATCGTCGCCAGTTGCTCCATAACCCGGATAACAGCCATAAACAAGGATTTCACTTTCTCCGTCGTTCAAATAAAGGTTACCATATGTTTCATTGGTAATCGATGTAATTTCACCAGTTATCATAAAGTATGTACTGGCATCGTCAGGTTTAGCCAGCAACTCAGCAATAGTAACAGGAGTTACAGGAATAGAGCTTTCCAATACAGCGCCACTTACTTGTGGAGATCCATTATATTCGGCGCGTTTTCCAACGATTGTGATAATGTCACCCTCTTTTAGACCTTTTTGGGCAAAATCCTGAATTTTGTAAACGTACGTTTCACCAGAGAAATCGCTCAAGTATAATTTGCCGGAAGAAGCATCTTGAATAGTGGTAATAACACCTGACAAACGATATTGTCTGTCACCAACTGAGGCTGCAAGGAATTCTGCAATAGTTACATCTAAAATCGCTCCTGCCTGGCTAAGAGTTGTTTGTGCACTATAGTTTTTAGATCCATCAGTAGTGCGGAAAGTGAGCGTAGTTTCACGATCTTCACCGCTATTGGCTTCGGCTTTGAATTTCACCACAGTATTAGTTCCTGCTGATTGGATAGATGAAATTGACAACCAGGACTTGGCATCATCAGGAATTTCTACCGATACGCCTTGTCCTTTGCAGGTAATGTATGCTGTAAATTCACCACCTTCGACAGGAAGCTCTGCGTTTTGGACCGAATCAACTTTCACAAGTGATTTATTGATTGTAATAACCGAAACATTCACCATTTGAGGATCTCCTTTGTAAGAAGATTTTGGTCCTTCAATAGTTACTTCATCTCCAACCTCAAGGCCAAGACTTTCGAAGTTCTTTGTTCCACCTTTTGCGTCAAGAGTACCATAGATGTACAATTCACCTGTTTCGTCAGTCAAATACCAGTTACCATATAATGTATTGGTAATGTTAGTACAAACACCCGATACGCGGAAAAATTTTCCGTCTGGAGCTGCGAGCACTTCAGATACAGGAGCTTCTGATATTTGTGCTATGCCTTGCATAACGTTAATTCTCTGAGTTTTACCTCCACTATGAATTAAAGCTTCTGCTGTACGACCATCTAAAGCAGCCGGGGCAGAAAAGGTAATCTCTGTTTCACCAGCACTGCCGGAAGTTGAAGAGATGGACAACCACTCAACATCATCTTTATCAGTAGTTACCTTCTCTATTGTCCAGCTATCTTTAGCTGTTACAGTAATGGATGTAGAACCTCCATCTAAAGGAAGAGTGACGTATGACGACGACACTTGAACTTCATCCAGTAATGTCATTGTTTCCTCATCGACACAACTTGTCATCAGGGCAAGCATTGCGATGAATATTTGGAATAAATATTTTAATTTCATATTATCTATACTTTTAAATTAGTTGAAAATATATTTGATACCAATAGAAGCATACCAGGTTTGACCCAGTGAGTAGTATGGCGTGAATGTTTGCGTGTCACCATGGATTGAAGAGGGTGTAGAGAATGTAGCTACACCGTCAGTATCAACACCTTCGTATTTGAGGATACGAGCTTCCGAACCAATTTCAGGATTCAGATATTTAGCCACGCCCCAATCAGAATTGAAGAAGTTCATCACGTTTTTGACATCAAAGCTAAGTTGCAGTTTGTGTTCGTTATTACCTGCTTTAAGAGCAAAGTCATGTTTGTAGCTGAAGTCGACGCGATGTACCCAGGGAGAGTAAACGCTATAGGCTTCTGCATACTTCCCTTGTTGATTTTTCAAATAATCATTGGCATGCACATAGTCCATAAAACGAGTTTGATCGTCTGCTGAAACAAAGCGGAACTGATTGTTTGCCACTTCATCGTCAGTTGGAACATAGATTGCATCGTAGTTATAACCGTCACCATTGATATCGTTAACGGTCATATATGATTCGTTAGCTCCACCGCGCCATCCTTCGTAGATAATACCATAGTGGTTACCACTCTTGTCGTGGGCAGTAAGCGATGCCACAAGACGATCGGGTGTGGTGTATTGAGAATTGTGCAATTTAATGTGGTTAGGGCCCTCTACTGTGGGAACGTATGTAAATGCAGATTCTGGATTAGATCCTGGCATGCCGGTTACATCTTTAGCAACAGTATGTGTATAAGCGGCCATCAAGCTGATCCATTCTGCTGGTTGGGCATTTAAAGTGATATTGCCTGACCAACCATAACCACGGCTTGTGTTTTCTAGCACGAATGCTTTTGTACCGGTGCGATAACCATCAGGATAAAGCGGACGATTGTCAACACCGTTAAAACGAGCAAAACCACCTACAGATGGAATACTCCAATCGGAAATAGAAACACCGTTGATCGTTTTGTTGTAGATTCCTTCTATTGTTGCAGAGAATGGGAAAGGTGTTGGAAATGCATAGTCAACAGCAAGTGATGTTTTCCATACTTGTGGCATCTTGAAATCTGAAGATATACCAGCAATTGCAGAAGGAACTGTTCCATCTTCAGGTGAAATAGTTGTAGGATAACCTAAACTTGCCAATTTATCATGTAACGCTGCTATTGTAGCATTGCCGTCAGCGTCAGTTACAAGACCGCCGGCAAATTCTTCCATTGTGAAACCATTCTTCGCAGCATTACTTTCATTTATTTGTGCCTGGTATTGAACCATACCACCATTGGTTGGCATGTTAGTGAAGAATACAAGTGGTAAGTTACCAGAGAAAATACCAGTACCACCACGAACTTTCAAGCTCTTGTCTCCGGAAGCATCCCATACAAAACCTACTCGGGGAGAGAATATGATATTGGTTGAAGGCCATTTGCCTGTATCAATACTGCGGCCAGAATAATCAAGTTCCTTGATCGCTTGATTTGTCATCAAATCATTATTGTTAAAGAAAAGTCCATCAAGGCGAAGACCGTAGGAAAGTTTGAATCTTTCATTAATACTCCAATCGTCCTGAACATAAGCTCCTATTTTGCTACTTCTTACACGAGCTGCAGGATTCATTTCACCATCGTAGCCATAAGTTAAGTTTACAATTTCAGGAGTTTCTTCGTTTAAGAAGTCATCGAGACTAGAGTAGCGGTAGTAACCGGTACCGTTACGCATATAAGCATTATCTGCCATCTTATACTCGTAAGCAATACCACCAACAATTTTATGATTACCTAAATAATAGCTCACCTCATCTTTAATGTTCCATACATTGTTGTGTACACCGTTGTTCCAGGTAAATAGCTCGTAACCTAATGAAAGGTAGGCTTGTTCGTCTTTCAAAATGTCGATGAAAGGAAACGGAGCAGAATTTGTTCCGCGTACATCGTCAAGTTTTGAGAATGTTGCTAAGAATTGGTTAGAGATGTTTTCCGATAAACGACTATTTAAGTCAAAAGAAAATGAATGAACAAGGTTGTCCATCGAATACATCGAGTTGGCATATGACATTGATTCCTGAGACATTCTTGCCTCAGACATACGAGTACCACCATCCATAGAAGTAGCATTAGGAGATCTCCATGAAGTGTTTTTAGTGTAGTTGTAACGTAGTGCTAAACGATGTTTGTCTGTGATATTCCAATCGATACGGGCAAGCAGTTTTTTGTTGCTTTCATCTGCAGGAAAACTTGTGTAAGATCCTGTTTCATATCCATATTTACTTTTTACAAAATCGGAAACCGTCTTAAGGTCGCTTTCTGTTGTGCGAGAAATAAAATTGTCTGCATCAGCAACGCCATCAGTTGAGGCTCTCCAGCGATTGGCAACTGTTGGTGTTTTTGCCAGTTCCGCGTTTACGAAGAAGAACAATTTGTTTTCGATAATCGGACCACCTAAAGTAAAACCATAAGTTGTATTGCGGTCTTTTTCACGCGCACCCGGGATTTCTTGACCATACACAGCATTTCCGCGCATATTCTCATTTCGGTGAAAAGTATAAGCACTGGCTTTGAAGGTATTTGTACCTGATTTTGTAATAGCGTTTACACCACCACCAATAAAGTTGGTTTGACGCACATCGTATGGAGCAATTACAACCTGCATTTCTTCAATAGCTTCAATAGAGATTGGATTACCTCCACCAGGAAGTGCATCGCTCAACCCGAAATTGTTGTTAAAATTGGCTCCATCCACCGTAAAGTTAGCCGTACGACCATCTGCACCGGCAAAGCTCATGCCATCGCCTCCATAAGGAGAAAGGCGGGTAATGTCCATAATGCTACGGCTTACTGTAGGCAAATTTTCTATCTGACTGTTTGTGATATTGGTCACGGCTCCGGTTTTCTCATTGGCGAATTTTGTGCGCGCTGCCGTAATAATAATTTCATCTATTGAAATTAAATCTTCTGAGAGCACAACATTCATTACATAGTTTTCACCTAAACTTAACGTAATGTTGTTTTGTGTGTATGCACCATATCCAATAAAAGTAACTTCTACAGTATAGGGGCCTCCTACACGCATACCGTTTAGGTTGAAACGGCCCTCCACGTTGGTTACGGTGCCATAAGTTGTTCCTGAAGGGGTGTGTGTCGCAATCACCGCTGCACCTATCACAGCTCCTTCAGCATCAGTAACGCGTCCACCCATACTGGATGAGGTTACCTGTGCTTGTATAATAGTAGCTGATAAAATGATGAGCGCTACTAATAAAAAACAGAATTTTTTAATCATAGATTTGGATTTTAAATAATTATTTAATTGAATAGAACTTACTTGTTAGGATTTTGAGTCGTTCGATTACGGTTTGGTTGTGAGTTTACTATATGTTTTCTACAGTTCATCTGGGTTTTAAGAAAACAAGTTTTCATATTTTTTATTAATGCTTCGTTTGCTCAACCAAAATAGTTAAGCCAGCCTTTATAATTAATACAAAGGAAGCCTTTCTTTTTCTGGTTGTAATTAATTAGATGTTAACTTATTGTATTTTAATATTAGCTTTCCCTTATTTTTGCGAAGTTAAATTTGCCACTAATACCAACCATAAACAAATGAAATACGCGTTAGTTGTTAAGTGTTTTAATTCAGTTACTAACAACTTATGAACAGTTTTAGATTCTTACAATTGATTAATTAAGATGAATGTTCGAAATATATTGTTCACTATAAGACTCCTTATCGATTTTTAATATTTTTTTTAAAAGATTTATAATTTTTTTAAATACCACATAATCAGGCAAAAGAGTAATGTGAATATGAGTTGTGTGAAAAAATATGGTACTATGTGTTGCATGGTACCATAAAAAGGCTATATATTTGTAATGCAAATAACAATGTAAAAAAAAGTACAATTTTAAAGAGAGTTCTGTACAGAGTGTAACGAAGGAAAAAATACAACGTCTTAAATACGAAAACAGATAAACAAAGTTCAGGAAAACAAAAACCATGAAACGAGCAATTGTAAAAAACAGAAAACAGAAAACAGAAAACAATTCGGTTGCGAGTTTCATAAAACAAACGAAAGCTAAAATTTAAACGTCATGAAAACAAAAAACAATGTTCAGAAAGCAGTTTTAAGGTCGGCAGCAGTAGTGGTAAGTTTTGTATTGATTAGTTTTACGGTGAGTGCACAGGATTTTTGGAAACGATTATTAGAAAACAGTAGTTTTAACGATATTGCAATGGCAATGGTTAGTGCTCCGCAAAGAATTGAATCGACTCCGGTTCCGACAGAAAGCCTCAAAGCCATTTATTTTGTCGATGAAGTGGAACCAAAAATGGATGTGGAATCCTGGATGACCGACTTTTCGAGTTTTGATGTTAATGCCTTTCAATTCGAAGAAGAGGCAGAAGCGGAGCTTGAGTTGGAATCCTGGATGCTTAACGAAAATTTATTTCAGGAAGATGATGATGCTGAAACTTCATTGGAGTTAGAAGCCTGGATGACATCTGATAAGGTTTGGAGAATATAATCAGTGAAGGTAAGCAGGAGAAAAGAGAGTATAAGAAACAAGGTATATTATAACAGAGGGACATAAAATGAAGATAGAAAATACAAAAGCACAGATGAGGAAGGGGGTTCTTGAATATTGCATCCTACTTGTTCTCGACGGAAAGCCACTTTATGCCAGTGATATTATTCAGTCACTGAAAGAAGCAAAAATGATTGTGGTTGAAGGAACGCTTTATCCATTACTTACCAGGTTAAAAAATGCCGGTTTGCTGGCATATCGCTGGGAAGAATCAACACAGGGACCACCACGAAAGTACTATGAGTTAACTGAAACAGGTCGAAGTTTCCTGGTTGAGCTGGAAGGTTCGTGGAGTGAATTGGTTGTAGCAGTCGATAAGATTAAACTGAATAAAGCATAAATCGTAACCTGATAAAATTCAAACAAATAACAAAATGAAGAAGACATTTACAATAAATATAAGCGGTACTGTATTTCATATTGAGGAAGATGCATACGAAGTGCTGCAGAAGTACCTGATTAATCTTAAAAATCATTTTGGTGCAGATGAGGAAGGGAAGGAAATTATTTCGGACATTGAAGCACGTATTGCCGAAATATTTAGTTCGAAAAATGCGGAAGAAAAAAAGGTGATTACGGTTGCCTGGGTAAACGAGGTGATTGAAATAATGGGTACTCCGGAGGATTTTGCAGAAGAAGAGGGTGAAGAAGAAATTACAATAGCTTCAGAAGCAAAGCGTAAACGACGTTTGTATCGTGATCCTGACCATCGTGTAATTGGTGGGGTTTGCGGCGGACTTGGTGCCTATTTTAATATGGATCCGGTAATTCTGAGAATTATTTTTACCGTATTGTTTCTGGTAACTTCGGGTGCTGCTTTGTTGGCTTATTTAATTCTGTGGATTGCAGTTCCAAAAGCAATTAACACAACCCAGCGTCTGGAAATGCGTGGGCAGGAAGCTACAGTTAAAAATATTGAAAAGTCGATAAAGGAAGAAGTTAAAGAGGTAAAAGAAAGCTACAAAAAATTTAAAGAATCGGATACTTTCTCAAAAGGGAAAAAATCGATGGAAGCCGGTGGTGATGTGGTTTACAATATTTTTAAAGTGTTGCTAAAAGTAGTTGTAATTATCATTGGAGTAATATTATTGTTGTCCGGATTTTTTGGATTGCTTGGTGTTATTTCTTCACTGGTAATAGGGCATTCTTTTGTTTCGGGTTGGCCAATGGTTTGGAGTCCTGAAATTTATATGCCCGATTTCTTAGGTCATCTTGTTGAGCCGGGAACGGTTACTCTTGGAATGATATTGACCGGAATAATAGCAGGTATTCCTTTGCTGGCCATGCTTTATATTGGAACAAAACTGGTATTCCGTTACAAATCGAACAATACAGCAATTGCCTTGAGTATGATTGGCGTTTGGTTTATTGCTCTGATTTCTTTGCTGGTGGTTTCATTTGGGCAGGTAAAGCATTACAAATCCAGAGCATCGGTAACCAATAGTCAGGTGATCGATTGTAATTCATGTAGTACCCTTTATCTTAAATTGGGCGAAGATAAATATAATGATTATGCCGAAATGGACTGGGAGATAGACAATTATAAGGTGTATGTGGTTGATGGTGAAGAAGTGCTGGTGGGAGAGCCGCGTCTTGATGTAATACGTTCGAATTCGGATGATTTTGTGATTACGGTTAAAAGTGCCTCGCGTGGAAAAACGCGTGAAGATGCAAAAGAAAATAGCCAGGAAATTATTTATAATTACAATTTGAATGATTCCACGGTGTTGTTCGATCCCTATTTCTTTATCGAAGAAGGGAAAAAATGGCGGAACCAGGAAATATTTATTACGGTTAAGGTTCCGCAGGGCAAAAGCATTTATTTAGGCGATAACCTGGTTAAAATTATCCACGATATCGAAAATGTTTCGAATACCTGGGATGGTGATATGGTGGGTAAGTACTGGGTGATGAAACCGGAAGGATTAACAGAAAATATACTTGAGGAACAGAATACTGAGACAGAATAAATCCTAACAAGCATGAAAACTATAACAACACTAATTTTTGCCTTGGCGTTTTTACTGGCAACCCTGCTTGCAGGAGCACAAAGCAAATCAGATAAAATGTATGATGTTTTTTCGGGAAGAGACGGCGTTACTAACTTCACCTTCTCGAAAAATATGATAGAAACCGTTAATATTGATTTAGGAGACGAAGGTGATGAACAAAATGTAACCGGAGATTTACATAAAATCAGGTTTCTGTCGTACAATGCGGAAAAAGGTGACCTAAGTGCTGATCAGTTTACTAAGAAGGTGATTGCGATGTTACCTTCGCAGTATAAGAAATTTGAAGACGATAGCGATAATGAAGCCGAGATTTGGTTGCTGGGTAAAAAGAGAAAATTTACAGAGTGTCATATTTTTACAAAAGGCGAAAGTAATCAGAGTTTTCGATTTGTAGTGTCGTTTTATGGCGATTTTACGGTTAATGATATTGAAAAGCTAAAGAATAAAGGGAAGGATTTTGCAGAAGAATAAATAAAAGAATAAAAATAGGTAATGGTAGGCCGTATCAACAGCATGTTTGATACGGCCTCTCTATTTTTACTAATGCAGGCGGTAAATATTATAAATATAAAAAAAGAGAGCTGACTTATTAAAAAGATTAATTAACTCAGCACCTATTGTCCCATATGGGGAATATTTCTCGTATTGGATAAATTTCTTTGCACTTAGTATTGTTAATTCTTTAATTTCGAGGCCGTAATAGAAGTATTTATTGTTATTGTATTTGACAATAAAGTTAATTGACTTTCTAATAGTTGATCTGCATAAATTTTGTAGGAATTTAATCTGATCAAACTTTTACATAAAAAAATTGATTGTAAAAGGGACAGGAAAAATCATTAATGCAACCAATTCGAAGAGTTGGATTCTTCCTTTTAAGGGATGTGCTGTTAATGAATAAATATTGTGTTTCCGGCGAATGTTAGTTAATAAAAAGTAAGAATAAAAGAATTGTGCAAGTGGTGTGCTGTAAAAGTGTATGGTATAGGAGCCCAAATGGGGAAGTTGTATCCAATCGTAAACGACTGTCTTCTTTGGATTCGGGATTTTTATTCTGGTGTACACTCATGCTTTGCCTGTTTATTCTATGTTTTAATCCTAATTCTCAAGCTGAAACGATTAATCTAAAATCTGAATTTGCGCGAACATTACTTCCTAATGGTGTTGAAATTACTATCAATTCATATACTTTATGGGAAGGAAATCAAAGTATAGGTACTAAAGATATTTTAACGGTTAATGATACCTTGATAATTACAGGCGACCTATCATTTGGGGCAGATGCCATATTTAATCTGAATGATGGTGCTGTATGTATTATTTATGGAGATTTGGAGTTGAATAATAAAGTCAACCTTAGTATTGGTGCTCATCTTATTGTTGGAGGAAGCTTAACAGCTACTTCAAATGCTCAAAAAATAGATGTTCAGATAGATTCAACCGCGGCTGTGTATATATTGGGAGATGTCGATTCTACAGCCATTTCCGGAATTACTTGTCCAACACCAGAGGAATATGTTCCGCATACCACTTCTACAGAATGTAATTTTGGTGATATAATCTCACTGGAAGACAATGAAAACGATAGCACCGGTATTTATGATTTTTTTGTTTCGGGAGATATCGATAAAGGATTAACTCCTGTTTATTCCGATTTGTGTAGCGGTGATTCAGTTGTTCTTTCAGCTTTACATGCCGATGCATATTTATACCAGTGGTGCGATTCACTTGGGATAGTTTTGTCGGAAACAACCAGCAATCAATTTGTTGTTACTGAACCCGGAGAATATTTTGTAAACATTTTCGAAACTGCTTCAACAAGTGTTCCTGACACTTCTCACCGCGCAAAGGTTGTAGGCGAGTTGGTTGAGGTAAGTGTTAGTGTAATAAATAGTATAATTTGTTCTGGCGATAACGCCGAGTTTCTACTTTCCGGAACTGTAGACGCAACAGTTACCTATAATATTAATGGGGGTACTGATAGTTTAATAACGCTTACAGGTGGAACGGTAACCGTAACGTTATACGGAGTTGCCGAGGATCAAACCTTAAACCTGGTTTCCATCAGCAATGGCGCATGTTCCAATGGCTTAAATGTAAGTACAGGCGTAACAGTTGCCGATTTTAATATTACCGTTACCGATGCCTCAACTCACGCAAGCAACGACTGCCCGGAGTTTGGCAGCCCCTTTAATCCCAACAGCGCAAGTTATAATCCGGGAACAACCGAACTGGTGTTTCAAGTTACCAGGTCTTCCGGTGCGGGTAACTGGTCTTTCGACTTTGCTCTTACGGGAGCCAGTGCAGGTGTTGATGATTTAACCATTGCCGGAGGTACAAATGCAGGCACAAATACAGCTGGAACAATTAGTGCCGGAGCAAGTACAGAGGTAACTTTTACGTTTCGAATTAATAACGATCCGGGGAACCAACTCGATCTGCAGTTTGAAGTAAGTAATGGTGCTGCCGGATCGTGTTCCGAAGCCAACACAAGTGATAACACAATAACCCACACCATTGCAGTAATGCCCGATGTAGGCAGTTTTAATTAGAATTAAGAAATAAGAAAAAGATAAAAAATTTGAAAAAACAAAAATTAAACGTTATGAAAAAGATTAGTTTTATTTTATTAATGATTTTTACATTGGCTTTTGTGGCCAATGATGCGAAGGCGCAAGGAAAATTTGCTCCTTATCCTGGTGGAACTTATAGTTATACACTTCCTATCGCTATTGCAAATCAAAGTGATGCAACTTTAACTGCAACTGGATTAACAACAGGTACATCATCTATTTCAAATATTAGTCCGAGTCTGACCGATATTGGCACTGGTGTAACCTCTATTACCTTTGATGTTACCTACAGTGATGATGCTACTGGTACTTGCACGTTAGAGTTTATTATTACTGATGAAGTTTCTGGATGTAAAAACCAAATCTATGTTGACATTCCGATGTCTGCCCTCCCTATTTATACGCTTACAATTGACACAGATGTTTCTGCATATAACACTTGTCAAGCCCGTAATGGTGTTGGTGACAATAGTGCTGATGCATTGGGTACAGATATTGTTGCAGAAAAAAATACATTTACATTTGAGGTAACACCTGACGTTCAAAATGTTTCAGGAACCTTTAGTTACTCTTACACGATTGACTTGCCAGACAATCTTGTATTAAATACTTTTAATAATGGTGCCTCTGGCGTGACAGCATATAGTGGAGGAGTTGTAACATACAACAATGTAACTTCAGTTGTTACAGATGTATTTACAGTTACTTTCAATACAACAACGGGTGAAGCCACACAGGATTTGACAGCAACCCTAACTGCCGGTGCTTCTTCTACATTAACAGTAGCTGATGGTGGTGGTACATATAATGCTACAATGGCGACAGGAGGAAGCCTGAGTGAAACTGTTTCTGTTAATGCAGTACCGACAATTGGAACTTTCCAATAATCTGTAAATGCACCAACAAAAACATCTCATCATAACCGTGATAATGCTAACAGGTTTCGGGCTGTTGGCTAAAGCACAGAGTTCGGCAGTTGCTCCGCTGGAAGGAGGAACCTACACCTATACCTGTAACGGGATTAGTGTGGATGCCGAATACAACTTCTATGTTTCGGCCAATGCCGATGGTTCCGGAGTATATGATGATATTTTAACAGGTGAATTCGATTTTATAGGTAATACTACCGGTAGTATCGGTGAAGATGGAATTGCAACAACACAAATACTTTGGAACGATGGAGCTTCTGTAAATAACTACCAGGTGTGGCTTGAAGTTTCCATTGCCGGTTGTTCAAATTCGATTCGCCTCGAGGTTGCTCCTCAGCAAAATAACCGCATTGGCGAGTTTGAAATTACAGCCAGCACGGATTGTTTTAATGTTTCCGATAATAGTTTTACTAGTGTATTTACCGCATTAGATAATAATGGACAGCTGCTTTCTGCTGTTTATTTCCCATTACTTGTGGAGTTTGATTTGAACGGAGTAAACCATACGCAGAAAGTTGAATACGACAACCGGAATATTCGGGTGCATGAAGACTGGTTTGCGTTAGATCCTACGGTTGATACCGATGTAACAATTGAACTTAAAAGTATTACCGACAGAGATGGTATTCCTGTTAAACCGGGAACAAATGCAACGCATACACGCACCATTTTCGCCTTGCCCGAAATTCAGTTTACTGAAGCGCTACGAAGGAAATATAGATTAAATTATGAAGAACTTACTGCTTATATTATTTCTGGTACCGATCGCCTTTAGTGGATGGAGCCAGAACAGCTTTACTCAGGGAGCCGGCAAAACTTACAACATTCGAATGAATGCAGGTAAGGAAACCGGTGCCACTTATGTGTGGATGGTTACTCCCGAAGAGGGTACAAGTACCAACCTGGGTGCGGTAAGCGGTAATTCGGCAAACGTAGTATGGGATGGTCCTGCCGGATATTATACACTTTCGGTTCAGGTAAACGATGGGAATGGCTGTTTGAGCGAACCCATTACTCAGGAGGTGGAAATTCTTGCTCCGGGGAGTTTAATTTTTGATGCAGTCTATCCAAATACTACAATTTGTTCCGATCTGTCGGGTGGTGTTGAAGGCTCTGATCCGGCAAACAGTGAAAGTATTTTCCGGATTGCCTATACCGGCAATGCGAATTTAACTTCGGCAGTAGTAACCATTAAGAATCCGGATGGTGACTTTATTGATCTCAATGGCTATGTTCTTTCAGATCAGAATAACCCAGGAATTACAACTGCAAATGATGGTGCTGACAAAGAGATTGATTTTGTAGCTGCTGATAGATGGGAAAATTCAGGCACAACAAATGCCGTGTTCGAAATTACATTGGTAAGCGCCAAAACTGCTGACGGAGCGGTTTTGAGTGCAGTTCCGTCTGCTGATATAAAAAGAACCATCAGTGTATTGACAAAACCGGCAATACAGTTTAACTAAATAACAGACTTGAAGAAGTATTTTAAAATAGTATTCGTTATAATCCTTTGTTACTGGGCGCAAACAGCGCTGGGGCAGGATACTATTCCTTTAAATACAAGCTATTCGTTCGAAGTTAATTTTGTTGAGGGATATACTTACTTCTGGTGGTTTACCAACGAAAAGGTTGAAAGTACACCACTTTTTTCTACCACAAACAGTACGGAAGAATATTTGTGGGATACACCGGGCGATTTTCAAATTCAGTGTCAGGCAAAAGATAAAAACGGCTGTTTGTCGGAAGTTATTTCAAAGGCTTTTGTGGTGGTCGACGTGGATCAACAAATCTTTGTTTCTGCCGGCCGTGATACAACAATTGGTACATGTCTGCCCTATCGGCTTCAGGCAACCGTCTCTGATTCAGCAGGTATAACTTATTTGTGGGAGCCTGCAGACCAGCTTGATGACCCAACAATTTTGAACCCGATGTTTACACCCGGAAGTACAACAACCTTTGTATTAACAGTTACCAGTCCAAAAGGTATTTCAGTGCAGGACTCAGTAACCATAAGTGTTTCTGAGATTGTTGCCGAAGCCGGAGATATTGTGATGGAAAAAGGAACAGCCGCAATGCTTGACGGAACAGCAAGTTTGGGCAAAGATATTCAGTTTTTGTGGACAACATCGGATGGGAATATTGTTAGTGACGACACCGGGGGGAATCCGGTAGTGAACAGTGCAGGAACGTATTACCTTGAAGTTACTGATTCATACGGCTGTGTAGCTACCGATTCGGTATCGGTAAGTTGGGTAATTTATGCGCCGGTGGCCACCGACGATTACGATACCACAACTTTACAAACGGAGGTAACAATTCCGGTTCTGACCAACGATTACAATCCGGGGGGGGATCTGGATCCATCGTCGCTTAGTATTCAACAATATCCGGTAAACGGGAGTGTGTATATTAATTACGAGGATTATACGGTTACTTATGTTCCGGAATCGGGATTTACAGGCAGCGATGTGTTCGAATATCGTGTGTGTAATTTATATGAATTGTGTGACAATGCGCATGTGTACGTACTGGTAACCCACCTTGATTTCTTTATACCCCAGGCATTTACTCCGAACGGAGACGGCGTAAACGACTCTTTCGAAATAATAGGCATTGAAACCTACGAAGGAAATTCGTTAACGGTAATTAACCGTTGGGGGAAGAAGGTGTACGAGGCGCAAAATTATGGAATAAGCACTACGCCAAAATTCTGGGATGGCAAATGGACCACGGGTGGTGGTAATGAAGACTTACCCACCGGAACGTATTTTTATGTTTTAGACCTGAGAAACGGGCAGAAACCAATTGCAGGTTCGGTTTATATTGACAGGTAAATGAGTAGAGTAAAAGAAATAGCAGTTCTTGGATTTATGTTGCTGGCCATTTGGGTGGCTACCAATACAGCATATGCACAGCAAGATCCAATGTACACGCAATACATGGATAACCTGTTGATAATAAATCCCGGCTTCGCAGGTTCGCGCATAGTGGGTAACGCTTTGTTGGTTGCACGTAGCCAGTGGGTTGAATTTGAGGGTGCGCCAACAACAAGATCGTTTGCCTACAATACTTCGCTTCAGAATAAAAAAATTGGATTTGGTTTTTCGGTGATGTCTGATAAAATCGGGCCGTTAAAACAAACCGGAGTTTATGTCGATTATTCCTATTTTCTGCAGGTTTCTAATCAGTTTAAAGTAGGAATGGGTTTAAAAGGAGGGGTAAGTTTTTATAGAGCCAACCTAACCGATTTAGAAACCATTTCTCCTGATCCGATTTTTAATAACGATATTTACGAAAACTTTTTGCCAAACGTAGGAGTTGGCTTTTTCCTTTTTTCTGATGACACATATTTTGGGCTTTCTGTACCAAAATTAATTGAGAATAAAATCACCCGCGAAACGGTTACAACTGAATACGTAAATAAACAGCAAATTCATATCTATTTTATTGGTGGCCACAGTTTCGAACTGAGTGAAGATTACCGGCTTAAAACAAGTACCATGGTAAGGTGGGTGAAAAGTGCACCTGTTTCGTTCGATGTAAATGCACTGGCAGGTTTTAAAGAAAAATTCTGGCTTGGGGGCTTTTATCGTTTCAATGCGGCATTTGGTATTATTGCCCAATTCAAACCAACTTCCAAAATGACGATCGGCTATTCATACGATATTACTATTTCCGAGCTAAGCGGCTTTAATAACGGTTCGCACGAAATAATGTTTAGCTACGATTGGGATTTGTTCTCCCGAAAGGCAAAGTGAAATTCTAAGACCACTTCCTTAAAATCATATTACTTTCAATTCATTCTTTTCTGCTCGTATTCAATAACCAAAAGGTTGCGCCATCAACTCTTGTTTGGTTGCGCTTCAACCAAACAGTTAAGGCATCAAATTGATTCATTTCGTGCTTTAACCAAACGGTTAAGGCATCAAATTGATTCATTTCGTGCTTTAACCAAACGGTTGAAGCCTCAAATTGGCTTTTTTGGGCTTTAACCAAACGGTTACGCCCGCCTGCCCGTTGTTTGCAACGGGAGGCAGAGGATTTATTTTACAACCAGTTTTTTTGAAACAGTACTGTTTTTCTGATAGACTTTGGCCAGATAAACGCCGGAATTAAGATCGTTTATTGAAAGGCTTACCACTGTTTTTGCAGGCATTTCCTGTTTTAGCAATCTTCCCGACAAGGAATACATCTCAATTTTTAGGATAGGGTCATTGGCGCGAAATGTTACGAACGAGTGCGCCGGATTTGGATAAATCAGCACCTTATTTTGTTGTGATGGAATAGCTTCAATATCGGTAACTACATCCGGATCGTCAAATTGTTGTGTGGAGTACATGCGATATTCTCCGGCTGCAAACATGAAAGATTGTTCAGCCGATGTAATTTCTATCGAATCCTTCGTGAAAAACTCATAGTATTTCCCGGTTTCAGGGAATGTAATGTTGATGTTATTTTGCTGAACTCCAAAATTGCCCAGCCCAATTATATGTTTGTTGTTTTTGCTTAGTTTATACCATTTTGTTTCGCTGGCAAGGCTATATTCTGTATTGTCGGGCGAGAACTCATCGTAGCTTTGTTTTAGCTCGTTGAGTTTGGCCATTACCTGAAACAGATCAGTACGATCGGTGTTTTCCATATAATCCCAACGAATGGGTTTTAGTGCGGTGCGGCAATCGTTGTTGATTGTTGTTCCATCTTCGCAGGTATTTATCGAATAATCGTAGCCCAGTTCGCCAAACTGCCAAATCATTTTTGGGCCGGGTAGTGGAATAAAGAAAACGGAATTCAATTCAATTCTGTTTAATGCCGTAGCCAGTTCTTTTGTATTGTAACTGCCGTTTGAATTTCCGTAGTTCACGCATTTATAGAGAAGGCGTTCTTCATCGTGGCTTTCCATGTAGGTAACCAGGTTCGGATCGTTCCAACCTCGATTACTATAAATCCCCCAACTTAGGTTTTCGCCGTAACCCATAGCCGTTTCTCCGTAGTTATGGTTCAGGTTCCCCCAAAGCATCATGCCGTAATTGGCCAGCGCCATTTCTTCCGAGTTTCCGGTAAGGTGCTCCAGAATAACGAGCGCGTCCGGATTTCTGTTCCAGATTTCGTTGGCCATACGTTGTAAAATAGCAATTCGGGGCATATCGTAGGCCGAACCATCGCCGGGCGTATTTGTAAAACCTTTGGTAAAATCGAAACGAAAACCATCCACTTTATATTCGTTTATCCAGAATGAATTTACACTGTCGACCAATTCTTTTGTTGCTGTAGCTTCGTGGTTAAAATCGTATCCCCAGGAGTAAACCGGGTTGGGCGATTCTATGTTATACCACGGATTGTCTTCGGTAATTGTCCAGTTGTTCATATACATTTGCACAAAAGGACTTTGCCCGTAACTGTGGTTTAAAACCATGTCGATAACCACAGCAATTCCGCGTTTGTGGCATTCGTCAATTAAGCGTTTTAATTCGTTTTTTGGGCCGTAATATTTATCGGGGGCAAAATAAAACGATGGATTGTAACCCCAGCTGTTGTTGCCTTCAAACTCATTTACCGGCATCAATTCAAGCACATTTATGCGTAAATCTTCCAGGTAATCCAGCTTTTCAATTATCGATGCATAGGTATGTTCTTCCGTAAAATCACGGATCAACATTTCGTAGATCACCATTTTTTCTTTTTCGGGCATTTGAAAATCGTTTACTTCCCAGTTGTATTCTTCCTGCCCGGGTTGCAGAACCGATATAATTCCTTCGGTTTTGCCTTCGGGATACGTTTTTAGATTGGGGTAGGTTTCTTCGGAAATATAAGAATCATTCCAGGGATCGAGTATTTTTTCGGTATAGGGATCGGCAATTTTTATTGTTCCGTCAATCAGGTACTGGAAACCATATTCGGTTCCTTTTTCAAGGTTTGCGATATCGAGCCAGAAATAATCGCCGTCCTTTTTCATCAGGTAATCATTCGAAACTTGCCAGTTGTTAAAATCACCAACGATATAAACAAATTCTTTTAGTGGCGCCCATAATACAAGAGCTGCCGAGTTATCGGTGGGGTAGTTAATTCCTTTTTTGTAGGCTTCCGGTTTGGGTTCTTCAATTACAGAAGGACGAACCGAAACTGATACGGAGTCGCGAACCGTTGAGTCGGCAGTGGCCGTAGCAATGAGCCAATATGTGCCACTTTCAGTAAAAATATGGTCGGTAGAAAGTGTTGTGCCGGTATTTTCTGCAAGAAGAATGTCGTCAATGTAAAGTTCTATTGTTGCTTCGATGGATGAGTTGGCAGTGAAAGTTACGGTATCAGAGATAGCAACAATTGAATTGTTTTCCGGCTCGGTAATTTGAATTGCCAATCCTTGTTCGTACACCTTGACAAATAAATCGTTTGTTTGCGGGCTGCCGGTTGAGGAACGAAACACAAAACTCATTTCTGTTACTTTGTCGCCTTCTTCAACACTATAAAAAGTATTTATGTCTGGAGTGATTTCCAGTTCGTATATGCCGTTTCCAAGGTGTGTAAGTTTGGGCTGTACGTTGTTTTCGCCCCAGTTTCCAATAACATTTTGCCACTCACCTTTCCCTTCAATGCTTACACCTGTATGTGCATACAAATCTCCGGTATAATAGCCCAGAGTGCTTTCCTTCGACGAATCGAAAGTGATTTTCACAGCTTTTCCGGCAACAGGAAGTTGAGGCTCGGTGGTGATTTGCGCCGATAAATTTACGGCGATCAGACAGGCAAAAAGAAATGGAAATAGACGTTTCATAGCACTTGATTTAAAAACAGAAACCTCTTCAAAATATAGAAGAGGTTTCTGAGAGAAAAAGTATTTGAATTAATTTTTAGTAACAGTAGCAGTCAATCCCCAGGGATCGAAAGTTATTGTGTAGTTACCTGCTTCGGCAACAGGAATATCAGATCCGCCTGCTGAAAGTGCATTTAAGTCGCCTCCATAGTTTACGTCCCAACCGTCGTTAGCACGGAATTTAATTTTACCAACAACCAGGTCGACTGTTAATGTGAAAACATTGTTTGTAGTATCCCAGGTCATATTGGTATCGTCGCTCCATCCTCCCGGAGTTGCATCACCAATCAGTCCCCAACTATTTGCAGTGTAAGAATACTCGTTAGGTGTGCTGAAATTCAATTCAAAGGCATAGTCGCCTTCAATTTCCACCGGAATATCTTTACCTCCTGCCTGAAGGGTTCCGTCGTTGTTGTCGCTACCATAGTTGTATGCCCACTCGTGATTTGCCCTGAATTTAAAATTGCCGGCGGTTAGGTGTATCACACCTGTCCAGCGACTTATTTTCGGACTATATTCCAGTGGCGTTTCATCTCCCCAGCCATTTGGAGTGGCATCGCCAATAACTCCCCAAACCTGTGCAACTGCAGTGTAAGTTAAAGCAGCAGCGTCGGCATTGATTTTATAAAATCCTTTTGGTGTACTAATGTTGTCGGCATTTGGATCTAATACACCGCCGCCTGCATCACCGTAATTTGGACCATCCCAGTTAGGCTGAGTGGCAAATTTCCATGCATTGTTAGCATTGCCAAAATATACATAACCTTCTAAACTTGCCGGATTTTCGATGGTACTTATTACCTGAGGCGAATTGCCCGGGTTCCAGTTTGTCATATCAGATCCCGGATAACTTGCTTCCACATAATCTCCCGGAAGGTTCCAGGTTAGAATGTCGGCCAGTGTTGTAAATTCAATGTTTTCGCCATAACCGGTTCCTGCACTGTTGGTGGCAAATGAGCGCACATAGTAGGTTGTGTACTTTTCAAGACCAGTGATTTCAACCACAAATGAGTCCATTTCCATTCCTCCGTCGATTACATTGTCGGTAAGTGTTGGTTCTGAATTCATTCCCCACACAATACCGTATGTAGTAACATCGGCGCCTCCGTTATCGGTTACTGCACCTCCGGTAACTCCCGAAGTTTTGGTAATTCCGGTAACTGGTGTCGTTGTAAGTTTTGGCAGATCCACCTCAGTTGTAAAACTTACCTGTGGCCCGTAACCTGTACCAGCTGAGTTTGTGGCATAGGAACGCACATAGTACGTTGTGTTTCCTTTAAGCTCTGCAAGCGCACTTTCAAAAGCTCCGGTTCCGTCTCCATCAGTAGTTTTGCTGTTTTCGATGGTTGGATTTTGAGTTGTTGAATAGCAGATACCACGAGCCGTAACATCGGCACCGCCGTTTCCGGTAACTTCGCCTCCGCCGGTTGCCGAATTACCTGTGATATCGGTAATTGCCGCAGTTGATAGGAACGGAACAACCGGTTTGGTCGTAAAAGTTACCTCTTCGCCATATACCGTTCCGGCTTCGCCGGTTGCATAAGCACGGGCATAATATTTAGTGGCATAATTGAGCCCCGATAAGGTTACATAAAAAGTAGCTTCGGGTGTATCTTTTGTATATGCCGTTTTGCTGTTGTCGACGGTTGGAGCAGCCGCAGTATTGTAACAAACTCCACGTTCGGTAAAACCATCGCCTTCAGCAATCACATAGCCAACAACCGTTGCCGAGTCGGATGTGATGTTTAATGTATTGGCAGTCGCCAGTGTTGGCTCGAGCCTTACATTTGCAGTTTCTTCTGTACAGGCAGCAAAAATCGCAACTGCCATAATCAGAAAAGCAAGTATTTTAGTTATTGATTTTCTTTTCATCATGCTTAGTTTTTAGTAATTGTTGCACTGTATTTGCTTCCAATGGATAGCGTTATGGTGTAATTTCCGGCAGCGTCGATTGGAATATTCTGACTGCTACTATTGTTCCAAAGGTTATCCAGGGTATATTCCGGATGATCGTCGTCGCCAATCCCCAGATTGACACTTCCGCTCCAATCATCGTTTACCCTGAATTTTACGGTACCAACAACGAGGTCGAGTGTAATACTCCACAGGCCTGATTGTGGATCGTACTCCATTTTTTGGTCGGGAGCATCCCATTTGTTTGGTGTTGCATCTCCAATTAAACCAATTCTGAAATCCAACAATTCATAAGTCAGGTCGTTTAGGTTGGCTGATAGCTGATGCCAGCCTGTTGAAACCGGATTTATTGCTGCTCCGTCTGCTGCAAGAACACCGTCGCTTCCGCCATAAGTAATTTCATTGTCGGGTTCGAACAGTGTAAATGGTTTGGTTTCTTCGAGCTTAATGTACCCCATGTATTCTCCGTTGCCCAAAGCCGATTCAATTTTCTGATCGATGCCGGAATTTAGTATGTCGAGGCGTGGTAATCCGTAAAGTGTAACGCTTGCCGTTTCGGTTGTTGAATTGTAATCAAACGTGCCGTCGGCAGCTCCCGGAGCGCCGGTACCTGCATCAACAACTAACTGAGCTCTGATTCTGAAATCAACTGAAGACGCTTCATCGGCAGGAAATTTTTTCAATAAAATGCCGTTTAAATCACTCACCGTGATTTTAAATAAAGTGCCTTCGATGTTGTTTTGAATGGAAATTACATTGCTAAAATTATTTCCGTTGGCACAAGCTTCCAGGAAATACTTTGTGGATGCAACAAATCCCGGATCGAGTGGAGTTCCTACAAACTCTAATGTATCTGTTCCATTGTTTCTTTCCAAAGTTAAATCGGGCATCGAAACAATAGTTGGCGCTACCGGATTATCAAGTAAGAATATCTGATCTCCGTCTTTTTCGCAGGAGAAAAGCAATCCAAGTAGCCCGATGAAAGTTATATATATTAATTTCTTCATTTTAAATGCTTTTACAATTAGTAACCCGTATTTTGTTGAATATTACTGTTGGCAGAAACTTCATCTCCCGGAATCGGGAAGAGATTCAGATGGCTGCTGGTAGAAGTCCCTTCAAAAACGCCACCTTTCCACTGCCAGTTGTAACTGCCGTTGGTATATTGTCCGAAACGAACCAGGTCGGTACGGCGCTGTGCTTCGTAATAAAATTCGCGGGCGCGCTCATCGAGAATAAACTGCGAAGTTAGATCGCCTGCAGTAATATTTCCATCGGTATTTCCGTACGCACGTTCTCTGATAATGTTAATGTCAGTAACCGCATTTCCGGCATTACCTAAATTGAAATTAGCTTCTGCACGCATTAAATAGGCATCGGCCAAACGGAAAACCGGAAAGTCGGTAGAAGCAAACTCAGCATTGTAATTTGCGGCCTGCGAACCGTCGGCATTTTTGGCTGTAAATTTATATACTCCAATTCCGTAGTCGCCACTTGAAGAGGCACTTGGGATGTCGATGCTGCGTTTCATTTTCATAAATACACGCTGGTCTTTAGCTTTTGAAAACTCTACATCGGTCAGATCAATTGGGCCACCATACGTTGCCAATGTGTCAACTAAAATATTCATAAAATCTTTTCTGGCGCGGTTACCGTTCCAGTTTGTGTTCGATGTTAATCCGTGGTAGTCTTCTGCCCGAATGTATTCCGCATCGCTGCATGATTGAATAATGAATGTGGTTCCAACAGCACCTTGAGTATTGATTCCATCAAGTTCCCATGCAAAAATCATTTCAGGATTGGCTCCGTAATGGTTATCAGCTGTAAAGTTATGACGGTAATCTTCGTTAAGTGAATAGGCCTCACTATTGATTACTTTGTCGCAATAAGTTTTGCAATCGTCCCAATGCGCTGTTCCGGTGTATACTTCAGCATTCAGGTAAACTCTAGCCAGTAGCATCCATGCTGCACCTTTATCGGCTTGCGGATATGAGTTCCCGGGTTCAGGAAGAATACTTTCTATTTCTTTTAATTCAGATACAACGTAGTCGAATAACTGGGCACGCTGGATTTGTTCAGGATAGAATTTTCCGACACCATCTTCTTCGGTGGTAAACGGAGGATTTCCAAATAAATCCATAAACCAGTAATAAGCGAGTGCTCTCAAAAATCTTGCTTCGGCATTGTATTGAACCACTTTCGGGTCTGAATCGCCATTGGTTAAGCCAATAAAGTCGTTGGCATAAGTAATACTCAGGCCCAAACGCTGGTAAACTGCAGTAAGGAAAGGATTTTCCGGACTCCAGGTTTGTGTGTTCAAATCAGAAATACCAATATCGCCCCAGCCACAAATGGCTTCGTCGGTAGTTATTTCCTGAAGATTCCACAAGGCACGCATGGTCGTAAAAAAGTTTTCGTCGGAGGCACTGATGTCGGCACCACCGTTTGCGCCTTGCCCGGAAATAATAAAGCTGGCATAGATTTTACCTAACACCTGTTGCATGTACACAGGATCGTCACCCAGGTTTCCGGCCATAATAACATCCGGATCTTTTGGAGTTACGTCCAAATCATCAACGCACGATGTAATTAGCAGCGCTGATAGAAATATGATAAAAATTGATTTTAACTTATTCATTTTTAATTTTTTTAAAGGGTTAGTAAGTGAATCCAATTCCCACCATGAATGTGCGTGGTCTTGGGTAGAAATTATTATCTATACCTCCTGAGACTTCAGGATCGAGCCCTTCGTAATCGGTAATTGTAAACACGTTTTGCACCGTAAAGCTTAAGCGCGGAATCATTCTTCCTTTTGTTTCCTGATAGGTGTACCCAACACTAAAATTGTCGAGTTTAAAGAATGAGGCATTGCTTACAAAGTGGTCGGTTGTAAACTGTCGTTTTACAAATTGTGTTTCGCTCAAATAGGTTGGCATGTTTTTCCAGTACCCAATCTGGTACATTTGGTCGTACGACGAGCTTGCCGCAACCTGGTTATACACATAGTTACCAAGGCTTGCACGCGACGATGCTGAAACATCGAAATTTTTGTATTTAAAGCTGGCTGAAAGACCAATTAATACATCGGCTACCGGATTGTGGTAAATGTATTTGTCGTCGTTGTCGCCATTTACAGTACCTCCTTCTCCGGAAATATCAACATACATTCCTTCAACCGGTGTTCCGTTTGGATAATAAACCTGTTGGTTTACAAAGAATGAGTAGGCCGGGTAACCAACACGTGTAACTTGTTTGGTTCCGGTCATTCCGTCTCCGTACAAAATTCCGATATAATCTTCATTGTCGTTCAGCAACAGTTTTGTGATTTTATTATCGTTGTACGAAATGTTAAAACCTAAATTCAACATCATGTCTTTTTGTGCGATAGCTCTCCAGTCAATCGAAAGTTCAACTCCTTTGTTTTCCAAACTACCCACATTGGTTAATAAGGTGTTTGAAAAATTACTTCCGGTTGGAATGGTAACTTCGTTTAACAGATCGTCGGTTACACGTTTATAAACGTCGATCGATCCTGAGATTTTGTCATCCATAAAACCAAAGTCCAAACCGATGTTTTGCGTAGTTGTTTCCTCCCATTTAATATCGGGGTCGTAGGCATTGGGTCGTAACGTTGGCAAAAACTCTCCGTTAATCGGGTACCACGAACCTCCTGAAGATGCGATGTATGTTGCCTGTGCAGGATAGTCGTTACCAATGTCTTGCTGACCGGTAACACCCCAGCCCAAACGAAGTTTTAAGTTCGATACGGCGTCAACATCTTTTAAAAAGTTTTCATTTTTAATCTTCCATGCAAAAGCAGCCGATGGGAATAAACCCCACTGGTTATCGCCCTGGAAACGAGAAGAACCATCGTTCCGAAGTGTAAATGTGAGCAAATACTTGTCGGCTAACGAGTAGTTAACACGACCAAAAAATGAAACCAGATAGTTTTCTGTAATGAAAGATGAAGTGGGTTGGCTAATTCCTAGTCTATAGTCACCTCCTTCTCGTTGAAAATGCTGCCACGAATAACCGGCTGTTGCATCGAGCACACTTTTAATAGATGCCATTTCGGCTTTATAATTCAGATAGAATTCAAAAAGATCATTAGAATTTTCCGACCAATATGTACTGGTCATTCCCACTGTTTCTCCGGTTAGGGTTGAAGGAGAAGTTACAGGGCGGTTATTGTGTCCGTCTCCTTTCGATTGGTCAGTGGCCAGGTTTAAATTGGCACGTAAACCTTCAATAAAAGGTAGTTTGTAATCGAATTGTGCATTGGCAACCACACGGTTAACGTTCGATTTATTATCAACAACCATTAGTTGTTCAACCGGGTTTGGCGTACCAAGATTAGCACCATAGTTTTCCCACTGGAAATAACCTGCCGAGCGGCTTGATATTGCTGAATTGCTATCGTAAACAGGTTTTGTTGGATCCATGCTTATTGCTGAACCAATCGCACCTGAATCTCCGAAATTATTATCAGTAGTCATTCCTTTTACATTCAGGTTCACTCTTAAATCGCCGTCAAGCAAAATCGGATCAACACTAATTGTTCCGGTTAACCTTTTCATAGAAGTATTTTTCAGAATTCCATTTTGGTTTGAATAGCCAACCGAAGCACGGTAAGGAACATCTTTTAATGATCCTGAAATGCTAAAGTTATTGTCTTGCGAAACTGATGTACGGAAGATTTCATCTTGCCAGTTTGTATTTGCATTCCATAGTTTGTCGTACGATTCAACCGGGAATATTTCCGGTCTGGTACTGGCAAGTTGCCTGATTTCGTCTCCGGAATAAACATCGACATATCTAATTGGAGTGGAAACCGAAGTATTCATGTCGTAGTTAATTTGGGTGGGCCTTCCGGCTCTTCCTTTTTTGGTGGTAATAATAATTACACCATTCGATGCACGCGAACCGTAAATAGCAGTTGCCGAAGCATCTTTCAAAACACTCATCGATTCAATGTCGTTTGGATTAACAAAGGCAAGGAAGTTGGAACCGCCCGAAACATCGTCGTTTGCAATCGGAATTCCGTCGATAATAATTAACGGGTCGTTTGATGCGTTAAGCGACGATCCACCACGAATACGAATTGTTGATCCTGATCCAGGTGCACCGCCAGCCGAGGTTATAACAACCCCCGAAGCTTTACCTACCAATAAATCCTGTGGCGAAGTAATGTTTCCTTTGTTAAAATCTTCAGCTCTAACAGCAGTAACCGAACCGGTTGCATCTTCTTTTTTTACTTGTCCATAACCGATTACAACAACTTCTTCCAGATTTTCCATTGACTGGGCCAACTGTAAGTTAAGTATTGATGTAGTACCAACTACAAGTTCTTGGGGTGTGTAACCAATGAAAGAAAAGACCAATGACTGACCTTCTTCTACATCAATGGTGTAATCTCCGTCAAAATTGGTAATAGTACCTTGTGTAGTTCCTTTAACTACAATAGTAACACCAGGTAAAGGCTCGCCGTTATCGGCATCGGTAATTTTACCTGTTATTGTTTTTACCTGCGCATAACTCATACTGTAGCTGAGTAAGGCAACTAAAAACAAGACAACTTTAAGGTTTTTACGAATAATCCTCATTTTAAATGTTATTAGTTATTGAATTTTATTTGTTTTAGTTAAATTCTCTTTAATGTTTTAATTGGCAAAATATCAACACATTACAGGTACTTCGTATTCAACAAAAACAAAATTCGACAGGCGAATGTATAACAAATGTTAATAAAACTTCACGCTTTTTAACACTTGGTTTTATGCAAACGTTTGCGGTGACGTTTGCACTCAATATGTTATAAAACAGGTGGTTACTGGTTGGGTGCTTTAAAATGATGAAACTTGATATTTAATTGGTTTAAATGTCTATTTTTGTTGTTAGACAAAAAAGTAATGGGAACCAATTAAACTTTACCGGTTGTTAGCGGTCGATATTTTACAATGAAGAGCGGACTTATTACCATAAAAGATTTAGCCCGTGAGCTGAAAATTTCAGCATCAACAGTATCGCGTGCCCTTAAAGATCATCCCGACATTAGTGCGGAAACGAAACGTGCTGTAAACGAGTTGGCAAAGAAACTAAATTACCAACCCAACGCCGTGGCACTAAGTTTAAAACAACGCCGCAGCAATACTATCGGAATTATTATCCCGGAAATTGTACACTATTTTTTTTCATCGGTAATTAGTGGAATTGAAGATGTGGCTTACGATGCCGGATTTAATGTAATTATTTGCCAGAGCAACGAAAAGTACGAGCGCGAGGTGGCCAATGCAAAAACTCTGCTGGCCAGTCGTGTCGATGGGATTTTGGTATCTGTCTCGAAAGAAACCGAAGATTTTAGTCATTTCTACAACTTGCGCAACAATAATATTCCTCTGGTATTTTACGACCGGATTGTCCCCGGTTTAGAGGCCGACCAGGTAATTATTGATGATTTTGATGCAGCTTACCGGGCAACCCGTCATTTAATTGACAGCGGGCGTCAACACATTGCTCACTTTGCGGGGCCACAAAAATTGTTGATAGGCAAGCAGCGTAAAGACGGTTACATTAAAGCTTTAAAAGAAGCCGGTTTGGATGTGGATGAAGATTTGATTATTGAAGCAGACTCGTTTGAAAAAGCGCGTTTGGCTATAATGAAGTTGTTGAACACCGGTAAAAAGTTCGATGGATTGTTTGCTACAAACGACCTTACTGCCATTGGTGCCATGCAAACCATTCAGAAGCGGGGCATTAAAATCCCCGACGAGATTGCCATAGTTGGATTTTCGGATGGTCGGTTCTCCGGAATTACAGATCCTACATTAACATCTGTTGACCAGCATGGTTACGAAATGGGAACCATTGCCACCGAGATGTTATTAAAACGGATTACATCGGAAGACGATGAATATCCCTTCGAAACAAAAGTTTTAGATGCAAACCTCATCGTGCGGGGGTCGTCCCTATAATTTTTTCCCAATTTTTCTGAAGGAGTCAGGAATTTTTGTAGCATTCCGAAAATATGTTGTAAAAAAATGTTTTGCTCTCTGCAAACGTTTGAAATAACCCTTTGCGTTTATTGTCAGCCTGTTTGAAGGGGAGCTGTGCAAGTTGAAATTTGGATTTGTTGTTTTTTCTCCTTTATATTTGTTCCGGCAAAATCAACATTTTACTCCCACTTCTATTTCAACGGCAAAGTTCCATTTGCTGTAATTCCTATTAGAAAATTTACAGCGTAACTAAATTAAAAACTGTTATTATGAGTAAAAAACCCACTCTGAGTTTTTGGCAGATATGGAATATGAGCTTTGGATTTTTGGGCATTCAATTTGGATTTGCCTTACAAAATGCCAATGTCAGCCGAATTTTCGAAACGCTTGGGGCCAATGTTGAAGACATACCCATTTTGTGGATTGCCGCACCGGTAACAGGATTAATTGTCCAGCCTATTATAGGGCACATGAGCGATAAAACCTGGAACAGACTTGGAAGACGACGACCCTACTTTTTATTCGGAGCCATTTTTGCTTCGCTGGCCCTTTTGCTCATGCCAAATTCGCCCGCATTATGGGTGGCAGCCGGCACGCTCTGGATTATGGATGCTTCCATTAATATTTCGATGGAACCTTTCCGGGCTTTTGTGGGCGATATGCTTCCCAATGAGCAACGCACCCAGGGATTTGCCATGCAAAGTTTCTTTATTGGAACCGGGGCCGTTGTTGGTTCGGTTCTTCCTTGGGTAATGACCAACTGGCTCAATATCCCAAACACGGCACCCGAAGGAATGATTCCTCCATCTGTAAAATGGTCGTTTTATATTGGTGCTGTCGTTTTTTTCCTTGCCATTTTATGGACGGTTTTTTCTACAAAAGAATATCCTCCTGAGCAAATGGAGAAATTTGTTCAGGAAGAAAAAGAAACAACGTTGGCATCGGCGGGTTATAAAGAAGAGCCTGTTGTTAAAACAAGCTTCCTTAAAGTTGGTGGAATATTCGGCTTATTAGGATTTGCAATTGTCGGATTAACGTACCGGTTTCAGCTGGATAAAAATTTATACATATTGGGTGGCATCTTACTGCTCTTTCTTTTACTGATGCTTCTTGCTTACATTACAAAATCAGAAGACAAAAAAGAGAACGCCCTGGTTGAAATTTTTTCCGACTTACTCCGAATGCCTTCGACGATGAAACAACTGGCCATTGTTCAGTTTTTTACATGGATTGGTTTGTTTGCTTTATGGATTTATGCTGTTTCGGGAATTACCAGTCATATTTATGGGACCTCCGATCCACAATCGCAAGTGTATAACGATGGTGCCGACTGGGTTACCGTTTTGTTTGGGATATACAACGGAGTTGCGGCCCTTATAGCGTTTGCTTTGCCTGTTTTGGCAAAACATACAAATCGTAAAATCACACACTTTATTTGTTTGGTTATAGGAGGTATCGGTCTGGCATCGGTTTACCTGGTCAGCAATCCGAACTGGTTGGTTCTTTCTATGATTGGAGTAGGTATTGCATGGGCAAGTATTTTATCTATGCCTTACGCAATTCTAACCGGCTCGCTGCCTTCTCATAAAATGGGAATTTACATGGGAATTTTCAATTTCTTTATTGTAATTCCACAGATTCTGGCAGCTACAATCCTCGGATTTATCGTCCAGGATTTATTTGGAGGACAGTCGATTTTAGCACTTGTTTTGGGAGGAGTGTCAATGATTATTGCTGCAGTAATGGTATTGTTTGTGAAAGATGTTGCAGCATCAAATAACTAAATTTAGAAGATAAGGAAAGATGAAGAATTACGTTATTCATCACGAATGGAAGATAATCGAGGAGGGTTTTAAACCTGAACTCAACCGTATTTCCGAAAGTCTGTTTAGCATCGGGAACGGGAAAATGGGCCAGCGTGCCAACTTCGAGGAAAAGTATTCCGGAGATACAATGAACGGTACTTATGTTGCCGGAATTTACTATCCCGATAAAACACGCGTGGGTTGGTGGAAAAATGGTTATCCGGAGTATTTCGCCAAAATTATTAATTCAACCAACTGGATTGGAATTGGAATTAAAATAAATGGCGAAGAGCTCGATCTGGCTACGGCAAAGGTTTTGTCGTTCACACGCGAACTGGATATGCAACATGGTTTGCTTTCGCGACGCTTTGTGGCCGAATTAAAAAACGGGAACCAGATTGAAGTTTGTTCGCACCGTTTTGTGAGCGTTGCGGCAACCGAAATCGGCGCTATCCGCTACACAGTTAAAGCACTGAATTTTTCAGGTGAAATTGAGGTAAGTCCATTTCTCGACGGCGATGTTGTAAACGAGGACTCAAACTACGACGAAAAGTTTTGGGTTGAAGTTTCGAGAGCTGTTGGCGGAGCAGAAGGCTACCTGACAGTTGAAACGCTAAAAACCGAATTTCAGGTGTGTACCGGAATGTGGTTTCAGCTGCTAAAAAATGGCGAAAAGGTAGATTCAAAAATTTCGAATAGAGATAAAGAGAAATATGTTGAGGCATTACAAAAGGTCAAGGTGAGTGAGGGGGGTGAGATAGTTGTTGAGAAGTTATCGGCAACTGTTTCGTCCCTTTATTACGAAAAAGAGAACCTGGTTGAGAGGACTAAAGAAGCAATTGATCTGGCAGTTGATGCCGGTTACGATGCTTTGTTTGAAAGCCATAAAAACCGATGGTTGGGGAAATGGAAAACCAGCGATATTAAGATTGAAGGCGACGTTGCTGCTCAGCAGGGCATTCGTTTTAATATTTTTCAACTCAACCAAACTTATTCGGGCGAAGATGAAAGATTGAATATCGGACCAAAAGGATTTACCGGAGAAAAGTACGGTGGTGTTACGTATTGGGATACCGAAGCCTATTGTTTGCCTTTTTACCTGAGCACTGCACCGCAAAAAGTGTCGAAAAACTTGTTGGTTTATCGTCATAAACATTTGCAAAAGGCCATTGAAAACGCCGAAAAATTAGGTTTTAAAAATGGTGCTGCATTGTACCCGATGGTTACCATTAACGGAGAAGAGTGCCACAACGAATGGGAAATTACTTTTGAAGAAATTCATCGGAACGGGGCAATCGCCTATGCCATTTACGACTATATAAATTACACCGGCGATAAAGAATATCTGGCACCAACTGGTTTTGAGGTGCTTTTGGGAATCAGCCGGTTTTGGAGTCAGCGAGTGAATTGGTCGGCCGAAAAACAAAGGTATGTGATGCTTGGTGTTACCGGACCAAACGAGTACGAAAACAACGTAAACAATAACTTCCATACCAGTTACATTGCTGTGTGGACATTAAAATATACGCTTGAAGTAATTGATTACCTCAAAAAGGAATTTCCGTTTTTATTCGAAGAAATGGTAAAAAAATGGAAGTTTAACGAGCTTACCGAAACCGAGCAATGGAAAGACATCATTGAAAAAATGTATTATCCGCGCGATGAGAAACGCGGAATATATCTTCAGCAGGATGGATTTTTAGACAAAGACCTGACTCCGGTTGCTGAACTTTCAGAAGAAGATTTACCGATCAACCAAAAATGGTCGTGGGACAGGATTTTACGTTCGCCCTATATTAAACAGGCCGACACTTTGCAAAGTCTGTATTTGTTTCAGGAGAATTTTACTTCGGAGGAATTAAAGTCTCACTTCGATTTTTATGAGCCACTAACGGTTCACGAATCTTCACTTTCGCCTTGTATTCACTCCATATTAGCCGCCAGAATTGGCTACCAGAAAAAATCGTACGAAATGTATTTGCGTACGGCACGTCTCGATTTGGATGACTACAACAACGACACGGAAGACGGGCTGCACATTACAAGTATGGGCGGTACCTGGATGTCGTTTGTAATGGGGTTTGGAGGAATGCGAGTTGTGAATGGCCGTTTAACGTTTAATCCGTTTATTCCGGAATCATGGAAATCGTATGCTTTCCGAATTGATTTTGGAGGAGCTCACCTTGAAGTTACAAAAACCGCGAGTATTTTCAGCATTCTAAATCATTCTGAAATAGAAGTTCCTGTAACGATTTGGGGGGAGGAGTATCGGATAAAAGGAAATGAAATAAAGGAGTTTAAGAAATAGAATAAATGAAAATAAAATGAAGCAAATAGTTACTTTATTTATTATCCTGATTGCCTTGAATGTTGTAGCTCAAAATGTTGAGCGTGTCGAGCCGCCAAACTGGTGGGCCGGAATGCAATCACCCGACCTGCAGTTACTGGTTTATGGCGAAGCCATTTCAACTGCCGATGTATCGCTCGACTATCCCGGAATTGAACTGGTTTCGGTAACCAAAGTCGAAAATCCGAATTACCTTTTTGTTGATTTAAAACTGGGAAAAGATTTAAAACCGGGAAAATTCGAAATACAGTTTACGACCGGTAAAAAGGTTGCCGCTTCTTATTCGTACGAACTTTGGGAACGAAAGGAGAATTCTGCTAATCGTGAGGGTTTTAATCCTTCGGATGTGATTTGTTTGATTACACCTGATCGTTTTGTAAATGGCGACACGGGCAACGACGAAGTGGAAGGCATGAAAGAAGGTATGGATCGGAGCTACAACTATGGACGTCATGGAGGCGATTTGCGCGGAATAATTAATTCACTGGATTATCTGCAGAATTTGGGCTACACAGCAGTTTGGTTAAATCCGGTATTGGAAAACGACATGCCTGAGGCATCGTACCACGGCTATGCCTGCACCGATTTTTACAAGGTTGATCCTCGCTACGGGAGCAATGAGGAGTACGTCGAATTAAAACGGGAATTGGATAAACGGGGTATGAAATTGATTATGGACCTTATTTTTAACCACTGTGGGTCTGAACACTGGTGGATGTACGATATGCCAATGAAAGACTGGATTAATAACTATCCGGAAATTAAAATTACCAATCATCGTAGGACGCTGAATCAGGATCCGCATGCATCGGAAGTTGATGTTCGGGGAATGGTTGACGGTTGGTTTGTAAAAGAAATGCCCGATATGAATCAGAAAAATCCATTTTTGGCAAAATACCTGATTCAGAACAGTATCTGGTGGGTTGAATATGTTGGTTTGGAAGGAATCAGACAAGATACCTGGCCGTATCCCGATAAAAATATGATGTCGGTTTGGACAAATGAATTGTTGGAAGAGTATCCGAATTTTAATGTAGTTGGTGAAGAGTGGAGCATGAATCCTGCCATTGTTTCGTACTGGCAAAAAGGAAAATACAATGCAGACGGATATAAAAACTATGCACCAAGTATGATGGATTTTCCATTACAAAGTGCGGTTGCTCAGGGATTAAAAAATGAAGAAAGTTGGGATTACGGGCTGATTCAGATTTATGAAGCACTTTCAAACGATTTTCAATATCCCGATGCCGGCAACCTGACTATTTTCCCCGATAACCACGATATGTCGCGTTTTTATGTGCAGGTTGGAGAAGATGTTGATTTGCTTAAAATAGGATTGGCCTTTTTTCTGACAACACGCGGAATTCCACAAATTTATTATGGAACAGAGATTCTGATGCGACACGATGGAAGTGAGCACGGTGATATTCGGGCAGATTTTCCCGGCGGTTGGGAAGGCGACAAAGTAAATGCATTTACCGGAGAAGGATTGAGTGATGAGGCCAAAGCGATACAGAAGTATGTTTCTGCCATTCAAAACTGGAGAAAAACAGCAAGTGTAATTCACGACGGAAAACTAATGCATTTTATTCCTGAAGATGGAACCTATACCTACTTCCGTTACACCGAAGATGAGGCCGTGATGGTTATTCTGAATAAAAACGCTGAAGCAAAAACCATTACAACCAATCGTTTTAATGAAGTAATTTCAGGATATAAAAGCGGAAAGGAAATCATTTCCGGTAAAACAATTTCTGATATTTCAGAAATTAATGTTCCTGCAAAATCGGCAGTTATTGTTGAGTTGAGTAAGTAAATTTAGAAGTAGCTGTCATTTCGAAACCTGAGGAACGTAGGTGGGAAATCTCCATCATTTAAACAGATTTAGCTCCGCTGATTTTCAATTCTCAGTCATTTTTCCTTCGAAATGACAGTTTTTATTCGTATTATCTGAACACCAAAATCATGAAAAAGCTAACCTTACTTATTATCGTACTGGGAATTATTTCCTGCCAACCCTCTCAAAAACAAGCGCCTGTTCAGCCGGAATCTCCACAAGGCAAATTTGTGGTTTACCAGGTTTTTACCCGCCTGTTTGGAAACACCAATACAACAAACAAGTCCTGGGGAAGCATTGAAGAAAACGGAGTGGGGAAATTCAACGATTTTACCGACAGAGCACTGGATACCTTAAAATCGATGGGAATAACACACATTTGGTACACGGGAGTTCCGCATCATTGTGTGATTACCGATTATACAAAATACGGAATTTCGAATGATGATCCAGATGTGGTAAAAGGCCGTGCAGGTTCGCCTTATGCGGTAAAAGATTACTTCAATGTTAATCCTGATTTGGCAGTTGATCCGGCGAAGCGGATGGAGGAGTTTGAGGCTTTGATTGCACGCACACACAAACACGGAATGAAAGTGATCATCGACATCGTTCCCAACCATGTGGCACGTAATTATCAGTCTCTGTCAAAACCAGAAGGAGTTAATGATTTTGGTGAAAACGACGATATTTCAGTAGAATACAAACGCCACAATAATTTCTATTACATACCGGGCGAAGCATTTAAAGTGCCCGAAAGTTTAAATGGTTATCGGCCGCTTGGTGGAGAGAAACATCTATTAGCAGACGATTGGTTTGATGAAAATCCGGCAAAATGGACAGGGAACGGATCGCGCCTGGCACAACCCAATTTTTACGACTGGTACGAAACTGTAAAAGTTAACTATGGAGTAAAACCTGATGGGAGTTACGATTTTGATGTTTTGCCCGACGATTATGATACAAAAGATTACAAAGCCCATTTTGAGTTCTGGCAAGGAAAAGATGTTCCGGATTCGTGGCAAAAGTTTCTCGATATTGCACTTTTCTGGATGGAAAAAGGAGTTGACGGTTTTCGCTACGACATGGCAGAAATGGTTCCGGTGGAGTTTTGGAGCTACATGAATTCAACACTAAAAATGAAAAATCCTGATGCTTTTCTTTTGGCAGAAGTGTATAATCCGGCTTTGTACCGCGATTACATTCATAAAGGGAAAATGGATTACCTCTACGACAAGGTGGAACTTTACGATACTTTAAAACACATCATGCAGGGGCATGGAAGTACTGATCATTTGACTGCCATTTACGATGGTTTGAAAGACATTGAGCACCATATGTTGCATTTCCTCGAAAACCATGATGAGCAACGAATTGCCAGCAACGATTTTGCCGGAAGCGCAGAAAAAGGGAAGCCGGCCATGGTCGTTTCAACTTGTCTGAGTACTTCGCCAACGATGATATATTTTGGGCAGAATGTGGGTGAGCCCGGCGACGAAAATATGGGATTTGGAAGTGAAACACGCACTTCTATTTTTGATTATTGCGGTGTTCCGGCGCACCAACGCTGGATGAACAATGGAACTTTTGATGGAGGGCAGTCAACTCCGGTAGAAAAGGAATTACATACTTTTTATAAAAGATTGTTGAAATTCTCTGCCCACTCTGCGGCATTAATGGGTGAGTACAGAGAAATCCATTCCTACAACCGAAAAAATACAAAAGGTTACACCGATAAAATCTTTTCGTTTGTGCGTTGGAATGAGGATGAACAGTTAATCATTGTGAGCAATTTTGACGATTCGGGTCATAAATTTCAGTTAAAACTGGATGAAGAAACTGTAAAAGAATTGAAGCTTAAAAATGGAAAATGCATACTCACCGATCAGTTGTCAGGTAATCCGAATTTTGAGTTGCAGGTGGAAGATGGAACGGCAATTATTGATATTAAAATGGTGGGTTTGGAATCGTTGATATTAAAATTGTAGAAATGTAGGAATTGCCAATTTGCATTAATATATGTATGTGAAATTAGGAGATATTCATTGTGGCGATGGCTTAAATTTTGGTTAGTTTTAGGTTTAAGTTGATTTAAGAAAGGCTGGTTTTAACCGGCCTTTTGATTTTATTTGGAGTGTAAAAACAAGATTATCAATAGGATGTGAGCCTGCTCGAAAAAATTTCACAAAAAACGACGTTAAATAATTGTTAAAAAAAAATAATGTATTTATATTAGTTGTCGTTAACGTTAACGGTAATTTGGATTCATTTCATAAATGTATAGTAGGTTATGTGTTAACGTTTTGAACTAAACTGTGGTATAAATCAAAATTAATTGCCTATGGACTAATCATTCTTAGAACAACTTACTTTTCGTGAGTTGTAATCACTCGTATTTTTAAAACTAAACAAAACTTTATTAAACATTTGACTTATGAAAAAAAGCGCAACGCAAAATTCTTTGCAGGGTGCATGCTTTATGCATTTGCCAAAGCTATTGTTAGTTGGGATTCTTCTTATATCTCAACTTGGAGTATTCGCCCAAACCAAAAACATTTCGGGTACTGTAACCGGAAATGATGGGGCTCCAATTCCCGGATTAACTGTGATTGTAAAAGGTACGGCCATCGGAACAGTAACAACGCCCGACGGTACATACATTCTTTCGGATGTACCTGAAAATGCTACTCTTGTATTTTCGTTTGTAGGAATGAAAACGCAGGAAATTGTTGTTGGTAATCAAACAGTAATTAATGTGACAATGCAAACTGACGCCATCGGTCTCGATGAGGTGGTTGCAATTGGTTATGGTACCGCCCGGAAAAAAGACTTAACCGGTTCGGTAGTAAACGTCAGTGCAGAGCAGTTGGAAAAATACCAGCCTGCAAGTGTATCGGAAATGCTTCGTTCTGCTGTTCCCGGATTAAAAGTTGGGTACAGTACAGATGCAAAAAATACTCCCGATTTTAATATCCGTGGAGACAATACAATTAAAGCCAATGATAATGACGAAAACAATGCCAACAGGCCACTTATTGTTTTGGATGGGGTTATTTTTAACGGCGACATTGCTGAAATAAATGTAAACGACGTTGAAAGTATCGACGTTTTAAAAGATGCCAGTGCAGCAGCTATTTATGGATCACGTGCATCAAACGGGGTAATTGTTTTTACCACTAAAAAAGGTGCCTTTGGGAAAGCGGTTGTGAGAGTAGGTGCAAAATTAGGTGTTGTAACCGGGGCAAAAAGGATGCACGCGTTTAAAGCCGGTGATGAAGTGACAGGATGGTTAACCGATATGAATGAGGCCATTAACAGCCTGACCCTTGATCCCTGGTCTAAATTTGATAAATATGAGAATGTTCCTTCCGAATACCAGTCAGATTGGTTGCAAGCAAATGGTATTCCCGGCGAAACAGACCCTACTGTAATTACAACTGCCTGGCTCGATGCTTTTGGTTTGGATGGAAGTGAAAAAGAAAATTTTCTGGCAGGAAGAGAATTCGACTGGCAGGATTTCTATTTTCACACTGGCTTAAGACAAGATTACGATGTTAGTGTTTCAGGGCGTACCAATACCGTTTCTTATTATTGGTCACTTGGATACATCGATAGTGAATCAGTGCAGGTTGGTGAAAGTTATAAGTCATTTACTTCACGGTTAAATCTTGATGTGAAAGTTGCCGATTTCTTGAATATGGGTGTAAATGCCAACTTTACATACCAGGACGAAGGAGATGAAGCAATTGGTAGCGGTGGCTATCGTACTGCTTCGCCTTACGATTCACCCTGGGAAAATATTGTTTGGACAGATGAAACTATTCCGGATTCAGGTACATATCCTGATCGTTTCCCAAGAGAATATCTCCGTGAAAACAGCTCAGGTTCAAACCGTAGCAATCCCTATCTGAATCCTGCATGGATAACACGGAAATACGACCGTTACAGAATATTTCCTACAATGTATGCGAAATTGTCTCTTCCGTTTGGAATTAAACTTACATCAAGGATGACTACACGTTTAGACTTCAGAAAAAGATTTTATTATGAAGATAGCGGTAATCCGGGATGGTCGCACGGAGGTTATGCAAGAAGACATCATAATGAAAGTTTTGAGTGGCAATGGGATAACATTTTAAATTGGGACAAAGAATTTGGTGAACACCGTTTTAGTGCAACAGGGCTTCTAAACGCAGAAAAAAACCAAATGTGGGAAACATTTGCAGGGGCTTCAAATTTTTCACCAACAGAGGCTCTTGGATATCATGGGATGGTGTTTGGACTTATTCCAACATTAGAACATCCGGATGAAAGTATTACAGATGAGGTAATTACGCGTAATGCCCTGATGGGACGTATAAATTATGCTTTTGGCAACCGTTACAATTTGTCTGCTTCGGTACGTCGCGATGGTTATTCACGTTTTGGAGTAGATAATGTTTATGCAACTTTCCCATCGGTTTCGGCAGCATGGAACATTACCAACGAAGCATTTATGGCAGAACGACCAACCTGGTTAACTTTTATGAAATTACGTGCCAGTTGGGGTGTTAATGGTAATAGTAGTGGTTTGGGATCGTATGCAGCATATGCACGATTAAGCGACAATAAATACCTGAACTACGATGGCGGTTACTTTGTGGCCCCGTATCTCTATATCAACCGAATGGCCAATCCCGAACTGGCATGGGAAAAAAATAAGGCTTTTAACCTGGGTATCGACTACGGTATGTGGGATGGAAGACTTAGAGGTTCGCTTGATGTGTATTCATCGAAAACCAACGATATGTTGCTGGATAAAAAGTTGCCAACCGTTACCGGATTCCCGAGTATTACTACAAACGTTGGTAGTTTAAAAAACACAGGATTCGAATTGTCAATCAATACAATAAATATAGAGTCATCTGAATTTAGCTGGACAAGCCAGTTAAATATTGCCTATAACAAAAATGAAATTATATCGTTAACCGGAGAAAAAATTGCAGTTACTGATGCGAATGGAAATACTGTTATGAAAGAGCCAGATGATATTGATAACGGCTGGTTTATTGGCGAAAGTAAAGATGTAATTTGGGATTACGAACTGGATGGTGTTTACCAGATTGGAGAAGAAGCTGAAGCGGCGAAATTTGGTTTGTATCCCGGCGACTTCCGCTATGTTGATCAGGATGATAATGGAGTAATTAACTCCGATGATAAGGTTTTTCAGGGGCTTAGCGACAATCCCTGGTATGCTACTTTCAGAAATGATGTGGAGTATAAAGGCTTTGATTTTGGTGTAATATTCCTGGCAAAATTAGGATATAAAGGAGGATCAAATTTCCCGTTTAACAACCGACAGGAATACATTAAAAACCATAACTGGTTTGACATGCCGTATTGGTTACCAACTAATCCTATAAACGATGCCGCCAGAATTAACTCGATTAATTTGGGAGGTGCTAATTATTGGCAACCAAAATCATATGTCCGTTTGCAAAATATTGCTTTAGGATATAACCTTCCAACTGAACTTCTTGAAGGCATTAAAATAAGCCGTGCCCGCATTGCTTTTAACATCGATAATGTTGCCGTGTTTACCAAATGGAACATTGGAGATCCTGAATCAGAAAGAGAAATGCCAAGGACCTATTCTTTTAGTGTGGACTTTTCATTCTAATAAGAAGCTAAGTTTATAAATTAAAGAAAGTTATTAACTGAAAAAGAATTAAGAAATGAAAAAAATTAGGAATATAACAGGTCTGGTATTTATATTTTTACTGGCCTTTAACATATCTTGTAAAGATGAATTTCTGCAAGAAGCTCCTTTGTCAACCTTAAGTCCTGAGAATACATTTGTTGATGCGGCAGGATTGCAAACTGCTCTCGATGCATCTATTAAAGGATTGTTTAATCAATGGAACGGCGATACCCGCGAATTGATGTTTAATTCGAGTATGAGTGAAGCAACAGTAATGGGAGCAACCGATAAACCCGATTCTCCCGGAGCTGATATGCGAACTTATGCTACGCCTATTAACTCGAGGGATAACGATGCCGGGCGTATGCTCTCTTTTTATCGCGAAGGCTATTACCAAATCAAAAATGCGAATACGGTAATTGACTATATCGATGTTCCCGAGTGGGAAGATGCCGAGAACGATACCGAAAGAAACCACCTTTTGGGAAGTGCTTATTTTATGCGTGCATTCTGGTATATGCAGTTAACTATGGAATTTGGGAATGTAGCTTTCCCTTTGAATGTTGTAACAGAAGCAAAACAGGATTTTAAGGCTTTTCATATGCAAGGCATCTGGGATCAGATGATTAATGACCTTGAATATGCAGTTCAACATATGAAGAAAAAAAGCGAACTTCCAATTGGACAACCTCCGGTGGATGCAGCCCGAATTTTGCTCGCAAAATATTACATGCTGAACAAAAAATTTGCGGAAGCAGAAGCTTTGATGACCACCGTTATTGACGATCCTGAATCGAGATTGTTTACTGCTGATGACGTAGATGTTGATTATGTGATGGTAGGAAATAACGAGAATCCTTTTACCGGAGAGACACTTGACGGGTTCGACTGTAAACAACCTGCCGATCCAATTAATTTATTGCATCAGGCCGCAAACAGTCAAAGAGCGCAAAATCCGGAAGGCATATTCTCGATTGTAAACAAGGCGTTTATTGATGGTAATCAGGGACGAAGTGCACGTGTAAGGGCGTGGGGACCGAACCTGTATAGTACAAACAAAGGAGTTAAAGCACCTCCAACAGGAACAGTAACAGGTATCAACATCGATCAAAACTCAAAATCGAAACAAATGCATAAATGGGGCCGTGGACAGGGATTCTGTCGCCCAACCAATTATTCGCAATACGAAATATGGCACTTTAATGGCGAAACAGATTGGCAGGATTACCGCCACAAACGTGGTAACTGGTTTGATATGGATATGGCTATTTATGATAATAAAGACCTGAAAGGTACCGAATGGTACGGAACTCCGGTTAAACTTTATCACGAAGGAACATTGCTGTGTGAAGATTCAATCCGCTGTTTTTATGGGTATCCGTTCTATAAGTTCTTTGCCCCAAACGAAGAAGATCAGGTAAAACGCCAGGACGGTGGTAAGGCCGACATGTATATTTACCGGGAAGCTGAAGCGTATCTGGTAAGGGCTGAAGCAAGATTTTGGCAAGATAAATACCAGAGTGCAGCCGATGATATAAATGTTATTCGCACACGTGCAAATTCCAAATATATGTACACTGCTTCCGATGTACAGGAGGAAGGTGTAGGAGCAATTCTTGATGAACGGAACCGTGAACTTTATGGTGAAGAATATCGCCACGATGAATTGGTACGTATGTCGGTAATTTATGCGAAAACAGGAAAGTCGTATAAAGGACATTCTTATTCAATATCTGGATCCGATATTGAAAAATCACTTTCGGCAGGTAGTTTCTATTATGACAGAGTGACAGAGAAAAGCAACTTCTTCAGGGATGAAGTGCCTTGGTCGACTTATCCTACAACAAAATACACCATGGATCCAAAACATATTTTCTGGCCTGTTTATGAGCCTTACTTAATTGGTAACGTTGGTGCTGTTTTAAACCAGACAACCGGTTATGATGGTGCTGAAGATAATATTGAGCCATTAACTCATGTTGTTCAGCCTGCCGGAGCTCCTAACGTAGATCCAATGGAAGCTATCGGGGATACCGGAGGAGAATAGTAACGTTTTTTCATAAGATTATTTAATCCGAATTGGGTTAAATGGTTTGGTTAGATAGAATCGGAAAGGGTTACATTCAAATGAGTGTAATCCTTTTCTTTCTTTGCTCTTTTATTCGTTGATTATTAACAGAACAGGAGGTGCTAAAAACTCAGGATTGACGCTGTTGATCCCTGGAATATCTCTGGTAACAATTCAATGACTTTGATTTTTGGAAAAAATAAAAATTGCATCAGGAATGAAGGTTACAATACAATTTAGCTTTTGTTGAGTTTTATTCAGGTGTAAATTTCTGCGTTTTGCAAATCAGTGAATATTGATAATATGCTCAAAGGCATACGAATTTTGTTAGTTCTTCGGAATAAAGTTAATATTTTTGAGTGTCGTTAACGTTAACGGTGCGAAATTTCAATTTAAATCAACATAAATCAATAAAATGAAAGAATCTAGAAGATCATTTATCAAAAAAACTGCTGCTGCAGGTTCGGCAGCAATTGTTGCGCCTACAATTGTTTCGGCAAAAGTTTTTGGTGCAAACGACCGTATAAACGCTGCTGTGTTAGGCGTGAATGGTAGAGGTAAGAGTCATATCCAGGGACTTATGGCACAGGATAATGTACAGGTTACCACTTTGTGCGATCCTGATATGGTTTTACTAAAAGAACGTCAAAAAAGCTTTAAAGACAAGTATGGCGACGATGTGGCACTAGAACAAGACCTGCGTCGTGTGATGGATAATAAAGATATTGATGTAGTAAGTATTGCATCACCAAACCACTGGCATGCTTTGTCCGTAATTTGGGCGTGTCAGGCAGGAAAAGACTGCTATGTTGAAAAGCCGGGATCTCATAATATTTGGGAAGGCCGTAAAATGGTTGAAGCCGCAGAAAAATACGATCGTATTGTACAGCATGGTGTACAGTTACGCAGCTCACCGGCCGTTAACGAAGCAATTCAGTTAATGCGCGATGGTTACATTGGCCGTGTATATATGGCACGTGGTTTGGTTTTCCGCTGGAGGGGCGACATTGGCGACCAGGGATTTTCTGCAGTTCCGGATGGTTTGGACTATGATCTTTGGACGGGGCCGGCACCTAAACGACCATTTACCAAAAACCTGGTTCATTATAACTGGCACTGGCATTGGGATTACGGGAATGGCGATGTAGGTAACCAGGGAATCCATGAAACAGATTTATGTATGTGGGGATTGGATGTTGGTTTACCAACAAAAATTACTTCAATGGGTGGTAAGTTTCTTTGGGACGATTGCAAAGAAGTACCCGAAGTGTTAACATCAATTTACCATTATCCCGAAGAAGATAAAATTATCCAGTTCGAAGTTCGTCCTTGGTGCACCAATACTGAAGAAGGGGCAACTGTGGGTAATATTTTTTACGGCGATAAAGGAATTATTGTAGTTGATGGTTACGATAAATACAAATCGTACTTAGGCAGGGACAGGGTTCCCGGTAAATCAGGCGACGATGGAGGTATTGCAGCGTCGGGTATGGACAGAGGTGCAGGTGGTACCGACGGACACTTTGCCAATTTTATTGAAGCGGTTCGTAAACACGATAAAACTATTTTAAATGGTCCGGTTGAAACAGCACACCTTTCTTCTGGTCTGGCGCATCTTGGAAACATAGCTTATCGTCTTGGACGAGTACTTACATTTAATCCGCAGGCCGAAAAGTTTGTTAACGATGTGGAAGCAGATAAAATGCTTACCAGGAACTACCGAAAAGGATTTGAGGTGCCAGGTATTGTTTAACAGCTGACTCTTTAAGCAAATTAATCATTCAAATTATATTGAAATGCACTGTAACTGCTCAGAGGTTACTTTGCATTTCTGTAAATGAAAAATAACGAGAATATACTATGAAGTTTAGAACACTTGTAATAATGGCAATAACAACCGGATCATCACTGCTTTTTAGCAATTGTTATTCACAGCAAACTATTGATGTAAAGGTAGACGAAGCAGCAAAAAAAATAGATGTGAACATTGATGGAAAATTGTTTACATCATACATTTACCCTGACAACATTATGAAACCGGTATTGTGGCCGGTTATATCGCCCGAAGGTAATGTGCTTACACGTAGTTACCCAATGAAAAATAAAGAAGGCGATCGAACCGATCATCCGCATCATGTGGGTATCTGGTTAAATTACGGAGATGTTAATGGTCTTGACTTTTGGAATAACTCAGAGGCGATTCCTGCCGAGAAAAAAGATGGCTTTGGAACCATTTTCCATCAGTCGGTAAAACAGGCCAAAAGCGGAAAAGGAAAAGCTGTTTTGGAAACCGAGTCGGTGTGGAAATCTCCGGACAACAAATCCATGCTTTCTGATGATACAAAATTTACTTTTACAGCAAAAGAAAACCTTCGTATCATTGATCGTACAACAACATTAAAAGCCCTGATCGATGAAGTAAAATTCACCGATAATAAAGAAGGAATGTTTGCAATTCGTATGGCCCGCGAACTGGAATTGCCAACAGACAAACCAACTAAATTAATGGATTCTCACGGAGTAGTTACAGAGGTTAAGAAAATGGATAATACCTATGTAAAAGGAAATTACAGAAGTGCAGATGGTATTGAAGGAGGTAAAGTTTGGGGAACCCGTTGCCGCTGGATGAAACTATCAAGTGAAATAAACGGAGAACCTGTTTCGCTGGTTATTATTGATCACCCCAATAATGTGGGGTATCCAACTTATTGGCACGCCCGCGATTATGGGTTGTTTGCTGCGAATACTTTGGGACAAAAAATATTCTCAAACGGCGATAAAGAACTTAATTTTAGTATGAAAAAAGGCGACTCAGTTACCTTTAAATACAGATTGGTTGTGGCTGGTGAGAATTTAACTGATGATCAAATTAATAAACTGGCCGACGAATATGCCGGTATGTAAAAAGCTAAAGTAAATCAACAGAATATGAATCAATCACGCAGAAGTTTTATTCAAAAAAGCCTGATCGCAGGTGCCGGACTAAGTGTAATTAATCCGATGACAATGCAGGCAATGCCACGAAAATCGACAATGAAATTGGGTTTGGTAACTTACCAGTGGGGGAAAGACTGGGACTTGCCAACATTGATTGCCAAATGCGAAAAAGCCGGTTTTATGGGTGTTGAGCTTCGAACTGAACATGCACATGGAGTGGAGGCTTCATTAAGTCAAAAGGAGCGACTGGAAGTGAAAAAACGTTTCGCCGATAGTGCTGTGACTTGCGTTGGGTACGGATCGAATTTCGATTATCATCACGTAGATCAGGATCGTGTAAAAAAGAATATTCAGGATACAATCGAGTATTTAAAATTATGCAAAGATATTGGTGCAACCGGAGTTAAGGTAAAACCCAATGGTATTCCGACAGAAGTACCCAGAGAAAAAACTATTGCACAAATTGCTGCTTCACTAAACGAAGTTGGTAAAGCTGCAAAAGATCTGGGGCAGGTAGTCCGTGTGGAGGTGCATGGTAATGTGTCGCAGGAAATACCAAATATGAAAGCAATTTTTGATCAGGTTACTGAAAAAAGCGTAAAAATGTGCTGGAACTGTAATGATCAGGATTTATTGCCACCCGGACTTGAGGCAAACTTCAACTCGGTAAAAAAATACTTGGGCGATACTGTTCATATTCGCGAATTAAATGTAGGAGAATATCCATATCAGCAGCTGATAGATTTATTTGTCGGAATGAAATACGACGGCTGGATTTTACTTGAAGCCCGTACAACTCCTGCCGACCGAATTGCTGCAATGAAAGAACAACTGGATATCTTCAATAAAATGATTGGAGCTTAACTAAGCCGATCATTGTAGTTTGATAACATACATATTTCTGAAAATGAATATTCTGAAAGGTGTTAAAATCATTTTGCCACTCATTTTTCTATGCCTGGAATTTCATTCATTCAGTCAGGAGAATATGCTTTGTCAGGGACGTCACTGGACCGAGGACGAAGCAAACCTGATGATGAAGGAATTCAGTAAAAAATGGGATGACAGGAACTCGTGGGAGCAAAGAGCAGAACAAATAAGACAAGGGATTGTAACGGGTATGCAGTTGGATAAAATGCCAAAAGTAGAAGGTAATTTTAATCCGATAATAAGAAATGCCCGCGAAATGGATGGTTATATAGTTGAGAATATTGCCATCGAGAGTTTCCCCGGATTTTATATTACAGGTAATATTTACCGACCTGTTGGCAAAAAAGACAAATGTGCCGCAATTTTATGCCCGCACGGACATGCAGCCGATAAACGTTTGTATGCAGATGTTCAGACACGAAGTGCCGTTTTTGCGCGCATGGGAGCAGTGGTTTTTGCATACGATATGGTAGGTTATGCCGAGTCGAAACAGGTAACCCACAGAATGCCCATTGCTCTGTTGTTGCAAACCTTTAACAGCAAGCGTGTTTTGGATTATCTGTTGTCGCGCCCCGATGTTGACAGTGAACGTGTTGGAATTACAGGTGGATCGGGTGGAGGAACACAAACTTTTATGCTAACTGCAATCGACGACCGGATTAAAGTTTCGGTTCCTGTGGTTCAGGTGTCGGCGCATTTTTTTGGAGGTTGTGTTTGCGAAAGCGGAATGCCGGTTCATAAAAGTAAAAATCATCAGACCAATAATGTGGAAATTGCTGCTTTATGCGCTCCGCGACCTTTGCTGCTTATATCTGACGGTGCCGACTGGACCAGTAATACACCCAGAATTGAGTACCCTTATATTCAAAAAGTATATGCGTTGTACGATGCCGAGCATAAGGTGGAAAATGTTCATTTGCCATGCGAAAAACACGATTATGGCTATTCAAAACGTACAGCAGCTTATAATTTCTTCGGAAGGCATTTGAAATTGAATATGAATAATATTCCATACGATAATGGATACAAGGAAGATTTCGTTACAGTGCTGCCTCCCGATGATTTAAAGGTTTTTTCAGAAGCCAATCCTATTCCTGAAGGTGCCTTGCAGGGTGATAAGGAAGTGATGAAATTTCTGAATTTTTAATGGTGTTTATTACAAATTGATATAGAAAAGATTCCTGCAAAAAGCTGGAATCTTTTTTATTTAAAAACTTTTATACCATCTTTTTGTATTCGACGAATAGATTTTATCGATTACTTCTTTTGGCAACTGAAGTCCCCTAAATTCGCCGTCGATTAAACTGCTGGTCATCTTATTCCTGGTTGCCAGGTATTCCCAGTCGCGTAACCAGGTTTCATGTATTTTGTTGTGAAAGTCTTCTGTGTTTCCTCCCCTGTCGATAATGTCAGTTCCGTACAAAATACGATTCTGGTATTTAATAAAAAAAGCACGCACTTTATCGCGGTCTTCGCAGGTTTGGTAGAAAAGTTGACCCATTCGGGCCGCCATGTCAACTGCTGCATTGGGATATTTATCAAGCCATTCAGCCAGCACATCCACACTCCATTCCAAACTGGCCAGGTGGCATCCAATAAAAATCAGATCCGGATTTTTATCCAGCATGTGGTCGCGGGCCGCCATTTGATCTTCATAGCTTGGAAATTCGGGGTGTTTGTACATGTGGTACTGCGGATTTCGTGAGAAATAGCCACTGTCGTTTTTGGTAGTCATCTCACTTAATGGCAACCAACAGTTTTTTGGCTCACCCAAATGTCCAACCAACGGAATTTTCTTCTCAGATAGATAGGCAAAAACAGTATCAAATTGCGGATCATCAATCATTACAAGGTTCGCATTTTTATCACGAAATTCCATCCCAATATTCTTCCATACTTTAACCGAATTTGCCCCGTCTGCAATACATTGATCAAGCCAGTTTATGGTGTTTTCATTCCATCCCGGCTCATCCCATCCATCCATACAAAAAGTGCCGGAGTACTCCATTTCTGCCGGGTACTCCTTGTTTAATTTCCGTAACCACTGGTGGGATTCAATCACACGTTCACAAGCTCCGGAGTGTGTATTGATGGAAAGTAACTTAAACTTATCCTTTTTTGCTTGTTCCACGGCGGTACTTTCACTCGTATAAATATGAAAATGGGCATCGATTTTTTCGACCGATTTAAAGTCATCCATTGAATAATAGTTTCCGCAAGAAATAACTGTAAAACTGAAAATGGAAAGTAGAATTAGATTGATTCTCATTGTAAAAAGGTTTAGATGAGAAGTTGAAGGTATAAAATTTTTTTTCACGAAATAGGAAATCTATTTTTGAATACTAAAAGTGAACAAAATGATTGACATTTTAAGAAAACGCAGAAGTATTCGGAAATATACAAACCAGTTAATTGAACCTGAAAAAGTTGAATTATTAAAAGAGGCTGTTTTGCGTTCGCCTTCATCTAAAAATATAAATCCCTGGGAATTTATTTTTATTGATAATCGTGAGCTGATTTTGAAATTAAAAGAGTGCAAACCTCATGGGGTAGCTCCTTTACAAACTGCCCCGCTTGCTGTTGTTATTTGCGCCGATGAAACCAAAAACGATGTGTGGGTGGAGGATTGTTCCATTGCCTCTGTTTTATTGCAATTAACGGCTCAAACTCTTGGTTTGGGAAGCTGCTGGATTCAAATACGAAAAAGAAGTTATTCCGATGAGGTTTCTTCGGAAGAGTATATTCAGGATTTACTAAATATCCGTGATCATTACAAGGTTTTAAGTATTGTTACAGTTGGTTATGCCGAGACCGAAAGAGCTGGAAAATCATTCGATGAACTTCAGTTTGAGAAGATCAGGATTAATAAGTTCTAGGTCTGGATAGGATATAGTTTTTTAAAAATAAACGATTTTTAAATTTTAACGATACTTTTTTGGTGCTAATGGTACTCTTTTAAAAAACGAGCAAAAATTGTGAATAGCAATAAACAGAAGGTTTCTGATTTTATGCAGTTGTACAAACCTGTACAACACCGTCTTTCAGCTTATTGCAGAGTGGTAGCTGGAAACGAGGAAAAAGCGCTGGAACTTGTTCAGGAAACACTTGCATCGGCCTTTGAAAACTTTCATACACTTAAGGATTTTAAGGCTTTTCAGTTTTTTCTGATTGGGATTGCACGAAATACCTATTTGAAGCAACAACGCAGGAAGAATATTTTAAGGGAACAGCCAGACATTAAGTCTTCTAATATTGGAATTTCATCTGATTCCATCGAAAAATATTACGACTACGAACTGCTACATAAATGCATTAATCAACTTAATGAAGGGCAGCGGGAAACAATTTTAATGTTTCATATAATGGGTTTTTCGATTAAAGAAATTACCAAAGATCTTTCCATAAGCGAAGCTGCTGTAAAGAATCGACTGGTACGTGGTCGTGAAAAACTAAGACTGTTACTTGTCGATAAGGAATCGGGAAGGAAGAGTAGTGGTTTTACTAATAAATCTAAAACAGTTGCGAAATGAAAGGAAACGATTTAACCAATAATGAACTGGAGCAATTGTTCAGTAATTTAATCGCGCAGTCTCCGCTAATAGCTGAAGAAGAGGTTAGTTCAATGCTTTTTAATCTTCCGGATGCAAAGCCTAAAAGCTCTTTAAAACATTACTTTTCAAATTATTTAAACACTTTGCTGATTAGTGCTACGGTTATTTTACTTACTGTTGGTGTTGCTCTGGTTTGGATAAATTCGGATGTAAAAAATACAGGGATTATAACCCGAAATAATCAGGAGAAGCATGCTGATGCATCTGTATGTCGTGAAACCCTTACAATGGATTCTGCACATATTGCCGATAGCATCACAGGAGAAAAAACTATAAGCGAAGTATTTGTTATAGAGAAGCCGGAGCCAAAGGAAGTCGCAACTGTTGTCGCAGAAGATTCTGTTTCGCTGGCCGATATTATGAAATACCATGAGAAAAAACCTCAGGTTTTTACTATTCGACCAGATAAAGACACGATACTTTTTTGCAGTGAAGGAACTACAATTGAAATAAAAGCCAATTCGTTTGTTTTGGAAAAGACAGGAGAAAAGATAATCGGTAATGTTAGGATTGCAGTAAGAGAGTATTATAAATTATCCGATATGGTTTTGGCTGCTTTGTCCACAATTTCAGGCGATATATTGTTGGAAACCGGAGGAATGCTTCATGTTTCAGCGAAAGCAGGGAAAGAAAACTGTTCGATAAGACTGGGGCGTGAGCTCCTGATAGGATTTCCTTATTCAAAAAAGAAAAAAGGAATGGTTTTATTTAACGGAGAAAAGATAAACAATGTAATCGACTGGCAATTGGCGAATGAAAATGTTTCTGATGATGTTGTTGTAATAGATGTAATGGCAAATAATAATCCGGAACCTGTGAATGAGGTATTTTTTATTGTTGAAAATATGCCGGAATACCCAGGGGGAGACAAAGCACTGAGAACGTATATAGCTGAAAATGCTCTAATTCCGTATTCGGCACTAAATGACAAAATTGAAGGGAAAGTGCATGTTACATTTATTGTTGATACCACCGGTGCTACCAAAAATATACGTGTTGTCCGAAGCTTGAATAAAACGCTCGATAAAGTTGCTGTTTACCTGGTGAGCCAAATGCCCAAGTGGAAACCGGGCAAACAAAGAGGAAAACCTGTTAACGTGTCTTATACCGTTCCTGTTGCTTTTTCTTCGAAACAAGGGGAGCTCACAGAAGAGGAAATCAGAAGGGCAAAGCAACTTGACGAAAAGTTGAAAGAACTGAAATATGATGTGGAAGCAAGTAGATTTTATCGGAATAGTAATGAATTTGATGATTTAGAGGAAAAAATCAGAAAACGTAAATTTGATGGTATTAAGGCTTCTGAAGTTAACCGTTATATTTTTAGTGCTACGCAGTTGGGCTGGCTTAATTGCGACAAGTTTTACAAGAGCGACAAATCATTAACCAATATTTTCATCCTTGAAAATAACCCAGATGAAGTAATAGTGTCAGTAATTTTTCATCGTTTCAGATCTATTATTCGCGGTAAGAATGAATCCGATAAAATAGTTTTTAAAAATCTTCCATTGGGAGAGAAGGTTACAATTGTTGCACTTAAAACCGAAGGCAACAAAATATTTTTAGCTGTTAACGAAACCGAAATAACTAATGAGCCGGAAATTATTCCTGATTATAAAAAAGTTACGATGAAGTTGCTTAAGAAGAAAATGGAAGAACTGGACCACGTTGGCCTTTAGACGACTTTGAGTAACCTGCATGCAAGTTATAAATCATTGCAGGTACCTGCTGGTTTCTAAAAAAAGTCATCAAATTCGGTCGGAGTAGTGTCCTTTTTTTCCAGTTGGTCGCAATCGAGATTTATATCAAAATGCGCCGGTTTTTTAAATTCCATTTCTTCTTCTTTTATTCCCAGCGATTCGTCCGCCAGCACTTTTTTGTAAAAGTAACCCCAAATGGGCAGTGCCATATTTGCTCCTTGTCCCGCGCCAATTGATTTAAAGTGAATGCTTCTCAAATCAGCGCCTGTCCATACACCGGCAGTTAATTTTGGTGTTGTGCCAATAAACCAACCATCGGAGTGATTTTGTGTGGTTCCGGTTTTTCCTGCTATTGGCATGGTAAATTTCCCATACTCCTGAGTCACTCTTTCACGCCACAAGTTTGAACCACGCAAACGAATTCCCGTTCCTTCGTTAATTACACCCTGTAATAAATTCAGCATTAAATAGGCTGTTTGTTCATCAATTGCTTCGTGGCGTTCGGGTTGAAAACGTGCTATAACATTCCCGTGGCGGTCTTCAATCCGGGTTACAAAATAGGGTTTTGTATATACACCCAAATTGGCATAAGTGTTAAAGGCTCCAACCATTTCGTATAAAGTAACATCCGAAACTCCCAGGAACATTGAATTAACAGCTTCAATAGGGCTGTATATTCCAAGACGTTTCATAACATCAACAACAGCCTGCGGATTAAACTGTTTTAACACCCAGGCCGAAATTCGGTTTTTCGAGTTCGCCAGTCCCCATTTTAAGGTCACCATTTTGCCGTCCATTTCTTCGTCAACATCCGAATCTTTTGGCTCGTAAATACTTCCGTCCCATTGTTGAAATTGCTGACTTACATAAGGCACTTTTGTACAGGGTGTCAGGCCATTTTGCATGGCCAGTGTGTATAAAAACGGTTTAACGGTTGAGCCAACCTGGCGTTTCCCGTCTTTTACCATATCGTACATAAAATACTTATAGTTGGGGCCACCAACATAAGCTTTTACTTTTCCCGATTCAGTATCCATGGCCATAAACGACGAGCGGAAATAGCGCAGGTAATATTTTATCGAATCAATAGGTGCCATTAGTGTGTCAACTTCACCTTTCCAGGAAAATACGGTCATGTCAACCGGTTCGTTAAATTTCGCTTTAATTTCGTCGAAACTTTTTCCGGCCAGATTCATTACCCGGTAACGTTCGCTTTTTCTTATCTCGCGGTTCAGCAGGCCTTCAACCTCTTCCGATCCCATATTATTTGCAAATGGTGGATTACTCAGATCTTGCATACTTCCATCAAACAAAGGTTGAAGGTCGTAGCGCAGATGTTGTTCCACAGCTTCAACGGCATATTTTTGCATTCGCGAGTCAAGAGTGGTGTAAATTTTTAAGCCGTCGGTGTATATATTGTAATTTTCTCCTTTTGGATTTTTATTCTTATTGCACCAGCCAAAAAGCGGATTATTTTTCCATTCGGCTAAATCTTCGATGTATTTTTGTTCTTGCCACGAAGCATAATTTTTACGCTCTGGTTCTTTGGCCGATAACGTTAAACGTAAATATTCTCTTAAATAAGGCGCCGGACCAATTTTGTAATCTACTTTTTTATATTCCAAATCCAGTGGGAGTTGTTGTGCCGAATCTTTTTCTGCAGCTGTGATGTAACCATATTTTTCCATCTGGTTTAATACCACATTGCGACGTTTTTGAACCAGTTCCGGTCGGCGTACTGGATTAAACAGCGACGAGTTTTTGGCCATTCCAACCAGCATGGCTGCCTGGTGAAGTTGTAACGAATCGGGTGGGATATTAAAATAAACTGCTGCGGCTGACTTTATTCCAACAGCATTGTTCAGAAAATCGTATTTATTTAAATACATTAGTATTATCTCCTCTTTTGTGTAACTCCGTTCCAGTTTCACGGCTATTACCCATTCTTTAAATTTTCGGAGAACGAGTTCCATTTTACTGCTTACTCCGCTACGGGGGAAAAGCATTTTTGCCAGCTGCTGGCTGAGTGTACTACCTCCTCCCTGATTTGAATTGCCGGTTGCCAATCCTTTTACAACACGAAATAATCCACGGAGGTCGATTCCGGAATGATCGTAAAAACGCACATCTTCTGTTGCAATTAAAGCATCAATTAAATGTGGAGGAAGATTTTGGTAGCTAACAAAAGTCCGGTTTTCATGAATAAAATATTTATCCAGACTTTTCCCGTCTTCAAAAAAGATTTCGGAAGCCAGAATGTTTTTGGGATTTTCCAGTTCCTCAAAGCTGGGCATAAATCCTAGTCTTCCCTCTGCAATCAAATAGAAGAACAGAACAGTTGATGCAGTGAAAACTAACACTATAGACCAGAACCAGATGATATATTTTTTAAAATTGAGTTTCTTCTCGACCATGAATTTTGTGGATTTTATTAAGGCAACAAATATATATGATTCTACACTCGTAACAATTGTTTTAACGTTATGAAATTGAAGAATATTTTATTTTTTTTAAAATAAATTCATCATTTTCAATTAAATAGAAAATAAAAAATAGCACGATAAATTTTGAACTTAGCGTTTCATTTTCTTTAATTTGCAAAAATTTTGTGAACGGATTAGAAAGCATATGCACGAAAACCTGGTTATTGTCGAGTCGCCCGCAAAGGCGAAAACTATTGAAAAATTTCTTGGAGACGGATTTGTTGTGACCTCAAGTATGGGGCATATCAGGGACCTTGAGAAGAAGGATTTTGGTATAGATTTAGAGAAAAAATATACGCCTAAATATATTGTTTCAGCAGATAAGAAAAAGATAGTTTCGGAGTTGAAGAAACTTGCAAAAACAGCTGACACTGTATGGCTCGCATCCGATGAGGACCGCGAGGGAGAAGCCATTGCATGGCACTTGAAAGAGGTGCTGAAACTGAAGGATGAGAATGTAAAACGTATTGTCTTTCATGAAATTACAAAAGAGGCAATTACCCATGCTGTCAAAAATCCGAGAGATATTGATGAAAATCTGGTAAACGCCCAGCAAGCCCGCAGGGTGTTGGACCGCATTGTTGGTTTCGAGATTTCTCCGGTGCTTTGGAAAAAGGTAAAACCTTCGCTTTCGGCAGGTCGTGTACAGTCGGTGGCAGTGCGTTTAATTGTGGAGCGCGAACGCGATATCAGAAACTTTATAAGTGAATCTGCTTTTCGCGTAACCGGTTTCTTTTTGGTTTCTGATAAAAATGGAAATTTAACCGAGTTAAAAGCTGAACTCCCAAAACGGTTTAAAACACGCGACGAGGCAAATGCTTTTCTCGAGAAATGTAAAACAGCCGAGTTTACCGTTGCCGATGTGGTTAAAAAACCTGGGAAAAGAACACCTGCAATGCCTTTTACCACTTCAACATTGCAGCAGGAAGCCAGTAGAAAACTAGGTTTTTCGGTTTCGCAAACCATGGCGGTTGCACAACGTTTGTACGAAAGTGGAAAAATCACATACATGCGTACCGATTCGGTGAATTTGTCGAAACTGGCACTGAATACTTCGAAACAAAAAATCGAAGAACTTCATGGCGAAAAATATGTAAAGATTCGTAAGTTTAAAACAAAGGCAAAAGGTGCGCAGGAAGCTCACGAAGCAATCCGCCCAACCTACATGGACAATGAGACTGTTGTGGGATCGTCGCAGGAACAGAGGCTATATGAATTAATCTGGAAGCGTACAATTGCTTCTCAGATGGCCGACGCTATTTTGGAGCGAACCAATGTTACTATAAATGTTTCGAATGCAGCCGAGAGCTTTCAGGCCACAGGCGAAGTAATTGTATTCGATGGTTTCTTAAAGGTATATATCGAATCAACCGATGACGAAGGCAGTAACAACGGAAATGGTCAAACCATTATTCCGCCGCTACATGTTAACGATAAACTGGAAATGAAATCGGTAATTTCAATGCAACGTTTTTCACAACGTCCTCCCCGTTTTACTGAAGCATCGTTGGTGAAACGTTTGGAAGAACTTGGAATTGGACGTCCGTCAACTTACGCACCAACAATTACCACGGTTCAAAACCGAAACTACGTGGTTAAAGAAGAACGCCCTGGTGTTGAACGGGAATATACAGTTCTTACCTTACACGAAGGAGAAATAAAAGAAGAAGTAAAATCAGAAATAACAGGAGCTGAAAAAAATAAACTTTTCCCGACAGATATAGGAATTGTTGTAAATGATTTTTTGGTTGAGAATTTTGACCTGATAATGGATTACAATTTTACCGCAAATGTTGAAAAGGAATTCGACGACATTGCCGAGGGTAAAAAAGTATGGAACGAAATGATCGATAAATTTTATCAGCCATTTCATGGGAAAGTTGAGCATGCTCTTGAAAATGCCGAGCGATCGAAGGGAGAGCGTATTTTGGGAATTGACCCAAAAACGGGGAAAGAAGTTTCTGTAAAAATCGGCCGTTTTGGTCCGTTGGCTCAAATTGGTGAAACATCAAATGAAGAAGGAGCTGAAAAACCACAATTTTCGAGTTTACGATCAGGGCAACATATTGAAACGATAACTCTGGAAGAAGCATTGGAATTATTTAAACTTCCCAGAGATGTTGGTGAATACGAGGGGAAAAAAGTTACTGTTGCCATCGGGCGCTTTGGTCCTTATGTGCGTCACGACAACAAATTTGTTTCATTGGGTAAAGAAGATGATCCATATTCGGTAGGTATCGAACGAACCATTGAGTTGATTGAAGCCAAACGGGAAAAAGACAGGAATGCAGTTGTGAAACTATTTGAAGAAGATGCCGAATTGCAGATTCTTAATGGAAGATGGGGGCCGTACATAAAGCATAAAAAGAAAAACTATAAAATACCAAAAACCATAAAAGTTGAGGCCGGGGAGCTTTCTTTTGATGATTGTATGGCAATAATTAAAGAGGCGCCGGAGCCAAAAGCACGACGCGGTAGAAAAAAATAAAGAATAAAGGCAGGTGAATTGATCATTTGCCTTTATTTTTACGAAAAAAAAATGAACCTGCAACCCTATTTTGATGCCGTTGATTTTGATGTATTTGCAAAAGATATTTCGTATAACTGGAAATATTCTTTTGGTGCAAACGTTGAAAAGCATACCCAGAAATTTCGGGATGGGAATGTAAAACACATTGAAATTGCGCTTGTGGGAGTGCCTTTTTGCAGCAAAGACATCAATTGTGAGATTACCGATGTTCCCGACCGGATACGAAAAGAAATCTATCAGCTTGCCGGACAGGGGAAAGTAAACATTATTGATTTTGGGAATTTAAAACCAGCCAGTAGTTACAAAGGAAATTATCTGGCACTTCGCGATGTCGTTGATTATCTGAAAGAACTGGGAATAGTAACTGTAATTCTGGGAGGTAGTCAGGATTTTAGTTATGGAGTATGCCAGGCATATCGTAATAACAAGTTTTTTTCATTTTGTACAATTGATGCTTTTCTCGACGTAAAAAAGGGAAAAGAACCGTTTAACTCCGGCAATTATTTATCAAGGGTTTTTAGTAGTCAGCCCAACATCTTTCAGTTTAGCCTGGTGGGCTATCAAAGCCATTATGTTCCGGAAGAATACTTTGTAAAAGTTAAAGGAATAAATACCAATATTCGGCTTGGTCAGCTGCGAGACGATATCGCGGTGGCCGAACCTATTTTTAGAAACAGTGATTTTCTGTCTTTTGATTTTGCTGCCTTCAAACACACCGATGCACCAAGCGAAAAAAAAATGCCAAATGGTTTACATAGCGAAGAAGCTTGCCAACTTGCAAAATACGCCGGATTGGGTAACCGGCTGAACGTGTTTGGTTTATTTGGAATTGATGAAAATGTTCCGGATATTGAAATATCTGTGCAGCTGGCTGCTCAGGTAGTGTGGTATTTTATCGAAGGATTTTTGAAAAGAAGTACCTTGTTGCCAGGCGGAGGAGTGGGTTTTGATATTAATAAAGTCGAAATTGCAGAATTGAATGAGCCACTTATTTTTTATAAAAATGCTGAAACCAATCAATGGTGGCTACAAGTGCAATCGATAACCAACGAAATTACTTATATTGCATGCACGGAAAAGGAGTTTAATGAAGCTTGTTGCAACGAAATTCCTGAATTTTGGTTAAAATATGTTCAAAAAATTGATGAATTGTTAAAATAATCCGAACTTAACACCGTTCTTTGCATACCTTGTTAACACAAGATTGTTACAAATAACATTTTTTTATTTCTTTTGAAGAGATAGAAAAAGGCTAACTTGCCGGATGAAAAGAGAGTATGAAAAGAACTGTTTCTTTTTTATTTTTAGTGATAATGGTAGAGCTCGCGGCTTATAGTCAGCAGGATCCTCAGTACACCAATAACATGTATTATAAATTAGGTGTAAACCCGGGATTTGCAGGTGCAGACAATGCGATTAATGGTCTCATATTAAATCGATACCAGTGGTCGGGAGTTGAAGGTGCACCCAAGACGCTTGTATTTAGCGTTGATGCTGCAGTTAATGCGTTTGGAGGACCGGGTGGTGTTGGAATTAATATTGTAAGCGATCAGTGGGGATTTTACGATAACATGTGGGTAAACCTAAGTTATTCGCACAAATTCACCACTTCTTTGGGGACTTTGGGAGTAGGAATTGCACCGGGAGTTTTTAATTACAGCATTAATGGAGATTGGAGTATCCCGGAGGATGGTATGTATACACCACCGGAATCGGATGCGTCAATTCCTCAGGGAGAAGCAAGTCAGATGGCTTTGGATGTTGGTTTAGGAGCTTATCTTTATACTAATAAGTACTATGCAGGATTTTCGGTTACACATTTAAATCAAGCTGCTGTAAAGTACGACGATGTTGCAACTGACTTTCTTGTAAGGCATTATTATTTAATGGGAGGTTACAATATTAAGCTAGCTGATCCGTTATTTGAAGTGCGTCCGTCTTTTTTGTTTAAGTCGGATCTGGCTTCGTGGCAGATGGATTTGAACGCAAATGTGGTTTACGACGATCGATTTTGGGGAGGAATTTCATATCGGGTGCAGGATGCGGTTGCCATATTGATGGGAGTGGAATTATTTAATGGATTGCGAGTTGGATATTCGTTTGATTTGGTTACATCGGCTATGAGTAGGAATGGTTTCGCATCACACGAAATATTTATAAATTATTCTCTTGATATAGAGAGAAATAGGAGTCAAAAATATAAGAGTATTAGGTTCTTGTGATTTGAATTTATGTTTAAACGTGTTTGGATTAGACGTTAATATTTTATTATTTTATTGCGGATAAGTATATTTACGAATCTGATAGAAGACCTGATAAAGAAAAATACAAACTATGAAGAAACTACTTTTAATTGCAGTTGTATTCTTAATTGCACTTGGTTTTACCGGATGCCTGGGTGGCGGTTCCGGTGGAAACGGAGAGTTAACTGGGGTGCAAAAAAGGCAGCGATTTAAGGAAACACAACCTTATGGGATGGTTTACATTCGAAGAGGAAGTTTTAATATCGGGCCTAGCGATCAGGATGTGAGTAGTGGGGGAGTACCGACAAAAACAGTATCACAGGATCCTTTTTGGATGGATGACACCGAAATAACAAATAACGAATACCGTCAATTTGTTGATTGGGTTAAAGAATCGATGGCTCGCAGAATGTTGGGCGATCAGTACCCTGAATTTCTTATTACCGAAGACAAAAATGGAAATCCGATTGATCCTCCAAAAATAAATTGGCGCGAGAAAATCGACTGGGAAGATCCGGATATGCAAATGGCCATGGAAGATTTATACTTGCCTGAAAACGAGCGGTTTTTTGGGAAAAAGGAAGTTGATACCCGGAAATTGGTTTTTGAATATTGGTGGGTTGATTTGAATCAGGCGGCCAAACGAAGCAATAGTTATAATTATGAAACCCAGCGGTACGAAGGTAATGTGTATAATGTAGATGGAGACTTGGTCCCCATCGAAAACAGGTCTTCATTTATGATGCGAGATCAGGTGCATGTTTATCCTGATACTTTATGTTGGATCCGTGATTTTACCTACTCATATAACGAACCACTTGCAACAAGATATTTCTTTCATCCCGGGTTCGACGAATATCCGGTGGTTGGTGTAACCTGGAAACAGGTGAATGCTTTTTGTAACTGGCGCACCAAAATTCAAGCCGATTATTTAACAGAAAGGGGAGAACCTACTTTAATGGAGTATCGTTTGCCTACTGAAGTTGAATGGGAATATGCAGCACGTGGAGGCAAAGAATTTTCGATGTATCCCTGGGGTGGTTATTACCCAAGAGATGATAAAGGAGTATTTTTGGCCAATTTTAAACCGCTGCGAGGTAACTATGTTGAAGACGGTGCCATTGCCACTATCAAAGTAGGAAGTTACGATCCAAATGAATATGGATTGTACGATATGGCTGGTAATGTAGCAGAATGGACAAGTACTGCATACGATGAAGCAGGATACAACTATTTTAGTGATTTGAATCCTACATTTACATACAATGCGCGTAAAGATGATCCACCTGTAATGAAACGAAAAGTTACCAGAGGAGGATCATGGAAGGACATCTCTCAATTTGTGCAGGTGTCAACCAGAAATTACGAATATCAGGATACCACAAAATCATATGTTGGTTTCCGTTGTGTACGATCAACATTTGGTGAAGAATTTTAGATTTTAAATGTTAAACTTTATTCCAAAATTATATGAACATAGGAGAACTTTTTAAGTCGAAACGCTGGAAAATATTCATGGGGTATGTTTATGGATGGGGAGCCGCAGTTGTAATGGTTGGTGCGTTATTTAAATTACAACACTGGCCATACTCTGGTGAATTGTTGACAGTTGGATTGCTAACTGAAGCATTCATTTTCTTTTTGTCAGCTTTTGATCCACCTACAGAAATGCCTGAATGGAGTAAGGTTTATCCTGAATTAAGGGAGGATTATGAACTGGATGATTTTGAAGACTTACAAACTAAAAAGGGTGGTCTGGAAACACTGCTGGGTAGTAACGATTTAACACCTGACTTGCTGGATAAGGTAGGAAAAGGTTTAAATGACCTGAGTAACACCGCACGGGGAATTAGCGATATTTCTTCAGCTACTTTGGCAACCGATATGTATGTCAAAAATATGGGAACTGCTTCAGAATCGATGAGTTCATTTGCTCAGATAAATAACCGTGCCAACGACTCTATAAATAAATCAGTTGATTCATTGGTAGAATCGTATTCGGTAGCAGCCAAACAACTCTCCGAAACAGGGAATCGGCTTTCGTCGTCTTATGATAAGTCGGCACAGATGATTTCGGGAGAACTGGAACATATCGGGAATAGTTCCAAACAATATGCCGGTAATCTGGAGAAGTTGAATAAAAATCTGAATTCTTTAAATACGAGCTTTGAAAGTCAGTTACAAGAAACTCAAGAGCAATTTAAAGCGAATCAGAAGTTTAATGAGGACCTCTCAGAAATGAATAGTGTTCTAACTTCATCGGTTGACGAACTAAAAAGATACAAAGAGAATGCAGAAATGCTCAACAAAAATTTAGCAGCTTTAAATGAAATTTATGGCAACATGTTGGGTGCTATGAGTTACAAAAAGTAAAACTCTGAACTAGGAAAGCTTATGGGTGCAAAAAATTGCCCGGAGACCCCGAGGCAAAAAATGATAAACATGATGTACATTGTCCTTACCGCGATGTTGGCGTTAAACGTTGCGGCAGAGGTGCTTGAGGCTTTCAGGGTGGTTGACTCGAGTCTTTTGCAGACACTTAAGGCAGTGGACATGCAAAATGCGCAGATTTATTCTTCGTTTGAACAGGCGTATATTGATAATCCAACGAAAGTTGGCGAATGGAAAAAGAAAGCTGATGAGCTGAAAACGCGATCAGCAGCAATGATTAAGTATGTTTCCATACTTAAAGATGAATTGGTAAAATATTCAGGTTACAAAGTGGTAAACAAAGAAAATCCGGTTACTAGCGAGGATTATTACCATGTTACTGTTGATGGAGACACGATTGAAATTGAAAAAGAAGATGACTTGAATTCACCTTCCGAATTAATGGTAACCCAAAAGCGAGCCAACGATCTTAAAGCAGAGATTGAAAGTTATCGCGATTTTGTTATTTCGTTAATAAACGAAGATGATAAGGATTTAATTGCCACCATTTCACGCGAACTAAATACTTCAGATCCAATCCAGTCAGCAAGTAAAAAGAGTAATCGTAAAACATGGGAGTCAGAGCATTTTGAAGATCGACCTTTGATAGCTGTATTAACTTTACTTTCAAAGATTCAAATTGATGTAAAAAATGCGGAAGCAAATATTGCCAAATACTTGTATTCCGAAATTGATGCCGGATCCTTCAAATTTAACCGACTTGGGGCACAGGTTATCGCCAACTCAAATATAGTTTTAATGGGCGATACATACCAGGCCGATGTGTTCTTAGCAGCCGAAGATACTACCCAGCAGCCTCAGATTTTTATTAATAACAAAGAGGTTGAAGTAAAAGATGGAAAAGCTACCTATAGAGGAAGTACAGAACGAGCAGGAGTATTTAAATGGAGTGGACTTATTAAATACAAAACTCCGGGAGGAATTATTAAAAGTTATCCTTTTGAACAGGAATACCAGGTGGCTAAGCCAACAGTAACGATGTCGGCCTCAAAAATGAATGTTTTTTACAAGGGATTAAAAAATCCGTTTGAAGTGGGTGGCGGAGCTATTCCAAACGAAAATCTGGACATTACCATGACAAATGGTAAAATTACTAAAGTGGGAGATAATTATGTGATCGAACCCACTGAACTCGATCCAAATCAGACAAAAACAAAAGTCTCGGTTTATGCCACTATTGGTGGTCAACGACGGTTGATAAACACGACCAGTTGGCGCGTTAAAAAGGTTCCTGATCCGGTTGCGCAGATTGGCGGACAGTCGGGAGGTAATATTCGAAAAGAAGTTCTGGGAATTCAGGATGGAGTATTGGCAGTATTGGTAGACTTTGATTTCGATTTTAAATACACAATTACTCAGTTTACAATTGAAACAAGTGCCGAAGGAGGTTTTACAAACCGTTATCCTTCCCGATCGAACCGGTTTACGGACGAGCAAAAGGCGGCGTTAAAACGAGTAAATGTAAATAGTATAGTTTATATCGGCGATATTAAGGCACGGGGAGATGATGGAATTGTCAGGGATCTCGATCCGATATCGTTTAAAATAAAATAAGGAAATATGAGAAAGTTAGTTGTCTATATCGGAATAGTTGCACTTATGATGGGCTTTGTACACAAAAGTACAAATGCACAAATCGTAAATGGAGCTTATAAGCAAAACGATATTTATGCCAAAAAACCGATGCCGTTGGTTTCTGTTCGGGAAGCAGATGTTTTTTGGTCGAAAACACTTTGGCGTATCATCGATTTGCGCGAGAAAATGAATATCCCGTTGTATTATCCAACAATAGAAATTGCAGACCGGATTAACTTGATTAACCTATTGTTACAAGGGATTGAAAGTGGACAAATTACTCCTTATGACGCCAGAACGGATGATGATTTCAAAATTCCAATGAGTTTTGCTCAGGTGAAGGAGATTTTTGGGGCACAGGCAACTACTCAGAAAAAAATCGACTTTGATACAGGTGAAGAAACAGAAGTTCTTGTTGCCGGGGATATCAGACCCAATGAGATTAAGCAATATATGGTAAAAGAGGAGTGGTATTTCGATAAGCAGACTTCTACGTTGAATGTTAGAATATTGGGATTGTGCCCAATTCGCGAGTATGTTCGCGAAGGCGATACTTCAGGACAGGTTCAGCGCCAAAAAGTGTTTTGGGTATACTATCCCGAAGCTCGTGGGTTATTGGCAACCAATCTGGTTCAGAATCCTTATAATACGGCGCGTCAGAATTCTTTCGACGATGTATTTATTAAGAGAATGTTTAGCAGTTATATTGTAAAGGAATCGAATATATATAACAACCGCGACATTAGCTCTTATCTTTTGGGTAAACAAGCCATGTTGGAATCGAAGAAAATTGAAGATAAAATCTTTAATTTCGAACAAGATCTTTGGGAATATTAATTCAGGGAAGATTTATATGCGGCCTTATGGAAACATAAGGCTTTTTTTTGAAGCAATTTAGAAGAAAAAGATACGTTTCTTAAATATCATCAGGATTTTGAGATAAATGAAAAAAGCACTCACATATCTATTTATTGCAGCAGTGATGCTTTTTTCTTCATGCCAGAAAGATACTACCAGCCAATACTTAACTCTGGGTAAAGGGACTTCCGAAAAATGGTTTGAGCCAATTCCTTATGGAATGGTCTATATTCCGAGAGGTTCGTATACAATTGGTCCCAATGACGATGAAATATATGAACCGAGCCCAGCCAAAACGGTATCAACCGAAGCCTTTTGGATTGATGATACCGAAATCACCAATAATGAGTACCGACAATTTGTATATTGGGTAAGAGACAAAAAGGCCAGAGAATTACTGGGACAAACGTATAATGATTTTCTGATAACCGAGGATAAATACGGTGCACCGCTGAAAGAACCTGAAATTAATTGGGAAGAACGTATTGAGTGGAATGATCCGGATTACCAAATGGCAATGGATGAACTTTATCTTCCGGAACAGGACCGTTTTAATTACAAAAAAGAAATTGACACAAGAAGATTGGTGTACGAATATTATTGGGTGGATTATAAACAAGCTGCAAAACGAAGCAATAGTTTCAACTTCGAAACACAAAAATACGAAGGTTCTGTTGTAAATGAAAAGGGAGAACTTGTTCCAATTGAAAACCGGAGTTCTTTTTTAATGCGAGAATCTGTTCCTGTTTATCCCGATACCTTGGTTTGGATACGTGATTTTACTTATGCGTATAATGAACCCTATACAAAGAAATATTTTTCCCATGTAGGTTTCGACGATTATCCGGTGGTAGGTGTGACCTGGACACAAGCCAAGGCATTTTGTAATTGGCGAAACGGATTACGTTCTATTACATCAGAGCGGTTCAATGAAACACCGGCTCATGATTTCAGACTCCCTACTGAATCAGAATGGGAGGTTGCTGCCCGTGGTGGAATGCATAACAACATGTATCCATGGGGTAGTTACTATACCCGGAATGTTAACGGTTGTTTTGTGGCCAATTTTAAACCTCTGCGTGGAAATTATGTTGCAGACAGCCCTTCTACTACAACAACAATGAGGGGTGGAGAATTTGATCCGAACCCATACGGAGTGTACGATATGGCCGGAAATGTGGCGGAATGGACCTCCTCTGCTTATTACGAAGCGGGATACAATACTATAAATGACTTTAATCCGGAAATTCAATACAATGCCCGTCCCGACGATCCACCGGTTATGAAGCGGAAGGTTGTACGCGGAGGATCGTGGAAAGATGTGGCTTACTATATTCAGACTGCTACCCGTACTTTCGAATACCAGGATACAACAAAATCATACATTGGTTTCCGATGTGTGCGTACTTCTTTTAGAGATGAATTATCCAAGCAGTAATTTTTTTCGGATGCTTGATTCGTTTAAATAATATATTCAGTTTAACCTGAATTACGCTGGAACAATAATACTGTAATGAAAATTGTATTCTCAATTTCAAATTTTAGGATACCATTGAGGTGTGATTAAAAGATCAGGTTAAGTCCTGAAAAGACTGTAGTTCCCGGCATATCGTAATAACGGTTTACCTCGTATTTTGTATTCAGCAAATTTTTACCACTGATAAATATTTTCAGGTTTCGGGTTAAGTTATAAGTTGCTTTGGCATTTACCAGGGTGTAACTTTCTAGGTTAACTATGACCGAAGCATCGTTATCCAGATTGGAAATTTGCTGAAAACTTGCCGACAATTGAAGCTTTTTAAGACGATATCGGGCATTTAAAAACAGATGGTGTTCCGGAGTAGCATAAACCGGATTTTCCATATTTATGTAGCTGTAAGTAGCATTTAAATTCAGGTTTTTGGCCGCTTCCGCAGATAAAGTAAATTCGATACCTTTATTCGATACTTCGCTTGTGTTTTGTAAACCATTTGGCGGGCCTGTATTCACAATCAGGTTGTCGCCTTTCAGCATAAAAAGTGTAAGTTCGGTATATATTTTCTGATTAAAAAAGGACTTTGATAACCCGGTTTCATAATTCCAGATACTTTCCGGATTCAAATTCGGATTTGGTCCCCACAAAAATAATTCACGCATGGTTGGGCTTCTGAATCCTTTTGATACAGATCCTTTCCAGATTGTTTGTTTTTGCAGTTCATAGGCGAAACCCAGAGAAGGAACCCACTGACCGCCATATTTGCTGTGATGATGATAGCGAAGTCCGGCATTAAATGTAAGCTTTTCTGTAACGGTGTGTTGAATTAAGGCATAAATACCTTGTTCGGTAAGGGTGGTGTCGGCAAAAACAATTCCCTGGCCACCCATTATTTTTTTGTTTTCAGCCAGGCCACCGTAATTCATAAAATCATATCCGGTTGTTATTGTATTTCCTTTAAACAGGTGAAATGCTTCGTAAATGTTCATTCCATAATTGTGATCAGTTGAATGAAATCCATCCGTAATTTCGTGTTCCCCAAAATTATAAAAGACCTTGAGGCCGCCAGATGCTTTTTCAAATTCATTTAGAAGCGTAAACGCCCAGTAACCGCGCAGAATATCTATACTTTCTCCTGGCGAAGCATTAATTGTATCAGGACCTGGATCCGATGATTTAAAAGTGGCCAGACTAAAGTCGGTTGATACCGAAAAGTGTTCATTAAAATCATATCCTAACTTTAAATAGCCATTGCTGATTTTAAAGTCGGAATTAGGCCGATGCCCATCTGTTTGGTCATGATTACCCGAAATAAATGCACTGAATTTATTCCTTTTGAATCCGGCAGAACCCATATATTTCTGCGTATTGAATGATCCGTATGAAATACGGGTATTTCCATGTATGCCTTCTTCCACTTGTTTTTTGGTGATAATGTTGATAACTCCTCCCATGGCATTGGAACCATAAAGAACAGAAGCGGGGCCGCGTATCACTTCCACTTTCTCCACATCGGAAGCTACATACGAATCAGGTAGCGGGTGCCCCATTATGCCCATAAATTGCGGATGGCCGTCGATAAGCATTAAAACGCCGGTAGTAGGATTACCACCAATTCCACGAATAGAAATCTGGCCGGCCGAACCTGCGGCAACGCCAAAACCAGTAACACCGCGTTCAGTCACAAAAAGTCCGGGTACACGGCCATTCAAAACGGGTAATAGTGCCGATTCGTCGCTTTCTTCAATTTGGTTTTTGTTGATTACGGATACCGACATTGGAACATTGTTTCTGTTGACCTTTACTTGTGTTCCGGTAACAATCACTTCGTTGATTTCAATGGTATCTTCAGTTGAAAAATGCATTTGTGCGTAAAGCCCATTCGTGAAAATAGAACAGAATGAAAACACAAGAATTATTTGAACAAATCGATTCTTCATAAGTTGATATCGTGTTACGTTATTGTTGTTTCGTGTTACCCGTAAGGTAAAAAAATTACTGCGCTTTACTCATAACAAGTTTTCCATGTTGAATTCCTTTAATGCTGATTAGTTTCTCCGAAATTTCAGTCAGCTTTTTCGAAGGGCCTTTAACCGCAATAATTTCCATGTAATTTATGTTATTTAAATAAAAGCCCTGAACCGAGAGTACAAAGTCTTTGTAATAGTACTGAATGTCAGTTGACTTTTTAAGTATTTCTTTTTTATCGTGATTGTATACCAGTACTACTGCTCCGGCAACAATATTATCGCATTTCCATTTTTCTTCCACCATATTTTTTTCAATCAGGTGACGAATGGCCTGCGATCGGTTTGCAAATGCATTATCCGAGACATAATCATCAAGAGCCTTTAATAGTTCCTCGTCTAATGATACTCCAAATCTTGTAACCGACATGGTGTTACGTTTTTTGTTATTCGTAGCACGAAGATAGAAAATTTTAAATGAATTGGGCTGCTGTGTTTGTAATACGGTAACCTTTTTTTTGAACAAGATCGTCTAAAATAACTTTATGCAGGCTGGATATGGATGTTAATGGTGTTGATGAAGGATAAGAAGAAGATGGAGAAAATAATTGTATATTTATGAGTAGAGAAATGCATAGTAAGTAATTTAATAACTACAATAATGACAACTGTTAAAACAATTTATCTGGGAGGGCTTCGTACCGAAAACGAACATTTACAATCGGGGAATAAGGTGATTACCGATGCGCCGACCGATAATCAGGGAAAAGGAGAATACTTTTCGCCAACAGATATGCTGGCCACTGCTTTGGGGAGTTGTATTTTAACAATTATGGGAATTAAAGCCCGCGACAATGATATCGATATTGAAGGGACCGAAGTGGATATTACCAAAATTATGGCATCAGATCCACGTCGAGTGGCAGAGGTAATAGTTGAATTTACTTTTCCGAAAAAAGAGTATACCGATGATGAAAAACAACTGATTGAAAGTGTGGCAGGAATCAGTCCGGTTCCACAGAGTTTACACCCCGATTTAAAACAGACAATCAGGTTTAACTGGTAGTAGTACCAATTATTTTTTGACTATTTTTCTGGAGTAGAGTGACAGATTGGTTTCAATTTGAATTAAATAGGTACCCGTTGGAAGTTTCGAAATATCGATTTCATCGTTTGAGGTAAGCACTTGTTCTACACAAGCGCCTTTCATTGAATAAAATGTTGTTTTTAGCATCCATTCATTTCCGGGAATTCTAAGATTGACTTTGTTTGTGGTTGGATTAGGGAAAACCAGAACTTCGTTTTTTGCAAAAATGATTGGTGTTTCAACAATATTATCTGTTTTACAAAGTATCCAGTCGTCAGGATCAATTACAATTTCTGCCACACTAAATCCGGGATTCAGAACAAACATCTGCTGGTTATAAGTATTGTTTAGCCTAAAATCGGTTGAGTCAGTTTTGTTGGGGGCATAAACACGAATCGGCAGCGGCATTTCAAAAAAATCGACCGATGTATGAGAAGTGGTTTGTGAAAGTTGAACGATAAGCGAATCGGGATGGTATTGCTGGTAGTTAATGGTATAAATTGGATACCCTTCACCATAAAACCAATCGTTAAAAAAGCCGGTTAGGGTGGTGTCGCCTGCAGTTTCAACGTGTGTAATCCAATCTTGAGTAAGAGCAAAACCATTCGCAATTTTTTCGTCGGCAAAGTAATTCGTAAGTGCATTAAAAAATACTTCATCTCCCAGAATCCAACGTAGCATGTGCAGCAAAAAACCACCTTTTGCATACGAAAGCCTTGAATCGAACAAGCGGTTAATCGACGAGGTGTCTTGCACAAAAACGGAACCATCGGGTTGGCTTACTACGTGGTTTTTGTAAGAATTTTTCCATACCCCCCAATAATAATCCTCCGCCAGGTGTTCGTGAGCAAGCCCGGTAAGATAGGTCGCAAAACCTTCGTTGAGCCAAATGTGCTGCCACGAGCCAAGTGTAATATAATTGCCAAACCATTGGTGTGCCAGTTCGTGGGCAATAAGCCCAAAACTGAAATAACCCATAAAACTCATAGTTTGGTGTTCCATGCCACCTAGCCACCCAAATTGTGCATGCCCGTATTTTTCAGATGCAAAAGGATACTCGCCTATTAAATTGTTGAACAGGTCAATTATCTCTAATGTTACCGGTGTTTGGGTTTTGGCTGTCTCCAGGTCTTCGGGATAAACATAATTCAGTATTTCAATTTGTCGGCCATTGTTCAGATCCAGATGATCGGAATAACTTTCGTAATTGGTAACTGCAATGGCAACCAGGTAGGTTGTAATTGGAAAGCGGTGTTGCCAGTGTATTGTTCGTTTTCCGTTGTTCACCGTTTCTGAAACAACAATACCGTTGCTTGCCGTTTTGTACATCTCCGGGCAGTGTACAATTATGTCAATCGAATCAATTTTATCAGCCAACGATTGTTTGCAAGGCCACCATTCTTTTGCTCCGTAAGGTTCGGAAAGTGTCCAGATAATTGGTGTATTATTTATTCCGTGTATGGTTTGGGTAAACGATCCAAATCCTGTTTCAGGAGGAACTCCTTTGTAGTAAATAATTAAAGAATCGATTTGGTTTTCTGATAACGAGGTTTGAAGAGGTATGGTTACGATGTCAGTTTCATGTGTAAATTCAATCTTCTTATTTTTCTGAATGATGGAATCCACCTCAAGTGCACTGCTCAAATCGAACGTGATTTCAGTTAGGTCTGAAACGCTACTTTTAAAATGTGTTGTGATTTTTCCTGAAATATACCGAACTGCTGGATCAATGTTCCACTTCATTCGTTGATAAATGAAATCTGTTTCAGCATAATTGCCGGTTTCTTTAAAAGCTGATTTCATCCTGTGGTTTTGGCTTTCCTGAATGGCAATTTTATCTGTTAAAAGCGCCGGATTTTGTCCTTGGGCAAATAGATTAAAGACGATTATAAACAGAATTGAGACAAGAATTCGTACCATTTAGTAAAGTTACAAAACAGAATTGAGCATAAAAAAGGGACAACAAAAAGAAGGGCTGTCCAAATTACTTTATGGACAGCCCCTTAATTATTATACTTTTTATTGTATTCCTATTTGTTCAGTTCTTTCCAAACTAACGCACTGGCACCGACAATAGCAGCATCACCCGGTTTCAGTTGCGAAGGAAGAATTTTAATTTTGTCTTGAAAAATAGGGAGCAGGTGTTTTTCCATGCTTTCTTTGGTTGGCTTGAAAATGTAGTCGCCTGCAGCTGTTGGGCCACCAAATAAGAATACCGCCTCAGGACTCAAGTGATGAACAGTGTCGGCCAAACCTTGTCCCAACCAGGCGCCGGTTTTTTCAAAAACTTCCAGTGCTACTTTATCGCCTTTTTGAGCCGCCTCATAAATCATTTTCGAATCAAGTTCGTTAAATGATTTGTCGGCCAATAAACTGTCGGTTGCGTTATCCTGAACCATTATCTCAAAAGCTGTACGTTTCATTCCCGAAGCCGAACAATAGGCTTCCAGGTGACCAAGAGCTGTACATCCGCACAAACGTCCGCCAGGAATGAGTGTAGTGTGTCCACATTCGCCGGCAAATCCGTCATGACCATATACAAGGTCGCCATTAACAACAATACCGCTTCCAACACCTGTACCCAATGTAAACATTACAAAGTTTTTCATGTCTTTGGCGCCACCATATATCATTTCGCCAATAGCCGCAGCATTGGCATCGTTAGTTAAAGCAAGTGCCTGCATCTCGGGGAAATGTGCACGAAGTAGCTTAACCAGGTGAACTACTCCTCTGAATGATAAGTTGGGAGCATATTCAATAGTACCGCTGTAGTAGTTTCCGTTTGGTGCACCAATACCAATTCCTAAAATTTCGAGCTCACTATTTAACAGCTTAACTGATTTTATTAATTCCTGAATAGCTATTGCCAAATCCGAAATATAACGATCTATATCGCCATGAGAAGGAGTGGTAATATTATCTTTAACCATTACATTCCCAGCTTCATCGACAATCCCAATAGCGGTATTTGTTCCGCCAATATCAACACCTATTGCAACTTTCTTCATTGTGTATGTTTAATTTACTTGTTTTTAATATTTTTAAGTTGTGGCTCAGCAAATTTAAAAATATTATACAATTCTTTAAACACAATTACCAGTAATACACCTATTTATTTTAAATTAAAACAAGAGTTAACTTTTTTTAAGACAGTTTGTTCCTAATACTTAGTGTGTTTCGTACACATAGATTTAAATTGTAGCTTTGTAAAGGGAAAAATGAACAGGTTAGGAAAACAAATAGTGAAAGTAGTGGGATGGATTCTATTGATTCCGATTTATATTTATAAATATGGAATTTCTCCATTAACCCCGGCCTCGTGCCGGCATGTTCCAACTTGTTCAGAATATGCTGTTCAGGCCATAAAAATTCATGGCCCCATTAAAGGTTTTATATTAACCTCTAAACGTATCTCAAAATGTCATCCATGGGGAACACATGGTTACGATCCTGTACCTCCTAAAGAAAAGAAGAAAAATAGGTGAACAAGATTATTTGTATTTTTTTAATAAACATAGAACTAAATTTGTATAGTTTTTGTTAAGTTGAAACATTCATTTTATAACACATGAAGAAAATTATTTTGTTTTTAGTAGTTGCCTTGGTTGTAACTTCGTGCGGTTCGGAAAAAAGTAAGAAGAAACAAGTTGGTAGCGACGTTGTAACCGTTAGTATTTTACCGCAACAAACGTTTGTGAAAAAAATTGCGGGTGACGATTTCCAGATTAATGTGCTTATTCCTCCGGGCTCGAGTCCGGCAGCTTATACATTACTCCCTTCGCAATTGAAAGATATTTCTCGCTCGGCGGTTTGGTTTCGTATTGGTTACATTGGTTTTGAGCATTCGTGGAAAGATAAAATAGCACAGGCTAATACAAATATGAAAGTGGTAAATATAGCCGATGGGCTTGATTTGATCGCTGATAAAATGGAACAACATGGAGATCATGTTCATATTGAAGGTGTAGATCCGCATGTATGGTTGTCGCCGGTTATGGTGAAACAAATGACAAAACGTATTTTGGATGAATTAATTGATTTAAAACCCGAAAAAACAGCTGAGTACAAAGCCAATTACATGCGATTTGTAAAAGAGTGTGATGAGTTGAATATTGAACTCAGTAACAAACTTAACCCTTATAAAGGCAGGAAGTTCATTGTTTTTCATCCGAGCCTTTCGTATTATGCACGCGAGTACGGTTTGGAACAATATTCACTCGAATCGGGAGGGAAAGAGCCAACACCACAACATTTGAAAAACATGGTTGATATGGCACATCAGGAAAATATTAAAACGATTTACATTCAAAGTGAATTTGATCGGGATCATGCCCGGGTTTTTGCAAATGAAATTGGCGGCGAAATTATTCAGGTGTGGCCATTAAATCCCGAATGGGAAGATAATTTAAGGAATATGACCGATATTCTAATTCAAAATTTTTAATGGAACCATTACTAAAAATAGAAAATTTAACGGTTGGTTACGATAAGGTACCGGTACTTCAGCATGTGAATCTGGAGATTTTCGACCGAGATTTTTTGGGTGTAATTGGTCCGAATGGTGGAGGCAAAACAACTTTGCTAAAAGCGATTTTAGGATTGTTAAAACCGGAAGAAGGCCAAGTTTTATTTCGCCACGATTTGAGGGGAAGAAAAAAACCGATTGGTTATTTGCCGCAGGTTCGCCACATCGACAGAAAGTTTCCGATAACGGTTTTTGATGTAGTGCTGTCGGGATCGATAATGGAAAATACAAAAAGGGCAAAGACTGAGGCGAAGGGAAGGGTGGATGATCTGCTCCGTGAAATGGGTGTGGCCGATATTCGAAACAAGGCCATTGGCGAACTTTCGGGTGGGCAAATGCAACGGGTATTTTTATGTCGTGCTTTGTTAAGCGATCCTAAACTTCTGATTTTGGATGAACCCGATACTTTTGTTGACAATCGTTTTGAAGGAGAGCTGTATGAAAAGTTGCGCCATTTAAACGAAAAAATTGCTATTGTTTTAGTGTCGCACGATATTGGTACGATTTCGAGCCACGTAAAAACCATTGCCTGCGTAAACAACAATTTGCATTATCATCCGAGTAACGTTATAAGCCAGGAACAACTTAATGGTTATAATTGTCCGATTCAAATTATTTCTCACGGAGAAATTCCACATACCATTTTAAAGCACCATCAACATTAATATGAGCGCCATTATTGAATTGTTTTCTTACGACTTTTTTCAGAAAGCTCTTTTAGCAGCTGTTTTTGCCAGTATTTCGTGCGGAATAATCGGAGGTTACATTGTTGCACGCCGCATTGTTTTTATTAGCGGCGGAATTACACATGCATCATTTGGAGGTATTGGTCTGGCATTTTTTCTGGGATTTAATCCGCTTCTTGGTGCCGTATTGTTTGCAGTGATGTCGGCTCTTGGTATCCAGTTTTTTACAAAGGTTGCCCAAATTCGCGAAGATTCGTCCATTGCTATCTGGTGGTCGCTGGGTATGGCGCTCGGGATTATTTTTGTTTTTCTAACTCCGGGATATACTCCTAATCTGATGAGTTACCTTTTTGGGAATATACTAACGGTAACAGTAGCAGAACTTTGGTGGATGTTATTACTGAATGTGGTAATCATTTCATTTTTTACATTCTTTTTCCGCAATATTCTATACATTGCTTTCGACGAAGAGTATGCTCAAACTGCCGGATTGCCGGTGGCTATGTTCAATTATCTTACCATGATTTTAATTGCACTTACCGTTGTTTTGAATATTCGTGTGGTAGGTATTATTCTGATATTATCGTTACTAACCATTCCACAGGCAACAGCAAATCTTTTTACAAAAGACTTTAAACGCCTGCTTATTTTATCGTCGGTATTTGCTTTCATCGGAACAATGGCCGGTATGTTTATTTCTTATTTTCTGAACATTCCATCCGGAGCATCCATTATTTTTACACTGGTAATTATATTTGGGGGGTTAAAGGTTATTAAATCATTTCTGTAATGCTGGGCCAGAAAAAAGAAAAGATCTATTTATGCCAGGCATGCGGGTTTCAGTTTTCGAATATCGATGTGCCCCGAACATGCAGCAACTGTTTTGCCTGTACCGGCTGCGAAATTTATATTTGTCCTTCGTGTGGTGCTGAGGTTGTGATTAAACCAATACAATCCATTAAAAAATCGAACGTATAAATTCTTCTCAAAAAATAATATTGTCAGCAAACTTTCTGTTTTATAACCATTTTTCAAAGGCATAAAAGTTTGTTTCAAAACAAAAGAAAATGTATTTTCGACTCGTGGTTATCCACTAATCAATTCGGGATTACCAACAAAAAAACTACCCACTGTATACCAGGGTGGGTAGTTACTTTTTTATGTAATCCCGTTTCGAATGGTATTATTCAGGCAACTTCTCTAATTTTTTTATCACTGTAGTGTAAGTCGAATCTATTTCTGCAATCTCATTTTTTAGGCCAATTATAAACGAATTGTTAGTGTATGTTCCGCGGATAGCCTCAAAGTCGGCAGTGTTTTCCGTATCATCGTCGCCATCAATTCCAAAACCAATTCTGCTGAGTTGATCAAACTCCTTTTCAGCATCTTTTAAAATCATATTTTTGAATTTAATTGAGTTGGTTTTCCAATCGCTAACTATGGTTATCAGTTCCTGTTTCGAAATTTGAGAAACATCAATGTTTTGTAACGCTTTTAGTTTTGCAATGCTCCATGCATAACTTCTTTCAGCCGATTCTTTCTGTATTTTGACAAAGCCATTCTGCAGGTTCTCTACGGTTTTTATTTCTTCATTACAAACTAATTCAATAAGGTTATTTATTGCTTTTTTTTCGGCGATCATTCCCAGAAGATCAATCCATTTTTCACAACCAGATTCAACAGCAGGTTTTAGCAGTTTTATTATTTCATGGAGCGAGCTGTAGCTTTTATCTTTTAATCTTTCTACAAGTTGATTGGTAAGAAATACATTGACAGCCAAATCATAATAACGCTTTGAGGTGCGTAACATTAAACGATTGATATGAACACCCTTGTGTTTTGCAAATTCCTTTGATTTTGGTGTCGTTTCGTGCAGTTTATTTAGTAACTCAGACCCGTCAATAATCTTCTGGATTATATACGGGTTAAATAATTCGAAGCTTATTAGGTCTAGTTTTTCACTCCCGGTGCGCCGGTCGCGAGTGGGCCATTTTTTGCTGTCGCGGGCTGTGCCAACGGTAAAAAGGTTCATGGCTGGTGTAAGTACACTTTTTCCATCGCTTACCGAAATGTATGAAAAAGGTAATTCGGTTGTATCAAAATTACCCGCATGTTTGTTCATTACAACTGAGAATGCTCCAACACGGCAGGGCCACAACATATAGGAAAGCGATCCTGTTTTTGATCCTCGCTCAACAATTCCCTGGTGAATAGGCCCGAGTTTATACATGTGGTTGCTTTGGTTCGATCCGCTGCCTGCATTGTAAAAGGAGAACATTCCGGCAATTAACAAAGTGGATTTATGGTGGGTAACGGTGTATGGGCCTGCAAAAACACTACATGCCTCGCCATGAAATGCTTCGCTGTTGGCAAAAAGTGTTGTGTTTTCTGCTGAAAACTGTCGGCCAATTTTAACCCCTTGTCCAACAAAAGTACTGGTTAAAATTGCGCTGCCATCAATTTTTGAGCCGGATAAAACAATAAAATCTTCGGCAACAACTTCTTCTCCGATATAAACAGGAGCTTCTTGTTTACTGTCAATTGTGCCTTCCACAAGTTTTGATGCGCCAATAATTTTTGCGAATGGCCCGATTTTTACATTTTTTATAGATTTGGTATGTTGTATTATGGAGTTTTCACCAATTTCTCCCACTATTGATCTTTTAGTTTCAACATACTTTGAAACCAGTTTTTTTAGTTTTTCAATTAAGGTGGAATTGTGGCGGTAAATAACAAGAAGGTAAGCAATTTGAGCTGAAAGTTTATCAAAAACAGGAAGCTCCCGTCCTCCTCCTTCGTTTAATACTTCGATTTCGTGTCCGTTACCAAATGCTGATTTGCCGGAAACAACTACAGATCCCACATTTTCGATTACTACCTGGTTACCTAACTTATAATTTATCAGGCTTCCAACATTGGAAAGAAAAACATTTTCTCCAATGGTACAGTTTTCAATAAAGCAATTCCTGATTGTTGCGGGCTTTAGAATCCCCTCATCAATCTGGACCTTACCTCTTTGGGTTCCCAGTTTAATGTTTCCGGCAAATCGTACATTCGATATGCCTTCTGCTGAAAATGAAATACTTACTTCAACATTTTCCCAATTTTCTGCAACACATCCCTGTTGTTTTAGTATCTCAATTTCAGCTTGCGAAAGCTGACGGTACATTTAATTGGTCTTAGGATAATTTTTCAGTTCAGTCTTTTCAATATCCTTAAAATACTTGGCAGTACCTACTTTAAGTTCCATAGTCGCATCTTCGTCGCACACAATCATACCTTTTTGGTGAAGTTGTAAAACAGAAACTGTCCACATGTGGTTAACTCCTTCTTCAACAACTTTTTGTAAGGCGCGTGCTTTGTTGTATCCGTTAATAATAATAACTACTTCTTTGGCTTGCATCACTGTGTCGACACCAACAGTTAAGGCTGTTTTTGGCACTTTATTTACGTCGTTATCGAAAAAGCGCGAGTTGGCAAGAATAGTATCGTAAGTAAGTGTTTTAACCCTGGTTTTTGATTTTAGCGAACTACCGGGCTCGTTAAATGCAATGTGTCCGTCGGGGCCAATACCTCCAAGGAAAAGTTGAATTCCGCCGTAACTTTCAATTTTCTTTTCATACGCTTCACATTCAGCCTCAAGATCTGCAGCATTCCCATCCAGAACATTAATGTTCTCACGTGGAATATCAATGTGGTTAAACAAGTGTTTATCCATAAAATAGTGATAGCTCTGTGGGTGATCAACAGGAATACCTACATATTCATCCATGTTAAAAGTTACCACATTTTGAAACGAGAGTTCGCCTTGTTTAACTAATTCAATTAGTTCTGTGTAAGTTCCGATGGGGGATGATCCTGTTGGCAAACCCAACACAAATGGTTTTTCCGGAGTCGGGTTAAAGGTTTTGATTTTATTGGCAATGTAGTAAGCAGTCCATTTGCTTATTTGTTGGTAGTTTTCGTGAATTAAAATTCTCATAATTAGTAATTTTTACTTATTTCTATTTTTATTTCAATACTATTTTCGCGTCGGCCACAAAGCAGCCTTTGCCTAGCTCGAGTACAATTAATGGATTAATATCAAGTTCTTTTATGTTTGGGTTGTCGAGGGCAAGATTAGACAGCTTCACAATTGTTTCAGCCAGGCATTCAATATCGGCTGGTTTTTTCCCTCTTGCACCAAGTAGTAATTTCGAGGCCTTTATTTCCTGAATCATTTCAAACGCAACATTTTTCTGAATCGGAGCAACTCTGAAACTTACATCTTTAAATATTTCAACAAAAATACCTCCTATACCAAACATGATAACATCGCCAAACGATGGATCTTTTTTAATGCCCAAAATAACTTCCAGTCCTTCCGGAACCTGTTTTGAAACAAGTATTCCGTCAATTTTAATGCCAGGTAGTATTTTTTGTACTGAGTCTGTAATTTTTAAAAAGGCCTCTGCTGCTTCTATTTCAGAGTTAATGTTCAGGATCACACCCCCAACATCGAATTTGTGAACTATTTTTTCTGACATTACTTTCATAACCACCGGAAATCCTATGGTTTTAGCTACTTCGGCAGCCTCTTCAGCCGAAGTTGTCAGTCCGCTTTTTAGAACCGGTAGTTTATATTCTGACACTATTTGTGTAGCCTCAAATTCGTGTAAGAACTTTTTATTCGAATTCAGGGCTGAGTTAATCCGTTTTTTAGCTTCTTTCGATTTGTAAACCGCAGCGGCTTCTGTTATTGTTTCTGATTTGCTAATTTGTTGATGAAACTGATAAACCTTCATAAATGGTTTACACATGGATTCGGGTAAAATATAATGGGGGATGTTATGTTTTTGAAGGATTTGGATGCCACTTGCGACATCGGCTTCTCCCATAAACGAAGTATAAATTGGTTTGTCGAACTGCGAGGCAACGGTGGCAATTTCTTTGGCAATGGTATTAATGTCGGTCATCGACTGTGGGGTTAGAATCACAAATAATCCATCCACATTTTCATCTTTAAAAGCAGCTGAAATGGCTGCAACATAACGGTCGGCACGTGCATCGCCAATTACGTCAACCGGATTGTTAATGTTTGCAGTTGATGGTAAACTTCGCTTAAGAGCCAAAGTAGTTTCTTCGCTAAATTGTGCGAGATGAATACCCGATTTTATAGCAGCATCGGTAGTAAGAACTCCCGGACCACCGGCATTGGTAATAATAGCAATACGGTTGAGTTTTGGTTCGGGTTGGTATACAAATGCAATGGCAATGTTAAACATTTCTTCAATGTTCTCACACCTGATTATTCCGGCTTGTTTAAAAGCGGCATCGCATATTTCATCTTTACCTGCTAACGATCCCGTGTGTGAAGCTGCTGCTGAAGCGCCTTCTTCAGTTCGCCCCGATTTTATGATTAAAATCGGCTTGTGGCTTTTTTCAATTACATCTCTGGCGGCTTTCATTAATCCCGGGCCATCGGTAATTTCTTCCAGATAAAGTAAAATTACTTTGGTTTTTTTGTCCTCCATTAAATAATACAAGAGATCAATTTCCGAAATGTCGGTCTTGTTTCCGAAGCTAACAAATTTCGAAAATCCAATATTTTTAGCCTGAGCATAATCCAGTACAGCAGTACAAAGTGCGCCACTTTGCGACAGAAAAGCAATGTTTCCTTCAGCAGGAAATTTGCGCGCAAACGAAGCATTTAATCTCGACACCGGATCGGTATTTATCACTCCCAGACAGTTGGGGCCAATAAACGAAATATCGTATTTTTCGGCAATTTCCAAAAGTTCCTTTTCTTTTGCCTGGCCTTTTTCACCAACTTCTCTAAAACCGGCAGAAATTATAATAACGGATTTAATGCCTTTTTGACCGCATTGTTCGAGAGCCAGTTTTGCCACCGAACTCGGAAAAACAATTACGGCAAGATCTACTTCTTCTTCAATATCAATTACATATTTGTAGGCTTTTACTCCGCCAATTGATTTTTCACGCGGACTTACCGGATATATTATTCCCTGAAGGTCGGCATGCAGAATATTTATAAAAATATCGCCCGGCACTGTCCCTGTTACCTTGTTTGTTCCAATTACTGCAACTGATTTTGGATAAAACAGGGTCTGAAGATTTTTGTGATGCAACTTGCCCCGATCTTTCATTTTGGATAGGTAATTAGTTTAAACAGATACGTTTATTAAAGATAGCTTGAAATAAATTCAACAGCTCCGCTTATTGTTTGTACTTCCTGGGCTTTGTCCACATCCATTTCTATTTCAAATTCTTCCTCGAAGGCTGCAATGAGAAGCATGCTTTGCATTGAATCAGCTCCCAGGTCGAAAATAAAATTAGCATTATCGGTTATTTCCGACATGTCCAGTTTTAGAACACTTGCAACTACTTTCTTAATTCGATGTTTAACTTCTTCTTGGTTCATAAGATTATTTTATTTGCAACGAAATCAATAGTTTTAAAAAATATCTTCTAGATGTGGATGGCTTATTAAAATTATTGTTTTTTTAAAAGGTTTACAAATTTCTATAACGATGAAACGACATTAATGTTACAATAAGAGGAATGCTTAACAAGCAGTTAATATAAAATATCTTTAGTAACTGAATTTTGTTAAAAAGCCGGGATGCATTTTTGCATTCCGGCTATGAAATATTTTTATTTTTCTTCGTTATAAAATACCTGCCATTGCTTTTTCAAGTTTAAAGGATTCCTCTAAAAACTGCTCAACACTTAGTTCGCGGTGGTAAATTGCACCATGTGTAGCTCTCAAAAGTGGCGATTCGTTTTGGTAAAAGAAATTTTTACCTAACAGCAATTGAATTTGTTTGTGCTGCTCGAACCAAACCTGTTGTGTTAATGCACTAAATTTACCATCGAGTTGGTAACTCGGGAACGAAGCATTTACCTGTGTAATGTAGCATTCGGTAAACGATTTGTCGAGTGTTGCCAGCGAGTTTAACGAAACGGGAACAATAACTTCCACATCCCATGGATTGTATTTGAACCATACATTTCGATAACCAACAATACGCAAATTGCTTAAATCCTCTTCTTTGTTCCACGCATCAACGGCTTTTGCAATGGCTTGTAACACTTTGTAGTGTGTGTCAGGACCACTGCCTTGTGGATCCATAGCTAAACTTATTACCGTTGGTTTGTATTTTCTGAAATCTTCAAGAATGGGTAGCACATCTTTTTCGTAGTTCGATTCACCTGAATAAAAACCCAGGCGCAGGTGATGCACATTTTTCACCATAATTCCGTAGTGCGCCCACACCAGTTCTTCTTCAAATTCACGAATCATTCCTTTCAAACGTTGAACTTTCGAAGGATTTTTACCACCGTCGTAACTGTTTTTCAGAATGGTTAGAATTTCATAAATGGTTTCTCTGAGTTCATCCTGGGTGTTAATTTTCCAGATAGAAACAAGAGCCCGAATTAAACGGTGGCAAACACCACGGCGTTTTTCTTCAGCGTCCTGGGCAGCAATGTTGTCGAGGTAATGGTAAATATCTTTGTCCCATTTGTATTTATAACCATCTTTGAAAAAGTCGGGGAAATTAACCATTTCAATTTTGTTGTGGTTAAGCAGGTCTTTTGTATCAATCAACAGGTCGTACAAAAACGTGTTTGTTACTGCAGTGAACCCTGACGTGAGCACAGAGAAATGCAATTCGTTACTGGCATCGCGCGACTGACGATTGGTAGTTGGCATAATTCCCAGCATTATATCGTCGTGGTGTGGCCCCGTGTGGTAAAATACCTGATTTGTTTCCTTTTCCATTCCCTTCTTCAATTTAACAAGAATGGAATCGATAACCGACTGAACTGTATTTTCATTCAAGTCCGGAATCATGCTACAGTATTTATCTGCTTTTAAATCCTCAAGTTCCAGTTTCGGACCGAATTTGTTGATTTTTTGGCAGAGTTCCATTACCGCTCTTTCCGTTTTCTGGTGGTTCCACGGGCCACAATTGTAGTAGCAGTCCACGCTGTCTTCCAGTTTAACAGCAGCTCCTTCGGTTAAATAGAAACGTGCATTTTTAAGTTTTTGTAACGATGTTGCAGGGTAATTAACCGATTGCTCGAATTCAAGCGAATTTTTAATTACATCGGCAATTGCTTCACCGGCTGCGTATATAATTGCTTTGTTGTTCGGATTATATCCTAGTGTGCCCAGGCCAATTGTAATTACTAATCGATTTCGCGAAACTTCAATTCCTCCCAGATCGGCTGCGGTAATTGCCTGTGTTTCGAAATTTGTTTTTGTTAAGCGGGTAGTTGAAAAGTGGTCGGAACCACGCGTATTAAATGCGATGTGTCCGTCAGGACCAATTCCCCCGAGGAAGAACCCAATTCCTCCTTTTTCCCTGATCTTATCTTCATAGGCTGTGCACCAGTTATCAACTTTAAATATCGATTCCTGTTGAAGTTGCTCCAGGTGCGTTTTAGCTTCCCTGTAACGTAAGGTTAAATCGATTTTATAGTCGGGAAAGATTTCTGTAAAATGTTTTCCTTCGGCAAGCTCAATTTCTTCCGAATTAATAAGCAAAGCTTTTTCTTTGTTTAAACCGAGTTCGGCAATATATTGTTGTACGGCAATATGATACAAACTGTTGTGTTGCTTTGGATCGATGGGGAAGAATTCACCCATTTGAACGAAAGTAAGTTCGTTTAATTCGGGCTTCTTTAATCCAGCCAAGCCATATTTCTCAAGTAAGTCTTTTCCTTTTTTATTGTTCCAGTTTTCGAGTAACAAATGTGTAAAATTGAGAAAATATTGTGCTGTTTTTCCGGTTGGAAGACTAACCACACCTTTGGGATTATCGCTTACCCATTCTAAAAAACTTAATGCTGAAAGTAATCCAAGTTTTGGAAAACTTTCAGTAGTGATATACGGGATACGGGTTGAAATTTCTTTGGCATTCGTTTCCTGAAAAAATGCTTCTTCAACCTTGGTAAAATTCGGTTTCATTTATTTTTATTTTGAAATTCTCTCTAATGCATAAGCTGCGGCGCCCATTGTTCCTGCCTTAGGGCCAAGTTCTGAGAACCTGATCTCGGTTTCGTTACTAATGTCGCGGTTGCTAAAAGTATGAATGGCTTGTTGTATTGGGGCTAATATAAACTGGTTGGCTACAGCAACCTGACCACCAATTATTATCAGCTCAGGATTAAAAATTTGAATCAGATAAGCTATTCCTCTGCCTAACCATTCTCCCACTTTTGAGAATAATGAGATGGCAAATTGGTCGCCTGAATTAGCAGCTTCTATTACTGATGAAATAGTAATTTTGTCTAAATCATCGTTTACCAGTTCTTTTATTAACGAGGAACTTCCGTTTTTTATTCCTTCTCGTGCCTGCCTTGCAATTGCGTTGGCTGAAACAATAGTTTCTAAACAGCCTTGTTTTCCGCAAACGCACAATACACCGTTGTCGGCAAGTGGTAAGTGTCCAAACTCTCCCGAGAAACCCGATTTCCCGGCGTACAGTTGACCGTTTACTATAATACCAAGTCCTAAACCCCAGTCGACCTGTAGCATAAGTACATTTTTTTTGCCTTTTGCCAAACCAAAATGTTGCTCGGCAAAGGTGCGTACTTTTGAGTCGTGGTTAAAAAATACGGGTATACCAAAAATCTTTTTCAGTTCGGCAAACAGGTTGTTCACTTCGGGGAAATAGGTCTTGTTAATACCTTCTTTTTGATTGATAAGCCCCGGAAGCTCAATTCCGGCCACTAATATTTTTTCGGGTGCTATGTTGCTTGCCCGAACAACTTCTTCCAGTTTCTGATTTACCTGCCTGAAAATTTCAATGTCGGACTGCATTTTGATTGGGAAGTAGTGAGGTCCACTCACTTCTTTATTGCAGCTGTTAAAAATTGAAATAATGGTGCGGGTAACGTTTATGGTAATTCCAACTACATAAAAACCATCTTCAACTAATCCATAAATGTTTGGTCTTCTGCCTCCACTCGAATCTCCTCTTCCCAGTTCTTCTACCAAACCGTCGTCGATTAATTCAACTAAGAGACTGTTAATTTTTGGAGTACTAAGTTTTATCGATTTTGCCAACTCTGAGTTCGACAGAGGGCCATTAAAGTATATCGACCTTAAAATGTGTTTTTTGTGGGCTGTTTTTTTTAGTTCAACTGCCTGGCTTTGGTTTCCCGGATTTCTAAATAGTTTTTCCATAATCAATAAGTACAAAAATCAGAATAATTTATATATCAAACAAGTTTCTTTTTAAATAAATTAAAAAGAGGGGCATTGTTCACTTAAAATTAACGATTCATTTATAAACTATACAAAAATTAATACAATTATTTTTCATTGTTGATTAATTTCCAAGATATTTATGGTCGAATTAAATATGAAATTCTTTTTATCATGATTGTAAGAAAGTTATTGTTTTTTCTGTTTTTGTTTTTTGTTTTGCAAGGCGTCGACGCCCAGTCACGAAAGGTTATTAATCTTCCGGATATTAGTGGATACATTACTTTAAAGTGTGATTTTCATATACATACCGTTTTTTCGGATGGAACGGTTTGGCCAACAATACGTGTTCAGGAGGCATGGGAAGAAGGTTTGGATGCGATTGCGATTACAGACCATATTGAATACAGACCTCATTCGAAAGACATTGTTGCCGATCATAACCGCTCGTACGAAATTGCTGAACCACTTTCGAAACAACTGGATATCTTGTTGGTTCGCGGAGCTGAAATTACCCGGGCTATGCCTCCCGGTCATCTAAATGCTTTGTTTATAAACAATGCCAATTTTCTGGAACGGGAAGATGTAAACGATGCCATAAAAGAAGCACGCGACCAGGGAGCTTTTATTTTGTGGAACCATCCGGGATGGAAGGCGCAACAACCGGATACAACGCTCTGGTGGGATGAGCATTCTGCACTTTTAAAAAGTGATATGCTGCATGGAATTGAGGTATATAATCACAGCAGTTATTATCCTGAAGCACTGGATTGGGCAAACGAAAAAAAACTGACTGTGTTTGCAAACTCCGATGTACATGCACCAATGCTTACCAAAGAGGATGAACACCGGCCAATGACGCTTGTTTTTGCCAAAAGCCGCACTCTGGGTGGGATAAAAGAAGCTTTATTTAAAAGGAGAACTGCGGTTTATTTCGGAAATACGCTTATGGGGCAGTCGTCAGTTTTGGAACCCTTGTTTTTTGGTTCGCTGGACTTTAAAAAAGCTGCATTAAAACTTACAAACAAAGAAAACAAGGTAGTAAATATTAAAAACAATTCAGATGTTGACTATGAACTTGAGTTGGTACAACCCGGAGTTGGTTTTGATGCCCCGGAGACAATTACACTTAAGGCACATCATGTTACTCCGTTGGCTCTCAGCGGAAATTCTGAAGAAATAAATGATGCACAAAATATTGATGTGTATTACCGGGTGAAAAATATGTTTACCGATTCGACTGAAAATATACTGGTTACTTTTTCGTTCCGGAATAATTAGGTTTTGGCGATGGTACATTCAAGAAAAATAGAGCCACCACTTTTTGAACAGCTTATTATAAGTAACGAAGAGATTTCGCCTGGTGTTCATGTAATTTCCTTTCAGCGAGATTTCGAATTTCTTCCGGGACAGGTAGTTAAAATTGGTGTCGACAGTGAACATCCTCCACGGATTTACAGCATTTGCAGTGGCAATCAGGAAAATGAAGTTTTCATTCTCTTCAATATAAAAGAAGATGGGTTTTTAACGCCTAAAATGGGAGCTATGATTCCGGGCGATAAATTACTTGTGTCGAAACCTTACGGCAGTTTTGTTGGTGGTGACGAGCCTGCCTGGTGGATTGCAACCGGAACCGGGATTGCTCCTTTTTACAGTATGGTTCGTTCGGGGTCGCCAGAAAATAAAAAACTGATTCATGGAGTGGCGTATTTAAACCAGTTCTATTTTGAAGATGAGCTGGAATGGGCTTTGGGTGAAAATTATGTACGGTGTTGTTCGCGAGAGTCATCATGCAGTGTTATTCCAGGCCGGGTAACGAAGTATTTGACAGAAATTGATCGTCTTCCTGATATAAAATACTACATCTGTGGTAAACCTTTAATGGTAGTTGAAGTTCGCGATTTGTTGATCGAAAGAGGTGTTTCATTTGAAAATATTTTGGCCGAAATCTATTTTTAACATATTGTTTGTTGTTTCACCTGTAATTTTTGTAAATTACGCTTACTTATTAGATTAATTCACACCCAATATTTGTGAATATTTTTCAAATACCTTAAAAAACAAAAAAACATCAAACAATGAAACGTACCTTAATTTTAGCCACCCTTATGCTAATTGCATTTGTTGGAGTACAAGCACAATCGCTGGAAAAAGTGCTGGAGAAACATTATGCAGCCACTGGATATGATAAAATGGCTGATGTAAAAACCTTTGATATTAAGGCCAAAATGAGTATGATGGGAATGGACATGCCCATGAATATGAAAATTAAAAAGCCCAATAAATTCAGGGTTGATATGGAAGTGATGGGACAGAAAACCACCAGTGCTTTCGATGGTACAAAAGGATGGATGATTAATCCAATGGTTGGAGCCGGAGTGAAGGACCTGGAAGGTGCCGAGTTAAAACAAGCCATTGGTCAGGCCGATATGGAAGGCGAGCTGTACAATTACGCAAAAAAGGGCCATACGGCAGAACTAATTGGAAAAGTTGAGGCCGACGGGAAAGATGCTTACCAGGTTAAACTTACCAATAAAGACGGCTCCGTTAAAAATTATTACATCAACGCGGATACCTACCTTATTGATAAAGTTACTGCCAAAGTTGAGGCTATGGGGCAAACAGTTGATATTGAAACCAAAATGGTAGAGTATCAGAACATTGAAGGTATTCAAATGTCGAAGAAGATTGAGGCTGTTATGCCAATGGGTACTATGACGACAACAATGGATGAAATAAAATTAAATGAAAATATTGATGACTCTGTTTTTGAACGACCTGCAAATTAAGAGTTAAAATGATACTATTGAGAGGGCGGTTTTTCCGTCCTTTTTTTGTTTACGTACTCAGGGAATCCCGTTTTGGTGTATTCTGTTATTTTTCCTGACAGGAAGGAAGAATCCGCGGATGGTTTGCGAACGTTTTTTTAGATATGAAACATAATTTAACCTGAACTGCTGTGGTGTTTTGTTTTCTTAACTTCAAGAGCTGAGTGATTTAACATCTGTTGTATAAATTGATTGCCTTATTGTTTGAAATTTGAAGAAACTAAAATCAAATAATATGAAGATCAAAATTTTACTTAGTACCGTCCTTCTGTTTTCTACGTTAGTTAACCTTAAAGCCCAGAATATTTTAAAAATCGGTCATGTCAATATTCAGGAATTAGCCCAAAAACATCCTTCCATGGATAGTATCAGAGCAGTAGTGGAACAGGAAACAAAAGACATGGAAGAGGTGTACGCCGATATGATTGCGGAACATGAGAGTAAGCTAAAAGCTTTTGAGGAAGAAAGTACAGGTTATTCCGATTTTGTTAAAACGGCAAAACAAAATGAGTTGATTGAATTGGCTCAGAAAATTCAAAGTTTCAGAGCTAGTGCCGAACAGCAATTGCAGCAACGAAACATGGAACTAATTCGCCCCGTGTATGAAAATATAAACCAGGAAATTTCCAATATCGCAGGCTACAACAAATTCACTTATATTTTAGATGTCAGCACGGGTTCGGTGGCTTATATTTCACCCGAAAGTGAGAATATTACACCGCTGGTTTTGGAGCGGCTTCAGAAGAAATAGATCTTAAAGGGAAAAAATAAAGGATTGTACAGCCGGCAAAATAACCTCTGTTTTACTAGTCAATAATGCTGTGTGTCCTGTTTGAAACGTTTCCTAACCGTTTAATAAGTGAACTTAACCATTAAATAAGTCTCCCTTTTTATTTCCGATTATTCGTGGCAATTTTGGGTAAAACAATTTCAATGGCTATGAAACCAATTGTACTAGTTGCGATCTTAATTTTTTGTTTTTTCGGTACCAGTTTATTTGCTCAGGATTCCAACTTCCTTTTGATGCCTCAGTCTGGTAACAAATACATTTACAGGTTTAAAGAATCGACATACCTGCAATCCCAAAGTGGTGAAAAACTAAATGAATTTATAAAAACTAAAATTTTAGAAATAGATTGCCAAACTTCGAAGACAAATAATAGGAAGCTCTTGTTTGTTTCTGTCACCGAAAATACTGCCCGCAAACCCCAGGAAAGACCATATATGATTCGCGATTATAGATACCCCGAATTTAAAGATGGTTTTTATAGTAGCAGTAATAAAGACAAAGATTTTTACGAAACCCTGCTGTGTGGAATAAGTTTCACGTACGAATTTAACGAAGCAAGCAGCGAAGTAAAACTGGATAACCGGGTTGAAATATTATTAAAAGTTCGAAAGATTTTGGACGAAAAAGGATTTTCCAAAACCTTAAAAGATCGCCGCACCGAGGATTTTAACACCATTGCAATTCCTTCAATTACCAAACTTGTTCAGTCGCTTTTCCAGGTCAACGGCGAAATACTCGATCCGCAGGAATACGATATGAAGCTGGATCTTAAGAAACCAATTCTAAGAGTAACAAACAGACAGTGGGACAAAATGCCCGGGATTTATGAACGCAATTATTCAATCAATAACGAAGATCGATATTTGATAGAATATCAGCAAATTCAGATAGATTCAGCAAAGCACCGGATGATGGTTAATGGTAATTACTATGATATAGTTTTTAAGGAACAGAAAATACAGTTGCTCAACATAGACGAAAAAGAAGGCGCGCGATTAATCATTTCGGGGACTGTAGGAACACAATTAAACAAAAAAGTTACACTTGCCTATATGCGTAAACCTTACGGTACTGAACTGTATCAGGAAACAGTATTTTTAGATGAAGATAATTCCTTTTATATTGAAACGGAAATGAAGCATGCCGGACTTGTTTTTTTGGTATTTGGTCAAACCAGTTCTACCATTGCCTTACCAACCATTCCTTTGTATGTCGAACCGGGTAGTAATATTCAAATAAAGGCAAGCGGAGAGTTTCCCTGGGAAATAAAATTTACCGGCGATTTTGCCGACGCCCAAAAAATGCTTTACAACTTCAATAAAGAACATAATTGGCTAAAACAAAAAATCAACTTTCATTCGCTTAGCTGGTGGTGGCTTTCTCAAATTAACTATACAGATTTAACCAATGCTATCGACAATTTAAACTCATTTACTTTGAAATATAAGGAATCAATGCCTGAATATGTTTTTGAGTTCGTAACCAAAGAACTAAAAGCCAATTTAATGTGCGGTATTTTGGAATACCTTCGACAAATAGAATTCCAACGCAGGGTAACTTGGGGGACGGTTTTTCTAAAAGATAAAGATTTGATTGATAAAAACTATTTGGATGCAGCTTTAAGTGCTACTGAGATTCATGAAATTTATAATCCATATGGATTGTTTTCGAGGCAATTTGCGAATGGTTATCTTTTCTATCATTTTCTAACAATTAGGAAGGTGCACAATCTGGATTTTGCTAGTTACAATACAGCTCCATTATTGTCAACCGATTTACGACTTTACGGCGATTTGCCTCATAAAATTGAGGTCGCAAAAACCATACTTGCCGGTCCCGCTCTTTACGGACAAATTGCCGAAATCCTTGTTAAGGAAAAAACCACTGTGTACAATCAGAAGTCGAGAGATATTACCTACCGACAAAACGAAGTTGAAAAATACCTTGATTTAATGTTTCGCTTGTGCAACGATAGTGAATTTACCAATTCGCTAAAAAAAGTAATTAATACCCAATCTCAATGGGAAAAAAAGGATTATGTCCCCGACGTTAGGTTTTTTGACGAAAAAGGAGAAGCCAAATTTATGAAAGACTATTTGGGTGAAAAACCAACTGTTTTTTATGTAACGAACAATTGGGGGATAAGCCGTTATCATTTTGATGATCTGGCCAAAGAAAATACCGATATAAATTTTGTTCTGGTAACCGAGGGTAGCAATATTCAGGAGTGGATGGACTATGCCAAACGGGCTGAGCCGGTTGCCCATCAGTTGTTCCTGATTAACCAGGAAAAACAGTTGAGAACGATTTTTAAATCAACCTCACAACATTTTATTGCCTACGATAAAGACGGCGTTCGAATTGGCTTTCACGGGAATATGGTAAGTGCAATGAATTTGTGCAAAGAAAGTTTAACGGAATCTCCTAAGAAAGAACTAAATAAATCGCAGCTACAACTTATAATAATTGTTCTATTGGCAATCCTAACCGCACTAATTATAGGTTTAACCATTTGGAAATGGCGGATTCGGCAGCGCTTTCGAAAGGAAGAACAAAACCGGAAACTCCGGGAGCTTGAACTAACGGCAATCCGGTCGCAAATGAATCCCCATTTTCTATTTAATGCGTTGAACTCGGTGCAAAACCTGGTTCAGCAAAACAAGGGCCGCGAGGCCCATTTGTATTTAGCCGATTTTGCAGGTCTGATTCGAAAAGTGCTCAACAATTCGGAAAAAGAAGAAGTGTCGCTGGCCGAAGAACTGGAAATGATCGGGCAGTATTTAAGCCTTGAAAAACTGCGTTTTGAGTTTGATTTTAAACTTTCTGCAGATCCGGGAATAGATCTGCACAATACGATGGTTCCGAGCATGCTTTTGCAGCCTTTTGTCGAAAATGCAGTGATTCACGGCCTGCAAAATAAACAGGGTCTAAAGCAGTTAAAAATTAAGGTCTCAAAGTCGGAGAGGGGAATCGAAATTAGTATTGAAGACAATGGAATTGGACGTTCAGCATCCAAACAAATTGCCAAAGAAAAAAATGGAAAGGGTACCAAACTCATGAAAGAGCGACTGGAAATTCTTCAGGAAAAACAAGGAGAAAAGTATAGTTTGGAAATTGTAGATTTGGATGAAGGTACGCGGGTGGAGATTATTATTCCTGAAGAGAAATAAATTAACTTTGGGTAATTCTGAGCTTTCTCTGTGTCCTCCGTGGTAAAAAAGGAAGATGTATAACAATGAAGTTCACAAAGGTTTTCACAGAGTAACACGAATAAATTGTATGCACATAAAATCCATAATTGTAGAAGACGAAAAACACGGACGCGAAAACCTGGCCGGTATTTTGGCTGAACATTGTCCTGCGGTAACCGTATTTGGTGAAGCCGAGTCGGTTGAAAGAGCCATAAAGTTGATAAAACAAGTATCTCCCGATTTGGTTTTTCTGGATATTGAAATGCCTGCAGCCAATGGTTTTAAACTTCTTGAGTATTTTGATGAAATTAATTTTGAAGTGATTTTTGTAACCGCTTACGACAACTACGCCATAAAAGCTATCCGTTTTTCGGCCGTAGATTATATTCTCAAGCCCATTAATTATCATGATTTAAAGGTTGCCGTTGAAAAGGTTACCCAACGTATTCGGCAAAAAGAAGAAAACGCGCGCATAAAAGAATTACACCGCAACATGCTTCAACCTGAAAATCCAAGAATTGGATTGCCAACAGGTGACCGCATTGAATTTGTGCAGATGAGCGATATTATTTATTGTAAAGGAGAGGGAAACTACACGCACATTTATATGGAAGGACAAAAGCATTTGCTGGTGGCTAAAACGTTAGTTGAATTTGAAGAGCTGTTGAGTGAGTATTCTTTTGTACGTGCGCATAAATCGTACCTTGTAAACCTGAAGCACGTTTCTGCTTATTTAAAAACCGATGGAGGGATGTTGCGCTTGTCAAACGGCGACATGATAATGATCTCAAGGCGAAGGAGAGAGTTTGTGAGGGAAAAGTTAAGAGCAAGTCTAAATTAGATATTCTGATTATACTTTTTTAACTTGCTGAAAATAAGCAAACAGACATGAGAACTACAGTTGTTTTTATTTTTCTTCTGTGTTTGGGACTATCGTCACTGAGTCAGAACAGGTTTTCGATAAAGCCAATGCCGCATCTTGAATTTAAGGACTTCGGGCATGAAAAGGAGCGCAACTTATTTTTACCAGCTCCGAATTTTACACAGGATACAATATTTCAATCTCCGTTAATGCTTCCCGGCGAGAAGGATAGTTATTTGGATCTGCCTGACAGCAATTCCGGATGTAAAAAATGATAGCGTTTAGTGATAATATGCCTGTAATTGTACCGTTAGGTAATCATTGGAATATGCCTGTGGCAGTTCCCGACTCAACTGTAAATTATTTTATTCGTGATAAAAGGATAGGTTCAGGTAATTTCCCGGATCAAAAGAAATAATGAAGCAAGAAAAAACCTTCAAGGTTTTTGAACAGACCTTGAAGGTTTAAACTAATTAAATGGAATTATTTTTGATAAAATCAATCAATTCTTTTTGGTAAGCAAAAGCCATTCCCACAACAGTATCGGCAGCTCCGTAATAAACGGCAATTTTTTCGCCATCGCTTAAAGCAGCACAAGGGAAAACCACGTTTGGTACATCTCCGGCAAGCTCATAAGGAGCGGCAGGAGCCAACAAATAAGGTTGTGTGCGGTACAATACTTTCGATGGATCTTCAAGATCCAATAAAGCTGCACCCATCGAATAACGGAAACCGTTACAGGTGTTAATAACACCGTGGTAAAATTCCAGCCAGCCTTCTTCGGTTCTGATCGGTACCGAACCTGCACCAATTTTGGTACACTGCCATGCACTCAATTCGAAAGGTGTAACTTTCATAACACAGCGGTGCTCGCCCCAGTATTTCATATCAGGGCTGTAACTGATGTAAATATCGCCAAAAGGAGTGTGTCCGTTATCACTCGGACGGCTTAACATGGCATATTTCCCGTTAATTTTTTCAGGGAAAAGTACGCCGTTACGGTTAAAGGGCAAAAAGGCATTTTCGCACTGGTGGAAGGTTTTAAAATCGAAAGTGTAAGCAATACCAATAGTTGGCCCGTGGTAGCCGTTACACCAGGTTACCCAGTAGCGATCTTCGATCCAAACCACACGTGGGTCGTATTTGTAATCCGACTCGATCATATCGGTATTGCCCGCAACCATTTCAATAGGGTCGTGGTTAATTTCCCAATTGATACCGTCTTTACTAAAACCGGCAAAAATATTCATTTGTACCGCTTTGTTGTCGCAGCGGAAAACACCGGCAAAACCGTCTTCAAAAGGCACAACGGCACTGTTGAAAATACTGTTCGACGAAGGAATGTGGTAACGTCCGATAACCGGATTTTGCGAGTACCGCCACATTACATCTGTTGTTCCCTCAGGTCTTTCTTCGAATGGGATATTTACTTTTGTATTCATTGTAGTATATTTTTAATTGTTTGCTTCTTCTATCTCTTTTTGTTCTTTATTATCCGGATTGGCAAAAGGAATAAACCGGGCTGCAATAAATACCGGAATTGTGGCGGCCAAAACCCAAAAGAAAAAGATTTTATAACCCAGCCAGTCGCTGATATATCCACTAAGCATTGAAGGTATCATAAAGCCGAGATTCATAATTCCGGATGCAAAAGCATAATGTGCCATTTTATATTTACCCGGAGCAATTTGTTGCATCATAAATAAAATGAGTCCAACAAATCCAAATCCATAACCAAAGTATTCAAAAACAACAGCACCTCCAATTATATATAGGTTATCGGGTTGTGTAGCTGCTAAAAATGCGTATACGGCAAAGGGGATATTAAAACTTGCCACCAAAAACAAAAGTGCTCTTTTGAGGCCACGCCAGGCTATGAAATAACCTCCCAGCAAAGAACCCAGAACAAAAGCAGCAGTTCCAAAAGTTCCGTAAATTACCCCGATTTCGGTAAGGCTTAATCCCAAACCACCATCGGCAACAGCTGCTTTAAAAAACAGTGGAGCAATCTTTATGGCAAAACCTTCGGCAAAGCGAAAAAGGATAATAAATCCGATGTACAGATAAATATATTTTTTCTCGAAAAAAGTTTTTATTACATCCCAAAGGGTGCTAAAACCTTCTTTCAAAGAGGTTACTTCTGTGGCGCTCTGACCTTTGGGTAGCATCCGGGCATGATATAATCCCAGCAGTGCCATAACAGCTGCAATCCCTAACATAACGGCAACCCAGGCATTAACCACTCCCAATTGTTTTTCTAAAATACCCGCAAGTGCAACAAAACCTCCGGCAGTAAGCAGTTTTGCAATGTTATATGAGGCTCCCTGCCAGCCAATATATTCTGCCTGAAGCCCCGGACTGAGTACATCCATGTATACTCCATCGGTTGCCACATCGTTGGTAGCACCACTAAATGCAACAATGGCAAGTAATGCTATGGAGTAAGTGAAAAAATCGTTTAGTGGAAGTGAGAGTGCTACCAGGGCGAAGGTTATTCCTGTAACAAACTGCGAAATAACAACAAAGTATTTTTTCGACTTGAACATTTCGAGTACCGGGCTCCATAGAAATTTAATGGTCCAGGGAATCATTATGAGTGAAGTCCAGAATGCTATTTGTGCATCTGAAATCCCCATGCCCTGGTACATTAAAGCTGATGCCTGTGCGATGGCAACGAAAGGCAAACCCATTGCAAAATAGGCAGTTGGCACCCAAAATGCCGGTTTTGTTTGTTTTGTTTGTTCTTGCGACATACGTTTTTTATCTCTTTTGTTTTAAACAGGGTTCGAAATTACGATATTTTATTTTTTTGCGAAAATTACTAGGCGATTTTAAATAATTTTAAAATGTTTTTAGGTTTTATAATGCCAAAAAAGATAATTTTGCTGCCTAATTTATAAGATAAGGATGATGAATTACCGTATTATTTCAGTTGTGGCTCTGCTATTTACATTAACGCTTTCGGCTTGCAACTCTAAGAACAAAGCAAAAATTAATAGTGAATCAAAGCAAGAAAAGGAATATATGGCAGTAGCGTATGTTGCCGGATACCGTGACTTTGATTTTTCAAGCATAGATGTATCCGGAATTACGCACATTAACTATGCCTTTGGTAATATTCGCGATGGAGAAGCGGTTTTTGACACCACGCAAATTGACGGCAAAAACCTTACGCCCCTTGATGTGGAGAAACTTCATGGATTAAAGTCGCAAAATCCGGATCTGAAAATCCTGATATCCATTGGTGGGTGGAGTTGGTCGAAAGGTTTTTCTGATGCGGCACTTACTTCTGAATCGCGCTTGAAATTTGCCAAAAGCTGTGCAAAAATGGTAGAAACCTATAAGTTGGATGGAATTGATCTGGACTGGGAATACCCCAACCAGGTGGGTGCAGGAAATACGCATCGGCCTGAAGATGTGAAAAATTTTACCTTGATGTTAAAAGCCACACGCGAACAACTCGATTTGTTAGCCAAAAACGAGGGAAAAGGAAAACATTATTTGCTGGCCATTGCCAGTGGTGCAGATAAGGCGTATGTCGACAATGTTGAGATGGACGAGATTCACAAATACCTCGATTTCCTAAATATCATGACCTATGACTTTTACAACGGTCACCACGATATTACAGGGCATCATGCTAACTACTTGTCGTCGGCTAAACCTGAAATGGATATGAATAGTGCTGTTAATGCTGTTGATATGCACGTAAAGGCAGGTTTCCCGGTGGAAAAAATCAACCTCGGAATTGCTTTTTACGGGCGAATCTGGAAAGGTGTTCAAACCGATTCGAACGATCCGTTATTCAAGAAGGCCGAAACTGTTGGAATGGGAATCGACTATGTGGATTTCTACCAGAATATAAATGCAAATGGATACATCCGCTATTGGGACGACAATGCAAAGGCGCCTTATTTGTGGAATCCGAACGAAAAAACTTTTATTTCATATGAAGATGAGGAATCCATTCAGTCAAAAGTGGATTACATGAAAAGCAAAGGATTGGCAGGCGTAATGTTTTGGGAATACAGTGCAGATCATAAAAAAACGTTGCTTCATGCACTCGTGTCGGATTTAAATCAGTGAGACTTTAGTTTTGAGAAACAAAGCTATTTAGTCGAATTCCTGACTGTACAGGCATACGGGGATCCCGAGCGAAGGCAAGGGATCTCTTGGTTAATATTCCCGCATCTTTTAATGCACGTTGAAAAAATTAATGATTCCGCTGAGATACCTCGTCAGCTTGCTGCGAGGAGTTTCATTAAATAAAAAAGGCACACATCGTAAGATGAATGCCTGTTGAATGTGAGGTATGAACTGTGCTTGTTTGTGGTGCTATTTATAAAAAGGTAGAATTACGTATGTGTATAAGATACAGCCCATACATACTCCAAGTGCAAATTCCAACGAAGAAAAAAATACTAATATGCCTCCAACAACTAATGCTGCAGTCGTTAAACCACTTAAAAAAAGTGTTGTAATGACAAGGGTCATTACAAAACCGAGTCGTGCCGCAAATACTTTTGGAGCTTTGCCAATTTCTTTTCTTTGCAGGTTTAAGGCATTTGCCAAACGGTGACTTGTATAACTTATTGGACTGAATTTTAACCCGGTAAAAGCTCGGATATAAAAATCTGCCAATAAAAAGGCAAAAAAGAATACCGAGTTTAGCGTAAATCCGAGTGCAACAATTACAATTCCAATCAATGCATTTAAGCGTGTAATTTGCTCATTTATTTTCTCGTTCGATATTGGACAAACTATTTGTTTCATCGTGTTGTACTTTATTTCTTCTGCAAATAAAATATAAAAAACTCTTAAAATGTCTATTTGTGATGTTTGTCACAAAACTTCCTTACAATAAATTAACAAAAGCGGTAATTTGTCATAAAATAGTAAAATGTGGTAGGTATCTTTATGCCCGATTTATAGTTGAAAAGGGTTAAATGAGCTGTTCATAAATGAGGAAACCTATCGTTTTGATAAAATCAAGCCAGATTCGGCAACATTTATCAATATTGGAAGCTGTTGAGGTGATGAAAGAGACTTTTAAAGATTTAAGAGCAGGAAAGAGTTTAATTCCTGTGCGTTATGTGATCAGCGTGGCAGAAGATAAATTGAATATATTATTACGGCCTGTTGTTGAGGTAGTTGGACCGGAAAAGATTCGGGAAAAATAAAGATCGAAATACAATTAAAAATACTATGAAGAAATTAACTTTACTTATTGCAGGCATTTTCCTTATAGGTGTGCTGTTTGCACAGGAAATGCAGCCGGCCAAACCGGTGTTTGAAAACGGGGAGGCACAAATTGTTAAGGCCTTTGAAGATCCTGATATGTGGATTCGGGAAGATTTGTGGGTAGAAACCGAATTCGACAGTGACGGTGATGGAAAACCTGATCGCATGCATGTGGATGTAACCCGTCCTCGTCAAACCGAAACCGAGGGATTAAAACTTCCGGTGGTGTACAACACAAGTCCTTATTTTGCCGGAACAGCAGGTAACAATCCTGAATATTTTTGGAATGTAAACCATGAAATTGGTGAAAAACCCAAACAATATACGTATCCGCCTGAGATCAAACGAAGGGGAGGACGTCCGATCATTTCAAAAGGACATGTTAATACCTGGGTTCCGAGAGGGTATATTGTAGTACATTCATCGTCGCCCGGAACAAGTTTGTCGGATGGTTCGCCAACTGTTGGCGGAGAAAATGAATCGCTTGCGCCCAAGGCAGTAATCGACTGGCTTTGCGGACGTGCCAAGGGATACAAAACACGCACCGGTAACGAAGAGGTAAATGCCTACTGGAGTACCGGCAAAGTTGGAATGACCGGAACTTCTTATAACGGGACTTTGCCACTTGCTGCTGCAACAACCGGTGTTGATGGACTGGAAGCCATTATTCCGGTTGCACCCAATACTTCATATTATCACTATTACCGTTCAAATGGTTTGGTGCGCTCGCCCGGTGGTTACATGGGTGAAGATATTGATGTACTTTTTGATTTCATTCACAGTGGGGATCTTGATAAAAGAGCCTATGCCCGTGAGCAAGTTCGCGATACGGAAATGCGTAACGGAATGGATCGTATTACAGGTGATTACAACGATTTCTGGGCTGGCCGCGATTATTTGAACCAAATGGGGCCTATGAAAGCCGCACTTTTAATGTCGCATGGTTTTAACGATTGGAATGTGATGCCGGAACACAGTTTTCGAATTTACGAGGCAGCAAAAGCCAAAGGAATTCCAACACAGATTTATTACCACCAGAATGGTCACGGCGGACCACCACCAATGACAATTATGAACCGCTGGTTTACCCGCTATCTGCATGAAGTTGAGAACGGTGTTGAAAATGATCCTGTGGCCTGGATTGTTCGTGAAGATGATGAACGCGATAATCCTACGCCCTACAAAGACTATCCGAATCCGGATGCGTCGCCCGTAAAATTTTACCTCAGCAAGGGAGCTCCTGAAAAGGGTGGCCTTTCAACAACACCAACACGTAAACAGGGAAAAGAAACGCTGGTTGATAACTACTCATTTTCGTCAGAAGCGCTGGCAAAAGCTGAATATACCGGGCATCGTTTAATCTATGTAACGCCGGTTTTAAAAGAGGATGTACATATTTCCGGGAAGCCGGTTATTGCCATAAAAGCTGCCAGCAGCAAACCGGCTGTAAACCTTTCGGTTTATCTGGTATCGCTGCCCTGGCAGGAAAGCCGAAGTCCACGCCGGCCTGTTAAAATCACCGACAACCTGATTACCCGCGGTTGGGCCGATCTGCAGAATTACAAATCGCTCACCGAGAGTAAACCGTTGAAAGCAGGCAAGTTTTACGAAATGACCTTTGAGTTGCAACCCGACGACCAGGTGATTAAGGCAGGTCAGCAAATTGGATTGATGATTTTTTCAAGCGACAAGGAATTTACGCTACATCCTGAACCGGGAACAAAACTAACTGTTGATCTGGATGGAACCAGCATTGAGATTCCTGTAGTAGGAGGTGCTGGTGCGTATAAAAAAGCAGTGGAATAAGGGGAAAACAGTAAGACCAAAGTGATGAAAAGAGCAATTATTGTAGCAGGTATTCTTTCTCTGGCAATTTCGGGTTTTGCACAGAAAACCGAATTTACAAGGCAGGATACACTTCGGGGAAGTATTACTGCGGAGCGTGAGTGGTGGGATTTGACTTATTATCATTTAAGTGTTGCAGTAGATCCGTCTGACAGTAGTTTTACAGGAAGCAACCTGATTCAGTACCGGGTTCTGGACACAAAGCAGAAGATGCAGATCGATTTGCAACCCCCCATGAAAATCAAACGGATCATTCAAAATGGAGAAGAGCAAAAATTTGTACGCGATGGAAATGCATGGTTTGTAACATTAAACAGAAAGCAACAGGTTGGCGATGTAAACGAAATTTTAATGGAGTGTTCGGGGAAGCCAAAAGTAAGCCGGCGTCCGCCATGGGATGGTGGGGTTAGCTGGCGCAAGGATGATAATGGAAACGACTTTATAGTTACCACGAACCAGGGCGACGGAGCAAGTTTATGGTGGCCTTGTAAAGATCATCCCTACGACGAACCCGATAGCATGCTGATTAGCATTACTTTTCCCGATCACCTGATGGATGTTTCCAATGGTCGTTTACGGGAAGTGGAGCAAAATAATAACGGAACCAAAACCGCACACTGGTTTGTGGCTAATCCGATTAACGCGTACGGAGTAAATATCAACATTGGAAATTATGTGCACTGGCACGAGGTTTTCAAGGGCGAAAAGGGCGATCTGGATTGCGATTACTGGGTACTTGATTACAGCCTGGGAAAGGCAAAAAAACACTTTAAACAGGCGCCCATGATGCTGGAAGCTTTTGAGCATTGGTATGGCCCGTATCCGTTTTACGAAGATGGTTACAAGCTGGTGGAAGTGCCTTATCCGGGAATGGAGCACCAGAGTTCGGTAACTTATGGAAATGGATTTAAAAATGGTTACGGTGGGCGCGATATCAGTGGTTCGGGCTGGGGCGAAAAGTTCGATTTTATTATTATTCACGAATCGGGGCACGAGTGGTTTGCCAACAATGTTACCAACCGGGATGAGGCAGATATGTGGATTCATGAAAGTTTTACTGCCTATTCCGAAGGTTTGTTTGTGGATTATCACTGGGGCAAAGAGGCCGGTGCCGAATATTGCCGCGGAGTCCGTCAGAATATTTATAACGACCGGCCGGTGCTTGGCACACATGGAGTAAACTACCCGGGATCAGGCGACATGTATCCCAAAGGTACAAACATGCTACATACCCTGCGGCAGATTATCGACGACGATGAAGAGTGGCGTCAGCTTTTGCGTTCGATAAACAAGGATTTCTACCATAAAACGGTAAAAACTACTGAAATTGAACAATACATAATCAGGAAAACAGACCGCGATTTTCAATCGTTTTTTAACCAATATTTACGCGATACAAGAATCCCTACTTTAGAATATGCCATTCGAAACGGAGTAATTATTTACCGTTGGGCCAATTGTGTGGATGGTTTTAATATGCCGGTGAAAGTGTACATTAACGGCAGCCTTACCTGGTTGAACCCCTCACAGCGCTGGATTACTTTTGAGGCTGAACAACCTGTTACCTCCGTTGTGGTGGATAAAGATTTTTATGTGGCGGGTTTTTGTATCACAAAACCGGAGAAGTAAATCGCCGGGATGAAATTCCCCTTCATCAGAAAACGGAGGGAGGGGAATTTTTATGCGGTGACTGAAAATCGCGCAATGTTTTATCACGTATTTTCCGAATACATTTTAAATGCCTGACAACCATTGTCCCTCAATTTTGCGATAGCGGTGTTGAGCGGTATTGAAAATACATTTCCAACCGATCCCCGGCAAAACGGACAGGCGTGAATTTCTCCGTTTGCATCGATGTACATATAACGGTTTCCTGCTCCCATACATCCCAGCTTACGCTGGTGAAATCCAAAAAACACAACAATGGGAAATTCTTTGTACTCAGGATCTGAGTTCATACGTTTCATAAAACTGCTGATGAGTTGAATATGGAGACTCCTTAGCTGAACGTTCTGGTTTGAAAAATGCCCAACAGCGCGAGGCTCCAGGATCCGGATAAAATTTGCTCCCATGTTTCTGGCTTGCCGGGCATATTTCTGCAGGTTTTCTTCGCTAATAAATTCGCGTGTGGCACACAGCGAGAGGCTTACAAGTATACCTGCTTCGCGGCAGTGTTTAACTGCGTTGCAGGCTTCTGAATAACTTTTAGCGTTGTTCCGGAAAAGATTGTGTTGCTCCTCATCCCAGTGGTCGAGGCTGATATTTACACCTCTTAATCCCGCTTCTTTTAACGCTTTTGCTTTTTCAGCAGTTAATCCAAAGCCTGATGTCAGAAGCCAGAAATCAATTTTATCAGCGGCTTTGTTCAGAATAGAAATCAGATCATCAAACCTTGCCAAAGGTTCCCCGCCGCTAAGCTGCACATGTCGGATTCCATGTTCTTCAATTTTTTGAAGGATTTGGTGTAGCTGTTCGCTGTTTAAGTGCTCGTGAGTATCAATATTGTCCCAGTCGTAACAGTGACTGCATCTTAACGCACAGCGGTTGGTTATTCCCCAGATAAGGGTTTGTTGCGGAATTAGGAGATGTTTTTCGGGAGATGAGTTTTGCTGGCGCTCAAATTCCCCTTGCAAAATGTATTTCAAGTTGGCCGTTGGAAAACCGGGGAAATCGGTAACCCAGTAATACCGTTTATTTGCTTTTACAAATTTTGAAATGACTTTATTACCATGTGCATCGCGTCGCAGTTTTCTAAGCCGGACAATTCCTTTGAATGCATGTACCGGATTGCCGCTCACTTTAAGCATTTGCACAAAAATGAACAGGAGCAGTCTTTTTTGTATCAGCCACGCACTTGAGCCGTAAATCATTTGGGCTTTTCCGTTATGTCGGTGTCTTTTCAAAATCAAATAGAGTTACATTTTGGTTACTCTTTGCCGGTTAACGACTGAATGTGGTCATTTACAAATTCATTAAAACGCCCCGGATTTCGGAAGGTTTCAAGGTATTCGCGGTCGGCTTTCCCTGATGGATTTCGAATGATCTGGTACCAACCTTTACTGTGGAGAAGAAGTGAACCTTCGCCGGTTGCCGTTGCGGGTAAATTGAAAGTAACTATTGCTTCATCGCCAATTTCGGGTTGAGTGTAGTACTTCTTGTCGTCTTTTCTCAGCAGCTTGCATACGTCATTCCCATTTTGGGTGATTGCCGACTGTACCGGAATAATCCGGTAGTTTATTTCCTGATCGGGAGAATAGTCTATGGCAGCATAATCAATTTCCCAGAAAAAATTGCCGGCCTCCAGTTTTACGCGTAAAGGATCCGATTCGGTGCCATCCAAGGGAATCGACAAAATGTCCTTTTTAAAAGTCATCGGGCCAACGAGGTTGTAGTGATCGATGGTTTCCCATTCGCCGTTTCTCTCAACTGCGAGTGCGAGCGGAACATTTTGATTGTACGACCATTGCATCAAATCCTCGCGTGAGGCTTTTTTTTGTCTTTTTCCCCATTTATGGTACAAATCGCCAAATTGCATCTGAAATTGTCCCATCATATAATCCAGGATAATTGAATTTTTTGCCCGGATAACGAGTTTGGCATTTTCTGTATTCTCCGGTTTGGGAAATTCCAGCACTATTCCATCTGTTTCCGATAATTCGCCCGTAATTTCATTGGTGGTATAAAAAAACTGGTCTTGCTCCCGAATCAAATTCAAAACGTCCTCGCCTTTTAAGTTGGTTACTTTTTCCGGTGCAAGTAGATGGTTTGTAGAAGAGCAGTTCCCATACTTGTCTGTTAAAATCGATGTGTCGCCCTCGAAATACCACAATTCCATTAAATTGGTATGTTGTATCTCCTGCGCTTCGTTGGTAATTTTTAATTTATATTCATGTGTTTCTCCGGAGTAGGGTAGCGGCAGAAAATCGTGTCGCTCCAGGGCAGGTTGAACGCTTCCGCTATAGATTTCACCAATAAGTTGAGGTTCTTCCTGGTTGAGATCGTAAATAAAGGGGCACGACGATTTTGTAAGGGCAACTATGATTACCAGAAGGCCATAGGCAAGTACCCCAATTCCGATACCTCCCAAAATGTAGGATGAATTGGTGGCTTTCTTGTCCTTTTCATAAATTTCAACACGTTGAATGGCCGAAAGCGGGATGGCAACTTTGGCATAATCAGTTCGGTTAAGTTCAGAAGTATAGATATGAACCTCATTCAGTATCCTTGTCTCGAAGCTTTTTTTGTCGTAGCGATTGGGTTTGTTGGGCACTACCGGAACCAATATTGGCGATTGGTAGGTTTTGTAGGCATTTCCACGTAGCTCATTTTCTACGATTTTAAGGTCCTCAAACTCCCAGGTCTGTTTTTCGAGGTGCAGAATAAACGTTTTGTTTTGTTGCTGAAGTTCATCTAAACTTTCTGAAACTGGCTGTGTGGATTCGGTTACTTTAAAATAGTTTTTACAGGCTCCGGTCAGGTTCAAAAGCGCAACAATCAATATCCATGAAATAAGTTTTATAAACGGCGGCCATTTGTAAGGTTTTGACGGGTAATTTGTTTTGTAATCGAACTTTTCTTTTCCTGTCTTTTTTGTTTTCATGTGGCGGTTTTTAGAAGTGGAATGAAATTTCGAGTTGAACGTTCAGCGGATCTTCGAATTCTTTAAATCCAATCGGTACCTGCACAACCATTGCAGCATGAAGTTGATTGTAAACTTTGTAGCTATACGAAGTATTTAGAATTATTCCGGATGTCTGGTAGTTTTGGGAATCCGAATATGGATCGTAATGATACCAGTAATCGGATTCAAAATTACCGGTTAGATAGGATACACCCACGCCCAAACGGGAAAAGTAAGATTGATGGAAATAGAAATTGATGCCGGCACTGTAATAAAACTGTGCCGAACGATTGATTGTGTAATACGACGGAGGGGTTGAACCGACATCAAACATAAAGTAGTTTCTGAAACCCATTTTATTTCCCCAGAACAATCTTTCGTAGTACACATTTATTCTTGAATAAAACAGGGGCCACATATTTATCCCTGCAAAGTTCTTCGGATTGTATTCGTAATTTTCTTCTTTTTTAACCGTTTGAAGGGGCTCCGATTTAAAATATTTCATGGTTCCATCGGCATAACGAATGCTGTCAACTGCGCTTATTCCAATGAACTTCTTACGCGCGGTGGTATCCGAATCGATTTGAAATGAAATGATATCGCTTGAAATAATTATTTGGCCCGCTACAATTTGAGAACCATCTTTTTTGAAGATAATTGTCTGAGCTTTTGTGTTTTCGGAAGTACACAAAACAAAGAACAACGCACAGGCGAAAGGAAGGAATTTTTTATGAAACCTGGTTGGAGACAGGGTGATCATAAACTGGTATTACAGGTGAGTTGTTCTATACAATTTACGAAAATGTATGATAACGTGCAATAGGACTGATAATCAGTAAGAAGGCAGGTTTTTCAGACTCCACAATTTTGTGAAGGTTATGGTTCAATAAGACAGCTGAGATGATGGAGGGAAAGCAACGGAAATGTCTGCAAACAAAATTTCCCCTCCTGTACTGATTGAGAACAAGAGGGGAAATAATGATAAGCGGTAACTTGAAGCCACCTTACTAATAGGATTATCTGTTAATCTTTTTTACAATAAAAAATTACTCATGCACAGCACTCATAAAAAACTCCAGCTTGCCGCCTTTCATCAGATCACTGTGAGAAAAGAAGGGTTCTTCGAGCGCTGTGCCATTCAATACCACCTTTTCTACAAATTTATTATCCCTTGAATTATTGTGAGCCACAATTTCAAAAACACCACCCGGAACCTGTATTTTGGCTGTGTCAACCAAAGGGCGGCCAATGGTGTAAGTCGGATCGCCCGGGCAAACCTGGTAAAAACCAATGGCGCTGAGTACATACCAGGCCGACATTTGTCCGCAGTCTTCGTTCCCAATAATTCCGGCAGGCGTTGGCAGGTAAAAGTCGTATAAAATCTGGTCGAGGTAGTTTTGGGTCTTCCAGCCCGAATTGGTCCAGTTGTACAGATAAGCCATGTGGTGGCTGGGCTCATTGCCGTGTGCATACTGTCCGATCAAACCTGTAATATCTCCCGAGGCATTTTCTCCTTCAATTTCCGAACTGGTAGTAAACAAGGTGTCCAGCTGAATTTCAAAATTGTTTTTACCGCCGTACATTTTAATGTGGTTCTCAATATCGTGCGGAACAAAGTAGCTCCACTGGTAAGCATTTCCTTCCACGTAATCGCTTTTTTCGTGCTCCGAAAAGCGTGGATGAAAGGGAGTACGCCAGCTGCCGTCGCTGTTTTTTCCACGCATAAAACCAGTACTTTCGTCGAAATATAATTTGTAGTTTTCCGCATTTTTGAAGTAGAGTGCCGCTGTTTTTTCATCGCCGGCAGCCTCGGCAATTTTTCCTATACACCAGTCGTAGTAAGCCATTTCTACTCCCCACGATACAGATTCTGAAATGGAATCAGCCGGAACAAAACCGTATTTCTCTTTAAAATAGATGTGTTTCGACATCACGTTTTCTTCACGGGTTCCTTTCACTTTTTCAAGCCATTTTGCCTGGTAGGTGGAAGAAGTTACTGCGGCTTCGAGCCATGTTTTTAAATCAGCTTCGGGCACCAGTCCTTTGGTAAGTGCATCGGCCAAAACCGAAGTGGCCGGGTAGCCCACCATCGTTCCTGTGTAATTAGATGCCAGCGGCCATTTGGGTAAAAGTCCTCCTTCAAGGTATTTCTGCACCAGCGACCCGGCCCATTCTCCTGCCTTCCCGGGGCGAATGATCGTCATTAAAGGATGAAAGGCACGGAAGGTATCCCACAACGAAAACACCGAGTAATTGGTAAATCCTTCGGGTGCGGTTTTTATGGATTTATCCATGCCCCGATAGCGGCCATCCACATCCTGATAAGTAAACGGCGACATCATGGAATGATAGAGGGCAGTATAAAAATTGGTTTTTACTTCTTCATCGTCCGTACTGATTTCTATTCCGTGCAAAGCTGCTCTCCACTCTTTCTGCGTTTCATCAACAGTGGTTTCAAAATCCCAGCCCGGTAATTCGGCCTGCAGGTTTTGTGCGGCTCCCTTTTCATCTGCCACCGAAAGTGCCACTTTTACCAACAGCGGTTCTTTTGAGCTGGCAAATTGCATATAAACCTGAATGTCGCGACCCGATAATTCCGTTTTATCGGTTTTTTCATTTTCAGAATAAACCGCGAAATTTTCCACAGGCTCAGCAAATTCAATGCGGTAGGCAATCAGATGGTCGCTGGCCCAGCCACTTGTTTTTTGCACACCTTCAAACGTTCTGTCATTAATTTTACGAAATGAGTTTTCTATAATCCGGTGTCCCCAGTTGGGTTGAAGAATATGCCCCAGGTTGAGCATTACTTTTCTTTCTTCCGCATTTTTATAGGAATAGCGGTGAAAGCCAACCCGTTTGGTAGCCGTTAATTCAGCCGTAACACCGAAGTTATTCAGCTGCACTTTATAATAGCCCGGAGTGGCCGACTCGTCATTTTTATCGAATGTTCCCACAGGCTTTAACTGATCGGTATTGGAATAGGGGAGCAGAAGTACATCGCCCATATCGCCAATGCCGGTGCCGCTTAAGTGTGTATGACTAAAACCATACAGGGTTGAATCTTCGTAATGATAACCACTACTGGCATCCCAGCCCATAATATGCGTGTCGGGACTCAATTGCACCATTCCAAACGGAACTGTGGCACCGGGGAAAGTATGTCCGTGAAAACCGGTTCCAATAAATGGATCGACAAACTGCAGTGGATCGAAATCGGATTTTGTTGTTGTTGAAGTTGGTGTACAACCTATTGCAAGGGTAGTTATGACTAGAAAAAACAGTGTAGCTTTCATTTTCTTTATTTTGACTTTGAGTTGCAAAAATAGAATTTCCTGAAGAAATGAGGACATTAAATGGATGCTATTGTATGAACCATGTTCTTTTGAGCAAAGGAGATGTGTAATGGAAAAATACGGAACCGTGAAATCAGATTGTTTGTATGCAACGGGGCCGAAAGTTCATCTGTATTGATTTCTGACGGTTAAAACTATTTCCGTCGGGTTTTGTTTATCTTACCAAACAAACAGGTTAATAACCCGGATACGAATTACATTCCGGGACGAGTAATAAAATTTAAAAAAAACAGGATACAATGAGCTATTATTTCAGTCAGGTGGTAAAAGGAAAAAGTTTTGATGAAGCAATTGAGCTGGTAACAGCCGGGTTAAAAAACGAAGGTTTTGGCGTGCTTACCGAAATTGATGTTGCGGCTACCTTAAAAAACAAATTGGATGTTGATTTTAAGAAGTATAAAATTTTGGGGGCCTGTAATCCGCAATTTGCTTATAAAGCCCTGAGTGCGGAAGACAAAGTGGGGGTGTTTCTTCCCTGTAATGTAGTCGTGGAAGAAAACCAGGACGGGACCATTGAGGTGTCAGCAGTGGATCCCATTGCATCGATGTCGGCCATACAAAATGAAGAATTGGGTGGTTTGGCTTCCGAAGTGCAGGAAAAACTAAAACGGGTAATCAGTAAGCTAAAATCGTAAAGGAACTACATGGCATTTTTTCAATTTGAACGCGAGCAGATTCTGCATGCAAACCTGGAAGAAGTATGGGATTTTATTTCGTCGCCAAAAAATTTGAAAAAGATTACGCCCGACTACATGGGCTTTGATATTCGCACCCCGGATTTACCCGATAAAATGTACGAAGGGATGATTATTGCGTATCGCGTGCGTCCGGTGTTGGGTATTCCAACCACGTGGGTAACTGAAATTACACATGTGGCAGACAAACATTATTTTGTTGATGAACAGAGGGTAGGGCCGTATGCCCTTTGGCATCATCAGCATCGTATTGCAGAAACCGAAAATGGCGTACTTATGCACGACATTGTAAGTTACCGGCCACCTTTGGGTTTTCTTGGAAGTATTGCCAATGCCCTCATCATCCGGAACAAACTAAATGAGATTTTTGACTACCGTAAAAAAGTGTTGGAGGAACTTTTTGATAGGGGAGAATAAGGGGGCATCATAACCCCGATTTTATAATTCTCATCCACCGTCCTCCTGTGTTGGCCAACTTCCGGAATAAAAGGAGGGCGTAAAAATTAGTAGCCCTTTAAATTCAGGTCTTCTGTTTCGATTCGTTCCACCATTCTACCCATTTTCTTCTGGATAATCTTAAAATGATGTTCCTCATCGGGAGTAACCAGAGAAATGGCATCACCTGGCGATTCGGCACGACCGGTTCTTCCAATACGGTGAATGTAGTCTTTGGGCGATCGGGGCAATTCGTAATTAATTACGCAGGGTAAAAATTCAATGTCGATGCCACGCGCTAATAAATCGGTGCTTACCAACACCTGAATTTCGCCCGCTTTAAACTGACGCAAAGCTTCGGTTCTTACCCACTGGCTTTTTTTCCCGTGAATGGCTTCGGCATCAATTCCGTTTTTAATCAATTTATCGGCAATGGCATCGGCACGAAATCCCGACGAGGCAAACACCAGTACCTGTTGCCAGCCGTTATTTTTTAACAGATAACGCAAAAGTGGTCCTTTTTTCTCTTCCTGAACAAAATACGCCACCTGATTGATGAGTGCAGGCGTTTCTTTTTGGGGAGCAATTTTAATTACCTCCGGTTGGTGTAAAAGTACCTGCGTAATGCTATCCAAATCGTCGTTTAACGTAGCCGAGAACAACAGATTTTGGCGTTTTTGAGGCAACAAGGCAATTATTCGGTTCATTTCGTCCTTAAAGCCCAGGTTTAACATTTTATCGGCTTCGTCAAGAACAAGTGTTTTTACGGCCGATAAATGTACCGCCTTCGATTCTACCAGTTCCAGCAATCTGCCCGGTGTGGCAACCAAAACGTTAACCCCCTGCAGGGCTATCATTTGCGGATTTACAGAAACACCTCCATAAACTGCCATCGACTTCACCTTTTGCGGAAGCCCCGACGAAAAAGTCTGGAACACCTTCTGCACCTGTACCGCCAACTCGCGGGTTGGAACAACAACCAAAACGCTTACGTGCCGGTTTTTGGTCACTAAATTGTTCTGCAGGTTGCTCAACAAAGGCAATACAAAACTGGCTGTTTTCCCTGAGCCCGTTGCGGCAATGCCCAACACATCTTTTCCTTTTAATATGGCCGGTATAGCTGCTTGTTGAATGGGATAGGCTTTGGCGTACTGTTTTTCGGCTAATACATCGAATAAAGCCGGTGCTAATCCTAAATTGGTAAATGACATGTTTTTTGTTCCCGATTAAGTGAAGAAAATTTTGTGTGGCAAATATACTCAAAATAGAATAAGTAGGATTTTGCCTTGTTGTCAATGCTTTGAATCAAACCGGAAAAAGAATCCTCCGGTCTCCTGTGTCGTATTCGCTTTTCCCACCTCGTGCACCTGTTTATTGAAATCAGACTCTGTCTGAAGACTTGCGCCAGAGTGGATTGCTTTGGTCGTTCCTCCCTGCCAATGACAGATTTTATTAAAGTATTTAATATGAATAAAGTACAGAGGTTGCCATTAAATGTCATTTCGACGAAGAATGAGGAGAAATCTTAAACTCAAACAGATTTCTCACCTTCGTTTCTCAGGTTCGAAATGACAGCTTCAGAGTTCTGTCATTGCCTCATTATGTCCAAATATTTTTGGGTAAGATCTCGCAATGACAGATTTCATTAAAGTGTTCAATATGAAAAAAGTACAGAGATTGCCATTAAATGTCATTTCAACGAAGAATGAGGAGAAATCTTAAACTCAAACAGATTTCTCTTCGTCAGCCGACGAATCGAAATGACAGCTTCAGAGTTCTGTCATTGCGAACCAGTCAGTCAGCAGACGGAAGGTGAAGCAATCTATTTTCCCACCTCCTACACCTGTTTATAGAAACCAGACTCTGTCGGGAGACTTACGCGAGGGAGGAGTACGAAAACACACACACACCACAGGGGTAGTCGCCCTACCATTGCTTTTTTACAACCCGGATAAAATGAAAAATACCTTGCGTTATTTAAAGTACAAAGAGGTTAAGCCTCCTGAAGTTCTTTTGCGGACTGGCGATAGAGGTACGAATTTAAAATGTTCCTTTTGGCAAAACGTAGTGGTTTATCCGAATGGTTCAATTTTGTAAATACGCTTTTGGGCACACCAAAATATTCATAGCTTGTCCCGTCAAAAAAAGTGATCTCCAGCAATTGTCCTTTATGCCTGTAGTCGGCAATTCCCGATTGGGTGGAGGCAGTATACTTCTCCATGTTCCTTGTTTTTGTTTCGGGTGCGATGCTTACCAGAAAATGATAGCCGTCGATAATTTGGCGGCTTTTAATTTCGGCTTCCGCAGCGCGGTCGTCTCCTTCCAGAAATTTATCAGGATGCCATTCTTTTACTAAATTCCGATAAGTTGATTTAAGTTTCTTAAGATCTGTGTCTTGTTCAACATTAAATAACTTTTTATACTCATTAATCCGTTTCATCTGTCTACTCTTTTTTTGCTTCAATTGGTCTTTGTAAACACATGCCTCATCGGGCATTATTCTTGTTTTCCTAAAACCGAGCCGCGAAAGTACATCTTATTTGGCAGTATCAGCCAGATTCTTTTCGAGTGTTAAATTCCGAATCACTAAAATCAAACCATTATGCACTAAAACCACAGGGTTAGTACGATTACCTGGAAAATGAATCCGCTTTTTTGGTTTGCCCGATTAATAAGCTACTTTTGCAATGCTTTTAGGGCTTGGCTTCCACCTGTCCCTGAAAGCTGAACTCTTATCATTTATTTGGTAGGAGTTTTTTTTTGAAAGATAAAACCAATCCTCCGGTCTCTGGGGCGACTAGTTCCCTGCCTGCCTGCCAGATAAGGGATTGCTTCGTCGTACCTCCTGCCAATGACAGATTTTATTAAAGTATTCAATATGAATAAAGGACAGAGATTGCCATTAAATGTCATTTCGACGAAGAATGAGGAGAAATCTTAAACTCAAACAGATTTCTCACCTTCGTTTCTCAGGTTCGAAATGACAGCTTCAGAGTTCTGTCATTGCCTCATTATGCCCAAATATTTTTGGGTAAGATCTCGCAATGACATACATGTGTGTGCGTATACTGCAGCGGACAAGCAAAAATCCCATCCCGGCAGCAAACTCCATTGTCCGCTGCCATGATATTACCACAAAATTGTCATTGCGAGCGCAGCGAAGCAAACTTTATACACAACAAGCCACAACCGAAAGAAGGATTGCTTCGGTCGCCGGCTCCCTAACCAATTACAGTTTATTAAAATTTACTAACCTCCCGGCTTCCGACAGGTCTTCTTCGAAGCCACTGACTCCAGCCGTCTCCCTACCGGTAGGGGGACAGTTGAGTCCGCCAGCTCCATTATACGGAGTAAGGTCGAAACGGGGGGTACATTTCCCCCGGTCTCCCGGCGGTGCGCGATTGCATTGCGTACCTTCCCACCGCCTGTTAATAGGAACCAGTTTCTGTCGGGGAGGGGATTGCTTCGTCAGTGCGCCAACCATATCCGTCAAACCCGAATTATGCGTTAGAACTTTGTAATGAGCATTGAAAGTGTAATAAAACAAGAACTTTCTGAAACAAGGTATAGCACCGCTCTGGTGAGTGGAAGAAACTCAGTGAAACGTCTTGTTTTGAAGCAATTTCAAGGCGTAATAAATTTTCTGATGCATATTTCGGGTTAAACATAGCAGCAAAACTTTCGTACAAAAGTCAGACAGCAAAACGTGCGCATGATTTCGTATTCACCACAAATGATTTCAAAATGAAAACACTACTAAAACTGCTGCTTTTAACCGGCCTGGCATTGATTACACTTTGCGCGGTTGCACAAAAGCAAAAAAACATCGTAATCGATCCTTCTTTGGAAGCCAATTCCGAGGCATTGAAAATTAAACTGGGCACCCAGGTAATGGGTAAAATGGCTAAATATCAGTTTGGAGAATATGCCGTTGTTGAAGGCAGGGCAGGAAGAACAAAAACATCCGAAAGGTCAAACCTGCTCGATACCAGACAAGAGGTAAAAGCCAAATCAAACTTCTCCTTTGTTATGGCCGATAACGCAGATAACCGGGCCACGATACATGCTTTCGTCGACCAGGAAATAAGAGAAACAAGGGAACAGAAACTGATTGCCTTTTTTTACACCGGCGAAGATGAACTGTTGCTAAACAAACACAACTTTTCGGCTACTATTTTCCTGAACAAAGACACAGCCAATCTCTGGTTGTTGTTTATGAATCGCGAAACAGGCAGCCGCTCGGAGAACACAGGCAGAGCCTTTCTTACCAATGGCGAACGTAAAATCCTGATCCTTTCTGCAAGTTCAGATAAAAACGGAACCGACTCCCGAAAGATACCGGCAAGGGGTTATGAACTGGTGGAAAACGACCGTGCTTTGTCGGCCCTGCAATATTATGGCGGCGGTGTACTGGGTTTAAACAAAGGGTTGGTATGGATCGATAAACAACTTGAGCCACCGCAAAAACTGGTACTTTCGTCGGCCATGACAGCGCTTTTGCATTTACATTACAACGAACTCAGCGAGATGGATTCGCCGGATTTTTACGACGACTGGTAAACTGCATGGTGTTACCAGCCCGGCTAAAATGAATAACCAACCCCTACCAGCGGGAGTAAAAAATTATCGGGCGAATAAATGGCCGATACTTTGAACAGGAATCCTTTGGGTGCCTGGTAGCGGTATCCGGTCCGGAAGGTTAAAAAACCTCCATCGTCAAAGATGTCGACTATACCGCCCACCCCCATCTCAAAGAAATTTTTAGGGCCACCGGTTACCAGAGCTGCCTCAGCAAGGGGCAAAACAGGATCCCAGATCATAAATCCCGCTTTTAAGGCCACCGCCGTTTTTTCGCTTACCGGAAGCAGGCGCTCGTAGCTATACAACAATAAATCTTCAGAACAAACCGCATTACGCCTGATCGTGTACATATTTTCTCCTTCTGTGGCGTTACCGGTTACCTCGTTTTGATTTGTTTGCGAATAAGAACTTATGGAAAAGGTTAACATGAAAATGAAAGCGAGCATTTTTTTCATGTCAGTAATTTTTTGGTTTATTAAAAGGTACAAAATATTGTTGCCATGTGCAATCGCTAACACTTGCCAACCGGTATTCCTCCCCGGCAGGTGCGCGATTGTTTCGTGTTCCCGGTTGTATCCTTTTTCTTTGCGAAACCGTAAACCACTTACTACAAAAAATCAAAAATCATGAAAGTAATAGCGTTTAATGGCAGTCCCATAAAAGAGGGAAATACACACAGTTTAATCCAGGCGTTTTTCAATGTATTAAACCCATCGGGTATCGAAACCGAAGAAATAAATATTGGTCTTAAACCGGTTAATAGTTGTTTGTCGTGTTACAAATGCATGCACAACCAGGACAAAAAATGCGCACAAACAAAAGACAAGCTGAATGATTATATTGCCCGAATGGAAGAAGCCGACGGCATTATACTGGCATCGCCCGTGTATTTTGCACAGGTGTCGGGGCAAATGAAAAATTTTATCGACCGCGCGGGTTTTGTTTGCTCGGTAAACGGTGGCTTGCTAAAACATAAAGTTGGTGCAGCGCTGGTTGCTGTGCGCCGTGCAGGGGCTTTACCTGCTTTTCATACCATGAACGATTTTTTCTCCTATGCACAAATTCATATCGTTGGCTCAACCTATTGGAATATAGGATTTGGACTAATGCCCGACGAAATAAATGCCGATGCAGAAGGCCAACAAACCATACGTAACCTGGCCCGCAACATGGTATGGTTGCTAAAAAGTATTGACGCAGCAAAAATACCATTACCCGAAACCGAATTGGGGATCTGGACAAATATGGTGCGCGAAGACCTGATGGGAAACTAAGTCCCTCACCCTTTCACCTGAAATTTTAGCCAATAAGAACAGCCCCGTTGGTGTGCGATTCCATCATACTCCTTTAAACTTGGCAGGCATATTTACCACCCTATAAAATCGTGCAGGAGCAAGGCCGCATAACTTTAGTTTTATACATTTGACAAAACAATGGAGAAATTATAAACCATGGAAGAAGAAAAAAGGAATACACCCCAAAGCGAACCCGCAAAAGAAAAGGACGGAAACTGGATTGACAAAGCAGAGGCAAAGATCGACGAAACTGCCGAAAAGATTCACCAAAGCAAAGCCTACCGCAACGCCGACAAAAAACTGGAGGAGACCACCAAAAAACTTTTCCGCAAAGCCGGCCGCTGGTGGGGAAAACTCTGATCGTGTTACAATCATACCGGCGGGGGAAATAATCGTACCAGATTTTATTACTTTCTCCCCTGTTTTTAAACTACCTTTTACATGAAATTCAACCTGGAAAAATTTAACGAAATATACCACGTTGTAGGGTTTTGGGTTTTTTCACTTGGGATAATGATTTACCTTTTCAGCTTTAATTCGCTACAGGATTCCATTACTTACAATAAGATAGATTTGTTGCAACCCTCGCAGTTACGCATAAACCGACTGGAAAACGTGGGAGAACGAAAAAAATTTCCACTGTTGCTGCTGGAAGGACAGATAAGCGGCACCCGACAACACTACCGTTACAGAATCAGCCGCGGCGAATTCGAAGAATTATCGTCCGGCGATACTATTCTGGTTTACGAAACCCACGATCGAACAGCAATAATCAGCCAATACAGCATCACGAATTCAAAACCGTTTGTAAAACTCTTTGGCTACTCACTCTCCATTTATGTGTTGGGCGAGGCAATACTCTTTTTAGGCATGTTTGTGGTATTTGTTTTCTCAGGAAAATGGATATACAAGGTAGCAAGAGGCAACTAAAAATGGATGGAAAACAAAGGTACTATGCGGTTTTTACACAAAGCAGATTGCTTCAGTCCTTTCACTCCCTGCCAATGACATACATGTTTGTGGCTGTACCGCAGCGGACAGGTGAGAATCTCATCCCGGCAGAAAACGTTATTGTCCGCTGCCAGTATAAGCCGATGAATGCATTATTACAAGGTATCAGACTGGGAATTCGCTTGAAAGGCATAGCCCGTGATTCCCAAACAGGATACATGCAGCTTATACCCTGATTTAAACTATTTAAATGAGGAATCGTATAAAAATAAAAAAATCAATGAAGCTTTACAGAATCACCATATCATTGATAATCTGTATTCTTTTGGTGTCGTGTGAAAAAAGTGACGAGAAAATTTTTGATCATTCTCTGATTCCTGCAGCAGACTATAATGGCTCTGTTGATATGATGGAGTTTCATGGAACGCTGGAACCAAATTTCTATGATCCGGTACCTTGTGATCTCACATATCACGGAACAGTTCCTATTCCTGGTGATGAATATGACCGTTATAACGCCGAAATTACACGTTTAAACAACAAGAAATACCGGATTAAAATTAATCTTGTCGATGCACCATTCCCTACTGAAATTGAAATTCAATTAAATGGGGAATATGAATCTAACTCTTACGGTAATTATGCATACTTCAATATTTTGGAAACAGACACGTACCTGGAATCAGAATGTAACAATAAGTGGAATGAGTTTACAGGCAATTATTTTTGCATTGACGATTATTCTGATCCCAAACTTTATGATAAGGTTTCGTTCAAATTTGAAATAATGAGTAAAACAGGTGATTCTTTAATCTGGCATTATTTCGGTTTGAGATACGTAAAATAAAAGGCAACAATTAAAAGAAGTTTGCTTCAGTCGCCGGCTCCCTCGCAATTGCGAACCGACGCAGGAGGTGAAGCAATCTATTTCCCCACCCCGTCAGCACCGGCTGGCTTCTATTCCGTAACAGAACATTTTCTATGTCGGGAGCTCTGCACCCATTTGTTTCATCATACCCAACTCGTCAAAAATCTCCCATTCCTCTACAATTTTTCCGTGCTCCACTTTGAAAACAGTAAATGCATCCACTACAACTTCCTTGTCCCCGGCTTCTTTCGGAACATATTTTAACCGGCATCGGCTCATTACCTTATCGTTTTCAGCCATTAAATCCAGTACTTCTATCGATGAATTCTGCGATTCCGACAGGTAGTTTGCATATCCCTGCTTATATTCTTCCAGTCCGTTCATCGTCATCGATGTTCCGTGGTAAACCACATCGGGCGATTGTAGTTCGTCCAGAATTTCCATTCGCCGTTCGTTCCATTTCCCGTTCCAGTAACGCTCAATCAGTTTTTTATTGCGGCGTTCCTGTTCTTTCTGATGCTTTAATTCTGCTGATTCTAACATGGCTATTAAATTTTTGGTTGATGAATTATATACGAAACAGGGTTGTGTATTGTTAGGCAAACCCGAAGAATTAAAACGTTCGGCGGGTGCGTGATTCCATCGTGTGCCTGATTATAAAAATCAGACTCTGTCGGGAGACTTGCGCCGGAGAGGAGATAACTTCGGTCGTTCCTCCCTCGCTATCCAAAAACTCCTACTCCCCCCGCCACCGAAACCAAAACCTTCCAATCTCGTAATACCTGTATTCTTAACCCATAAATTACACTGCATGAAAACAGGCCTTTGTTTCATCTTTACGATCCTGGCGTTGCTTCTGGTTTATGCCTGCTCCAAAGAGGAAATTCCGGAAGAACCTGATCCCTTTGAACCCGACGACCTAAGCGGATCAGTTGTTTTTCAGGAAGTAAGCACGCGTACACTAAAAATGGCGGATGTGAATTCCATGAACAATGCAAACTCATACAATTATGCCAAGTCCTACACCCGCCCGGTTTGGTCGCACAACGGAACAAAATTTGCCGCCATCGAATTAAGAAGTCCCACGGAAACAGGCTACGAGGCGTCTGACTTTGTAATAAATATAGTTGATGTGGAAAGCGGAAGCACTACCACCCATGAAATAGGCAGTTCATTACAAATCGAATTAAGAGGACCTTTAAGCTGGTCGCCCGATGGAAAAACCCTTGCATTTATTACACAGGCGTTTAGCACGATCATTTATCTCGACACGGAAACCGGAGATACCATTCAGACTGAATTTCCGGAGCAAACCTACGGCCGGATTACTGCACTTGCCTGGCACCCGAACGGAGACCTTGCAGTGAGCATCAGTGACTCGCACGATTATCAGCACGACATTGAAATATGGATGCTTGAACCTTTTACCACAACCCTGAAAACTAAAATATCCGCAGCTACCATCACCAGATCTTATGCCTTTGAATTTATGGACTGGAATTCTACTGGTTCAAAATTACTCCTGTCGGACCCGGTATTTTACAACGAGTTTGATATGCTGGATTTCAATACGGGAGAGCACAACACAATTCCCAATATCAAAGGACTGGCTCCCTGCTGGTCGCCCGACGGAAAATACATCCTGTACACCGGAATTTCAGGAGTTAATGATTGGAAAATTATTCCCGGGCTGTTTCTTACCCATATGGAAGGTTCGTTTGAAACGTTACTGATCACCGATGCCGGCTATAGCGACTGGCATTAACCTGAGTAACCTGAGTTCGACGTAAAATTTTAAAATTTAAATCGAACTCAGGTTGAGTAAGACAAGTACACTTGTATCCTACCTCGGGGCAGAACGTATACTGCTTTGGAAACCAACAGTAAACAGCCATGAAAACGATTTGTATTGTATCCGTTCTGCTTGTTTTGTTGTTTGGCTCGTGTAAAAACCAGCCCCATATCGAGCTAACAGAAAAACAAAAAGCATCCATCGAAAACAAAGTAAAAGACCTGTACAGCCATGCCATTTCGAACCTGAGTAAAATGGATATGGAGGTATGGTCCGAGCCCTGGAGCCAAAACAGCCCGGTTACCGTTAATTCAGGGGCTATGTATTTCGATTCCTTCGGTGAATTTAAAGACTCCGTGACGCAGTGGTTCTCGTTTCGCGAAAAACAAAACGTTGAGATCCTTCATTTAGATGCGATGGCATTCAACCCGAAATATGTGCTCATAAAAGGTTGTAACAAGTGGGATATTACCTTTAAAAACGGCGATACGCTTAACGCCGATGCACTGGCCACCTTGTTGTGGAAAAAAGAAGAGGAGGGTTGGAAGATCATCCATTTGCATGAATCGTGGCAATAGCAGACAATTTGCTAAACGTTGCTACATAAACCCAAACTTTTCCCGATGCGCCTGTAAATTTTGTAACAAGGTGTAAACCCGCGATACCCACAGACCGGTGCGCAGATGTAAAGTACAATCCTTTGTTCGCGATCGGTACTTTGTCGCTTCAGGTGTCTTTTGGCACAGGAGTGATACCGGTAATTGCTTTTTTGGGCGGACCCTAAACTATTCCCGTTGCTTGTTGTTCAAGAAATGTGCATGAAGCATTAAACACTAAAGAAAAACGATATGTTTAATCTATTTAAAAAAGATCCGCTGAAACAGTTAACGAAACAATACGATCAACTTATGGAAGAATCCTTTCGTTTATCGAAAACCAACCGGAAGCTGGCCGACCAAAAGTATGCCGAAGCCGATGTTATTATGCAAAAAATGGTTGACCTTAAAAAAACTCAAAAGGTGTGACAGCCACCCGGGCGCTGGCCTTCCGTTCAATTTTGCGGGGGGTACATTTCCCCGCTACTGTCCGCTGCTGGTGCGCGATTGTATCGCGTAACTCCCCAGTATTCAATATGAATAAAGTACCGAGATTGCCATAAAATGTCATTTCGACGAAGAATGAGGAGAAATCTTAAACTCAAATAGATTTCTCACCTTCGTTTCTCAGGTTCGAAATGACAGCTTCAGAGTTCTGTCATTGCCTCATTATGCCCAAATATTTTTGGGTAAGATCTCGCAATGACATACATGTGTGTGCGTATACCGCAGCGGACAAGCAAAAATCCCATCCCGGCAGCAAACTCCATTGTCCGCTGCTATGATATTCTTATGAATGCGTCATTACGAGCGTAGCGAAGTAATCCGGCGAAATAACAAGCCTCAACCGAAAGAGGGGATTGCTTCGTCGTTCCTCCTGCCAATGACAGATTTCATTAAGGTATTCAATATGAATAAAGTACCGAGATTGCCATAAAATGTCATTTCGACGAAGAATGAGGAGAAATCTTAAACTCAAACAGATTTCTCACCTTCGTTTCTCAGGTTCGAAATGACAGCTTCAGAGTTCTGTCATTGCCTCATTATGCCCAAATATTTTTGGGTAAGATCTCGCAATTACATACATGTGTGTGCGTGTACCGCAGCGGACAGGCAAGAACCTCATCCCGGCAGCAAACTCCATTGTCCGCTGCTATGATATTAGTCTGAATACGTCATTACGAGCGCAGCGAAGTAATCCGGCGAAATAACAAGCCTCAACCGAAAGAGGGGATTGCTTCCATCGTTCCTTCCCCGTAATGCCCCCTGCTAAACAAAACGAAAAACATGTTTTATAACAAATTGACACGCATTTTTATTTTTCATAATTTGCGTAAGCGTTAAAAACCAAATCACGATAACACCGCGAATGCAAGGTTACATCGTAATTTTTTAACAAACACTATGTTCACATGCCACTGCGTTGGTGTGTACACCGGTTTTTAATACAAACCGGCGATATAAAAAGGCCGCCTGTGCCCTAGGAAGCTTTCAGACGGCCCGGAATTAATAACTATTTCTAATTATCAATTTTTAAAATTAAAAAAAATGGCAAATATTGACGATTACAATGCCACATTAGCCGAAATTCAGGCTATTCCCAACGAAGAAGTGAAAGAACCCGGCATGCCTGTTGACATTGCTCTACAGGAAGCCGAAAACCTGCATCACTGGAGTTTAGATGATGCAGACCAATTACAGGTAGTAGGAGTTACCAACAAGATGATCGAAGACCTGGCAATAAGGGCTGGGGCTTGCCGCGAGGCACAATCCATTTGGAACAAAGACTCCCGCTCGCAGCAGGAAGCACAGAAACAATGGGGTATACAATCACCGCTTGCTTACGATTTCCGAAACGACCTGCTGGCTTCTCTTCGTTTTGCTTACCGAAAAGACGATGCGCTGTTAAGCCGCGTAAGTGCCATTACCGATGGCGGCGGACATGCCGACATGATCCAGGACCTGAACGACATTGCTGTTTTGGGACGCGAAAACCCAGACCCGTTAACGGCCATTGGTTTCGAACTTGATCAGCTTGTGCTGGCTGCCACCCGCGCCGACGAACTGGCCGATCTGCTGGCAGAAGCCAATGGCGACAAAGCCGATCCCAACGAATCGAAAATGGTTCGCGACAAAGCCTACATACATATGAAAGAGCTGGTGGATGAAATCCGCGAAGCAGGAAAATATGTATTCCGTAAAGATCCCAAACGATTAAAGGGATATAGCAGCGAATACTGGAGAAAACTGCACCGGAAGCAAAAGAACAACGACGAAGATGCTGAATAATAGCATCCTGCATCATTTTGGGGCGTCCTGCAAACCTGTAGGGCGCCCTGCTTGTTTTTAACCCTTCCTGCGCTGCAGGATTGCGAAAAATTGCCGCAGGACGGGAAAAAAGCCTGCAGGATTGCTCAAAATCCTTGCAGGACGAGAAAAAAAGCTGCAGGATCGCAAAAAAACCAACAGGAAGCGATAAAAATGGTACAGGACAGCAAAAAAGTGTACAGGACAGGCAAAACAGACTGTTTGATTGACTTTTCCTAAAATAGCTTGACAGATTTATACTTAATTTGATAGAATGTAAACGATTATTTTCTCATTTACTGGTTTACAAATCTACTAAGATTTTAATTACTGCTTTTTTCTATGTTCTGTTATTTTTATTCTGATAAATATCAGGATTGTTTTTTGAGTTGCTAAAAACGACGACAACTGCAAACCTACGTACTGTTTTTGTTGTTCATTTGTGTTTTTATTCCTGTTCTGTAATGACAACATCTGAGTTATTTCCTGTTTTTTCCGACAGATTATTCTGTGCCCCTGGTTTTTAGAACCGCTGAAAGCCTTATGAACAAAGGGACAGGTAACATTTAATAAGGGAAACAAGTTCCTTAGATCAGGTGGAGGAGATAATTAAAATTCGAAGGTATCGAACTCATTTACATGCATTCCTTTTTTGCCCGTAAACGTAATTTCAACATAACGCATGTGTTCCTTTCCCGAAGCATCTTTGGTTTCCAGCATACGGCAATAGGTTTCATCCAGTGCGCTGAAAATCTGAAATGGAGTTGAATAAAAACTGATAAGCGGATTTATAGGAACACCATATTTTAGTTTATCGGCTGTTTTAAGTTTTGAAATACTTACCAGCTCAATGCCCTGTTCCTGATAGTATTCACGAAGTAATAGTTCCACGGCTTTTATACCCGTATACCGGTTATAGTACTTATAAAGTAAAAACAACACCACTGCACCTGCCATCAACAGTGGTAATAATAATTCTTCGGATGGGAAGTATTCCATAGTGGTTTATTCTCTACTGGATTTGCGGGATAACGGAGAATTATACCTTAACTCTCATCAATTCTGACAACGAAACAGCAAAAGGCAATCCAGAACCTCGACCAGTTTTATAGTCTTTAAGTTTTGTAATATCCCATTTGCAGCCTAATAATTCCTTTTCAACAATATTTTCGATTTTATAAACCAGATAATAGTCCTGCGAAGGTTCGGTAGGATATTTATGATTTTTCAAAGTTTGTTTTGAAAATACTCGAGGACCAGTATCAACAATTTTTAGAATTTTACTCGTTGATGTTTCGCCTCTGGTATGAAGTAGCAAATATTTTGCCCCAGCTTCTTTCGGTCCTAATTTTAATGATCCACGGTTACTGTCAGCACGTGCATTGTAAAGTCTTTCGCTTGTAATCCACCGCCATTTATCTCGCTCATAAAATCCTACTAAAACAAATGTTTCATCAGGAATCAAACTACGGTTACCTCCATATGTTTCAGGTAAAACTTCATTTACTTCATCTTCCTTGTTTGGCTCATCTTTATATACATCATAAGTTCTGAATGCAATTTTTTCACGTTGTGAAGCTCTGTTAATAAAGTGATTTATTACTTCAAGAATAAAATCCTTTAATTCTCTTACTCCATCATCAGTTTTTGAAGGCCTGACAGGGAAAGCACCTAAACCGGGAATAATTTCATGAAATCCTTTTTTCTTAGTAGAAGTCTCACCGGGATATAGAACATATGCACCACCAGTTCTCCTGATTGCATCTTTATAGGCGTGCATTTTCAAAAGGTCTGCATTTTTATAAATGCCTTTACGATTATCTTCCTTTTCTTTTTTAAGTAAATCTTCATTTGATTTCTCCAACATATCTGTCAGGTTTGCAACCTTATACTTAGCATCAAAATGAATATGAACAATCAATTCCTGTCTCTCAGCTTCAGCTTCGCTTTTCTTAAAATCCTCATCATCGTTTTCTACAATACCATTTGGCCAAAATGACAAAGTGTAATCAGGTCGCATAGTTGTTGTCCAGCTACCTGAATTTGGATAGTCTTTTTGCCCACTAAATGACCTATTGTAATTAAAACGAATATTTAGTTTACGAGAACCTGTGTTAAAAATACCTTTTAAAGCAGTATAATTGCCTTGCTTAAGTTGGAGGTTTAAGCCGTCTGCAGTTTCTTTTATTAACTCAGAAATGTCTTTCGGTTCAATATCAAATACAGATTTAAACAAGTCTAAAAGTTTAAAGAATAACCAATATTCGTAGAGTGTAGCAATATCTTTCTTGCCTCCTTTATAAACGTCATCACCACCTTTCCAAACAAGTTTTGCCGCAAGATCAAACATCAACCATACTCTTAATACTTCACGATATCCTTCTTTTCGTTGTAAAACAGGACTATTGAGTCTTAATGTTTCAGGATGTAAGATTTCCTTAAAAACCGAATGACTTAAATATGATTCAAGTTCTTTTTCTAATAATCCGGATTCAAGCTTTAGTCTGGACTTTTCACTTGCTTTTTTATTTATATCAGAACAAAACTGAAGAAAAGTTTCTAAAGCAAATTTTACGAAACGGTTCTCAGGAGTATCAACCGTATCGGTTTTTCGAACGGCAGCAACCTTACCTGGTAAACTGTTTAATCCATAGTTTTTTAAATAGTGACCATCAGGCAAATGAAAACGATTACTCCCTGTAATCAGTTGTTTTATATTAGAATTTTTAAAGCGTCTTATATTTCGAATATCCTTTTGCTCCGAAGATTCTTTCCATTGGGTTACCGGTGATGAAACAATGCGGTGAACAGATTCAGCAAATTCATCTGTTGCAATAATTGATTTTATAAAGGCAAATTTCTGATAAAGCGTCTCAGTATTCTTTTCAAAATCTGTTTCAAAGTTATGAGATACAGGTGAATTTGCCTGCATTAAAAGGTCTGTACATTTTTCTGTAATTAATTCAAGCATATCGCGATAATCGTCACGATAATTTGCTTTAATCGACTGCACTTCAACAAATGCATTTCCAACTTCTTTATCGTCTTTATATACCGGTAGAGTTAAAGTACCGACATAGATATTAGGGGATATTATTCCCAGATGTTTTTTTCGTGAATGAGGTTCTATTATTTGGTCTTTTTTTAATGCAAAATCGTTCTTGTTTAACTCATAATCGTAGGAAAATCCTTCGATCAATTGGTGTTCAGCTTCTCCATTTTCCAATGCATCAGACAATACGAATAAAGTATTATCAACTTTTGCATCGATAGTAAGTTGCAGACCATCCTCAATATGGTCAAGATTGATATTTACAAATGATTTTGATTCCATTATTAAGCTTCAGCATAACTAGCAAAGCCGTTTTCAAAAGCTCCCTTATACATTCGTATAATTTTTTCGAGCGACAAGGGATATTTCACGACCTCTGTCTCAAAATCAAATTCTTCTTTTTCAAAAACATCTTTTACTAAATCTTTGATTAAATCCTCCTGAACACAAAATCCACCCAACGTAACCAAAACAGGGCAAAGCTTACGGCGTGAGCCGTGAAGTTTTGGAAGCAACTTTTGCATAATTGCAATGTCAAGCTTTTCATTTGGACTTAAACTACTATCAATAATCGTTAGTTGGTTTATTAAGCGTATTATTTCTGTTGCACTTCTATACCCAAATTCAGCACCAGTCTTTTTAAGTTGTTCGAAGAAATTAACTAAGGTTTTATGTGTCTCGCTTAAGTCCTGATTATTAAACTTTTTATATTCTGCTAGTTCAAGAAAACTCTGGGCCATTGATGTACCCCGAGTCTTAAGTTTGTCCATATCAACATCCTGTTGGTTAGCAAAGAAGGTTTCAATTTCACCTTTTGTAACACGGAACTCAATGGCATTAGCACGGTCCAGTACTTTGGGACTGAACATATAGGTTGTTTCGTCAATATTTACTGTTCCTATAATGAATAAATTGGAAGGAAGTATTAGCTTGGATGGAACACCATTATTAACTGTACCTTCTGCAAATAGAGAAATTTCGCCTTTCGATTCCATTACGCTTAAAAAGTCGGCGAAATAACGTTCCACATGACTTAGGTTCATTTCATCCAGAATAAGAAAATGTGGTAATTCAGGATGGTTATTCGCATTAATAATGACATCTAGAGCTCCGTTGTCAGGTTTTATATATTCATCTGTTTTTAGTGCATTTGGATAACCAAGCAAAGGTTCACGGTTTGTCCAGTCGGCACCAACAGGCACTATGCAATATTGACTTTCATCCTGGCAAATCCACTGCACAAAAGCCTGAGCTAATTTTGTTTTACCTGAACCGGATAAGCCAGAAAGAATTACAAAGGGCTTTGTGAGAAGGGATGAAATAAATCTTTTTATTAAAATCGAATCAAATAATAAGCCTGAATCATTTATATCATCAATCAAATTCTGAATAGAAAAATCAGTTTCGACTTTAACAGATTCTTTTGGCTTTACGATACTTAACTTACTTTTTTGTAACAAATCCAATAAATCAGGATGCTCTGCCAACCGATAAGCTAAATCTGCAATATAAGACTGTGTAACATTTACAACTTTTGCTAAGCTTAGAATTGGTGAAACAAAGTAATCACCTCTATCTATAGTTTTACTACCATACCACCAACTGTAATCTGAAAGGAAGCGATTAAATAAATCAACATCATCTGAATCTGTAAAAGTGCTAGACACTTTTACTTTTATTTCATCAGGAACAACACCTGTGTCTTTTATGGATTTTATTATCTCTTTTGTATTTTGAACACCTTGAAAAATCGTATTGTAAAAAGATTTATATTCCTTCAGAGCCACCAAAAACTCCACAAAATATGAAGCAATATAGAACCATTGATTCGGGAAGGTGATTGTTAAGTTACTACTTGTTTCAACTACAGTAGTATACTGTGCAAATGAGATTTTTTCATTAGAATGATACAGTTCTGAATAACGACTTTTAAAACCACTATCTAATGCAACTTCTTCTTTTTTGTAATTTTGAAATACATTTTGAGCTTGTATGGCTATTTGGTTTAAATCTTTTAAAATCATAATAGTTGCTTTTTAATTTCATTTGCTATTGTTGTTACAACGGGAACAGAAACACTATTACCAAACTGCTTATAAGCTTGATTGTCAGAAACAGGGATTTCATACCAAGAATCAATAGGATAACCTTGTAATCTGGCAGCCTCTTTCGGGTGTAACTTTCTGGGTCTGTTTGGTCTGTCAGGAATATTATCTTGCTCAATTAAAATTTCGCTTCCATCTTTATAATATCGGGCTGAGATAGTACTTGTGTATGGCGATTCTTCGTTAAATGATGAATAACCAAATCCATTACCTTTTTGTGCATGTTCAACTCTGCGTCTTTGATGTCCTGCCCACAATTTCTCAGATATTGTATATGTTTTTTTATCCCTTTCTTCAAGAGCTTCTAGTTCATCCTGATTTAATAATATGGAACCAACATTAATATTTTTAGCCCTTTCATCTCTTTTTTCTTTGTCATAAATGACTTTCCCATCATCATCTATTCCCCAAGGAAACTTAAACTCTTTTACTTTTACAATATCCCGATACCAGGCAACTATAAAAATACGTTCCCGGTTTTGTGGAACTCCAAAATGTTTACTGTTTAAAACTTCTGCACTAACTTCATAACCCAAATCATCCAAAACCTCTTTAATCCGTTTAAAAGTGTTTCCTTTATCATGGTTTTTAAATCCTTTAACATTCTCTAATAGAAGAACTCTAGGGATAGAAATTTTATGATTCTTTTTATTGCCTTCAATTTTAGCTTTAACTATTTCTTTGATATTAAAGAACAACGTTCCTCTTGTATCATCAAAACCTTTCTTTAAACCTGCATGAGAAAAAGGTTGACAAGGAAATCCAGCACATAAAACATCAAAATCTGGGATGTTTTTATAATCCAAATTTTCATCTGTTATATCTTCGTTGAAATTACCATTCTCGAATATTTTAGGAGATAATCTTTTAAAATTATGCTCATAAGTCTGTCTGGCAAATTTGTCTATCTCAGAAGCAAACACACACCGACCTCCATTTTCATGCATTGCAATATGAAAACCTCCAATCCCTGCAAATAAATCTATAAATCTAAATCTTGCTTGATTATTTTTCATTTAATTAAATAAAGCTGAGTTGAAAAACTCCGGAACAGGAAGCTCCAAAGCCTTAATTATTTTATCCATATTTTTTGCTGAAACATTTCTTTTGCCCGTTTCAACACCGGTCATATAGGTTCGGTCAATTCCTGCTTTGTATGCCAAAGCCTCCTGACTTAAACCAATTTTGAGGCGTAATTCTTTCACCCTCAAACCAAACTGAACTTGTAAATCCATGAGGTAAAACTATATCGGGGTTACTTATAAGTCAACGGACGATAAGTAACATTTAGGGATTGTTAAAAAGTAAAATCTATGATTATTTTACGAAATCTGTTGAACAAGCTTTTTAAGTGTCGCTTCTTTAGATTTAGGCTTAAGTTCACACTCCCAAATGGTGATAACTTTCCACCCCAACACATTCAATTCAATTTCTTTTTCGCGGTCGCGTTTTTGGGTTTCCTTTATTTTATTGAGCCACCATTCGGTTCGGGTTTTGGGTACAACAAAATATTTGCACCCTTTATGTCCGTGCCAGAAACAGCCGTTCACAAATAGTACGGTTTTGTATTTGGGTAAAACAATGTCGGGTTTGCCGGGGAGGGTTTTTACATTCAGGCGGTAACGAAAACCATGGGCAAACAAAAACTTCCGCACCAAAATTTCGGGTTTGGTGTTTTTGCCTTTTATGCGGCTCATATTATACGAGCGCGTTGTTTTGTTGTGTACGTCGGCCATTTGACTACTCTCCTTTAAGTGAGTATATATTTAGCACATTACCATGGCGTACCAATAAACGTTTGTTATAAATTGAGGGGTGTGCCCAGTGTGGCCCCTGCCCGTCTTTCATTTGGAAAGAACTTACCACTTTTAGCCGGGTTCTGTCGGGCTGTACCAGGGCAATATTTCCTTGTTTTTCTTCGTAAAAATACAACATTCCATCGGCAGCAATTACCGAGCCTTTGGTATGCCATTTTTCTTCCCACAGGGTTTGGCCGCTTTGCCAGTCAACCGCAGCCCAGTTGCCTCGTGTGTTATCAATCATATTCGAGGCATAAATAACACCATCGAGCAAAACCAGTCCTCCGTGGTGGGTATCCAGTATATCGTTTGTCCATTTTAAGCTAATGCTTCGGGCATCGTCGGCAAGTGTAAAAAGCATACCCGGCTGTTCGTTTCCGTAGGTAATAAACAGCTCGCCATTATAAAACAGTGGTGTATTGGCGGCTTCGCCTTTTCCCTTTTGGGTGTGGTATTGTATGGTGTTGTAGGTCCAAAGCACATCGCCATTACTAACATCGATGCCAATAATATCGTTTGCGGTTTGTATCAGCGCTATTTGTAAACCTCCCCACTCAACCAGGGCCGACGAAGCATATGATTTTGGCCCTCCGGTGCTTTTGCTTTTCCACAAGAGTTCGCCCGTTTTTTTATGGTAAGCCACAACGGTAGTTTCTTCGCCCCCGGTAACATATAAGGCGGCATTGTCGGTTAGCAATACCGATTCAACTATTCCCCAGTATTGGTATTTCCCCGAAAAACTACTGTGTGGATTTTGTTTCCAAATCAGCTCACCGTTGCGGGCATTTAAACACACCAAAGCCGCATCGCCTCCAATCAGGTAAATGCGGTTGTCTTCAATTGTTGGGGTTCCGCGCGACTCGGGATAGGTACGCGGCCACGACCGGCTAAAATCTTTTTCCCAAAGTAAGCTCCCTTCCCAATCGTAAACCGAAAGCACATCTAAAGTGTCGTGTTTTATGCCTGTAATGTAAATTTTGTTGTTGTAAACCAGCGGCTGAGACAAACCTTTGCCAACATTGGCTATGGAAAGCTCAAGTTTGGGACCATCGGCCGGCCATTCTTTTAACAGGTTTTTGTCGGGGTAAATACCATTTCGGCCGGTGCCACGCCACTGAGCAATTTCGTTGGAAGTGCACGAGCCTAACAACAATACGGTGGGAAGTAAACAAAGGAGCAAGCTTAAACGCATAATTTGGTTTTAGTTGATTTACTTTATAAAGAAACGAAAAAAGCCATGTGAAATCAAAAATTTCTACTCCAACATTTAGCTCCGTTGATTTTCAATTCGGGCCTGGTGTTTTTACCCTTAATGCGGCTCATGTTATCCTTAAATCAACATGCGGATTTAAGGTGCAAACGAGGGGTAGTAGGCAGCAAAGGTTTATAGCTGGCAGCCAGGAAAAACATTTGGTTCAGGCCTTCTGCCAGAGGAGTACCTAAGCACGGGTTCAGCTGGCGCAGGGCAGCACAATGGTTGCTGTTGTTCCCTGCCCGGGTTGGCTGCTAAACGATAAATTTCCTTTGTGTTGCCGCACAAATTCGTAGCACAGCTGTAGTCCCAGCCCCGATCCCACTTCGCCGTTGGTTCCTTTTGTGGAGTGGTGCTCGTCGAAGCGAAGCAGTGTTTTTAGCGTTTCGGGGGTCATTCCCTGTCCGGTGTCGGTAACGGTTAAATGCAGCACCTGGTCAAGTTTTTGAGTGGCCAGGGTAACGCTTCCGCCTTTGGGTGTAAATTTAATGGCATTTGACACCAGGTTCCGAACAACGGTAAGCAGGGTATCGGCATTTCCCATTAAATGGCATTGCCGCCCCGGCGTAAATTCGAAATCAATGGATTTAAGGGCAGCCGAACTTTTAAAAATAGCGGTACTTTCGTCCACAAGTGCATTCAAATCGAGCTTTGTATTTTCGTATTTATATAAGTTGTTTGATTTATTGGCCCATTCAAGCAAATTCTGCAACAAATGAAAAGTAGATTGACTGAGCATGCTGAGGGTTTCCATAAAGTTACGCCGTTGCTGCGGACTCAATTCCGACTCGTTGTTTAGCAACTCCATAAAACTCATAATGTTACCCACCGGTGTGCGTAAATCGTGAGCAATAATCGAGAAAAATTTGTTTTTTGACTTTAACTGGCTTCTGAGTTGGTGGTCGAGTTTGGTACTAACCGCCATCAGGAAACCAAAGGTGAGTGCAATCATTACAAAACCCGAAAGAATGTGCAGTATCAGTCCGAGCGGGGAAGGATCCAACGGATGTATATCAGTTTGAGAAAGCACAAAGGCAGCATTTAACAGAAGCAGGAGCAAAAACACCACAAAAGCAAAGGCGTTTATCCGAAAAATAGATTGGAGGTACTTTTGCCCGGGAGAGAGGGCAAACATTTCGTATAGGGCAATACTACAATATACAATAAGAACTACCAGATGCACACTGAGCTGGATACGGGAGGAATGAAAAAGAAAAAAGAATACCAGCGACTGCGCCAAATCGAACAAAGGAACGCCAATAATCAGCCCTTTATGGATTTTGCGCCCCTTAAATTCCCATATTCCGGCCAGGTACAAATACAGTCCGAGGGTAACAAACAGCCCGGATGCAACACTCGCCAGATATCCATCGGCAGGAGGAATAAAGCGAAATAAAAGGCCCAGGCCAATAATGAGGCTGCCGGCCGACCAATAGCCGGTTCCGTCGGACTTTGAGGATTGGTACAAAAACAACATGTACGCCCCCATAATTAAACTAACTCCGGCATTGATAATCGTTAAAATCTGAAGTGTTTGAAGTTCCATTTGTATTTTTTAGCAAATTTTAGGTTCTGAGTAAATCGTTTAAAAGTAACAAACCTGCATTGAGTTACACCATTGATCAAATTTTTTCTGCTTTTGCATCGGCATATATTTTCTTCAACCCACCCTGCACCTCGCGCGTGATTCTTCTAACTCGTCCCAGGGAGAAGATTGCTTCGGTCGTTCCTCCCTGCCAATGACAGATTTTATTAAAGTATTTAATATGAATAAAGTACCGAGATTGCTATTAAATGTCATTTCAACGAAGAATGAGGAGAAATCTTAAACTCAAACAGATTTCTCACCTTCGTTTCTCAGGTTCGAAATGACAGCTTCAGAGTTCTGTCATTGCCTCATTATGCCCAAATATTTTTGGGTAAGATCTCGCAATGACAAAACTTAACTATTAATTGCCTGCGGACAACTAACATACTCATCCCGGCACGACTTTCAAATGTCCGCTGGCTCTACTCTCCATTTCTATGGTCATTGCGAGCGTAGCGAAGCGATCTATTTTCCCGCCTCGCGCGCATCGAATGGAAGTCAGACCAGGTCTGCAGGCTATTGTTTAAACGCCAGGTGGGGAGACTTGAGCCAGGTTGGGTTTACTGGCTTCGATAGTGGCCGAAACAATGTAATCGTGAATAGTGGTACCGGGTGCCCATTCGCGAATAAACGCTTTGCTTTCGTTTTTGGGACTGATCTTTATATTCACAAATCCGGCCCGGGTAAGCATCCGTTCCAGTTCCTGGATGGTGGAAGCTCCCGAAATACAACTCGAGTACATGGCCATATCTTCCTTTACCTTCTTTGGCAAAATGGTGGTAGCAATAACATCGGAAACGGCAATTCGCCCGCCCGGTTTTAATACCCGGAACACCTCGTTAAATACTTTTTGTTTTTCGGGCGAGAGGTTGATCACACAATTTGAAATAACCACATCGACGCTGTTGTCGGCCACCGGAAGGTATTCGATTTCGCCAAGTCGGAATTCCACATTGGTATACTTCCCTTTCCGGGCATTTTCGCGTGCCGTGGAAATCATTTTTGGGGTCATATCAACGCCAATTGCTTTCCCTGTATTTTCGAGCTGGTTGGCTGCCAAAAACACATCGAACCCGGCGCCGCTTCCCAGGTCTAAAACCGTTTCTCCTTTTTGTATGGCAGCAATGGCCTGCGGATTTCCACAACCCAGCCCCAGGTTGGCACCTTCGGGAATGGTTTGTAACTCGTTTTCTGAATATCCCAGTTTTGCCGATATCTGATAAAACGAATTGGTGGGTGCAGGGGCACAACAACTGTTATCGCTGTCGGCAACACATCCGCAATTGTTGGCTGCACTATTTTCGGCTACTTTGCTGTAATTTTCGCGTACAGCCTCTCTGATTTCGTCGTGATTCTTCTTCATTGTAATTAATGTTTATGTCCAATTAGTAGACGGAGAAATAAAAAAAGGATGCAAATTAAGAGTCTGTTTAATTTTTATTTTTTAGAGTTATTATGAAGGATTTTTTGCGGCAGTATAAGTGAAAAAGACAAATAATAGAATAAAGGAATAAATTTTATTCAGACTCTAATTGTTGCACGACTTGCAATAATTCGGATTCGATTCGTAATTCATGATGTTGCCGTATTTGTCGGTGTGAAAAATACAGCATTCGGTTAATTCTTGTTTGAGCAACAGGCGGCCCCTGTGCACCCTGGTTTTTGCAGCCGAATACGTAATACCGAGGTAAAGCGCCATTTCTTTTTGCGACATCCCCTTTAATTCCGATAAAAGTAATGCTTCCCGGTATTTGGCGGGAAGGTTGTTGATAAACGGAGCAACCCAGCTCTCTACTTCTTCCATTACATCGTCGCTTAGTTCGTTATTTTCTTCGGAAAGTACCACCGGGATGTTTTCCGTTTTTTTTGCTTTTCGGAAATGATCGGCGATGGCATTTCGGGTGATCTGAAATAGCCAGCTTTTTATTTTTGTGCTGTCTTTTAACGAATCGATGTGGGTGAGCATTTTCAGAAAAACATTCTGAAGCAGATCTTCGGCTGTTGCCTTGTCGGGTACCCTTTTGCGTATAAACCGCAGAAGTTGATCGTAATATTCATTCCAGACAGATTCGATGTGGATGTTTTCTTTTTCCATTGTATATAACTCTTTACCATGTAGACGACGTTTTTAAAAAAGGTTGCAAAAACCTGTTCCCTTCGTTAGCCAACAGCAAAGGTGAACAACAAATTTACGATTTTCCCCGATCCTTTGTTTGCAAACGAGACCGAGAAATCTTTCACCTCGCGCGAGTTTTCTAGCTCATTCCAAAGGAGATTGCTTCGTTCGTTCCTCCCCAGTCAATGACAGATTTTATTAAAGTATTCAATATGAATAAAGTACAGAGATTGCCATTAAATGTCATTTCGACGAAGAATGAGGAGAAATCTTAAACTCAAACAGATTTCTCACCTTCGTTTCTCAGGTTCGAAATGACAGCTTCAGAGTTCTGTCATTGCCTCATTATGCCCAAATATTTTTGGGTAATATCTCGCAATGACAGGTTATTAAAATTTACTACCCCCCGGCTTCCGACAGGTCTTCTTCGAAGCCACTGGCTCCGGCCGTCCCCCTACCGGTAGGGGGACAGTTGAAGCCGCCAGCTCCGTTATACGGAGTAAGGCCGAAACGGGGGGTACATTTCCCCGCTGGTGCGCGATTGCATCGCGTTCCTTCCTCGGCACCGGAACATATACTGAACAGGCGGACGGGCAATTTTTATGTTTCAGGTTTGGTTGTTTATCGTCCGCCAACGACTGATCCAAATTCTAGGTCATTCGTCGCTAACGAAGGAAGTGAAGCGCCTACACCACTCTTTTTACTCCCGGGATTTGCCGGATGATCCAGGCCAGTAAAAAGCAGGCAAAAAGGGCTACGGGTGCCAGCACGATAAATTTCAGGAGCTGGTTAATGTCCTGCCAGCCCACAAACAAGGCACTTATGCCCAATATTACCGGCGGATGAATTATATAAACACCATAGGCACTGTTGGAAAGCTGCCGGGCAAGAAGACCCTGTTTGTTCCAGTACTTTTTGGCCAGCCCCATCAAACCGATGATCATGGCAAACCCCACCAGCTGTTCCCAAATGGCCCAGGCAAAACTCTGCCAGGTTCCTCTCCCAACAAAAGCATCTATACCGCTTTCTTTTCCTCCCACATACAGCATTACCGGAAGTACAATCCAGATCATGAGCTGGGCAAAAATAAACCACTGTTTGGCGCTTTTAAAACTGATGGCATCGAGCCAGTTGTTGTTCCAGGCCACAACCCCAAAAACCAGCATAAAAATATACTGCACAAAAAACGGGAACTGTAAATTGGTATAGGGCATACTCCAGCCCACCGGCAACCAGATACGGATAACATACTGCGCCAGCCCGGTGAGTAAAGCCGCTATCACAATTACTTTTGTACCTGGGAAACTGATCCGGATCTTCCATTTCAGGTTTCTGACAAGGAGATAGAGCAGCGTAAACAGCAGGAGGGTTTCTACAAACCACATGGGGCCAACCCCCCAGGCGCGCGGATTGGCAAGATATCCACCAAAGGTTATCGCTTCGTGGTTTATAAAATAATCGCGGATGAAATTGGTTAGCGGATTTAAACCAAAATAAAAAACAACCAATGGTATTCCCAGACGGATAAGACGGTCGTTTAAAAATTTGCCGGTGGTTTTTCGCTGGATAGAGGCCGCGGTAAAATAGGCCGAAATAAAAAAGAACATACCCATAAAAAAGGCCTGGTTGGTAATGTTAAACATGGCCTGCAGAATAATTTCGGGCATTCCGGCCTCCGATTCGTTGTAATACCAGTCGCCCGGAGCACCGTAAGTGATGTTAAAGTGCAGCAGCACCACCAGACTAATGAGAAAAATACGGAGGTTGTCGATGTAGAATAATCTCGTTTGTGACATGTCTGTAGTTTTTGGTCGATTGTTATTTTTGCTAAACCGGCTTTCCTGTTTTCTGAGGCGCCGTATTCTTTTCGAATTAAAATTAAGGACTTCCGACTACTAAAGAAATTATTTCGACAACAAACTAAATTGGAACGACAAACAAGGAGGAAAGGAGATGGATGAATAATTGTTTTCTGCTTACAATTTATATAAATCCACTCTGGCACGAGTCAGAGAAGGTACGTACGAACTAGAACCTAAAAAAGATTGCTTCGGTCGTTCCTCCCTGCCAATGACAGATTTCATTAAAGTATTCAATATGAATAAAGTACAGAGATTGCCATTAAATGTCATTTCGACGAAGAATGAGGAGAAATCTTAAACTCAAACAGATTTCTTACCTTCGTTTCTCAGGTTCGAAATGACAGCTTCAGAGTTCTGTCATTGCCTCATTATGCCCAAATATTTTTGGGTAAGATCTCGCAATGACACCTCACCAAATACTTGACAGGCGGACGGGCAACGTTTATCTTTCAGTTTTGTTTGTTTATCGTCCGCCAAGGATTGATCCAGATTATAAGTCATTGCGAGCCCACGCAGGAGGAGAAGCAATCTACCCACCTCGCAGGTTTCGAACCGCCTTTGGCACAATCAGGAAGACATACACAGGAGAGATGCCGGTTTTGCGCAAAAAAAAGACGTACACGGGTACGCCTCTTTTAAACCAAATGTGGTCGGAACCACTATATCCTAATCATCGTTTTCATTGTCGTCGTCATCGTCATGGTCATCGTCGTCATCATCACCGTAATGGTCTTTTTTGTTGTATTTATGCTCGTGAAAACAATGGTGTTTTTTACCCAGATTTTTAATTATGGTGTAATAAATTTCACGGTTACTTTCTGAAGATATTACAATTACCCCGTCGGTAAGTGTGGCGTTATCCAAATCAACCGGGTCGATGTCTTCCATTAGTTCGTTCAGGCGGAGTTGGATATAACTGGTTATATCGATGCTCTCTTCAGTAACATCAACACTGTCTTTTTCCGTTTTAAATTGTACATCGTCGTAAACCCGAACTTCAACCGGTAAGCTGGCTGTGCTTCCTTTAAATACTCCAGCCATATAAAAAACCGGGATATCCTGAGCATCTTCCTTTTCCCCTTTTACCGAAATTTCAATTTCGTCGTAAAAACCGGGTTGTAGCAAAAAGTTTCCAAAAGTGAGGTCAGGATGTAGGAGGTCGGCAAACTCCGGCCCGGTCCATTTGTAACTAATTTCAATCGAGTCGCGGTGTGTAACCTGGCTTTTTAATTCGGCTTCGAACTTGACATACGAGATCACTAAATGCACCGAATCCCACTCCATGTAAATGGAGTCGGCCATAGCCGATTTCAATCCTGAACCGTTAACGGGTAAAGAAAAACTTTGATTCAAAGCTTCAATCTTCACATCGAGTGATGAAGACCCTGTGTTATCGAAATCGTTTTTCTGGCAACTAAAAAAACCGATGGTCAGCAGGGCCATAATAAAGGGAACTACAATTTGTTTTTTCATTTTTTTCATTTTAAAATTTATGTTCGATTTTGTGGTTAATGTAAGGGCAATCATAGTGCCAAATCCGAGATAAACATTATGATTCACTGAGCGAGCAGTTTACAAAATTGCTGCGCCCTGGCAGAATTATCAAATCGAAAATTCTTTTATCATTTTGATAATTTGATTTGGGAGAGGTATCTGCCATTAACTCAATCTGCCCATTCAAAAAATGGATGGCAACTGTCAATGACAGATTTCATTAAAGCATTCAATATGAGTAATGTACAAAAAAAACGCCATTAAATGTCATTTCAACGAAGAATGAGGAGAAATCTTAAACTCAAACAGATTTCTATTCGCCAGCCGACGGATCGAAATGACAGCTTCAGAGTTCTGTTGTTGCCTTATTATGCCCAAATATTTTTGGGTAAGATCTGCCGATGACAGATAAAAAAAGGACCGCTGTACCCACCAGTTCCAGCCGTCCTCCTATCTGTATAGGGCCAAACAGGCCTGTGGGTAAAAATGTATCTCTTAGCGCTTTTTACCCAGAAGTTGATCGAGCGAAATCTTGCCTGCACCATTAAGCAGCAAAACTACATAACTCACCAGGTACATCAATGCCAGTTCCTTTCGGGCAAAAGGATCGCTGCCATGGGAAATAAAAGCTGCCACAAGCATGGTAACAATTAGCGGGATGGTTGCCAGCCGGGTGCCCAGGCCAAGCATAAGCAGCAGGGAGCAACCAAATTCGGCGAAAACAGCCAGCACCAGCGATACTTCAGGACCAAGCCCCAGCGGATCGCCAAAACGAAATTCGCCCGAGAGTACACGCTGCAATTTCGGATAACCGTGGGTAAGCATAAAACCTCCGGCACTTAATCGTAGCAGCAACAATCCAATATTTAATCCGGTAGAATAAATTCGTGTTTCAAATAATTTGCGCATGTTTTCTCTGTTAAAAAATTACTATTACCAGTAACGTTATAGAAACGGTATTGTTAAACCGGAATTAAATTTTTTTTTTATGTGAAGCGAATTATTGCTCTGATTCAAAATCTTCACGGCACCTCTGTTTGCAACAAAACGCTGATGCTTTAAACCTATTCGGTCGGTTCTGCATTATAGATGACCGGCATTTGTCCTTTCCAGGTGTTCCATAAATTGGTATCGGTAAGCAGTTGGGCCATAAAACGGGCAACGTTTATCCGGCTTGTTTTGCCGGGATTAAAAATGGCACTTCGGGTAGGAGAAGCATGCAGGGTGTAGTTACTCACTGTTTGCTCGTCGATCAAACCATCGGGGCGTACTGCAGTCCATTCAATCATTTTGTTGTTTTTACCGATTTTGGTTCGCAGATAATCGGCTGCGTTTTCGTTGTCGGAGTGCGGTGGTATCAAGAGGCGTATAATGGCAATAACGCATTTTTGAGCAAAGGATATGGGTTCGTGTAAATCGTGGTTTCGGTTGCCTGTGGTATTCATAAGCACATACTTCACCGGTTTTTCGGGGTTATTTGCCACAATAGCTGCACATAAACGACGGGCCGTGTCGGTTACCAGTCGGCGTGGGTGCCCAAACATTCCCTTAAAAGTAAGGTTGTGCCCCAGACACGAAGCTACAGCCTCGCAATCTTTTACATGTTCGGTCATTTCGGCATCGCTAAGATCGAGTATGCCGGAAGTAATTATCTGCAAGTTATCCTCCTTCAGAAATTCGCTTAACTTTTCGCTTGAGCGTACAACTGCCTTCACTTTTTGACCATGTTTTAGTAAGTCTGCCACCAACAAACGTCCTGTAGCTCCGGTTGCTCCAACCACAAGTATTGTCATAATTTCACCTTTTAATTCTTTTTATTATTAGTCCGCTACTCCATGTTTGTTGTGAACAACAAAGCACTGCCTTCGGGCATTTTTCTTTGAAGATATACATTTTTGAGAATACAACCGACGTGTTACCAGCCCCATGTTGGAAACAGCAGGCAGATAAAAATAATTATTAAAAGTTCCGGACTGGTTTCTGCCCTGCTTTTTCTATTTTTATAAAAAAGTGCAGTGAGATCAATTTATAAGTTTTTAAAACAGCTCCTTTTTTTGCTGGTACTGGCCATTGGGCTGTATTTGCTGGCTGCCCTGGTGCTGTCTCTGATAAAAACCCGGCCACAGCCCATCAACTGCACCGAACAAATGGAGGTTTATGTGAGCTCAAACGGCGTTCACCTCGATGTAATCGTCCCGGTGGAAAGTCTGGAGCACGAATTCGCCCAACAACTGCAACTTCCGCGCGGGACCAAATTTGTAGCCTTTGGCTGGGGCGATAAAAACTTTTACATTAAAACTCCGGAGTGGAAAGATCTGACCGTTCAAACTGCCTTTACTGCAGTCTTTCTGAAAAGTGCAACGGCAATGCATGTAACAGTTTACAAACAAACATCGCCGGCCTGGCGTACACTAAAAATCTGTCCGTTACAGATCCAACAACTTGTGAACTACATCACCAACTCGTTTGCCAGAGATGCCAACGGCAGGATAGAGCTTTTGGATGTGAAAGGCTACGCAAGCAACGATAGTTTTTATAATGCAAGAGGCAGTTTCTCGTTGTTTAAAACCTGCAATGTATGGGTAAACCAGGCACTAAAAGAGGCTTTAATAGAAACATCAGTATGGTCACCCTTCGATTTTGGGGTATTGCACTTTATTCCTGAAACACGGGTGCCGGCTGTATACTGAAATTAATAAACAGGTAGCAGGGCAGTCAAATCTAATCCTTGGGTCGCCTTCATCAGTCAACTCCTTCATGCATCATTCGGGTTTAAAGGGGAACATATAAAACCTAAATGGCCTGTTTTTCGTAAATCAGTGTAGCAAAACAAAAAGGTAAAACCATGGAAATTAAAACTCAGATGATGATATTTGGTGTTATCGCCCTGATTTTTTTGATCTGGAATTGTGTAGTGAGTGTACGGATCATGAATTTCCTGAATAACCGCGGTGAAAAGGTAAACCCGGCAACCATGCATGTACAGATATTCAAATCGGCAAAAAAATACCGTGAGTTTACCACTTCCGAAAGCGGTAAACCCGGGAAGCACTATGGGCCGTTTTGGATTAGCCTGCTGCTGTTTGCACTGTTTTTATTCCTGGGTATATTATGCGCTTTGCAGGAGTGCTGAACTTGAGTGCGAGAGCCTGCAGTCACTAAAGTAATCACAGTTATGCTATCCCGGTTTAATCAACTAGTTCCTCGTGGTTTACCACGGGATTTCCTTATACTCTCCCCTGAAATTAAGGGGAGATGTCAGTTGAATCTTCAATTTATTCGTCGCCAAACCTTGACCACCCGGGAAGATACCAGCCTTTTTTCGTTTCAAGAGTGTTAACGTGCTGAACAAAATTCTGCCAGAGCTTTTGAAAGTCTTTACCATATTTTTCATTCAATTCGCTTTCGAGTTGTCGCAATGTTGCTTCGTTCTTAGCCGATGTTTCAAGAATCCAGCATGGTGTTTTATCTCCTAATACCACTTCGTAAATATCCCAGGGAAAGTTTTCTTCAATGGACTGGTAAAATTCGAGGTATTTTTTTGTGGCTTCGGTAGCTTCTTTTTCATGACCGGATTTCAGGTGCATAAAAGTCCATTCATAAAAACCATCATCTTCTTCATTATCGGCATCTTTGTCGGGGTTAGAGAGTTCCTCGTTCCAACGTACAACAAACTGGCTTATGGTCGAAAGATCGCGAAACTCATCTTCCGGACTATAGCCAATTTCCTCAAACGCTTTGTGATTTTCCGTCATTTTAACAAATAGCTCGTCGATGGAAGCGAAACTGGTTAATGGCATTGCCCAGTAAAATGAATTCTGATTAGTTTGGTAGGTTGCAAATTTGAACCCCAGTTCCAGCTGGTCAAATACTTCCAGGGCATGTGATTGAACTTTCCGGAATTGGGCCATGTCGGCAGGAGCAACAAATTCTTCCATAACGAGGAAAAGGGTTGGTTTCTCGGCTTCCTGTGCTCGGGTGTTGTTGGTCAGAAACGAAACCCCGCAAAGGCATAAAGCAAGTAATAAGATAAATTTTTTCATGATGTTTAATTTATTTTTTGGAACAACCTAAACTACGGGAAATGGATGAACAAGGTTATTCTCGTGCAAACGGGCCGTTGAATGGAGATGAATCCGGAGTATTCGGATGTTTACAGAAAAACAATCCGGATTGAAATGATCTTCCCCCTAAAAATTTATCTTCAAACTCAGTCCCATCTGTTCGGGTTGTCTGAGGCCAGTGAATACTGAGGAATCGAATCTGAGCAGTGCTATCTCAACCTTTTTTTCCCGGCTTGCCCCCACTATCCAAAAGGGAACACCAACTGCCGTTGCTCCCATGCCTAAAAGCATAAGCATACTTCCTGCCACATATTTGTCAAAATCATTATCATCCCTCCACCAGCCGTTATCAAGAGAACTGGCTGCAATAAAAGTACCTAAAGCAAATGCCCCAACTCCGGAGTAGGTAAGTATTTTCCCGGCTTTGATATTTGACTGTGCTCTTTGTAGCTCGTAATTTAACTGTGGCTGGGTTAGCTCGTTTATACTTTTAACGCCATAGGATCGGGAATACCATTGTGCCTGAACTGCCAGCGTGAGGAAGCCCAGCAAGAGAAATACCATGAACTTTTTCATAACGCAGATTTTAAAGGTTACGCTGAATTCAAATTCCTAAGTTTGATGGGGATTTCTTTATGAAAGTTATGAATTGCCCGGTAAATAATCAACTTTCCCGCCTTTTTTGTATGGAATTTAAATTGAGGAGATTCAGCTAGGCAACCGGAATGGTAAACGAAACAGTTGTTCCTTTTTCGGTTTCACTTTCGATGCTTAATGTCCCATTGTTTTTCTCAACAAATTCCTTTACCAGAATTAACCCTAAACCAGTACTCTTTTCATTTTCAGTTCCATTGGTGTGTTGTTTGTAACAAATGTCGAAGATTTTAGTGAGCCTCAGTTTGTCGATGCCAACTCCGTTGTCAATTATTTCAACCAGGACACTATGCTTGTTCTTTAATGCTGACCTGATAATTACCTCCCCGCCTCGATGGGAGAATTTGATGGCATTACCCAAAATATTTCGTACAATGGTCTGAATCATATTTGGATCAGCCTTAATAAAAACAGACTTCTGTGTTTCCTGTTTGATGTTAATTTGTTTGTTTGCTGCAAATTGCTGCAGGCCTTGAACTGTATTTTCGATTTCATCGTTCAGGTTCAGTTTTGCTGGATTAAATTCTATTCGTTTTACCTGCGACTGCGCCCAGATAAGCAGGTTTTCGAGTAAGAAACTTACGTTTTCGGCTGATTTGTGTAAGGTGACTAAAATATCTTTTAGCTCGTTTTTGCTGAATTCATCAAAATTTGAATTCAGATGTGCAAGAAACGAGGCAAGCGCGCCTGTGGGGCCACGCAGATCGTGGGCAATAATCGCAAAAAATTTGTCTTTCGAGGCATTTGTCTCATTCAGCTCATGATTTTTGTGACGTAACTTGGTATAGAACCATGAAATAATAAAAGCGACAATAAACGCGACAACAATTCCCCCAATCATTATATTTCTGGTTAGTTGATTCTGTTTTATTTCCAGGGCATTAATAGCATTTTGTTTTTCAAGTTCGTCTATCTGGCTGTTTTTTTCGTCGATCTCATAAATGGTTTGCAGTTGTTCCGTTTTTATATTTGCCCCGCCCGAAAGGATTATATTTTGAATTTGAATTTGTTTTTTCTGGCAGTCAAGTGCATTGTTCAGGTCTTTTAAACTCAGATAGGTTTCGGTTAATTTTGAATAAATATCGAGCTGAATTTTCTTCTGATCATTCTTTATTGCCCAATCCAAACCTTGTTGTATGGTAGCAAATCCTTCTTTAATGTGGTTGGTTTTAATCAAGCAAAGCCCCAGGTATTCGTATATGCTTGCCAATCCCGGTATATACCCCAACTCTTTTTTTAATGCAAGGGCTTTATTCAAATATTCTTTTGCCAGCGGGTAATCTCCGGAGTAATAGGCGATTTTCCCCATATTTTTATAGGCACTGGACATTCCTGTTTTTGATAAATCTGTGGAATAAATCTCTTTTGTTTTGGCAATATGCATGCGTGCCTCGTCAAAGTTCCCCAGGTTTAAATTTATCAATCCAAGCTGTTCATAGCAAAGAGCTAAGCCGCTTTGTTGTCCATCTAACTTTGCCAGTTCAGTATACACTTCCAGCGACTGTTGAATGTATTCGAGTGCTTTGGAATAGGATTTTAAATCTGAGTAAATAAGACTTAATAAGTAGGCAGACCAGGCATCTCCTTCAAGAAAATTTGCCTTTTCGTAGTTTAACTTTGCTTTTATCACATATTCTATGGCCCGGTCGTAAAAGCCATTCATCCGGAATATCGAACCCATAATCGAGTAAGACGAGCCTATCATTTTATAATGCCCGGCTAATCGGCAGGCCTGAATTGCGTTATTGAAGGTTTCCAGCGCTTGTAAATTGTCGCCAAGACGGTGTTGAAGTGCTCCGGTACGGTAGAGGATTTCGCCCTGGTACCAACTGTCATCAGTGTGTTCTGCAATTGTTAAAGCCGTATCGAGATAGGCCAAAGCAAGTTTGTTATTGTTTGAAATGGTAGAAACTCTTCCCAACACAAAATACGATTGCATTTCTATGTTTTTGTTTCCCTCTGATTGTGCCGTTTGCAGGGCGGACTTTGCCAGTATCTGTGCTTTTTCAGGATTGGTATCGATGAGTTGTAAAGCATTATCGATTTGGCTGGAAAGTGTACCGGACAAACTATTTATATCGATAGTTTCAGGTTCGTTGTTATTTGTGTTGTTATGTATTTCGCCGCTGGAAACTAATGTAAACAACATCATATTAAATACAAGCAACAAGGGCCAATATCTGGTTTTATTATTCATTAACGCTCTGGTTAAATTGTCCTGATATTTCAGTTCTCAGGATTATCGAGAGAGCAAATTACTATTTTTTTAATAATTCTTGCTATTTATTTTTCTGTTGTTTCGGTGTAATTGTTTAACAACTGGTTTAATCTTTTAATCTGAATAATTCCCCTTGGCCTTGCCTCGGGGTTCCGCTTTTTCTCCCCTGCCGAGGGGAGATGGCAGCCTTTAAGGCTGACAGAGGGGTGAAATAAAGAAAATTCGGTTTTCAGCGCTTTAGCTGAAATGAAGTTGGCGTAATACTCCTTGGCTATGCCACGGGGATAGTCAACTTCAAGAATTTTCTTTATTTTATAAATAATACAGCTTATAGATCAGGACAACAACTTTTATGAGAAAACCTGTTAATGTGGCGTTAAAATACGACTTGTCGGGTGGAGTATGATTAACAATAACTATTTTTATATTTTTGAAAAAACCAAAAATTGAATAAACATGAAAAATGTAATTCTTCTTTGTATTCTGACCATTCTTTTATTTAGCTGCACAAACCAAAAACAGAGGAACTGGAATCAATACCTTGGCCCCGACCGCAATGCAACACTTGCCAAAGCAGAGATTATGCGTTCCTGGCCTGAAGGTGGACCAGCCAAAGTATGGGAGTGTTCGTTGGGACCGGGTTACGGAGGTGCCAGTATCTTTGACGATGAAGTATTTCTTTTAGACAGAATTAAAGGGGAATCGGACGTTTTGAGGTGTATCGACTTAAACACGGGGAAAGAGAAATGGAATTACTCGTATGCAGCACCTGGTGAGTTGCCCTACCCTGGATCGAGATCGGTGCCAGCAGTTGACGAAAATTATATCTGGTGTGTGGGACCCCACGGACATTTTAACTGTATTGATAAAAAAACGCAACAATCCGTTTGGTCGCATAATATGTTGGAAGAATATGGCGGTGATCTGCAAACCTGGGGCTTTTCGTTATCACCAATTGTGTTCGGCGATTTGGTTCTTGTGGCTCCGCAGGGCGAAGAAGCAGGTGTGGTTGCTTTTAATAAAACTTCCGGAGATGTGGTTTGGGAAAGTCGACCTTTTACCGGGCAGCGTTTTCACGTTTCGCCTACCTTGGGGAAGTATGGTGGGATTGACCAGATTATAATGATAAGTTCGTGTTTTAAAGGCGACAGCTTAAGTTCCGATGAGGTAGTTTCTTTCGAAGTGAATACAGGGCGTGAGCTTTGGCGTTACGAGGGAATAGATTCCCATTCGAGTATAGCTCCTCCCGTGGCAATCGATGAAAACAGGTTGTTTTTAACTTCGTGTGCCTACAACGATAAGTACGATCCAATTTCTATTCTCCTCGACATATCTTCAGATGACGGAGAAAAATTTCAGATAACGGAAATGTTCAGGAACGAAGATGTTGGATGTAAAATGCATCCGCCGGTTTTTATAAACGATCATTTTTACATCAATAACAATGGCAAGCCCAACGAGCTGGTTTGTTTAACACAGAATGGTGAAAGAGTTTGGGAAAAAGGATCGGCTCCTGGTTTTGATTTGGGATCGCTCATCCTTATCGACGGTTTAATTATCAATCAGAACGGTAAAAACGGTGACATTCATTTAATCGAACCAACAGTTGAAGGTTATAAGGAAGTAGGTAAAGCTTCATTTTTTAATGCCAAACAATCGCAGGCCTGGGCGCCTATGGCTTTTAGTAAGGGGAAATTACTTGTTCGGGATACCGAAAAAATGGTTTGTGTAGATTTGAAAGAGATTTAAACGAAAGGAAAGTGGTCACTGGTCATTGGCCTTTGGGATTTTTCTCCCAGTGACCAGTGACGAATGACCAATGACTTTCCCGGTTTCCTTTTTTAATAACGAAGACAAAATGTTTGCTACGCTTTTTAAAGCCTCCTCATTCACTTCCTGTCTGATAAAGTAATAGATCTTTTCTCATTCTTGTTGAAATGACTTCTGAATATTGAGACTGAATACTGCACTTGATGGCTGGGAAGTTCTATTCCATTTCCCAGTTACTTGACCATTTGGGTAAGAACCAGCCTTTTTTGTTTTCGAACTTACGCACATGTTGTGCAAAATTCTGCCACATTTTCTGAAAATCTTCGCTGTATTTTTCGCCCAATTCATTTTCCAGTTTAAGAAGTGCCAGTTCATTTTCGGCTCGCACCATTAATATCCAGCAAGGAGTATCGTGTCCAATTGATACGGTGTAAACATCCCATTCATAGTTGTCATCAATACCTTCATAAAACGTCTGGTATTTTTTTATGGCTTCGGCAGCCTCCTTTTCATGTCCGGCTTTCAGGTAACAAAAGGCCCACTCCACGAAAGGTTTTTCTTTGCTTTGTCCAAACTCTCCACTGGGGTGGTACGAGAGTTCTTTCGACCAGTGTAAAACAGTTTGTCGTCCGGTTGACAAATCGCGGAATTCTTTATCGGCATCAAAATTTCCTTCTTCTTTCATTTTTTTCCAAACACCCATCATTGAGGTGTACAGATCATCTAAACCGCTAAAGTTTTCTATCGGAACCACCCAGTAAAAAGCATTGTCATCGTTACGGTAAGTGTAAACCGGTATCTTAACTTCATACTGATTCCATAGGTCGATTACCTTTTCCTGGGCATTTTTATATGCCTGCATGTCAGAAGGTGAAACAAATTCTTCAAAAACCACAAAGTTTTCTGGTGGAGTTGCTTCCTGTGCCCTTGTGTTTAATGAAATAAAGGTGGTAAAACACAGACATAATCCGATGAGTAAAGTAAATTTTTTCATAATTGTAATTTTTAGTGAAACATTTTTGCTTACGTTAAAAGAGAGTTTTAGGTTATGTATATGCCAAGTGCGGATAGTCTTAAGCCGCAGCGAACAACCAAGGGGTAACAATTTTTTTGCACAACTAACTGTATCTGATTGCGATCTTAATTTTAAACACAGGGTACGCAACGTTTTCGCAGAGGATCAATGAGTTTTTGTATTCTCTTTTGTTTTAGTCAGGATGAACATATAATACACGGTAAGTTACTCAAATCTCACGTTTTCTCTTTTTACACATTCACTCATTCTCCCATTTATTTTACTTCCGACTGCGACTGGTTACATTCTTTATTAAGCATGAAACACCAGCAAAGGCGTATTTGTATGGAATACCATTTTACGGGCCAGGCTCGGATTGAACAAACGCGAAATCATTCCTCTTTTATGGGTAGTAAGTGCCAAAACATCAATGCTTTCGTGCTTCAGGTAACTATCAAGTGTTTCCAAAACATCGCTTCCCATAATTAGTTTACAATCAAACTTTTTATTTTCGTATTTTTTCTGCAGAATATCTTTCATCCCCTCAAGGCGGGCCAGGTCCCAGCTGTTTTCGTCGGGTTCTCCAACATGGGCGCATGTTAGTTGTATGTCAAATGGAAGTAATATATCCATTAACTTGTCGAGCGCAGTAAAATCTTTTGCATCGAAATTGGTAGCGTATAAAAATTCTTTAAATTCAGCCAAAGGTTTTTCTTCCATATTTTCCGGAACAATTAATACCGGTACCGGGGCATTGTACATAATATCGGCAGTTATACTACCCACAGTCCCCGACCACGATTTGTCACCACCTCGCCCAATAACAATAAGTTTAGGACGCTGGTCGCGGGCATACCCCAGGATGTCCTCATCGGCAAATCCGGGTTTAATAATAAACTGGGGTTTAAGCGCTTCCCATTTATCTTTTCCAAAATAGTGTGCCAGTTTCTTCACAAACTCTTTAAAATTTACGTTGGCATTTTTTTCTGCTTCGTTCGACTGAATCAGAAGAGTACTGTCGTACGGATAAATATCGCCGTAAGGAATAACAAATTTTGCCGGGCTGAGGAAAGAGTGCATAATAACCAGTTCGGCATTTATATGGCTGGCAATGTTAAAGGCCAGTCGGGCCGATTTCTCCGAAACCACCGAGAAATCAATAGGGACGAGGATCTGTCGGTCATGTGCTTCTGTTCTTTCCTTTTTGGCATCCGATTTTAATCCCAACAAGTAATCAAGTTCCGACAGCGCTTCTTTAATATCTTTTTCCAGGATTTTAATCCTGATGGTTGAAGTAGTTGATCCTTCGATTAAATCGAAATCTTCCAGCTCGCATTTAATCGCTTTTGCCTCTAAACGCATTTTTAAAATGTGCGCTTTTGAATAAGGCAATGTTACCAATGTTACAAGATTTTCATTCATGGCTTAAGTATTAGTGTTTCTGTATACGGTTATTCGAATATTAGGTTGATTAGTTTCAATTTGGGTTGAAAACTTGGAGAAGGTATTTCATTTGGAATCAACAATACATGAATCACTGTATTGGTGCCGTATTTCTCCTAATAATACAGGCAAGGAACGTATTGAAAAACGAGGATATTTTTATCAATAAGAATTTAAAATACAAAGAGTCTTATGGAATTAATGGAATGAGTTTATAAGGATAAAATATACTCTACCAATTGCTCTGTTTCTTTTTCAGAAAGTTCTTCCCGAAGCCCGTGCTTTTCTGTTGTGAATACCTCTTTTAGTGTCGCCGATCGTCCATCGTGCAAATAGGGTCCGGTGCGCCAAACTTCAACGAGGGTGGGAGTATCCCATCGGTTTTGGTGGTCGTATTCACCCTGGGTGCCTATTTGATGCGTTTTTTGATCGGTGTACCACGGACCATAATGGCAGGAGATACAGCCTAGCTTTTGAAATAGCTTCTGTCCTTTCTGAGCCTTGGGGTTTAGCTTTTGTTTTACCAGGGAGGGGCTGGGAACAGGCTGCAAACTTTTTAAATAGGCATCAACGGCAAGCGCTTTCTCTTCTTCAATCAGGGTAAACTGAATATGTGTGAAACCTGCGCGCACAGCAGTTTCTGCATCGGGACGAATGCCGGTAATCATGACAGGTGCTGTTTGGTGCGAACCGAGCATACTTTTACAGTTTTTTGGATTGCCCATACCATCGTTGAGTAAATCCCAGTTTAGCCCATCGGTTCGGGCTTCGCCCGGATGACATCCATTGCACGATTGCCAGGCTTGAAAACAATACGTTGCATCGTTAAAATACATTTCGCCCAAACGCACTTCATCAGGTGTCAAAGTATTCGTTAATACGAGTTGTTGATCTGTTTCTATTAGTGGCTGATTTAAGTTGATTATATCAATAAGGTCGGAAAAATAATTAGCCGCATACACGTGATTTTTGTAAACTTTGATACAACGTGGACCATTACCCGTGGTTTTAATCCGTGTGCGTATTCCCGACAAAAAACGCAGGTCGTATGAAAGTGCTGCTGTGTTTTGGGTGGCATTTAGTTTTTCAACAAATTGATGGTAGTCAATCACGCTAAAATCATGCGTTCCTGAGTGAGCCACAAGAATTTGATCAGCAGAACAATCGATTCCCCATGATCCGGCTGCTCCATATTCGGGGTCATCCAATAAAACAGTTGCTACAAACTCCAATTTTTTGGCATCAATAACACTTAAAGCACTGGTGTTCATCCAGCCTTGTTCGAGTTGTGTTGTCGGTACCAGAAAACGCCCCAGGTTGTGCGAAATAAATACATAATTTCCATCGGCCGAGAGCGACATTCCGCGTAATGCATTACTGCCATTTGCCAATGGTATATTTTTTATGAGTTCTTCAGTTTCGGTGTTTATAATGCTTACTTCCGATGTAACAGTATCAACATCAGCACGCCCTGCCGTAAGAAAATTCGTGGCAAAAAGGTATTTCCCGTTTTCGGAAAGTACGACCTGCGTGGGTTGGCGAATTACCGGAATTCTAGTGGTCTCTTTTCCTGTTTTTAAATTTACCACCGAGATATCGTTGGAAAACTGGTTGGCAACATATGCCATGCTATTGTTACTGTTAACAGCAATATCAGTGGCACCATGCCCAACTTCGATTTCTTTTTCAAGCAGCAGAGATTTTTTATCGATGAGTAACAATTTACCATTTGAATGCGAGGTAGCTAACAGAATAGTATTGCCCACTATTTGTATGGCTTTGGGTGTAAGTTCTGTTGATATCGACTTGTATCTTGTAAACTCATTTAGCGGATAAGCGCGCAATTCATGTGCGGTTTTTCCAAGAATAAATAGGGTGTTCGATGCCGAATCAATTTCCATGTCGGTGGGGGAAAAATATTGACTGTCCTGCGCATTGGTCTTCAGCACAGTTCCCAGTATTAAAAGAAGTAGAACCGTTTTAGTTATTTGCTTCAACATCATAAATTCGTTTTCCTTCCGAAACAGCCTGGTTGTTTTTCTTTTCCACCAGCATCCGTTGCATATACTTTTTTAACTGAATTTGTTGTTCTTCACAAGGTATAAAACCTTCCATGTCGGCACGAGGGATCTCCCGTAAACGCTCTTTGCCTTTTTGGATGATAGCCAACGCTTCCGGATAGGCTTCACTGTTGGCCTGAATATTTTTAAGGCACGGGCTAAGCTCTGGTCGTTCGAAAGTAATTTGTGCCCCCAGTTTGCGATTGTGCCCGGCCAGTTTTTTAAAATCAACTCCACACAATTCTCCCAATCGGTTTAATTCCCCGAAAGTAATCGGGCTTCTTCCGGCAGGATTGTTTGGATAGGCAGATTCGTAGTATGGATAGTAAATTCCGTTTAGGTCAATCCAGGTGTAAATGGCTTCCAATTCTTCATTACTGAGCTTAACATTGTAATGGCCTGCTTCAATAACTTTTACCAGGTTACTGGCATGCGATCCCCAGGAATAGGCTTGTTGAATTTCAGAAGGACCTCCCCCAACAGTGGTAATTTGCTTTTTTAACTGAATATCGATGTATGAAGCATTGAAATAGGGATTCCGGTCGGCTGCGAGGATTAATTCTTTACCCGCTTCTTTCCCGAAGTCGTGGCATTCAACACAGTTTTTGTCAAATACAGGCTGTAAATCGCGCATGTAGCTGTATATCCTATTTTCGTTCGGAGATTCAGAAAGTTTTGATGGTTTTTTGCGCAAGGCCAGCGGCATTTTTGTTTGTGTCGGAGGAACCGACAAACGGTCTTCGTGGCAGCCGATACAGCCATTGGTTTCTCCCGGATGAACAATAACACCACTGCGCATTGATTGAACCATTTTTTTCTTCTCATCCAATAATTGAAAAAACAGATATTTTCCAGAGGGCGCTTCAAAATATACCGATCCGTCTTCTTCAACGGGAACTGTACCAAGTACGCGTTTGTTTTCGAAGCTATGCCAGTTTACTCCCGGCGCCTGTTGTCCTTGTCCTCCCCACGAAGGTTGTGTATATGTTCTTTTTTCAGGCGATTCGATTACACGCAAATACTTTACTGATCCCTTTTCTACTCCTTCTAAATGGGTACTTTCGTATACATTTTGGACATAAAAGTAACCGGGTGATTCGTCAAATTTTCGTGCTGTAGGAATGTTGCGCGGACGAAAACGTGGAGCCAGTGGCATGGCGTCGTATACTCCCTGGTTTTTATCTTCGTAAAGTAAGGTTTCATTTCCCTGCATATCGACCAAAAAAAGGCCCATTTTTTCTTTGTTTGGGTGGTTGCTTTCTTTATTCAGGTATAACGACTTTGAGACCAGGAATTGTTCGTCAGAAAGGGGAAATGGATCTTCGTATCGTACATCGAGTTGCATAAAAGTGTCCCAGTTGCCTACTCCGATCAAATCACGGGATTTTTCAGGCCAGATTTTTACAACAGCCTCTTTCCCATCAACCCCTTTGCTGCGATCGATAAGGGCTAGAGCCCCCCATGGCCGGTCGTGGCACGAACCAAAAATACACAGCATTTTATTATCATTTGGTAAAGGCCGTGGATCGATTATCCCACCGGGCGAATTGGAGTTGTTGCCGTAATAAACCGCGTGTTTTGTTCCATCCGGATTTACTGTCCAAAGTCCTTGTGCATCTCCAAAATTCCGATCGATATACTCCCAGCGGTCATATATTATTCGTCCATCGTTCATTAGTGCAGAATGCCCCTCAAATAAAGTACTTTTCCCCAACTGAACAATATTTGATCCATCAGGATTCATGCGGTATAAATTCGCCATTATATGCCGGTTGCACATGCAATATTTTGGTTCTCGTGTTGAGCTAAATATGATTTGATCGTTTGGCAGGTACAAGGGATCGATGTCTGAGACTCCGGTGGCAAAAGTTAATTGTTTTAATTGTGTGCCATCAGCATTTATTTCATAAATATGATAACAATCGTCGATGTTTTTCCGATAGGAGAAGATTATTTTTTTACCGTCGAACGAAACCTCCGGATCGCGCACAACTCCAGTTTTTGTTTCAAGCAGGCTTGTTACTTCACCGGTTTTTGTATTTAGTATTTTTAATGCAGCGCCCGGATCAAATTTTTCGGTATTAATCTCACCTGTTTGAAATAAAGTTGCCGTGTTGTGGTGATCTTGCGCATACTGATTGCGAACTATTATCAACAGTTTTGCAGGTAAATCAATTTTTCCTGAATGAATTTCATTTTTTAAATGGTTAACAGGAGCGGCTTTTATAGATTGGAAAGCAAGAATGGAGAAAAAAAGAATAATAGAATAGTTCAAACTTGTTCTCATTGGATAGGTATTGATATGTGCACGAAATTATCAAAATATATTCATAGTATAAAGATTGGAATTTCTTATTTTCACGGGCTCATCATAAAAATCAGGCAAATGTTTCAGAAAACAACCTATTTGGCCCGAAGAAAAGAGTTAAAAGAGAAAATAGGAAAGGGATTAATTCTATTTTTTGGAAACGACGAATCGTCGATGAATTTTTCCGACAATACTTATCGTTTCCGACAGGATAGTACTTTCCTTTATTATTTTGGAATTCAGCACCCTGGTCTGGCCGCGGTAATTGATATCGACAACGATCGTGAAATTATTTTTGGAAACGACTACACCATCGACGATATTGTTTGGATGGGACCTCAACCAACCGTTGCTGAAAGAGCCGAACGATGTGGTGTTAAACAGGTAAACGAATTAAAAAAACTACACGAGATCGTGGCTGTTGCAACACAAAAAAAACAAAAAATACACTTTCTGCCTCTTTACCGCCCAGAGAATAAAATTAAGTTGTTTGAGCTTATTGATGTGGCCCCCAAGGATGTTGCGATAACTTATTCGCTCGATTTGGTAAAGGCAGTGGTTAGCCAGCGCGAGTTTAAAAGCGATGAGGAGATTGAGCAACTGAATCTGGCTGTTAATGTGTCGGTTGATATGCATGTGGCTGCCATGAAATTTGCCCGTCCCGGAATGACCGAAGCTGAGGTAGCAGGGGAAATTCATAAAGTAGCACTGGCAGCCGGTGGCGATATTGCATTTCCAATTATTGCAACCATTAACGGGCAAACTCTGCACAACCATTACCACGGAAATACCATAAAACAGGGCGATCTGCTTTTGGTGGATGCCGGCTACGAAAACCAAATGTGTTACGCAGGCGATTTATCAAGTACCATTCCGGTGAGCAAAAAATTTACAACCGAACAAAAAGAGATTTACGAAATTACATTGGCAGCCCACCAGGCAGCCGTTGATGCACTCGGGTTAAACACGCCGTTTAAAAATGCTCACATTGCAGCCTGCACCACTGTTTTTAACGGATTAAAAGAAATGGGCTTTACAAAAGGCAATGCCATGGATGCGTTTGATGCCGGAGCTCATGCGTTGTTTTTCCCCTGTGGCACCGGGCACATGATGGGCCTTGATGTGCATGATATGGAAGACCTTGGCGAAGTTTGGGTGGGCTACAACGGACAACCCAAAAGCACACAGTTTGGTTTAAAATCGTTGCGACTGGCAAAACCTTTGAAAGCAGGACATGTATTTACCATCGAACCGGGTATTTATTTTATTCCTGAACTGATCGACCTTTGGCGCGGGCAAAACAAATTTAACGACTTTATTCACTGGGAGAAAGTTGACAGCTACCGTAATTTTGGAGGAATCCGCAACGAAGAGGATTTTGTGATGACTTTGGAGGGAGCAAAATTACTGGGTAAACCAAAACCCAAAACAGTTGCCGAAGTGGAAGCAATGCGATAATAAAAAAACAGCAAACGATTTATTGTGGTTAGCCTTTTTTTGTAGCAATAAATCTTAAGCCAATCTGAAGTTTAATTCTTGCTTATTTGTCTGCTGCTTAACATTGGGATCATTAACTCAGACAACTTAAAAAAAGGTGTATTTTTGCGCTAAATTTTAAACGCATGAAGAAGAGTGTTTTACTCGTTTTTTTATTGCTGAGCTCACAACTGATCTTTGCACAGAACGAAATTGGTCCGGAAGGACATAAGCTTGTATGGGCAGTGTTGGTTATAGTAGCTGTTGCGGCAGTTTTTGTTTTAACTGCCAGGTTCTCTCCCCAAAAACAGAAAAAAGAAAAAAAGCCTTTCTTTTCCATCAAAAAAATTCAGGTGGATTTGGAAAAGGATGCATTGTATTATCCCGACAATTTAACCTTGAAAGTAAAAAATACAGGAACCACCGATGTTGATTTAACACAGCCCTTATTGGTGTTCGATAACTTTTGGTTAAAGAGGAAGTTTAAACTAAAGGGGATGGGAAACCATACTTTTTATCCTTTGTATTTGGAAAAAGGGAAGTCACACACCCTGCAAATTGATTTATCGCGTTTTTACGGACATGATAAGCGGCTGAAAAAATTTCCGAAGGCAAAGGTTTATTTATTTGATGTGAAAGGGAAAAAGCTGGGCAGCAAGTCCGTGTTTTTGCGTAAAACTTTGTTTAAATTTTAATGAGAAACTGGAAATTCAACCATATTGATTTTTCTACTTACCCAAATTATGAAGCGAATGATTTAGGTGTATTTTGGGCGCCGGAAAAAACAACAATTAAGATTTGGGCACCCACGGCAAAAATAGTCGAGCTTCGTTTGTACAAAGATGGAGTGGGTGGTGAGGCTTATCATAAAACAAACCTGCAACAGTTTGAATCTGGTGTATGGTCGACGGTTTTAACGGGCGATTATGAGGGTAGATTTTATACATTTCGCGTAAATGATGGCGAATGGTTGGATGAAGTTCCGGGCATTTATTCGCGTTGTGTGGGAGCCAATGGTTTGCGGGGTATGATCTATAATCCGAACAAAACAAATCCGGAGAACTGGATTAATGACTTCGGGCCACGTTACAAAAGTTTTACCGATACTGTTTTGTACGAAACCCATGTTCGTGATTTTTCAATTGCCGAAAATTCGGGGATTGAAAACAAAGGAAAGTTTTTAGGATTCACGGAGATAGGAACAAAAACAGCTGAGGGTATAAAAACCGGAATCGATCATTTAAAAGAACTGGGTATTACGCATGTTCACTTATTACCGGTTAACGACTTTGTTACGGTCGACGAAGAAAAACCACTTGAAAAATACAACTGGGGGTACGATCCGCAGCATTTTAATGCACTCGAAGGTTCGTATTCCTCAAATCCATACGATGGCAGTGTTCGTATTCTTGAATTTAAGAAGTTAGTAAAAGCCCTGCACGACAACGGAATTGGAGTAATTTTAGATGTGGTTTTTAACCACACCTACTATGCCAAAGAGTCGGTTTTTAATCAGATTGTTCCCGGTTATTTTTATCGTCAAAAACCCGATGGAACTTTTGCGAATGCTTCGGGTTGTGGAAATGAAATTGCTTCGGAACGTTCAATGGTTCGCAGATATATTATCAATACGCTAAAATATTGGGTGGAAGAATTTCATGTAGATGGTTTCCGATTCGACCTGATGGGGATTTTAGATACCAAAACCATGATGGAAATTCGTTCGGAATTAAGTAAAATCGATCCGGGCCTGTTTATGTATGGCGAAGGTTGGGCTGCCGATCAAAGTCCTATGGCGGAGGAAAGTAGGGCGGTAAAACAAAATACATCACAGCTGCTTGGTATAGCAAGCTTTAACGACGATTTTCGCGATGCCTTAAAAGGGAATCATGGTGATAAAAAGTCGAAAGGATTTGTAAGTGGATTGGTTTTGCGCGAAGAAGCCATAAAATTCGGGATTTCAGGAGCCGTGTATCATCCGCAGGTAAATTCTGCCTACATTGAATCGGTGTCCTTTCATTGGGCTGCCGAACCGAATCAGTGTATTAACTATGTTTCTTGTCACGATAATTATACGCTTTGGGATAAGTTGAAACTGAGTTTGCCAAAGGCTTCGGATGAGGAATTAAGAAGGCGTGTTAAACTGGCCGGTGCCTTGGTTCTAACTTCACAGGGAGTGCCGCTTTTACACGCCGGTGTTGATTTTTGTCGTAGCAAAAACGGAAACGGCAATTCGTATAAATCACCCGACTCGGTAAACCAGATCGATTGGGATCGAAAGAATACCTACATCGATGTTTTTGTGTATTTCCAAAAACTTATAAAACTTCGTAAAACCCATCCTGCTTTTCGAATGGCTGACGCTGAGCAAATCCGCAAGCATCTTAATTTTTGTACGAAATACCAAATAGGAGTGGTGTCCTACTGTCTTCATGGGAAAACTGTAGGCGATTCGTGGGATCATATCATCGTAATGTTTAACGGAAACGAAAATGAAGTAGAGATTACTTTGCCCGAAGGAAACTACCAGGTAATAGCCAATGCAAACGATATTAATGAAGAGGGGCTAGGGAGTTCCGTAAAAGATGAAATAATAGTTGAACCGCTTTCAATGCTGATTCTGGTCAGAAAGTAACCAAAAGCTTATTCAATTTTGCGAAATACCTTTTGAAAATGGTAGCCGTAAATGGAGTAGGTTATGGCCAGCGGGAATACCTTTGGGCGTTTGAAAAGACTCCAGAAAAACAAGCGCCAGTAATATTTCCGGTTGTGGTTGAAAATTCCCAGAATAAAAATTGATTTAAGCAGAGCTTTTAATTTAGTGAACGTTATTTTGGTTTTGTTCTTAACCTGCGGTTGAAAGTCGTTTAGAAAATGTTTTACCCTTTCATAAAATGGTTTGCCGGTATAAATGCCGCGAATAACTTCCCGGTACCCTGCTTTTAATTCGGCCATGTTCATTTTTGGAATAATATTCGTTGATGCATCAGTATTGTCGCCCGACATTTTGCTGAGGATCCGCCCTTCTTTATGCAGACGTGCATACAGTTTTGATTTTGTGGGCGCATTTAACAACCCTATCATTGCCGAAATAATTCCGCTTTTTTGAATAAACTCAATTTGTTGTTTGAAAATGGATGGCGAATCGTTGTCGAAACCGACAATAAAACCGCCTTGTACCTCAAATCCGGCCTTTTGTATTGTTTTTACGCTCTCCATTAGGTTGCGGTTTTTGTTTTGGAATTTGAAACATTCTTCCAAACTTGATTCCTGTGGCGTTTCAATTCCAACAAATACGGTTGAAAAACCAGCCTGGATCATCAGTTGCATCAGTTCCGGATCGTCAGCCATATTTATCGAAGCTTCGGTGCTAAACAAAAATGGATGGTTGTGATCATTCATCCACTGGATTAGAGCCGGCAACAGGTCGTTTTTTAAGATATGTTTATTGCCAATAAAATTGTCGTCAACAAAAAATACTGCTCCGCGTCCGCCATGGTCATAAACGTTTTGAAGTTCGCTTAATATTTGTTCCGTAGTTTTTACTCTGGATTTGTGTCCAAGCAAGGCGGTAATGTCGCAAAACTCGCAGTTAAAGGGGCAGCCGCGCGAATATTGAATGCATTTTGAAGAGTAGTTCGATATGTTGATTAGCCCATAATCGGGTGTTGGCGATTCTTTTATATTGGCAAATTCACTGGTTTGGTAAATTCGTTTGGTCGAATTGTTTTCAAGGTCGTTTAAAAACAGGGGAAGTGTAATCTCTGCTTCATTCAGAACAAGGTGATCAACAGTTGGGAATTTTTCGTAGTCTTCGGTAAAAAGTGGGCCTCCGGCAACAACTTTTTTCCCTAAGACTTTACATTTTTCGACAGTTTCAACGGCCGAAGTGTATTGCGTACCCATTGCACTTATAAAAACATAATCGGCCCATAGAATATCTTTTTGTTTAAGGTGGCTGGTATTTAAATCAACCAGTTTCTTCTCCCAGTGTGATGGCAATAAGGCAGAAACCGTTAAGAGTCCGAGTGGAGGAAAAGCAGCTTTTTTCGAAACAAATTTTAATGCGTATTTGAAGCTCCAAAATGTATCGGGGTATTCCGGATAAATAAGTAATATTTTCATGATTTCCTCCTGTTTTTTATTCTGAAACCGGTTTAAATTAATAATATGCGAGTTGAATATTATCAGAAAATTTTCCGGCGATTCTTTTTACAGAATAATAAGATTCTGATGCTTTTCGTATTTCAAAAAACGGATTGGAGTGATACACTTTTTTTGCGTTGTTATTCTCCAGATCGTTAATAAACTTTGGCAAAGTTTTTCTTATGTTGTCTAAAACCAGATGGTCCACTTTTTCAAACTCACCAAAATATTCGGTAAAAAGAGGCCCGCATCCTACTATTTTTCCACTGGCTGACTCTGATTTATTAAGAATTTGAACAGTAGATTTATATTGTTTTTCGCTGGCATTAATAAATATATAATCGGACCACTGCAGGTCACTTTCCCGCAAACGGTCAAAATTTGTGTCTACAATTTTCCTATTCCATGTAATGGGTAGTAAAATCGAAATCAGTAACAATTCCTTTGCCGGGAAAGCAGGTTTTTTCCCAGTAAATCTCATAAAGTGATCCAAACTCCAATACGACTTTGCATATTCCGGTTGTACAATTAAGACTTTCATTATTGTGTTTTTTTAAGCGTTTACGACAAAATAAAACCATGGATATAGAATTTGAAAGTATTTGGGTTTAGCAGAATAGAATTAGTGATTATTAGCGTAAAACAGGGAGAGGTGGCACTGGTCCGTGGCGAATGCCATTTACCACTATTAATCTGTTTACAGCCCTTTCAGAGCTCTAAAAGTGTTAGAAGTTGAACAAATAATGGGTTTTTATTTAACCCGAAAATTTAAACCATTCGGATTATTTTGTCCTTAAAGCTTCTTTTACTTTTAGAACATATTGACGCGAAACATGTATTTTTTCAGGATAATCGAAAAGTTCCACTACGAGTCCGTAATTTCCTTTTGTTACTTTCTGAATATGGTTTTTATTTATTATGCACGAACGATGACAGCGCACCATTGACGGGTATTTTAAAAATACTTTCTCTGTATTTTTCAAGGTGTTTCTAATCAGTTTTTTATTGATTTTACCATCGAGTTTGTAAATCACTTCAATGTAATTATTTGCCGATTTAATTAACAGAATCTGTTGAAGAAAAAGATGGAAGTATTCTGATTTGTTTTCTGACTCAAACTCAACTTCTGTATTTTCGTCAATTACGTTTTTTTCTGTGCTTTCCTCTTCCTCAAAAGCAAGTTCTTTTACCTGTTTTTTTAAAAGATAGAACTGGTTAATTACCACTAAAACAACCGCTGCAGTAATCGAAATAATCACAATATTTATTACCACATGAAAGGAGATGGCAGTGTGCCCCACGTATTTCGCAAAAAAAGTAAAGGCCACCGAATTGGAAATAACAAATAACAAATCGATAATTATTTCTTTTAATATGGTCCATCTTTCTTCAGAAAATGCTTTTGAGAATACGGATGGAATTACCAAACGGAAAAGGCTTTGCAAAACAAGTGTTATTGCTCCGAATGTAGACAGGATAATTAACCGGTCGTTAAAATCGGGATTTTGAATGTTAAAGGGTTGGAAAAACAATAGGAACAAAAAAATCCCCAGGCTTACAGAAGCAATCGTTCGAACATTGATTTTTAAATTGTCGTTAAAAGGGTATTTTTTATTCAGTGAGCTTAGCATTCAGTTTATTTGGTTTTGGTTGATTTAGAAAATGGCCAGTAATAAATCAATTTCCTTTGATGGTATATTGAACATGTAACCAACATCGCGATTGGTAAGGATGCCGTGGTAAATATAGACACCTTTACGAAATCCGTTCGACACTTTTATATAATTGTCGACTCCTCCGTTGTCGCCAATGGCCAACAGGATGGGAATTAGGATGTTGCTCATTGAAATGGAGGCAGTGCGGGCAACCATCGATGGAGTGTTGGGAACACAGTAGTGAACCACGCCATGTTTGATATAAGTAGGATTATTAAAATCGGTACATTTCGAAGTTTCAAAACAACCTCCCTGGCTTACATTCAAATCGATAATGACCGAGCCTTCTTTCATTTGTTTTACCAAATCTTCGCTTACCTTGAATTTTGGCGGTGTGTTAAACGAAGTTGCTCCGATAACAGCATCGGCGGAGACCAACGCTTTTCGTAAAACTTTGGGATAAAAAACCGAAGTAAAAATCCGTCGGCCCAGTTTTTCTTCCAGTTTGCTCAATTCATAAACCGATGTGTCGAAAACTTTTACGAATATGCCTAATCCAAGTGCTGCTCTGGCGGCATATTCAGCCGCAGTGCTGGTGCCTATAATAACCAGTTCAGCAGGTGTTACACCGGTAACTTCGCCAAATAACACGCCTTTCCCATTGCGCGAGTTGCTCAAATATTCGCTGGCAATAGTAATGGAAGTAACCCCTGCAATCTGGCTCATTTGGTGTACGAAAGGTAAATAACCATCTTCGTTTTCAAGGTATTCGAAAGCAATGGTGGTTACTTTCTTTTGCATCAGTTTTTGAATCGATTCGTTGCAATGTGCCTGAATCTGCATGTTAGAAAGAATAACCTGGTTGCCTCGTAACATATCAATTTCTTCGATACTAAAAGGGGCAATTCGCAAAATAATATCGCACTGGAATGTTTCCTCTTTGGTTTCAACAATTGTGGCACCGGCTATTTTGTAGGCATCGTCTGAATAGCTGGTTGATTTGCCGGCATCCTTTTCAATCAGAATTTCGTGTCCGTACGAAACCAGGAGGTCGACAGCCTGCGGTGTTAAAGGAACCCGGTATTCAACTTTGGAATAATCAGAAGGGATGCCAATTTTAATCTTTTGCCCTTTCTTTTTTATTTCCAACATCTCCTCTTTGGGCAGTAACATGGTCTTCGGTATCGAAACCTTTTCTTTTGCCTTTTCCATTGCTGAAATTTAAATTTTAAATGCTTTTTAACGACTACCAATTTACAAGCAAAAGGGGAGTTTTCAAAATTTAAGGATAGAAGTAGGATATTGAAACATGAACATACAAGAGGTGTTGATTTAAATGATTTTAGCAGAAATTACACGTGTGTTGTCGTCCTGTACCTCAATTTTTACTTCTACCATTTTATCGGGAAGCAGAGGTTCAATCATCTCCGGCCATTCAATTAAGCAATAGTTCCCACTATAAATGTAGTCCTCATACCCCAAATCGTAAGCTTCTTCGATGTCTTTAATCCGGTAAAAATCGAAATGGAATACAGAGTTCATTTCTGGTGTCATGTACTCATTAATCAATGCAAACGTGGGGCTTGTAACATTGTCTTCCGAGCCCAAAGCCTTGCAAATGGATTGAATAAATGTGGTTTTGCCGGCACCCATTTTCCCATAAAAGGCAAATATCCTTTCATTCGGAAATTGATGAATTAGTTCGCCGGCAACGTGGTCTAATTCTTTTAATGAAATTACTTTTTTCGAAAACATTTTCTTTTCAACTATTTTTGCAATATTACAAAAAGCATGAAATAAAATAAGGGTTCAAAATCAAAATACGATAAAAATCAGGGAAATGGTTCTTTTCGAAGGGTCTGTTTTTCAGTAAAATGTTTTAATTTTGCCTCAAATATTAAAAATTATTCTATTATGAGTATTCCAGCTGAATTAAAATATACCCAAGACCACGAATGGGTACGCGTTGAAGGCGATGTCGTTGTTGTTGGTGTAACAGACTTTGCACAAGGCGAATTAGGTGATGTTGTTTTTGTTGAAATTGAAACAGAAGGTGAAACATTGGAGAAAGGTGAAACTTTTGGCACCGTAGAAGCTGTAAAAACAGTTTCTGATTTATTTATGCCTGTTGGTGGTGAAGTAATTGAATTTAACGAGGCCCTGGCAGACGATCCGGAACTGGTAAACAAGGATGCTTACGGTGAGGGCTGGATGATTAAAATTAAAATGACCGATGTTGCTCAGCTTGATGAGTTGATGGATGCAGAAGCATACAAAGCTATGATTGAAGCTTAAAAAGCACTTATATATAAAAGGAAAACCCAGCCGGTAGGCTGGGTTTTTTATTTGCAAACCCTATAAAGGAAAGAACCAATTTAAGATTTTAAAACCAGAACCTGATTCAAGGTTCCGGTTATATTTTTTATTAAATGTTAACCACATTTAGAGTTTCCACAAGTCAGGCAAGTTAAACAGCCTTCCTGGTAAACTACATCATCAGAGCCACATTCACCACATTTTGCATCATCAGCTCTTGTTCCGTCCTCAATATATTTTTTCAAGGTACGTGCAACACCGGCTTTCCACGAATTGATGGTTTCATTGTCTAACTGCAAACTTGTAACCAGCTCCACAATTTTGTGGATTGGCATTCCGTGGCGTAAAGTTCCCGAAATTAATTTTGCGTAGTTCCAGTAAACCGGGTTAAATTTATGTGACAATCCTTCGATAGTTGTTTTGTAGCCCCGTTTGTTTATGTACTGGAAATCGTAACGAGAACTTTCTTCGTCTTCCCAGCTTTTGATAATATATCCTTTTGTTACCGATCGTGGAAGCAGTATTCCATCTTCATCGTCGTGTAAACCCGTAAAAATTTCGTAGGGTTTACCATCCATTAATCCTAAAAATGCAATCCATTTTTCTTTGTTGTTTTGAAAACGTACCACATCGGCTTCAAGGCGTTCAGGACGTTTGGTAGGGAATGGACTGCCACTTTCTTTTTTCTTGTCGCTTTCGTCATTCGAAATAAGAACACCCGAACGTGAACCATCGCGATAAACAGTTACTCCCTTACAACCACTTTTCCATGCTTCAAAATAGAGTTGTCCAACTAGCTCTTGTTTGGCATCGGCAGGAAGGTTGATGGTTACACTGATGGAGTGATCCACCCATTTCTGAATTCTACCCTGCATGCGAACTTTGTTCAACCAGTCTACGTCGTTTGACGTTGCTTTGTAGTAAGGCGATTTTTGAACAAATTTATCTAATTCTTCTTGCGAATAGGCGCGGTTGGTATCAATACCGTTTGCTTTCATCCACGTTTTAAAGTGATGGTGGAATACAGTATATTCCTCCCAGTTATCGCCAACTTCATCAACAAAATCAATACGAACATCTTTATCGTTCGGATTTACCTTGCGACGTCGTTTGTAAACAGGCAGGAATACAGGTTCAATCCCCGAAGTTGTTTGTGTCATTAAACTGGTAGTTCCGGTTGGGGCAATGGTTAACAGGGCAATATTTCTACGGCCATATTTTGCCATTTTTTCATATAGCTCCGGATCTGCTTTTTTAATGCGATTGATCATCGGGTTGTTTTTTTCTCTTTCTGTGTTATAGATAGCAAATGCACCGCGATCTTTTGCTAAATAAACCGATGAGCGGTAGGCCTCAATCGCAACAGTTTTATGAATTTCTTCAGAGAAATCGGTCGCATTTTCGCTTCCGTAGCGCAAGTCAAGTGCTGCCAGCATATCGCCTTCGGCTGTAATTCCAATTCCTGTACGGCGACCTTCTTTTGCTTTATTTTTTATGTTGTTCCAAAGGTTTCTTTCGGTAAATTTAATGTCTTCGGCTTCCGGATCAGAGTCAATCTTTTCAATAATGGCATCAATTTTTTCCAATTCAAGATCGATAATATCATCCATGATACGCTGGGCATAATGAACGTGTTCCTTGAATAAGTCGAAGTTGAACCTGGCATCCTTTGTAAACGGATTTTCTACATAGGAATACAGGTTGATGGCCAGCAAACGACAGCTATCGTATGGGCACAATGGAATTTCGCCACATGGATTGGTGGAAACCGTACGGTAACCAAGGTCTGCATAACAATCAGGCACCGATTCATTAAGAATAGTATCCCAGAACAGAATTCCGGGTTCGGCTGATTTCCATGCATTTTTCACAATCTTATCCCATATTTTAGTAGGATCTGTATTTTTTGTATAAACCGGATCTCCGGTAATTGGGTATTGTTGTTGGTACGATGTGCCTGCCTCAACTGCCTGCATAAAATCGTCCTGAATTTTAACCGATACGTTTGCTCCTGTAACTTTCCCCTGTTCAAGTTTGGCATCGATAAAACTTTCCGAATCGGGATGTTTTACTGATACTGAAAGCATAAGTGCTCCTCTGCGTCCGTCCTGTGCAACTTCGCGGGTAGAGTTTGAATAACGTTCCATAAAAGGAACAATTCCGGTAGATGTGAGTGCAGAGTTTTTAACCGGAGACCCTTTGGGGCGAATGTGTGAAAGGTCGTGACCAACACCTCCCCGACGTTTCATGAGCTGAACCTGCTCCTGGTCAATTTTCATAATTCCGCCGTAAGAATCAGAGTCACCATCGTTACCGACCACAAAACAGTTCGATAGTGATGCAATTTGATAACTGTTACCAATTCCAGTCATTGGTCCTCCCTGGGGTACAATGTATTTGAAATCTTTTAACACTTTGTAGATTTCGTCTTCTTTAAGGGGATTGGGATAACGTTCTTCGATCCGGGCAATTTCTTTTGCCAAACGTTTGTGCATGTCGTCAGGGGTCAGTTCAAAAATGTTCCCAAAAGAATCCTTTAGGGCATATTTGTTAACCCATACTCTTGCCGCTAAGTCATCTCCTCTGAAGTACTCGAGCGAGGCATTTACTGCTTCTTCCTGAGAGTAAATTTTTTTGCCCGCCGGGGCTTTCACAGATACTTCGTTCGTTGCCATATTTTTCCTAAATTGTAAAATTAAATGTGATTAGAATGTAAACTTGATTTCCAGGTTCTGCTTTCCTTAATTGTGTAGTGCAAGATAAAACAGAAAACAAACTTTTGGAAAATAATATTGAATAAAATGAAAACAAGTTATCAACTTTAAATTGTTATCTCGTTGATTAATAGGGTTGTAGATGTTTGATAGTTAAGAAATGTTTACCAAAACTGAAAATAATTGTTGTGAAAAAGCATTTTGCATCTACAGAATCTTTGATATAAAAAGTCAAATTTTTGAGTAGATTTTTGCTAACAAAAACTGTGCAAAATTGAGTTAAGTGTTAAAAACTTTTTTTGTGATAAGTTTTGTTGAACCAACATTTTTTTCTACATATATTTTGCTTGTTTCAGATGCTTTTTTGATCTTGTTTTTGTCGTTCAGAAGTAGGTTTAATGCGTCTTTTAGTTCATTATAATTTTTTATTGGGAAGGCCCCTTTTTTTTCTGTCAGTTCAACAGCTTCTTTGAATCTTTTATAATTAGGGCCAAACAAAATTGGTAAGGCAAAGGTAGCGGCTTCTAAAATATTATGAATGCCAACACCAAAACCACCTCCAATGTATGCAAGGTTTCCGTATTGATAGAGCGACGAGAGAATGCCAATTGAATCAATTATTAACACCTGATAGTTTTGAATATCGGCATTTTGGATTTTGCTAAAAGAAATGGCCGGCTTTTTCAACATCTGGTGAATTCTGTTGATATTCGAAGCTGAAACCTCGTGAGGAGCGATGATAAATTTTACACTGTTCGTATCATTCAGGTTGTTAATAAACTCGATAAGTAGCTCTTCATCGGGTTTCCAGGTGCTTCCTGCTATTACTACTGTTGAGTTGCCTTTGAATTTATCAACAATATCGAACTTTTTTGCACCGCTTGCAATGCTGGCCACCCGATCAAAACGGGTATCTCCAGAAATTGTAAAATTCTTAATTCCAATGGAGGATAGTAGTTCGCCTGACTTTTCATTCTGAATAAAAAAGTGTTCAAAACTAAAAAGGATTTTACGGTACCACTTTCCCCAGGGCGTATTTTTAAAAAATTGCTGATTTTCTCTGAAAATGGCCGAAATAATATAGAGCGGAATTTGTCGCGATTTTAATTCGGTAATAAAATTGTACCAGAATTCGTATTTCACAAAAAATACTTTTTCGGGCTTTACAATGTTTAAGAACGTACGCGCATGCTGTTTTGTGTCCATTGGCAGATAGCAAACCACGTCGGCACCTTCGTAATTTTTTCTGATTTCATAACCCGACGGAGAGAAAAATGTTAGAATGATTTTGTACCCCGGGAATTGATTTTTAGTTTCTTCAATAACCGGCCGACCTTGTTCGAATTCGCCTAACGAGGCACAATGAAACCAAAGGTAGCGGGCATTGCTGTCAATTTTTAACTGAAGTTGGGCTTGCCAGTTTTTGCGGCCGGCAATCATTAGCTTTGCTTTTTCGTTAAATAAGGCAGCTATCCGTATGGCACAGCTGTACAAAAATATTCCAAGATTATAGAGTAAAACCATTTGTGTAAAATTAATAATGTTGTCGCTCGTTAAGGTATTCGTAAATGGTAATGTTAATAAGCAGCAACATAAATAAATAGGCGAATTTTTCAGCCGGAATTCCAAGAATGGCCGCCCCCATAACATGGTCGGTGTTGTAAATAATAACCGGCAATGCATTTAGGGTGGCTGAAACAATAATAAAGGGCATCAGTGAAATACCAAAGGCAAGGTAAAATTTTGTATAGTGTTTTTTAAAACGGTTACGAAAAATGGTGTACCCGAGATAAATGGAGATTAGAAAGAAGGTGAAAAATGTAAACATGTTTTTGCGAAAAATATAAGCCAGTATTGCCGATATTACAAAAATTACCAGGCTGACAGCCACAAAGATGTTCGGCTGTTCAAATTTATCGAACCTTGTTTTTAGCCATTCATAGATATATACCGAAGAGAGAGGAATGATTAGAAACGACAACCATTCTTCAATGGGTACTTTAAACATGTTAATTTCAGTCAGGTAGTTTACATTGAAACTCCAGATGCCAAGTTCGGTAAAACGCATGTCCCACATAACAAAAATGGCTCCTGTAAAAATGGAGGCTGGTAAAATGTATTTCAAACGAATTACAAAACGTACTTTTTTTTGCATGCTTAACAAGGCCGGAATGACAAGGTAAACCAGTAACAAAAGTAAATACGTCAGGTTTTTTATATCCATTTTTTCGAATTTGCGGGCAAAGTTATATCATTTATTAGAAAATGAATTCAGAAGACGATATTTTAATCCTGAACAACAAAAGTTGTAACACTTTGACCGGGTAAACTAACTGGATTTTTAAGTTTGATTGTACTCAAAAACGCCAGACTATTTTCTTTTGATGTTTCGTATTGCAGCGCTTTGCCTCCTAAGTTCATCTGTATGTTTTGGTCTTGTTTGTTTCTGTTCAGGCAAACGATCACTACATTGCCATTTTCATTCTTATACGCCGAAATTTTCACATCTGGATTTGTTTCGGTTTTAACCTCAATACGTTTTGCTCCCGGGCGAATAAACCGTGAATAATTTCCCAGTGCCCAAAGCAGTTTCGATTCGTAAATATTTCCTCCGGTTTCGCTTTTGTCGATATAAACCAGTCCGTCTTTAAAATCGTAAGGACTTACTGCAATCCACCACTGCCATACACATGCGTTTGCAATGGTTAAGTCGGAGTGAATTACATTGGCTACAAATAGTGCAGTTTCCATTCCCAGGTCGCGTTTGTTGCCTTTAAACCCATCGTTGTTGCCCAATACGCAAAATTCACTCATCCAGAATTCAAGAGTAGGATCAACGGTATCTATTTCGTTTTTTAGTCGTGTTCGAACTTCTGCAAGTACATCCTCGTTTGTTGTGGTGAAATAACTGTGGCCTGCAATTTTATGAGCCATGTTTGGGACATTGCCGACGTAATTTTCCGATTCGGGAGAAAAAAACTCTTTGATCTGAAAGCCACGTTTCGCATCATTCCCCCGGGCGTATAAATGGTTGAGTTGCCCGGCTTCTGTGATTTCAATTTTTGTAGATAGACCGGCTTCTTTTAAATCGTTTCCCAGTATTCGGCAAAGTTCTGCAACCTCGGTATTGGTCCAGGGAGTTCCTTCCTGTCCATCTTTCCAATCCCATTGTGGCTCGTTTACAGGCGAAAGGTAGTCGAATAAAATACCTTCATTTTGTTGAATGTTCTGTGTGACATCAATTAGAAAGCGGCTGAATTTAGGAATGTTATCTTTTGGAAGATTTACTGAATTGCCTCCATCAGAATTTGCTCTGCCATTTTTAGTCAGCCAAACTGGCGGACTGTTTACAAATCCGATAAAACTTTCGGTACCACGGTTTTGGGCTGCGTGTAAAAACCAGCGTTGCCCACTTTGTTGCTGCCAGTTGTACGTCCCGTCTTTCGTAAGAAAACATTCGGTTTGCCGCCAGGTATCGCTTATTTTGGTTTCACCTTTTTGATCTGCACTGCCGCCTCCAATATTAAAGCGCCAGCAACTTAATCCAATTCCTTTTGGCGAACCATCGGTTTTTTCTTCCAAACTAAACAGAAGATCGGCCACTTTATTTTTTTGTTGGTCGGGCCAGTTGCCTACATATTGGCAACTCCATGCATCGGATGCTCCAAAATTATGTATGGTTTGAAAAGTGATTTCGGGATTAACCCTTACCTGAATGGTAGTATCGGTACGTAATGAATTCTTCGAATTTGTGTCGCATCCAAAAAGTAGGATTACAAAAAGTAGAAAAGGAAAAGTTTGTTTCATTTTATTCTGGTGTTGCATAAGTTAAGATCATGCGCTCGGGATGAAGTGTGCTCTCTCAGTAACCGCAAAGGCGCAGAGATGCCAAAAAGAATCTCCACGCCCTTGCGCCATATTGGTTGTAATCGTGTTAGAATTTCAATTTTGCGAATTCTTCAGCTTTGTCGCCGCTAGAAATAGGCTTCATTCTAAACGAATAGGAATACGCTTTTTTTGTTAAACGATACTCGTCGTGTGTGCGGGCTCCCCAACTATCGTCGCCACCAACACCCATTTGTTTGTAATCGATGTTTACCGAAGTCAGATCGCGTGGCTTGACATCGCAGGTGTGACGGTTTATCACTTCAACGCCCGGAATCTGGCGGCCATCAGTTCTTTCCAGACTTTCGAAATCTTCCATAATATTATGGTGCGCACTAACTTCCAGCAAAGGCATTCCGCTAAAGAATAAACCGTTTCCGGCATTGTCGGTGATGGTCATCCAGCGAACGTCGGTTTTGTTGCCGTTCTCCTGTGGGCGAAGATAAGCCCAGTATTGGTCGGCAACACTGCCGTTGTATAAGCCAACAAAAGCTCCGGTTTTTCTGTCCCAATACGATTCTTGTGGTCCACGTCCCAGCCAGCTCATTTGGTCGAATTTGCGTGGCATAACGAGGTTCATCCCCATTCGGACTATTTCAGGCAGATCATCGGCAATCATTTTAAAATCGTTCTTCACCACAACATCACCCGAACCGTAAACTGTGTACGTTGATTTGTATGTGGCAATTTTAGCCCCCTCTTCATTAATCAGATCGAAATCGAAAATCACTGTAGCCGTGCTTTTGCCGGTAGCTTTTACCGAAACATCAGCAACTTTTCTGTTTTCGCCTGCCTTGCGCCAAACTTTTGCCCGTTTATGCAGGTTGTTCCCAAAATCGTTATCTATTGGTGCACGCCAGAAGTTTGGAATGGGGCCACTTATCACAAGTTCTGTATCGCCTTGTTTAAAGCTTGAAATCTCGCCGGCTTTTTTGTCGAATGCAACAGAAAAACCCTCTCCTGAGACAATTGCCGATTCCTCGTTGTCCGTCAATTCAATCGCAGTATAATTTGGTTCTACATATTCCAGTGTCATTGGGGCAGCAAGTGGCAATTTAAACTGTTCTTCGGCCATAACCCAACCGGCATCAACCAAACTCCAATTGTTTTTCAGTTTCGCTTTAATATTTAAGAAATATTCAACGTCAGGTTGTGGTTTTACATCAAAATCGATTTTAACTTTTTTCGATTCGCCGGGCACCAGTTCAAATGCTCCTAAATTGCCACTATCCAAAACTTTCCCGTCACCGGTTACTTCCCATACGAAATCGAAAGCGGATAGATTTAAGAATGCGTATTTGTTTTTGATTGAAATAGTGCCAGTTCTTAAATTCACCTCATCGAAACCAATGTGCTGGTACACTTTTTTAACTTCCAGAAGATGAGGCTTTACTGCGCGGTCGGGATCAACTAATCCGTTGTTACAGAAGTTTCCGTCAGAAGGAACTGTATCCGGGCCAAAGTCGCCACCATAGGCCCAGTATTCTTCGCCGGCATCGTTGGTTGTTAATAATCCCTGGTCAACCCAGTCCCAGATAAAGCCACCTTGCAGTACATCGTATTTCTCAATCAAATCCCAATAATCCTGCAGGTTTCCAACACTATTGCCCATGGCATGTGCATATTCACACTGAATTAAAGGCATGTCGGCACGCTCTTTGGCAAATTGTTCCATATTGTGCATACGTGCATACATGGGGCAGAAAATATCGGTATTTCCTTTCCCGCGTGCTTGTTCGTACTGAACAGGACGGGAAAGGTCAACTGATTTCAGGTAGTCGTAAGTAGCTTCGAAGTTTACGCCATTTCCGGCTTCGTTACCCAACGACCATATTACAACACAAGGTTGGTTTTTATCGCGCTGATACATATTGCGGGTCCGGTACAAGTGAGCTTCTTTCCAGTCCTCGTTTTTAGCTAATGATTCCGGGCCATAACCCATTCCGTGCGATTCAATGTTTGCTTCGTCAACAATATATAACCCATATTTATTGCAGAGTTCGTACCACAATTCAGGCTGTGGATAATGTGATGTACGTACTGCGTTCAGGTTGTTTTCTTTCATGGCTTTAATATCTAGAAGCATGGTTTCTTTATCCTGAACGTGGCCGGTTTTGTGGTTGTGTTCGTGTAGGTTGGCGCCTTTTATATAAACATATTTGCCGTTTACGCGCAGCGTTGCATCTATAATTTCAATTTTGCGGAAACCCACATCTTGTTTAATCACTTCGATAATACCATCGGCATTTTTTAGGGTGATAATCAATTCGTAAAGATTTGGGATTTCGGCCGACCACGGTTTTACATTTGGGATTTCGGCCGAAAACTGAACAGCTTGTGAGCTTGTTGTTTCTGAAAACTCCTTTATAATCTTTCCGTTGTCAGAAAGAACTGCTTCAACAGTAAGTTCTGCTTTGTTATTTAAATCAATGGCCAGATCAAAAACACCGTTGGTATAAGTGCGGTCTAAAGTGGAGCCAATTCTGAAATCTTTTAACGACTGTTTGTTGCGGGCTTTTAAGTATACGTCGCGCGTAATTCCGCTAAGGCGCCAAAAGTCCTGATCTTCGAGATAAGAAGCATCGCTCCATCTGAAAATTTCAACGGTCATTGTGTTTTCGCCGGCTTTTAAATATTGGGTAATATTAAATTCTGCAGGTGTTTTGCTGTCTTCGCTGTAGCCCACATATAGTTCGTTAATCCACAAATTCATACACGAGCTTACTGCGCCAAAATGTGCAATAATATCACTGCCATTCCATTCGGCAGGCACCTCAAAAGTGCGTTTGTACGAACCCACCGGATTGTAGTGTTTCTGTATTAGCGGCGGAGTTTTTTCGTGTGGGTATTTTACGTTGGTGTAAATCGGATAATCGAATCCCACCACTTCCCAGTTTGCCGGAACCTGTATTTCATTCCATTCGCGGGTATCAAAATCGTTTTTGAAAAACCAGAACGGGCGTTCCGATTGATTTTGTGCCAAATGAAATTGCCATATTCCGTTTAATGACTTTACCAGCGGAGATTTCCACTTATCTTCGGTCTTTGCCTGATCAGCTGTGGCAAATGGGATAAAATGCGCATGAGGTGCTTCCTTGTTCACCTGGCAAATTGCAGGATCTTCCCAGGGTTTTGGGTTCGGTTCCTCAAAAGGAACATTGCTGTAATCTTTGTAGCGGCTGCACGAAACCATCGTCAATAAACTCAGGATTAGTACAGTCAGAATGTAATTAGGTCTTTTATTCATGGTATTTACTTATTGAGTATTTTCTACTAATATGGACGTCAAAGATAGGGATTACACCTATTCTGGCAAGGACGTATTTTGATCAAAAAAGGAATATGTTTTCATCAAATTGCAGAGTCAGGCCTCTTTCATGGCTTTTAAAATCAAATATTCTGATGCCGTTCATCAACATCTGCACGGGTGTTGTTACCCAAATAATACTCATGAACGTTAGGGAGCAGTTAAATACTCAAGACGTGAGTTGGTTACATGGAAATATGTCATTTGTTATTTTAATCAGCAATTGTTAAGTTAGTATAATTATTATTGCAGAACACATTGTAAATCATTAAATAATCACTAACCAAATTCATTTCAAATGAAATCCGCTTTAATCTGCCTCTCACTTATTCTATCTGTCGCATCTTCTTATGCGCAAACTCACGTAAAAAATGAAATAACAACTAAGTCGGTGTTAATCGATAAAATCAGACTGGACAGTACGGTTGAGTCATTATTTAATAATACTTCCAATGAAATGGAATTACAATCCAAACAGGAATTTTTTTATGATGAATCAGGGAATGATACCAGCAGAATTTTGTTTCATTACGATAATGAAATACAACAATGGAGAAAAAGTAGAAAATGGGAGTACAGTTATGATTCGAATAACAAACTGGTGGTTGAGATATTAAATGAGTGGGATAATCAGAATAATTTATGGACAAGTAAATATAAACATGAGTACGAGTACGATTCTGAATTCAATAGGATTGTTGATGTATCTTATTTATGGTACACAACTGAGGGAAATTGGATGGAGATGGAAAAGTATGAATACGAATATGATCTATACGGGAACCTCTTACTTGATTCAAAATATAATTGGAACAGAAGTAATAGCGAATGGGAAGGAGTGAATAAAACCACTTTTTCGTTTGATTTATTAGGAAATGAAACGTTAAAAACAACGTTTCTTTGGGGAGGAGTAAATTTTGAGAGCGGTGTTTGGGAATACGGGTGGATTAAGGATCGGAAATATGAAAAGATATTTAATTCGTCAAATTTACTGGCGACATCAATTGAGCAAATCTGGTATGGTGAGTGGACCAACCAAAATAAAAATGAATATGACTATAATTCGCACGGAGATATTGAATTAAATGCCAGGTTCAGTTGGAATAGTAATTTAACGAAATGGCAAGCCACTGAAAAGTACGAGCTTGTTCTTGATACCATAAACTTAGAAGGTTTGGCCACACAAAGTCAATGGTTAACAAATGACAGTGCCTGGCAGATTAACGAAAAGAATGAAATTAAACTGGATGAAAATGGTAATAATACAGAACAGCTAACCTGGAAAATCGATCATTCGCTCGACAGTCTAATTCTATTTGAAAAAACCAGTTCATCGTATGATTCACATGGGAACAAAACCGTTTTTATACAATCAAAATGGAATACTTCTACGAATGACTGGATATGGTTTTTTAAAGAAGAAAAATCTTTTGATACTAAGAATCGGGTTATCTTATTAACCAGATGGATTTGGAAAGAAGAATTGGAACAATGGGCCGGAACCCAAAAATACGAAACAATCTACGACGATTACGGAAACATAACTGAGAACCTCAAATATTCGTGGGATGCTGAGGCCGGCGCGTGGACTGGAGACTTAAGGACCGGGTATAACTACAATACCTCTGTTTTGGTTTCAGATATAATTGTACCAAATTACTTGGTTCAGGAGCATGATAAACATCCTTATAAAATAGATTCAGTTATTACTTATTCGTTCGATAATCTGTTAAAAAGCTGGAAAGTTAAGAGTGAAGTTGAATATTATTATTCGGGTGTAAATTTTACCGGTTATCAGGAAACAAGTTTGAACGAAATCTTGATATTCCCGAATCCGACAAGTAATTTTATTCATATTGCAAATCTTAAAAATCCGATGCAGTTTGAATTATTTTCAGCAAACGGGACAAGAATGATAAGTGTAGAAGTTAGTGAATGGGAAACGATCCCGGTTAATCAATTAATGCCCGGAATTTACTTCTACAGGTTAACAGACTACAGACATTTGAGATCAGGGAAAATTGTTGTCCAATGATCAAGAAGGAATTTCACTGTATTTTTAAACAAGAATTTTGATGCCATTGATAAGCATCTGAACCGCCATCATCACAAGGATCATTCCCATTAAACGTTCGAGCGCTGTTAATCCGCGAATTTTTAGAAAACGTAAAAGGAAAGGAGCCGCCAATAGAATAACAGATGATGCGGCCCATGCCAGTACGAGTGCATATAACCAGTTGGTCATGTTTCCTGGATTACTTTGTGTCATTAATATAAGCATGGCCAGAATAGATGGACCGGCAATAAGAGGTATGGCAATGGGTACCAGAAAAGGTTCGCCTCCCGGTTGATGTCCCATAATTCCTTCCGGTTTTGGAAAAATCATGCGTAACCCAATGATCAACAAAATTATTCCTCCCGAAATGGTAACGGCTTCCTGCTGTAAGTGCAGAAAATTTAAAAGTGGTTTTCCTGCAAAAAGAAAAATGATAAGAATACCAAGAGCTATAGAAACTTCACGGGCAATAATAACGCGTTGTCGTTTGGGATCAATGTCTTTTAGTACGGTTAACAGAACCGGAATATTACCAAGTGGGTCCATAAGAAAAAACAAAAGTACTGCAGCCGAGAAAACTGAATTTCCAATTTCAACCATGGTTATTATCTTTTAAAACGTTATTCCGGTAACACAATTTTTATTTGAAAAGTATTGCTACTTTTTTCTTCACCTCTGCTTCATCAGGATTGATATCGAAAACAATTTCAGGTTTCAGATAAACCAATTCATTTTCGTTTTTGAATTTTTCCTCACCCCCTCCGGTAATGTTTAGCATGATTAAATCATCCTTTTTTACGGTACCATTTTTAGCCGCTTCAATTAATGTTGCTGTGGCAATAGCTGATGCAGGGTGAATGTCGTTTCCTTCCAGTTCCAAAAACAGTTTACCTGCTTCGGCGGCTTGGTCGTTGCTTGCTAAAAGTACGGCACCTCCCGCATCTTTCATGGCATCGTATAAGCCCCCGGCGATGGGATAGGGTGGTTTACGGTTTGAAAGTACTTTTGCAACAATCTCTTCCACCTGCTCGCGGGCAAGTTGGTCATCGAGCGGTAACATGGCACGTGAATCTACTTTCCATGCATCGTGAATGGGTGTAAACGGTGTATTTTGAGACACCATCAGTTTCATTTTTGTCGAGCCAAAACGACCATCTTCAATTAAACGCAGGTTGGCTTCCCAGGCTGCAATAGCACCTGTTCCACTACCCACTGCCTGGAAATAGTAGTCAGGAATTTGCCCGATTGTAGTGGTTGCCGAAAGCATGGTTGTTGCCATACCGTCGCGTCGGGCAACGTTTTTTGCACCACCTTCAGCAATAAATCCGTCCATGGCCGCCACAATGTTCGATAAATGAATGGCATCGAAATAATCGCTACCCGATTTGCTGCAAATTAGCTTTACACAATCGTTTAACGGTTTGTCGAACCAGAGTGCGCTTAAATTGTCTTCCGGCACACAGATGATAAGTGGGATGTTATTTTCAGAACAAACTTTTGCAAAGGCACGTGAAGTATTTCCGGCTGACGCCACCACCAGAACCTGGTTCATATTGTCAGTCATTCGACCGCAAACCGAGTAGGCTTCGGTTTCCTTAAACGATGCAGTTTGCATGTTTGTACCTTTTTCAGGCCAGTATCCGCTAAATGTGATCCAGAGATTTTCCAGTCCAAGTTCTTTTGCCAATCCTTCACTTTTGTAAGTTACAGGTGCCGATGAACCTTCTAATGTTCTTCCAATTGGCAACCAGTCGGCAAATTTGTACAATCCCCACGAATCGTCTTTTACATCAATTTGTTTTTTGTCGTAAATGGCCCTGATTAAGGTAGGCGCACTTTCTCCGGGAGCATCCAAAGTCCAGCCTGCATCTTCAAATTCCTTTCCGGTTTTAAACGATTTTAAAATATATTTTGTGGGTGTAAAATCTTTGTTCATTGTACCTCAAATTTTATTGAGTGACAAATGTAGAAAATGCGGGCGGAAATCAAGCGAATTTTTATAAAAACCAGTGTTTAAATAATAAAGATATTGGTATCTTTAAGCGGACCGGGAAATACTGCATTGTTGCTGTTATTAAGAACAATTGCTGTTTTTTCGGGAATAATCGTTTCGCTAAACCAACTTTTAAAATACCTTGTATGAAAAGATTCCTTCACTATTTTTTCCTTGTTTTTATCCTAACATTTATTGTGTTCAGTACTTCGGCTTCTATAAATCCCGTTTCTTTAACCTGTGAATACCTGGTAAATCCGGCAATTGTTGATGTGTTGCAACCTCATCTTGCATGGATAAATATAGCTGAGGAGGGAGAAATGGGGCAGATCCAAACAGCCTGGCAGATTCGGGTAGCCAGTTCCAAAGAAAAGCTTGAGCAGCCCGATTTGTGGGACAGTAAAAAAGCAGTGGGCAATCAATCGACACGGGTGGAATACAATGGAAAAGCTCTTCAATCGAGGCAAAACTGTTGGTGGCAGGTACGTGTTTGGGATAAAAACGATGAGGTCTCTGAATGGAGCGAACCGGCCTGTTGGCATATGGGTTTGCTTGATGCAGCCGATTGGGAAGCCCAATGGATTGGTGCACCATGGCAGGGAGAAGAGGCCCTTCCAAAACCGGGCAATCCGAATGCATTTCCCGAACAACTTCCACCTCCGGCACCCTTGTTCCGGAAAGAATTCAGTATAAAAAAAGAAATTGCTGAAGCCAAAGTTTATGTAACCGGACTGGGGTATTTCGAGTTGTTTTTAAACGGCAAAAAGGTAGGAGACGATGTGCTGGTGCCTAACCAGACCAATTATTCGAAACGGCTCGCATTGACACAGCAGTACATTCCCTTGCCCGATAATTTCAGGGAGTACAAGGTGATGTACCTTGCTTACAATATAAAAGATGCACTAAAAAATGGTGAAAACGTAATTGGTGGTTTACTTGGAAATGGTTTTTATAATCCGGCAAAACACTGGGCCGAAGCGTATGGAAGTCCGCGGTTTTTGGTTCAGGTACACATTCGTTATACCGATGGCTCGGAAGAAATTGTTTATACTGATGAGACATGGAAAGCTTCGAAAAGTCCGATTTTAATGGATATGGTTTATTATGGTGAACACTACGATGCCCGTTTGGAACAGGAGGGTTGGTGTACAGCCGGATTTAACGATAGTGACTGGCAAAATGCAGTCTTAAGAAAAGCGCCAACAGGAAAACTGGTGGCCCATACGGCTCATCCGGATAAAGTGATGAAGCAGCTAAAACCCATCCGGATTGAGAAAATGTACAACGGAAATTATAAGGTTGATTTTGGCGTTGAAGTATCGGGCTGGGTCCGGTTAATGAATGTGGAAGGACCGGCAGGACATAAAATTGAAATTAAATACCTGAGCAATACTTATTCCGGCGATAATTCATACATTTTTAAAGGCGAAGGAAAGGAAAATTATGCAGCCCGGTTTAACTGGTTTGTTTTTCGCGAAGTGGAAATTTCCAACTTCCCCGGGTATTTGAAACCTGAAAATATTTGTGCCGAAATGGTACATACTTATGTGGAAGAATCGGCAGATTTTACCGCTTCAAATCCCATACTCAATCAGATAAATGAAATATGGAGGCGTAGTCAGGTTGATAATATGCACGGCGGAGTAGCCAGCGACTGTCCGCACCGCGAGCGCTCGCCTTACACCGGCGACGGGCAGGTGGCCTGTAAAACGGTTATGCAGAATTTCGATGCCAAAAACTTTTATTACAAATGGATTCAGGACATTATTGGAGCACAGAATGTGGAAACCGGTTATGTGCCAAACGGAGCTCCGTGGCAACCCGGTTGTGGTGGTGGAGTGGCCTGGGGAGCTGCCATTTGTATTATGCCCTGGGAGTTTTACCTGCAATATGGCGCACAGGATATTTTAAGTGATGCTTATCTGCCTATGAAAGAATACGTGCGATACATGCAGAGCTGGGTCGACGAGGATGGCATTATGTTTTCACAACGTGTGGGAAGAGACGGAAAGGTGTTAAAATGGTTCAACCTGGGTGAGTGGGTAACACCAGGTGAGTTGCCTGCTGACGATTTGGTACATACCTTTTACTTCTGGCGCTGTGCAGACATTACAGCAAAAACGGCCAAAGCCCTTGGCAATTCTTCTGAAGCAAAAAAATACGCAGTGCTGGCTGAGCAAACACGACAGGCATTTCATAAACGTTTTTATGACGAAAATACCGAATCGTATGGTCCGGGAGGATCGAATGTATTTGCATTGAAAATGGGAGGAATGTCGGAAGCAAGAAAGAATAAAGTTGTTGCAGCTCTTAAAAAAAACATACACGATAATGGCGGCAATGTGCACACCGGAATTTTTGGCACTCGTTTTCTTTTTGAGGTTCTTGCGGAGAACGGTCTGCAAGATCTGGCTTATAATTTAATCACTCAAAAAGATGAGCCCGGGTTTGGATACTGGCTGGAATTGGGTGCAACCACCACATGGGAACAGTGGAATACTGATGGATCGCACAATCATCCGATGTTTGGCGGAGGTTTGGTTTGGTTGTATCAGCATTTGGCTGGGATGCAGGTAGATGCAGCAGAACCGGGATGCCGACACATTATTTTTAAACCACAACTGGCAGATGGACTTGATTTTGTAGAGTATTCAAACACAACCCCATACGGCGAAGCCGGTATAAAATGGCGGCAATCCGGCGATAAATTGAGTATGGATATAACCGTTCCGGTGGGATGCCGGGCAACGGTGCATTTCCCATCGGAGGAAGTATCTGAAAATGGCAAATCGCTGGAAGGGAATACCGCTATTCGGGTACTTTCAAAAGAAAATAAAACTCTGATTATGGACGTTGGCTCGGGAAAATATCATTTTCAAAACTAAACGATTTTATATTTGAGTTGAAAAGATGTAACAGGAATTTGTAATTTAAAAGGCTGTAATTCTGATTGATAATAAAACCAATAAAAATGAACTGGAAAAAGCTTATAATCACTGTTTTTAGGATAGCCATTGGCTGGCATTTTTTGTATGAAGGATTCGCAAAACTCTTTGCCGGCAACTGGAGTGCATCAGGTTATTTGTCGAGTTCAACCGGGCCGCTTTCAGGATTCTACCAGTGGATGGGCGGCTCAGAAAGTATTATGGCTGTGGTCGATCCGCTAAATATTTCAGCACTCATTCTTATAGGTCTTGCTCTTTCTCTTGGTTTGGTTGTTCGCTTTTCGTCGTTCTGCGGAATTGTATTATTGCTTTTGTACTATTTTGCGCACCCGCCATTTGGCGGCTCACTCTTGGCTGGATCAGAAGGGAGTTTGTATATCGTGAATAAAAATATGATTGAAGCGTTGGCGTTGTTGCTTTTTGTTTTTTTGAAAGACAAAGGCTGGGGACTTTATGCCATGCCGGTTTTTTCGAAAGAAAAGAAAAGTGAAACAACAGCAGAACCTGAAGGAAATTCGCGTCGCGATGCTTTAAAAAATCTTGCTGCTATTCCGGCTTTGGGTGTTCTGGGGCTGGGGGCTTTCCGCGAAACGCAAAAGTTTGGCATAGATACACTTTCGGGTGCAACAATAAAAGTAGGCGGCGCAAGTATAAAGGAGTTAAAAGGTGAGTTGCCAAAGGGAAAAATTGGTGATCATGAGATTAGCAGATTGGTAGCCGGTGGAAACCTGATTGGGGGTTGGGCACATTCGCGCGATTTGCATTATGTACCGTCGTTGTTTAGAGCCTATAATACTGAAAAAAAGATTTTTGAAACCCTGATGTTGGCAGAAAACGCGGGAATCAATACGATAAATATCGGGTTCCCCACCAACGAAACCATGCAGAAGTATAAAAAACTAACAGGGAGTAAAATTAAGGTAATCAGTCAGGTGGCACCTGATATGGAAAATAAGGATTATCTTGTAAATATTGATAAAGCCATTGATTTTGGCGTCGATATTATTCAAATACAGGGAAACCATTGCGACTGGCTGGTACGCGACCATAAATTGGATGTAATTGAAGAAATGCTGGATCACATTCGCAAGCAGGGTTACACGGCAGGACTGGCGTCACATACGGTTGATTCGTTAATTGCCTGCGAAGAAGCCGGAATTATTCCCGATTATTATATGAAAACCATGCATCACGATAATTACTGGTCGGCCCACCCGCGCGAAAACCGCGTTCCGTTTGAGGTGGATGGTAAAAATTATCCCGACCACAATAAGTTTCACAACAATATTTTCTGCTTGTTTCCCGACAGGACGGTTGAGTTTGTTGAGCGGGCAAAAGTTCCGGTAATGGGTTTTAAAGTTTTGGCAGCCGGGGCAATTCAACCCGAAGATGGTTTTAACTGGGCCTTTAAAAATGGTGCCGATTTTATTTGTGTGGGGATGTTCGATTTCCAGGTGGTAAACGATGTGAATATTACCATTGATACCTTAAATAATCTGCAGGGAAGAAGGCGGGAGTGGTTTGGGTAAATCAATCTTTTATAAAAAATTCTTTCCCGCAGGTTTGCGAGAGAGTTTCCGTTGCGTCAGATTGCTTCCCGCAGGTTTGCAGGGGCCTTTCCGACAGAAAAAGTTGGCTGTCGCAGATTTGCAGGGGCCAATCTTTTGTAAAAGATTCCATCCCGCAGATTTGCAGGAGCGTTTCCGTTGCGCCGGATTTGCTCTCGCAGGTTTGCAGGAGCGTTTCCGACGGTAAAAGTTACCTCTCGCAGGTTTGCAGGGGCCAATCCTTTGCGTCGGGTAGCCAGCCGCAGATTTGCGAGAGCTTATATTTCAGCGGGTTACGTGTTTTTGCCTTTTTTAAAACATAGAGACCTTCAAGGTTTTCGAAACCTTGAAGGTCTGCAAATTGCCAATTGAGTAATCATTTCCATCCCGAAGCAGCTAAAATCATTCTTCCATATCGTGTTAAGCTGCTAAAATGCGAGCTGTTTACCAGTCGATATTACCAACCACCTGGTAGCCTCTTCCCTGTGGCGTGCGCACTGCCTGATAGATGGTGCCGTAACATTCCCAGTACATTTGCCCGTTAATTTCAATTCTTTCCGCATCTCCTGGGAGTTTTGGAATAACTGCATTCATAGGTGGATTAACAACTTCATACGCTTTGTTTACTTGTCGTTAATAAACTCCTTCGCAGAAAATATAAGCGTTTCGGCCCAGGCTAAACTGAATATAACCAGCTGGTAAAATATTTATTCTGATGCCAACCGGAGGGGCAACATAAGTGTACCTTCCTGCATTATACCTGTAGTACCTTCCTGCACTAAAATGAACGTTACTGCCCTTGTGTTTTATTCCAATCGTATTTCCCGGCAAACTGTGATAGCTTCGTACTTTTGTTACTGGTTTTTTTATACTTCACATTATTTCTGGGAACAGTATGTATAACATTGTTTTTCGAATTGTTCTTTTGATTCCTTTGGGAATTCTTTTGGCCAAAAGTGTCTGCTCCGGCCAATAAAAGGGCAGTAATAAGTAGTAATTTAATTGTTTTCATCTGTTTTCATTTTAACTATTGTAAACGTGCTTTGTTGGACCTGGTATTCAAGTAAAAAAAACAGGAATAAAGCCAGAAAACCACATGTGGCATTTGGCTAGATCCCTGCAATTTTGAATATCAAATTATGCTATTCTCTTAATAAGCAAACTATTGTCTTTTGTAAGCAGGCATTTCCGGATTAAAAAAATCGTTGTACTGCTGGAAGAACTCCACACCTAACATTTCAGGCAGAGCTGCCAAACCGAGCAACATGCAGGCGTAATCCACACCTTCCACCCGCGACGGACGCCAGTTCAGGTCGCTGTAACTGTATTTCCAAAGTATATAGTCGCCGCCATCTGAAATCCCTTCGCGGGCCGGTAGGGCCATTTTTCCAAGGCCGCGCGGATCTTTGTAAATCGAAATCAAATCCTGACGAACCAAATCGGGTAGTACCGGTGAATAGCCTGCCATGGCACTCAAAGCTACGTTCTTTCCTTTGTTACGGTCATTGTTTGTTCCAACACTTTCAACATGGCAAATCTTATCTACGCAGTAACCTTCCGTTAGTTCTCCGTTGTTGTTACGCAGTCCGTATCCGGCAGTAGTTCCCCATTCGTAAGCTTGTAGTCCCCTTGCTTTCAGATCATCGCGGTCGTTCCACCAGGCACGGTCGGCCAACGCAGCCTGACGCATGGCTTCCTGGTATTTGGGGCTGGTGGTAAACTCATTCACAAAAAGGTAGTTGAACATGAACGTGAAGTTTGATGTAAACTCGCGGGTTTTTGCCAAATCCGTCATCACATGAAATTCCTCGCCGCTTTTCGAGGTGTAAATTGCTGTTGGCAGCCCGTCCGGATTTCCATACCATTTTTCCCAAAGTTTATTGGCCGTTGAATTGGGATCTGTTGACTGATTTTTGGCTAACCATGCCACAACCATATATTCGTTGTAGGGCAAAGTCCAGTTCCCGAAAACCGGTCCTTCTTCTTTCATTTTCAGCGAAATCTTTCCGGTTTCCGGATCGCCAATAAATTGCGACTGATCAACCATGTTGTATAGTTCGTCAACATATTTCACAAGCTTTTCATTGTTATGAAAATAACGCTTGGCAAACAAAGCACCTGATATCATCAAATCAGTATCGATCGGACTCCAGTCTTCGCCAATGGCTTTTCCTGTTTCAATATCATAAAAATGGATAAAACAGTTGTTTGCGGTACGATCAAGTTTGATTCCTTTGTTGTTGTGCCCCAATATGGATTCGAGGGTTTCAATAATTTCTGCTTCGGCAGTAGTTGTCCAGCCCATTTCGGTAGCCACACATTGCGACACCAAACCCATTCCAATGTTTGCCGCAGAACCACGGTTGGTTTCTTCTTTTGTGCTTACAAAATCATGATACAAACCATTGTCGGCCCGTAACATTTGGTAGTATTTAACAGTGTTCTGCAAAAGTTCCTCCAGAATCTGGTGATCTGTTTTTTGAGCTGAAGCCCCAAAAATAATCAGGACCATAAATATTGTGCTTACTAATTTTTTCATTTTTTTGAATTTTAATGTGGTGCGTGCTTTAAGCGTTCAAAGCATCTATTTTACGAATACAGGTGTGGTTTTCTCAGAAATACCATTTTCATTAAATGCTTCGATTGAGAAATAATAGGATGTTCCTTTGTCCAATGACGGAACTTTATGCTCGTTCACATCATAAACCAACCACGAGTGATAAAGCTTATCGGGTGCAATACCCCAGCGAATGTTGTAGCCCTGTGCGCCTTTTACCACATCCCAGCTAAGTTCTGCATCGCGGCGGTCTTTTTCGCGGCTGATCTGCAGATTCTTCACTTTTGCAGGCTTTTCACCTTCGCCCAAACCAAACACACGAATTTCGGACATGGCCAGGTTTTTACCCGGTATTTCAATGTTGTTGTAACGAATGTATTTGGCTCTTACAGGGATATCCAGCGTGATGTATGCGTTGGGCGTATCATTGTAGCTGTTGCTTTTATCAACAATGGTTTTCCAGTTCTTTCCATCTTCCGATGCTTCGATGGTGTAACGGTGACGCAAACCCTCAACACGGGTGTAAATGCCCGACTCGTGATCGTGGTAGTTCAATTGCAGCGCGTAAATCATTCCCGGATTGTTCATCTCGATCTCCACCCACTGTTTGTCGTCGTTGGCTTCGGCCACCCAGAATGATTTCGGGCTTTCATCGGTTAAAACGCGCGATACTATCTTACCGTCGGCTGTCAGCTCTTCTTTCATCTCTGTAATATCAAACTCGCCATCGGTAGCTGTACTTTTTGAGATTTGCATAACAGAGCTAGATACGGTTGCTTTTCCTTTATAAGATAACAGCATCCAACCATTGTGCTCGCCTGCTTTGCTCGGGTGACTTGGTGCGTAACGCGGGTAATCGCCATAACTTGTATTGCTATACATGACGCCATCCTGGTCGAAATAGGTTGGAAACATGCATAAACGACGCTCCCAATGCGAATTTGATGCCAGTGCCATTGTCGCAAAATGCCAGTACTGATCTTTGGTATCTTTCATTGTCATGCCATGCCCGGCGCCATTTGTAAATCCACCCGGTTTAAAACTTACCGGGTTGCCTTCCATGTATTTGAATGGTCCGGTTGGAGAATCGCCCACATAAGCACCATCGGCATACACATTAAACTGCGTGCCCGGTGCGGCATACTGCAGGTAATATTTGCGATTGTGCTTGGTCATCGAAGCTCCTTCCATGTAACCTTCCTTTATAGTAGGATGAAAATTGTTCTCGCCAAAGCGCTCCCAACCATGCTCTTCTTCATTCAATTTTATCAGTTCGATTGGCTCTCCAACTTGAAGCATCCGATCGTCTTTATTCAGCTCTTTTACTTTTAATGGAAATACGTTGGATGAGCCCCAGTAAAGATAGGTGCGGCCATCATCGTCGATAAAAAGCTCCGAGTCCTGAATGTTGCTTGAGATGGATGCTACAGGCGTCCATTTACCTGCTTTCAGGTCGTCTGAATAAAGGATACTGCCGTATCCGGCAGGGTTTCCGGCAACATAAACCAGCGAATCTTTGTAGTTAAATGCAGTTGGTGCATTTGATCCTTCGAAGTACCATTGAGCCGGTTTGATGAAATTCCAGTTCACCAGGTCGGTTGAATGCCAGTATCCAAACGAACGGGTAACAAACATATAGTACTCTCCACGGAATTCAATAACAGCCGGATCTGCTCCCGAACGGTAGGATATGTTTTTAGCCGAATTATAGACCATATAAGTATAATCCAGATCGATCGGATTTATGTATGTCTGAGGAATTTGTTCCTGTGCGTTTGCCATACCGCTGAATGCGAATACAAAAAGCATCAGGTATTTTGCCAATTTATAGTTCATACGCTTACTTTTTAAATTTAAAAATCCAGTTTAATAACTCAGGTTCAGCCAAAGCAGCATCCCAGCTGTTGTGGTTGGCTTCGGGATACAGTGTGTACTTCGTGCTCTTATTCCCTATTTTTACCTTGTCGTATATTTCTTTTGAATAATGGGAGGGAACTACATCGTCTTTTCTCCTGTGGAAAAACCAGATGGGAATGTGGCGATAGTTTTTGGTGAGTTCAGGATCGTGACCTCCGCAAATGACAGCCGCTGCCGCATATTTATCGGGCCAGCGATGCAAAAATTCCAATGTACCTATTCCGCCCATCGAAATCCCCAATATATATACCCTTTGCTGATCTGCCTGAGGAGTTTCAATTAAACTTTCAACAAGTTGATTCACCATCTCTGCAGGACGCGGCGCTTTTTCTTTTACCGAAAATTCGAAAACCCACTCACCAGCTTCGTTTTTGTGTTTGATGCGGGCGGTCCACATGGTATCAACGGGGCATTGCGGAAAAACAACAATGGCCGGGTGGTCTTTTAGCGATTGCTCTTTGGTAAAAAGGTTTCCTCCCATATTCATTTGTCGCTTGTTATCGTCGCCCCGCTCTCCTGCTCCGTGCAAAAACAAAAGCAATGGGTATTTTTCGTCAGGATTGTAATTTTCAGGATACAAAATCTGGTACTTTAAAGTATCACCATTGTCAACAAACAGCAGTTTGCTAAAAACACCTGCTTCCTGTTGTGCCTGCGAGTGAATTGCAGTGCCCAGCAAAAATAGCAGCGTTAATTGCCATATTAATTTGTTTCCTATTTGTATCCTTATAACCTTCCTGTTTCCCATAACAACTTATACTAAAGAAATCTATTTTAGATACTCTTCGGGTACGTTATATTGTTCGATCAGCTCTTTGTGCTTTTTGTGCAACATGGCCTGAATCGTTCTGTACGCAACATCTCCATAAATGTTTTTCATCTCTGTCGGATCTTTTTTGAGGTCGAACATCTCCCAGCGATCCTCATTGTAGAAATGAATTAATTTATAGCGATCGGTTTTTACCCCGTTGTGCGCTCTCACGCTATGAAATCCAGGGAACTCGTAATAATGATAATAAAGTGCATCTCTCCAGGGCTCTTCCAATTCTTCGCCTTTCATCAGCGGCCAAAATGAACGCCCCTGCATTTCTTCAGGTACCGGCAAGCCTGCCATTTCCAAAAAGGTTGGAGCGAAATCGATATTTTGTGTAAGTTCCGAAATCTTTCTTCCCTGCTCCTTGCTTGAAGGATCCAGAATCATCAGTGGCATCCGGAACGATTCTTCGTACATCCAGCGTTTGTCGAACCAGCCGTGCTCGCCCAAAAAAAATCCCTGATCGGATGTATACACTACAATTGTATTATCAAGCAGATCATTCTCTTCCAGGTAGTCGTAAATTTCACCAACACTTTCGTCAACCGATTTAACGGTAGCCAAATAATCCTGCAAATAACGCTGCAATTTCCATTCGGCTTTTTCTTTTTCGGTACGTTCTGTCTGGTAGTAATCATTATTTCTTTCGCGATAGGCATCCAAAAACTCGATTCGCTCAGCATCGGTCATTCGGCCAAAGAATACATGTGGCCAGGGGTCAAATAGCAATGAATCGCTGTCGACACCTGTAACCATTTTCAGGTCGTGCCCTTCGTAACCGTGTTCAAAAATGTTCATTTCCTGCAGAGCTGCTGCTTCGCGTCCTTCATAATCATCAAAAAAATTATCAGGAACCGGAAACTCTACATTTTCATACAAACGGTAATATTTTGCATTTGGCACCCAGTTTCGATGAGGTGCTTTGTGCTGCATCATTAAAAAGAAGGGTTTGCTTTCGTCCCGGTTGTCCAGCCAGTCTTTGCTGAGATCGGTGATAATATCGGTTACATAGCCCATTATCTGAAGCGTAGTGTCTTTGGTAATAAAATCAGGATTGTTGTATTCGCCCTGATCGTTTAATATTTTGTAGAAATCGAAACCAACGGGATCGGTATTCAAATGCCATTTCCCAATTACCGCGGTTTCGTAGCCATTTTGTTGAAGAATATTTGGAATCGTTGGCTGATGGCCATCGAATTTTGTTCCGTCGTTTTTTATAAAACCATTGGCGTGTGAGTGTTTTCCGGTAAGAACCGTTGCGCGGCTTGGTCCACAAATTGAGTTTGCACAGTAGTTTTCCTGAAATAAAACACCTTCAGCAGCTAAACGATCGATATTTGGCGTTGGAGCCAGTTTTGAAATGGGGTGTCCGTATGCTCCAATTGCCTGAAGGGCATGGTCGTCGGACATAATAAATAAGATATTGGGGCGCTTTGTATTTTTTTGTTTTGTTGCTGTTTGGGAACAAGATGTGAGCACAAAAATACCCAGAAGTATGTAAAAAATATTACGCATAAACTTTTGCTTGATTAGAAAATGGGATGGAGATTAAAAGTTCAGCGCCTTTAATTAGGGCGCTGAACTACTTTTTTATTTATAGGAAAACTTCAGATGATTCGATACGTCGGCAGAACTTGCTGCAATCCAGAGATTAAAATCTCCTGCTTCAACCACAGGTTGCATATCCAGACCAATAAACTTAATTGTTTCCTCGTTAATTGTGAATTTTATGGTTTTTGTTTCGCCTTTTTTCAGGGCTAGCTTTTCAAAACCTTTTAATTCTTTTACCGGGCGTGTTACCGAAGCAACAATGTCCTGAATATACAGCTGTACAATTTCTTCGCCATCAACGTTTCCAGTGTTGGTAATATCGATTGTTGCCGTAATTGATCCACCTTTCGAGAACTCATTTTTATCCAGTTTCAGGTTGCTGTATTTGAAATTGGTATACGAAAGACCGTGACCGAATGGAAACAGCGGCGTGTTTTCAACATCGATATAATTTGAACGGTAATCTGCAGGTCTTTCTGCATCAAATGGTCGTCCTGTATTTTTTTGATTGTAGAAAATTGGAATCTGACCCACATTGCGAGGGAAAGACATCACTAGTTTTGCCGATGGGTTGTAGTCGCCCGAAAGAACATCGGCAACAGCATGACCAGACATTAAACCCGGATACCATGCTTCAACAATCGCATCTACGTTTTTAGCTTCCCACGATAAATCCAACGGACGACCGTTGAATACAACCAATACAATTGGCTTGCCTGTTTTCTTCAATTCTTTCAGCAGTTCGCGCTGGTTGCCCGGCAACGTAATATCCGAACGGCTTGCAGCCTCGCCCGACCAATGGTAATTTTCTCCCATAGCCACCAGAATAACATCGCTGTTACGTGCTACGCTAACAGCTTTTGCGAATCCGCTTCTGTCAGGAACATTTACAACCGACACTTTCTCTGTTTTACGATCTAGCAGTGGTAAATCAGTTCCTTTGGCAAAGTTGAAAGAAACTTTCGAACCGGCATATTTTTCATCCAAACCTTCGCGTAAAGTTACCGATTTGCTGCGGTCGCCTTTAATGGCCCACTCGCCATTTAAACTTTTGCGTTCGTCAACAAAAGGACCGATAAGAGCTACGCGTTTGCTTTCTTCTTTTTTTAGCGGTAAAATGTTGTTGTCGTTTTTTAGCAATACAATTGCTTTTTGAGCTGCTTTGTGCGCCAGATCGATGTACCCGTCATTCATCATTACTTCTTTCTCGCGTTCCACATCGCAGTAACGATACGGATCGTCGAATAAGCCAAGTAAGAATTTCATTTCCAGAATACGAGCTACAGCTACGTCAATTTGGCTCTCTGTTATACTGCCTTCTTCAACCAGCTCTTTTAAATGCATCACAAAAGCTTCGCTGATCATGTCCATATCAATGCCTGCATCGAGGCTCAGTTGCGCTGCATGTTTTAAATCTTTCGCATATCCGTGAGGAATTAACTCCATAATGGCAGTATAATCGGTAACTACCAGGCCGTTGAAATTCCAGCTGTCGCGAAGAATGTCTTTGTATAACCATTTGTTTCCAGTAGCTGGTACACCATTCAAATCGTTAAAAGATGTCATAAACGAACCAACTCCTTCTTCTATTGCTGCCTGAAAGGGAGGGAAATAAGTTTCGTGCAGGTTGATTTCAGAAATATCGGTTGTGTGGTAATCGCGGCCTCCCTGGGCCGCACCATAAGCTACAAAATGTTTTGCTGTAGCAATTAAGGTGTTGTTTTTACTTAAGTCGTTGTAATCCGAAATTCCCTGGAATCCGCGAACCCTTGCCCTGGCAACCAACGATGCCAGATACACATCTTCGCCGGCACCTTCCATTACTCTTCCCCAGCGTGGGTCGTGTGCCATGTCGATCATTGGAGCAAAGTTCCAGGCCACACCGGAGGCAGTTGCTTCGTTGGCTGCGGCACGGGCTGTTTTTTCCATTAAATCCAAATCCCACGAACATGCTTCAGCCAGCGGAATCGGGAAAGTTGTTTCCAGTCCGTGAATGACATCGGCAGCAAAAAGCATAGGGATTTTCAAGCGCGAGTACTTCATGTTTTGCTCTTGCAACATATGCACTTTTTCGGCTCCAAATGCATTGAATGTGCTACCAATCATTCCTTTTTTCAGGTATTCGCCCGATTGATTGTCTGCCACTTCGCCAGTAGCGGCAAAGTTGGCCGAGTATTGATTCATCTGTCCGATCTTCTCTTCCAGAGTCATCAACGATAGAACAGAATCTACCTTTGCTTCTATTTTTGGATCACCACTGTAACTTTTCCAATAATCGGTCAGTTTTGATCCGGACTGATCGCATGATATGGCTCCAAATAAAATCAAAGCCCAAAATCCTAATTTAAATGTATTCTTGTTCATGTTGCTATTTTTTTTGATAAGTTGTTTTTAGAGAAATTTTAGTGTCAGTCTGGAGTTTGTAAATGAGGGAGGTATCGAGCCTCCCCCATTTAATATATTTTGATTTGCCTTAATTAACTGCAGGTTCTTTCAAATTCGGATTTAAATCTTCCTGAGCGGTTGGTATCGGGTAGAATTCGTGTTCTACACGACTAAACCCATACTCAGCGAATACGGTTTCTGCCTGACCGGTACGAACCAGGTCATTAAAACGGTCGCCCCATTCCAAAGAGAATTCAGCACGACGCTCATCCAGAACATCCTCCAATGTTGGAGATGGAATGCTTTCCAAGCCGGCACGATTTCTTACCTCATTCAAAGGAGTAGCTGCATCGCCACCCAAACGTACTTTTGCTTCTGAATTCATCAGGAGTACATCGGCATAACGCAGCATGCGGATGTTGTTGTTTGAACCGTACTGGTTACGTCCTTCTGTCATTTGGTTTTTGGGCAGATAAGCTTTTCCGTTGTAATAACCCTTAATATTCTGGTATGACGGAGTGAACAAAGGAATTGAATCGCTTGCAGGAGTTCTTGAGCCTGATTCAAGAATCGCTACATCCCAGCGGTCTGTTTCATTTCTTCCCTTCATAAAGTCAATATAATCCTCGGTTATCAGCATAAATCCCCATCCGGCAATCGGAGCAATACCTCCGTTTGGGCCCTGGTGTTGGAACCATGCAGCCCCGTATACTTCCTGTCCGTCGCCCTGTCCAAAATCAGAAAACTGGAATTCGTATAACGACTCTGATGCCAGTTTGCCCGGAATTTTAAATAAGTTGTAGTAATCGTCGTACAACGACAATCCTGCGTTGCTGATAATATCGTCGGTTAATGAACGCACCAACTCATAATTTCCTTCTTGCAAAGCCAGTTTGGCTTTCAAGGTCATAGCCGACCATTTGGTTACTGCACCCTGGTGCTGTGCTTGAACTTCCGGTAATTTCTCAATACAGAAATCCAGTTCCTCGTGAATGAATGCCCGAACCGTTTCCTGTTTTTTGCGGTTCAGGAATGCATAATTCAGATCTTCAGGATCAACCAACGGAACATCGCCCCATAAGTTTGAAATAAAATAGTAGGACAGCGCTCTGTGGAATGTGATTTCAGCTTCGTACTGATCGGACAGTTCCCATTGCGCATCTGTTGTTAAATGTTCTCTAAAGCGGTCTAACAGAATTTGGTTGTTGTAAGTAGTGTAAACCACTCTGTAGAAGGCTGTCCATGCATTATTTAGTGCCCAAAATCCTTTTACCGGAGCGTAACTGAAACGCTCTGCATCAAGGTACACTCCCTGGTCGGTTTCCGAACCACCACCTTTGGTAACTTCATCTCCTCTTACATTTAACAGAGGCCAAACCTCCCATTGTGTCATTTTACGTCTGGCATCGGCATATACTCCCGAAACGGGTGCGTACATCTGGCTTGCATCGGTAAAATCAATATCTTCGGTAGGAATTAATCCTTCCTGGTCGAAATCCAGCCAGTCGTTGCACGAAACGAGCATAAATGGCAGAATTAGTAGTGCTATTATCTTTTTTATAATTTTCATTTCTTTCAAATTTTAAGGTTCTGATTAAAACGTAATACTTGCTCCTAATGAGAAAACAGAAGAAACAGGATATACCATCTGGTCGATACCACCGGCTACCTCAGGAGTAAACCCGTTGGATTTGAACCAGGTGTAAGGTCTGTCGGCATTTACGTAAACGGTTGCCGCGCCAAGTCCCATACGATCCATAAATGTTTTTGGCAAATCGTAGGATACACGAATGTTCTGAATACGGAAATACGATGCATCTTCGAGGAAGAAGTCATTTAAACGACCTGTATTCCAGGTGTTAAACATCCCTTCTGCCGATGGGTAAGAATTGGTAGAACCTTCACCATTCCATAGATTGTTTGCCAAATCAGAATCAATATTATTATCAGGGTGTTTGTTAATATCAGCTCTTTTACGGTTGAAAATGGTAGCTCCGCTTACACCTTGGAAAGTTGCAACCAAATTAAATCCTTTGTAGCCTACTCCAAGGTTTAAACCATAAGTAAAGTTGGCATACGGATCTCCAAGTAACTGACGGTCGTTGTCGTCGATAACTCCATCGCCATTTGTATCTACATATCTGAAATCACCTGGTTTTAACCCGTTTGCTTTGGCAATTGGACTAGCATCAATTTCTGCCTGATTTTGGTACACACCATCAATTTTCCATCCGTAGAAAGAATACATCGACTGCCCAACATAAGAGCGCTGAGGAAATTCTGCAGAACCATGACTCAAGTAAGGCTCGTCGTTCAAGTCGAGCACTTTATTGTTGATAGTGGTAATATTGGCACCAACTGAATATCTGAAGTTTTTACCGATTTGATCTGCCCAGTCCACTGACAATTCGAAGCCTGAATTGCGAACTGATCCCGCGTTTTTCCATAATACTCCGTTACCCATTGGTAATTCGGTTGGAATCACCATGTCTTTTGTATCGCGTAGATAGTAATCGGCTTCAAGATTTAAGCGGTGACCGAAGAAACGTGTATCGAGACCCACGTTTGTTTCGTGAACCTTTTCCCATGATAAGTAACCAAATACGGTACTGTTAATCATACCGGGAATAAGGTTAACACCTCCAAAAATACCTGACTCATCCAAACCTCCGTTGGCAATTGAGGCAACACCATCTTCGGCTCTTGCACGATCGTTACCAAGTATACCATAAGATGCTCTAACTTTGAAAAAGTCAATCTTTGAAGCTCCCAGATTTTTAAAGAAATTTTCTTCTGAAGCTACCCAGCCTAACCCAAGTGAAGGGAAATAGCCCCATTTTTCCTGATATTTTGAAGAACCGTCGGCACGCATTGTTAATGAAGCCAAATACCGTTGCTTGTAATCGTACGAGAAACGAGTAAAGGCCGAGAAACCACGAAATTTGCTTCCTCCGTCGTCAGAAGTTCGGGTTGAAGCATCTCCTGAACTGAGATAATCTTTATTGGTTACTCCCTGCGCACTACCGGTTAACCAACGGTAGTTTTCTTCACGCATTGAAAAACCGGCCATCGACTTCAAACGATGATTGCCCCAGTTATTGTCCCAGGTTGCAATGTTATCCCATACGTAATCGTAGTTCCAGTTGGTTGATTTTGTCAAGCTGTTGGTAACCTGGTGATTATCGCCCACTTTGTATTCAGGAGTATAATTGCGGTTTGCTCCGTAACGGTAATCAAGGTTAAGCGATGAACGGAAAGTAATATCTTTATTTGCAAAAGGTTTTAACTCGGCATAAATTGTAGGTAAAAAGCGGGTGATATCTGTCATGTTATCACCTCCGTAGTAGGCCATGGCCACCGGGTTGCTGTAATAGGTTCCATAACCCAGGTTGTGGGGTGCTGCAAATTTTTTCGGATAGGAATCAGAATCTGATAAGGTTTCATCGTATACCGGATACATTGGATTATTAACAAAAGCCTGAAACCAGGCCATATTGTTGTCTGTCATACGATCTTCTTTGGTTAAGATGGCACTAAACCCAATCTTTAATTTATCAGATACATCGTAATCTACTTTTGAGCGAAAGTTAATACGATCGTATTTACCTGTAGAATTCATAATACCATCCTGGCTAAAATAGCCAACTCCGAAAGCATAGGTTGATTTTTCGCCACCACCTGCCAGTGATAAGTTGTGGCTTTGAATCGGTGCACCACCCCGGATCATTTCGTCGTACCAGTCGGTAGAAACTCCCGGGACTCCATTTGCTCCACCATAACGTTCAATCGAAGCTTCTACAAAACGTAATTTATCTGCATCGCCGGTTGCACGTAAAAAATTAGCATACTCTTCCGAGTTCGCCATTTGTAAACGCTGTGTTACAGACTGTACTCCATAATAACCATCGTAAGTTATTTGCAATGGTCGGTTTTTTGCACCACCTTTTGTGGTAATTAAAACAACACCATTTGCGGCACGAACACCATAAATGGCTGCAGCCGAAGCATCCTTAAGGATCGACATGCTTTCAATATCATTCGGACTTAAAAAGTTAATGTCGTCCAGGAACATTCCATCAACCACATAAAGCGGACTTGTATTGGCCATTGATCCGATCCCCCTGATATTGACGGAAGGACTATCGCCGGGTGCACCTGAGTTAACAACTGTAACACCAGCTACTTTACCCTGAACCGCATCCATTGGTGAAGAGCTGTTCATTCCAATAAGCTCTTCGGATGAAATTGTAGCGATTGGCGAGGTTAAATCTTTTGATTTAGCTGAACCGTAGCCGATTACAACAACTTCATCCAGCTCGCTTACGTCTTCTAATAAAACAATGTTAAACAATGTTTCATTTCCTACTTCAATTTCCTGCGTTTTCATTCCAATGGAAGAAAATTGTAATAGATCGCCAGTTGCCACTCCTTCAAGTGTAAATTCTCCGTCAAAGTTCGTTATGGTACCTCTCATTGTACCTTTAATCACAATAGAAACTCCTGGCATTTCAAAACCTTCACTGTCACGAACAGATCCGGTTATCGTTTTGGTATCCTGCGCCATGGCAAGGTGTCCCAAAAACAAAAAAGTAATAATTAAGATATTCTTTAGCATAATTCAAATTTGAAATTTTATTTATTCAGTTTTTAACAAAACACCTTTGGTTAAAAAGGTATATTTTGTTGTTCTCATGGTTTTTCATCTAACGACAAGCGTTATCTATACATATGTTTTAAATATTATTTTGTTTTATTTCACAAATTTCTGCAAATCGGGGATATTTGCATCGTTTCTGTATACATCAAATGTACATCATTGGATTGGATGGCTGTATATGTGGTTGAAGAACAGAGCAGTAGAGGATTATAAACAAATGATAATTATTTGTTAAAAAACACTGTGATACATGTTTTTACATCATTGATTATTCCCCTTTTCTGTAAACATTTAGAATTTTTAATATCTTGCCCAGTAAATACATTTCAATTCAAGTTTCTGTTTTTATCGTATTAATCAATTAAATAATGGCAAGGTTTTATCCCATAGCAATACTAATTATAAGTTGCAGTGTTATTTGTTCCTCTCTCTCGTTTGGAACAAATAACTTTCAGGATAAAGCCATTCTCTCTCCACAAGTTACAACTTTTAGAAAAAATACTTACGATGCTGAGAATCAAAACTGGGATATTGGAGTGGCTGAAAGTGGAGCTATTTATTTTGCCAATTCGCTGGGATTGTTAAAATATGATGGTGAAGACTGGAACTTGTACAAAACCAAAAATATACTGCGATCGGTATATTGTCAGGGCGATACAATCTACGTTGGGGGAAATGGATTAATTGGTTACTTCCTCGAAAATGATTTAAAATCAGGTTTTCATTCACTCTCCGAAATTGATAACGACATCTGGAAAATTTTTCCTCTGGGAGATCGTTTGATATTTCAGTCTTTTAACCGTCTGTATCATCTCGACAATTATGGCCGAATAGGTGTTGAGCGTATACAGGAGGGTAATATTACTTATGCCTATCAGATTGATGATTATATTTTTTGCCAGGTGAGTTATGGTAAATTAAAAGCATTTAAACCTAACAGCACCGAATTAGTGCTACGACAACCTGACGAGTTGAGTAATTATCAGATCAAGTTTATCTCAAAATTAGATGAGTACAGATTTTTATTAGGTACCCTTGAAAATGGTTTGTTTATTCTTGAAGAGAACCGCCTTACACCGATTGATAATGAACTTAATACACTGTTAAAGAAATACCAGCTTAATAAGGCAATTGAGCTTGACAATAATACTTTTGCATTTGCCACCATGAATGGCGGAGTGGTGATCGGCAGCATCGATGGAAAAATTAATTTTTTATTTAATACCAGTGACGGACTCTCAAACAATCGTATTCATGCATTAAAGAAACAGGGAGAATCGAACCTGTGGATAGGAACAGATAATGGAATTGCCCTGGTAGACCTGAACAGCTCTCTTTTATACTTACGAAATAGTTTTGATAAGCTCGGATCGGTTTACGATTTAGTACAGCAGAATGGGAATTACTATATCGCTACTAACCAGGGATTGTTTACTGCAACCAGATCGGAAACACAGGATATTATTTTCGGCTTAAAAATAATTGAAGGATCAGAGGGGCAGGTTTGGAATGTTTCAATTATCGACCATCAACTTTTTGTTGGACACAATAAGGGAACTTTTTTGTTGGAGAACAATCGGTTGATAAAGCTCTCTGATGTTGCAGGAGGTTATTCTATCGTACAAAGTAAACTGCATCCCGACCTTATCTATCAAACTTCGTATTATGGAGTTGCCATCTACCGCAAAGTAAACATGCGTTGGAAGTTTAGCCATCTTATTGAAGGATTAAACGATGTTACGCGCGATTTGGTTGAATTGAACGACGGATCGTTAATTGTTGGTGGCACCGGAAAAAATGTATATCAGATAAAATTGAATGCGGGTAATTCAGAAGAACCCAAAATTGAAAACCTCGGACTGCGGGAGCCATTCAATATTTCTATGTGGACAAGAGTATTTCGTTTAAACCAGCAAACCTTACTTGTGGCCAACGATACAACACTTGCATTTAACAAAGGTCGGCTTGAGCCGGTTGATATGGCACTGAATAAAAAAACATTTATATACGATACGTCCACAAATGATTACGTTTTTCTTCGATCGGAAAAAGGGCTGGAAATATACAACAGTAAAACCAAAACCAATGTTTTATTACCGGCAGAAATTCAGAACATTGGACTGGATCTTATCTATAAATACGAACATATCAGCGATCTGGGAAGTAATATTTATGCCTGTTCTTTATCCGAAAATTTGGTTTTTCTTAATTTAAACCGACTTAAATCGATAAATAAAACGCCTGTTGAACCTACCATAACCAATGTGGTTTTTAGTAACAACAGAACCGGCGAGATTTCTGATTTATCAGCTGTAAAACAAATCCCTTATCAGTTTAATACAGTTAAAATTACCTATACTTCGTTCAGGTATAATACAAGTTCGGTTTATGAATATTACCTGAAAGGTTATAACGACGAATGGTTAATTAACAACAAAAACAACCAAACTGTTTTTCAGAATTTGCGGGAAGGCAGGTATACTTTTCGTGTGAAAGAATTGGGAAGTGACTTGCAGTCTGAATTTTCGTTTGTAATAGCTCCTCCGTTTTATCGGTCTAAAGTGGCTGTAATGATCTATTTGTTATTCTTTATTATACTGTTTTTCGTTGTTCAAAGGATTTCAGTGGTAAGAAGCAGGCAGCGTCAACTTTATCGGTTAAAGAAAGAACGCCAAAGAATAAATGAACTTCGAATAAGGCATGCTAAGCAGGTGCTCGATTTGGAAGTGGTGCAGTTGCAAAACGAGGTTGAATCAAAAACGGATAAGCTTACCAATCTTTTGCTGCAAAACAATAAGAAAAAAGAAGTAATTGATACCATAAAAGAAGAGCTGAAAAATTTGAAGGAGAGCAACAAATTTGTAAGTTCCAGACATATTGAAAAACTTAATCGAATTATAAAAAGTAATTTCGATGAAAAGAAGGACTGGCTGGTTTTTGAGTCGGCTTTTTCGGAAACTCATGTTAACTTTTTTAAGCAATTGAAAGCAAAACATCCAATTCTTACCGATGAAGACCTGCGGTTATGTGCCTATCTGAAAGTGAATTTAAGTTCGAAGGAATTGGCTCCTATTTTCCAAATTACCACAAGAAGTGTCGATCTGAAAAAATACAGGCTTAAAAAGAAACTTCAGCTGGATAAGGAGCAAAGTTTAAGCGAGTACATTAAGAATTTTAACTATTAAAAAAGCCACCTGAATATTTACAGATGGCTTTCCAACAGTTTAACTTTTATTTTGAATTATGAGTTAATTCCGAAATCCTCTTTTGGGAACCTTGTTAAACCGGCGGTTCATTTTGTGTTCGCCGTTTACATAAATTTCCATAACATACCGCCCTTCCGATAAATGCTTTAAATCCAGTCCGGTTTGGGCATCTTTTATATTGGTGAACTCGTGTGTTTCAATGTATTCACCGTCTTTTGTAATTCGTATTTTTAAAGTTGATGGTTGGTTGGTAGTGGTGTAAACAGTGGCATAGTCGCGCACCATTCTAGGGTAAATATTTACCGAAAGGTGAGCAATGGAAGTGTCTACCTTGGTTTCGTTATCTGCCCTGAATCCGTAAAACTGCCCGTTTCCGCAATCGCTTTCAAACAAGTGAATCATGTTTCCATCCAGGTCTTTTAAGCGGAGTCTGCCATACCCCGCTCTGGCTAAAAACCAAAACTCCAACCCTTCGCCGGCAGTGTCCACAAGGTTTAAAAAGTAGTTTCCTTCGGCCAATTCCAAAGTGTCCAGATAAGTAGTTGCCGAGTCCAGCATTTCTGGTGTTTTCGAGTAAATGGTATCGTAGTTGCTGTTTACAATATGAATCCAGTTGTCTTCGGGTTTGTTGTTGGTCATAAATTCCACCACAAATTTCGACGGAATAGTAGGGATATCATAAAATTCAGATGTCATACTATTGTCACCGTCCCATTCATCTTCATTACCATTGGGTTCTTCCAGAATTACTGAAAAAGTATTGATTCCGTCTTTGGCAAAAATTTCACCGGGCAGGGTAATCAATGCTGCTTCGTAAAATCCAAGATTGCCTTTCCACTTAAATGTTTTCTCTTCAAAACCTACTGTTTTGTAAACGATATTCAGTTTTTTAAGATCGCGTTTACCCAGGTTTCTGATTTTAATAATCGGGCTAAAACCGGTTGGGTTAAAACGATTGTAATTGTCTTTTTTATTGGGAGCGATAATTTCTTCAATCGCCACGTCGTTGGTGTTGTTGGGCTCAGCAAATTGAAAGAAATAAGAAGTGATCTGTTCTTTTGGCTGGTCTTTGTCAGTAGCCGTAAAAGGTTCCATATCTAAATCGAGGGTGTGCTGCGCTTTTGATAAAGGAATGTCGATGATATCGGGCTCTTGTAAATCGCCCGGACACCAGTATCCCCGGTCAAAAATCCAGGTACCTCCCTGTGGATAAAGTGGATTGTTGCCACAGTCTTTCCACATATCGCGGTGATCAACAACCTCATCATCAAATTTCAGTTCGCGCCAACGACTGCAAAACTCACTGCACCCGCTTTGCCGGTCCATACCATGTCCGGTGTGCTGAATGCGAAAACGTCCAAATGCAGCCTTGGTCGATCGTTTTACTTCAATCGGCGCAAGTTGGTTCTCGATGTCGTTTTCCGGGTTTCCGTATTGATAATTTCCATTCCACATTTTCTCCACCGAAATAAAGTTGGCAACCTGCGGGCCAAAAAGAATGTCAAAATCCAGGGTCAAATCCCATCCCAAATCAGGCGATTCGTAACCGGAGTGTATGTATTCAATTTCAACACTGTCGCGCAGAAAAGATTGAAAGTCGGTAACGTCGATGCTCCAGGTGTAACTCCAGCCTTCTTTAAAATTACTTCCGTAAGGTGTAAGCATCCGGCCAATTTCGAAATTGACGTTTTCGCCGTTAACACCACCTTTGCGAAGAATTTTAACACGGTCCATGTAATCCCAGTGTGCAATGGCACGGTCTTCGGGATAAGCCAGTGTGAGGTTCATTACAATACGGCGGACATCATCGTTTCCGGAAGGAAATACACCCCACTGTTTAAAGCTTTTTACTCCTTGTGAAGGATCGGTATTGATCAAATCTTTGTTATGGGTTGTAACTTTTGTGGTTTGTGCCACTGTTGCATTTACTGCAATAAATAATGCCAAAAATAGAATTAGTGTTCTCATTCTAACTAAAATGAATTAAGTATGTAGTACCAGTTGAATATCTTGTGTATCATCAGTTCCCATAGTAACCGTAAATTCTTTTTGGATGTTGTCCTCAGGGCTGCTCACCACGAACCTATAGGAAGTTCCTTTTTTTAGTTTGAATTTAAGAAACTGGTTCATATCATCGGTTTTACGTGGTGAATAGCCAAAGTTTAAACTTTTGTCGCCTTCATACACATCAACACGGCAACTCTTGCGCGATTCACTTTTTGTGGTGTTGGCATCGGCAAAAACCACCACATTGGCCATTAACTCGTCGTCAGCAAGTTTGCTGTTTTTAATCGATTCCTGGTACAGATCGATATAACGCTGTGTTACGTTGTGTCCCCAAATGTAGGGCTCTTTTTTTTCTGCCCGTTCTTTTCTTCTTTTATACCTTTCGCGCACATTTTCGGGCAAAGTATTTAAATCAATCACATTCATAACATAGGGCGCGTCAACAGCTGCGTAATATGGCATTCCGGTTGGTTTGTACGATACAGCATAAATCCAGTGTAACAGATTTTCTGGGTCTGCTTTTCCGGCATCGGCTACAAACCACGACTGATTTAATGTATCGGGATAATATTCAATAAACTGCCATTCGTTATCAACCAGTACCTCGCTCCAGGTATGGTTGCCTTTAAAGTTGGTCCACATGGCGGTTCCGGCTAAACGCGATGGAATTCCTACTGCACGGTAAGCATCGGTAAGCAAAATAGATAAGCCCGAACAGGTAGCCATATTTTCTTTCATCGCCTGCAGTGGGCTAATGTCAACCCGCGAACGTTTTGTGTTATATTCCACATTCACCTCATCTTTTATGTTGCGTGCAATTGCCATCAACGCATCAACCATATTTTCTTTGTTTTCGGCGTATTTGGCAAAGCGCTCATAAAAATCTTTACGCCAGTTGTCGCGGTCTTCCGAAATATTTGCGTACGGCAATACTTCGTTAAAGAAAATGGAATCAGGCAAGGCGGCACACCAGGCATACTTTTCACGCGCCTTGTATGCGTATTCTGAGTTCTCGAGCAGAAAACCGGCTTTTAAGGTTGTCAGGTCGCGCTCAGGCATATAACTAATAATAAATGCCATTCCTTCTTTTTGGGCTTCGGGTGTTTCTGCCAGTGCTTTTTGAAGTTCGGGCGCATTGTCACCAGCTTTGATAAAAGCAGTATCTAAAAGGGCATGGTAGGTTTTTGGTACTCCGGGATATTTTGTTTGGCAACCCCAGGCGATCACAATCAGGATAAATAATGAAGCAATTTTTCTCATGTTCTAGTTATTAAAAAAATTTAATAATAGAACAAAACTAGTGAAATAATTTATAATAGACTGTCTTGTAGCAGGAATTTAGAGATTTGGAATAGAAATTGACCGTATACATTCGTATCCATCAGTAACAAATACCAAAAATCACTTCAAATGTGAAACATCGGTGGGGTTATTGAGACAACGCTATAATGTCTTTGGGTTTTACAATTTTATCTGAATATCCTCTTAAAACGGTATTGATCATTGCTAGTCCCAACTGGGTTGTGTTTACGACAGAATTGGGCGAAATAAATTTGAAAAACTTAATGAGCCACATAAAATAATCGTAAATAAACTGGTAGAGTTTGGTGCGTGATTTAATATCGCGCAAAGGAATAATGGCACCGGGCCTGAACATAAACGCCTGCTTAAATCCCAGTTTCAAAATGTCATTTTCTGTTTTGCCTTTTACGCGGGCCCATATTACTCTTCCTTTTTCAGTAGAATCGGTCCCTTCTCCCAAAACATAGTTAAATGTCATTTGCGGATTTATTTTAACCAGTAGTTTGGCCAGTGCAAGTGTAAAATCGTAGGTAACGTGTTTGAACTCCTCTTCTTTCACTCCCGCTGAACTTATTCCCATGCAGTAAAAACAGGCATCGTAACCTGTCAGTCGGTCTTTTACAGTTGAAAAGCTTGAAAAATCGCTGTGGATTATTTCCTTTAGTTTGGGATGTTTCAATTCAACAGAGTTGCGTCCGATCACCAAAACTTCAGTTACAGACTGATGATCGAGGGATTCCAATAAAACTCCTTTGCCAACCATTCCGGTTGCTCCTGTAATAATTACCTTCATTTTATTCCGGTTTAAGATTTAATAGTGTTATCTCGCTAATTGTTCCAACACGCATAGGGGGGCCAAAAGCTCCGGTACCCTGCGAAACATATATTTGAGTTCCTTTCCAAGTGTATAAACCTTTGTTGTATTTGTAAAACAGCGGGACAATAAAATTAAAAGGGAAAATTTGTCCGCTGTGCGTGTGTCCGGCCAGATACAGATCTACCCTGTGTTTATTGGCATGCTCAATTCCATCGGGGCTGTGATGGAGCAAAACCGTTGGCTGCCCGCTAAAAATGTTCAAATCTTCGAGCGTGTTTTGAATAGTTGGCTTTGTTGAGGTTCTATGCGTTCCTCTTGGGCTGTTGCCGGCTCGCATGTGGTTGAGGCCAATAATCTGAATTTCGCTAAAATGTGTCACCTCATTCTCCAAAACGTTGATCCCGATTTCGCGTAACATTTTTTTTATTTCTTTTGCTCCGGAATATCCATCGTGATTTCCTTCCACAAAATAAACAGGAGCATTGATTTGTTGCAATGGTGTAAGACTCGCACTGTTTAAACGAATCTTTCCGTCAAATAAGTCTCCTGTAATAAATACCACATCCGGATGAAGCGCATTGGTTTTTTCAACAATATTCTGCAGGGTTTTAGGTCCCCAAAAATGCCCAATGTGAATATCCGAAAGTTGAACAGCTCTTATTTCGTGTTTTAAACCTGTAAGTGTGATATCCACTTCACGCACTCGTTTATAAATTGCATTCCAAACTCCATAACCTGAAACAAGAACTGCAAGCGAAAGAGCAAGTATTCCAAAGGTGAACGGTTTTAGTTTAACGGTCAAACGAATCAAATCTACACAAGCCACCGAAAGAACAAGATAAAGTAGAAATCCCATTGTAATTGCTGCTGCACTGTATACCAGATTCGCAAATTGACTCTGAGCATTTGTAAAAACGATTATTCCTGCAAGCATAAAAACGGTCAGAAAACCAAAGGTGATGTAGATATATCTGGAATTCCGAATCTCGAAGTACCATGAAAATCGTTTGGTGAGATAAATATTTGCGCTTGCCAGAATTCCTAAAAATAGTATCAGAATAAATATGGGAATGAATTGTCTCATGGTTAATCGTTCTGTATGTTTTTCTTTTTCGGGTTTTATTATCGTATAAAACGCCTTTAAAATTACTGAGGTATTTTAAACACCCAAATCTTTTTGCATAAATCGCTTCCTTTTTATGGCCTCTCAGTTTGAACATTTTTGCTGTAAATTTCTTATCTTAATGTGCTCAATCTAAATCGACAATTATGAAATATTCACTATCCATTTCCAAATCGTTTGTTTTGGCTTCCGTTTTTTTAATTAGTTACATTGGTGCTTTAGCGCAGGATGGAGCATTACTCTACGGGAAAAACTGTGCGCAGTGTCATGGAGCGAATTTAAATGGTGGAAATGCTGCAAGTTTGGTCGATGGAATCTGGCAGTTTGGAGCCGAGGATGGTTATCAGTTCCGCAATATCAAGTTTGGAATTGCCCACCTGGGGATGCCTTCGTACGAATCAACTTTAATAGATGATGAAATTCGGGCAATCATGCAATATATGAAAGACCAGGCAAATAAAGTGGGTGCCGAAAAACCCCCACTAGCCAAAGAGTTGGAAACGTTGGATTACGATATTAATGTTGAGATTTTTGCCGAAGGTTTGGAAGTTCCGTGGGCCATTGATTTTATTGATGAGAATACGGCTTTAATCACTGAGCGTCCGGGACGTTTACGGGTCGTAAAAAATGGAAAGCTACAAGCCGAACCGGTAAATAATACCCCAAAAGTTTTAAACGAAGGCCAGGGTGGATTGCTAGATGTTGCCATCGATCCGGATTATGAAAATAATGATTGGATTTATTTGGCTTATAGTCACGAAATTGAAGGTTCGGGAGGCGAAAGTCGTCCTCCGGCAATGACACGCATTGTACGTGGAAAAATACAAAATAATACATGGACCAATCAGGAAGTTCTGTTTGAAGCTCCGCATGAAATGTATCGAACTACTCGACATCATTACGGTTGCCGCATTGTTTTCGATCCCTGGGGGTATTTGTATTTTACCATTGGCGACCGCGGTGCAGGCTACCAGGCACAGGATGTTACTTTGCCAAACGGGAAAGTTCATCGTATTCATAAAGATGGAAGCATTCCTGAAAACAATCCGTTTATGGCCGAAGAAAATGCCATGAAATCATTGTATTCCTTAGGTAACAGAAATATCCAGGGTATGGCCATTCATCCGGAAACCGGACAACTGTGGGCTACGGAACACGGCCCAATGGGAGGAGATGAGCTAAACCTGATTTTGGCGGGGAAAAATTACGGCTGGGAAACCATTACGTACGGGAAAAATTATAATGGATCGATCATTACTGATGAAACACATAAACCAGGGATGGAGCAACCTGCTCTTTACTGGAAACCATCGATTGCAGTGTGTGGACTGGATTTTTACCGTGGCGACTTGTTTAAAAAATGGAAAAACAAGCTTCTGGTTGGGGCTTTAAAATATGAGGAAGTTCGTTTGCTTAGCCTAGAAAAAGACCGTGTCATGCACCAGGAAGTAATTGTAAAAGGACAGGGACGTGTTCGCGATGTTTCTACTGGACCTGATGGTGCCATTTATGTTGTTTTAAACAAGCCGGGAACAGTTATTCGTTTAACTCCAAAAAACAAATAATTAAATAGAAAGTATTAAACCAGTATTTTACTTTTGAGTCAAAATCTTAATTTTGATTTTTGATGACTAAAACGATACTGATTATTGGTTTTGTACAATCGCTGTTTGGAATTCTACTCTTTCTTGCCAAACGGCCAAAACATTTAAGCTTTTCTATTCTAACCATCTGGTTGTGTGTTAATGTTATTTTTCTGGGAGCAATGTTATTGCCATTTCAAGTAGTCGATTATTTTAAACCGGGTATCTTTCCTGTGCTGTTTCTTTTTGGTCCGTTGCTTTATTTTTATGTCAGTTCCCTTACTCTCGAAAGATTTAAATTCAAAGCAAAATTTAGTGTTCATCTTATTCCTTTGTTTTTGGTATCTGCTCATCGACTAATCTCCGATCCTGTTTCGGTAACCAGTTCAACCTTTGATAATGAAACACCGGCTTTTACTTACAACAAGATCTATTTTGTACTATTAATAATTTCCATGTTTGTTTACTGGGTTTTTAGCGTGAAATTAATACTGTCGCACCGGAAAAATATTCCATTCTATTTTTCAAATTATTCGCAAAAGAATACGCTCACCTGGTTAATATTTGTAGTACTGATCTTTCTTCTGTTTTTTGTCCTCGAATTCTTTTTTTCTTCACTCGGACGGATTTTAAATTTTAATTTGATTCCTTTTTTTTCGTTGCCAACCAGCCTTACTGTTTTTAGTTTTATTATTATCTTTTTTGGTATAAATCAATCGGTTATTTACAAGTTTAAAACTTTCAATCCAGGCGCTCCCAATGAAAATGTGGACGAGAAATACAAACGATCTGCTTTAAGTGAACAGCAAATAAACGAGATAAATAAACAGGTCTATGCTTATCTGAAAGATAAAAAACCGTACCTGAATCCTGAATTTAGTTTACAAATGATGGTGGATGATCTGGGTATTTCTCGCCAAAATTTATCGCAGGTGATTAACGCCGGACAACAGAAAAATTTCTATCAACTAATAAATGGATTCAGGTTGGAGGAAGTGAAGACGCTTTTGAATGATCCGGCATACAGTCACTATACAATTTTGGGAATTGCACTGGAATGTGGCTTTAATTCAAAAACCTCATTCAATCGTATTTTTAAAGAAGAAACGGGGCTTACACCAACACAATTCAAAAGAAATTTGTAGTTCCATTGGTTCCAACAAATCGGTTGGAACTTTTTATCCCACGGGCAAAAGTATATTTGGCTTTCATGTGTTGATAGCAACACGCGAATAAAAATTAAAATGCTTTATTTTATGAAACATACTAAACTTTTGACCTACACTTTTCTGATCTGCTTATTTTCATTTTCGGCAATGGCGCAGCGCCAAATTATTCCGCTAAACAAAGAGTGGCATTATACAGGTTCATCTATTTGGGAGGATGTGATTGAAAAAACGGTCGATATTCCACATTCGTGGAATACCGAAGATGCTGCCCAGGGTTACAAATATTTCAGGGGCGAAGGCAGGTACGAGAAAGATTATTTTTTGCCGGAAAGCTATGCCGACAAGCGTTTATTTTTGAAGTTTGAGGGAGCACAAACTGTTGCCGATGTAACGGTTAACGGAAAATACCTGGGGCAACACCGGGGTGGATATTCGGCCTTTGTTTTTGAAATTACTGATGTGGTTAAATTTGGAAGCGAAAACCATATCGATGTAAAAGTTGAGAATTCGCCAACCGGGGACGTTTTGCCACTTGGTGGTGACTTTAATATTTACGGCGGAATATATCGCCCGGTTAAATTAATTGTGACTAATAAAATTTGTATCACGCCACTCGATTTTGCTTCGCCGGGAGTTTATTTAAAGCAAAAAAATGTTTCAACAAATAAAGCAGATATTGATGCAAAAGTGAAAGTTTCAAATGCTAATAAAACTGCCGAAAAAGTTGATGTAGACGTAACTATTTTTGATGCCAATGGAAATGAAGTTCAAAAAAACAGTTCACAAATAGTAATTGAGGGCGGTCAAACCAGTCAGGCTGAGGTTTTAATGTCAATTGCCAAACCGCATTTATGGAATGGTTTAAACGATCCGTATTTGTATTCAGCGAGCATTTCGATAAAAAAGGATGGTGCTGTTATTGACGAAATTACCCAGCCACTCGGATTGCGGTATTATTCAACCGATTCTGGAAAAGGTTTTTTTCTGAATGGTGAGTATGTTAAGATCAAAGGAGTAAGTCGCCATAACGACTTTGCGGGGGTAGCCTCTGCTTTGTCCGAAAAGCATCATCGAACAGACATGGCACTGATTAAAGAAATGGGGGCCAATGGAATTCGTTTGGCGCATTACCAGCATTCCGATTTTTTTTATTCGTTGGCCGATACCAGCGGGATGATCGTTTGGGCTGAAATTCCTTTTGTTGGAAGCGATGTAAAAGGATACTCTGCTTCTGATTCTTTTGCTGTTAATGCAAAGCAACAATTACGCGAACTTATCCGTCAGAATTATAACCATCCATCCATATTATTTTGGGGCTTGTACAACGAAATTGGAATGAAAAAAGATTCGTTGTTGGTAGAACTGATCGATGAATTACATAGCGTAGCAAAAAGTGAGGATGAAACTCGCGAGACTACAGCAGCATCATTTATCACAAAAAGCGAAAATGAACTGCACAAAATTCCGGAGATGATAGCCTGGAATCAGTATTATGGTTGGTATTACAGTAAAGCTGATGATTTGGGTGATTTCCTTGACAGGATTCATTCCGAGCAACCCGAATACAAAATTGGTGTTTCGGAATATGGAGCGGGTGGAAGCCCCCTTCAACACGAAGAAAAAATACGCCGGCCTTTCCCGTTTTTTCATCCCTGGCATCCCGAGGAATTTCAGGCCACTGTGCACGAAGGAAACTGGAAAGCCATTGCTGAACGACCTTATGTTTGGGGAAGTTTTGTTTGGAATATGTTCGATTTTGGTTCGCATTTCCGTCGCGAGGGTGATGCCATTGGAATGAATGATAAGGGAATGGTTACCTACGACCGGAAAACAAAAAAGGATGTATTTTATTTCTACAAAGCGAATTGGAGCGAAGAACCGGTTATTCGCATTACCAATTCCGGATTTAAGATTCGCGAGCAGGATAAAATTGATGTTAAAGTGTATTCAAACCTCGACAATGTTGAGCTTTTTGTAAACGGCGAATCTGCCGGAATACAGAAGGGTGATTATGCAACATTAGTATGGAAAGATATACAGTTAAACAAGGGGAATAACCAGGTTAAAGTAGTTGGCCAGCGAAACGGTGAATCTTACTCACATTCTGTTGTGTGGATGTACGAAAAGAACACTGCCATAGCCTTTGGAATAACTTTTTTGCGTTGGCTGATAAAACCCTTTGTTGTAATTCTGTTGGTGCTAATTGTTGTGTTGATCAGATTATTATTTTGGAAACGTACAAAAGGCTGGAAGAAAGCAATCGCAATTATCTCCTTTGTTTTGGTGACTCTGATTTTTCTAATCATAGTTTTAGCCCAAATTTTTGCATCAAGCAGGGGAATGAACCTTTTTGAATACAGTTTAATTTGATTTGAAATTAGAGTTGTAGAAAAGTTTTGAGATAGTGAAAAAATCAGATATTCTGGTACCATCAAATCTGTTGGGACTTCGATATATATGAAACTTATTAGTTTTAATGCAAAAACCAGATCTATGAAAAATTCATTCGTATTACTGTTTTCTATTTTGTTCATTTCCCTGTCCTGCACGCAAAAACCAAAGTATGTTCAGCCTGAACTTGGTAGTCGTTCGGTTTCAGTTTTAAATGAAGGAGACTACTCGTTTAAAGATTTAAATAAAAACGGGAAACTGGATAAATACGAAGACTGGCGGCTTACCACTGATGAACGTGTCGCCGATCTGCTCTCGCAAATGACACTCGAAGAAAAGGTAGGTTTTATGCTTATTAGTACCATTAACATGGGTGGAACCGCAGGAAGAAACAGAATGGGAATGGGCGGTGGAACTGTTACCAGCGATTTTTCGGAAGAAGAAACACTGATGGAGACCAATTTTTTTACCCGAAAACCTTTGGCAGTGCCGGCATTGTTTGTTTCGGGCACAACAAAAGGTGTGAACGAACGGCATCTGCGTCATTTTATTCTTCGTGCCAATACCGATGCAAAAACCATAGCCGAATGGCATAATAAATTGCAGGCTTTAACCGAATCAACACGCCTGGGTATTCCAGCATTAATTGCTTCAAATCCACGAAATCATGTAACCATTGATAATTCAACCGGAATTGGACTGGGAGAAACGGTTTTTTCGAAATGGCCCGGCGAGTTGGGACTTGCTGCCATGCGCGATTTTGAGCTTACCCGCGAATTTGCAGAAACTGCGGCAAAAGAATGGACCGCAGTCGGGATCAGAAAAGGGTATCAATACATGGCCGATTTGGCAACTGAGCCTCGTTGGGCACGAATTGAAGGAACCTTTGGTGAAGATGCCGATCTGGCTGCGAACATGATGCGTGAAATTGTGCTGGGTTTTCAGGGTGAGAAACTGGGATTGCATTCGGTTGCATTAACAACAAAACATTTCCCGGGCGGCGGACCGCAAGTGGATGGACAGGATCCTCATTTTGACTGGGGAAAAGAACAACACTATCCGGGAGAAATGTTCGATTATCATTTAAAACCTTTTATTGCGGCCATTGAAGCAGGAACATCGGCAATAATGCCTTATTACGCCAAACCAATAAACACCGAATACGAAGAGGTGGCTTTTGCTTATAACAAAGGGATTATTAACGACTTGCTTCGCGGGAAGCTGGGCTTTAAAGGAATTATAAATTCCGATACCGGCCCTATTTTTATGATGCCGTGGGGTGTCGAGAACCTGGATATTTATCAACGCTACCAGAAGGCTGTGGATGCGGGAGTGGATCTTTTTTCAGGCAATGCCGATCCAACTCCGCTTCTGGAAACCATTAAAAAAGGAATGATTTCAGAGGATCGTATTGACCAATCTATTGCGCGATTGTTAAGAGAGAAATTTGAACTGGGCATTTTCGAAAATCCATATGTAGATGTTGAGGCTGCACAAACAATAGTTGGTAATGCCCAATTTCAGGGTCGAGCTGATCTTGCTTTGCGAAAATCGATCGTTTTACTTCGAAACGACAAATCGGTTCTTCCACTTAAAGCAAAAACAAAAGTGTATTTCGAAAAACATATGGTTGCCCGGGGATCGGAGAATTCGCATGCAGTTATTCTTCCAGAACAAAATAGTTGGGATGTTGAATTCGTAAATTCTCCTGAACAAGCTGACGTGAATATTTTGTGGCTCATTCCTAAAAATGCAGGATTGTTTGGTTCCCAAGGAAAAGAGATCAATGTCGAACTTTCAAATAATAATATAGATATTAATTATGTCAACACTCTTTCGGCACAAAAACCAACTGTAATTGCGGTTAATTTTAGCAGTCCCTGGGTGATTAAAGAAATTGATACTGAGAATGCAACTACAGTTTTGGCAACTTTTGGAACAACCACCGATGCAGTACTCGACGTTGTAACAGGCCGTTTTAATCCAACTGGAAAAATGCCACTGTCAATACCGGCATCAACCGAAGTTGTTAAGCAAAATAAATCCGATGTTCCGGGTTATCAAATGCCTGATGAGCAGTTGGTGTTTCGTTTTAATGATGGAATTAGTTATTAGCCGTTAGTATTAAAAATTGTAAAGGAAAAATGCGATTTTATAGGTCAAATTGTTTAATAAAGAAACAATTTAGTTGTCCCCCGGTGAGGCCGGGGGATTTTTTTTCATTTAATTGAGATCTAATACTGAATGCAATTCCGGATAAATAAATTCTTCGATGGCCTCGGGCGAGTTTCCAACCGAATTTTTACCCCTGAGCTTACGAACCGTGTGTGCTTTTAGGTAACCATCGGCAGCCGGAACGATTAGCTTTTTTGCGTCGTTGGCAGTTCCTTTTAACCAAATTTCTTCTTGCCTTTCATCCAGAATAAGCGGCATTCGTGATTCCTTTAACTTTGGATTATTGTGGATTTTTTTTAGTAGCGAATTTGCCTTTGTGGTAACAATGGTGAAACTGTTTACAACCTCTCCAGTTTCTTTGTTGGTCCATTCATCCCATAAACCACCCAAAGTTATTGGTTCGCCATCCTTTCGCTGTATATAATATGGATAAGTACTACCTGCAAAATGATGGTGCTCGAAAAATCCATCGATGTAGACCAAACAACGTTTTGACCTGGCCGAAGTCCGGAACGAAGGTTTTTCAAAAATATTTTCGCCACGGGCGTTTATGGTTTTGTTCCAAATATCAAGTTGTTGCTGTTCATTTTTCACCCAAAAAGGAATAAGTCCCCAGCTTGCAACTAATGGCATTTCAGAATTATCTCCTGTATAAATTAAAAGTTTTGGATGCTGAAATCCCGAAACATGGAACCATTCATCTTCCAAAAACGGGCGAAACTTTTCGATCAACATTTGCACAGCTTCTTCGTTTCCGTAATGTCGGGCACGTTTTAATGCTGCTTCTACTTTTGTTTTAATATCGTAACACATATTTTCAATAACATTCCGAAAAACATAAAGTTACACAAAAGAAGAAAGTTTACTGCCTTCAGTTTGAGGCCATATTTTTATTTCTCCGGTATTTGTAGGAAAATTATTATTTGTAAGTTTGAGAAAATTCAATAAAACTATTCAATCTGCTATGAAATACTTAAGTGTTTTTACCTTGATTTTATGTGTGTTATCCCAGTATTCATGTAAATGTGATTCTGTTGAAAAGGAATTAAATCCGTCTCTTGTTTTGTGGTACGATAAACCGGCGGAAAACTGGACCGAAGCTTTGCCCGTTGGTAATGGTCGTATTGGTGCCATGGTTTACGGAGGCACTGAAAAAGAAATTATTCAGTTTAACGAAGAAACGCTGTGGTCGGGGCAGCCGCACGATTATGCACACAAAGGAGCTTACGAGGTTTTTCCTGAATTAAGAAAGCTTCTTTGGGACGGGAAACAGGATGCGGCTCATAAATTAGGGAACGAACGTTTTATGTCGGAGCCTCTGGGACAGCTTTGTTACCAGCCGTTTGGGAATCTATTACTCGATTTTCCGGGACATGAAAATCCGATGAATTTTAAAAGAAAACTGGATTTGGAAGATGCTGTTACAAGTGTTTCGTATGATATTGATGGTATAACTTATAATCGTGAGGTGTTGGTGTCCGAGCCCAATCAGGCTATTGTTATTCAGCTCGAAACATCGGGCAAAGGAGCTCTGGAGTTTTCTGTTGGCATGGACTCACCACACGAAAAATACGATGTTACGGTTGAAGGAAATGTACTGGTATTGAAAGGGAAGGCCAATAATTATCCGGAAGACCGCGTAAGACAAGGGGCGCCTTATCCCGAAAGCAAACTTATTTTTGAAGCACGATTGAGAGTACTTACCGACGGAGAACTGGAAGTCGAAAACAATCAGCTAAAAGTAAATAATGCAAAAAAGGCGACCCTGGAACTGGTGGCTGCCACAAGCTTTGTGAATTACCACGATATTAGCGGAAATCCAACGGAGTTGTGCAAAAATTATCTGCAAAATCTGGATGGAAAACCATACGATAAAATCAAAAAAGATCATGTAACAGATTACCAAAGTCTGTTCGGAAGAGTTGATTTGGATTTGGGTAATTCTGAAATTTCGTATCGACCAACAAACGAACGTTTAAAGACATTTAAAAAGGATGAGGATCCAAGTATGGTTTCCTTGTTGTTCCAATACGGTAGGTATTTGCTGATTTCATCGTCGCGACCGGGAACGCAGCCCGCTAATTTGCAAGGTATTTGGAACGATAAACTGGCACCGTCGTGGGATAGCAAATACACCATAAATATTAATACTGAGATGAACTACTGGCCGGCCGAGATGACAAATCTTTCGGAATTGGCAGATCCTTTAACTCAAATGGTTCAGGACTTGTCGGTTACAGGGCAAAATATTGCAAAAGAACATTATGCTTTAAAAGGTTGGGTAACACATCATAACACCGATATCTGGCGGGGCGCCGCACCAATAAACCATGCAAACCATGGCATTTGGCCTACTGGTGGAGCGTGGTTAAGTCAGCATTTGTGGTGGCACTACCAGTTTACAGGCGATAAAGATTATCTGAAAAATCGTGCTTATCCGGTTTTGAAAGAAGCTTCACGTTTTTTTGCTGAATACCTGGTGCCCGATCCAACGAATCAGGGTTGGCTGGTGAGTGGCCCAAGTAATAGTCCCGAAAACGGAGGACTGGTTATGGCGCCGACCATGGATCATCAAATTATTCGAAATTTGTTTGCCAATACAATTGAGGCTGCCAATATATTAGGTGTTGATGCCGGTTTTGCTCAAATGCTTGGGGAGAAACGAGCAAAAATTGCTCCCAATCAAATCGGACAGTACGGACAGTTGCAAGAGTGGCTGGAAGACAAGGACGATCCGAAAAATGAACACCGCCATGTATCACATTTGTGGGGATTACACCCCGGGAATGAAATTCATCCTTTAACAACTCCTGAACTGGCTGAAGCTTGTAAAGTAACCCTTTCGCATCGTGGTGATGGCGGAACGGGGTGGTCGCGTGCCTGGAAAATTAACTTTTGGTCCCGTCTTTTGGATGGCGATCATTCTTTCCTGTTGCTTAAAAATCTGATGGTTCCTTCGCTTTCGCAAGAAACAAATATGCAGGATAAAGGTGGTTTGTATTTTAATTTATTTGATGCACATCCTCCTTTTCAGATCGACGGAAATTTTGGGGCAACTTCGGGAATCACTGAAATGCTTTTGCAGTCGCATTTACGCGATGAAAACGGCGATTTTTATATCGATATTCTTCCTGCACTTCCTTCGGCTTTGGCTTCCGGCAAGGTGTCAGGACTAAAAGCAAGAGGTGGTTTCGAAATTTCAATTACCTGGGAACAGGGAACCTTGGTTTTGGTAGAAGTAAAATCATTACTCGGGAATAAATTGAATTTGCGATATGCCGGAAGTTTGGTTGCGCAAAATACTGTTGAAGGCGAAACTTATAGTTTTGGACAGGAGAGTTTCCAATAGAAAACAATAAATTTTAGGCTGTATTCGGATGTTGGTTTTACTTTCGTTATCCGTCTTCGGTCTTCCAATTCTTTTTAAATGAAAGCACTTGTTCTGGATAGATACATGGAGTTGAATTATCGTGATTTTCCAACTCCAAAAATTGCAGCAAACGAAGTTTTGGTGCGCGTAAAAGCATGTGGAATTTGTGGCAGCGATGTGCATGGAATGGATGGAAGCACCGGTCGCCGTCAACCACCCTTAATTATGGGACACGAAGCTTCGGGAGAGATTGCGAAAGTTGGTGACGACGTTGAGGGATGGCAAATCGGGGATCGTGTAACTTTCGATTCCACCATTTATCCACTTAACGATTGGTACACGTTGCAGGGGCGTTACAATTTAAGTGATAACCGGAAAGTGCTGGGAGTTTCGCCGCTCGATTTTAAAAAACACGGGGCATTTGCTGAATTTGTTACCGTACCCGCGCACATTTTATACAAAATACCCGATAATGTATCTTTTGAAGAGGCGGCGATGGTTGAACCCGTTGCCGTGGCGGCACATACCATAAATGTTTCAAAGATTCAGGCAGGGAAAAGTGCCGTTGTAATTGGTGCCGGAATGGTAGGAACATTCGTCGTAAAAATGCTCGAAATTGCCGGAGCATCACCAATCATTGCGGTGGATTTGGATGAAGGGAAACTGGAACTGGCCAGAAAATTTGGTGCCACACACACATTTAAAAGTTCAACTGAGAATCTTTCAGAAAAAATAAAGGAATTAACCAAAGGCCGCGGAGCAGATTTTGGTTTCGAAGTAGTTGGCATTTCAGAAACCGTGAATATTTGCCTCAATAGTTTACGAAAAGGAGGTACTGCCGTTTTGGTCGGTAATTTAAAACCTGAGGTTGTGGTTCCTTTGCAAAAAATTGTGACGACTGAATTGTCGGTGCTGGGAAGTTGTGCCATTAACGGCGAGTACGAATTGGTGCTCGATTTAATGGCATCGGGCAAGGTGAAGGTTGATGAAATGATATCTGCTGTTGCCCCGCTTTCCGAAGGAGCTAGCTGGTTCAATCGACTTTATAACAAACAACCCGGATTAAATAAGGTCATTCTTGTTCCGTAATATCTAATTAGAAAAGTTAAAAATCGGCAAATGAAAACATACAATTTGGCCATTCTTGGCTGTGGGAAAGTAGCTCATCTTCATGCCAAAGCAATTCAGAATCTGAGTAATGCTGAACTGGTTGGCGTGTGGAGTCGCACGACAAAATCGGCACAGGAGTTTGGAGCGCAGTACAATGTGTCGGCTTATTCGGGCATCGAAGATCTTGTGCGAAAAGAGAAAGTGGATCTGGTAATTGTTTGTACGCCGCATCCTTTCCATTTAAATCCGGTTGTTGAGGCGGCCGGGGCCGGAGCCAACGTTCTGGTTGAAAAACCATTGGCGTCGACACTGGAGGATGCAGATGAAATGATTGCGGCGTGTAAACATGCCGGCGTTAAATTATGCGTTGTTAGTCAAAGACGATGGTATGAACCTGTAATACGCGTAAAAGCTGCCATTGATGCCGGAAAAATCGGGAAGCCTGTATTTGGTACGATTAACATGTTGGGATGGCGAGACAAAGCGTATTACGATGCCGACGAATGGCGTGGAACCTGGCGGATGGAAGGAGGAGGCGTTCTGGTTAACCAGGCACCACATCAACTTGATATTTTGTTGTGGTTTATGGGCGAAATTGATGAAGTTTACGGACAGTGGAAGAATTTGAATCATCCTTACATTGAAGTGGAAGACACAGCTGTTGCTATCGTGAAATTTAAAAATGGCGGAATAGGAAATATCATCGTTAGTAACTCGGAAAAGCCCGGAATTTACGGGAAAGTGCATGTTCATGGCGAAAATGGCGCATCGGTGGGGGTTCAAACCGATGGGGGAGCTATGTTTATTGCCGGTATGTCGGGGATTTTGGAACCTCCCGTTAATGATATTTGGTCGGTACCGGGCGAGGAAGCTCAGTTGAAAAAGTGGGTGGACGAAGATTCAGCACATTTTAATAGTATCGATCCCATGGTGTTTTATATGGAGCGCCAAATTGAAGATTTTTTGCTTGCGTTGGAAAATCAGGCTGAACCTTTGGTGAATGGTGAGGAGGGGAGACGGACCGTTGAGCTATTCACTGCCATTTATCGTTCAACCCGTGACAATAAACCCGTAAAGTTTCCACTTCAACCTGAAAAAGGAGATGATATGGATGGCCGGCTGAAATAGAACCGTTTTTTTTATTTCAGCTGCGAATATGCATCATGAACTCTGCATATGTCTTCTGTTCGCAATTATGTGAAATTGAATAAATATGTAAATATCTCATTGTTATGTTAATTAAATGCAAATATTTTTGTTAAATTGACTAGTGAACATTGATTTCCGAGTAAAATATTTGGATAATTAAAATCAACTCTCTACTTTACCCGCACAAACCCTTATTTTTTATCTTTTTGTTTTTATTATGGGCAGCTTTTTGGACGAAAGTTGCCCTTTTATGTCTTGTCGGTAGGTATCGAAGACTAAAAAGAGTTTGGATTGTGATCAGATATTGGAGCTTTATATAGCTAATTGGATTTTGATAAATATAAACAGCACCCGCTGTTTTGTTTATCTAAAATCGGGCATTCATTGAGAATGATAAAAAATCAGGAAGATTAAAAGGCAGGTACTCCCTGCCTTTTTTAGGTCATATCTTTTTGAAGAAGAGCTGCTGTACTTATAATGGATTCTGAAACCGATAGATAGTTATATCCAAGTGTTTTGGTGATTTTTGAACCATCGAAATGGTGCGTTTCATTTCTGCCACTTGCAGTTTCTCGCGTTATCATAGATGGTTTCCGGCTAATCCAGCCCCAAAAAGCTGCTACCCGCCAGACCATTGCCAATAGCAGATCGTTTGCCCATATTTTGGGGCGAGGCTTATTCAATGCTTCGGCTATCTGTGAAAATAGATTCTGATAACTCAGGTTTTCCGAACTAAGAAGATAGCGCTGGTTTTTACTGGTCTCAAAATTCGATGTTTCCATTAATCGGATCATAATTTGAACAACGTCTTTTATGTCAACGTAACCGGTTACTCCTTTTGTGTAGAATTTCATTCCATCCCAAACAGTTTTAAAGAGCTTTGAACTTCCAGCTTCCCAGTTGGCCGGACCAATGATTATCGAGGGATTTACGATAACAGCATCCAATCCTTCCTCAATTCCACGCCATATTTCTGTTTCCGAGAAAAATTTACTTTCCGAATAACCAGAATTTTTTTTTGAAGGTATCCAGTTGGTTTTTTCAGTTATCGGTTCTCCATTTTCTAATTTTCCAAGAGCCGCAATTGAACTTACGTGACAGATTTTATTTACCCCGTTTTCAATAGCTGCATTAACAATGTTTGCTGTTCCCTCCACATTGTTCGAAACCATTGTTTGTCGGTCCTTGGGGTGAAACGAAACTATGGCAGCACAATGATAGATTTCGGTGACGCCGGTCAGAATTTTCTCCAGTGAAAAATAATCGAGGATATCCCCGTTTACCCATTCTATCTGATCGAAAAGATGTTGTGCATCTTCAGTATAATACGAAAAGGTTTTGATAACCTGTTGTAGATTACTGGTTTCTCGTTTTAGCGCTTTTACTTTTTTTCCTGCTTTTGTGAGTTCGAAAAGCAAATGTGCTCCAACCAATCCTGTTCCACCCGTTACAAATATCATTCAGATTTTTTTAGCTGTTCCACGGCGTTACCGCTTTTGTTCCAAAATGTTTTGCCGAAAGTTTATCGATTGAAACCTTAAAAATACCAACGTTTTTAACAGCAGGCGTACCAAACTTAAATTCCCGGTCGCTGTATTGTTTCATAATAACTTCAAGACAGCGGTATTTTTCATCAAAATCTTCAATAAATTCCACGGGGCCTTCAACAATTACCGACTTTGATTTTACGCGGTAACTGCAACCCACCTGTACATCCTGGTAAGCCAAATCTTCACCTAAAGTCCAGTTGATGCAAACCTTTGGATTTTTTTGTATGGTTTCCCACATCCGCCCTTCCTGTGCCGAGTGAAGAATTATGGAATCACCGTCGAGGGCAAAATTCATGGGGAGTACATACGGTATATCATCTACCGACATGGCTAAAAAACAAGTTTTACAAGCCTTTATTATGTCTTCGATTTCTTTTCTGTCTTCAATAAAAATGGTGCGCATAAATAAATTTTAATTAATGGTTCGGTTGCCTAAATATTCGGACAAATTCTTCTCCAATCTTTTCAGGTTCATGTAGGTGGATTGTTCCTGAATCACTTTGTCGAAGTCATTTTCGGCAGCCGCTTTGTCGATGGCTTTTTCAATGTCCATCATCATTTTTTTTATCTTTCTGAGCTTATATTCGTTAACAATTTTTGGAACCAACAAGTCCAGAATATCTTCTTCCTTCTCGGTAAAAGCTCCTGCTTTGGTCCAGCGTTTGCTTTCAGTATGTTTTTCTGATAATAAATCAGTTGCAAACTTGCTTACCTGGCTTTCAGGGTGATAGATAAAATGTTTCCAGGGATCAAAATTTTCGTTTTCAAGATTGTCTCTTACTTCGTAAAAAATCTTTTGGAACATTTTGTTTTCTGGCACCAGGTCATCAGCTTCCAATTCGTCTACCATGTATTCGCCCACCGAAATCAGATGTATTTCTTTTGTTTCTTCGTCTTCAACTTCAAATACTTCAGCTTTACAATGTTTTAAAAGAAAGCGTAAAAACTCACGCTCCTCAATCAATAATCTCGATGGTTTCTCAGCCGGAACTGGTGTTTGTTGCTGTTGTTGTTGTGTTTGGCGAACTGCCTGTTGCGATTTCTCGCGTAATTCTTTTTTCTGGAAATCTTCGCTTTGCTTGTATTTTTGCCTTCTAACCTCGGTGTATAAAACCTGCTCATCTACACCAAGCAAGCGGCTACATTCTTTTATATAAACCGACCTGGTAATTGTATCGGGAATTACCGCTACCGAACCAATTACATCTGATATTAACCGTGCTTTTGCCACCGGATCGTTCTCCGTATTTTTTAAAAGAAGACGTGTTTTAAACTGAATAAAATCGGTTTCGTTTTTTTGAATGTATTCCAAATAACCACTGGCTCCCATTTTTTTTGCAAATGAGTCGGGATCTTCACCATCGGGAAGAAGCAATACTTTTACGTTCATCCCTTCTTCTAAAACCAAATCAATTCCTCGAAGCGAAGCTTTTATTCCGGCGGCATCGCCATCATAAATAATCGTAATGTTCGGAGTGAAACGTCGGATCAACCGAATTTGATCGGGTGTTAATGCAGTTCCCGACGAAGCAACAACGTTTTCAATTCCGGCCTGGTGCATCGACAAAACATCGGTGTACCCTTCTACCAGGTAACATTTGTCGGTGCGTGTCATTTCGCGTTTTGCCTGGAATATTCCATAAAGGACTTTACTTTTATGGTAGATCTCCGATTCGGGCGAATTCAGGTATTTTGCAATTTTTTTGTCGTTGGTTAATGTTCGGCCACCAAAAGCGGTTACGCGACCGGCCAGGTTGTGGATGGGGAACATTACACGTCCGGCAAAGCGGTCGCGCATCCAATCGTCACGTTTTATCGTTAAACCCGTTTTTTCAAGGAACTCAATTTTGTAACCTTGTTTTTGGGCGGCTTCGGTAAAAGGTGTTTTTCCGTCAGGAGCAAAACCAACTTCAAATTTTTTCAGAATATCGTCGCGGAAACTGCGTTCGCGAAAATAACTTAAGCCGATGGTCCGGCCTTCATTTTCTTCCCATAAATAACGTGTGAAAAACTTTTGGGCAAAACCCGAAACAATCATCAAACTTTCACGAGCGTCTTTTAATTGTTTTTGCTCTTCGGTTTCTTCTTCTTCACTAACCTCAATATTGTATTTTTTTGCAAGCCATTTTAAAGCTTCAGGATAGGTTAGGTTCTCGTGTTCCATAATAAAATTTACCGAGTTACCTCCTTTCCCGCAGCCAAAACATTTAAAAATACCCTTTGCCGGCGATACCGTAAACGAAGGTGTTTTTTCGTTGTGAAATGGACAAAGGCCTAACATGTTAACACCTCTTTTTCGAAGGGTTACAAAATCGGAAACCACGTCTGAAATCTCCGCCGCGTCAATTATCCTCTCTATTGTAGCATGGTCAATCATTGGTACAAAAATATCAGAAAACAATTGATTCGTTGTGGTATTTTTGTTTTTTTAATCAAATTGGTTTTAATCCCGTTTTTCACATAACAGGATGGAATAAAAAAAATGTCATTTGGTTTTAATCCTTCCAATAAAAAGAACCAAAAGCCTTGTCGCTATCCATTTTCCATTCTTGTCTTCGCCTAAAATTCTTCATTTTTATAGAGGCAAATAAGCAAGTAAAATGGTATTAATTGTATTTTTAAAAAAACTTTGGTTTGAATGAAGAAACTGGTTGTACTTTCGGGAGCTGGAATTAGCCAGGAAAGTGGATTAAAAACCTTCCGCGATATGGGTGGGTTGTGGGAGAATTACGATGTAACAGAAGTGGCTACTCCAGAGGCTTGGGAGAAAAATCCGGAGTTGGTATTGCGATTTTACAACCAGCGCCGGAAGCAACTTTTTGAAGCTGAACCAAATGCCGGACATATTGGTATTGTTGAACTGGAAAAGTGGTTTCATACCGACGTTGTAACCCAGAATGTTGACAATCTGCACGAGCGAGCCGGCAGTTCCAGAGTTTTGCATTTACACGGTGAACTGATGAAAGCCAGAAGTACTGCGAATCCGTTTTTGGTGTATGACCTGGAACACTGGGTACTTGATTTAGGCGATTTGTGCGAAATGGGTAGTCAGCTCAGGCCACACATTGTTTGGTTTGGCGAAGGTGTACCCGGAATACCAAAGGCCATAAAAATTGTGGGGGAAGCCGATATTTTAGTTGTAGTTGGAACCTCACTGGCAGTATATCCGGCAGCAAGTTTGGTCAATTACACGAAACCCGGGACACCAATATTTGTTGTGGATCCGGGTCGGCCCGAGGTATTTCAGGAAAATGTTTCCTATATTGAGGAAAAAGCGGTAAAGGGAATTGAAATATTAAAAACTAAACTTGAAAAACTGAAATAGAATGAAGCGTAAACTTATACTTGGAGCCTGTTTCCTTTTTGTGTTGAATGTGGGTTTTGCACAACGTTTCGATGCCGGATTGATAGCCGGATTTAATGCCACTCAAGTTGAGGGTGATACATTTAAAGGCTACCACAAAGCGGGTATACTGGCCGGAATATATGTACAAACCGATGTGGCTCCTGCCATTGTGGCTGGAATGGAAATTAAATACTCACAAAAAGGCTCGCGAAAGAAATATGATCCTAAAGTGCCTGATGTTGACCAGTATACAATGCGTTTGGGCTATGTTGAAGTGCCACTTTTTATGGCATTCAGAACAAACGATAGAAGTATGATTATTGGAGGGATATCTCCCGGGTATTTAATGCATTCGAAAGAATTGAACAGTGATGGAGAGATTCCGGAAGAAGATCGGCAGGATTTTAATTCGTTCGATTTGCAGCCTTTTGTAGGATTTCAATTCGATTTTCTGGAGCGTACTTCATTAGATTTACGATTTGCCTTATCTGTAATTCCCTGCAGCGATAAATCAGAGACCAACTATTATTTTCACAACGGTTTGTTCAACAATGTTATTTCGCTGGCCTTTTATTACGATTTATAATGTATCGTTGACATTAAAAAAGCAGGCTAACATCTTTTTATGGTAGTATAAGTTCGGGGTGTCATTTTTCATGGATTTTCTAAATCTAAGTTTTCGAAAACATTAGCCCACCTTGAATTGTCTATCTATTTAACTGATTTTATAATAAATAACTTCAACTATGAAGAGGAAAAGTTACATGAATCCTTATGCTGCAGGCATTTTGCTGGGCCTGGTGCTTTTATCTGCCATGTTTTTATCGGGGCGTGGATTGGGTGCCAGTGGTGGACTGAAATACACAGCAGTAGCTGCAGTTGGTGCGGTGGACATGGAACACGCACTTAATTCTCCGTATTACAGCAAATATTTTGAAGACGGGAAAAATCCATTAAAAAGCTGGCTGGCTCTGGAAGTTCTGGGAATGATTTTGGGTGGATTTATTTCAGGAGCGGTAGCCGGAAGACTAAAGTTTAAAATTGAGAAATCGCCAAAAATATCGAATAAGAAACGTTTGCTTTTTGCTTTTTTAGGTGGTGTTTTTTTTGTTTATGGAGCACAACTCGCCCGCGGATGTACCAGCGGTGCAGCGCTTTCCGGAATGGCAGTTCTTTCTGTTGCCGGCTTTGTAACCATGATTGCAATCTTTGGATCAGCCTATCTTTTTGCATGGTTTTTCAGAAAGCTCTGGATCTAAATTATCACTATTCATTCAACAACAAACAATTAAAAATATGGGACCCATCTCAATATTTACAGAACTTCCGGAATGGCTTAATCTGCTTATTGCCTTTCTAATAGGAATTGGATTTGGTTTTGCATTGGAACAAGCCGGATTTTCATCGAGCCGGAAGCTGGCCGGAATGTTTTACGGTTACGATACAACCGTGTTAAAAGTGTTTTTTACTGCAGCCTTGGTTGCTTTGGTTGGGGCACAATTATTAAGTTTTTTCGGACTTCTGAATTTGAATCAGGTGTTTGTAAATCACTACTATTTGGGCGCTACTTTAGTTGGAGGAACAATTATGGGCGCCGGATTTATTATGGGTGGTTTTTGTCCGGGCACAGGAATTAGTGCACTTGCAATTGGTAAAATAGATGCTCTGGTTTTTCTGGTTGGAGGACTGGTGGGGGCTTTTCTTTTTGCCGAAACTTTCCCGATAATTCAGCCGCTGGCAATGGGTAGTTACATGGGGCCTGTAAAAATTGACGAATGGTTGGGCGTTTCGCCGGGAGTGTTTACGTTGTTGCTAAGTATTGCTGCAGTTGTATTATTCTGGTTGTCTGAATTGGCAGAGAAAAAGTTTAACCGTCCGGAAATTACTTCAGAAATTTAACGTGTTGAGGATGAATACAAGAATAAAAATATCGGTATTGTTGGTTGGTGTTGGAATTCTATTGGCTTTTTTGCCGTACAATGCTTCGCACTCTTTTCAGTTAAAACCTGCCGGGTTGCTTGACAAAGCCAGTTCTGACGATATGTATTTTTCAGTTGACCAGGTAGCGCGTTTTGTAAATAATGAAGACAGTACGGTTCAGTTAATTGATGTGCGCAATGAAGAAGAATATAAGGTTTGTAATATTCCGGGCTCAATAAATATTCCGTTTGATGATCTGCTTAATCCTGATTGGGAAGGATATTTAAATCAGCCGGAAGTAAAAAAGATATTCTACGGGAATGGCGATCAAACAGCCAATGCTGCCTGGACAATTGTCGCAGGACTTGGGTATGAAAATAATTTTGTAATGCAGGGAGGGCTTAATGAATGGTATAAAACAGTGATGCTAAGCCATTTTTCGGGAGAAAAAATAACGCCACGCGAAAACGTTTTGTTTGAGAATCGATTTAAAGCCCGCAAAACTTTTACTCAAATTAACAGTTTGCCAGATAGTTTAAAAAGCCAGTTTTTGACTGCCAGGCGTTTAAAAGAAATCCAATTGGATGGAGGTTGTGAATAAATAAGTAAACTTTTAAAATGTATAGATTTAAAAATTTAGGTGGAGTAATTGCCGTTTTAGTACTTCTGCTGATTTTAATTATCGTAAGATTATCGGATAAAAACCAGTTTAAACAGGAGGCAAAAGCAGCAATTGAGGCTTCTGAAAAAGTGGGCAATACGATTACAGCAGCAGAACTTAAAAAGTTGAACGATTATTTGGTGGTTGATTTAAGTTCGGGAAATAATCAAACTGCTTCTGATTATCCTCATTCAAAACATATTCCTTTTTCAACCCTACTTGAGAAACCAAATCAAAAACTTTTAAAAGGAACAAAAGGAAAGATTGTGTTGTATTCCGAAAATATCGCCGATGCAACCAAAGCCTGGGTGATATTGAACCAGCTTCGCTTTAAAAATATTTACATCCTTCAAACAACAGAGAATAGTGATGTTTTTAAATACAAATTCCAGCCCGACACTTTGGCCAGACTGGAATAGACATTTTCTTTTAAACTTTTTGCGTTTCTACAATCGACGTCAAAAGGAATGTTTAATCTTTTACCAAAGGGTAGTTTCCAATTTCATCTTTGGTAAACGGTAACCACGACATGGTGCCTTTTTCTGTAACCATTTTGTCGTACATAAAACTGTTGTTCCCATAAATCAGTGTTTTTGCGTCGTATCCAAACAAACGTAAATAAGCCGTTACAAATCCCGAATTGTGACCTGTTCCGCAGTAAATAACAATTTCCTTGTCGTTCGGAATGGTTTGCATTTCCGAAACAATTCCAAGAGTTCCGTTTGGTTTGTACCGCACAGCTCCCGGTATATGCCCTGCTTCGTATTTATCGCGTCTGTCGTAATTTATGATAAAGTATTTATCAGGTTGTTCAAAAACCTTTTCGGCTTCAATAATTGCATCCGGGAAACCGGCTTCGAAAAGCGCAATAAATCGATTTGAAAGAATTGTTTCCCCATCCTTAATTCCGGTATTCATTCTCGGAAAATCAAATGTCCCCGGTTTATCATTCGATCCTGTTTCCAGTTTGTTCTGGTAGCCTGAAGCAATATGTTCAAACCATGAATCTGTTGCCGGTTCTTCGTTCCAGGCACTCATCCCCCAGCGCATGGAATACACATTGCCGTAGCCCGTTAAACGTAGCAACGAAGCAGCGTAACTTGATGATTGCCCGGAGTAACAAACCAAAATAATCCGGTCGTACTCAAAAGGTTTTATTGTATTTGTGAAATACCCGGGCAACTGAGTAAACTCCACTTGTTTTGCACCTTTAATGTGTCCTTTTGCAAAAGCTTCCGGTGTTCTTAAATCGATGATAAGGTTGTTTTTATCCATTTCTTCGTAGACAGAAGCCGCCTTAATTAACGAAGGGAAACTGCGTGTATTTACATAATCACCCATCTCATCGAGGTAGGCCAACAACGCTTTTGCTTCATCATTTATTTCAACTGGTTCCGCCTTTGATTGCACGGATGTGCTTGCTTCTGCCTGACTGGTTTTCTTTTCGCCACCCGTACAGGAAAACAAGACAACCAAAATCAGAATCGAAAAAGACTGGATTAAATATCGTATGTTTTTCATTGTTGTGATCCACTGGTCTTTTTAACTGTTTTTCTCTACTTCAACACCATCTTTATCGTACTGAATACTTCCTGTGCGACGGCCTTCATCGTCGTATTGGTATTCAGTTACGGCAACTCCGTTTTCGGGATCGTTGGCAATGTTTTTGTCGATGTCCATGTTGATGCGCTTCACAATTGCACCGTACTCGTTGTAAACCGATGTTGTCACCGGAAGTCTTTTCCCGCTTAAAGGTTCGTCATCCTGGTCGAACTGAGTTGTTTCCAAAACATAGCCATTTTCGTCGACTACGTTCACTCTTTTGGCCCATCCTCCAAATAAATTCGAAAGTTGTCCAACCGTATTATGAACCGAGAAATTTAATACATCACCATCTTTTGTATTTTTAAAAAGAAAGTACGAAACGCCAATATCACCACAATTTTCTTCGGTGCAGTTATATAAAGTGTCGGCTTCGTAATTGGCCATTCTAACCATATAACCATTTTCGTCGTAGGTAAAACGAAGTTCGTAAAACGGACAAAACGGATTCATTACAATTTCTTCGTTGGCTAAATTATACCGAAGTTCCTGAATCATTCCATCTTCCAGCTTTTTCCAAACATAGTTATGAATGTTGTTTCTGTTTTCGATCGGCTCACCATTTTCATCCAGGAACCGCAATCCCACTCGCATCCCGGCATCATTTAAAGTATATTCAAAAACAGAAGCTCCGCCATTCTTTGCAGGTTTGCCATTCTCATCGGAAAAGTACTTTATTTGTTTGTTGTCTTCGTAGGTGTAGGTAATTTTTGCAGCTCCTCTCATCGATGAATAACCCAGCAATACACCGTTCCGGTTGTATTCAACCGATTCGAGTTGTTTATTATCGTTGTAGGTAAATTTGTAATTGTTCACTGTTTGGGCCTCTTCCACTGTTAACTGATGTGTACCTTTTTCAATGTCCCAGGGCGTTTCGGTAAACTGCAGGTGTCGGAAGTAGGCAACATTTGGGTCTACTGTTTGCACAGGCTTTTGTTTCTGATTACACGAGAACAAGACCACGGCCATTACTACTAACAAGCTAAATTTCACTAATTTCATTTTTTATAGTTTAAGATAAATAATTCTTATTTTATGCTTCTAACCTGAGTTCGATTTAAATTTTAAAATTCAGATTGCCATAAAAAGCTGATTAGCAAGACAAATTTTTGAGTAATAGTGAACTATTGCGATAAAATTTGACGAAACAAATCCGATTTTTATTCAAAGCTTTTGTAAAAACACTTATAAATAGCAATCTTCTGCGTATAAATGATTCAAAATAGCCCGCTATTCTTTCGTCATTTATACTTGAACCTTACTATTTCTAAGCGTTCTGAATCTAAAATTTTACGTCGAACTCAGGTTAATAAACATCGAAACCGCGATTATGTTTAGCATTTTACTAACGATTTTTGAATTCTAAGAAATTAACAATTAGGAATTTACCATCCATTTTGAGAAAACATCGAGATAATTCCAGAAAGAAAGTTTTATTTCATTGGGCAAATCAAGATTACTGAGTACTTGTTTGTAGCAGTTTAGCCACTCAATTCGTGCTTCGGCAGTAATTTTAAAGGGCAAATGCCGGCGGTTTAACTGGGGTTTCCCTCGGTTCTGGTTAAAATAATCGGGGCCGCCGCAAATCTGTATAAAAAAATCGGCCGAATGTTCTTTGGCTTTTTCGAGGGCGATCGGATTTTTGGGAAATAAATCTTTTATCGAACTCACTGCCAGCAAGTCGTAATGGTCGCTTACCATTTTTCGCATGCCTTCTTCTTTTAACAATACAAACATTTGTTTCGAAGGCAGTGTTACAGCGGGCTTAACACCGGGGAAATATGTACTGATTTCAAATTCCATTGTACTTTTTTGTCCTTCAAACAAATGGAATCGAAACTTGTTGAATTTATTCGCAACAAATAGCACTACACAATTTACTTTTCAATCCAAAGAACACAAAATGGTTCACTTTAAAAATCCGTTGGAGAACTTCAATAACTGTTTTCTTTTGTTGCAAATAAGGTTAATAAGGTTTTGGGTAACTGAGCGCTTAATTCTACTAAGGTTGCTTTCCCAAATAAGTTTTGTTTCTTTCCCAGAAAACCTTATTCCAGATGCGTGTGTTGAATCCTTCAATGCAAAACTAACGCATTTAGAGCAGCTTTGAGAGTGGGAAAGGATATGAGATACGTTCTTTTAAAAGTGGCGAAAAATTTTGCCTGAGAAATAGGAATCCACCGGAATTTACGGGTGATCGCACAAAATCAATAAGGTTTGCAAAAATCAAAGGGAGAAAATTAACAGGTAGCACAGCGGAATAAGAAAAACCACTGCGGAATGGAAAAAACCACTGCGGAATGGCATCTTACCATGTCGTGAGGCATTCCTCCGCCGTTTTTCCCGATCCGCGCCGGTTTTTTGCACGTTGCGGCCGTTGTGAGGCATTCCGCACCGGTTTTTTCTGTTCCGCGTCCGTTACGAGGCTTTTCGCCGGCGTTTTTCCGGTTTCGCAGTGGTTTATTGTAGTTCGCCGGTATTTTTTTAATCCCGTACTGTTATTTTCCAAAAACCCACCCGATACGTATTCCGCTTGTTAACGCAATCGGAAAATCGTCGGGGGCAACAATAAAACCGTAGGGTAATCCATCGTAATCATCGGCTCCAATTCCGTAACCTACACCACAATAAACATCAACTAAAAATGCATCATCAAATACCCACTGTTTTCCAAATTTTAGCATTATGGCAAGAGTAAGTTGGCTTTCTCTGCTTTCTGAATAAGTATCGTTAAAGTTGCCGTTAGAGTCGTAGTAATAATCCCACGTGTTGCTGTCATAAGACATGTAGCGCAAAGCAATTTCTGGTGCTATGTAAGCCCCTTTCAGCAAGTGAGAATAATGCATGCGGTTCATATAAAAGTCAGGATTGCGTAAAAATTTATAGGCAAATTTCCCATAAATACCACCCGGATTAATATCTTGAACATCATTTCCTAAACCCACAATTCCCAAAGCGGTTTCCCACGACTGACCTGGTTTTATATTTCGTTCGTATACCAGTTCAGTAGTCCCAAAAAGTGGCGAAAGAAAATTTATTTTTAATGCGTTTTTCGATTGCTCCGCATAGTATTCAGGATTATCAAAAGTGTTTCTCCCAACTTGTACTACTTCTCCGGTACCGAACTCAATTCGCTCAACAAGCGCATTGTCAATACCAAAAATCAGTTTAGGATTATCGGGGTAAAAATATTTTACCTCGGCCGAAGCCATTTCGGTAACTTTACATTCAATAACATCGCTGTTTTTCTTAATTATTCGGTCTTGTGCAAATGTTGATAGTGTGCAGAACAGCAGTAGGATAATAGGTAGTGTTTTCATTTTTTTTGTTTTCGGTCAGGTGTTTCAAATTGTGTGCCGCAATTTATCAATATTTTATTTTAATCTGAATAATTCCCCGAGGCTTTGCCTCGGGGTTGCGCTTTTTCTCCCCTGCCGAGGGGAGATGGCAGCCTTTAAGGCTGACTGAGGGGTAAAATAAAGAAAATTTGGTTTTCAGCGTTTTAGCTGAAATGAAGCTGGCGTAATACCCCTTGGCTCTGCCACGGGGATAGTCAACTTCAAGAATTTTCTTTATTTTGTTTCCTGATTCGAATTTAAATTCGCAGCTTATTACATATCGGCAAAAGCAAGCGTTGCAATACTTACTTTGGTGTTGGGGATTTTTAAAAGCTGATAGGCGCAGGCTTCCAGTGTTGAGCCGGTTGTAACAACATCGTCGACTAAAAGAACATGTTTTTCAGAAAACTCGTTGGGTGTGTGGATGCCAAAAATTCCATCCACATTCTGCCAGCGTTCGAACCTGTTTTTACGGGTTTGCGTTGATGTAAATGTTTTGCGGAATAGGTTATTTTCAGAAACAGGTTTGTGAAGTACAGCCGCAATCCCGGCAGCGATCCACCGACTTTGGTTGTACCCTCTTTTACGTTCTTTTTTGGGATGTAATGGTACCGGAACAACAACATCGACGGAAGTAAATTTTGCCGATTCTGTTAGTGCAAAACCAAACTTCCGACCTGTTTCGAACCCCAGCTCTTTTAAACCCTTGTATTTTAAATAATGGATGAGGTGTTGATACCTGCTCCCTTTTTTATACGAAAAAAACGAGCTGGCATTTTCAATTTCAACACGACCCCAAAAAAGTTGTGCTACTTTATTTTCCGGATTCTGATGAAAGTTGGTAACCGGTAAATCGTGCCAGCAATTCATACATACATATTTCTCTTGGGTTGCAAGTCGGTCTCCGCAAGTTGTACATAACGCAGGAAAGAACAATTCTAACACATCGGAAATGCCCTGTGAAATTCTATTCATAAAGAAAAGTTACAAATAATTTTTATTTCGGATTGTATTTCTTTTAGACGATGAGCGGCTGTTTAACAATTAATCTAATTGTAATTGGTATTTAACATTTAAAATCGTTGATTGACTTAACATGCAGGGGTATTCAAATTCCTTTCTTACTTTCTTGTATTCCCTTCAACTATAAATACAGAGGTTACTTCGTCCGGGGTAGCCTTTGGGTTTTTAGTTTCTAATTACTGGTTTAAAATCCTGCAACTTATTGCAGCTACTTTAGTTTCTATAAACTTGTTTTTTTGCCGGAAGTTCGAAGACAGGAGACCGAAGTTTCGAAATAAATCGTTGAATGTTTTTCTTCGGTCTTCCGACTTCTGTCTTCCGTCCATGCTCATTTTTTTTCGAATTTCATTCGAGGCCTAAACCTATGTATTTCCAATGCATAGTGGTTTTGTTTTTTTTGACTAGGTAATATTTTACTCTTCTGCGTCTTATAATTAGAATCAAAAGTGGAGAGGTTTGTTCCTGAAGATTTAATCGGGAACCGACCCGTTTCTATATTCAATTTAAATAAATAGAACATAGAACATTGATTTGAGAAATTATTAAATTTGGCGGACATTATAAATCAATATACCTAAAAACTATCAATCGTATGCTGAAGAGCTTTGGAAACTTTCTAAGAAAAAAACTGTTATTGGTAATTTTTATTGGATTTGTGTTGGGGATAACCATAACTATTTTTTCGCACAAAGCAATAGAAGCCACATCAACTCCCGAATCTTGCGAAATGTGTCATGTTCATCCACACGTTACCGATTCATGGAAATTATCTGTTCATCACGAAACACGCGTTGGAATTCACATTGGCTGTGTGGAGTGTCATCTTCCGCCAAAAGGGCAAGGATTTTTAAAAGAAAAAATCAAAGCTTCGTCCAGAGATTTATATGCTTATATATTTAAAGACAGTGCGGATTTTAACTGGGATGCAAAATCGACTTTAGAACAGGCAAAACATTTTGTTTTTAAAGAATCGTGTATGAATTGTCATCAAAATTTGTTCCCGCTAACATTAACAAAAGACGGGCAGAATGCACACTTGTACTATTCGCAAAACGAAGAGGAATTGCGTTGTATAAATTGTCACCTGCATGTGGGCCACTACGATCCGAACGCCATGCACGCCAAAAATGTTGAATTCGGAAGTGCAGGAAATGAAAATGTGGAGAAATTTACGGAAACTGCCAAAGTTACATCGCACGAAGATTTTACGGAAACCATACCGGGTACTACAATTGCATTTAATATGAAAGCAATTCCGGGAGGAAGTTTTAAAATGGGAAGCCCCGATTCGGAGCAAATGCGCAAAGCCGACGAAGGTCCTCAGAAAACCGTAAATGTAAGCCCGTTTTTTATGGCTGAAATTGAGGTCACGTGGAATGAATACCTGGCTTTTTATAGTGCTACTGCTGCTGAAGGACGTTCGACAGATACCGAAGGTGCCCGCACACAGGCCGATGTTGATGCCATTTCCGGCCCAACACCACCTTACGGTCAGCCTGATCAAAATTGGGGCCTTGGAAATCGTCCGGCAATTACCATGAGTTATCATTCGGCAGAAACCTACTGCAAGTGGTTATCGCAGGTAACCGGTAAAACCTATCGTTTACCAACCGAAGCAGAATGGGAATATGCGGCTCGAGGTGGCACCGAAACTCCTTTCTTTTTTGAAGGAAACCCAAAAGATTTCGGGAAGAAAGGATTCTTTGGGAATCTATTTGGAAAAAGTAGCGATGCCGTAAATAACTATGTTTTCTATAATGAAAACAGTGGATTAAAAACCAGTGAACCGGACGCCGTGGAGGCCAACCCGTTTGGGTTGAAAAATATGTTGGGTAATGCTGCCGAGTATTGCCTGGATTGGTATGCTGAAGATGCTTACGAGAAATTGCAGGATGGAGTTACCGATCCTAAAGGACCAGTATCGGGAAAAGAACGTGTGATCAGAGGTGGTTATTTTAATAGTGAAATAGGAGAGGTTAGGAGTGCAGCCCGCGATTATACAAAAAGTGTAGCCTGGATGAAAACCGATCCACAGATGCCAAAGAGTATCTGGTGGTTGTCGGATTGTAATTATATAAGTTTCAGAGTTGTTTGCGAGTATGATGAGAATACAGGTAAAAATTAATATATTTAGAGTCCTAAATTCAACTAAAACATTTTATCATGAGTGAAAATAATTTTTCTAGAAGAAAATTTTTAGCCGGTGCCGCTGCTGTTGGTGCCGCCGGCGCTATGGGTGTCGGAACTTTATCATCATGCTCGTCAGATGGCGGATCGGCATCTTCTGCTATTTATGATTGGAAATCAAGAGAATATCAATTTCCTCCGTTACTTGATACAGTGCCGGATGGAAAAGTATTAAAGGTAGGAGTAATTGGTTGTGGTGGCCGTGGATCAGGTGCTGCGTTTAACTGTCTGGAAGCTGGTGGCGCAACAGTTGAAATTACTGCTCTTGGAGATGTTTTTCAGGATAGGGTTGATGATTTACAAGCCAAGTTGAAAAAACAAAATGATGTTGATGTTCCATCCGATAAATGTTTTGTAGGTTTCGATGCATTCGAGAAAGTAATTGATTCGGGTGTTGATGTTGTAATTTTAGCAACTCCTCCAAAATTTCGTCCTGAGCATTTTGAGGCTGCCGTTAAAGCACGCAAGCACGTGTTTATGGAAAAACCGGTTGCTGTTGATACTGCAGGTGTACGACAAGTTTTGGCAGCTGCAAAAATGGCCGATGCTGCAGGTTTAAAGGTAGTTACCGGAACGCAACGTCGTCATCAGCATAAATACATTAATATTTATAAAGAACTTGAGAAAAACGCAATTGGTAAAATAACCGGTGGAAATGTATATTGGAACGGTGGTAAATTATGGCATCGCGACAATAATCCGGGCTGGAGCGAAATGGAATGGATGATTCGCGACTGGGTAAACTGGTGTTGGCTTTCGGGCGATCATATTGTTGAGCAACATGTACATAACATTGATGTGGCTGCATGGTTTTTGGGAAAACATCCTGTAAAAGCATTAGGTTTTGGTTCGCGTCAACGAAGGGTAACCGGCGATCAGTACGATAATTTTAGTGTGGATTACACCTACGACGATGGTATGAAAATACACAGTATGTGTCGACAAATTAACGGCTGTACCACAGGTGTATACGAAGTATTCCGTGGAACAAAAGGTGAGTCGTTTACATCGCAGGGAGGAACATCTAAAATAACTGATTTGGATGGGAATGAACTTTTTTCATTCGATGATCACGAAACCAGCCCTTATGTTCAGGAACATAAAGATTTAATTACCTGTATCCGCCAGAATATTCCGTTTAACGAAGCAGAAGAAACTGCTAATTCGGTAATGACTGCTATTATGGGACGTGTTTCTGCTTATACCGGGAAAGAAGTTACTTTCGATGAAATGATGAACTCGGACATGAAAATCGGACCAGAAACTTATATTATGGGTGATATTGGTTTTATGAAAGATGCACAAGTTCCTGTTCCTGGAACACTCGAAAGAGAATAAATCGACATAAAAAAATAAATAGATATACATCAAAAGCCTTCGGTTATTCGCCGAAGGTTTTTTTTTGGCATTATAGTTGATTAACAAAAGGACATAAAAAATTGTTACACTTAATAAAAATACGATAGTCATGAAAAAATTAGTATTTATTCTATTTATTATTACCGCCTCGGTTTTAGTTTCGTGCGAAGGACCAATGGGGCCAATGGGACCGGAAGGCCCTGCAGGTGGAGAAATTATTGGTACTACATTTGAATTTACAGACAATTTTACTGCCGCTAACGGTTACGAGGTAGTGTTTAATTTTCGGGATAATGGTTTTGATCCGTATGAATCGGACGTAATATTGACCTATATGTTATGGCAAACCGAAAGTGGATTAGACTACTGGCGTCCATTACCTCAGAGCGTTTATTTCAATTCAGGCGCTATTCTGGTGTACAACTTCGATTTTACAGCAGATATTCCCAATGACCGAATTGTAGATATGGCTGTGTTTTTAGACGGAGATGTAGACTTCTCAACTTTGTCGAGTGATTATACGCGTAATCAGACTTTCAGAGTGGTGGTTGTGCCTTCCGATTTCTTAAGCAAAGCCAATGTAGATGTTAGTGACTTGAATTCAATTTTGAATTCGCCTGAAATACAGATGAAATCGTTGGGCAAAATTGATTTGAATACCAGTATAGATACCAGTTTAGAAATAAAATAATTGCAGGAGCGAATAGTACAAAAGAAAACTGCCAACCTGGGAAAGGTTGGCAGTTTTCTTTTGTACTATATACGAATTTAATAGAGATACCTTGTTAGCTGACCGGCATCGACCATTACAAAACGAAAAAGAAGGCCTCCAATAATTATCATTATTGCCGGTATTGCAGCCGGAATTTTTACTCCCCTTAACTCAAGTACTTCCAAAAGAAACGGGACAATTAATCCAAAACCTACCACTCCTCCCCAGAATAGATAAGTGTATGCACCTCCTAAAAATAGCTGTGCCGATTCTATTTGTACTTCAGTGCTGGCCAAAAATCCCATAAATAAATGCGTAATTAAAAACAGTTCGATACCGATTAAAATCAAATCGATTTTACTCATCATTTTTCGTTCCAGATGATTTTTCGACATCCACATAATGGTAACTGCCCCTGTTGATAGCCCCGAAGTTAGAAACAGTGGTCCCAGAATAGAAGTATTCCAAAGTGGCCGGGCATTAAATGCCGAAAGTAATATGCCGGTGTAAATTCCAAGTATTGCAGAATAGACTATCAATAACCAGGCAATGTATTTTCTGTTTTTGATTACAAATACTTCGAATTTATTCAGAATCTCAAATTTCCAGTTCCAGCCGGGAATAAGTTCTTTTAGGTAAGAAGCACTCCAAATGAGAGAAAGGGGAGTAATAATCATTAGCGTCCATGCGCCCCAACCCATTGGCGATTCAAGCCGGATCACAGTATATAATTTCCAGAAATACATTTTGTGTTTTAGATCGAGAAATAAAAAGAAGAGTCCAATTGCCAATGCAAAAGGAACTATAAACGTACTCCATTTCACGGCAGTCGGCATTTCTTTTTCTTTGCCAAGAACCGTATAAAGTCCTGCAAAAAATAGAATTCCGGCAGCAAGCCCACCCAAAAATAAGTAAGCCGGTATTTGCCAGTGCCAGATATGTAAACTCGGATCGATGTTTGGAATATTCCTTCCTGATACAAAAAATTCTTCTTTCATCTTATTAAGAAATTAGATTCAAGACACAAGACACAGGACAAGAATTTTGAAATTATAGGTTTCAGAAATTACTGTCAGAAATCAATCTTCTGTCTTTTTTGTTTTTACTTATTCGTAGCTTTTTTAGATTAGGAAATAGACCTGTGGTTTTGTACCTGCTTCGGGTGCCAGAACTTTGTATTTGCGTTTTTGTAAGGCCACCGAAACATCTGATTTTGGATTGTCGAGGTCGCCAAAATAAAGGCAATTTGTAGGGCAAACACTAACACAGGCCGGTTTATATCCACGTGTTACGCGGTGTTGGCAAAATGTACACTTGTCAACAAATCCTTCGGGATGCGAATAACGCGCATCGTAAGGGCACGACTGAATACAGGCTCCGCATCCAATACAATCGTCGCCATTCACCATAACAATACCACCATCAGAATAATGACTGGCACCGGTTGGGCAACAACGTACACAGGGCGAGTTCTTGCAATGGTTACATCTTTCGCTGCGTAATTCCACTTTCACTTCGGGAAATTTCCCAGTAACGATTTCTACAACCCAATCGCGGCAAAAACCTATGGGTACTTTGTTCTCGGCCTGGCAGGCAACAACACAATCGCTGCAACCTACACACTTTTTTGTGTCAACGGCCATTGCGTATCTCATGATTCAACCTCCTTTTTTGGTTCTTCAACTAAAAATTTCACAAAATTTCCCCGCATTCCGGTGCCTCCCATTATCGGATCGATGGCGACCCTTGTAATTAGTTTGGTATCGGAAATCCCTTTCCCATGGGCACGTTTCAGGCGCTTGTTGTTATGTCCAAAACCATGAACCATATATACACAATCAGGGCCAATTCGTTCGGTAACACGTACTTTAATAGGAAATTCAGAAAGAACTCCGTCCTGATTTTCCAGCCAAATCATCTGGTTCATTTTTAGCCCGTGATTTTCTGCAACTTGCGGATTTACCCAAAGTCGGTTTTCGTTCATTATATCCGAAAGATTTGGATTGTTGGCAGTTCGAGTAAACGTATGCATGGGTGCACGCCCGTAATTTAAACGGTAAAAACCGTCAGGAGCTTCGGGGTGGGCAGTGTATTTTGGCAGCGGATCAAAGCCTTGTTCTTCCAAAAGTTGTGAGTACAATTCAATTTTTCCTGATTTGGTTTTAAGCTGAACCGGTTCATCCTTGGGCAGATACAGGCTTGATTCCGGTCGATCGACAACCGTAACTCCTTTTTTCTTCATTTCTGCTAAACTTGAACCCATTTGTTTTAGCTGCCAGTCGAGAACTTCGCTAAAGTCAGAGTAATTAAAATAGTCCTGTAATCCCAGTTTTAGTCCTAAGCGACGTACGATCCACGATGCGGGTTTCGTCAAATGTTTTGGCTTTACTGCAGGTACTCGCAGGGCTAATGTTGCATAACGTTCGGGCGAAACACGCAGGTCGTCGTAACGTTCGAGATAGGTACATTCAGGCAGAATAACATCGGCCCAGCCGGTAATTTCCATTGGCATGGTATCAACCACTACAACTAAATCCTGGTTCCGAATGGCTTCAATAGTCCGCGGCGTATTTGGAATTGTATTGATGAGGTTCGTTCCAACCACTATCCAGCCTTTAATCTTTTTATCCGATTGATTGTCGGGATGTGAAGCATCAATCATTGCATTCGACACATTAATCTCGGCTGATGGAAATTTCCCGTCGAGAAAATCTTTCCAGCTCCACTTTGGTTGTGGATAAGGAGGGTGCGAGAAAGTAGGAACCGAGGCTTTGGTTTGCATGTAAAAACCACCTTTTGTACCAAAGCTTCCGAGCAGGCCATTTAAAATAGCGATACAACGAACACGCTGCACATCGTCGCCATACCAGGTAACGTGCCGTCCGGGGTGGACAATTGTAGAAGGAGCGTGGAAGGCCATTTCGCGTGCGGTTTCACGGATTTGACTGGCTTTAAGATTTGTTATTCCAGCAGCCCATTCAGGAGTATATTCGGCAACATATTCTTTCAGTTCTTTAAAACCAAAAGTGTTTTTTTCAATGTATTCGTGGTTGTAACGTTTTTCGTAAATAATTACGTGCATCCATGCCAGCAACAGGGCAATGTCGGTGGCCGGTTTAATGGGTAGCCAGTGTTTTGAATGGGTAGCGGCCGTAGACAAACGGGGATCGACTGTAATAATTGTAGCTCCTCGATCGATGGCTTCCGACATTTCCTGCACTTGTGTGTTGTGCATGTTTTCGCCAATGTGTGAGCCAATAAGTACCAAACAATTGGTGTTTTTTATGTCGGTAGGTTCCGGAGCATTTACGGCAGTGCCAAAAGTTGCTATCCAGGCGGCTTCTCGCGGTCCGCGACACTGGGCATAGGAAGGTGCCACAATGTTGGTAGAACCAAAAGCTTTTACCAGGTTTGAAAAATGTTTTCCACCGGAACCGTGATTAAACAAAGCCAGCGATTCCGCACCGTGTTTCTCTTTTAAGGCTTCCATTTTTTGAGCAACATATTCCAGTGCTTTATGCCAGGTAACTTCTTTAAATACTTGTTTGCCGCGTTCTTCAATACGAATCATTGGCGATTTTAAACGATCGGGATCGTTGTACATGCCAATTCCACCCGATCCGCGCGGACATAGTCTTCCGTTACAAAGCGGATCTTTTTTGTTGCCGACAACTTTCCATAATTCTCCATTTTCGTTGGTGTGCGCCCAGCCCGAACATTTCCAGAAACAAACTTCGCAATAAGTAGGAGTTCGTTGAATTGTTCCTTTCATGTTTTTGCCCGGATTGAAATATTTGGCTGCAACATTTCCGGCAGCAAATAAACCGGCTCCTCCAACTGAAGTAATTTTAATAAAATCTCTTCTGCTACTCATCCTTCAAACAATGTTGGATTAAAAATTATACAGATTGTACACTAAAAGATGTACTTTTAAATAAAAGAGCGCCCGGTGAATACCTGGGCGCTCAGGACATGTGAAAGGCTTATTCTACTTTGTTCGACGCAGTAGTCTGCCATTCCAAATAAGCTCCGTCGTAAACTTTTACGTTCGGGTATCCCAATCCTTTTAATGCCAGGTAAACTACACCGGCACGAACACTTGTTTCGCAATACACAATTGCAGTCTTATCTTTTGTAATACCTTTTGCTTCGAATAAGGCTTTTAAGGCGTCATTCGGTTTTAATAAACCTTTATCGTCCAATACAGTTTCGTGGTTTACGTTAACTGCGCCTGGTATATGACCTTTTCGAGTGAGTGTTTTTGATTCAGCTGTACCTCCAAACTCATCGGGTTTACGTGCATCAACCAAAACATACGAAGAATTGCCAACTGCTTTTTTTACCTCATCCATTGTAGCTAACTGGCCTGCATCTGCTTTTGCAGTAAAAGTAGCAGCGACAACGTTTGTGGGCGAACCTGTAATTGGTTTGCGTTTGGCTTTCCATCCTTTCAAATTTCCATCAAGCATTTTTACGTTTGGAGCTCCCAGATATTTCAAAATCCAATATAAACGGCCTGCATATTTTGCTGAACCTTCGTCGTAAACCACAATGGTTTTATCGGTAGTAACACCTTTTGCGCCCAGAACCTTCGCCATTTCGGCAGGTGAATTAATATAAGCTTCGGCAGGCGTACCTTTGTAAAGATCGCTATGCGGTACATTGGCCGAACCAGTAATGTGTACTTTGTAATTGGCCTCCGATGTGGCACAAATAATAACTACATCTTCATTTTTAGAAATTTTAGCCAGTTCTGTTGCTGAAATCAGGTCCTGTGCTGAAACCGCTGAGGCAACAAAAAGAACCAATGCTAAAAGGAATAATCTATTCAGTTTCATCGTATTATTTTTTAATTAAAATCTAACCTGAAGTTGAACCATTAAACGGTCGTTTTTAACCTCATGCGCTTTTTCAGCTGCATATTCATAGTTTACCTGCAAGCGAGTCCACTCGTTGAAGAAATAGTTCACACCAAATGTTGTAATTTGATCCAGAACACTATCGTCGTCAACGTCACCATTATAGTTTTCGTATTTAATAAGAGGTTGTAAATTCCAAGGAGTATTGTACAATGCCATTACAAACATTCCCGAACGTTTAACGTTGCCCTGAACGACTTCAGGCTCGCCACCACAACCACCACCAATGGTATAAGAACCATTGTCTTCACCATAAATATATTCGCTCTGAATTAAGAAATTGGCATAATTTATTTCCAATTCTGCACCAAAACGTTTCGTTGTGTTGTTTCCCAACGAAGGATCTTCAACATTAACCGATTTTCCTGTTTTAAAACTACCACCAAAATGCATCCAATCGGTTGGTTGAACTATAACACGACCGATAATGTCTTTATACGTATCGATGTCTTTTGCCAATAATCCTGTACCATTCATTGCTGAAATTGCATACCTGAATAAGGTTGTATCAGAGCCTCCTAATAGCATTAAACCCATGTCGCGATCTGGGTCTGTTAATTCATTTACTACTTTTGAACGATTAATGGTATGCAAAGCGTGGCATGGTGTATTTAACTCTAAGCCAAACGGCGATTTAAATGAACCAACGCTAACTTTTGCAAACGAAAAGCGGCTGTATGTAATAAATGCATCGAGCAAATAGGCTTTCGGACCATCCTTTTTAAACGGGCTGGTCTCCAACAATACATAGTAGCTAAAATCGTAAGGAATATTTCCCATTACACCAATTCGTGCCCGGTTAAATCCAAAATTTGATTCCGGCTCATCGTAAAAATTATAGTCGTATTGTGTTTGCAAATAACCAAAAACATTTACTCCGTCTTCCGATGCAGGTTCGGCACATCCCTGCGCCCGGGCATTCAATCCCAAAACAACTCCTATCATAAGGAGAAATAATACTTTATAAGTCATTGTCATATGTTTAAAATGGATGAAAATAAAATGAGGAATAATTTTAATGAATTATCCCTCAAAGTTTATTTTTAATTTGTTTCGTACGTTAAACTCTTTGGATTTGAATCGTATCCCCAGTGATTTGTAACACCGCCTGTTTCCCAGAAAGAATTTGTTGTTGTCATTCCGTTAACTCCAAAAAGCAAGCTATAGGCATCGAATCCTAAGACATTTAAATATGCAGTAACAATTGCCGAAGTTTGTCCAGTATAGCAATAAGTTACAACTTTCCCATTTGGATCTAATTTATCACATTCATCGATTGACAATGGGTTTACGCGAACGGCACCTTTTACGTGTCCAAAGCCTTCATAATGAGAAGCAGAAAAGAAGTTGTTAATGTAATAGTTTCCTGGATTAGCTAATACATCAGCATTTGAAGCAGTTTTAAATCCTGCAGCAACAACGGCAGCAACTCTTTCTTGAAGAAGAGATGCTCCATCCAAAGCAGAGCTTGAAAATGAAGGAGCTGAAAACGACTCTGCGGCTGTTGCATCAGTTGTCCAGTTTGTTTCAGTTGTAAGATCTTTGCAGTTAGCAGACCATTTGTCAAGATCAGCATTCCAACCGCTCATTCCCCACTTCAAAGCTTTGGTGTCTGGGTAACCGGCAAGTCTTAACAATGTAGTTGCATAACAAGCTGTTTGACCTGTTTTGCATACTACTAAAATTGGTTTATCGGCAGTTGCAGCTGCAGTTAGAATATTGCTGAATGCGACTTGATGTGCACCTGTAATATGTCCAGCGTTAAAATCTGCATCACCTCTAATATCCATAATCCATTTTGCTGAAAGATCTCCATCAGCGGGAGCTGCCATGGCAAAAAATGTACCGGCATCTTTATTTCCGATAACATATGATAAGTCCATGCTTTCCGATTTCAAATAAGTGGTTAACGTCTCATAAGCAACAGCTTCTTCTCCAGTTTCTGTTTCTTTACATCCTGTAAAAGAGATTGTTGCAACAAATGCAAATAGAAATGTGTAAATAATAAACTTTTTCATTGTAATATAATTTTTAGGTTATTGAATAGTCTTAGCATCCGCCGGCAGCTGCTTGAGCTTCTGCAGCATGGTCATTAGATTCGGCATCGTCAATAATTATTTTCTCAATTAATTCGGGGTAAGTTTCATGAAATGTTTTCCAACCGCCCTGTAACGAAAGCACATTTTGGTAGCCCAGTTCCATTAACGATTTGGCTGCGAGGGCCGAGCGTCCACCTGTGCGACAGTTTACGACAATTGGATCGGTTTTTTCAGGTATATAAAGTCCCATCTCGTCCCATACTTCTTCTTTCCCGATCCGGAACTCCAATACTCCGCGTGGTATCGATGCAGCTCCGGGAATGTAACCCGCATCATATTCAGCTGTTGTTCTGACATCAATTAATACAAAGTAATCGTCACCATCATACATGGATTTAAAATCTTCAATTGTAATTTCTTTAATTACTTCTTTTGCAGCAGCTACAAGAGCATCGCCGTTTTCGTAGTTAGTAAGAGTCGGATTTTGTATTGGCTGGTTTTGGCATGCAAATACAACAAAGCTTAAGATCAATAAAATGATTGCCTTTCTCATGTCCTTTAAAAATTTAAAATTTGACTAATAAAATCAACAGTTCAAATGTAGATGCAGAAATTAGTATTAAAGAAAAATTGCTGTATTAGCAGCTCAAACAAAAATCAGTTCGTTCTCATGCCGATAATTGATTCAAATCAAATGCAGACTTGATCTGTCAAGTTTTTGTCATTATTTTCTTTATATTAGCGTTTTAAGTAAGGAGTGTTTTTATGCCGTTAACAAAGACCAAAAAGTGTCAGGATTGTTCCTGTATGTCGGAGCCGTTTAAGGAATTATCCAGTGAAGAATTGATAAAGATTAATAAGAACCGGGTAGAGGTTAACTTTAAAAAAGGAGAAACTGTAATTAAACAAGGTGCTCTTGCCGGACATATTGCCTATGTAAAAAATGGTTTGGTAAAAGTGTGTCGCGACCATGGGAGTGAAGAACTTGTTCTGGCATTGGAAAGCCGGGGAAAACTAATGGGATTACATGCCTTGTTTAATAAAAGCGTGTACAATTATTCGGTATATGCATGCGAAGATATAAGTGTTTGTCTTCATGATATTAATACCATTTCTTCGTTGCTAAAAAAGAACTGTAATTTTAATTTTGAAATTTTAAAACACCTGAGCGATGAAATTCTATTCTCTCATGAGCGAATGGAGAGTTTATCGTTGAAACAATTACATGGGCGATTTGCAGATATTTTGCTTTGTTTGAGTCTTAGAATCTATAAAAGGAAATCGTTTAAAATCCCGCTATCGAAAAAAGATCTGGCTGGAATTACGCGTATGTCGCAGGAAAGCTTATCGAGGGTTGTTAAGGATTTTACAAAGGACGGTATTATTGAATTTAAGGGAAACAACATAACTATTCTGGATTACGAAAAGGTAAGGCACTTAAGTTATGTAGGTTAACCTTTTAGTTTTATTTCCTCCATCTTTTGATCGTCTAAAATGGTGATAATGCTTTTCTCCATTAGTATTATTCCGGCATCCTGAAAATCTTTTAGAATGCGTGAAACACTTTCGCGCGAAGTGCCAATTAAAGCAGCCAGCTCGGTTTTGGTGAGATTCAGATTAAAAGGATTTTGATTGTATACTTCGTTTTTAAAATACATAAGGGTATTTGCCAACCTTCCCGGAAGTTGCTGCTGTACATTATTCACCAGCCGGTCGAAGTAATTCATCTCGTCGTTTATAATAGTCGAAATTACTTTACTTGCAAAGGCTCCGTTTTGTTTTAATAGTTTTGCAAAACATTCCGTTTCAATAAAACAAACTTCAGAAGGAGTGATTGCTATTGCCGAAAAAAAATTCTTTTTTCTGTCGCTGTTTAAGTTTTGAAGACTAAGATAGGTTCCCTTTTTAGAAATACTCAGAATAAAATCTTTTCCGCCAATTCCTTTTTTTACCAGTTTAATAAAACCATCGCGAACGTAAGTAATGTGTTGGGCAGGCGATCCTTCCTTGAATATAAGTTCGCCTTTTTGGAAACTGGTTTTCAAGCATCCTTCTTCCAGCAAACAGAGTTCCGTCTTATCCAGAATGGAAACCTCGCTCGATTTGAGCGTACAGTCCACACAGCTATTCCCCAAGATATTCATAGTGCTCTGTTTTACCAGGTGTAATATATATCACAATTATACGAAATATATATCACAATGTTTATCGAACCAATGCTCTAAATATGACGTATACTTGCACAAAAGTACTATTATGAAAAAAACAATTGTATTAATCTGTTATCATTTAGGTTTGTGGGGATTTTTAGGATTCCTGGTTACCTTAATTTTAGGCTTCCTGGCATGTTGCGCTAATTTGCCGGCAAGTGTGTTTTATATTTTCTTAGCCATTTTTGCAGTTGTTGGAGTTACTGCAACAACTATTTGTGTTTCGCGCGGATGCAAGAAAATTCACTAGTATGTAAATAAGGGTACAAGTCAACACATAAAAATTAAACTGCTTTGCGGAAGTGGTTTTTTTGTGCCTGAAGTTTGTGTTGCAGTTTTAGTGCCTATTCATTTTTTATCAGCTTCGGATATTTCTCGTGCCAACCTTTCCAGCCCCCTTCAAGCGACAGAACATTGGTGTAGCCCAGCATTTTTAACGATTTTGCTGCCAGCGCCGAACGGCTTCCACTGCGGCAGTACAAAACAATGCGATCATCTTTTTGGGGTTTTGGGTGTTTATAAGCTTTCCAAATCTCATCTTTCTCCAGATGCGATTCCAGCACACCGCGCTGCATTAAAAAAGCTCCAGGGATTGATCCTGCATCGTATTCGGCTTCGGTGCGGATATCGAGCAGCGTATAATCCTTTGCTCCAACACTTACAGCTTTTACGTACATGGTATGAAAATCGCTGATTGAAATGAGTTCTACTTCTTGTTTCGCAGCGGCAACCATCTCTTTGTAGCTGTTGTATACTGCTGTCTCCTGTGCTTTTGCATTTAAAGTAAGAATAAACGCTAAGGTAAGTACTGTAAGTATTTTGTACATTTTAGTTGATTTTAGATGTACAAAAGTAACAAGAATATTCGGGTCAGTTTAGCTTTCGTAAACGAACTTCAATGTCTTTTTCATCTTTTAACAGTTCAAGCAATTGGGCAGTATCGGTATTTCCAAAATGATAGGGATATACTATTTTGGGTTTGAACGCTTTTGCTGCGTCGGCCACCATTTCCGGAGTCATGGTGTAGGGTAAGTTCATGGGTAAAAAGGCAATGTCAATACCTTTTAATTTTTTCATTTCAGGAGTATTTTCTGTGTCGCCGGCAACATAAACCGTTTTGTCGCCAAAATGAATCAGGTAGCCATTCCCGTTTCCTTTGGGGTGAAAAGGTTTGCCCGGTGCACGTTCGTGTTTAATGTTGTAGGCAGGAACAGCCTCCACTTTTAATCCGGCAAATGTTCCCGATTCTCCGTTTTTCAGAACAGCTGTACCAGAGTATTTCTCAGCACAAATTTTAGTTTGTACAATTTCAGTATTGGCCTTTTTAACAGCGTCAATTGCCGAGGCATCCAAATGGTCGCCGTGTTCGTGTGTAATTAATACTAAATCGGCTTTAAGCATTGTTGTATAGTCGGCGTATTGCGAAACCGGATCGACATGAATTACCAATCCGTTAAAAGTCATCATCAGTGTTCCATGTCCGATAAAAGTAATCTCCAGATTGCCTTTTGAGGTTTTAAAAACGTCTTTTTCGAAATTAGTTGCATTAAGAATAAACGTTAAAACGATAATCGATAAGGTTGTAAGAATTATATGCTTCATTTTGGTTATATTTAGAAAAATAAAGTTACAAAATATTGGTTATCAAAGTCCTGTTATGTAAACTTTTGGTTTAATCCTAAATTATATCTTATGAAGCAACTATTTGTACTACTCTTCGCTACAATAATTAACATCTCTGCTTTTGCTCAGAATTTGGAAAAATTAGAGACCAGTGTTTACGATTGGAACAAACTGGAAATAGTAAAAACCCAATCGGGTGAAAAACGTCAGTTATTTGAAGGTCATACCAATGCACTTTCTTATTTCGAAGTGCATGTAACGACACTCAATCCCGGGAAAGCACCTCACGGAAGCCATGTTCATAAAGATATGGAAGAGCTGATAATTGTAAAAGAGGGACAAATTGAACAAAGCATTAATGGCGTTAAAAAAGTGCTGGGTCCCGGAAGTGTGATTCTGGCGTTGCCAGGTGATGATCACGGAATTTGGAATGCAGGAGACATCCAGGCTTCCTATTATATAATCAGGTGGAAGAAGGGTGATAACCCAAATTTAGCACGAGCAAAAGAAAGTGGCGGATCGAAATTTTATGATTGGAAAGACATTGAGTATAGCACCACTAAAAAGGGGGGCAAACGTCAATTTATGCAACGTCCTACTTCATTACTGGAAGAACTGGAAATGCATGTTACCACTTTAGACGCCGGGGTTACCAGCCACGGGGAACATGTGCATGAATCGGAAGAAATTATTCTGGTTATAAAAGGCGAAGTAGAAGAATCGATTAACGGAACCAAATATCGTGTTGGTCCCGGTTCGCTGTTATTATTAATGGATGAAATTCCACATGGCATACAAAATGTAGGAGAGGGGCAGTGTGAGTATTTTGCTTTTAAGTGGAAATAACCAGTTTATTTTTTTAGCATCTTTTCTAAATCCCATTCGTCGGGATTAAATGTCTTAAAAACAGCTTGTATTGTTGGATAACCGCCAACTTCGTTTTCACTATTGATTATCCTGTTCGAACCGTTTTTTACCTGTTCAATAATTCTTGAATCAATCTCATCACGGCTCCATGGGCGGGCACCTGCGTTTTTTGTCACCAAATCTTTTACGCTTTCAGAAGATTGTACTGAGAATCCGATTGGCCAGACCGGTTTTTGTTCCATCAGTGTATGATCTCCACTCAGTTTATTCGTGCCGGAAAGTACGGTATTGTCCTGCCAGAAAACTTCAACTGGTCCCCGAAAATGGCCGGTTGAAATACCTTTCCGTGAGTCTTTCCCGGGTTCAATAACATTTCCGACAACAGACATTTTTCCCGTTACCCACTCATGTCCTTTCCATTCTTGCGGAGACAGATTGTAATGAATAATTGCACCACCAGGATTAAAAATGTAATTATTTACTACTATCCCTTGCGAGCCTCCTTTAAAAAAAGGATTTCGGCGCATGTTGCTGGCATACAAGTTGCCAACGATAGCAATTTCTGTTGTGTTATCATGTACCAATGAGCCTTTGGAATGCTCTCCTTTTGAATGGGTTGATTTGCTCAACCCCTCTGCAATAATACAGTTACTAATTAATATTTTGTGTGACGTATTTTTTCTCCATTCCTCAATATTCTCTCCTTCAAATCGTGGTCCTGATGGCGAAATATTTTCGTCGGTTGCCCAAGTAACAGAGCAGTGATCGATGATTACATTGAAAGCGCCTTGTGTGGTGGCAATTCCATCTATTTCCCATCCGCTATTCTTCTTTTGCCCGGCTTCTCCGGGACGAACGCGAATGTGCTGAATTATTACCTCGTGTGTACGAATTGATATTCCTCCTTTGATTATCGTGATTCCCGGATGTGGTGCAGTTTGGCCTGCAATAGTTATGTTTGGATTTTGAATTTGTAAAACTGATTTTTCCAAATCAATAATTCCGGCTACTTCAAAAACTACAATTCGGGGGCCCTCTTTTTCCAATGCTGCAGCTAAAGAGCCTTCACCCGATTTATTTAAATTCGTAACTTTTACAATTTCTCCACCTGCCCCGCCTCGTGTATTAAATCCAAACCCGCTAACCGCAGTATTATTGGGTATAGATGAGAAATTTTGGGCTTTCAGATGTATAAAAAGGCAGCAAAAAACGAAAGTAATTAGGTAGATTTTTGATTTCATAAGTCTTTAGGTTAGGTGATAATAAATTTCTCCGTTAGAAATTTACTCAATTTCTGCGCTTATTTCCAAGTATAAGCGTAGGATTAATACTATTTTCGAACTTTTAATATGATCTAAATCTTTTTATAATGAAAACATTAACTATTATTCTGTTATGCTTTGCACTAAGCCTTCAACTTTCTGCAAAAGATTACGTTGTTAATTCTCCTTCTGAAAAAATTACAGTTAAAGTTGCGGTTGGCGATGTAATTACCTATTCTGTATTGTTAAACGGAACTGAAATTATTGCTCCTTCAACTATTTCGATGGAAGTTAGCGATAGCGAAGTTTGGGGGAAAGCTGCCAGGGCCAGAAAGGCAAAAACAATTGATGTTTCGAATGAACTTGTGCCGGTAGTTAGTCGTAAATATGCTACAATTAAGGATGAATACAAGGAGCTGACATTAACCTTTAAAGGCTATGCTTTGCAGTTTAGAGCGTACGACGAAGGTGCAGCCTATCGCTGGGTTTCGGAGAAAAAAGGCGAATACAGGGTAATAAACGAGCAGGCAACGTTTGTCTTTCCAAAAGATCATGATATGTGGTTCCCGGAAGAGGAGAGCATGTTTACGCACCAGGAAAGAGAATATATTCGCGAGAAATTATCGAATATCGGAACCGGTCGTTTTGGATCGACAGGTATGCTGGTGGACTGTGGCAATGGTGTAAAAACCTATATCTCGGAATCGGGTTTAATGGATTATGCCGGAATGTTTTTGCGTGGTTGCGATGAAAACAAGTATGCGTTGGTGGGAAAATTTCCGGGAGTTGTTCTGGAAGAAAAACAATTGACTGACCGTGATGTAAAACCGGTAAAATATGCCGATTACCTTGCCGAATGTAATGGTCCGCGCGAGTTTCCGTGGAGAGCAATATTAATTACCGGGAACGATGCTGATTTGGTGCAAAGCGAGTTGATTTATAAACTGGCACCGGAGCAAAAAATTGAAAACACCGATTGGATCAAGCCCGGGAAAGTAGCCTGGGACTGGTGGAATGCCAACAATATTTACGGCGTTGATTTTGAAGCAGGGGTGAATACTCAAACCTATAAGTATTATATCGATTTTGCATCGAAATACGGTTTGGAATACATAATTCTGGATGAAGGCTGGTATGTGCTTGGCGATATTATGAAGCTTGAAAAAGACATTGATATTCAGGAGCTGGTTGATTATGGCAAACAGAAAAATGTAGGCATTATACTTTGGGTTGTTTGGAAAACGCTTGATGATAAACTGGAAGAAGCACTCGATCAGTTTCAAAAGTGGGGTGTAAAAGGAATAAAAATGGACTTTATGCAGCGCGACGACCAGTGGATGGTAAATTTTTACGAGAAGATTGCTGCTGAATGTGCCAAACGCGAATTATTGGTGGATTACCATGGAGCGTACAAACCATCGGGTTTAGACCGTGCGTATCCAAACGTTATTTCGTACGAAGGTGTAAAAGGTTTGGAAAATGCCAAATGGTCGACACTACCCGATCCGGAGCACAACGTAACTTTGCCGTTTATCAGGATGGTTGCTGGCGCCATGGATTTTACTCCGGGTGCAATGATTAATGCCAATAAAAAGAATTTTAGCATAGTATTTACCGAGCCGATGAGCCCCGGAACCCGTTGCCACCAGTTGGGAATGTACGTGGTTTTCGAAAGCCCGTTACAAATGTTGGCCGATAATCCATCGAACTATTACCGCGAACCCGAATGTATGGAGTTTCTTTCGGTTGTTCCTTCGGTCTGGGACGACACAAAAGTACTGGAGGCAAAAGTAAGCGATTATATTGCTGTTGCACGTCGTTCGGGCGATAGCTGGTATGTGGGCGCTATGACCGACTGGGATCCTCGCGAACTGGAACTGAAACTTGACTTTTTAGGCGATGGGAATTATACCATGAAAGTTTGGAAAGATGGTATTAACGCCGACAAACACGCTTCCGATTTTGCCCGGGAAGAGGTAACCGTTACTTCGTCATCCAAAGTAAAAGTTAAAATGGCTCCCGGTGGTGGCTGGGCGGCTATAATTCAGAAGAAGTAGTTTCGAGATTAGGGCTTTGAATTTAAAAGATCCGATCCCTGTTTTTTTAATATAGAGGGATCGGATCTTTTTTATATTTTCCTGTTCTGCTTCAAAATGTATTTCAGTGTCAAGTCCGATTGTTTAGATCCGGATTCTGTCGATTATTTTATCCCGGGAGATACATTTTCGCAGGTATAAGATCGTGACCATCTTTCATAAGATAGAGGCCATCTTCTAAAAGATAGCGCTGAAAAACCATAAGATGATGATGCTCTGACATAAGATCGCCTTTCTCTGGCGTAAGATGAGGGCCATCTTTCATAAGATAGAGGCCATCTTATAAAAGACAGCGCTGAAAAACCATAAGATGATGATACTCTGCCATAAGATCGCCTTTCTCTGGCATAAGATGAGGGCAATCTTTCATAAGATGGAGGCCATCTTCTAAAAGATAATGGTTCTCTGATGAAAAATAACCTTTCTTAAAACAGAATGCCATCCCTTTTAAATTCAGAAGGATGGCATTCGTGGAATTGACAGTGACAACCACTGTTTTTGTTTTTTACTGCAACATAAATTTTACAGTAAAGGCAATGGTTTTTCCTTTAAATTCCGGCATGTCCAACTTCGGAATTTGTTGAAGCACTCTTTTGGCTTCATCGGTTAAAAGCTTTGAAAGGTCGTTGGAATCATCTGCAGCAACAACTTCTTCGGGTTTGGGGCCATATGCAGTAACAACCACCTCGCCAACGGCAATGGCATCCTTTACCTTTTTTTCTGAGATGGAATACACAATACCATCGCCATTCACTTTTGCAAAAAGTTGTGCAATGCCTGCTTTGTTTGCTTTTTGTGCTTCCACCGGATATTTAATTCTTTGGGCAATAAACTTTCTCAGATCAAGTTCCGACGTAATTTTATCTGATTTTGTAGAAATCAGAACCACTCCGTTTTTGGCAGTCGGATCATAAGCCAGGGCCGAGGCATCTTTTAATACATCAACTGATTTAATATTCTCAGGATTGATATCATCCATATCTCCGTTGTATAGTAGTCCATCTACAAAAATCAGTGGTGATTTGTCTCCAAAATCTAGCTTGTTTTTTGTGGTAATTATTATTGCGCCGTCTTTCGCTTCGGTGCCATAAAGTTTGGTAGCCGATTCGTTTTTAAGCACGTCCATTTTTTCTATGCTCCCCGGATCTATGTCGCTAATATCTCCTTTGTATTTTTCCCCGTTAACAATTACAACTGCATTGCGCAGTTTCTCTTTTGCAGCATCTTTTGTGGTAATAATTATCGCTCCGTTCTTCGCTTTTTCACCATACAATATTTCGGCTTGTTTGTCTTTTAAAGCGGTTATTTTTTCGATATTGTCCGGATTGAGCCAATCTATACTTTTGTTTTCTATTCCATCAACGACAAATAACGGAGGATTATCCTTATTTGTTGTTAAGCTGAGTGGTTTCGCTGCTGATCCTGGGTTGTAGCTATTAGGCAAATATTTAATTGTTGCCGGCTCTTTTGGTTGCGTGTTATTGCCTGTTGTTTTGTCCCCATCGGTTTTTAATACTACGTTTACTTCGTTACCATAAATCATTTCCTTTTTATTTTGGTAACCTTGTTTGGTAAACAATAGAATTTCGTTTTGGCTTCCCAGTACTAATGAGTAGTCTCCATTATCATCGGTTATGGTACCGGTATTTTTTCCCTTAATAACAATAGAAGCAGCTGAAATTGGCTTCCCGTTTTCATCTGTCACCTTACCTTTTACATTGAATCGTTTAATAAATGTTATATCACTGCTTTGTGTGTTTCTTTGTTTTGCAGAAGCTTCAAGTTTAATGATCATGTTGGGATCTCCGTCGGGCTTGATCTCTTTTTTAATGTAACCCACCATAAAAACTTCAATCCTCGTAATCGGGGAATCAGATTGTATTTCAAAATTTCCATTCATGGCTGTAATAGTGCCAATGGATTTATCTTTAATTATTACTGACGCTGCAGCAAGGGGTTCACCTTTTTCATTGGTTACTTTACCACGCACTACGTGTTCTTTTTTAATTACAAATTTAGAAGAGCCAGTAGTTGCATTTGTAATTATTCCGCTATACTCTTTCCCGTATTTGTTCGTAGCATCTTTCTCTGAAAGGAGAACTACATTGTCAAATCCTTTTTCCCCTTGTTTTTCAAATTCTTTTTGACTTACAATTTTACCGTCGACAGCATAATAGCTCATAGATGATTTTTCTTCCTGTCTTATGCTTTGAGCAGGTGAAGTTATTTTATCAAACTCCTGATTCTTTTCAGGCTTAAAGTCTTTCGTACGGATTATGAATTCAACATTATGGTTGTCGTCATTAATTTTCAGATAACTCAGAGCTACTTTTTCTGTCAAGTTTAAAGCTGAAATTATATCTGAACCATTAAATCCTTCCGAAAAATCAATCGATTTTAATACCGGAAGATCAGATGATACTACTTCACCATCTAAAATAATTTTCACATCAGCTTTGGGTTGAACAATCTCAGTTTTTACTTCTTTGTTCGATAAACCCATTACTAATACAGCAAGTAGCGGAAGTACAACCAGCTGTTTCAGCAGACTGTAACGGTTTTCTGTTTTCTTTTTCATCATAATTATACGGTTTTTTAGTTGTGAGCCGTTTAGCGCGGTTAAAAAGGGAGCCACTCCTTTTTTGTGCGCCAGGCCAACCATGGCTAGTTGGTAAACCTCGGCATTATTGTTTTTAGTGATCTGGTGGTCGGTTTTATATTCCAGATTGTCTCTGATGGCATCTTTTATTAACCATGCAAAGGGATTAAACCACTGTAGAAGGAACAGGATTTCGGCAAAAAGTATGTCGTGGGTGTGTTTCTCTTTTACATGTATCATTTCGTGGTTTACAATCACTTCGAGATTGGGATTGTCCAGCGTTTTTTCGGAAAGCACAATTTTATCAAAGAAAGAAAATGGGTGAACATCTTTTTGAGTAAGATTTACCTGAGCTCCAAAAAGCTCTTTTAACCGGCTGTAACGGATTATTGCAAAGGCTTTAAAATGCCCGAGTAGCAGATGAGATAAAAAAACAATTATTCCGAGAATATAAATTCCGAACAAATAGTGGTACCACTGGTAAGCAAATTCGGGTTGCGTTTCTTCCATGGCTTCGGGCAGAAAAGCAAAACTATTGGGATTAAATGTTTGTGTAGCCCCAATGTATTTAACGGTTGTGAAAGTAATCAGCGGAATTAAAAAACTAACTGCCAGCGAAACCGGTAAATAAATACGGTTAAAAACAAACTGTTTTTGGTGCTGGAAAAGCGCAAGATAAACCAGGTAAAAAGCACCGGCAGCCAATGCTGCTTTCCCGATGTAGAATAAAAATGCTTCCATTACTTTTGGTCTTTGATTAGTTTTACCAACTCATCCAATTCTTCTTCCGACAACCCTTTTTCTTTTACAAAAAAGGCCACGGCACTTTTAATCGAATTGTCAAAATAATCGCTCACCACTTCACTCATAAACGATCGGCGATATTCTTCTTTGCTTATCAGCGGAAAGTATTGGTAGGTATTTCCGTATTGTTTAAAACCGATAACACCTTTGTCCTGCAACAAACGCACCAACGACGAAATGGTATTGTAATGTGGTTTTGGGTCGGGATATTTTTCAACGAGGTCCTTTACAAAAGCCTTTTCCATTTTCCAGAGGATTTTCATCAACTCTTCTTCTTTCCTTGTTAGTTTCTTCATTCTTTCGACTTTTAGTAGTGGATGCTAATTTATACGACTTTCTGATTACGAAGCAAACATACAACTGTTTTTTCAGTTTCACAACTGAAAAAACAGTTTAGTAACTGAAAAAATCGTTACTGCTGTGTTTTTATTGTAGTAAATGCCCTGAATAAGGGCACTGTATATGTTTTTCGATTGGACTAATTTTTTGTTGAACTGGTAGCCGTTTTTACCCGAATACTGAAGAATAGCTTCCGTAAAATGAAAAAATGCCACCCTATATACAGAGAGGCATTTTACCAAAACTTAAAACCTATGGAAAAAAGTGCCTCTGCGCTTTGATCCCAGGCAATTACAAAACTAAAATATGTTGGCATAAGATGTTCAATGATTTTTGCTTTAAAGCAACATTTTATTTTAATTTAAGATTACAAAACTTACTTTTGGTAAATAACCTTAAGAGAGTCAATAAATCTTATAAATCATGAACGAACAAATAACATCACCACAAGGAACCCCTCCTCCTAATTATTTGGTTTTTGCCATTTTAGTGACAATCTTCTGTTGTCAGATTTTAGGAATTGTTTCCATTGTTTTTGCGGCGCAGGTAAATTCTAAGTGGTCGGCCGGCGACATTGAGGGAGCCATAAATGCAAGCAAAAATGCGAAACTATGGGCCTGGATTTCGTTTGCCGTTGGTGGTGCAATAGCAATTATTTTGACTATGCTTTCAGTGTTTGGAATTCTTTTGGGAATATCGTTCGGTGGGTTTGATTTTTAATGCATGAAGAAAATACTAAATACTGGACTGCTGCTCGGAGTTATTGGGGTGGCAGTTCTTTTTTTTGTTTTAGATCCAAATAAACACGAACTTTTTCCCCGTTGTATTTTTCATTCGCTTACCGGGGCTTATTGTCCGGGATGCGGTTCGCAAAGGGCCTTACATAGTTTACTGCATTTCGATATTGCCGGCGTTGTGAGTTACAATTTGTTGTTTCTGCCGGCAGGGTTATTTCTTCTTTATCACTACTTGCATTTGGTTTTAAACCGCCTTTTTAAATGGAAACTCCCCAACCTGTTTTATATGAAAAATACGCCCTGGGTAATATTTGCCATTGTAATCGTATTTTGGATTACACGAAATTTACCCTGGTATCCGTTTTCGGTGTTGGCTCCGGGCTAATAAAATAAGCCCGTTTTTTTATTGGTAGAACGACTATTCTTTAAGCGATTTAAATTCGTATCCTTTTGCTGATAAATAAGAAATAATTTCATCCAGTTTCAAATAGAACTTGTCTGTTCGTTTTTCTGAAGTGCCGGGGTGAATCAGCAGGATTACTCCGTTAAGTCCGTTTTTATTTGATTCCTCAATGTGTTTCAGGTGGTTCCACAACTCTTCAGACGATTTATAATTCGACATATCCGGAGTTGTGTAATCGGCATTGGTTCCGGTTCCCGGTGTGAAATTAATTAGATTTAAACCCATGTTTTTACTCCAGTCTGCAATATCCTGATTATACCATTCGTAGGGAGGCATAAAAAACACTGCGTCGTTGCTTTTAATCCCAAATTTTTCCAGTTCGCTGAAATTGTTTTTTATATCAACTTCAAATTCGTTTTGAGACACCAGTGTTGAATCGCGTTTGTTCCAACTACAGTATAACAGATGTTTATCGGAATGAGCACCAACATAATGCCCGGCCCGGATTGTTTTTTCTATTCTTTCTTTTTCAGCCGAAAGCCGCAGGAAATTGCCTGTAAAAAAGAATGAAGCTTTAATTTTATTTTTTTTCAGGGTTTTCAGAACATGATCTCCTCCTTCAAACATTGAGTCGGCAGTAAAACACAAGTAAATATTTTTTGCCTCTGGTTGTATGCGAATAATTGTTCCAAACTTATCCTTTTCAAAGTTGGATGAGTTTACTTTTTGCTCACGCCCTTTATTCTCAATGTCAGCTAACAGATAGCTTAAGCTGGCAGTGCCATCCATGGTAGGTTCGTTGGTGGAATAATCACCAATATCGTCGTGATAAACCGCTTTGCCCTTATTAAACGCAGCATATTTGTCGGGCTGTGTTAAAGAAATGCCGATTAACCCGGTGTAAATTGAGTTATAAACCGGCCCGTCAATTAATCCGCCATAGGTAGTTTCGTTATTCAGAACGGTAATCGATGAGTGTGGATACATGGGCGAGTCTTCAACTCCCGGCAATCCGCAAATCATTGTGGTTCCCCACGGATTGCACCCAAAAAGCCAATCGCGCAGTGCTGCTTCCATTTCAGCAAACTCAGTGTTACCACTTATTTTTTCGTATAAATTGGCCTGGGTAATAGCCGCCGCAACCAGGTTGTTCGAGCACCAGATGAATGGCAGCCCATTAAAAAACGGGTCGTTTTTTCCTCTCTCGAACAAGAAGTTTAATCCTGTTTTATAGTTGTCGACAAAATTGGGATTTTCGTTTTTAGCCAGAAAATAATGGCCAAGATTTATAAATGGATACGATTCGTAGTGACGTGCTGTACCGTTTCTCATCCATGGCGAAACTTCTTCTTTTTTTCCCCAGTAAATGGCTTCATCAAGGAAGTGGCGTTCTCCGGTTAGTTCATAAAGTTGAGTGGCTCCCAGTTCCAGGTCGTCCTCGTAATTCCTCTCTTCGTAAAAATATGGTGAAACATTGCAGGCCGTTTGGCAAAATCCTGTATCGGAAAGTGCAAAATTCCATACATCCAGTACTTTTTCTTTTAGCTGAGCAGAAAAGTCGGCATCAATAGCTTCAAAAAGTTGGGCGCCCAGTGCAAAACCTGAGGCAAATTTCCCGGCAATGGAAGATACCCCTGTACTTTGATTTTTAAATTCAGCTAAACCTTGTGGTTGCCCGGTAACAAAATAAACCGGGCGGTATTTTCCAAGTCCATAATCAGCTGTGTCTTTATTAGGCAAGCGGAAGCCAACATGGTCGCGGTCGTCGGCAATTTGATTGTACATTTCGTTGGGTGCAGGATTCATTTTTAACATCCATTCCAGTCCCCATCTGATTTCATCCAAGATATCCGGTGTTCCGTTCGAACCTTTTTCTCCGTTTGCTTTGTATGCATCGCCATAAATTTCGGGATGATTATGGTAGGCAAACATCATCTGAAAGACGGTATTTACTGAGGTAGTTGAATATTGAAGATAATCGGAAGCATCATGCCAGCCGCCGGTTACATTTATTATTTCACCTGATTTTGTGGGGTGGTCAACAATAATTCCATCGTGCAAGTGGCACGAATCTTTTAAATAGGGATTGTATCCGCAGCGTTGTTGGCGTAAATAATTCAGGATAAAATCGGCGGTGCCTTCATAAACGTCGGAGTTAATCCTGAAGTTGGGCGATCGGGTATTTCCAACCTTTATATAATAGCCTCCATCCAATTCAAGTTCAGAGAAATTCAGACGATAAGCGCTTCCCATGCCCCAGTTTTGTGCGTTGGAGGGTTGAGTTTTTCCGACATAAACTACTTTGTCGGTAAGTGCTTCGTGAACCGTAAAACCGGTTTCGGAAATTTCTTCTGATGAAAGGAAGACAGCAACTTTTATCGATTTGGGGAGATAACCAAGTTGGTTAATGCGAATAAGGTCTACTGCCCGGCTTGAAATAAAAGTTAGGCAAAGAAGTAAGACAGCCAGGATTCGTTTCATTTGTTTAGGATTAATATTTATACTAAAAACTCTTTCTTCGAGGCCATTTAATTTTTATAATTTTAAAATCACGGGTTGGCTCATCGTACTCTCGTTGTTTAAACGGTCGAGTACCGAAATCCGAACTTCGTATTTTTTCTTTTTCTTATTCAATCTTTTGAATTTGAGTTCCTTCAATTTTGCGATATCGTATATGAATCCGCTTTCTTCAGGATTAAATGTTTGTCCTGCCTCGTTAATGTAAACAACATATTGCCAGGGTTTGTCCATTTCTGATGTTGCCGGAAAAGTTTGCCATTTTACTTTTTTACCCGATCGTTTAAGTTTAGAAATGGGTTGAGGAGGCGTGTTATCGATCCAGGGCATTGGAGGAATTAGCGCCGGATTTTTGTAGTAATGTAATTGCAAACTGTCCTGAAAACCTAATAAATTTTCTTTAAACCACTTGCTGCTGTAAAACGAGGAGCCCCCAATCTCGGGAATAGTACGTAAAATATTTATTTGTTTGGGAAGTTGGTCAGGTTCTGTCCATTCCTTTGTTTTCGAATCGGGACTGACGCGGTAAGGTGCCTGACCTATATACATAGCTCGGCCATAAGCGTGGTTTTTCCACCAATTGGCCAATAACTCAAAATCAACCAGCGGATGTCCGATGCGCCAGTATAATTGAGGAAGACAGTAGTCTATCCAGCCTTCTTCCTGCCATTTTATAATATTGGCGTAAAGATGATCGTAGTTGGTTGAGCCGGCTTGTGTGTCGGAACCTCGTGGATCGTCGGTTTTATTGCGCCAAACCCCAAACGGACTAATTCCAAATTTTACCCATGGTTTACTGGCTTTAATCGAGTCGTTAAGCATTTTAATACAGATATCCACATTTTCGCGGCGCCAATCAGCAATGTCGTCTGTTAAAAATCCCCGGTTGTACAATCTGAAAGAAGTTGTATCGGGGAAGGCTTCTTTTAAAGGGTAGGGATAAAAATAATCATCAAAATGAATGGCGTCTAAATCGTAGCGTGTAACAATATCCTGAACAACTTTTGTAACAAATTCCCGGGTCTCAGGAATTCCCGGATCAAAATAAAGTTTCTCGCCATATTGTAAGATCCATTCGGGATGTGTAAAAGCCACGTGGCTGGTAGAAAGTGGTTGGTCGTATTTCATAGCCACCCGGTATGGATTTAACCAGGCGTGCAGCTCCATTCCTCTTTTATGGCATTCCTCAATCCAAAAATTCAGCGGATCGTAATATGGATTTGGAGCTTGTCCCTGTGTGCCGGTAATATATTGCGACCAGGGTTCAAGTTCCGACTTGTAAAAAGCGTCAGCGGTAGGTCTTACTTGCAGGATTATAGCATTCATCCCAAGTTTTTTGTGCATGTTAAGTATATCAATTACTTCCTTTTTTTGCTCTTCAGTGCTTAATCCTTGTTTAGAGGGCCAGTCGATGTTAACAACTGTTGCTACCCACACTGCCCGAAATTCGTATTTGGGCTGGGAAACAATTGGTAAGCAGAAGAGAAGTATCAGAAAGAGGGATAGGCAGTATCGTTTCATGTTTTTATTGTTCGTTACATAACAAATGTAGAGTTTTTGGACTTTTGAAAAAAATTAGGAAAAAATATTTTCTTAACGAAGCTTTTTTATATGATTTGAATTAACCAAAGAAGCCTTTTGGTCGTCGATGGTAAAAATGTGAAAGCTTTATGAAAATGATCGTTAGAATTGTGTTGAATGGTTTATCAACTAAAAAAAAATAATATCTTTGTGGCAACAAATACGGTAAGGTATTTGTTAAGATATTTAAGAAAAACACCAGGCTTACCGTTCTGGTAGGTTTGAGGTTTATTAGGTTTAGTTGGTTTAGGTTAAAAAGGCTGTCAGAAGGGCAGCCTTTTATTTTGCCTTTTTTTAAGAAAAAGTGTTCGAATCACATTTAATATTCAATTCCCAATAAAATTTTAATATTTCTTAACACAGTCTTGAGGTCGGTAAATAAACAAAAAGGCCATTGGATAAATCCAACAGCCTTTAATTATTCCTGTTTTTTTCAGAATTATCTTTTCATTATTCCGTAGCACATAATTTTAAGGATAATGTCTACGCTACGTTCCAGGTTTACATCGCCATAATTACCGGCGGTTAATGGCATTTCAAGCCCCTTAATTGCCGTTGTAATACCAATGGCTGCAAGGTTAAAATCATAAATCTCAAATTCGTTTTTACGAACACCTTCAATCAGAATTCTTTTAATCATTCTAATTTCATCTTGTTCATATTTGATTTTTACCTCATCGATAAAACCAACCGCTGTAACATCATTCTCAATGGCGTGGTAAAAATTTGCCAGGTTTCTGAAGGTGGCCAACTTGGTTAAGATATAGTCACGTAACTTATCAACCGGATCGGTATTTCGATTGATTACAATTTCCAGTTCATGACCCAAAATTTCAACCTCTTTCATTATTACCGCCTGAAATAAATCCTCTTTACTTTTAAAATAGTAATAAAGAGAACTTTTCCCTTTGCGTACGGCATTTGCAATGTCGTCAAGTGTTGTTTTTTTAAAGCCGTATTTACTGAAAATCTCGCGGGCTATTTTTAAAATGTTCTCTCTGTTGAGGTCTTTTTTATTAGCGTTATCGCTTGAAGTTTGCATGTGTAGAAACGTTTTCCTTTGTTAAAACTGATGACAAATATAACCAATTATTTTACCTGAAAACCTTTTTTGAATATTTTACTTTTACAGACGATAGTGACTTTTTTTGTTCAAAGCATCTGAATCTAGCTGTAAGAGAGGTATTTGTTATTCGAAATCCTATGGTGTTTCCGCTTTTGACAGTCGGAAATCAAGCTGTTTCCTTTCTAAATTGGTGCGCCATACCTTTACATTTATTTTTTCTCCAAGTTGGTAGGTATTATGCGAATGCCTTCCAACTAAGGCATAATTTTTCTCATCGAAAATATAGAAATCATCATCCAGTTCTGCTATCGGAATCATGCCTTCAATTTTATTTTCCAGTTCTACATAAATACCCCAATCGGTAACTCCCGAAATGGTGCCCGGGTATATTTTTCCAATGTGGTCTTGCATAAATTCCACCTGTTTGTATTTTATAGATGCACGCTCGGCGTTAGCGGCTTTTGCTTCCATATCTGATGAATGTTTACACAGATCCTCATATTTTTGCTCGTTTGCCGATCGTCCACCGGACAGGTATTTTTCCAGTAAACGGTGCACCATCATATCCGGATAGCGGCGAATTGGCGAAGTAAAGTGCGAATAATAATCGAATGATAATCCGTAATGACCTATGTTTCTGGTTGAGTATGCAGCTTTTGCCATTGAGCGAATTGCCAGTGTTTCCACAACATTTTGTTCACTTTTCCCTTGTACATCTTTAAGTAGTTTATTCAATGAAGTGGCAATGGCACGTGGTGTTGAAAGCTGAATATCGTGTCCAAAACGTTTAATAAAAGTGTTGAACGCAACCAGCTTGTCCGGATCGGGTTTGTCGTGTATACGATAGACAAAGGTTTTGGGCGTTTTTTTCTCAGGAGTTTTTCCTACAAATTCGGCTACTTTTTTGTTTGCCAGGAGCATAAATTCCTCAATCAGTTTGTTTGATTCTTTGGCCTCCTTAAAATAAACCGAAAGTGGTTTCCCTTTGTCATCAATCTCAAATTTAATCTCAACACGGTCGAAGGCAATGGACCCTGAGCCAAACCGTTCGTCGCGTAATTTTATTGCCAGGTCGTTTAACGTGAGTATTTCTGAAGAAAAATCCCCCTCGCCGGTTTCAATTACCTCTTGTGCTTCTTCGTATGTAAATCGTCGGTCTGAGTGAATTACTGTTTTCCCGAACCACTGTTTTTTTAGAGTGGCATTTTCTGTCATTTCAAAAACAGCAGAGAAGCAGAGCTTGTCTTCATTTGGCCGAAGCGAGCAAACCCCGTTCGAGAGACGTTCGGGAAGCATGGGAACAACGCGGTCGACCAAATATACTGACGTGGCTCGATTTTGTGCTTCAGTTTCAATAATTGTATTCGGACGGACATAATGAGTTACATCGGCAATATGAACTCCAATCTCCCAGTTTCCGTTACTCAATTTCTTTAGCGAAAGCGCATCGTCAAAATCTTTGGCATCAATCGGATCGATAGTGAAAGTTGTGGTTTTACGCATGTCGCGGCGTAATTTAATCTCCTCCTCCGGTATTTCAAGCGGGATTTTTTCGGCTGCCTTATCTACATTTGCCGGGAAAATATGTGGCAATTCAAACTCGGCCAGAATGGCGTGCATCTCGGCATCGTTATCGCCGGTGTCGCCTAAAACCTCCAAAACTTCGCCAAACGGACTGCGGGCTTTTGCAGGCCAGTCAATTATTTCTGCAATGACTTTTTGCCCGTCTTTTGCACCATTCAATTTTTCCTTTGGAATAAAAATATCGAATCCCACTTTTCCGGTCGGAATTAAAAATGCAAAGTTTCGGGATACCTGAATGGTTCCAACAAAAACGGTTTTGGCACGCTCCAGAATCTCGGTTACTTCGCCTTCCAAATCGTGTTTTTTACGACGAGCATATACATGAATGCGGACTTTATCGCCCGACATGGCGTGGTTTAAATTACTCGACGAAATAAGAACTGGTTGGTCGAGCTCATCACTGTTTACATAGGCGAATCCTTTGGGTTGCATTTCAACAATTCCGGTAGCGGTGCCGGTTTTGGCTTTTAACTTATATTTACCACGCGAAATCTGATCGAGTGAACCATCTTCGGCCAGTTCTATTAAAACAACGTTTATCAGCTTGCGGGTTTCGGGATCCTGGATACCAATCATACCTGATATCTGGCGGTAGTTTATTGTTTTACCGGGAGTTTCGTATAGGATTGAAAGGATTGCGCTTTTAAGCTTTTTTTTGTTGTATGTTCCGGACTGTTTCTTTTGCCGAAATTTCTTTTTTTTCTTTTTAACCATTTTATAAATGTATAAATCACAAACAAGTTATAATATTTCTGAAATAACTTTTCATAATCGCGAATTAAGTTGTGAAAAATTATGATTTAAATGGTTTTCGTATGAATTCGTATTTACGTCGAACATGGCATTTCGATCCGCATGTGCCCTTTGCTCCGTAGTTTTTCCAGTTGCAGCCAGTGCAAGGGTTGATAAAAAAGAAACGTAGTTTTTTAATGGTTCCATAGGCTATAACAGAAGCCAGAATTGCACCAAATGGCCAATGCCACATGGGAATTGCATAAGTTGAAGGACCGCCAAGGTTGTCGCCAAAAATGAGCGGAACGCAACATTGTTGAACCACCAGTTCGCCCTGAACACGGTAAGCGTGATATTGATAATCGGGGAAAACAAATTGGTCGGTGATTAAGCCGGCAATTAGAGCGAGTGAGATGAGCGAGAGTGCATAAAAAATGGCAGGTCTTGCTCCCATCGATTTTCGGATGGCATTTAATTCTCCAAGGTTGGTTGCTGGTCCGGCAATCATATATGCAATGGCAGCTCCAGGTGTTGCTCCGAGCAACAGCAGGCCTTGCACCACAACCAATGACGGAATACTGCAGGCATAAACCGGAATTCCGAGTATAATTACATACAAAAGTGTGGTTAAATCCTGCTGCCCGAGCCATGTTGAAATCCACTCGAGCGGTAAAAACGCAAGTAGGATGGATGCAATTCCCAAGCCGATTAAAATATCGACACTTACATCGGCTCCGAGATTAAGAAAAGACCATTTCAGCGTTTTGGCAATTTTTGCTTTTGGTTCTTTTTCTTCTGCACTTCTATCAAATTTACCGGCGTTTGTTTTTCGGGATTTATCTTTTGTTGGTTTGTTGAAAATTCTGTTTCCCACCAATCCCATAACAAACGAACCAATAATGGCAGCAAGTACCAGTGCAACAGTTAATTTCCAACCTAAAAGTTTTAAAGAAACAGTAATCAGAACAGGCGAAAGAATAGGGGTGGAGGTCATAAAAGCCAGCATATTTCCGATGCTTGCACCACTACGGAAAAGACCGATTCCCAAAGGAATGGTTCCGCAGGAGCAAAGTGGCAAAACACAACCCACTCCAACTGATTTAAACAAAGATGAAGTGGAACCACTCCCAAGGTGTTTTTGAAGTATTCCCGGCGGTACATAATAGCGCATTATTCCGACGATAATAAAACCCAACACAATGTAAGGTGCCGATTCCATTAATGTATTAAAAAGAATGGCAATCAAAACTTTACCTCCTTTTCCTGTGCGAATTTAATATTTGCATTATCCAGAAAGAATGCCGCTTCATATGGTTTGCTGGTATCGATCCGGAAAGTGCCGCTCACATTAACAACAGCGTCTATCATATCCGTTTGAGAAATGATCCAGTCATCGGCCAGGTTGATCTGAATTGTCCAGCGCATGGCAACTTCCGGCAGGTGAATACAGGCATTGGCCAGCCCAAGTGTTGGGTACAGAAATAAAGAATGAACCGCAATTTTGTCGCCGATAAACTTACATCCGGGGCTAAAAAATACGGCAGCACCGTTTAGTTTCATTTCACTACCTATCTTTTCTTTTAATTTTTTGGGAATTTCGAACTCTGCTGTTTGTCCATCGATAATTGTAGCGCGAACTTTGTAAAAGTCTTCCCAGTTTTGGGCTGTCTCGTCAAATTTAAGGTTATCGAGAGTGGGAATTGAATTGGAACTTCCATTACCCGTTTCAATTTTACTGAATTCGATAAAATAAAGCGCTGCAAATACGACAACAGTTACTATGATAATTCCCCATTTTTTCATCTACTTTATTCTAATACATGCTCTTTTATTCCTGTTAAATGGGAATGTTTTATACTTTCCGTAATTTATTTCAGCGGATCGAGTTTCCAAACAGGGTAGCCTTCTTTTGTGCCGTTCTGACGGATGGTTCTTGGCCATCCCGGCATTTGTTTGGCCCCCGGTTTTGTTACGTCGGTGGAACGATCCCAGCTTTCAAATGTTACACTTTTTTCGTTCTTGTTAAAGCGAACAAGTCCAAAGCCTCCCCGTGTGAAATTCTCATCAGGATTAGCATAAGCGATCATTCTGATTTTGTTTCCCATGCCGTCGAAGTAGTTGCCGTTAAAAGGAAGCGGATTTCCCGGTTCAGGATCTTTACCTGCTTTTTCATTTTCCGGATGCCACCATCGGCTGTAATAATTATTTACGATTGCCGGAGCAACAAAGGCGAAAGGTCCGTCGCCATATTCATCAATTCCGTGTTGAACAATAGTAGGTAAATGCTGGTCGCCTGCCAGGTGAACAGCTCCTGCCGCACGAATGGCTTTTAATGCTTTTTTTCGTCCGGTTTGTGGCCAACCGTTACTGTCGAGGTCGGCATGTAGTATATTGTTAAAGTTGCCATGACGATGCGCTCCTCCACAAAAACCGGTTTGCGAAAGCACTGCTTTTAGTTCCACACCATCCCATTGCTGTCCCCAATCGTCGAGGAATTTAAGCTGGCGGTCGCCCAAAAGTTTTAACCCCGGAACATCGATGGTTTTCGGATCGTAATTCGAATCGCGAATATGATCGGGGCGAGGGCCCATTTGCGGAATTGTGCCTGCCGGTCCGGTTTTAAATTTGCGGTCTTCAACAATGGCAAAATCAACACCGCCAACCGTTAAACGTGTGTAGTATACTCCAATTCCCTGTTCGATTGGAGTTGGATCGTATGCGTCGGGCAAATGCGATGTTTGGCAACGTTCCACCATTTTTATGTATTCCGGATGATAAAAATAACCACCGTCGTTTCCGGCCGAAGTCATCGACTTCTTTCCGTTTTGTCCCCAAAGGTTTCCCTGTCCAATATCGTGGTCGTCAGGGATTGTAATGCAGGGCCTGTCGCGAAAAATATCGCGGAACTGAATTCCGAAAAGTAACCAGGCAGCCGTGTGTTCTTTGTGATCGTAACTCTGGTCGCCAGCAAAAAACAACAGATCGGGATTCAAAAATTTTAAATTGCGAATGTATTCTTCGCGTAATCCGCGGGTGTGATTCGAGTTGCAGTTTAAAGATCCAACAACAATCTCATTTTTATTTTTTGGATTTTTACGGATCAAGCCTTCAAAACTTGCTTTTTCTCCATGGCGTAAACGGTATTCCACATCTTTGCTGTCGTCCCATTTCTCAATTCGGAACAACGTTGACCAGCCAATATCGTTAACTTTTTCTGTGGCCACCTTTTCCCATTTGCCTTTTTGTTTCAGTTCCAGGCTAACTTCACGGCTTTCTTCCGGATAAAGCGGGAAAAGTTGTGCGGTCATTTTCATTACTCCACCCTGAACAGTGTACATGCCAAAACAAATCACCTCGTCGCGCGGTACATCCACATCTATAATTTTTTTCGGATTGTCTTTCATTTCTTCGTTATACACCCACCAGTCGTTTACACAATAGAGGTCCAATTTTTCGAAGGGAGCTTTTACAGGAGGTGTACCATGTTGTGCAAATGCAGCAAGTGCGGGTAAGAGTATAATTAAGGAAGCGGTAAATTGTTTTAAGTTCATTTTGGTTTATTTTAATTTAGCAGAAGTAACAAAATTAGAATAATAGTTGAAATTTAATTTCTGTTAAGAGATCAAAAGTAGGGGGTGTTTTGGTCATTTCAATTTTTGTGAGATTTTGACTGAATTAATTTAACAACACAAAACATGCAGTATTAGCAGGAATTTGTATGTTTGTATACCAATTTTTTAGAATGAATTTAAAGGGAAAATTACCATTAGTAATTGTAGCTGCTTTGGCTTGGGTTGTAATCGTTTCGTCGTGTGCTAACATGGGAATGCCGGTGGGTGGCCCAAGAGACACAGTTCCTCCGGTTTTAGTAGGAACCGATCCTAATTACGGAATCCTAAATTTTAAAGGGAAAAGTGTAAAGCTTACATTTAACGAATATCTTCAAACCGATGAAATTTCGGAAACGCTGGTAATTTCGCCTCCTCTGGAAAAACGTCCGCTCATAAAAACCAAGTCGAAAACACTGATTATTCAGTTTAACGAAGAACTAAAAGACAGTGCCACTTATTCGTTGGATTTTAAAAATTCGATTGTTGACAATAACGAAAAAAATCCACTCGAGAATTTACGCTTTACCTTTAGTACCGGCGATGTTTTAGATTCGTTACGCGTTGCAGGACGTGTTATGAATGCCTTTAATTTGGAGCCAATTGGAAAAGGATTGGTACTGCTGCATTCAAATTTGCACGATTCGGCTGTTTTCCGTGTCCGCCCTGATTATATCGCGAAAACCGACATAGAGGGTATGTTTATGATGGATAACATTGCCCCGGGCAAATACCATATTTTTGCCTTGAACGATTTAAATGGAGACTTGCTTTACAACGAAGGTGCAGAAGAAATTGCTTTTATCGATAGTTTGGTTATTCCATCTGTTGAGTTTCATCCGCTTAACGATCCGATTGATAATGAGGTTGATTCGATGTTGGTTACGGGGCATACGCATTTTTATCCGGATCCGTTTTATCTGCGATTCTTTTTGGAAGATATTTATGAGCAATACATGGAGTCAGCAAACAGAGAAGGCCGGAATAAATGTTTGTTTTTGTTTAACGAGTCGGTTAAAGATTCCTTTAATGTGGAGCTTTTAAATGCAGAATCGGACAACTGGAAGCTGTTTGAATACAATCAGAAAGCAGATTCGATCGTTTTATGGATTACGGATACGCTGGTTTCGAAACAAGATTCATTGTTTATGGAGCTTTCATATTTTCAACTTGATTCGGCCGGAGAAAAGTATGTGCAGAAGGATACGATGTTGATGAAGTATACTGAACCCAAGGTCGATGATAAAAAGAAACGACGGGGAAGGGAGAAAGAAGAGGATGAACCCGAACCCATTCCTCAATTTAACTGGGAAAGCAATTTGTCGTCGACGATGGAGCTGAACGGTGCAATTAAAATTACCGCTCCGGAGCCCATCGCATTTTTCGATAGTACACTGATTCTCCTGCATTTATCATCAGATACATTAAAAACACCACTGGATTTTACCTTTGAAAAGGAAACGTCAACTTACCGAACCTATATAATTTCGTATGATTGGGTACCCCAGGAGGAATATTCTTTTTTAATTGATTCGGCAGCCTGTACAAATATTTATGGTATTACCAGCAGGGAATTTAGTAAGTCGATAAAAGTTCGCGAAGAAGATTATTACGGTTCCATAACATTTAACTTTTCAAATGTTGAAATGCCAATGTTAGTGCAGGTTTTAAAGAATAATGACAATGAAGATATTATTCGACAGTTAGCGTTCAACGAAGATGGGCCGGTAACATTTGAATATTTAACACCCGAAAAGTATAAAATAAAGATTATTTACGATGAAAACGGGAATGGGAAATGGGATCCGGGAAGTTACCAGGACAATTACCAGCCCGAGATGGTGACTTACATGCCCGAGGTAATTAAACTTCGATCGAACTGGAGCGAAAACTATAACTGGGATGTAACACCTGATTTAACATTCACTAAAAATATTCTGGATCAAGAGCTCGAAATTCAGAAACGAAAAGAGGCTGAAGAAAAAGCAAGGAAAGAAAAAGAGGCAGAACAAAAAAATAGTATGTTCAAACCTGGAGATAGTAGTTCCGGAAGTAGCATTCAGCAAAATTAATATTCATTAGCATTGATTTCTGTAAATTATTTTACCTTTAATCAACCTTAGTAAAAGTAATTATGGCAAGTAAAAAAGATCTGAAAAAAGACATTGATTTAATTATGTCGCTGGCTTTAAGCGATTGTTTCTATGTATTGGAATACAATACAAAAGTTGATGAAAAGGCAGTTTATGAAATTGCAGGGGAGATTGTTCAGAAACATCGCGAATTACGTTTACGCGCTATACATCCTGATGGGAAAGATAATCCGAAGTTGGTAAAAACGTATTACAAAACCTTAATCCAGGATATGTTGGCAGCAGCAGATTCTGCTTTGGAAAAACTTTCGGCAGAAGTAAAAAAGGTGGCAAATTAGTTGTAACATCTTACTTTAGTGTGAAGATTTTGTGAGCTACAACTTTTCCTTGAAAATAAGTTGTCAGCTCCCATTTTCCTAATTTGTCTTCAAGCGGCTCCCAAATACAATCGCCCAGGTAAAATTCAAAATCATTAGTGCGAATAAACTGTTCTCCTGTAAACGGCGGACTGATTTTTCCTTCCTCATCCTTAAACGGAGGATGATCGATTTTAAATTCTACTGTTTCTCCTTTTCCGTTTTTGATGTGTAAAACATAACCAAATTCGGTACCGATTTCCGCATTAATTTCAGTTTTAAAATCCAAAATTTTTGGAATTTCACGGCTGCTACGATCCCATTTCGAATATTCGCCGTAACTGTACATTTTAAATATTGGTCGTCGTTTTCCCATTGTTAATAATTTTACAAAATTAACAAATATCTTATTTAGAATCATTAAATGTTAGTAGTTTTGCGCTCTCTGTTAGTACGAGTGGCATTTATAAGAAAACATATCAATATTCTGTTTGTATTTATTCTTCCGGTATATCTTTATATCGTTCAGAATTCGATACAAAACAAGCATACTCATGTTTATGCAAACGGTATTGTTATCACTCACTCGCATCCGCTGGATAAAGAGAGCGACGATCCGATCAACAAACACAACCACTCAAAAACTGAAATCTGCCTTTATAGTTCGTTGCATTTCGATTTTTACGAAGCCCCCCAGATTGCCGGATTGACAATCGATTTAAATGAAACGCATAAAGCGTATTTTGTTGCAAACGAAACGATAGATTTATTTTCTCCATTCTTAAAAACAATTCCACGCGGTCCACCTGCATAATGTTTTTCAAATCTTATTGGAACCCCCAGAATCATTATAAAAACATTATTAAACAATTCATTATCGAATTATGAAGTGGATATTGCTACTTTCTTTTCTTTTTACGTGTGTTACTTTTAGTAATGCTGAAGAAGATAAAGACAAGAAAAAAACAGAAACGGATGCCATGCTTTTTGGCGATGTAAAATCGGGTACCGAACACATACCTTTTGCAACTATTACGTTAAAAGGAACAACTTTGGGAACTGCTGCAGATGCAACAGGACATTTTAAAATAACCAATTTGCCAACAGGAAAACACACGGTTGTGGTTTCGGCTGTAGGTTATCAAACACTTGAAAAAGAAGTGGAATTAGAGGCCAAAAAGAGTATCACTATTTTGGCTGAATTAAAAACCGATAATATTGGGATCGACCAGGTAGTGGTTTCGGCCGATAGAAATGCAAAAAGCCGAAAAGAAACACCAACGGTTGTAAACAGCATAAACGCAAAACTTTTTGAACGGGTACAAAGTGCTACTTTAAGCGAAGGATTGAACTTTTCTCCGGGTTTGCGCATGGAAAATAATTGTCAGAACTGTGGTTTTTCGCAGGTTAGGATGAATGGGTTGGAAGGCCCTTATTCGCAAATTTTGATTAACTCGCGGCCTGTTTTTAGTGGCTTGGCAGGTGTTTACGGTCTGGAACTGATTCCGGCCAATATGATCGAACGTGTAGAAGTAATCCGTGGAGGAGGCTCGTCGATGTATGGAAGTAATGCCATTGCCGGTACTATAAACCTGATTACCAAAGATCCGATTTCGAACAGTTTTGAAGCGGCCGTTTCGAACAGTATAGTCGGTGTGGCAACCGATTACAATGCAGCTACCGATTACAATGTAAATTTAAATGGTTCGTTCGTATCTGACGATTACAGAACCGGAATGAGTATTTTTGGTTTCCACCGCAAGCGCGATGCTTTTGATGCAAACGGTGATGGTTTTTCCGAACTATCGAGTATCGACAATACTACAATCGGAGCCCGTTTTTACCAGCGAGTTGCCAACCGGGGGAAATTGACTTTCGATTACTTTAATATAAACGAAGCACGAAGAGGAGGTAATGACTTTGATTTACCTCTCCACGAATCGGATATTACGGAAAGTGTAAAACATCAGATAAATTCCGGAGCTGTTAATTTTGACCTGTTACTTCGCGAAAGTGATAAATTTTCGTTGTTTGGATCAATGCAGGGAGTTGACAGAGATTCGTATTATGGTGCCAACCAGGATCCTTCGGCTTACGGGAAAACCGAGGACTTTACCTATGCTCTGGGGGCTCAGTACATTCGAAACTTCGATTTATTGTTGTTTGCTCCGGCTACTATCACTTCAGGAATTGAGTCGAACGGTAGTACTCTAAGCGATAAAAAGCTCGGATATTATGATCCGGAAGAAGATATTCACCATGGAAATACCCTGGTTGCCGATCAGAGAATGCTGACACAGGGTGCATTTTTGCAATCAGAATGGAAAACAAAGAAGTTGGTATTTAGTGCCGGGTTACGGTTCGATCATTACAACATCACCGATAAAACGAATGAAGCGGACGGCATTACCGGTAACGTGTTTAGTCCCAGGGTAAGTTTGTTGTATAATTTATCGCATCATTTCCAAATGCGTGGAAGTTACGGACGGGGATTTAGAGCGCCTCAGATTTTTGATGAGGATTTGCACATCGAAACTTCCGGATCGCGACGTGTTATCCACCAGAACGATCCCGGGTTAAAACAGGAGTCATCCGACAGTTTTACAGCATCGCTGGATTATTCGAATAACGATGGGAAATGGCAGTACCAGGTTTTGGTTGAAGGTTTTTACACCCGGTTAATTAATCCGTTTGCCAATGAATATGGCGAACCTGATGAAAATGGAACCGTAATTTATACGCGTGTTAACGCCGAAGACGGGGCAAGTGTGAAGGGAATAAATGTGGAATTAAATGCATCACCTTCAAACAGGATTCAGCTACAATCTGGATTTACATTACAAAAAAGCGAATTTGAAGCACCACAGGAGTTTGACGAAACCCGCTTTTTCAGAACTCCGAATACCTATGGCTATTTAAGTATGAATTATAGTCCCACTCCACTGCTGAATGTCGCTTTAACAGGTAATTATACGGGATCGATGTTAGTGCCTTACTTTGGGCCGCAGCTTGAAAATCCGGAACTTGGTGAATTGCGTAAAAGTGGTTCGTTTTTCGATGCCGGAGTTAAAGTAAGCTACGATATTAAAGTGGCTAAAAATGTAAAGTTACAGCTGAATGGTGGAGTTAAAAATATTTTCAACAGTTATCAGAGCGACTTTGATAGTGGTATCGATCGCGATCCATCGTATGTTTATGGGCCACTCCCTCCCCGAACCATTTATTTTGGTTTTAAAATAGGAAACTTGTACTAGTAAATAACAGAATTGGACATACATTTAATGGAGTCTAAGGGTTCACCTATTTTTCAAAGTGCATAATGAGGCAACGGCAGAAGTACGGAGCTGTCATTTCGATCCGTCGGCTGACGGCGAGAAATCTGTTCCTTAAGGGAGAGATTTCTCCTCATTCTTCGTCGAAATGACACTATTGTGCCATTGTATAAAGTGCATTTGTTTATAACAAATAGTTGACATTCGCGAAGTAGTTAGGGATCATTCCATTTTTGTCAGGTTACTACTGGTATTCACAGTTTAAAAGGTTGTTATTCATTTGGGATAGCAACCTTTTTTATTGGGCACTAGTTGAATAGTTTCACACCAAAAAATACAGATCGTGGTTTTGAAGGCCCGTAAACATATCCGCTGTCACGGTTTTTACCGCTGTCAAAATCATCCTGAAAATCATCGAAAAGATTGGTAAAGCCACCAAATAATTCAATTGATGAATCGATTCGTTTTAGTTCGAAGGTGTAGGCCAGTTTTATATTTGTTTCCATAAAATCCGGCGATTCAAACAAAACATCCTGTTCGATGGTTCCCGGATCGCCGGCCAACCCATAGTGTGGAACCAGCATTGTTCCGGTGTAAACTCCCGATAAGGCAGCGCTGAAACGTTGCATCGGAGTCCAGCTCAAGGTGTAATATCCGTAAGCTTCGGGTGTACGTAAATAATCTTTTGTTCCGGGCAATTCTTCCGACCAAGCCACTTCTTCACCATAGCTGCTTTTCTGAAGTGTTATACCGGCTTCGATTTGCAGTTTGCGGTTTACATTGGTGCGGGCTTCAAAGGTAGCGCCGTAAACCTTGCTCTTTCCCCCGTTACGTTTTTCCAGAACTGAATTCCCTGAATCGTCAGTTCCAATTTCTTCAATAATAAAAGCATCCTTTAGCTGGGTATAAAAACCTTCAATGGTAAAACCGTAAATGTGATTTTCGCTTGGACGGTCCCAGTTTAACGAAGCGCTTAAACTTTGTGAACGTTCTTCTTCCAGATCATTTGCCAGTTGTATGGTTTGAATTCCGCCACCGGCAAAAGCAATATGCATATCGGCATCGAAAGCCTGCGGGGCGCGGAATCCGGTCGACCACGAGAAACGAAGCTGCGTGTTTAAGTTGGGTTTCAGCAATAACGAAACCCGCGGATTCAGAATCAGGTTATCCACAAAATTGTGTTTGTCGGCACGAATACCGGCCAATAATGTTGTTTTCCGTGTAAGCGACCAGTCGCTTTGAATAAATGTTCCAAAGTTATTCGACCTTTGATCGATTAAATAATCGTAAGCTTCAATCTCATCGTACACATCGTCGCTAACGAATTCGGCCCCAAAGGTGAAAATATTGGTTCCGGCTCCCACAAAATCATTTACGGCATGGTTTAGTTGCGCTCCAAATTGGTAGGTATAATTTTTTGAATGTCCGTATGGCGGAGCGTTATTATAGTTCTGCAATTCGTCGCCACCATCAGGAGCAATCCCTGTAAAATGATCTCTTTTGGTGTACTGACCGGCGGAGTAGGCTACAACACTGGTACGCAGCCCCGGTGTGTATGTATAATCAATGCCTCCCATAATTACATTGTGGGTGCGCTCTTCCGATTGTTTGGCAAGATAAGCCGGTCCTTCAATCATTTCTCCTCCGTAACGGTACTCATAAGTACTCGAAAAGTTGGCTTCAATTTTCTGATCTTCATCCAATTGAAAAAAAGAATTCAATCCAAAAGAATTATTCTTAATCTCCGGAAGCTCCGAAAAATTATCACTGTTATGGTCGTAGGCATCACGATCGCGGTGAAAAGCATACAAAACCATTCCTGCGTTTCTTTTTTGCGAAAGTGCGGTCAGGGTTGCACGAACATTGTAATCCAGGGCGTCCGATCCGATAATTGAATTGTTCGATGTTACTTCGTATGAGTTACGCTGCGGAAGTTTGGTGATAATATTTACTGTTCCGCCAATGGCACTCGACCCGTAAAGTGCCGATGCACCGCCGCGAACCACTTCAATACGTTCTACCATTTCGGTAGGTAACTGCTCTAAACCATACAACCCGGTTAGCGGACTAAAAACGGCCCGGCTGTTAATTAAAATCTGACTGTAGGCACCGCCAAGTCCGTTCATACGTAATTGTGTGTAGTTACAGGTCTGGCAATCGGTTTCCATGCGTAATCCCGGTTGAAAACTCAACGATTCGGAGATGGTTTGTGCAGCTACTTTGTCAATGGTTTTGTTGTCGAGAACATTTACGATTACGGCACTTTCGGTTTGGCGTTTAAATGTTTTTGTGCCGGTTATCACTACTTCGTCCATATGAATAACATCCTCTTCCAGGTCGAATTTAACTTCAATGGTTTCGCCGTCCTTCAGAAGAACCTTTTTCTTCCCCTGTTTGTAGCCCACCATTTTCGCCACAAGCGTATACTCACCCAATGGTAAATCAACCAGCATATAGTGGCCGGTTACATCGGTTGCCGTTCCGTAGTTGGTTCCTTCGAGGTAAATATTTACAAAAGGTATGTGTTCTCCTTTCGATACCACATGGCCTGTTATTACAGCATCGTAGTGTTCCTGTGCATTAATAACGGGTGCAAACAGCAGTGCGATTAGTAGGATCAGAAGGTTTGTTTTCTTCATTGCAATAGAATTATGTCGGGATAATGTTTCTGTAGTACAACCCTTTTTTTAGCATTTTGTTTAGAATGATTTTTAATAGACTTGCTTGTCGGCACATAGAATTCAACATTATATAGGATGAACATAGAATGATTTGCTGCCGGATAAAAGATTATTAATTTTGCAGCGTTATTCAAACAGTTAATTAGAAATTGAAGTATGAGCAGTGAGATAGATAAAGCACAGAAAGCGAAAGACAGAAGGAATAATATAATTGTAATTGTACTTTCGGTAGTATTGGTGGCTGTGTTGGTTTTGTTTTTTATGGAAAGGCGCGATCACAAGGTGATGGTAAACGAGGTGAAAGCCGAAAAAGATTCTATCCAGTTTGAATTAACACAGATTGCAACCAGTTACGATTCGCTAAAAACCGAAAACGATACCATTAACGAAGCCCTTTTTGTGGCCCAGGCAAAGGTGAAAGATCTGTTGCTGGAAGTGGAGCAAACCAAAAAAGTGAGTTACTCAAAAATTTCGGATTACCAGAAGCAGGTTACTACGTTGCGCGGAATTATGCGTGATTTTGTGGTGCAGATTGATTCGTTAAATGCCCGGAACGAGCAGCTGATGGCCGAGAACCGAGAGGTTAAACAACAATACAAAGAGGTTGAACAACAAAATCTGCAGCTGAGTAAGGAAAAAGAGAATTTGCAGCAAAACTTGAAACGCGCTGCCATGCTTGAAACCCGCGAGTTAAATGCTGAGGCTCTAAACAACAGAAGCAAGGAAACCAAGTTTGCCAAACGTGCCGAAAAAATCAGGATTTATTTTGTTTTAGGAAAAAATGCCACGGCCAAACGGGGTCCAAAAAATATTTATGCGCGTATTATGCGCCCCGATCAGCTGCTGATGGTAAAATCGGAAAACGATGTATTTCAGTTTGAGGATTTAAAAATTCAGTATTCGGCCATGCGCGAGGTGGTTTATGAAGGAAAGGATTTGCCGGTTGCCATTTTTTGGGACAACACCAACGAAGCCGAGTTAATGCCGGGCGAATACATTATCAACCTTTTTGCCGACGGAAACGAAATCGGTCAAACTACGCTGGAGATAAAGTAGGAAGATTTGGTTATTGGTTGGTAGTTGTTCCTGCAAGAATAAAAATGCGTATAAAAGAGCAATCTCATTATAAAATCAGGAACTGAGTTTTTGCTGCCAACGCTCAAAATCCGGCATAGCTTTTTCAATTTTAAAACGTTTGCCATGGCCGGGATAAATAGTTTTAATATTTTGGCTGAACAGCTTTTCCCACGTTTCAAGTAAAACCCGGGGCTCGTCGGCAAAAGGCGGGAATATCCTGCCGTTTTTCATATTCAAAAAAGTATCGCCCGAAATCAGGTACTTGTCGATTAAAACCGACTGCGAACCATTGGTATGCCCCGGAGTTGAAATAATCTTCCCGTCAAGGCCAAACGTGTTTAAGTCAAATTCGTATTCGTTGATCAGATCTGCTGTAAAAGGTTTTGGAGAAGCATATTTGGGATGCACTTTTCTTCCCAGTTCGGAAATAAAGTGCGAGTATTTTCCATTCCCCACAGGAATGGGAGTGAACCCGTTTTTCAAGTTTTCGAATTCATTCTTATGAACCAGAACTTTTGCTTTGGTGTATTTCACCAGTTTTAGAAGGTTGCCGGTGTGGTCGTAGTGCGTGTGGGTTAAAACAATCAGTTTAATGTTTTCAGGTTGTAACCCGGCCTCACGGATCAAAACTCCAAACTTTTTCATGTTGCCTTTTACTCCGGTGTCTACCAGAATAGAATTATTGCCATTTGCAATTAATGTGGAATTGGAGAATCCGATGCGTTTTTGAATGATTTTGAGCCCAGGCATTTAAATTAATTTTTCCGAAAGTACTACAAATCATGTTTTGGTGAGTAAATACTCCTTTAAAAATGATGTTATCTTTGCGCAACATTATATAAACATGGCAACATTTCTTTTCGATAAAATAATTTTTGGGCCGGTAAAAAGCCGGCGTTTGGGCGTTTCGTTAGGTATTAACCTTTTACCAACCGATGTAAAAGTGTGTTCGTTCGATTGCATTTATTGTGAGTGTGGTTTTACACCCAAAGAGTATGAGGAAAAAGTTACGCTTCCAACCCGTGCTGAAGTGCGTGAAAAACTGGAAGCCAAATTGCAGGAAATGGTGGCTGAAAACGAGCTACCCGATGTAATTACCTTTGCCGGAAACGGAGAGCCCACCTTGCATCGCGAGTTTGCCGGGATTATTGACGACACCATCGAATTGCGTGATAAACTCACACCAAAAGCACGCATTGCCGTTTTGTCGAATGCCACCATGATTCATCGAAAACCGGTGTTTGACGCGCTCTTAAAAATTAAAGACAATATTCAGAAACTGGATTCGGCTTTTGAAGAAACCGTAAAACTGCTCGATTGCCCAAAAGGAAATTTTGATTTGAAACGCACCATCGAACAGTTAATTGCTTTTAACGGCAAGGTGATTATTCAAACCATGTTTGTGCGCGGAAGTTTTAAAGGACAGGAAATTGACAACACCACCGAAAAAGAAATAGCGGCCTGGCTCGAACTGCTGAAAAAAATTAATCCGCTGCAGGTAATGATCTACACCATTGCCCGCGACACACCCATTGAAACCCTCGAAAAAGTTTCGCTGCAAGAACTGAATTCAATTGCCGGGCGCGTGCGAAATGCCGGCTTTGAAGTGCAGGTTTCGGGGTAGGCGGTTCGAGGTTAAAAGGGCCCGGCGTTTCATCTGTTAGTGCATATTTATTATGGATTCTTTTGTGGAGTGGATTATTAAGTACTACTAAAATCAAACTTGTTCCGTGTCCTTTGGTTGCTAATTTCTGTGGCTTTTCAGATCCTGTTTATTTTAATCCCAGTTTTTTATTCTCTTTTAATAATTGGATGGATTCTCTCAACCTTTTTTGGATGGTTTCTTCCCGTTTGGCACTGCTTATCCAAAGCACAAAATGACGTTTATAACTTGAGGCAAGAGTATTAAAATTTGTCAGTGCCGGTTCGTTTTCAGCAAAGGCTTTCAAAATATAATCCGGGATAGCAAATTCTTTGTCCTTAGCATCGCCTTTTAAGCCTTTGTTTTCCCAATCAATTTTTCCGGTTTTTAAGTAAACGTCGATTTTTTGTAGTCCGGCTTCCGTCATTTTGCCTTTCCCGATCATCGAAAGTACGATTCTTTTATTCAAATCCGACCAGTTGGATATATTGGTTCGTGGGGTAAATTTCCGCACATAACGGTCGTTGTCTACTTTTTTTATAATACTATCTATCCATCCGAAACAGAGCGCTTCTTCTAAAGCCTCTCTGTATTCTATACATTCTTTATCGGTGTGCTTTTTGTAGTATGTCATCCACACGCCCGGGCTCTTGTCATGATTTTTTTTCAACCAATTCCGAAAAGATCCCTGATCTTTAAAGTATATATTTTCAAGTTCTTTCATTTCAGTCTTTGGGTCACTAGTGGGTATTAAAAATTAATAAGCGTTCTTTGAAATTCTTTGTTAGTCGTACTTGTAGCGATTTTTGATAGCGTGACGATTTGAATTGAAAATACGGATTTTTGCATGCAAACAAGCAATTA